>CAWGFI010000007.1:0-123277 GCA_963821845.1 uncultured delta proteobacterium
CCTCTAATCTGATTTCAGCCAACTTTTGACTGGTGATATTCAAATGCGCAATCTTAATTTGGCCGGACCCGTCCGCGAGAGGAATAACCCTCATCAGAAACCATCTCTGTTCATTTGGTGAATGACATGGGTACTCCATTTCGAAAAAACTTATTTTTTTACTCATGACACCCCGGATGCCGGCAAGCGCCTTTGTGGCGAGTTCGTCCCCCGTGGCGCTCGCTTTTTCGCATACTTCAAGGTAATTTGAGCCTTCCAAAAGAGCGGACAATCGGCCTTGGTTTTGCTCGGCAAAATGTCTCCAGGCGTCATTGATAGTAATAATAACCCCCTGAGCGTCTAGTATGGCGATATGCGCGTCCAGGGTGTTGAGAATAGTGTTAGCGAAGTCCCTGCTTTTCTCGAGCTCTTCCTCAGCCTCCTTTCGCTCGGTGATCTCCCTGGAAATACCTCCGACGCTATCGGTTTGCCGCGCTCGTCGAGCTGGAAAGCCATGGTAGCCTCGAACCATATCGCGCGCCCATCCTTGTGGTAAGCCTCATATTCAAATTTAACGATTCTGTCTGAAGTCTCTTGACCGCTTTGTACACTGAGAAGCTTTTCGCTCAAAAGCTTCATTGCCCGTTTATATGACTCAGGGGGGAGTGAACCCCCAGCCCCCTTCCCAGCGCCTCTTGGACTGTGTAGCCCGTAAATCGTTCTATGGCCGGACTGTAGAACGTAAAACGCATGGTTTCGAGGCTGAAAACCCAGAGTATGTCCTGGCTATATTCAGCAAGCAGGCGGTACGCCTGATTTCTTACAAAGTCTTCCGAGACGTGCGCACGCATTTTTGCCCTCCGCGCCGTTTTTTCAAATTGTCTGGCTTGATCAGTATGAATAAATAACCAGAGCGCTCAACATGCTTCATTCAGGCTTGCTTTTGGCCTGGCCCATCAACCATGAGGCGGATTCATCCAAATCGATCACTAGCAGGTCCTGAAAACAAAAGTATCTACCGCGGGGAATAAGTTTGAGGTTGGCGGCAGTCTGCCAGACTATCCACAAACAGATTATCATTTAGACCCTAATAAGGCTAGAATTTATCAGCTAAAGCCATATTGCCACCTCTCCTTTCACGATTACACGGCGACAGGGAATGACATAAAGTTTTTTGCAGAATACTTGTCAATAATCTATCCTCAATTCGGTCTTGTGATTCCTCGATCAGCCCTCCAGCCTCCCCCAAACGTATTGGACTATTTGACGGAATTCTTCTAAATCAGCTTTTCATAACCGCTGAGAGGACATATTATATTCCCATCTCATTATTCTATTTGGCGGCAAGGGGAGGGAAAGTGGTGTCAAGTGAAATCGACCGGTCCAAGGAACGATCGACACGAATAATGGACAGGCTTAAGGATGAAACACAAGAATACCATGCAAAGCTTGAATCATTACCATACTTCAAAGCCCTGATTGACCACAGGCTGCCGTTGGAGTGTTACGTCAACCAGCTCAGAGCGATGGCCATTATTCATAGTGTCTTGGAACATGAAGTCGTGAACTCAGAAGATAGACGAGTATTATCAGTGTACGATGACGAGTTGAAAAAGCTCTCCCCGCTGCAGGAGGATCTTAAATTTTTCGAGCCGCGGGTTGTATTTGACAACGGTTCCTCCATTGACGCCGCCTTGTCGATGACAGAAAAAATACGACTCAGAGGGTTTGAAAACCCCATTTCACTGCTTGGATATTTATATGTGCTGGAAGGATCGACACTGGGTAACCATATTCATGAACCGGATATTGCGGCGACATTTCATTTAACCCGGTTGAACGGATGTCGCTACTATTCCAGCTATCGGGACCGGCTGCAAGAAAACTGGAAGCGTTTTACGGAGAAGATGAACAGCGCGCTTGAGGACTCCTCACTGCTTGATCCAATCGTAGAATCCGCCCATGAAGCGTTTACAGGTTTGGAAGCGGTGTACAAAGCGTTGTATCCGATGGAGAAGAAAGAGAAGAACCTTCATGTGACCCGCATCAATCCGGAAGCCGGAAATCATCCCATACCTGATGACGAACGGGAAATTCAGGCCGCGCTCAAAGCCAGTAACCGAGGATGGGTCGAGTTTCCCTATTACGAACACCGTTATGGAGAACGCGGCAAACGTTTTTCCGACAGCGACACGTGTTGGCTGGTGACATTGACATCTTTAGATCAAGTAAGCATGCAAAACCAGATCGAATGGATTGGCAGAGTGCTTGCAACCAGAGGGATGCCCTCTATTATGCTGGAACATACCCTCAGAATTTTACATGAGGAGTTGGCAATTGCCGTTCCTAAGAGCAAGGCCGAATATGGCAACCTGCTAAACGTGGCTGAGATGCTTAGGGAAAAACGATAAAATCTCGGAAAATGAGTTTGAAAAGCTGTCCTCTGAATTCGACCAGGCAGTCGGTCCTCAGCTTGCGAAAGAATATAAAAACATTGGCAGATTGCTGTTTTCATCAGTCACTGACGAAAAAAATGGGATCGAAGGCGCTGTCTCGACGCTTCAATAATGGGTGAGGGACAAAACCCGCTTTTCAAATAAATGGATTTCTGCTGTCAGCGAAACGATCAACAAAGCAACTGCGATTGCTTCAAGAGCGCATCATGAAACGTCAACCGGGGATTCAGGGGAACAAAATGATTGACGAAAAGTTGTATGAGAGCTATTTGAGCGCTTTACTTGCTGGTAGACGTTCGGAATGCTATTCCATGGTGCAGAATCTGTTGAACGAAAAAATCGATCTTAAAACGCTTTATGCTGATCTGTTTCAGCGCAGTATGTACAGGGTTGGGGAGCTTTGGGAAAACAATCGTATAACGGTGGCTAACGAACATATAGCTACGGCCATTACGGAAAGCCTTCTGAACCTGGTCTATCCCACTGTTTTTTCCAGTGACCGTACAGGCAAGAAAGCGCTGATATCATGCAGCGCCAACGAATTCCACCAGATAGGTGGTAAGATTGTCGCGGATTATTTTGAATTCAATGGATGGGATGGGCATTTTCTTGGGGCAAACACACCTCCTGAAAATATTGTCCAATTTGTTCAGGACCTCAGGCCGGCTGTGGTAGGACTTTCCTTGAGTATTTTATCAAATTTGGAGCATTTAAAGCGTTGTATCGAAGCCGTCAGGTCGGATTTTCCCAATATGGATCTATTAATCGGGGGACAGGCTTTCAGATGGGGAGGCGTCAATACGATAAAGACGATATTCAAACGCCGAATACATTCCCTCGCTGGACGAGCTTGAAAGAACGATTAAAGAGATGTGACATGCTCAGGGAGAAAAATACCCTTGACGAAGTCTATGAGTATTTCCTAAATAAAGCCCCTGATTTGTTTTTTGTTCTGTCGAGAGAAGGCGGAATCGTCGATGCGAACCAATATGCCAATACCATAGCCGGTCGTAATCTAGTCGGGGAGAACATTCGAGGCCTGATTGTTGATTTTACAGGCAAGTTTGATCTAAATGTTTTGATAAATGACACAACTGAGCATCTGCTTAATATCAACACCGCCTCTGGCTTGCCGCAAAGTTTTTATTTCTCGTTTAAACCGTCGCCGATCACATCCTGGCTTTCGGAAGGCTGGACTCCGACGAAATTGAAAACATGCAAAAAGAAGTGTTGTCTCTAAACCAAGAGCTGAACAACCTCACGCGTCAGCTTCATAAAAAAAACGCGGAACTCAAACGACTCAACGAGGAAAAAAACCGGTTTCTGGGTATGGCGGCTCACGATTTACGCAGGCCAATTGGATTGATAATCGCCTACTCTGAATTTCTTATGGACGAAGCTCAGAGCGCGCTGGATAGCGAACATGTCGGCTTTCTGAATACGATAAATTCTTCTGGCGCATTTATGAGACGGCTCGTTGATGACTTTTTGGACCTTAGCGCCATAGAAGCAGGTGTTTTCTTATTTGGATCTGCAACCAGCCTCCATCTATGATGTCTTGAAACGAAGCCTCATGCTGAATAACCTACAAGCCATGAAAAAGGGAATCGAGTTGCAGGTTCAGCGCGATGAAAATATTCCGCCTGTAACCATGGATGCGCCCAAGATTGAACAGGCCATTACCAACTTAGTCTCCAACGCCATAGAGTATTCGGAACACGCTACGCAAGTAGCGATAAGTCTTTCCTTCACCCAGCATTCAATCACCTTCTCAGTCCTGGATTCAGGCCCGGGAATTGCCCAGGAAGAAATGGATAAACTTTTCAAGCCATTTCAAAAGACCAGCGCGAAAAAAACCGGCGGGGAAAAGAGTACGGGGCTTGGTATGCTAATCACGCGCAAAATAGTTGAAGCGCATGGCGGCGAAATAGGGGTTGAGAGCCAGTTGGGGAAGGGAACGAAGGTCTATTTCAATATACCCGTCCGCAAAGGCATAGAATGAACACGGAAACACGAATTCTGATAGTAGATGATGATGAGGAGGTACTCTTCGCTACCTCAAGGATTGTAAAATCTGGCGGTTATCAGGTTCTGGAGGCCTCCACAGGCAGCCAATGTTTAGAACTGGTCAGAATGCACAGACCGGATCTCATTCTTCTGGACGTGATACTGCCCGATATTGAAGGGACTGCGCTTTGCAGACAGATAAAGGCGGATCCGACGCTCGCGGATACCTTCATTATTTTACTTTCGGGCAAGAAGACCGCTTCAGACGAGCAAGCGGATGGCCTTAACCACGGGGCGGACGGCTATATTAGTCGGCCCATTTCCAATCGCGAACTGTTGGCAAGGGTCAACGCAATGGTGCGCATTCTGTCTGCCGAAAGAGAGCGGGATGGACTCATTATCGAGCTGAAGGAGGCCCTTGAAAAGGTTAAACGACTGAGTGGACTGCTTCCTATATGCTCCTATTGTAAGAAAATTCGGGATGACAACGGATATTGGAATCAACTTGAGGCGTATATCCAAGAACATTCTGAGGCGGAGTTAAGCCACAGTCTATGCCCGGAATGCGCCGCCAAACATTATCCTGATTATGATATTTATTGATATATGTTATCATTTAAAACAAGTGATATATTATTTTTTTATAGAAAATATAGATAATTTAAAGACAACAGGTGGTTGATGTTTGCTTGCAAAACCTACACGGGATGAGCAGTTGGTTTTATTAAGTTTCTGCAGAAAATTTTTATGATGGGTTTATTAAAAAAAGCCGTCCGGAAGGCCAATTTTTGATTCGCATCCGTTTGAGTCCAAGCGCCTCGGAAATCTGTTGCAGGGTATAATCGACCATGCCGCCAACATTAACCCAAGTTAACGCTATATGTCAAGATATGTCAAGAAAAAAAATTACGCCGCCTGTTTTTTTCTTTCCGACTACCTATGCGACTACCACAATAAAAAAGCCGGGCTTGTGACCCGGCTAAGTACTTGATTTTATTGGTCGGGACGAGAGGATTTGAACCTCCGCCCCCCCTGAACCCCATTCATAATTTCCAGAAGAAATATTTAACTGTAACGTACTGAAATTACGACCGTTTACCATCCACCAGATTTTATAATTCATCTGTGCAGAGTGTGCTGACAAATAATAATATCAGTTACTTAGCATAGTGTCGTTAAAAAAGGGTAGATAATTGGTAGACGAAACATTCTCTCCCAATTAGCCCTCAAGTCAGGCGATTCAGAACAATTTAGGTCTGAGGAAGGAGCGAAGCGATCAACGCACTGGCCATTTGATCAGTTTGTTAAATGGTAAGTAGTCGATCGTTCCAAAGCCCGAAATCAGGCTGAGGTAAGCGTTTTGTTTGATATTTCGTTTTGGCCATTCGCCATTTTGGTCAACAGCTCTTTGAAAATTTGCAGTAAAAAACTCAGGGCTTTCAGGATCAGCCTGAGGTTGTAACCGATAGCGGCCATGAGGGCGTTGATCTGATCACCAAGAATGCCTCGCAGACGGTTCCAGCCGAGTCGTCCCTCGGTCTTCTGGTGTCCGATGACCGCTTCGATGGCGCTGCGGCGCTTCAGTTCCCGCTTTATCGTCGGAGTTACGTTGCGTTTTTGACCGGACAGAAACACCTGAGTGTCGGTCACTCCATGCCCCCGGTAGCCGCGATCCACATAGCAGCGTTCCGGTCTGACGCCGGTGAGTTCGGTCACCTGATCGAGAGCGCCCTTGAGGGAGTGCCCGTCATAGGGATTGCCTTCCAGACCTTGGGCGCCCAGGATGAAGCCCTCCCGGTTGGTGACGCAGATGCTGACCTTGTTTCCGAACTCGTATTTTTTGTGCGCCTTGCCTTTGCTGATACAGGCCACATGGGGCTCATGCAGGCTGTAAAGTTTGTTGCTGTCGGAACGTCGCTGTTTCAGCAGCCGTTTTGCCAGATGAAGCTCATGCCGGAGAGCCTCCGGCGGTTTTTCGACTTTGCGTTCGATGTCACGAATGACGCGCCCCAGGTACGTGCGCAGCCGTTTGATCTGCTTACGCATTCGCTGCGTCTGCCGGGCATGGGCATATCGACCAGCCTTGAGAACCGCTTGTGGGCCCTTGCGGCGATAACTCTGGCGCAGGATGACACTCTGTTTTTGGGCCAGGCGAACCAGCCGCTCCCGACTGCGGTTGAATAACTTGGCGTCGGTCGGATAGGCGATCGCCTTGGGCTGAACCGTGGTGTCGACGCTGACCCGTTTCAGACTGGTCGGCCTGACCGCGCCCACATCAAGACCGACAGCCAATGTCTGTTGCAAAAGAGCTTCCATCCCCCTGCTCTTGATCCGTTTGCGCCATTTGCTCAGGCCGCTTCGAACGATGGGACGCCGATGCTGAAAGAAGGTCTCTCCGCACAGGTATTGCCAGTACGGATTTTCCGGCCAGCGATTGACAACGTCATCCTCGCTCAGCTTGTAAAGGCTCTGCAGGAGCGTCAAACCGATCATCAGTCGGGTTGCTGTCGCGGGACGACCGTCTTCGGCGTACAGCGGCGCAAATAGCCCATCCAGGCGGTCCCATTCGATCCGGTCCGCCAGCTTGACCAGAGGATGGGCTGGGTTACAAATAACTTCCAGACGAATATGGAAAAGCTCGTTTTGGGGTCGTGCAACAGGTTTCTTTGGTCGCATGGTTTTGCCAGAAAATGAGGGTTAAATGATCGTTTTCTTGCAAAACAACATACCATAAATACATTTTTTATTACAGCAAATTCAAGTAGTTAAATGATTTTAACGATCGACTAAGTAATCGTCTTCCCATTTTGATTTTCACTATGGTCCATTGACTCTTAGATTTTAAGACCTTTGGCGCAACCCCTAAATATGATGTGTATTGTTGAAAGTTTCTGAATTTGAATATTATGCGAGTATTGTTGAGGTAAGGCTCGGTGATATCACAATCTCTGTTTATATTTGAATATTCTCAATCCATGGCCAGGATCAGGTAATACTCTTTAAGCACGATAACCCCTCTAACTATCGACCTCGTTGAATAGTGGTAGACATTGAATATTGCGAAGTTATTGGACCAGCTTGCCGAGAAGTTTCATATATTTTTAATCCATTCGTTTATTGCCCTCTTTTTTTCCTCTGGAAAATCATTGTGTACTTGATCATACAACCAACGTAGAGACTTGCTTCTTAACCTATTCCGAAACAGTTCCTCCGCTTCTTGTATAACGACTTTTATCAGACAAGGACATTCATCTGTAAACACGGATGGATCATCCACAAAAATATTATTTTTCCGAATTTCAGCACATTGAAAAAAGAACGAAGGCCCCTCAATAGCCTCAATAATATCCCAAAAGGAAACATCTTCAGCTCGTCTTGACAATTCGTATCCTCCTTTAACGCCGGAAATGGATCGGACAATACCTGCCTTTCGCAGCTTCGCGAAGATCTTTGATAGATAAGTAACTGTAATTCCATGTAATTCTGCGATCTGCTTAATTCCGACAGTTTTGCGTTCAGGAAGATCAACGATGTAGAATAGTGAATGAAACGCATATTCTACCCCAATACTAAATTGCATCTCGTATCCCCTTTCGTAGTCACAAGACGAAATGATTACCTCATTAGCGAAATTTTGTCTTGACTTTTCATCTATTATAGCTATCATGGATAAATGATATCCACAATACAAAAATGAAAAGGAGAAGGCGCATGTTCACGGACAAGTTTCGGGAAGTTATTAGCAAGGAAGGTATAGTTTCCATCGTATCATGTTCCGATAATGAAGCCCACGTGGTAAACACCTGGAACAGTTACCTCGTAACCCCGGATGACGAAAGGCTCTTAATTCCCGCTTGGAAAATGAGAAAAACTGAAAAGAAAACGCTGAAGAATAGCAAAGTGTTACTCACTGTCGGAACCAAGGAACTCGAAGGCCGCATGGGCCCCGGCACAGGATATCTTCTGGAAGGCACAGCAAGATTCATAAACTCGGGCCCTGAATTTGATATGATGAAAAACAAATTTTCATTTTTAACACGAGTACTTGAAGTCACGGTTACTTCGTTAAAACAAACGCTATAAAGTGGATCGTTGGCGCCTTGCAAACAGGTAATTTCTTCATAATATTTAGGCGTGTGAAGTCTTCCTTGCGAAGCGACAAGAGGTCATGAAGAGGATCGCCGACTAATCTTCGGCTTGGCCTTTTGTCCTTCGGACCAAGACGGCAAGCTGTCTCGGCCACCCCAATACTCAGTCGGTTAGAGCTAAATGATCCTCAACAATCATTATCCAACTTTGTGAATATTTAAATCTTCTAAAATTCAAGATTAGCGCAAATATACATGAATGGCGCAATGGCTGGCCAGGGAAACCCACCGACCTTTAGCGTACCTGAAATTGCTGGCGTGTTGGTTTTACATCGGTTATTTTTAATAGTGACTTGGAATTAACCGTCAGCCGTGGCGAATGGTGGGTTTCGTTTGTGCTTTAGCCTCTCCATGGGACCTATCGCTCTACCGTGAGCAGGATTATTTAACGGGAAAGCGAAGAGTCAAAAAACAAGACTTGCCCCCAATTTTTATGTTTCCCCGTTCCACCCGACCGTGCACGTCCGGTCTTCTCCATGTTCTTGCTTTCTCCGGGCTTCTTCGTTACAAAGGGCTGCGCCCAGCGGGGCGGCATTTGAAATACGAGAGATTTTCTTCTGAAATACGAGAGGTTTTCTTCATGAAAGCTCGAAACGACGTTCGCAACATCGCCATTATCGCCCACGTAGACCACGGCAAGACCACTCTGGTCGACGCCATGCTCTGGCAGAGCGGAACCTTCCGCGCGCATGAACAGGTGGCCGAACGGGTCATGGACAGTATGGACCTGGAACGGGAAAAGGGCATTACCATCATGGCCAAGAACACGGCCATCACCTACAAGGGGGTGAAGATCAACATAGTGGACACCCCCGGTCACGCGGATTTCGGCGGTGAAGTGGAGCGCGCCCTGAACATGGTGGACGGCGTCATGCTGCTGGTCGATGCCTCCGAAGGTCCCTTGCCCCAGACCCGATTCGTTCTCAGCAAGTCCCTGGCCGCGGGTCTTCCGATCATTGTCGTGATCAACAAGATCGACCGGCCCGACCGGCGCATCGCCGAAGTGCTCAACGAAACCTTCGATCTGCTCATCGACCTGGACGCCAACGAGGAGCAGCTCGAATTCCCCGTACTGTATACCAACGCCAAGGCGGGCCTGGCCCTCACCGACCCGGAAGGCGAAGGGCGTGACCTTCAACCGCTTTTCGAAGCCATCCTCAGCCATATCCCGGCGCCGGTGTGCGATGAATCGGCGCCGCTGCAGTTCCTGGTCACCAACCTCGACTGGTCCGACTATGTGGGACGCATCGCGGTAGGAAAGGTGGTCAACGGCGCGCTGGCGCAGGGGTCAAGGGTCGCCCTCATGAAAAAGGGAGAATCGGCCGGCGTGTCGGCGCTGAGGGAACTCTACACCTACTCGGGCCTCGAACGCGTCCCGGCCAAAACAGTCGCGGCCGGTGATATCGCGGCCGTGGCCGGGGTGGAAAACGCCTTTATCGGGGATACGTTCTGCGATCCCGAAGACCCGCGCCCGCTTCCCGCCATCAGCGTGGAAGAACCCACCATGTCCATGGAATTTTCGGTGAACAGTTCTCCGCTGTCCGGCGCCGAGGGTTCCATCCTCACCTCCCGCCAGATTAAAGCCCGGCTGGAAAAGGAGACGCTGTACAACGTATCAATAAGGGTGGCGCCGGGTGAGACGCCGGACGCCTTTGTGGTCAGCGCCAGAGGCGAACTGCAGTTGGCGGTGCTGGTGGAGACCATGCGGCGGGAGGGATTCGAACTCTCCCTGTCCAACCCCCGGATCATCACCAAGGAGATACACGGGGTGAAATCCGAGCCGCTGGAAATGGCGATCATCGACGTGCCGGAAGGCTATGTGGGCGTCATCACCGAAAAAATGAGCGCCCGCCGGGGAAAGCTGAGCAAAATGGTGAACCACGGCAGCGGCCGAGTGCGGCTGGAATTCAAAATTCCCACGAGGGGACTTATCGGCTACCGGTCCCAGTTCCTCACCGACACCCGCGGCGAGGGTATCCTCACCGCCCTGGTCATCGGACACACCCCCTACGCCGGAGATATCAGCGGCCGCGCCAACGGCTCGCTTGTGTCCGACCGGTCGGGCAAGGCTGTCGCCTACGCCATTTTCCACCTGCAGCCGCGGGGACAGATATTCGTAAAACCCAACGACCCCGTCTATCCCGGGCTGGTCGTGGGCGAAAACTCCCGCACCCAGGACATAGTGGTCAACATGACCAAGGAAAAGAAGCTGACCAACATCCGCGCCGCCATGTCCGACGAGGCGCTGCGGCTCATCCCTCCCCGTACCTTCACCCTGGAACAGGCCATCGAATACATCAACGACGACGAACTGGTGGAAGTGACCCCAAAATCTGTACGATTACGGAAGAAGGGAAGAATCAAATAACCTGCCAAATGCCGGGTATAGTGGACATCGATTGATCCAGCCGCAGGGGCGACCGGCCGGTCGCTCCTGCAAAATATTTAAGAGATCGACAGTATACTCTGATTCCCCCCAGAGGATCTTTTACAACGCTCGTTC
Source organism: uncultured delta proteobacterium (assembly GCA_963821845.1). Lineage (GTDB taxonomy): Bacteria > Desulfobacterota > Desulfarculia > JACQYL01 > CAWGVV01 > CAWGFI01. Next base: position 11,094 of record CAWGFI010000007.1, read on the forward strand.
GGAACGGGAACTGATGGACACCATTCCTGAACGGCTCGATTAGCTGTGGTTCCTTGGTTACCACCTTTATTTGCCCGGAGCGCCGACATCAAGACCGACAGCCAAAGTCTGTTGTAAAAGAGCCTCCATCCCCTTGCTTTTGATTCGTTTGCGCTAAAAAATAAGACGTGACCCTATTTTTTGTGACCCCAATTTTTTCGCCAGCCCGACTCCAAAGGCGTTGAGACGCCAACATATTAAGACATGGGGTCTTATTGGTGATTCCTCCGGCCGATTAATACGTATTGTCTGACTTGCGTCTTTGTGACCAGAAAGCAAAGAGTGTTTTATCTGTAAGGATCTTATTTTTCAGTCCTTACCGGACTGGCGCGCTCAGGCGCAACGATTCCTGATGAGCCTAAATATTTCGTTGACATGAAATGAGCAAGAATGATACAAGTCCAATCATCCTATGACTGGATGTCCTAAGATAGGAGGTTCCCGTTGAGTAACGAAGCCCATAGTTTTTTCGTTTAATTGCAGTAATACATACTTTGCAATATTTGCTTCGAAAATAGCGATTTGGGAACGATTGGCATGGATCAAAGGCGTTGAGGCAGGTCAGACATGTGCGGAGTATGACAGGCGCCATCTCAAACTACTATATAGTCTAACAAGTTATAATATTAAGGATATAGCATCATTACAATAACAAAGTGGCTCAAGAAGATTAAAAATGATTAAAAGAATTAGCGTAACCGATGAAGTATTCAATATAATATACGATCGGATCGTTAGTAAACAATACAATCCCGGCGACTTGCTTCCGTCTCAAGACAAATTGGCCGAGGAATTGGGAGTTAGTAGAAATTCCATAAGGGAAGCAATCAACCGTCTGGCGTCACTAGGCATGGTTCAGTTAAAGCAAGGTGTAGGTACCTTCATAACACCAAGCCGTGAGTTTTCTTCGCATATTGTCAACATATTTAGGTCATTGAATCTCGCCCCCGATGAAGGATTGGAAATAGCTGAAATAAGATTGGCTCTCGAAAGAACTATTGTACGATTAGCGTCCGTTAAGGCCACAGCTGAACAAATCGCAAAACTCGAACAAAATTTAAAACTGCAAAGGAACGCAGTTTCCAATAAAGACATAAAAGAGTTCCGTAACTTGGATATACAGTTTCATTTACTGCTGGCGGACGCGAGCGGAAATAATACTTTACGACAATTGCTTGAAGCTAATTTAAGTATTTTTCAAGAGGTAATTTTAACTGCCATATCTGAACCGACAACATTCGAAAGTTCATTTAATTATCATAGAAATATGTTCGAGGCGGTTGTCTCACATGACGCTAAAAAGGCTGACCGTCTGGTGCTGGAGCATATCATCAGAATAGTTAGACTATTAACCGAGCATGAGAGTTATCTGCTCCTTAATAAAGCCTTTGTCGATTAAAGTATTTGGATCAAATATATGAAAATACAAACAATGGTTAGCCTGAACCGATGACCGGTCGAAGGTTTTTCAACTTCGCGCGCACAGCGTCAGTCACCCCATAAGGAGCAAGTGATGGGCATAAAGATAACCAGTATCGAAATTTACGACCTGAACACCGAGGGCCTGCGGGCCCTGTGGCATCCCGTGGTCATCAAGATCAACACCGACGCCGGCCTCACCGGTGTCGGCGAGGTCGCCTTGGCCTACGGCGTCGGCCATTCAGCCGGGGCCGGCATGGTCAAGAACCTGGCCGAGAATTTTCTCCTGGGCGCCGACCCTCTCCAGATCGAAAAAATTTGGGAAACCATGCTCCGGGCATCCTTCTGGGGCTTGGGCGGCGGACCGGCGGTTTATGGCGGCATGAGCGCCATCGACATGGCCCTCTGGGACATCAAGGGTCAGGCCCTGGGCCAACCGATCTGGCAACTCTTGGGCGGTCAGACCAATCCCAAACTCCGCTGCTACGCCAGCCAGATCCAGTTCGGCTGGGTAAAAGAAAAGATCACCGACCTCACCCAGTCCGAGCAGTACGCCGACGCGGCCGCGGCCGCCGTCGCCGAGGGTTACGATTGCGTCAAGGTCGACCCGCTCATGCTCGACCTGGAGGGTACCCGGACCCTCAAGCTCCGGGGCGTCCTGGATCCCAAGACGCTGGAGATCGGCTACCAGCGGGTCAAGGCCGTCCGCGAGGCGGTGGGCCCCAACGTCGACATCATTATCGAGCTCCACTCCCTGATGTCGGTGACCACCAGCATCCAGCTTGGCAAGCGGCTGGAGGAGTTCAACTGCGCCCTCTACGAGGAGCCGGTTCACTATCTCAACCCCGAGCTTATGAAAAAGGTGGCCGACAAGGTCAACATCCCCATGGCCGGCGGCGAGCGGATCTATACCCGCTGGGGTTTCGCTCCTTACCTTCGCGACCAGTCCCTGAGCGTCATTCAGCCCGATCTGGGCCTGGTGGGAGGCCTCACCGAGGGCAAGAAGATCTGCGACCTGGCCCATGTCTATGACGCCACGGTCCAGTGCCACGTCTGCGGCGGCCCGATCGGCACCGTGGCCGCCCTCCACCTCGAGACGGTCATCCCCAACTTCTACATCCACGAGCATCATACGTACGCGCTCAAACCGACCAATGTGGAGATTTGCATCGAGGACTTCCAACCCAAGGACGGCTACTTCACGGCGCCCAACGAACCCGGTCTGGGCGTCCACCTCAATGACGAAGTGATCAAGAGATCGCCCCACGTGACGGTCTCCTGACTTTAGGATCGGGAAAGTTTGGCTTTTAGGATTAGGCTAACCGAGATTGGCAGACACTAGACGGACAAGGAGACCCAGAATGAGTAAAAAAATTGTTTTCCTGATCGCGGCCCTGGCGCTCTTGGGCTTGACCTTTACCGCTCAGGCGGGCGAGTTCCCGGACAAGGCCATCAAGCTGGTGGTCCCCTACGCCCCCGGCGGCGGCAGCGACGTTTCGGCCCGTGTGGTGGCCAAGCACCTGAACAAGTACCTGCCGGTGGAAGTGGTCGTCACAAACATGACCGGCGGCTCGGGCAAGGTGGCCGAAGCCGAGATGATGAAAACCAAACCCGACGGCTACACCCTGATGTGGCAGCACCAGATCTTGGACATCGCCTACGTCACCGGCCGCTCCGACTACACGTGGGAAGTTTATCAGCCGGTCTGCCTGCCCGCCCAGTCCTACATGGCCGTAGTGGTACCCAAGAATTCGCCCTACAAGACCATCCAGGACGTCATCGCCGCGGCTAAGGCGGATCCCGGCAAGATTCTCTGGGGCATGGCCCCCCTGGGCTTCTCTCACTTCGCCTTTCTGGCCATCGCCGACGCCGCCGACCTTGACCTCAATATGTTCAAGCTCCTCCCCATGTCCGGCGACAAGAACCGCATTGTGGCAATGCTCCAGGGCAACATGGCCATCACCTCGGTCACGGCCTCCAGCGCCCGTCCCTACATCGAATCCGGCGACCTCATCAACCTCGGTATCATGGCCGACACCAAGCTGCCCGGCGAGGGCGTGTTTACCCTCAAGGAAAAGGGTATCGACGCCGTGACGTCCATGGATTACGCCGTCTATGCTCCCAAGGGCACGCCCGCCGATCGGGTCAAGATCCTGGCCGACGCCTTCACCAAATGCGTCCAGGATCCCGAGACGGTCAAGGAAATGGAAGCGCAGTGGCTTTACCCGGCCGACTACGTCGGTGAGGCCCTGATGAAGAAGCTCCACGCCGACTTGGACGCCTACAAGGCTATGGCCGAGAAGTACGGCCTGAAGAAGTAGCTCTGAAAAGACCCGCCGGCCGCCCGGCCGACGGGTCCTGCCTTGCGAAAAGGGGAAGCGCGAGATGGTAGCCCGAATTTTTTACTTCCTGTGGATGATCATCGCCGCCGGCCTGTTCTACATGTCTTACCAGATCCCGACCTTCAATTTCGGGGTCACCGGCCCGGAAACCTTCCCCCGCTGGGTGGTGGTGGCGCTGTTTATCCTCTCGACCATCCTCTTCGTCCGCTCCCTCCTGAAGCCCGAGAACTACGACCACAACCTCATCCCCAACCGCCGTCAGGAGGTCATGCTCGCCGGCTTCATCAGCTACGTCATCCTTATCGAGCTGATCGGCTTCTACGTCGTCACCGGCGTCTACATCATCGCCACCATCTTACTTCTCTCCAAGGAAAAGAACTGGCGGGAGGTGGGCAAGGCAGCGGCCATCGCCGTCTTCACGGTGCTCATTATCTATCTCGTTTTCACCCATGAGCTGAAAGTCTTTTTCCCAGCCTCAGTTTTACCCTGAAACCAGCCTCGATTCATCGGAGGAAACATGCTCGGCTATCTTCACCTCGGCTTGACCCTGGTCATGGAACCTTTGAACCTTTTCCTCATCGCCGCCGGCTGTTTCGGCGGGATCGTCGTCGGGGCCATCCCTGGCCTGACCGCCACAATGGCCGTGGCCCTGCTCATCCCGATCACCTTCGGCATGGACATGGTCCCGGCCACCTGCATGCTGGTCGGCGTCTACACCGGCGGCATCTCCGGCGGCTTTATTTCAGCCGCCCTGCTCAAGATTCCGGGCACGCCCTCCTCCATCGCCACCACCTTCGACACCTATCCCCTGGTCGTACGGGGAGAACACAACAAGGCCCTCGGCCTGGCCCTGCTGGCATCCTTCTTCGGCGGCACGGCCAGCGGCATCATACTCACCCTGATCGCCCCCAGCCTGGCCAAGGTGGCCATGAAGTTCGGCCCGTTCGAGTACCTTCGCCCTGGTGGTGTTCACCTTCGGCTGCATCAGTTCCTTCTCCTCGGGCACCATCTGGAAGCCCTTTTTCGCAGCGGCCATTGGCGTGGCCATCTCCATGGTCGGCTCCAGCCCGATCACCGCCGTGGAGCGCTTCACATTCGGCCTGCCCGAGCTGGGCGGCGGCTTCACCCTCATGCCCGCCCTCATCGGCCTCTTCGCCGTGCCCCAGATCATGAAGGACGTCCGCCGGCCCGACCCGGTGACCGTGGGCGAGGCCCTGCCCCGGACCAACGCCTCCGCCCTGCTCAAAAGCCTGGTCTACTTCAAGAGTTCCATCTTCAACCTGGTCCGGACCATCCTGATCGGCACCGGCATCGGAATCCTCCCCGGCGTCGGTCCCGGCCTGGCCAACATCGTCTCCTATTCCCAGGCCAAGTCCGGCTCCAAGCATCCCGAGCGCTTCGGCACCGGCGAGCCCGAGGGCATCATCGCCGCCGAGGGGGCCAACAACGCCGCCATGGGCGGGGCCATGGTCCCCATGCTCACTCTGGGCATTCCCGGCGACCCCGTCACCCTGATGATGATGGGCGCCTTCATGCTCCACGGCATCCAGCCCGGACCCCTGATGTTCAAGAACAACAGCGACGTGGTCTACTCCATCTTCGTCGCCTTCCTGGTCGCCTGCCTCTTCACCGTCTTCTTCCAGCTCTTCTTCATGAACCTCTTCGTCAAGGTCCTCTCGGTCCGCAAGCACTACCTCGGCCCCGTCCTCCTGGTCATGTGCGTGGTGGGAAGCTTCACCTTCAACAACCGCATGTTTGACGTCTGGTGCTTCCTCGGCTTCGGCCTCCTGGGCTACCTGCTCGAGCTGGTCAATATCCCCCTCCTGCCCATCATCCTCGGCCTCATCCTCGGGCCCATGGCCGAAAACCACCTCCGCACCGCCCTCGACATCTCCAGCGGCAGCCTCCTGCCTTTCATCACCCGACCCATCCCGGCCGTCTTCCTCGCCGCCACCGTCTTCTTCCTGCTCTACCCCTATTTAAAAAAGCGCCGGGCCGCCAAAGCCTAGGAATTAGGGGAACTCTTCCTCGGAAGGGTTCCCCTAAGCCAGGCTATCGCCTGGATGTTTACGGGAAATCAACGTCCGAGCCGGTGGAATTATCCCTGCCGCTTGCAATGACCGTATAAGCGGCTGTGGGTTTGGGGCATGGATTGGGGTCAGGACTTGCTTTTTGACATTTTTCATCACTATGAGCGCGGACACTCCGCGTCATATAGGCAGTTATTATTGGCAATTGACCGTTGAATGTATTGGCAAGCTTACTTGGGACAAAAAACGCTTAACCTCTTCAAGGGAATGGGCAGGGATTCATACCTCTAAATATTTTTCCCGGATGGCGGGTTGCGCTTCCAGCTCCTCGGAGGTTCCGGAAAATCCCACAAAGCCCTTTCCCATGAGATTGATACGCTTGGCCAGGGACATGGATACCTTGAGGTTATGCTCCACGAGCAGGATGGAAACCCCGGCTTTATTGATTTCCGCCAGAACGTCCCGCACCTCCTGAACCATAATGGGCGCAAGCCCCTCCGTGGGTTCATCGACCAGGAGGAGTTCCGGGTTGCCCATGAGCGCGCGGCCGATCGTCAGCATCTGCTGTTCGCCGCCCGAGAGATACCGACCCTGCTGCCGCGCTCTGTTTTCCAGATTCGGAAAATGGTCATAGATCCGCTCCATCGTCCAGGCGCCGGGGGAGGCGCTTCGGAGCCTGCCTCCCTTGATACCCAGGAAGAGGTTGTCCTCGACCGAGAGGGTCGGAAAGATCCTTCGTTCTTCGGGAACGTAGCCGATTCCGGCTCGGGCCGCCTTGTACGGCGGATACCCGAAGATATTGGTTCCCCGGAAGTTCACCACGCCCGAACGGGGTTTCACCATGCCTATGACGCTCTTCAGGGTCGTGCTCTTGCCCATTCCGTTTCGTCCCAGGAGCGCGACTAGCTCCCCTTCGGCCACATCGAGCGAAACTCCCTGCAGGGCGTGGCTCGTCCCGTAATACGTATGCAGATCTTTAATTTCCAGCAGCATAGTGTTCCTCTTAAACCGGTGTAACCGGAACGCATGCGCGCGTGTACGCGATGTTTCCTATATCTCCATCTCGCCGAGGTAGGCGTCCTTCACGTCCTGATTCCGGCGGATATCCTCGGGGGCGCCCGTCGCCAGGATCTGTCCATGATGGAGAACCGTAATCCGGTCGGCGAGAGAAAAGACCACGTCCATGTCGTGTTCGACGATTACCACGGTCTTTCCTTCCGTCAACCGGCGCACCAGGTCGACCGCGGTATGGGTCTCCTCGCGGGACATCCCGGCGGCGGGCTCGTCGAGCATGATAAGGTCCGGCTCCGTCGCGAGCGCGAGGCTGATCTCCAGGGCCCGGTGCTGGCCGTAGGAGAGTTCGCCCGCCAGCCTGTCCCGCTCCTCGAAGAGATTGATCCGTTGCAGGATCTCGTCCGTCTCCCGAGTTATATCGCGCATCTTGTCCACCTTGCGGAAAAAGTTGAAGCGGATGCCCCACTTCGAAAGCACGGCCAAGCGGACGTTCTCGAAGGTGGTCATCCCGTCGAAGGTGCTGGTGATCTGAAAAGAACGACCCATGCCCAGGCGCCGCAGTTCATGGGGCCGCGTTCCCGAGACGTCCCGGTTATTGAAGATGACCTTGCCCTTGCTGGGGCGGTAGGCGCCCGTGATCACGTTGAAGAGGGTCGTCTTGCCCGCGCCGTTGGGGCCGATGACCGCGTGGCGCTCGCCCTTTTCCACCCGGAGGTTGACGTCGTATAAGACCTGCAACCCCTTGAAGTCACGATACAGTCCCTTTGTCTCCAGAATAAGCGACATGTTTTCTCCGATTAGGGCTTGGAGGCCGAGGCCGCGGATCGCGCCGCCCATCTGCGCTTTATGGAATGAAAGAGGCCGACCATCCCGGTCGGGGCGAACATCATCACCAGGACCAGGATTATTCCCTCGACCAACTCGATGCGTTCCGTATATCGGACACTGACCTCCTGGATGACCTGAAAGATCGCCGTCCCGAAGATCGGTCCGAAGAAACTCCCCATGCCCCCGACCACGGTATTGGTGATCGGCGCGAAAGAAACCATGATGCTCAGGGAGCCGTCGGCGGAAACCAGGTTTTGGAAGAGCCCGAAGATCGCGCCGGCCACGCCCGCGAACGCGCCGGAAACGACGTACACGGCCGCCTTGGTCTGCGGGACCTTGTAGCCCAGGTAATCGATGCGTTTGGCGTTGTCCCGCACGCCGATCTGGACCTGTCCCAGTGGCGTCTTGGTAAAGAACCACATGAGCCAGATACTCAGCCCCAGAACGACGATCCCGAAGTAATAGAAATTCACCGGATTGTCCATGGAGAAGGAACCGATCCCCGGGATGGTGAGTGACGGAATGGGAAATTGGCTGATGCCGTCTTCGCCGCCGGTGACCGATCGCAGCTTCAGAGCCAGCACATACATAAGCTGTCCGAACGCCAGATGCAGCATGGCGAAAGCGGTTCCGGTGGTTCGCACCATGAGCGGGCTCAACACGAGCGCCAGAATCATGGCCGAAAAAAAGCCGATGAGGACGGCCGGAATGAGAGGCAGCCCCGGGATATGCTTCAGCGCCAGGGCCGTCCCGTATCCCCCGGCCCCGAAGTACATGGCGTGGCCGAAGCTGAGAAGGCCCGTATACCCCAGGAGCATGTTCAGCGACACCGAGTACGCCGCGAACACGGCAAAGGTCACGAACAGGTTGGTATAATAGAACCCGAACAACTTGGGATAGAAGATGAGGAACGCGACAAGCGCCGCCCACAACAGCGTGAGATGTGTCCGATTCATTCTCGTTCTCCAAAAAGCCCCGCGGGACGGATCGCCAAGACGATGGCCATGAAGGCGTACATCAGAATCGGCGCAAGCTGGGAGAAGAATTGGACGCCATAGGAGTTCAGCAGGCCGAAGATGATGGAGACGATAAACGCCCCCAGCAGGCTGCCGAATCCCCCGGTCACCACGACAATGAAGGCGTCCATGCCGACCTGATCCGCCAGGCCCGGGTACACGGTCAGGATGGGGGCGATCGCCACGGCGGCCACCCCGGCCAGCCACGTGCCGAACCCGAAGACGAACATGAAAACCACGGGTATGTTCACGCCCAGGGCGTTGACCATGTCCGCGTCGGAAACGGCGGCGCGGACAATCTTTCCCAGGCGGCTCTTATACAGGAGCATGATCATGATGGCCAGCACCAGAAGCGCCACCCCTATCACGAAGAGGCGGTAAATTGGATAATCCAGGCCCCGGAAAGAAATAAGACCGTCCAGGAGCGGGGGGACTTTAACGGGAAGGCTTTCGGTGCCCCAGAAGATTTTCACCGCGTCGAGAATGATGAGCGAGATCCCCACGGTGAGAATCAATTCGCCGATGTGGCCGAACGCGCGGACCTTGCGGATGAAGAACCGCTCCAGGATAATTCCGAAGAAGGCCGTGACCACCGGCGCCACAAGCAGGGCCACCCAGAAGTTTCCGGTCATCGTCAGCGTCTGATACGTGAAATATCCGGAGAGCATGAAAAAGGAGGCGTGGGCCAGGTTCAGAATCCCCAACATGCCGAAGATGATGTTCAGACCCGACGCCACGAGGAACAGAACCATGCCGTACGCCAAGCCGTGAATTCCCTGTGAAATGTACATCGCCGTCGTTGGATCCATTACTTCGCCTTTTCAGCCTTCGCCCCTTGGATGCGGGTGATCGATGGAGGCGTAACAGAGGGCGTCCCTAGGATGACTCGCTTCATCTTTCCGCCTCCAATGTGGTAAAGCCGGTTTGGCCGGCCGGTTGTCCGAGAGTAAACTTTCCGTCGGTTCGCGAAGCCTTGGTTCTCCCGCCGATTTCCGATCCGACAACCAGCTGTTTTTATTGCAAATTGGTATATCCGATGAATAAACGAAAATAAATTAACGTAAGAAATGGCAGTGAATACAATCAGATAACTTTATTGCTTATTGGTAAACTTTTGTCAAGAGGGTCATGTATCCGGGGTTTACGGTTATGTTCACCCTCCGTCGAGGCCGCCGATAAAGGCGCGGAAAGGGAATTATGCGGGTGAATTCTTGCCACGCTCGAAATAACAAACGATATCGAGGGCATGACTACGGGCGGCCCGAATTCCCATACCATCGGGAACCGCGATGTGTAAAGTTTTCCGGCAAAAGATGAAAAAAATAAGAAAAATTTTAATGATAACGCGGAAAGGTTACTTATGAAAAATAGCCTTTTGCCAGCGTTAAGCGTATATTATAGGTAACGGCGCGGGAAGCTCCGCCCAATTAACCCTTGACAAAAGTTTACAAAAAAGCAATAAAGTTGTCTAGTAGTATTTGTTCCGTAACATATTGTTTCAAAAGCTATTTTGGTTCTATCGATTGCTCGTGTATACAATAGGCAAACAAAAATCGCTCTTCATCGAGAAGGAGACGACAGGACATTCATCAGAGTTTTTTCCTTATTCTTCCGCGGAATATGCGCGAATTGTATTTCCCTTGGCGGCCGACGGCGGAAAAATCCTCGACAATCGATTGCTCCTCGCTTCGCTGTCGCGGCCGCCGGATGAAAGTAAGAAACGATGAATGAAATTTTTGTTTTTTTCCTCCATGGATTGGCCTACGCAGGCCTTCTCTTTCTGGTTTCCGCCGGCCTCACGCTTATTTTCGGGATGATGAACGTCCTGAATTTCGCCCATGCCGCCATGTACATGCTGGGGGCCTATTTCTCGTACACCGTGCTGAAGCTCACGGGGCATTTCTGGCTTTCGCTCATCCTGTGTCCCCTCATGCTCCTGATAATCGGCGCTCTGGTGGAACGATTCCTCCTGCGCCGCGTCCATGCTCACGGCCACCTGCACGAACTGCTCCTTACCTTCGGTCTGGCCTACATCATCACCGAAATCGTGAAATGGGTCTGGGGCAACTATCCCCTGGCGGTAAACATCGATGGCTTTCTCGCTCAAAGCATAAATATTTTCGGGATTCTCTATCCGGTTTACCGGATCTTCATCTTCGTGTGCGCCGTGCTGGTGGGGCTGGCAATGGGGCTCGTTCTTTATAAGACACGCCTGGGCATCACGCTTCGGGCGTCGGTCAACGATGGCGAAATGGTGGACGCCCTCGGCACGAACGTCCCCCTCGTCCTGACCGGCGTTTTCGCTTTCGGCACGGCTCTTTCGGGCTTTGCGGGCGTCATCGCGGGACCGCTCCTTTCAACCTACCCCGGAATGGGCCACGAGATTCTGGTTGACGCCTTTGTGGTCATCGTGGTGGGCGGCTTCGGCAGCCTGGGGGGCGCGGTCGTCGCTTCGCTTCTCATCGGCGAGTTGCAATCCTTCGGGGTATTGCTCTTCCCCAAGCTTTCACTGGCCCTCGTTTATCTGCTCATGGCGATCGTCCTCATCGTTAAACCCTCGGGACTGTTTGGTGAAAAACAATGATTGAGCGGAGAAAGGCTCCCTATATCTACATCGCCGTTCTTTTCCTGCTGGGCTTCCTGGCGCCGCTGGTCCTCAAGCAGTATCACGTGTACATGCTGACGGAGATCATCATCTTTGCCCTGTACGCCGTCAGTTACAATCTTCTGCTGGGTTACGCCGGTCTTCTATCCTTCGGCCACGCCATGTTTTTCGGAACAGGCGCCTTCGTCACGGCCGTAGCATTGATCCACCTCCCCGGGCTTCCCGTCTGGGGCGCGATTCTGCTTGGGATCGCGGCTACCACGCTGGTGGGTGTTGTAACCGGAGGCCTTCTTCTCCGGCATAAAGGGTCTTATTTCGCGCTGCTCACCCTGGCTTTTAACGCGCTTTTTTACGCCGTGGCCACCAAGTGGAACGCGGTTACCGGGGGCGACGACGGCCTCAGCATCACCCGGCCGGACATTCATCTGGGATTCACGACCATCAACACCGCGGGAATCGTCAATTTTTATTACGTCACGCTCGTCGTCATCGGGGCGGCCATCGTCTTCTGCTGGTATCTGACCCAGACGGCCATGGGAAAGACGGTTCTGCTGATGCGCGAAAACGAAGAGCGCATGAAATTCCTGGGATACGACACCAACATCAGCCGCCTCCTTCTGTTCACCTTTACGGGGGCGGTGGCGGGGTTGGCGGGCGCGTTCTACACCCTCCAGTTCCAGTTCGTCTCCATCACCGCCATCAGCATCGATATGACGACGGCGGTGCTCCTCATGACTTTCGTGGGAGGCACCGGGACGTTCTGGGGACCCATTCTGGGAGCTTTTGTCTACATTATTCTTCAGAGTTACCTGAGCGACCTCACGGACCGTTGGCCGCTTTTCATGGGGCTTATTTTCATATTCATGGTCCTGGTGATCCCGGGAGGATTGTCTCAGATCATACAGCGGATCCAAGGACTTTTTTCCGGTAAAGGCGCGGGAGGGGCCCCGGTCGAGCCTGAAGCGGAGGAAGTCGCGCCATGACCGGTTATCTCCGAATCAAGGATCTTTTTAAGGATTTTTCGGGACTGTCGGTTCTGAGCGGCGTGGAATTGACCGTCAAGGAGAAGGAACGGCACGCCATCATCGGCCCCAACGGAGCCGGCAAAACCACCCTTTTCAATGTCATCAGCGGGAATTTTCGGGCGTCGTCGGGTTCCATTCTTTTCAAGGGAGAGGAAATTTCCAGAAAACCCGCCCATGTCCGTAACCGTCTCGGCATTTCCCGCTCTTTTCAAGTCACGAATGTCTTTCAGGAACTGAGCGTTTTTGAAAATATCCGGTCGGGTGTCCGTTCCCGATTTGGTCTCAGATACCATTTTTTCAAAAAACCCGACAACAACGCGCAAATCAACGAAAGAACGGCGGCGATCGCCGACGAACTGGGACTCGGACAATTGATGGACCTGCCGGCGAGCGTCCTGTCCTACGGACACCAGCGGGCCCTGGAAATCGGCATCGCCCTTTCCACCGATCCCGATCTGATTCTGCTGGATGAACCCACGGCCGGAATGACGCGGGAGGAAACCGCCCGGGCCATACAAATGATCGACCGCGTAACGGCGGGACGAACCCTGATCATAATCGAGCATGATATGGACGTGGTCTTTTCTCTCGCCGACACCATCTCGGTGCTTCACTACGGCAAGATCCTCGTGTCCGACGTCCCCGACGCGATCCGCGCCGATCAGCGGGTGAAGGACGCCTATCTGGGGGAAGACGACTCGTGATCAAGGTTTCCGACATTCACAGTCACTATGGGAAGAGCCGCATTCTGCACGGGGTCTCGTTCGAGCTGCGGGAAGAGGAACTGGTCTGCCTCCTGGGGAGGAACGGCGTCGGGAAATCGACGACCTTGAAGAGCCTCATGGGAATGGTTCGGCCCAATCGCGGCAGCATTGTCTTCGAAGGACACGAACTGGTGGGCAAGCGGCCCCACCAGATCGCCCGGCTCGGTTTGGGCTATGTTCCGGAAGAGCGTCGCATATTCCGCAGCCTCACCGTTCACGAAAACCTGCTCATCGGAATTAAGAAGGCGGCCAACGGCGGCTCCGGAAAAGAAGCCTGGACGGTGGAGCGGGTATATGAAATCTTCCCCAACCTCGCCAAGCGCAGGAGCAATAAAGGCATTCATCTTTCGGGCGGAGAGCAGCAGATGCTCACGGTGGCCCGTACCTTGATGGGCAACCCCAAGCTGATTCTGGTCGACGAACCCACGGAAGGGTTGGCGCCGCTCATCGTGAGGAAGGTGCTCGACATGCTCTCGACCATCCGCGAATCCGGGGTGACGGTCTTCATGGTGGAACAAAATTTCAAGGCCGCCGTCAGGGTGGCGAGTCGATTCTACATCATGGGCAAGGGGCACATGGTTTTCGAAGGCGATATGGCGGCCTTGATGGCCGCTGAGGACGTGAGACGGAATTACCTGGAAGTTTAAGCCACTTGGTTTTCAACCAAAAGGAGGTAGAAATGAAAAGGGCAATGTGGTGTCTGGCGGGATTGGTGTTTTTCCTGATGTTCTTGTCGATTATGTCGCCGGTTCCGGCCACGGCGGCCGATACCATTAAAATCGCGGCTATGGAGCCTCTTTCCGGGACGTTCAAGGATATCGGGGAACGCTACTACGAAGGCGTCGAATACGCCGTGAAGATCATCAACGAAAACGGCGGGCTTTTGGGCAAAAAGGTCGAAGTCATGGCGGTGGACTCGGAACTCAAGCCGGATGTCGCCACGCGGAAGGCTCAGGCCCTGATCCTCAAGGATGAAGTGAAATTCTTCTGCGGCGGAACGGGCAGTTCGGTGGGCGCGGCCATGTCTCAGTTGGCGAAAAGGCAGAACGTGATCATGTTCACCTACGGCATGGACGCCGCCAGCATGACCGGCGAGAAGTGCAACTCGAACTTCTTCCGCCCCGGCGGCAGCACCGATGGGCGCTCGTTCGCTCTTGCCAAACTGGTTTCTCAAAAAGGCTTTAAAAAGATCGGCGTCATCGCCCAGGATTATTCCTTTGGCCACGAAGCCGTCGCCGCCTTCAAGAAAAAACTTATGGAACTCGACCCGAAGGCCGAGATCGTCGCCGAAATCTATCATCCCATTGGAACCAAGGACTTCGCTCCCTATATAAGCCAGCTTGTCGCCGCGAAACCCGACATCATCTTCACTTCGAACTGGGGAAACGATCTGACGCTTTTCCTCAAACAGGGAAAGCCCATGGGCCTCAACGCCAAGGTGGCCTGCTATTATATCAATGACGAAGTAATGATCGAGGCCCTTGGCGATGACAGCGTGATCCTGGGCGACATGGGCGCTGAAATCTACATGATTACGATCCCCACCGAAAAAAACAAGGAATTCGTCGAAAAGTTTCATAAGGACAAGGGATATTACCCCACCTGGCTTCGCGGCAAGTCTTACGCCGCCACCATGTTCTGGGCCGAAGCCGTTAAGAAAGCCGGGACCACGGACGTGGACAAAGTCATCAAGGCATGGGAAGGCTTGAGCTATGACGGTCCGGCGGGAACCTGGACGATGCGGGCCTGCGACCATCAGGCGCAAGTTCCTTACTGGACGGCCGAAGTGGTCAAGGACAACCCCTTCTTCAAGCACGCGTTTATGAATACCGCGAAAGAGGTTCCGGCCAAGGACGTGGAAGTGCCCTGCGACGAGACGGGCTGCAAGATGGAATAAATTCGAGAGGTACAACGATGGCGGGTCATGGCGCAAAAACATGCGCCACCCCGCCGGTCTTCATATTCCGGGTCACATCCGGAACATAATTTTCCGGGGATGGAACGCTTTCAAGCGATCTCCGGAAAAAATTGAACAACATTCCAAGGAACTCTCGACATGACGACTCTCATCACCGGGGACGCCGGTTTTATCGGGTCCCAGCTGGCCCGTTTATTGATTGACGCGGGCGAGCGGCCCGTCATCTTCGACATTACGCCCGTGCAGGGCCCCCTGCGGGAATTCAAGGACGAGTTCATCTTCGAGCAGGGTACCGTGGCTCATCTTTCCGTTTTGATGGACTGTATTGAAAAGCATGGCGTCCAACGCATTTTTCACCTGGGCGGAATGTTGTCTCTTCCTTCGGAAAATAACCACTGCGCCGCTTTCGACGCCAACGTCGTCGGAACCTACAACGTTCTCGAAGCGGCCCGCATAAAAAAGATTTCGCAGGTCCTCTACGGAAGCACCATCGCCACCTACAGCAAGGACATTACCACCGAAGAGATAGACGACCGCACGATCCAGCGGCCGTCCAGCTTCTATGGGGTCTCCAAGACCTTCGGGGAACTTCTGGGCCTTTTTTACCACCGCAAATTCGGGTTGGATTTTCGCGGATTGCGTCTTCCCTCTATCGTGGGTCCCGGGGCGCGAACGGCTCACATGTCCATCTACAACGCATGGGCCATAGAATATCCGCTCAAGGGCCTTCCGTACGTCCTGGAATGCGAACCGGAGACCTGTTGCCCGGTACTCTATTTCAAGGACGCCGCCCAACTCCTTTTAGATCTATCCGAGGCCGCTCCTGAAAAAATCCGGACGCGGGTCTACAACGTGGCCGGTGTCACTCCGGTTTTTTCCGCGCGCCGGTTGGTGGAAATCGTCCAAGAGCGCGTGCCCGGCGCTCGCCTCTCGTTTCAGCCGAACCCGGTCGTGGTGGACCTTTTAGGCGAATTGGCCGCCCACAAAATTAACGACGAACGCGCGCGGACCGAATGGGGGTTGAAAATTAAGTATCCCCTTGAAAAAATGGTGGACGATTTCCTCATGGAATTCGAGAAGTTCCACGAGGATTATAAATAAAAACAAAAGAGGAATGAATCGTTATGAATAAGAGAATCATTACAGCCGCGTTGACAGGCGCGGTCCATACACCAAGCATGTCCCCCTACCTGCCGGTAACCCCGAAGGAGTTGGCCGATGAAGCCGTTCGAGTCTATGAGGCGGGCGCCGCCGTGGCGCATATACACGTCAGGGACCCCGAGACGGGAATGCCCAACGCCGATCAGGATATTTACCGGCAGATCGCCGAGGACGTGAAGCGTCGCTGCAACATCGTCTTGTGTTTTACGACCGGAGGAAAGCTGAGCGAACCCATAGAAAACCGGGCTCGCGTGGCGTCGAACCTCAAGCCGGAACTGGCGTCTCTCAACTCCGGATCGCTCAATTTCGCGCTCTTTCATGTCGTCGGCAACATCTCTGAGTGGAAATACGACTGGGAAAAACCTTACCTCGAAGGGACGGAAGATTTAATTTTCCCCAACACCTTCAAAACCATGCGTCAATATCTGGAAATCCTCTATGCCAACGACTCGAAGCCCGAGTTCGAGATTTACGATGTCGGCATGATCAACAACATCGCGTTTCTCATAAAGGAAGGTATCGCCAAAAAACCGGTCTATCTGCAGTTCGTGCTGGGCATCCTCGGCGGCATTCCGGCTACGCTGGAAAACCTCGTCTTTCTGGTCAACACGGCGCGAAGCCAGATCGGTGACTTTCAGTTCTCCGTTTGCGCCGCCGGCCGCCATCAGATACCCATGTGCGCCGGATCGCTCATCATGGGCGGCCACGCCCGCGTGGGGCTCGAGGATAGCCTGTACGTCTCGAAAGGCGTCCTGGCCAAAAGCAGCGCCGAGCAGGTGACTAAAATTTCGGACGTTGCCAAGGGATTGGGAATAGAATTGGCCTCCCCCGATGAGGCCAGGGAAATCCTGGGATTGAAAGGGCTCGCCAAGGTTAATTTCTAGCCCGACCAGCCGGATTTCAAAACCGTGAACCCGTGTTTCCGGCGTTCACGCTTCAACTCTTGGGCTCTGAAATGGAAGCGGCCGGGGATCGACCCCCGGCCGCGATCGGCCTTCGATCGCTCCAGCTCCTGGCCGACGCCCGAACAAGATAACTTTCCCTTACGAGACGCGTGGTAACCGGGTCGAGCAGCGATAAATCGGCGGGTGAAAGAATCTTGACAAAAGGTTTACAGAAATGCAATAAAGTTGTCTAATTGTATCCGTTACCTGGCGTAACATACTAACTTTAAAGCTGTTTAAATTCGTGATCGCGTATACAAAATGAAACCAAAAGCGCCATTTATTGAGTCGGAAATAGGGAGAAGAATTCGGGCTTCTCGTGTTAAGAAGAAAATCACTCTCGAGCAACTGGCCAATCAAACCGGCTTTACCAAAGGTTACCTTTCCAGAATAGAGAAGTCCGAAAAGTCCCCGCCGCTCGCCACCTTGGGAATTATCGCCCGCGTCCTGGGGATTACCATCTCCTACCTCTTGAGGGAAGATGAGCAGCAAACTTCAATCGCCATCGTAAAAAAAGGGGAGAGGCCCTTGATCGCCAGGAGAGGCACCGCTTTCGAGTACGCGTATGAAGCGGTCGCCCATACCTTCCCCAATAAAAAGATGGAACCCTTCATCCTGACTCTTCCGCTCAAGCCCAAAAAGAAGACCTTTACTCAACACGAAGGCGAAGAACTTCTCTTTGTGCTCGAGGGAACGGTGAAGTGTCACTACCAAGACCAGGATTACGTGCTCGAAGAGGGTGATTGTGTCTATTTCGATTCCGGCATCCCCCATTTTGGTGAATCCTTGGGAGAAAAGGAAGCGAAGTGTTTCATGGTCATCTACACCCCGCCGGCGGAGGAATAACGCCTTAATTCATGAGGCCTACAGGCATCGGCCCTAGCGGCGTCCTCCGGACCGGTCTTATGAGACCCGGCATTGCCAAGCTTTATAACAATTAGAAAAGATCAAAGATAAACAATAGGTTGTTTTCGAAGATTTTTCTCCTCGGAAGTTTATCCGTAATGTACGTCAAACAATAAAAGGAGAGCGAACATGAAAGGCTTGAGCAAGGGGATTTTAGTTCTGGCATCCGTTTTTCTGGTTTTTTCGTTGCTGGCATTCATGCCGGCACGGGCTCTGGCGGCTGACACCAAGGTCGACGCCAAGCTTGACCTCGGTAAAATGTCGGACATGTCCGACTTCGATCCGAACAACCCGAATACTCCCACCGGCGATACCATCAAAATCGCCGTGGTGGGTCCTTTTTCCGGCCCGGCGGCCATAATCGGTCAGGCTTATTACATCGGCGTTCTTTGGCCCGCCTACGACATCAATAAACGGGGCGGGATTATGGTGGACGGCAAAAAGAAGCTCATCGAAGTCATCAAGGCCGACACCATGTCCAAGCCGGACCAGTGCAAAAAGATTTGCGAACGGATGGTCTTGCAGGAAAAGGTCAATGTCCTGTGGGGCACCGCCGGCAGTAACCTGATGAAAATCGTCAACGAGGTGGCCAATAAGTATAAGGTCATCGCCGTGGATGCGGCGGCCTTATCGGACGAACTCTATGACGCCGCCAACTTTACCCCCTATTCATTTATGACGGCCTGGTCCACCGGGCAGGTTGGGCGGGGGATGGCCTATTATTATGGGCAGATCCGGAAAAAAGAAAAAAAGTTTTACATCCTTTGCCAGGATTACCTGTTCGGTCACGATCTGGCTGAAGGCTTCAAGCGTGGTTTGAAGGAATATTATCCCGAGGCCGAGATCGTCGGCGAGGATTATCACAAGCTGTTTCTGACCGATTTTGCCCCTTATCTGACCAAAATCAAGGCCTCCGGGGCCGAGGTAATCTATACCGGCGACTGGATTCCGGACGCCGCCAACCTGCTCAAACAGGCCAGGCAAATGGGGATCGATCTGCCCTTCGCCAATATCTATATGGATGACCCCAATCTACTCCACGAAGTGGGCGTAAAAGGGGGAACGGGGCTGGTTAACCTGACCTGGTACGGGACGGATAACCCGACCTTCAAGACGCCGGAACAGATCGAATACTATAAAAAATGGCACGACCAGTGGAAGAACGTATGGAAGGCCCCCTTTAACACCCTGTTGTTCAAGCACCCCACCGGGAGCATAGGCTCCTACATAGAACAGACCTATTGGCTCCTGAGCGTGATCGAACGGGCGGCCAGTGTGGACCCGGAAAAGATCATCGGTGTTTGGGAAGGCGACACGTATCAATATGGAAACGGGAAGATACAGCAGATGAGGGCCTGCGATCACAAGACCATACAGGACCTGACTGCCCTGGAATATGTGCCGCCGGCCGAACAAAAGCAATCTTACAACATCCCGCCCTACTATTGGTACGAGGACAGCGCCGGCCCCGGCCCCGCGTTCAATATTCCGGCGGCCAAGATTCTGCCCTGGATGGATGAAAAGCTGGATAGATGCAAAGGCAAGAGCCCCTCGGGTGAATAACTAAAAAGAAAACGCGCTTCTCGGGCCTCGCCTGAAAAGCGCGCCTATTTTGACAATCAGATGAAGAACATGGTGGGGGAATCTCTTCCCCCACACCGCTTTAAGTCCCATCCATAGTTTTTTAAAAGAGGTATTGTTATGCCCAACGCGCCCGCTAACGGGATTCGGATCGAATACGAGACCTTTGGGGAACCTGCATCTCCGCCACTCCTGCTGATCGCGGGAATCGGGGGGCAAATGATCGGGTGGGACGAGGAACTCTGCAAAGAATGGGCGCGCAAGGGCCTGTATGTAATCCGTTTTGACAACCGTGACGTGGGGCTGTCCACGAAAATGGAAGGGGCGGGCGTTCCCGACCTGGCGGCGGCGATCGCGGCCAACATGAAGGGCGAAAAAGTGAACGCGCCGTATTCGATCGACGACATGGCGGACGACGCCGTCGGCCTTCTGGACGCGCTGAACATAGACAAGGCACACATTTGCGGGATCTCCATGGGCGGGATCATCGCGCAAACCATGGCCTTCAGACATCCTTCCCGCGTCCGGAGCATGACCCAGGTTTACTCCACCACCGGGAATCCCCAGCTTCCGACGCCGAAACCCGAGATCATGGCGCTCCTGCTCACCCCTCCGCCCCAAGAGCGCGAGGCTTACATCGAGTATATGCTGAAGTTATATAAAACGATCGCCGGTCCCGGCTTCCCCTTTGACGAGACGTGGCACCGGAACTTGGCGGGTCGCAGCTATGACCGGGCGTTTTACGGTCCGGGCAAGGCTCGCCAGTTCATGGCGCTTCTGGCGCAGGGAAACCGCAAACCCCGGCTGGCCTCGATAACCGCGCCGACGCTGGTGATCCACGGAGCGGACGATCCTCTGGTGCTGGTGGCGGGCGGGAAAGACAGCGCGGAAGCGATACCCGGCGCCCGGTTGATGATCATCGACGGCATGGGGCACGACATGCCCCACGGAAGCGCGTGGCCCCGCATCGTCGAAGCGGTAACCGCGCACGTTCGCACAGCGGACGGCCGGTGATCCGGAGCAGGATTTCGCCCTTTACGCCGAATTCTTCCGGAAAAAGGTGAACAGCTTCTCGTAGATCCGAGTTTTCCGCTTTTCGCGCCCTTGCAGGCGAGCCATTTATCCGGCGCTTCAATTTATCATATTTGCTGATTGCAATTTTCCGTACCTTTCATTTTGGCCTTATACGTGGAGGTCCCGGACAACCGTTCCGCCTCCTTCCCTGAAACCGGGGATTTCCCCTTTTGGATGCTGTATACAAGGTTTTTCTTGACAAAACGCGCGCTTCTTGTTTCTGGTATACGAAAAATTTCGACCTTTTTCTTTACGTTTCGTTAAGGTTAAAGGAGGAATTCCATGAAAACCGTATTTTCAACCAAAGACATAAGCAAGGCGAAATGTTTTGCCGCGTGGCAGGAGGCTTTATGCGAGCACTACCTGAGAGTGGAGAGCAGCAGCCAAAATCCCACTGACTACGAAGGTTTCCTGAATAAATCAAGTGTCGGCCCCGCTGTTATCACCGACGTATTTTTATCTTCCCAGGATATTGTCAGAAGTCGCCAGCACATTGCGCATCTGGATAAAGATTGCTTTTATATCATGTTTCCTTCCAAGGGATCACTGCTCATTGAACAGGCGGGAAAACAGCGGGTTTCGGCTCCGGGAACGGCGGTGCTGTTCGACGCGATGGAGCCCTACCATTTGCGGTGCCGCGATTATCTTCAATCCATCTATATTGAAATGCCGCGCTCGATGCTGATCGAAAGATGTTCGGTTGACAGGCTTGCCAGTGTCCCGGCTTTGAATTTCGCCGATGGCCTGGGGTGGGCCGTCGTGGAATTCTGCAAGTTGCTCGCGCTTGAAGCCGATTCGCTGGGAGACGAGCTGGCGTCGAAGGTAGCCGCCGAAGTCGCGGATATTATGGCTTTATACATAGATAAGGAACGCGACCCCAGGCAGTCCGGCGAAAGCTTGTCCCGTAAATTCCAGCTTCAATCCATAAAATCCTATATTGAAAGCAAGCTCGACGATCCGGATCTGACTCCCGGCGCCATCGCGCGGGATAACAGGATTTCCGTTCGTTATCTGCACTACCTGTTCAAGGATACCGGTATGTCGGTCTCAGAATGGGTTCGCGAGCGGAGACTGAAAAAAAGCTATCAAAAGCTCACCAGCGCCAAGTACGATGAAGAATCAATCACCGACATAGCGTTCTCCCTGGGATTTAGCAGCTCATCTCATTTCACACGTCTCTTCAAACAGAAATTCGGAGTGGCGCCTCGATACGCCCGGCGAAAAGCCAGGCAGGATTGACTCGGTAGAAGACATAAGTAGTCGAAATGACTGGATTGCCCGGTCAAAACGGGCAATGACGAACAAAGAGCACCCTCATAGTCCCACACCCACCCTCGTCATCCAGCGACCACCCTCGTCATCCCCCGGCTTGACGGGGGATCCATATATCCAAACTAGACACTCTCACAACCAGTCTGATAAATCTCCGATTCATATCAATACCTTTCAGTATTCCCACGGAACCCTGTTTGTGCATTAAAGCACAGCCACCGCATCAGGGAAGAAGAGCGTAAATCAATTGAAAGATCTTTTTGCAGTGCGCTATCAGACAAAAAATTATGCGCCGTGAGGCAAGAAATGCTTAAGAGGTTATCGTATATTGCGATAAATGTCCCGCCTGGAAATATCGGCATAAAATGATACCGCTAATTAAATGTAAGCGGTTTCAATATATACATATTATTTGTAATAAACTTATCTGATCATCCTATCTTTAAAAGAGATATAAAGAGCTTATTTAATAGCGCAGAGACGCTTGGCTTGAAATTTAATCGTTTTCCGATGACAGCGACATCTTTGAAGACGAATTATGCAAGCTATATCAGGCTCTTAATCGTTCTGTTTGGATACCGGCAATAGTATTTCATAATGGTATTCGTTGTTTTTAAAGGGTAGTTCCACTTTCTTTCGATAGATATGGCTACGAGATGGAAGAAAATAGGTATCTCTTTAAATATTATATGTATTCAAATATATTGGCAATTAATAGTGGTGATCGACTGTTAATCTATATTGCAATGGATGGTCACGGCGTGATCTATTTTTAGCGCATTATTGAAGTAGCTAGTCATACAAAAGGCTGAAACTATGATGGAAAGGCTTCATCTCACACAGGAAAAAATCGTAATAATTATCGCCGGAATACTTTTTGTTATTTTTTCCATCGCCCTTAAAGGTTTTTTGGAAATCAACAATATATTTTCACTCGTTAGAAATGTCTCGACGCTGGGAATCCTCGGCGTCGCGATGGCGATCGTCGTGGTCGGCCGGGGCATCGATCTTTCCATTGTCGCTAATATGGCCATGTCCGTGGCCTGGGCTTTTTATCTCGCCGGGCATGGTTTTTCCGTCACCGCCGCTCTGGTCATGGGGCTTGGCTTCGCGCTTTCGATAGGCCTGTTGAACGGTTTTTTGATCGCCTACGCGGAAATCCCGGCCATTTTCGGGACACTCGCCACCGGAATTTTCGCCTACGGTCTGGTTCGATTCTACCTGATCGATTTGGACGTTATTTATCTGCCGCCGAACGGCGACGCGATCGCCTGGGTAGGAACCAAGTATATCCTTGGTATACCAATGCCGGTAATACTCTTTGCGCTGGTCGCTTCGATAGCCGCTTTTTTCCTGAGCTATGTGAAATCAGGCAAGCAAATCTATACCATCGGTGACAACCTCGAGGCGGCCCGCATCTGCGGTATGCCTGTTCGTCCTATAATAGTCCTGCAATACGTGCTCTCCGCTTTAATCGCCAACGTCGCCGGAATAATATTGGCCACCGCCGTGGCTGGGATGAATACACGCCTCGCCAATTCAACGCTCATCTATGACGTCATCCTGGTAGTTGTCATTGGCGGTATCAGTCTTTCCGGTGGTCGCGGTGGAATCAGAAACGTAATTGTCGGAACAATACTGATTGGTATTCTGCTTAATGGCATGACCATAATGGATATCCAATACACACTTCAAAATATCATCAAGAGCGCAATTTTGCTCATTGCCATCATCGTCGACAGTTTATCCAACGCTCGCGATGAACAAACGGCGCAACAGGGAGATATATAACGATAATTTTATCAGATACTTGAAAATGAGGAAAAATAATCAAAGTAGTTTACGGTATTGAAAGGAGGAGAGGTAGGGATTCGAATAATGAATTGACGTGTCTTTATGCGAGAAAAAAAATTGGCAAAGAGCGAATGGAGGGGGACATGAAAATTTTCAGAACAGTTTTGGCGCTGACCGTTACGTTAGTATTCTGCGCTTCCGCATTCCAAAGCGCAATGGCGGAAGGTATCGACGACCCGGGCCGGCAAGCATATTACGCTTTATTCAAGGATAAGAAGGTTGTCTTCCTGCCGGTGGCCATGGGTCTTGATCTGACCGAGGGCTGGGCCGCCACGATAAGAAAACGAGTTGAATCCCTCGGCATGAAATTCGAGATCAGAGACCCCAATTGGAGCACCGACGCCGGGGCGCAAGCGCTCACTTCCCTGATTTCCGAAAAACCCGACGTAATCGTGGTCCATAATCCCGACGTGAACTCCTACGCCAAGCTTCTCAAAAAAGCCGAAAAGGCGGGCATTTACGTAATTCAGGTCAACATGAAATCCAGTTACCCCACCAGCGCGTTCGTGGGCGCCGACTACGTGGGCCTCGGAGAAGCGTCGGCGAACGAAATCGTTAAGCATTGCGGCCCGGGAACAAGCGGGAAGGTGGCTATTGTCCAGGGCGTTATCACGGCGGCGGCCAGCGCCTTGAACATGAAGGGCATTGAAAACGTTCTCTCCCAGCATCCGGAAATAACGATCGTTTCCAATCAAGCCGCCGACTGGGACGCGACCAAGGCGCGTAACATTACCGCCACCGTTCTCCAGCAACACCCGGATCTTTGCGGAATTATCGGGTTTTGGGACGTCATGGACTCCGGAACCGCCGCCGCGGTCCTTGAATTTCAGAAACGCGTCAAACGGGATACGCCGGTTTTCCTGATCACATCGGGCGGTGGCGCCAAATTCGCCTGTGATGGTGTCGCAAGCGGCATGTTCAGCGAAGTCATCTCCTATGACGTCCTCGAACAGGGACGCGACATCTACGATATGATTGAAGCGCTTCTCCAGGAAAAACAAGAGCCGGGCGCAAGCAAAGTCACCCTGTATTCACCCTTGAAGTTTATCACCAAGGATACCCTGACGCCTTGTTCTTGCTGGGACCCCGAAGAATTAAAAAAATGAGGCGCTTTCCCGGCCTCGGCAGGACCCGCCCTGCCTCCTTTTCCTGATCTCGCGGGGCTGAAGCCCTCGTTTTGGAGGGCGCTTTAAAGGTTGGTGTGTTTCCGATACCCCGCCGCACGCGGCGGGGTAGTCCATTAAAAGGCAAGATACGATGCTTCTTTTCGATAAAGCCACGCAATACCGTTACAAATACATCCCCGACCATCTTATCGGGGAAATTCTTACCAAGCGCTGGATCGATAATTTGGTTCCGTTCTTGATGCTGACGGCGGTAATCACCTTTTTCGGCGTGTCTATCCCCGGTTTTTTCTCGATGAACAGTATTATCGACGCTACCCGGCAACTGGGCGAGTTCGGCTTGGTGGTATTCGCCATGATGATTGTCATAATAGCGGGCGGCATCGATCTGAGCGTCTCGTCGACGTTCGCCTTAACGAACATCTCGGGGCTCATACTGATGAATGTCGCGGGTTGGCCGCTGGTTTTCGTCATTCCGACGGTCCTGTCGGTCGGTGGAATCGTCGGATTGCTGAATGGTCTGCTGGTCGGCTATCTGCGGCTTCGAGCTTTCCTTACCACGCTTGTCACGCTGGTCATCGTCCGCTCGGTGGTGGATTTTCTCTTGTTGCGCTACGCCATCCCCATCGCGGCCAAGTTGCCGGAGTCCGACGCCTGGGACTTTATCGGCGACGGGACTATCCTGGGAATTCCTTTTAGTTTTTTTGTCTTATTGCTGGTCGGTATTGCGCTTCATATCGTTATCAGCCGCACGCGACCCGGTTGGCATATCATGGCCATCGGAGGCGCGCGGCGATCCGCTTACAATGTCGGCATAAATGTTAAAAGAAACATTTGCGTTACCTATGTCGTCTCCGGAGCGCTCGTCGGTCTGGCGGGCCTGATGTACGCGGCAAGGCTTAGCAGCGCGGGTTCCGATACCGGTGTCGGACTTGAAATCATGGCTTTTACCGCCGCGGTGGTCGGCGGGAACAGCCTGGGGGGAGGAAAAGGCTCCGCCGCGAAAGCGTTTATAGGAGCGGTTATCGTGCTCCTGCTGGTTAACGGCTTGATTCGCCTCGGCTTGCAGAGCGGCGCCACTTCCATGTTCCTGGGATTGATGCTTCTGTTCGCCGTTACCATGGATGTGCGGTGGGTTAAGAATCGCTATAAAATATTGTCCAAGGTGTATGTATCTCCGACCTATGTGACGCTTCCGGCGGCCCCGTCCACGAATCCCGGATCAAAATCCCCGTACGCGCTCAATGACCGGCTCCGTGACGTTAACGTGATCGGACTCGGCATGATCGATGGGCCCGAGGACGTCATACTCGATGAAAATGACAACCTCTATACCGGCACGCGGATAGGGGACATTGTCCGATTCAAGGGACCCGATTATACGGAGCCCGAGATATTCGCTCATGTTGGCGGAAGGCCGTTGGGAATGGCCTTCGATAAAAATGGAAACATCATTGTGTGTATCGGCGGCATGGGGGTTTATAGCGTCGACAGGGACCGTAAGGTCTCGAAATTGACCGACGAAACCAACAGGACTCCCTGGTCGGTTATCGATGATTCCCGGTTGCGTCTCGCGGATGATTTGGACATCGCGCCCGATGGAAGAATATTCTTCAGTGAAGCGACGACCCGCTACGAGATGGAAGAATGGCCCGTGGATTGTCTCGAGTGCAGGGGCAACGGGCGCATCATTTGCCATGATCCTTCCACCGGCAAAACAAAGACGGCCCTTAGAAATCTCGTGTTCCCCAACGGCATCTGCATGGCTCATGACGGCGACTCCTTTTTCTTCGCGGAAACATGGGGTTGCCGGATCAGCCGTTATTGGCTTAATGGCCCCAAAACCGGACGGGTGGAGCGCGTCATACCCGATTTACCCGGTTATCCCGACAACATAAATCGAGCGTCCGACGGCAATTACTGGCTCGCCCTCGTCGGCATGCGCACGCCGACGCTCGATCTTGCCTTGAAAATGCCGGGTTTTCGCAAGCGAATGTCTCGCCGGGTGGCCAAGGATGAATGGTTGTTTCCGAACATCAATACGGGCTGCGTCGTAAAATTTGACGAAACCGGCAAAATCATTGAATCGCTTTGGGATCTCGGCGGTCAGAATCATCCCATGATCACCTCCATGCGCGAACATCGCGGGCATTTATACCTGGGTGGAATCTCCAACAATCGCATTGGCAAAATTCCCATTCCCGGCGCCGATGTTTCCTGGACAGGTCTGAAGTCCTACTGGGGAGGCCGCTCATGATAAAGCTGATTTCCCGAAAGATCGATCGTTTATTAGGGAGGGGCGAGGCTTCCATCACCGTCCCGCCGCTGGACGGCGCGTTCCGGCCTAACCAATTGCTGGAAGAAGCGGAAATTCTGGCGACTCCGGACGCTCCGGATTGCCTCGCGGTCATGAACGGAACCCCGGTGGTAAGCAGCCGTTCCACGGTCCTGAAGATCGATACAAGGGAAGTGATCGCCGGGTTTGACGCCGATATATCGTGTCTCGCGGGATTGCCGGATGGCGGCCTGGCCGCGGGCTTGGTCGACGGCCGAATTGCTCTGGTCGGAGGCCACAACAATGGCAAGGTCATTACGCCTCAGAAAGGCGCCGCCTGTCCCACGGCGATGCAGGCCGCTTCCGGCGATACTTTATTCGTCACTCATGGATCGTCTTCAAACCGGCCGGATCAATGGAAGCGCGATCTCATGGAACGGAATTCCTCCGGATCGCTGTGGCGCGTGGATCTGTCCACCGATCGCCAGACCAGGATATGCGGCGATTTGGCGTTCCCCTATGGAATTTATCATGATTCCAACGGCTTGGTCGTGGCGGAAAGCTGGCGGAGTCGACTCGTACGGATCCCTCCGGACGGAAGCAATTCTCCCAAAAAGCTATTCGGTAATCTGCCCGGCTATCCCGCGCGGCTGTCGCCTTCTCGTGACAATGGCGCCTGGCTGTCCATTTTCGCGCCGCGAAGCCAGTTGATAGAGTTTGTGCTTCGCGAACCAAAATTCCGTCAAGCCATGATGAATGAAATCGAACCCGATTATTGGGTGGCGCCCGCCCTGCGCGGTGGCAGATCCTTTTATGAACCATTGCAAGCCGGTGGCGTCAAACAATTGGGAATAATGAAACCATGGGCGCCCACCAGATCCTACGGCATGATCGTTCGATTGGACGAGAACTTCCAGCCGGTCGCCAGTTTCCATAGCAGGGCCGATGGGACAAGACATGGCGTCACCAGTTGCATGGAACATGAAGGACGGTTGCTGATGGCGGTCAAGGGCGACAACGCGGTGGTTTCCTTACCGCTCGACCGGCTCGTGAGGGGTTGAACAGTATGGCCGATATTCTTCAGATGCGGAATATTACCAAGGAATACCGGGGAGTTCCGGTTCTCAAAAATGTCGATTTTACCCTCGGGGAGAACGAAGTCCATGCTCTGATCGGTGAAAACGGCGCCGGCAAATCGACGTTGACCAAGATAATCGCCGGAGCCGTAACTCCAACAAGGGGAGAGCTTTTCATCGACGGAAAGCCGGTAAAAATTCAACATCCGACGGACGCGGTGCGGCTCGGCATCACGATGGTGTTTCAAGAGACAAGTCTTGTGCCTACGCTTACCGTCGCTCAAAATTTATTCCTGGGAAAAGAGAAATTTTATAATCGGCTCCGAGCGCTGTATATAACGGCGCAGCAATTTCTCCAGACGCTTAATTTCTCCGTCGATCCGGCCATGACGGTCGCCAGGCTCGGCGCCGCGCAGAAGCAAATGGTCGAAATCGCCAGAGCCGTGCATCATAACGCCCGCATAATCATTTTTGACGAACCCACCGCCACGTTAACGCCCGAGGAAAAGCACCATTTCTTTGCGCTGCTGAATCGATTACGAAAAATGGGGGTCGCGGTCATATTCATCACCCACGTGCTCGAGGAAGCGTTGCAGGCCTCGGATCGGATTACGATACTCCGGGATGGCGAGCATGTGGTGACCGACCTGGCAAAAAATTTCAATCGGGACAGCATCATCCGAGCCATGGTTGGACGTTCCCTGGCCGGTGAACTCTATGATAAGGGATCGACGGACAAAACTCGAAGAAAGCCCGGCCGCAAAGTGCTGAGTGTCCATAATCTCTCGATGCAAAATATTGTTCGTAACAACTCCTTTTCAGTTTTTTCGGGACAAATTACCGGCATATTCGGCCTGGTCGGTTCGGGAAGAACCGAGACGGCGAAAATTATCGCCGGCGTCGTCAAGCGGGACTTTTTTCATGGCGGCGAAGTTCGCTTTGAAGGCAAGTCGGTCAGGTACCGGGCGCCAAAGCCGGCGGTCCGTGACGGGATTGTTTACGTTACGGAAGACCGGAAGGCCGAAGGTTTTTTTGAAACCATGTCGATTGCCCAAAACATTTACATGGGGGCCGTGTCCGCGGGACAGACAAATCATCTCTTGATCAATATGAAGGAAATGCGCCAGTTGGCGGATTATTGGGTCAATTCGCTCAGAATCAAGGCCATCGGCAATGACGCTCGAGTCATTGAACTATCCGGGGGAAATCAACAAAAAGTCGTGATTTCCAAGGCGCTCGCTCAACGTCCGAAGCTTATCATTTTCGATGAACCCACGCGAGGCGTGGACGTCGGGGCCATAGCGGAAATTCATCAACTCATAAACAAGCTTGCGGATGACGGCCTTCCGGTAATCGTCATCTCTTCCTATCTGCCGGAAGTTCTGCACCTATCGGATCGCATTCTTGTGTGCAGGCAGGGACGGGTTGTCGAAGAGTTTAAATCTTCCGAGGCGACCGAGGCCATGATCATGTACGCGGCCGTCCATTGAAAACAAAAAGGTTCACGGGACGGGAAGGAACGGGGGGAGGATTGTTATGAAGACGACAAAATATGTCAGGACCGTTACAAGCATTCAGGATATCGAGTTCCTTGAACGGCAGCCGTATGACGAATTGATACCCGCCAAGAGCGCCTATGACCTTTTCAGGGCGACCGCGACGCTGTTTCCCGACAGGCCCGGTCTGACGGTTCTCCCTTCCGGGCGTTTGGACGATCCCGCCCGTACCCGCACTAATGTCGAGCTGTTACAGGAAATCACCCGCGCGGCGAACCTGTTGTCCGAAATGATTACGGCTGAAACCAATGTTGTCGCCATCCTTTCTCCGACCTACGATCAGATTCCGGCTTTAATTTGGGGCGCCGAGACGGCCGCCGTGGTGAGTTGCATCAATTATCTGCTTTCTCCGGAGGTGATTGTCGATCTGTTGCGCGCGGAAAACGCGGAAGTCCTGGTTGTTCCGGGTCCCAATCTGGATAGCGTCATCTGGGAAAGGGCCCAGCCGGTCATAGCTCGGGCGGATTGGATTCGTACAGTGCTGGTTATCGGAGGCGCGCCGGTTAATGACAAAAGGATGGTGGATTTCGATAGCGCGGTGCGCGACTATCCGGGCGATCGGTTAACGTTTTCCAGAAAAATCGAGCGAGACACGGTGGGCGCCCTGTTTCATACCGGGGGCACCACCGGGACCCCCAAGCTTGCCTTGCAGACGCATGGAAACCAGATACACGCCGCCTGGTCATTTGCGCAAATATGGGGCATCGATGAAACGGACGTGGTTTTAAACTCCTTGCCCATGTTTCATGTTGGCGGAACAATATCATTGGGTTTGTCCGGGCTGGGCGCCGGCGCGCATATGGTGGTAATGTCGTCGCACGGATTCAGGAACAAGGAGATAGTGTCCAATTACTGGCGGTTTGTTGAACGGTATTCCGCGACAATCATTGGCGGTGTTCCCACGGGCCTTGTCGCCATATCGCAGGTTCCGGTCGATGGCGCCAATATTTCCTCGGTGAGGGCGACGTTTACGGGCGGGTCCATATGCCCGACGTCCGTTTCGGAGCGTTTCGAAGCAAAGGTCGGCGGATGTGTTTACGAGGAATACGGGATGACGGAGACCGCCGCGTTTATCGCCAGCAACCCCTTCCGAGGCGCCAGGGTTCTCGGATCGGTTGGATTCAGGGCTCCCTTCTCGGATATTCTGATCGCAAGGCAGGGAGAAGATAAAAACTCGATCGAAACGTGCGATAGGGGCGAAATCGGATCGGTGCTCATACGCGGACCACAAGTTTTTCCGGGATATAAAGACTCCGCATATAACGCCGGATCCTTAACCAAGGACGGCTGGTTGATAACCGGTGACCTGGGGTATCTGGACTCCGAAAACAGGCTGGTTTTAACCGGCCGCGAAAAAGATCTCATTATCCGCAGTGGACATAATATCGATCCGGCTATTATCGAGGAAACGGCCAACGCCCATCCGTCGGTCGGCATCAGCGCCGCGGTCGGCATGCCGGACGAATATGCCGGCGAGGTGCCGGTTCTCTTTGTGGTAAAGTCTCCGGGAACGGAGCTTGATATGGTGGACCTGCAAAAATACATGGTTGAAAACATCGCCGAACCGCCCGCAAAACCCAGAAAAATCCTTGAATTGACGGAACTGCCAACGACAACGGTCGGCAAAATATTCAAGCCCCGTCTTCGTGAATTGGCCGTACAGGAAAAGATTCGGCAGGAGATAGAAAAAATTACCGGACAAGAGACCATCGTGGATATCACGACCACCATGCTCAAGGACGGAACCACCGACGCCACCGTGGTCATCCGCTCAGCCAAGGAAGGCGCGGTCGGGCAAGAGATCGAGGAGGCCATAAACAAGGCCTTCGTCGATTTGCCGATCAACTTACGGTTGCAATGGACGTAATTGCGCCGCGAGAGTCTTGCCGAAGCGGCGCCAAAGGAAAAGCCTTTCATTGAAGGCAAAAAACGCTTCTGAACATACAATAAGGTTTCACGCAAATTGCGTGTCATTTCGAGCGCAGCGAGAAATAGCCTGCAGGGGGCGTGGGGGAAGAGATTCCCCCCCACAAATTTTATTGCCGATTAAAAGGGAACCCCGGATGACCAAGGATATAGATGTTACCGTAGAACAAGGCGTTCTGACCCTGACCATCACTCGAAGCGCGAAGAAGAACGCCCTGAATCGAGATATGTATGGCGCCTTTGCCGACGCTTTTGAGCAACTCAATCACGACGAAACCGTGCGCTGCATGCTTATCAAGGCTCAAGGCGACACCTTTTGCGCGGGAAACGACATCGCCTTTTTTCTGGACGATTATAATATGGCTCCGGATAAGCCGGTCGGCCGTTTCTTAAAGAGCCTGGTAACGGTAAGCAAGCCTCTGATCGCCGCCGTGCAAGGGGCGGGAATAGGGATCGGATTTACCCTCTTGCTCCACTGCGATCTTGTTTTCGCCACCGAGGACCTACGGCTGTCGGCGCCTTTTGCCCGCCTCGGACTGGTTCCGGAGGCGGGGTCGAGCCAGTTGCTGCCGGCTTTGATCGGTCAACGCAGGGCCATGGAGATGTTCCTGCTCGGCAAGGTCATGACGGCGAACGAAGCGCTGGCTTGCGGCCTCGTCAATGCGATAGTCCCGATTGCCCGACTCCATGAAATCGCATGGGACGCCGCCCGGTCGCTCACGGAGCTTCCCCTGGAGGCGGTTTATGAGACCAAAAGGCTTACTCGAAGGCCGGCGGAGGCGCTCCAATCGCGAATAGAAGCGGAATGCGCGGCATTCATGAAGCGCGTCGCATGCGAAGAGACGCGGGCGCTGTTCAAACGGTTCCTGAAGCGATAAAGTTCTTTGAATGTTGCGCCGTAGAATGTATTCTCATTTTCGGGGATTCGACAGGAACCCGTGGGTGAATCAGCTATTACAGAATAAGAAGGAGCGGTAATGTACAAGGATATAGTCATTGTCAGCGCTGTCAGAACGCCTTTTGGACGCTATTGCGGAGCCTTGAGGGAATATGATTACTTCGATCTGGGGGCGCTGCCCATGAGAGAGGTTTTGAGCAGGGTCCAGGTGGATGGGCGCCATGTCGACGAGGTCTACTGGGGCGTGGGCGACACCTCGGTGTGCAAGGATGTTTTTACCTCCGTGGCCGCTCGCCAGACGCTCCTCAAGGCCGGGCTTCCGGCGGAGACTCCTTCGGTTTCCCTGGATAAGGCCTGTGTGTCGGCCATGTCGGCCGTGCACTACGGTTGCCGCGCCATGGTCGCCGGAGAGATCGAGTGCGCCATTGGCGGCGGCGCCACGTCGTTTAGCCAGGAGCCTTTAATTGTCAGAAATCTCCGCTGGCAGGGATTCCGGCTGGGAGACGTCAAAATGGAAGATCCTCTCTTCGCGCTGGGGTACAAGGATTTCAATCCGGTTTCCGTCGATACGGATAACGTGGCCAGGGAGCATGGGATTTCCCGCGAGGAACAGGACGAATGGGCGCTGAGAAGCCATCAAAATTATGGCCGGGCATGGGAAGCGGGCAAGTTCAAGGATGAGATGATGGTCCTGGAAATCCCCCAGAGAAAGGGGCGCCGGTTGTTCTCGACATCGATGAGCAGTACCGGAAAACCGCGACCATGGAAAGCCTTGCCAAGCTCCCGGGAATTTACGGATGTAAAGGCGTGACCGCGGGTAACGCCCCCGGTCTGAACGACGGCGCCACGGCCATTTTGTTTATGACCCGATCCAAGGCTCACGAATTGGGGCTGGAGCCTCTCGGCGAAATCGTTTCCATGACCTCCCTTGCCATCGGTCCGAACCGCATGCCGGAAGGACCCGCGTATGCGGCTATGAAAGCCCTGAACCTGGCGAGCCTCGGCCTTGATGATATCGACTTTGTGGAAATAAACGAGGCCTTCGCCGCGGTGCCTCTGGTGAGCACCCTTATGATGGCGGACAAGGACCGGGAAAAGACAAAAGCGTTGCGCGGAAAGACAAACGTCAATGGCAGCGCCATTGCCATCGGCCATCCGAACACCGCCAGCGGCGCGCGTCTGATTATGAACCTGATGTACGAACTGCGCCGGAAGGGCGGAGGATACGCCCTCGGAGCCATTTGCGGAGGGCTTGCCCAGGCCGACGCGTGCGTGATCAAGGTATAAAGCCGCCCCTCGATCCATGGAGGAAAGAGCGGGGCTCCGTTTCTCCTTCCGGGCCGATTAAAAACAAATACTCAGTCGGACCACAAATCCGGCTGAGTGTGTTGACAAACCCGTCTAATAAGTCGATCGTTCTAAAGCTCGAAATTAGGCCATGATAAATGTTTTGTTTGATATTTCGTTTTGGCCGTTCGCCATTTGGTCAACAGCTCTTTGAGGATTTGCAGTAAAAAACTCAGGGCTTTCAGAATCAGCCTGAGATTGTAACCGATTGCGGCCATGAGGGCGTTAATCTGATCACCAAGAATGCCTCGCAGACGGTTCCAGCCGAGTCGTCCCTCGGTCTTCTGGTGTCCGATGACCGCTTCGATGGCGCTGCGGCGCTTCAGTTCCCGTTTTATCGTGGGAGTTGCGTTGCGTTTTTGACCGGACAGAAACACCTGAGTGTCGGTCACTCCATGCCCCCGGTATCCGCGATCCACATAGCAGCGTTCCGGTCTGACGCCGGTGAGTTCGGTTACCTGATCGAGAGCGCCCTTGAGGGAGTGCCCGTCATAGGGATTGCCTTCCAGACCTTGGGCGCCCAGGATGAAGCCCTCCCGGTTGGTGACGCAGATGCTGACCTTGTTTCCGAACTCGTATTTTTTGTGCGCCTTGCCTTTGCTGATACAGGCCACATGGGGCTCATGCAGGCTGTAAAGTTTGTTGCTGTCGGAACGCCGCTGTTTCAGCAGCCGTTTTGCCAGATGAAGCTCATGCCGGAGAGCCTCCGGCGGTTTTTCGGCTTTGCGTTCGATGTCACGAATGACGCGCCCCAGGTACGTGCGCAGCCGTTTGATCTGCTTACGCATTCGCTGCGTCTGCCGGGCATGGGCATATCGACCAGCCTTGAGAACCGCTTGTGGGCCCTTGCGGCGATAACTCTGGCGCAAGGTAACCCCCTGTTTCCCAGCCAGGCGAACCAGCCGCTCCCGACTGCGGTTGAATAACTTGGCGTCGGTCGGATAGGCGATCGCCTTGGGCTGAACCGTGGTGTCGACGCTGACCCGTTTCAGACTGGTCGGCCTGACCGCGCCCACATCAAGACCGACAGCCAATGTCTGTTGCAAAAGAGCTTCCATCCCCCTGCTCTTGATCCGTTTGCGCCATTTGCTCAGGCCGCTTCGAACGATGGGACGCCGATGCTGAAAGAAGGTCTCTCCGCACAGGTATTGCCAGTACGGATTTTCCGGCCAGCGATTGACAACGTCATCCTCGCTCAGCTTGTAAAGGCTCTGCAGGAGCGTCAAACCGATCATCAGTCGGGTTGCTGTCGCGGGACGACCGTCTTCGGCGTACAGCGGCGCAAATAGCCCATCCAGGCGGTCCCATTCGATCCGGTCCGCCAGCTTGACCAGAGGATGGGCTGGGTTACAAATAACTTCCAGACGAATATGGAAAAGCTCGTTTTGGGGTCGTGCAACAGGTTTCTTCGGTCGCATGGTTTTGCCAGAAAATGAGGGTTAAATGATCGTTTTCTTGCAAAACAAGATACCATAAACACGGCAATAATTACAGTTAATTCAAACACTTAAACGTTTTTAACGATCGACGAATAAGGTTCGTCATTCCGCGACTTGATCGCGGAATCCAGTATTTTCAAATACTTCTGGACCCCGGCTTTCGCCGGGGCGACGAGGTGGGGACTTTGTCAACAGTCTGAGCCGGACCACGAATCCGGCTTTTTTATTGGGCCATTTAAATTGTGGGCGAATTGAAAAAGGGCGGACGGTTCCAGGGGGAAAAGAGGATAATCGGAGAGAAAAGAAAAGCGTCGCGCCGGACGTCGTGAACAAGCGCGACCGGCGAATGGTTAAAACTCTCGAAATATCAGAAAATGGCCAGTAGTTTCATGGTCTTACCCATGCAAGCGGCTGGTACTCGGGGTCGAGTTTCACAGTCCGCGCGCTTTTTCCGAGGCTTCCTGCCTTTTCTTGCAGTCGATGCACAGGGTTGTCACGGGACGCGCCTGGAGCCTTTTAAACGAAATGTCCCCGCCGCACTTTTCGCACTCGCCAAAAGAGCCGTCTTCGATCCGTTCGAGCGCTTCCTTGATCTTGCCGATCAGCCTACGCTCCCGGTCACGAATGCGGAGGGTGAAGTTTCGGTCCGATTCAAGCGACGCGCGGTCGGTAGGGTCGGGAAACGATTCCACATCCACGGTCATTTCGGTAACGGTTCCATCAGCGTTCGTCAACAGTTCCTGTAAACGCTGTTCGAGCAATTCCTTGAAATAATCGACCTGTTCCTTTTTCATAATCACTGCCCACTTTATGGCCGCCGGTTCTTACCTGCTATGCGCAACGCCACCGCTTGGCGTTGCTCTCTTCGTACCCAGAAGAAACAAGATAAGATCGGATACCTTATTTCTCAAGGTTAATCCTATTTCTTTTTTTTATGTTTCTTGCCGAAAAGGTTCCAGTGGTTTCTTTCCTCGATTTCAGCGCCTTCCAATTCCGCCAGTTCCTGAAGCAATTCTTCCTGGCGTGGGCTGAGTTTGGTCGGCGTGCGCACGTCGAGCACGATGATTTGGTCACCCCTGCCCAGACCGCGCAAATGCGGTATGCCTTTTCCGCGCAATCGCAAAAGATCGTGCGGTTGAGCGCCCCTGCCGATGGCTACGGTTTCCGAACCTTCCAGCGTCGGCGCCTCGATTTTGGTTCCCAACGCGGCCTGAATAAAAGAGATGTGCGCGTGATAAATGATATCGTCGCCGTCGCGTTCAAAGTACTCATGCGGCTGCACGAAAAGCTGCACAAACAGGTCGCCGGGAGGGCCGCCGTGAAGGCCGGGTTCGCCTTCTCCCCGTATTCTCAGGCGGTTGCCGGAACTGACGCCCGCCGGGATATTTATTTTAATGGTCCTGGTGACCTCTATCCGTCCAAAGCCTTTACATTCCTTGCACGGATGGGTGATCTTCTTGCCCGCTCCGCGGCAGTCAGGACACGTGGCGCTGATCCTGAAAAAACCCTGCGATCGGGTTACCTGTCCCCGGCCTCCGCAGGTGGAGCAGATTTCAGCCTCAAATCCGGGCTCCACGCCGCTTCCCGAACAGGTCTGGCATGCTTCGAGTCGCGGTACGGTGATTTCGGTTTCCTCGCCGAACGCGGCGTCGAGAAAATCGATTTTCAGGTCATAGCGGAGATCCGAACCCTGTTCGGCCCTGGTTCGCGTTCTCGATCCACCGAAGCCGAAAAAATCTTCAAAGATGTCGCCAAAAGACGAAAAGATATCCTCGAAACCGTGGAAACCCTGAAATCCCGCCCCTTGCAGACCCGCGTGCCCATACTGGTCGTAGAGCCGCCGTTTGTCGGTATCGCGCAGAACTTCGTAGGCTTCCGCCGCTTCCTTGAACTTGGCCTCGGATTCGTGGTCGCCGGGATTGCGGTCCGGATGAAAGTTGAACGCGAGGCGCCGATAGCTTTTTTTATCTCTTCGGGGCTCGCGGTTCGATCGACGCCGAGTATTTCGTAATAATCACGTTTTTCCATTATAAATGCGTGTGGTTTTCATTAATGAGCGCGCGCGCTTTTTCAATATTGGCTTCATCCCCCAACAACGTGTAAGCTTGCAGCGCAAATCTGAACTTTCCTTTTTCCAGAGCGTTACCAGCCAAGGTTGTCAGTTGTTCCTTGGTCATAGCGGCGCCCATCCTGGATGCGGCGCTTTTCGCGGCGAAGAAATCTCCCTCGCTTACCGCCTGGTCGAGGATCTCCGCCAAACCTTCCTTGTCTTCGGCCCGTGCGAAAAAGTCCAGCGCGTCCTGGGTGTAACCTTCATCCCGGAACGCCTCGGCTTGCCGTCGCAACGACTCCCGGTCGAGCTTTTCCTCGTTGAGGAGGTCGCGCTTTTTTAAACAATTCAGGGGCTCGTTTAGTTTAGCCGCCACGAAACTATTCCTCCAGTTCTTCCTCCGGCTCCATCACCAGTTCGTGCGACTTCAGCATCTCCTCGTCGATAGCTTTCAGCCTTTCGGGGGTAATGAGCCCCGCCGCTATTTCACGAAGGGCGGTTACCACTTCCCGATTTTTGCACTTCAACAGAGGAGGCGCGCCTTTCTTGAGCTGCCGAACTCGCCTGGCCGTTAGATGCACTAACGTGAAACGATTGTCGACTCTTTCCAAACAATCTTCTACGGTTATTCTTGCCACGTTTTCCTCCTCCACGGATGCATTGGAGCGCGTGTTCCGTGGTTTCTATGACACATAAAAAAACACTAAGAAAAATATAGTTACATACCTCAGGAATAAAACTTTGTAAAGGGTTTTCTTGATAGGGATGGGTGGGCGTACATTGGAAGACCTGGATTCCGCGATCAAGTCGCGGAATGACGAATAAGGGAATATGCGGTTCATTTTGAACGCAGTGAGAAATCGCCTGCAGGGGGCGCGGGGGAAACAATTCCCCCGCAAAAAAAATCGATTTTAAGGATTAGTAAGTCGGGATCGCGCTATTTGGCGGATTTTTGAGGGCGGCCTTGCTTGATCGGCTCCTTGGCTTTGGGTTCGTGCTTGGCCAGCTTTTCCTTGAGTTCACGATTTTCGCGTTGCAGCGCGTTGGTCTGACTCATGATGGCCGTGTAACGTTTTTGATATTCGCCCACCAGTTCGGTGGCGCGAGCCAGTTCATCCTCCAAACGCTCAACCTCTTCACGCAGCTCGATAATCTGCTCGTCTTCTTCGTCCTCTTCCTCGTCTTCGCTGTCCTTGTTGGCGTCCTCGGTGTCCATCTTGAGGTTATTCAAATCGGAAAGGACGGCCAGGGTGGCGACTTTTCCATGATCGTCAGGCGCCGAGGCGACCGCTTCCCGCTCCCCACGGCCTTCACCCACGGAAGAAACGGGTTCCAGGGACGCGACGGCTTCTGTTTCGGATTCATCGCCGGGCGCCGTTTGATCGGCGGACTCCCGGGCCATCTCGCTGGCGCGCAGGGCTTCTTCACGCATGCCGGCCCGTTCGAAATAGATCCCGAGTTTACGCCAGAGATCGGCTTTTTCCTCTTCCGGCAGGTCCCGCAAGTCGAGGATATCCCTGATTTCCAGCGCGAGATCGCGCGAATCTTCTTTTTGCTTGCAGACGTCCAGGAGCTGGAACAAACACTCGCGCGCCTGAATAGCCGTGATTCAGGGATCGGCGAAAGCATTCCGCGGCGTCATCGAGAAAGCCCAGATCTTTCAAGCCAATGCCCTTTAAAAACTCGGTGCGCGGATTTTTTTCTTCCCTGTTTTCACTGGCGTACCAGGGCGGAGTTCCGGAAAGATCGGATTTGGTTCCGATTTCCCTTTCCAGTTTGGCGAGCTTTTTTTCCAGTTCTCCCCGTATGTTCCCGAACCATTCCAGGAAATCGTTGTCGGACCCGTTTACCTTTTTCTTCAGGTTGTTGAGATTGCGCGATATCTGTTGGTAGACGTCGCGGCTCTCCACAACAAGCCCGTGCTCCTGATAGGTTTCAGCGACTTTCAAACGATTGTTCACGTAATCGCGAACGGAGTTCAGTTCCATAAAACAAATACCTTACAGCATCTTTTCAGCGTCAAGGAGAAAGCAGGACTCGTCATTGGGATCGGTTTTCAAGGCGCCCGCGACGTACATGCTTCCCGAATCGTTATGCGCTTCGGCGTCGACGCTCAAACGTTCCTTTTTGGGAAAATCGTCGGTGAGCAGGATCGCTCGCTTGGGGCCGCTGCCCAGAAACAGGACTCCGCCTCCGGCCGCTTCGGAAAGCCCGTCGAGAAAAACGCCGTCGATCAGGGAAAACTTCGTTCCCTTGAGTTCCCTGTTGGACAGATTGGACCAGGCCGGCTGGAGGTCACGCCGGATGCCCGAGAAACGCGGCTTGCAGTCGAGAATGGTCAGGCTGCCCTTCTTTCTGGCCTTTTTGGTTATCATGGCGGCGCATTTGGAGGCTTTGATGACAAAGCGTTCTTCCACCGCGTAACGCTTCCCGCCCAGTTCGAAAACAAAATACTCGTCCCCGCCCTCGGCGTTTTCGGACTCCTTGGCGCTCGCGAAGTCGATCTCTTCTTCCGAGCCGGGTTCGTCCTCATAGAGTTCAATCAATTCATTCTCGTGAGTCTCTTCGGCCGCAACCAGCTCCTCGCTGGGGTCGGTCGATTCGAATCCGTCGAAATCGGGCTCGGCGAACAGGGGAGCCTCTTCCGTCAGGGAAAGATCGTCGAGTTCCGGATTCATCTCTTCCACGCGCTCCGGTTCGGCCGGATCTTGCAGAAAGCGCAACTCTTCGGCGTCGTTCGCCGCGGAGACATGGACGGCGGAGGATGAATCCTCGATGTTTTTCCGGAAGGTGTCCAGCGCGGACTTGACCGACCCCATGTCGTCACGGATCTGGTCGAATTCGCTTTTCAGGGATTCCATCTGCGTTTTAAAGCATGAAAATTCATTTCCGATACAGCTTCGTATCTCGTCCATCATGCCCGTGAAGGCCGCTCCGGCGGAACTTTCGGCGGCCGTGGGGGAGGGAGATTCCTCGCGCGGGGCGGAATCCTTCTTTTCCACCAACTCCTTCAACTGTCCAAAGTCCTGGGTCAGACCGTTGAACTCGGCCTTGAGGGCGTTCAATTCTCCGCCCAGATAGTCACGGACTCCATCCAGAATAGCGGCGCCATTAAAGGCCGGGACAGCGCTGATTTCAAGGTCACGTTCCGCCGCTTTCGCCTCGGCGGCTTCCCGCGTGCGCAGGTCCGACTTGAGTTCGTCGAGATTCTGCTTGAGGCCCTTCAGTTCGTCGGCGATATATTCGCGCAGTTCATTGACCACGACCGTATGATCGGCTCCTTGAGCCACGGGTTCAGCGTGTATGATGTCTTCAATGGCGCGGGAGGTTTTTACCGCGTCTTCCTTTACTTGTCCAAATTCAACTTTGAACTCGTCCGCCCAGTTTTTCAAAGCGCCCAGCTCGGCGCCCAGAAAGCCTCGCAATTCTTCCACGATAGGCGAAAGATCGGGCATGACCGGAGCGGGAGAACTTTGGACAGCCTCGTTGGGGTGAACTGTTTCGATCCCGTCTTCTTCCTGTTCGCCAAAGAGGTCGTTGAACGGTTCCGACGTGAGGTCGTCGTGTGGCTCCATTTCCATTCGAGGCTCGTCAACTCCCGTGGGTTCCGGCCTGACGTTCCGCGCGGGCCGAGTCTCCACTAGGCGTGTCCTGGAGGGTTTGGCCTTGGGGGGCGCCATCAGCGACTTCTTGAAATCCTTGAACTTGAGGATCTCGGTGTCCACGATGCTCTTTTTCGCCTGCGGAGGGAGGCTCTTTTCTTCCACCACTCGTCCCAGGGCGTCAAAAACCGACTGGAACAGGGTAAGCGTCTCGGGGCGCGCGTCGCCTTTCTTGGCTTTCAGATAAGCGGTCAGTGATGAAAGCATCTTTAAAAGGGGCGGCGCGTAGCTTTCGCCCACAAAGAGGCGTTTCAATTGTTCCACTTCCGTGTCAAAAGCCAGGATCGTTTCATCGCTGATTTCCCAGTCAATGGTGAGCATCAGGCCTTTGAGTTCGGCGAGCGGGGCGATGGAGTTTTCCTCAAATGAAAACGAGTCCTCTTCCTTGCCGAAGATGTTGTCCAGTTTTTCATCGAGTTCGCTCACAATGGAGCCTGCGCTGATTCCGTTAGACACGGTTATCCCCCTGTAAAATATTTTGTTCCACACCCGAAACAGTAAGTTTTATGATTGTTTTCAACGTATTAACCACGTTGGCCCCTTGCCGCGCACTGGCCAGATAGTACGGCGCCTTGAGTTTGGCGTTCAGGTCGCCGTTCATGATTTCTTCGTTGAGTATCGGTATACCGTTTTGTCCGATATCCCGTTTATTGAACTGCAAGACCAGTGGAATCTTGAAAATATTTTTTTGGTAAGACAGCAGGTTTTCATGGAGGTTCTTAAGGGAAATGATGTTCTTTTTGCGCCGGTCGACCAGGGAGTCGGCCACGAACACCACGCCGTCCACGCCTTTGAGCACCAGCCTGCGGGTTGAGTTGTACATGACCTGGCCGGGAACGGTGTAAAGCTGGATGCGAACGTCAAAATTTTGAATCTTGCCCAAACCGATGGGAAGAAAATCGAAAAACAGCGTCCGGTCTTCCTCGGTTTTGATGGTGACCATTTCCCCCTTGATCTGTTCGCGGAACTTTTCGTAAACGTACTCGAGGTTAGTCGTCTTCCCGCTTCGGCCTGGGCCGTAATAAACTATTTTGCATTGAATTTCTTTTTTCTTCAGATTGATGAACGCCATGTTTTTAAAACCTGCTGAACCTGTTCACAAGAGGAATGGTCCTGTTGTCTTCCGCCCCCTATACAGCGCTTTCCACCGCTTCGATGATTTCCCCCTCGATATATTTCTGAACCTTGCCCGCCAGGTCCGCTATCTTTAAACGCACAAAACCGAGCGAAGTGCCTTCGCCGAAAATGGTGCACAAAAGGAAACGCTCGCCCACCCGGGTGAAGTGGATCGATTCGGAATCGCCCTTGTGAAACAAAAGGGTGAAATCCCGTTCACCGATAAGTCGGGCGATTTCGTTGGTCGCGCCGAAATTGGCCACGGAAAGAGCCGCCAGCGCGTAAATGTCAGGTTGCTGGGTCCCGTTATCCACCGAGGCGATCAGGTTTCCCGCCATGTCACTCAGGAAAACGCAGTGAACGCCGATGGCGATCAACTCCTCAGACAGGGTTTCTTCGATCCGATCAATCGCGTCTTGGTTCAGGATATAGTTCATGCTGTTTCAGCGCATTTTGGGTTAAGGCTTATTTCAAAATTCCCGTCCCGGCGTTAGGGCGGCGAGGACAAGACTCTTTTCCTGAAAAGCCGTGCGCCGCAGGCGCCTTCGAAAAGCGTCCTGGGCCAGACTTGGCTAATTGCAAATCCTGAACCAAAGTATCAAAGGCGCCGCGTGACGGGAAAAGGAAGAGGCCAAAAAAGAAAGCGCCAGAGGATGATTATTCGCGCCGGACCTTATCCCGGAGATTCGAAATCAATCACCAATGTCGTCGATCCGGGCGGGTGGACGAATGCAAAAAGATCGGGGCGGCGGGGAGATCTCGCGCATTTTACGTCATAACGACGCCATATTGTGACAGCGCCATTTGCTTGACATACAGAGCGCCGAGAACAAGCAAAGAGCATGTAAGGGGAGGGCGGATGGATTTATCGTTAGAATTAAGAACCATATTGTTCTTTAAAGAACAAAGATGATCTTTAGGCTTTGACGGAGTAGATGGGAGTTGGGGAACTTTTCTGAAGAATATTCCCCTCATCTCGGCCTTCAGGAGCGCCTGACCGCGCATTTTACGGTATCTTTCGGAGGTTCAATCCACCTCGTCTCGAACGAACCTGTCATTTCGAGCGCAACGAGAAATTGCTGACAAGAAGCCCGAAATGGGCTTATCAACACTGAAAAGGGAGGCTTCGCAGCCTCCCTTTTTATAATCCTCAATGACTTTAGCCGATCAGGCTTTCGCCAGGTAGTTGGCTCCCGCTTCCAGCGCCGTTTTATTGATGGGCAGCATTTTGTGGAGGCGTTTGGGCAGGTTGTGTTCCAGGGCGTTGACAATGCTTTCCAGCTTTACCGCGCCGCTGTGTCGGGCCAACGCGCCCAGCATGATCATGTTGGCGAGCTGGTCGCGTCCGGTGGCTTCCCGAGCCAGGTCCAGCGCCGGGATACCCACGACGTTCACAGCCTTGTATTTGGCCTGCTCCATGTCGATGAGCGACGAGTTGGCCAGTAGCAATCCTTTTTTCTGTACCCGGGGTCCGAACTTCTCCATGGATGGCAGGTTCATGGCGATGACGCTGACCGGGTTGTGGATAATGGGCGAGCCCACTTCCTCGTCGGACACCACGACCGTGCAGTTGGCCGTGCCTCCGCGCATTTCCACGCCGTAGACCGGCATGTAGGTGGTGTTTTTATTTTCCTCGATAGCGGCC
Organism: uncultured delta proteobacterium; assembly: GCA_963821845.1. GTDB lineage: Bacteria > Desulfobacterota > Desulfarculia > JACQYL01 > CAWGVV01 > CAWGFI01. The sequence continues at coordinate 55,000 of CAWGFI010000007.1, forward strand.
TGAGCCAGCAGGTTGCCGATGAACATGACGCCCTGGCCGCCGAATCCGGCGATGATGGTATCAAAGTACATAAGCGCCCCTCACTGCTCGTCCCTGGCGAACGTGTCTTTGTAGACGCCAAGTGGGAAATAGGGAACGAGTTCTTCCTTTACGCGTTTGTTCGCTTCCAGAGCCGACATCTTCCAGTTGGTGGGGCAGGATGACAGCAGCTCCACGAATCCCAGACCATGTCCTTCCAGTTGCGCGTCGAACGCCTTACGGATCATCTTCTTGGCCTTCATGAGGTGTTTCGCGTCGTGCAGGCTCATTCGGGCGGAGTAGGCCGTTCCTTCCAGATCGGCCATGATCTCGGCCATCTTGATGGGATACCCCTCGGTCCGCGCCTGACGGCCGGCGGGGCTGGTGGTGGTCTGCTGGCCGATCAAGGTGGTGGGCGCCATCTGGCCGCCGGTCATGCCGAACACGGTGTTGTTCACGAAGATGACGGTGAGGAATTCGCCCCGGTTGGCGGCGTGCATGATTTCGGCGATGCCGATGGCCGCCAGGTCGCCGTCTCCCTGGTAGGTGAACACGAAGTGGTCGGGCATGGAACGCTTGACGCCGGTGGCCACGGCCGCGGCGCGTCCGTGCGGGGCTTCGAGCGTGTCCACGTCAAAGTAATCATAGAGCAGGACCGAGCAGCCCACCGAGGCCACGGCGATGGTTTTTTCCCGCAGCTCGTAATGGTCGATGGCTTCGGCCACCAGGCGGTGGATAACGCCATGGTGGCACCCCGGACAGTAGTGCGTGGGAACGTCTTTCAGACTCTGGGGTCTCGCAAAAACCTGTTTCATGATATCCTCTTGTATTCTTTGCGGATTTCCTCGTACAGCTCATTGGGGGTGGGAATAGAGCCGGGAGGCCTTCCGTAGAATCCGACATCCGCGGTTTTCATGACCGCCAGTTTTACGTCCTCGACCATCTGGCCGGTGTTCATTTCCATGGCCATGAAGTTGTGAACGTTTTGCGCCAGTTCCCCCAGATAGTCCGTGGGGAACGGATAGAGCGTAATGGGGCGCACCAGTCCGATCTTCATGCCGTTTTGACGGGCCATGGCGATGGAAGTTTTCACGATGCGAGCCATGGAGCCGAAGGCGACCACGATCAGGGTGGCGTCGTCCACGTTCTGGGCCTCGAAGCGTACTTCCTTCCGCATCCGCTGGTATTTCTTGAAGAGATTCCAGTTGTGCACGGTCAGTTCGCCGTCGGCCAGATAGAGCGACTTGAGAATCCGCTGCGGGCGCTCCTTGGCGCCGGTGAGCGCCCAATCCTTTTTATATTCCTTGATTTTCGGAGTTTTCAGCTCCACCGGCTCCTTCATTTGCCCGAGGATGGAATCGCCCATCACGATAACCGGGTTGCGGTACTTGTCGGCCAGATCGAACGCGGTTATCACCAGATCGTAGTTCTCCTGCACCGAATGGGGCGCGAGCACGATGGTGCGATAGTCACCGTGGCCGCCGCCCCGGGTGGACTGGAAATAGTCGCCCTGCGAGGGCGAGATGCCGCCCAGCCCCGGACCGCTCCGGCACATGTTGATGATGACTCCCGGTATCTCGCTGCCCGCCAGGTAGGAAATGCCTTCCTGCTTGAGCGAAATTCCCGGGCTGGACGACGAAGTCATGACGCGGGCGCCCGTGGCGGCCGCGCCCAGCAGCATGTTGATGGAGGCGACTTCGCTTTCCGCCTGAATAAAGACCCCACCCACCTCGGGCAGGTGCTTGGCCAGATATTCGGGCACTTCGTTCTGAGGCGTGATGGGGTAGCCGAAATAGTAGCGGCACCCGGCGGCTATCGCGCCTCGGGCGATGGCCTCATTGCCTTGGGACAATATCTTTTTCGACACAAAATCCTCCCGGAATTATTTCCAGACCTCGATGACTATATCCGGACACATTTCCGCGCACAAAGCGCACCCCGTGCATTGGTCCATATCCTGACACCCCGCCACGCGGTAGCCCTGGCGGTTGCTCCTATCGGTTATGCTCAGGATATGCTTGGGACAGACTTCAATGCAGAGGGCGCATCCCTTGCACCGTTCTTCTCTGAACTCTACCTTTGCCATAAAATCCGATATCCTCTCTTAAGCTCTTTGGAGAAACGCGTTCAGTGTCGCGACGTCTTCGACTCCATATATTTGCGGAGCCGCTTCCTTGGGAGCCATTTTTTTCAGGAGTCCTTGCAGAACCTGCTTGGGGCCGACCTCCACGAATACATCCACGCCGTCGTCGAGCATATTTTTCATGATTTCATACCAGAGCACCGGCGAGTTGATCTGCCCGCTCATGATCTGCTTGATTCTGGCCGGGTCGTCTTCCCGCGCGCCGGTGACGTTGAATAGAATGGGGCCGATTGGGGCGTTGAACGGGACCGGTTCCAGCGCCTGCCTGAAATCCCTGGTCGCATCGTCCATCAGGGAGCTGTGCCAGGCGCCGTTCACCTTGAGGGGAATGGCCTTGCCGCCCCGTTCCTTGGCCAGCTTGGAAGCCGCGGCCACGGGATCGGTTTCGCCGGAGATGACGATCTGGGTGGCGCTGTTGTAGTTGGCGATGCCGCAGACACCCTGGGCCTTGGCGCTTTCGACCAGTTCCTTGACCTGATCGTACTCGAGCCCCAGAATCGCGGACATGGCGCCCGGTTTGGCCTTGGCGTCCCGGTCCATGAGGTCCCCGCGCAGGCTGACCAGTTTCAGGGCGTCCTCGGCGGTGATCACCGATCTGTTCCACAGGGCGGAATATTCGCTGACGCTGTGTCCGGCGGCGTAATCGGGCGTGAAACCTTCGCGGGTCAGGGCCGTCATCGCGGATATGATCACCGCCGTAAGCGCGGGCTGAAGGTTGGCGGTCTCGGTCAGTGTTTCCATGGGGCCTTCGAAGCACAATTGTTTTATCGGCTTTTTGGTTATGTCCTCGGCAAGTTCGAAAATCTCCCTGGCGAACGCGAATTCATCGTACAGGGCCTTGCCCATGCCCACATATTGCGACCCCTGGCCGGGGAACAATACCGCCGTTTTGCCCATATATGGAACCACCTTTCTTGCGAGTCGAAGCTTTATTTTATATAAAGAGAAGGAACAGGTTTGCAAGCGCTTTCTGAAACAGGAAGCCGCTCATTGCGCCGATTGGTCCGGGAAAATCGTTTATGGCGGGGTATCGCGGGCCATTCCGGCCGGACGGGTAAGACCGTTGCGCTTGCGCTTCGAGCGATCTTCGCCTATACATAAGGTTCGGGATAAACGCTCGGGTAAACAAAAAGGCCGACAGCGGGGCGGAGCGCCGATCGAGGTGGCGCGATCACGCTCCTTAAAAAACGGCTTTGCGCTCCAAAGGGAAGATCATCATGAGGTTACGTTTCATAGCCGCGATTGCTCTGACGGTAATCTGCGTGTCGGTTTACGCCCTGCCGGCGCGTTCCTCGGAACAGATGTTTGTGACCGACAAACTGAAGATCAACATACGGTCGGGGCCAAGCCTGGAACACCGGATTCTGTCCATGGTTTCCAGCGGCGAACAGGTTGAGGTCGTCGAATCCAACGAAGGCTGGTCCAAGGTCGTCACCGCCGACGGCGCCGAAGGCTGGACCCAGTCGCGCATGCTGGTCAAGGAAAAGCCCGCGGCGATGCAGGTCGAACAATTCCGCAAGGAAAATGCTCGCGCCAAGGAATCCTCGACCCAGGCTGAAAAGGAGCTGGCGGACCTCAAGGAGCGCGTTTCCGGGCTGGAAAACGAGCTGAGCGTCACCTCCGGCAATCTGGTCAAGACGGAAGAGCAATACAACACCCTGCGCTCCGAATCCGGGCAGTACCTGGCGCTCAAGGATAAGTATGACAAGCTCAAGGCGTCCAGTGAAGCCCAGTCGCAGCAATTCAAGGACGTCAACTCGGAGTATGAAAAACTGGCCTTTTCCCAGCGGATTCAGATGGCGCTCATCGGCTCGGCTGTTTTTATCGTCGGCTGGATTATCGGCTATACTGTACGCAGGGGCCGCAAACGGGGATTGTTGCGTTAGATGGGAAACGGATGGAACGGCCGGGCGCTCCTTGTTTATCGTTTCGAGCGCTATTCCGCGTTTCCTTTTTTGTCACCCCGCGGCTTGACCTCGGGGTCCAGAGTATTTGAAACCAGGTAGAGAAGCCCTGGATTCCGCGATCAAGTCGCGGAATGACGAAGGACTTTCGTCGCCCTATATGGGGAAAACGAAAAAGTTGCATCGTCTCCTACCGAAGCGGTATCTCACACCCGGTTTATGGGATGCTTCTTCCTGAACCGTATGCGGTATTTCAAACCTGATTCCCTTTCCAGCTCTATGTCCCCGTCAAGCTGCCTTTTGGTCAGGTTGTACACGATCTTCAAACCCAGCGACGGGCATTCCTCGAGGTCCAGGTATTCCGGCAGACCCACCCCGTTATCCGCGAAAAGTATCTCGATTTCGTCGCCTTCCAGGCTGCGCAGCGCTATGTCGATCCGTCCCGCCGAGCGGTCCCGGAAGGCGTATTTCATGGCGTTGGACATGAGTTCGTTGATGATCAACCCGCAGGGGATCGCCCGATCGATGGAAAAGGGAATGGATTCAAGGTCCAGGTTGAGGGCGATGCGCGTATTCAGGCATCGCAGACCGGCGTATATGGTCTTGGTAAGGTCCCCGATGTAATCGCCCATGTCGATGTTGCTCAGGTCCCGTGATTGGTACAGCTTTTCGTGCACCAGGGCCATGGCCTGAATTCTGTTGCGCATTTCCTGGAAAGACTGCTTGACGCTCCCGTCCTTTATGTTCAGCGTGTGGAGGTTCATCAGGCTGGAGATCACCTGCATATTGTTCTTGGTCCGGTGATGAAGTTCCTTGAGCAGGATCTCCTTTTCCTGCAGCGCAATCCGCAAACTCGCTTCGCTGTCGCTCAACTGCTTTACGTTCATTTTCAGTTCGACGTGCGCCCGGCGCAGTTCGGCAGCCGCCGCTTCCCGTTCGGTCACGTCGCGGAATACCAAAATCACGCCCAGGGTATTTCCCTTGTCGTCCTTGATGGGCGCGGCGCTGTCGTCGATGGGTATTTCGGTTCCGTCCCTGGCTATGAGCACGGTATGATTATCCATGCCCAGGGTCAGGCCTTCAAGCAGGGCCTTGGCGGCGGGGTTTTCGGCGGGTTGGCGGGTGTTCTTGTCCACGATGTGGAATACCTCGCTCAACTCCTTGTGCAGGACCTCTTCCAGGTTCCAGCCCATCAGACGTTCCGCGACCGGATTGACGAAGGTTACCAGGCCGTCCCTGTCGGTGGCGATCAAGGCGTCGCCGATGCTCCGAAGGGTCGTGGCGAGCCATTTTTCATTTTCCTTGAGGCGCCGTTCGGTCTCGTGCTTGTACAGCGCCATGTCGATGGTGACGCTCAGTTCCCGTTCCTGGAAAGGCTTGATCAGATACCCATACGGTTCGGTTATCTTGGCCCGTTGCAGGGTATCCTCGTCCGCGTAGGCGGTGACGTAGATGACCGGTATGTCGAACCGGGTCCGAATCTGTTCGGCCGCGGTCACGCCGTCCATGGACCCCTGGAGCATGATGTCCATCAATACCAGGTCGGGGGACAATTCTTCGGCTTTTCCGACCGCGTCGTCTCCGGTAAAGACGGTATCTATGGGATCGTATCCCATGCTTTTCAGCCGGTACCGCATGTCCAGAGCTTCAACTCCCTCATCCTCAACAATCAGTATCTTCGCGCCACGCATGGGGATCAGTCTCCGGCTATTTTTCCACCTTGAAGATAATAGCAAATTCCGCGCCGTCTCTTGTGTCGATGCGCAGGGTACCGCGAAGCTGGCTTACCAGCACGCTGACCAGCTTCAGCCCCAGGGATTCGCACTGCTGCACTTCAAGCCCCACGGGCAGGCCGACGCCGTTGTCGCCGATGGTCAATATGACTTGATGGTCGGCTTCATGACGCCGCAGATCAATGCGGATTTCGTGTTTCCCACCGTCCGCGGGATCGGGAAAGGCGTATTTCAGCGAATTGGATACGAGTTCGTTGATGATCAGAGCGCAGGGGATGACCGTATCGACGCCGATCGTGATGTCTTCCACCCGTATCCTGGGGGTTATGGTCCGTTCGCTTACCCCGTAGGATACAAAGAGGTTGGTTATCAGGTTGCGGATGTATTCGCCCAGATCGACCTTGGCCAAGGATTTGGACTGATACAGTTTTTCGTGGATCAGGGCCATGGAGTAGATGCGGTTCTTGCTCTCCTTGAAGGGTTCCAGGGCCTGTTCATCCTTGAGCTGGGACATCTGGAGGTTGAGCATGCTGTAGACGATCTGAAGGTTGTTCTTGACCCGGTGATGGATTTCCTTCAGGAGCGCCTCTTTTTCCCGCAGGGAACTCCTGATCAGATCCTCCGATCGCTTGCGTTCGGTGATGTCGCGAAAAACCATGACCGCCCCGACCACGGCGTCATCTTCCATGATGGGCGTGCTCAGGAATTCCACGGGGAAGGGCGTCCCGTCCTTGCTCAGGAACTCGCAGTCCGTCGCGTGTTGCGTGTTTCCGCTCCTGAGGGTCGAATGGACGGCGCATTCCTCCGGGGGATAGGAGCTGCCGTCGGGCCACTGGTGATGGTATGTCTTATGCGCGTTCCGGCCGATGAGTTCGTTCTGCTCCCAGCCGATGATGCGCGCGGCGGAAGGGTTGACGAAGGTGATGTTTCCGTTCAGGTCCATGCCGCAGATCCCTTCCCCCACCGAGTTCAGGATAAGCTCGTGCCGCCGTTTGGCCTTTTCCAGTTCGGCCGTGCGCTCCCGCACCAGCTCCTCGAGGTGATCGTGGTGCCGGTTCAGTTCGCGTTCCTTGTTCAGCCGCTCAAAGGTCGCGCCCGCCAGACCGGCGATGGCTAGATAGATGTTGAGCAATTCGTTGGGCAGCGGTTCTCCGTCCTTGTGGCCGATGAGCATGGCTTTTTCCGGTTGATGCTCCTCCGCGATCGGGAGAAAGGCGGTCATGGACGGAGACGGCGTCGAAACGATCCGCGAGGCCAGAAATCCGCTGTCCAAAACGTCGTCGATAAGGTTTCGGACTTCGTCCGAAAATATATTCCGGGCGCCATCGGGCAGGGTGCAATGATGGATGGTGATTCCGTTGTCGGAGTCCCGCTGGACAAAGGCGGTCCATTCGGCCGGAAAGTACATCAGCACGAATTTCCCCAGGTGATCCCAGATGTCCTGTTGCGTTTTGAGGCGCACTATGTACTGGGCCGATTTGATGAAGGCTTCGAACAGCTGGGGATTGACGTCTTGGAGATTCATGCTTCTTCCACTGCGAGCGGCTTCAGGTACAGGTTTTCCAGAAACAACGTTTCAAAATCCGAGGTCTGGGAGAGATTGATAATGGACGCCCGTTCGCGCAGCGCGGCCAACTCCACCGCCTTGGCCGGGGAAAGGAGCAGGTGCTCGCACCCGGCCAGGGCCGTGTTTCCGCAAAGCTCGATTCGTTCGGCCGGGATGTCCGGCAGGAGTCCGACGAGCTGCGCGGCCTCGACGTTCAAACTGCCGCCGAACACGCCGCATACGTGGACGCGACTCAAATCCCGCGTGTTCATTCCCGCCGATTCGAGCAATTTTCCGATCCCGACGCCAATGGCCGCCTTGGCGCGCTGGAACATATCGACGTCCCTGTTGGTCAGGCGAATGGCCGGTTTCGCTTCTTGCAGGGTAAACCCTCCCCTGGCGTGGGGCTCGGTGAGTTTACCGGTGGCGGTCAGAACCCCTTCGCAGCGCAACAGGGCGATCAGATCCACCAGGCCCGAACCGCAAAGCCCCCTGGCTCCGCCTCCGCCGATGACCCGCGCATCCAGCGCGTCGTCGGGGCCGCGCCGGTCAACGTGGTAGACCGCGCCGGGCTCGGCGGGCATGCCGCAGGTTATCCCGCACCCTTCAAAGGCCGGTCCGCCCGCGGCGGAAGTCACCCACAGCGCGCGGCCGTCCCAGAGCGCCATTTCGGAGTTGGTCCCGAAATCGATCAGGAGTCCCCGGGCCGTTCGGTCAGGCCCGTGGCCAGGGCTCCGGCCAGCAGATCGGAACCTACGAAACCGGCGTACGGGAGCACGATTTCCACGGTCGCCTGGGGATGGACTCCCAATACGCTTTTCCAGGCGCGCTCGTATTCCCGCGTGAGTTCGACCGGGCGGGTCCAGGAACGGGGCTGCAACAACACGCGCGGGTCGGTTTGCGTCAGCAGGGCCAGCATGGAGGTGTTTCCCACGATATTGACGCGGGTGACCTCGGCGAGGCTGAAGCCGTCCCGCGCGCTCATATCCAGCAACGCCTCGAAAATGGCGTCGAACGGCATGCGGGCCAGCTTTGCCGCGTTATCGGGCGAGGCGTCGGCGGCGATTAGCCGGGTCATCACGTCCGAACCGTAGTAGGATTGAGGATTCATGCCTCCACGGCCGAAGAGCCGGAGCCCGCGATCCATGTCCCAGAGCGAAAGGCTGATGTGCGTCGTGCCCAGATCGACGGCCAATCCGTACTCGGTTCCGCCGCGCTTGGAGCGATTCTCGACGTCCGGAGACGGGGAAGCCGGGGATAGGCGTTCCGGGGCCAGTTCCCGCCAGTCGGGGTTGAATACCTGGCCGACGATGCGCACGCGCAGATCGTTTTCCGGCCGCGCCTGGCAGGCGAGGCGGATGTTTTCTCCGATCTGTTCGGGAGAAAGGTTGAGCAACTCGCTCGCGGTGGGATCGTTGGCCGTCCCCGCCTCGATCTGGACAAGGCATAGGCCGCAGGCGCCGTTCCCCAGACAGCCGGAACGGACCTGAATATCCGCGGCGTCGAGAATTTCGCGCAGCGAAAATCCGGGAGAAAAAGGCGTTTCACGCGTAACGCCACGGTTAATGACAGTGAGTACCGGCACGTATCAACTCGTCACCACGGCCGCCGCCACCATCGCGGCGACATTCTCCGTCTTGGATTCGGGCGGGATCTCACAACCCGACGAAAGGATGAATCCCTTGCGCTCCCTGAAGGCGCTCAGGAGATTTTCGGCTTCGGTTGTAACGTCCTCGGGAGTTCCCTCCACGAACAGAAGCGACTTGATGTTGCCGTCCAGGCAGGTAGCCGGCAGTTGGGCGCAGGCTTCGGCGGCGGCGACGTCGTAATCGAAATTGGCGATATGAGCCCCGACGCCGGGGAAGTAGGGCAGAATCGGACTCACCGCGCCGGACACATGGAGCCAGTTGGCCGTCGCGCCCGCCTCCATGAACGACCGGAAAATCCGCTCCAGCCGGGGAAGTTCCAACTCTCTGAACAGCTTCGGGGGGATGACGACCGGGGAGGCGGAGGGATCGAAGACCATGGGTATGTGAGCTCCGGACCCGATTTGCGCCAGGCCGAAGGAAATGATGACTTCGGTGGCGAAATTCATCAGCGATTCCAGCCGTAGGGGATCGTCCACCGCCAGATACAGCGTGTTTTCCAGCCCGAGCAGTTGCGCGGAGAGCGTAAAGGGTCCCAGGACGCAGCCGACGATCAGCGTCTCGTCGCCGAGTTCCTTTTTGAGGACGCCCAGCGCCTTCAGCATTTCCGCCATGCGCCCGGTCCGTTGGGGATCGGGAAGGGACAGCGAACTCCAGTCGCCGTCCGGAGACAAGGCGTATTGTTCGATCACCGGATATTGGTTGGCCGGGTAGCGCAGAACCGAGCCCACGGCTTCGGTTTCCACGCCCACGCCCATCACGGAAAACACCGCGTCATAGCCGTAGCGTTCCAACGCGTTCAGTTGGCAGCGGGCGAGCATTTCGCCATCGCGAACATACTCATCCACGGCGACCCCGGCGAGCGAGCCGGCGTGGCCGAACACCTGCGCGATGACCGGCGCGCGGTCCGTGTCCTGAAATTTGATGGCCGCTTTAATCCGTTCCAGACTGTTCATTGGGCGCCCCGGTAAGCTCCTCGAGATAACGGAGACTGTCAAAGGCCGATTCGGCCAGGAAATCGACGTTGAGTTTGTCGGGCGCCGATTGCTTGAGCGCCGCGCCTCCGGCAAGGACTTTCACGCCCTCGATCCTTCTGAGGGCCAGTAGTCCCTTGACCTGTTTCAGGAGCGGAATGACGGGGGTGAGCAGGCCGCTGACGCCGATGGCCAGGGGTTTTTCCCGTTCCGTCACTTCGATAAGCCGACGCAGCGGGCAGTCCTTGCCGCAATCCACGACGTCGTAACCCTTGGCCGAGAGGACCGTCTTGAGGATATTCTTGCCCAGGTCGTGCACGTCGCCTTCCAAACTGGCGATGACGACCGTCGCTTTCCCTTTTTCCCTGGTCGATCCGACCGGGTACAGGATTTTCATGACCTCGGTCACCGCGCGGCCCGCCAGCATGATTTCGAGCAGGTTGAACTGCTCCAGCGTGCATTTGGCGTCTAGCGCGGTCATGGCGGTTTCGATGCCGTCGATGACGATGCGCCGTGGACTGACCCCGTCTTCGCGAAGCCGTTTCGCCCGGCGAACCGATTCCGCGGAGTCGCCTTCAAGGATAGCCGCGATAAGCTCGTTCATTATAGGATCACCCTGCCCTCTACATACTCTAATGGATACCAAAAATATATTCCATCGCGACCGATGTGAAAACTATATGCCAAGCCGACGCTCGGGTCAATGTTTCTTGGCTCCGCCGAAGATTCCCACGGCGTCGATCGATCGGGGTTTCATCCACTCCCCACTTTAAAAGAACTATCGCATGGCCGAGTGGATCGCGACAATATCGTATTGCTCGCAATGGATTACTAACGTGAAACTAACATTCGGAAGGCGGCCGCGTCGATCCAACCGCGCTGTCCGGACATAATGAACGCATGCAAATTGTTTGCCCGGATCATCCGGTCAAGGCGGGCGCCTCCGAACCAGGGCGGCGGGGGAAGAAATTCCTCCGCGATGGATTTCCCTCTCGGACTTTTTACCGCTTCATCCGGGTTTTTTGGCCGCATGCCGCGTGGAACCCAGGTAGATGCCGACAAGCGCCAGGGTCACCCCGGCGCCGTCCCACCGGGTGAACGGCCGGGAAAAAAAGAGAACATCCCAGACGATGGACAGCAGGGGTTGCAGGAGCAGAATGAGCCCGGCGATGGATGTTTCCACCAGGGACATGCCTCGGGCTATCAACATCCACCCCGCCACCTGGCACAGCAGCCCGTAGGCCGTCAAAACCGTCCAGGTTCGCGCGTTGGGAATGACAAAGGATTCATGGCTCGCCGCCGCGATGGGGCTCATGATGGCCGCGGCGGCCAGCGATATGATCGCGAGGTTGGCGAACGGGCTCAAGGCGTCGGGCCGCAGCCGGGAAGTCCGCAGGGTGATCAGGTATGCCGAATACCAGACCGCCGTTCCCAGGCCGAGCCATACGCCCGTTTTATACGCCGGGGTAAGCGCGTTCCAATCCACGCCCACGATCAGGTACAGGCCGGTCATGGAAAGCAGGATGGAGAGCGCCAGCCGGAAGGAAATGGCCTCTTTCGAAATCACCAGCCCGTAACCCGCCAGGGCGAAAACCTGAAAATTGGCCAGCAGGGTGGACAGGCCCGGTCCCACGGCGTGGATGCTGGGGTGCCAGAAGCAGAGGTCCATTACGAAAAAGAAACCGCACGCCAGCGCCAACAGCAGCGGTTGAACGCCGCGCCAAAACCGTTCCCGGCGGATCAGGGCGATGGCCGTCAGGATGATTCCGCCGAACAGCATCCGGTAGAATCCGGCCACGAACGGCCCCACGTCCGCCACGCGGACGAAAACGGCGGAAAAACTGATCATGACGGCGCCGGTCAGAAGCTGGATCACGCCGGAAAATCTGGTCGCGGGTATCTGCATGAATATAATTGTCCACAGGCGGCGTCGAAAACAAACGTTCGCGTCGGCGCGTCATTCGATAAACTCGGCTATCTCACTGTACTTCATTTTTATCTTGTGGATGATACGATCGTATTTTCGAAGCTTTTTGACGGAGCGTATAACCAAATAGGCGCCTAAAACCACCAAGGCCGCGTTGATCGTCAGCAGCGGAATGAGCAGATTGCCCACCCGCTCGATCTCATAAAATTTTGACGTGACGATGAGAAAGCTGGTGAAGCTCAGCGGCAGGACGAGAACCGCGATTCCGGTTCTCATCGACGCCAGAGAGGTTCTTTTCTCCGCTAAAAGCAGTTGTACTTCATTGATGATGATGGCGTCGAAGGTTCGCTGGTTTGGAACGTGATCCGGAATATCGATGGAGGCTGATGGCTCCTTGTCCGGAGTGGTCGAATCGGCCATGATCTACTCCATGTGTGTCTGAGATTATACCATACGCGTGGTCGCGCCGTCCGAGTGCTTTAGCATAACCATTAATCCGGGGTCACTGCAAATAGTACCTCGGATTTTCAAACCGCGCGCCCGCGTCCGCTCCACCGGCCGCGCATTCGATCATTTCCCGAGAGAAAACGGCGTAGGATTCAATTTTATTCTCAAGAATTATCAATAGAAGCACGAATAATATTCAAAGTAGCGGTATACACTATTCTAAAAAGGCATTAAGCGGATTATAAGCGAATAGCGCTAGTAAATTCAAAAGGTAAACGATGAAAATTCAAAATAAGATCCTCCTTCCCATCTTATCCTGCGTGCTGCTGCTCTGTATCGGCGCCTATTTCCTGGCGCAACGCGCCGTTTCCAATCTGGCGCGGATTCAGATCGCCACGACGCAGACTCTGAGTGAAAACGCGGTCGAACGGCGCATGGAAGATCAGGCGCGGAAAATACGCGCGCTCATCGAGAGCGAAAGCAGGAAAGCCCTGGAACAGGCGTCCTTGTTTTCCAGGCTTCCCTCGGTCCAAAAGGCGTATAAACTCGCGGCCACGGGCAATATGGACGACGAGAACGATCCCGCGGTTCAGCGGGCGAGGCAGGAGCTGCGCCGGGAACTGGCTCCCTACGTGGACGGCTACAAATCCGTGACCGGCGCCGGAGGGTTGAGACTCCATTTTCATCTTCCCAACGGCCGCAGCCTGGTCCGTCTGTGGCGGGACGGCTGGCAGGTCCAGCGCGACGGCAAAAAACTGGACGTCTCCGACGATATATCCTCCTTTCGCAAAACCGTCATGGATATCAATCGAGGCTCGCATGAACCCATCACCGGCATCGAAGTGGGCCGGGGCGGTTTTGCCCTGCGCGGCCTGGCGCCCCTGGTGGGAAAAAACGGCGAGCATCTGGGTTCGAACGAGGTTCTGTCTTCCTTTGACGAAGTCATCCAGGCGGCGCGTTTAGGCAACGGTCAGCATTACGGCATCTTCATGAATCAGGATCTGCTCTCCGTCGCCACCAAACTCAAGGACCCGCGACAGTATCCGGTCGTGGACGATAAGTTCGTACTGTGCGCCTCGGACGATCGGGAAGCCGTTTTGAGCCAGGTAAACGGGGCGTTGCTGGACGAGGGCGGGAAAAAACTGGTAATCGCGTCGGTCGGCGACCGGAAAGTGGGTGTTTTTCCCCTCGAGGATTATTCCGGCAAGCAGGCGGGCGTTTTTGTTTTGTCCCTGGATAACAGCGAACAGGTGAACGCCATGCGACAGATCGAACAAAACGGCCGGAACACGCTCGTTTCCCTGCGCTGGGGCAGCGGAATCGCCATCGGCCTGTTCTGCCTCATTCTGGGGTTGATCGTGTATGGCGCCACCCGCATACTCATCAAACCGGTACACCGTATCATCGCCTCCCTGCGAAGCGGCGCGACCCAGGCCGCTTCGGTATCCACGCAGGTTTCCGGTTCAAGCAAACGGTTGGCCGACCGCGCGGCGACCCAGGCCACCGCCATGAAGGAAAGCGCGTCCACCTTGGACAATCTGGCCTCCGTGGTCAAGGCCACGGCGGACGATTCACGGGAGGCCGACCGGCTGACGGACGAAGCCCTGGAAACCATGGGCCGCCTGCGGGGGTCCATCGATGACATGGGCGCCAAGATGAAAGAGATCGAGCGGCTGAGCGACGATACCGGCAAGATCGTCAAGTCCATCGACGAGATTTCCTTCCAGACCAACCTGCTGGCTCTGAACGCGGCGGTGGAGGCGGCCAGGGCCGGAGAGGCGGGCGCCGGTTTCGCGGTCGTGGCGGGTGAAGTCCGCAACCTGGCCATGAAAGCCGCCAAATCTTCCGGGGACACGCAACGCACGCTGGCCGACATGGTGTCGAGAATCCGCGCCAGCTCGGAACTGGTGAGCAGGACCCACACCGGATTCGGGGAGGTTTTCACGGCCACCGAAAAAGTGGACACGCTGATAAAACACATCTCTTCGGCGGCGTCGACGCAGTCCGAGGGCATCTTCAGCTTGAACCAGGGAGTCACGGACGTCGAGGAGGACGTGCGGCGAAACGCCGAATACGCGCGGGATTCATCCTCGGCGGCGGAAGAAATGAACTCCATAGCCGGAAATATGCGAAGTATCGTGGATGAACTGTCCTCCATCGTGGAAGGACGCCGAAAAACGCAGGCCGAAAGCATCCCGCTGATCGAGGCCGGCGGCGACCGGGAACTGTCGGTCGAGGAGGGGTTTTAAATTCAGTCAAGTAGATCCGGTGGCGGCGGGTTTCCTTTGAGGAGCGAAAAATCTTTCGCCCCTCCAATTCCTTCTCTTCCCTACTTCCGCGCCGCCGGGATATTCTCCGAGAATCCGGGCAGAATGGATTTGAAAAAGGCGTTCTGAATCAAGTTGACGATAATCTGCAAGGGGTCGGCGTTGGGATCTTCGAGCGGCCCGGAGATGTCCGCCTTGGTCGCCACCCGGTCTTGCGGGTTTTCGAGCAGTTTGCTGATGGCGCCCACGACTCCCACGTAGAGATCATGGAAGGCGTTCTTCTGATCCTCGGAACGCTTGTCGGTCACTTCCATGTCCTTGAACATCGGCTTCACATACCCGTTGACTCGCTGGTTACCGACATCCATTTGCGAATAAAAGGAAAACAGTCCGGATTCGATGTCGAAGTCCCCGTAGGCGCGAAAGATGTCGCTCATGGATTTCAACTTGGCGTTTTCGATGGCCATGTCCAGGTCGAAATCCGGTCCGTTCTTTTCCGGGCGAAACGTGGCCGTTATCTTGGTTGGGCCCGAATCCATGAAATTGCCCGTAAGGTGAAACGTGGCCGGACCTTTTTCGAACTGATTGCTGAAGTTTGCCAGCTCCGCGTTGGTGTCGGATATGAAGACGCGGTAATTGGGGTCCGTGGTTTCGTTAATGAACCCGAATACGCCGTTGGTGATTTTCAGCCGCTCAATTTCCGTGGTTACCGTCGGGTTGTTGCTCAGCTCTTTCGCGGACTGGGCCGCCTTTTTCGTAACGCTCTTTTCGTTCGAGCCTTTCTTTTCCTTCCCGGCGTTTTGAGCCTTGTGCGTGTAATTGAGCTTGACGCCGTCCAGGGTCAGTTCCGTGATCTCGTAGGTCTGCTCCTTCGCGCCGTATTCCACCTTGCCGCGCGTGGAAAGGACGCCGGTGGTAAGCGACACATCGTAGCGCTGGGCGATCGGTTCAAAGTAATCCAGTACCATCTTTTCCAGGTCGAACGAGCCCTTGACGGTCACGTGAGGTTGAGCCAGAAAATTGGCGTTTCCATCGACGGTGAGCGACCCGTTCTCAAAAACAACGCCTTCAATGTGGACGCTCGATGGATAGACGTCTTCCGGGGAGCTGATGTTCTGGATGTTACGGGCCACCAGGTTGATGTGACTCATTTCCAGCGGCTTGAAGTCGCCCTTGGGCGCATAGCTCATCCGGGCGTCGTGGACCAGAATGTAATCCATTTTGAGGGGATACACGGATTCCACCGCCTCCTGCCAACTCTCCCGCATGATGGGATAATTTTCCTTCTTCTCTTGCTCGATGTTGTTGAGATCCACATGCAGCTTGGGCTGGAAAACCTCAACGTCCCCCACCACGCGGCCGCGCACGATCTGACTCCAGTGTATTCCGGATTTGAGCCGGGGTATGGAAACGATGGGCGGGTCTGGCGCCGCTTTCTGGATTATATCGAAATCGTAAATCTCGGCGTAGAGGCCGATCGGGTGAAGCCTGAGTTTGCCGATCCGCATTTCATACGCCTTGAGATGACTGTTAATTTTGTTCTGCGAGTATTCGCGAAGTTTATCGTTCGCCGCGTATGAAGCGATTATGGCCACGACAATCAGGCCGAACACACCAATCAATATCCAGCCCAGCACACGAACCGCGCGATTTCCCCAGCTGAACGGAGTCACAGTGCCCCTCCTTATGCGTATATTAACCTCGAATTCATTATAATATCGGTTTCTCCGCGGCGCCTTCGGGTATATGCGGTATATTGCGTTGGGAAGGCGGGTAAGGAAAGTCGATGGCGGCCGTTCGATGCGGGAAATAGCTATGACGCGCCGTGATGCCTCGGCCCCTGGAAAGGACGCACAGGGGTAGGGGTAAAAAAATTTTTGCCCCTGCAAATCCCCGGCGCATGGACAGGTCCGATAACCGTCATCATGCCTGCGATATTGTTGATCATTTCGAGCGCAGCGAGAAATCGCCTACAGGGGGTGTGGGGGAAGAGATTCCCCCACCATGCTTTTTCTTTCTTTATGTATTTGCGGCGTTCGGCCGCTCAGGCGCAGTGTTTGGGGTTGGGCAGTCCGGCCAGTCTGCGGGCGCCGCGTTTGATCCCTTCGGGGAACAGCTCTTCCAGCTCCATCATGCTGACCCCGGTGCCTTTCTTGATCTGGCGGTTCAGGGGAGCGCGGCCGTTTTGGCTGTAAAAGAGGCGAAGAAAGTGAATGACCCGCCATTGCCGTTCACCGAGGCCCGGCAGACCGTCTTCCCGGGCCAGGGCCTCGGCGGCGTCCTCGGACCAGTCCTTGAAGTCCCAGAAAAAATCCTCGTCGTCGAAAAGGATGTCCCTTCCGGCTAAAGAGCGCACACGCCGGGCCGAAGTCCCGGACGCTTGATCCGTATGGTCGGCGTGCGCGCTCATAGGGTCAGGATACTGATTTCAGGGCCTGCTTGACCTTTTCGGGGGTCGCGGGCAGTTGCAGCACCCAGGCGCCGGTGGCGTCCTTGATGGCGTTGATGATGGCCGGAGCCGTGGGAACCAGGGTCATTTCGCCCACGCCCACGGAACCGAGCGTTCCATGAATCCGCGGCGTTTCGCGGGTGATGATATCCATGTCAAAGTACGTCTTGAAGGTGGGGAACTTGAAGGTCTTCCAGTCCTTGGTCTGACCGGCCACGAATTCCTCGCGCAGCGCGTAACCGGCGCCCTGGTCCATGCCGCCTTCAAGCTGTCCTTCCAGGTTCTGGGGATGAATGATCGGACCGGCGTCCACCGCGGTGGTCATCTTGATGATCCGCACGTCGCCGGTTTCGGTGTCCACCTCGATCTCGGCCAACTGCACCGCGTGCACCTGGGACTGGAACGAGGGACCCTGGCCGGTCTTGGGATCGAGCGGGCCGGCGTCTTCGTTCTTCTTGGTGCCCAGGTAGCGGGTCGGTTTGCCCGCGGCCTTGAGTTCATCGCCGTTCTTGGCGCCGGTTTCCGCCATGACTTTCTTGAGTTCTTCCAGCGCGTTGACCATGGCGCCGCCGACCATATAGGTTATGCGGCTGCCCGCGGCAGGGCCCGTGGCGGTGGTCACGTCGGTGTCCCGGTTGTTCAGGCGCACCTTGTTCAGGGGAATATTCATCACATGGGCCGCTATCTGGGTGAACATGGAATCGTTTCCTTCACCCGGGTCGGCGGCGGCGGCGTAAACGCTCACGCCCCCATCCGGGTCCAGTTCCACGGCGCAAATGCCGGTGTCGCCCGGACCTCCGATTCCGAAAGATCCAGTGCCCAGGCCAACGCCTCGCTTGATCTTGCCGTTTTTGTTCTCGGCGGCTTCGCGACGGGCGCGTTCATAGTCGGGCCGAATGGCGTCCATCAATCCCTCTATCGGCCATTCCTCCACCACGCGTCCGGTCGATTTGGACTGTCCGGGTTGCAGGAAGTTTTTGACGCGGAACTCGAAGGGATCGATGCCCATCTTGTCGGCCAGCATTTCCATGGCGCATTCCAGCGCGAAGTTGACCTGCGGCGGCCCCGCTCCTCGGGCGGCGGCTCCGAACGGATTGTTGGTGTAGACCAGCCGCGCCATGGCCTGAACGTTGGGGATGTTGTAGGAGCCGGACAGCATGTAGAACGAGCGGTTTACCACCACGTGCCCGATGGAATTGTACGCGCCGTTATCCACCACGAAATCGTTGCAATAGGCGGTGAGTTTGCCGTCGGAATCGGCGGCCAGTTTCACTTTCATGGTAAAGGGGTGCCGCTTGGGCGTCAGCTTCATGCTTTCGTCCAGGCTGGGGATATATCGGACCGCCCTCTGGAGATGGATGGCCATGGCGCCCGTTACGGCCTCGGAGGTGATTTCGATCTTCATGCCGAACTGGCCGCCCGCGTAGGCTTCCAGGTAGCGCATGTTTTCCCAGCCCAAAGCCTCCTGCAGAACGCTCATGTGCAGATGGATGTTGATGCTTCGGCCGATGATCACCAGCTTTTGCTCGTCCTCGTCCTCTTCTTCCTCGAAAAAGGCGACACAGGCTTCGGGTTCGATGGCCGCCTGATGATTGAGCTGCGTGGTGAATTCCGCCTCGATTACCGCGGCCGATTTAGCCAGGGCGGCTTCGGCGTCGCCCTTGATCTGAGGCTGGGAGAAACACAGGTTGGGGATATTGGCATGGATTTGAGGCGCTCCCTCGGCCAACGATTCCTCGGGATTCTTCAAAACCGGCAGCGGTTCCAGGTCCACCTTGATCGCCTGGACGGCGGCCAGGGCCTGTTCGCGCGTAAAGGCCGCCACGGCCGCGATGGGATCTCCGATATACCGGACCCGGTCTTCGCACAGCACCGGCCGGTCCGCGACGAGAAGTTTCAGTCTGTTGGTGCCCTTGATGTCCTTGGAGGTGATGATTCCCAGGACGCCTTCCATCTTTTCGGCTTCGGAATAGTCGATGGATTTGATGAGGGCGTGCGGTACGTCGCTCCGAAGCACGGCCATCTCCGCCGCGCCGTCGATCTTGATGTCGCTCGTGAAGTGGCTGGTTCCGCAGGCTTTGGCCATGGATGAAGGCCGGGGATGCGATACGCCTATCATGCCGTCGGAAGGTTTGGGACGGACTTCATCGGGCGTGGTTTCGCCGCGCAGGAACTGTCCGGCCAGCTTGACCGCGTCGATGATTTTCTTGTAGCCGGTGCAGCGGCAGATGTTGTGGCGCAGCGCCTGTTTGATTTCTTCGGTCGATGGATCGGGATTGGCGTCCAACAAGACCTTGGCGGCCATAATCATTCCCGGTGTGCAGAAGCCGCATTGAATCGCCCCGGAAAGGACAAAGGCTTCCTGGATGAGGTGCGGGTTGGCGGGTGTGCCCAACCCCTCCACGGTGATCACGTCCGCGCCATTCAATGACGTGACTTTAGTGAGGCAGGAGCGCACGGCTTTTCCGTTTACGATCACCATGCATGCTCCGCATTGGCCTTTCCGGTCACAGGATTGCTTGGCGCCGGTGAGTTTGAGATCCTCCCTCAGCAGTTCCAGCAAAACCTTGTCCGAACCGGCCACGACCTCCTGCTGTCGGCCGTTGATGGTCAAGCTAATCTTTTTCATTTCTTACTCCCCGTCAACTAGGTCTCGGATTTGAAGCTTTACGATTACGATTATTGCGCTAACCGTGACACAACCAGGTATCTTGGCGCCATTTGCAACCATTTTCAAGGGCAAGGAACGCATTTTGATCATTTTGTTTGGCGGCCCTAGGGCTCCAGGATGGTGAAATATACCGAATTCACGGCGTGGCGACCGAATACAACGTTGCGAGGCGCGCAATACAGTATTCACCCGGCGCCGCTCGCGCTGATGAGTGTTATTTCGAGCGCGGCGAGAAATCCCACGCAGGGGAAAAGATTCCCCCATCCTGCTTTTCTTTTCCTACCTGACGGATTCCCTCGGTTTATGACAAATCGGCAGGCCCCTCACAGCGTCTACTCCGCCTTTCCCAGATACTTGTACAGGGTTTTCCGCCAGGTATCTTCCTGTATGAGCCTGAGCAGCGCGATATTGATCGGCTCGCGCAAGGGGCTGTTCTCCTGAAGCGCGAAACCGTAATACTGGGTGTCGAACTCCACGGCCAGCGCCTGAATCTTGCCCACCAGTTTATGAGCGGCGAGATAGCGCAATATGGGGGCGTCATACACCACGGCTTCGACTTCGTCATTCTCCAGGGCCCGTATGGTGTCATCTAGGGTTTCAAAGGTTTTATAGACGATGAAATGCTCTTGCAGGTAAACCTCGCTGGTGGAGCCGCTCACCGTGGCCACGCGGACGTTGGTAAGGTCCGCGGGTCCGCGAATCACGGGGGTGAGATGCGTGACCGTCAGGGTGGTGGTGATGTGCGCGGTAAAACTGGCGACCATGACCACGGACGTAAACATCCAGACCACGGCCACCAGCCGCCCGGCAAAGGTTATGGGCGCCTTGTCTCCATAGCCCACCGAAGTCATGGTTACCGCCGACCACCAGAATCCGGCCCCGATCCCGTGCGGGACCTTCCCGCCGAACTGTTCGGCGTTGCGCTTGCGTTCGAACAGCCAGACCAGCCCGCCGACCACGAACAGGTGTATCGCCAGCAGCGACAGAATGGCTAAAAGGGTGGGGGAAAGGATTCTTCGCATGACATCCTTCCAGCCCGGTTTTTTGACGTGCCGCGCCGCTATGGTCAGGCCGGTCACGAAGTAGGGGTGCGTGAAATCGAGATAGGTTTCGCGTTCGGACGTGATGGTGAGCGCCGGCAGGGCGGCGTCGATAAGTCCGTTCTCCACGGCGTCGATAAGTCCGTTCTCCACGGCGTCGATGGCCGGGGCCAGGTCTATTTCCCGGAACTCGCAATCCATATCGAGTTCCGCCATGATGGCCCGCCAGAGTTCGATGCTGATCCCGTTCCAGCTTCCGTCGTCGCCTTTCATGCAGAACGGGGGCGCGTCAAAAACGCCGACGATCAGCTTCCGGGGTGTCGCGGTCCGGGTTTTGTCCTTCGCCCAACCGCCCGTAGCGAGGCCCAGAATCAGAAGAAACAAGACACAATGGAGAACGATCTTCATGTATGGGTTTCCTCGGACAAAGGCTGCGCGTTACAGCCGGCCGGGACGTGGCCGCGCCATGGGCCGGTTAGGGAAACATCTGCTTTGACGCGTATGCGGACCAGCATAATGAAACGGCGCCCCGGTTGCAAGAGCGTAGTGACTATTTTGCGAATCACCGGAGATAAATTATGCGAAGATTAAAAAACATGCATCCCTAACGCGGGATTATGAGCGGGTAGCCGAAAACAATACCCGCAAGTGCGCCACGGTCCGAGTATTGGCAAGCCCAATATGCTTCGTCATTCCGCGGCTTGACCGCGGAATCCAGATTCTTAAAAATATCAAATAATTCTGGACCCCGCGATCAAGTCGCGGGGCGACGAATATTAAAAATGTGGTGTTATCCGAATGTTTAGTCAAAGGATTGGATGAGTAGAGAGATGGCTTGATAGCGGGTAGCCGAAAACAATACCCGCAAGTGCGCCACGGTCGCGAGTATTGGCAAGCCCAATATGCTTCGTCATTCCGCGGCTTGACCGCAGAATCCAGATTCTTAAAAATATCAAATAATTCTGGACCCCGCGATCAAGTCGCGGGGCGACGAATATTAAAAATGTGGTGTTATCCGAATGTTTAGTCAAAGGATTGGATGAGTAGAGAGATGGCTTGATAGCGGGTAGCCGATACCCGCAAGTGCGCCACGGTCACGAGTATTGGCAAGCCCAATATGCTTCGTCATTCCGCGGCTTGACCGCGGAATCCAGATTCTTAAAAATATCAAATAATTCTGGACCCCGCGATCAAGTCGCGGGGCGACGAATATTAAAAATGGCTGCGGACAAGCGGTTCTTATGGTTCACTTATGCCGATCCACGTTTTAGTCTATTCTCGGCGGATTCATGAATATGAGAGCGTCCGATTCCGATAGCCCTATCTACGAAAAGATTTTGAACCTTACAGCCGGTGAAATCAGCGGAAGACCGGCGATAGAGTCGCCGCTTCTTTCTCATCCGTAGCATGGTCTCCGTCAAAAATATTTTAATTTTCCATTTAGTTTTAATGAGTTACGACCGATATACTTTCAAAGGCGAGAGGCGGGCTCCTTGCCTCGCGCCTTTTTTGAGTTATTCGCGTTCTATTGATCCTGAAATTCTTTTGAGGGGCTGAATAACAATCAGTCAAATCAGGAATATCAGCGGAATAAACCGAGGCCGCCCCGAAAACCTGAACGATGCGGATAAAGCGCGTATGATTCCGGAAAAGTCAAAACCGCTTGGTTCTAACGCCAGGATCAGGGAATTGCTGATCATCGTCGGGATAACCGTGCTCGCGACGATCATTTTCTTCTCTTTCGGTTCCTACCATCTTATTCATTCCTTTTTTTCCAATGTTGAAAACTGGAGGGTCGAGGAACTGATTCTTTCCGCGTTCGTTCTTTCCATAGGGTTGGTGTGGTTCTCCTTCCGCCGCTGGAAGGAGGTGGATCGGGAAAACGCGGTGCGCCGCGCCGCCGAAGCTGCCTTGAAGGAGAGCGAACGGAAATATCGCGACCTGGTCGAGGACATCAGCGAGGTCATTTACGCCACCGATTCCGAGGGTACACTAACCTACATCAGTCCGGCGGTTAAACAGCTTTTGGACCGGCGGCCCTCCGAAGTGATCGGCCATTCGTTCAACGAATTCTTTCACGCGGAAGACTTGCCGCAGGTGCGGAAGCGTTTTTTGCAAATAATGAACTACAAAGCCGAGTTTGGCCCTTCCGAATACCGTACAGTAACGAAAAACGGGAAAATCCGCTGGGTCCAGGCCTCCAGCAAACCCTTTTATGAAGGAGAACGGATCGTCGGCGTCAAGGGCATGCTGAGCGACATCAACGAACGCAAGCTGGCCGAAGAAGCGCTGAGGGAATCCGAGGAAAAATATCGGTTGCTCATTGAAAATTCCAACGACGCCATATTCGTCGCCCAGGATGGAGTCCTTAAATTCTTCAACCCTCGGGCTCTGCAAATGATCGGGCTTTCCGCCGGGATCTGGCTCAGGCCAGATTCCTGGAAATGATTCACCCGGAAGACCGGGCCATGGTGGCCGACCGGCATCGGCGCAGGCTGATGGGGCTGGAAACGCCGCCCACCTATACCTTCAGATACATCAACGGCGCGGGGGATACCTCCTGGGCGCAACTGAGCGCCGTGGCCATCACCTGGGAAGGCCGTCCGGCCACTCTCAATTTCCTCATGGACATCACGCAGCAGAAAAAGCTCGAGGCGCAATTTCATCAGGCGCAAAGGATCGAGTCCATCGGAACGCTCGCGGGAGGTATCGCCCACGATTTCAACAACATCCTCATGGGCGTTATGGGTAACGCCTCCCTGATGCTCATGAACCTGGATGAAGCGAACCCTCACTACGAAAGGCTGAAGGTAATCCGCAGGCTTGCCGAAAGCGGAGCCGAACTGACCAAGCAGCTTCTGCACTACGCCCGCAAGGGGCAGTACGAGGTCGCGCCGTTGGACCTCAACCATATGATAGCCGACTCGCTCAACGCCTTTGCGCGGACCAAGAAGGAAATTCGTGTCCATTGTGAATATGAAGAAGATCTGACGGCGATCGATGCGGAAAAAAGCCAGATCGAACAGGTGCTGCTCAATCTGTTCGTCAACGCCGCCGACGCCATGCCCCGAGGCGGGGATCTCTACTTGGAAACCTCCAATGTGACTCACGAACAGATGAAGGGGAAATCGTACGATCCCAAGCCGGGAAATTATGTGCTTCTGAGCCTCACCGACACCGGCGTGGGAATGAGTAAGGATGTCTTGCGCCGGGTTTTCGACCCCTTCTTTACCACCAAGGAAATGGGGCGGGGAACCGGCCTGGGTCTTGCCTCGGTGTACGGGATCGTCAAAGGGCACGGGGGGTATATTGACGTAAGCTCCGAGGTCGGGTCGGGAACCACCTTTGACGTGTACTTGCCCGCGTCAGCCAAAAAGCCGAGCGCTTCGGAACATAACAAGGAGGGCGTTGTGAAGGGAACCGGCACAATCCTGTTAGTCGATGATGAAGAGTTCATTCTGAGCGTGGCCAAGGACATGCTCGAGCACTTGAACTACACGGTCCATGTGGCCGCTAGTGGCCGGGAGGCCAGAGAGGAATACCGGAAGCGACACCCGGAAATAGACCTCGTGATCCTGGACATGATCATGCCCGACATGAGCGGCGGAGAAGTCTACGATAAACTCAAGGAGATCAACCCCTCGGTTCGGGTGCTTCTTTCCAGCGGCTACACCATCGACGGTCAGGCTCAGGAAATACTGAATCGCGGATGTGACGGATTTATCCAGAAACCCTTCAGCATCATGGACCTGTCCAAGAGGATCGATGAATTGATTCAGGAGGAACGGCTCTCGTTTCGCAAAACCGGATCTTTGAGCGCTACCCGAAAATAATCGCGCGGGAACTTAAACCCGCCATGCCCCGTTCGGCTTCAAGTCATTCCGCAGCCTCAATGAGGGGAGTGACGCAGCCGGGGAGAGTGTTCTTCAACGGGCTGAAAATAATGGAGAATGTACAATCACCGGCAAGTTCCTGGTTCGTCGCCCCGCGACTTGATCGCGGGGTCCAGCAGCCAGGCCGCGGAATGACGAGCCAAGTGGCCATTTGAAGCAGACGAGTCCGAGAAATCTCTCGCTGGGGGCGCCAGGCTCGGAATTTACCGCGCAGGATTTTCCCCCATGCCTTTATCGACGCATCTACGGCCGGTGGCGGACTTTTGAACGCCGTCCTTCAGGAATTTTTCTTCCAGTAAACTGTTTTTCCCCCCCTCGTCGCGGAAAACGCCCGCTCGCGCCCTATTCGCTCCTTCGTTGAAGACCTTTTCTTGACTTGGATATCCGGCGCCTTAACTTGTTCTTGAGGACCCGAAGCAATTAAATTTAAACTTAGGAGTCATAAATGGACATAAAAATAAGATCCGACACGGGAAAAAATCATGGAAAGCGGATGACGCTCCCGAGTGGCTCAAGAAACTTGAAGCTTTTTGCTTCACTTGCTTTCATGTTGGCTCTTATCCTGTCCATTCCAACCGGATGGGCAATGGAATCGTATTTTTTCGAAGAAGGATACAAGGACGCCAAATGGGGCATGAGCATGGATGAAATTAAAAAAGCGCGCGAAGGCTCACTGCTCCTGTACAATGACGAGGAAGGGCTTGTCTATCACGATGTCTTTGAAGGGATTCCGACGGTCGTCGTCTATAAATTCAAGGAAGACAAACTGAACACGGTTATCGTGAATTATCAGTTGAATCTCATGAACCGCGACAACTACCTCGATCAATATAACCGTATCGAACGGTATCTGGACAACACCTACGGAAATAGAACCGTGTGCCGCGAAGCGACGATCAAGGAAGCCTGCATGCGCGATTTCGGTTCGGAGCGGCTTTTCGAAAACGGCCTGTACATGACCACCTGGAAAAGCGACGGTTCCGACGCCCTGTTAATCATGAACAGCCACACGTTCAGGGTAAGTCTTATCCTGCAATGCGCGTGTGAGTCTTTGTAACACCCCTTCTCACCGTCAACCATTTTCCATTAAGAGGTTGACAACCATTCCCGCCATGAGGCATGAAAAACTTTGATATCGATGGACGCGGGAGAGGCATCCGTGCTTCGCCTCTTCCACGGCGTCCTTGTTTTCATGTCCGATGCAATCACGACACGACAGGATGTACCGCGTGGCAAAATCCGAACTTTCGAACAACAAGCTCGCGCAATGGGACAGGGATTATGTGTGGCATCCCTTTACCCAGCAGCGGGAATGGACGCAATCCGATCCGCTGTTCATCGATCGCGGAGAAGGCGTTTACCTCGTGGCCCGGGACGGCGTTCGCTACCTGGACGGCGTCTCCTCGCTGTGGGCCAACATCCATGGCCATGGCGTGGACCGAATCGACCGGGCCATCGCCGATCAACTGAAAAAAATCGCGCACACCACCATGCTCGGCCTGTCACATGAACCCGCCACGGTTCTGGCCAAACGACTGATCGACGTCGCTCCGGCGGGTCTGAAGCGAGTTTTCTACTCCGAAAGCGGCTCCACGGCCGTGGAAATCGCGCTCAAAATGGCCTACCAGTACCTGGCGGAACCAGGGGAGCAAGGAAAAAGACACCTTCCTCAAGCTGAGTAACGCCTATCACGGTGACACCATCGGCGCGGTCAGCGTGGGCGGCATGGATCTGTTCCATGAAATCTACCGGCCCCTGCTGTTCCCGACCTTCCAGGCGCCGTCGCCCAGTTGCTATCGGTGCGAACTGGAGCTGGAACCACAAACCTGCGCCATGGCCTGCGCCGGGGAGGTTGAAAAGATACTGGACCGCGACGGCGCCCGCATCTGCGCCATGATCGTGGAACCACTGGTGCAGGGGGCCGCCGGGATCCTGACCGCGCCGGAGGGCTACCTGCGGCGGATTTATGAAGCTTGCAAGGCCCATGACGTCCTGTTTATCGCCGATGAAGTGGCCGTGGGGTTCGGCCGTACCGGCCGCATGTTCGCCTGCGAACACGAAAGCGTGACCCCCGACCTGATGTGCCTGGGCAAGGGCATCACCGGCGGCTACCTGCCGCTGTCCGCGACCCTGGCCACCGAGGCCGTCTATGAACGATTCCTGGGCGAACACATCGAATATAAAACCTTTTTTCACGGCCACACCTACACCGGCAACCCACTTTCCTGCGCCGCCGCGCTGGCCGGCCTGGACGTGTTCGCCGAAACCCAAGTCCTGGAAAAACTCCCTTCCCGCATCGGACATTTCGCCGAAAAGCTGTCCAAACTGAAGGATCATCCGAGCGTGGGCGAAATCAGACAGCGCGGCATGATGGTGGGGATCGAACTGGTCGCCGACAAGGCGTCCAGGGAACTCTATCCCCCGCAGGACCGGATCGGCCACAGGGTGGCCATGGCCTGCCGCCGCCATGGCGTCGTCATACGCCCCTTGGGCGACGTGCTGGTACTCATGCCGCCGCTTTCCATGAACGAGAGTGAACTGTCCACGCTGGTCGTCGCCGTTCGGGCGGCCCTGGGGGAGGTCCTCGGCTGATGGCCTCTTCCTGGGATTGCTTTTTCGAAGACTCGCTTACCGCGCTCAAGCGTCAGGGACGTTACCGCTCCCTGCGGGTGGTGGACGCCGTCGAAGGCCCCTGGGTGCAAGTCAACGGAGCCAGACTGCTCCAGTTCGCCTCCAACGACTACCTGGGGCTCGCCCAGGACCGGCGCCTTCGAGCCGCCGCCCGGCGGGCCGTGGAGGAATCGGGGCTGGGCGCGGGCGCGTCGAGGCTGGTGACCGGCAACAGCTCGGAACTGAGCAAGCTGGAAGCCGAGGTGGCGGCCTTCAAACAAACCGAGGCCGCGCTGATTTTTCCCACCGGCTACGCCGCCAACGTGGGCGTCATCTCCGCGCTGGTGTCCAAGGATGACCGCATCATCAGCGACCGGCTCAACCACGCCTCCATTGTGGACGGGTGCAGGCTGAGCGGCGCGCGTATCGATATTTATCCTCACCGCGACGTGGCCGCGTTGCGGCGATTGCTGGCGGGAGCGCGAGTAGGCGGGCGAACGCTGGTCATAACCGACGGCGTGTTCAGCATGGACGGCGACGTGGCGCCAATCCCGGAAATTCTGTCCCTGTGCCGCGACTACGGCGCGCTGCTCATGGTGGATGACGCCCACGGCACGGGCGTATTGGGGAAAAACGGACGCGGCAGCCTGGAAAGCCTGGGCGTCCATGACGATTCCCTGGTCCAGATCGGCACCTTCAGCAAGGCGTTGGGCAGCTTGGGCGGATTCGTGGCCGCCAAAGGAGTGGTTGTCGATTACCTGATCAACCGGGCCCGCACACAGATCTATTCCACCGGCCTGCCCGCTCCGGTGGCCGCGGCATCCGCCAGGGGCTGGCCATCGTGTCCAATGAACCGGAATTGCGCGTCAAGCTGGCCGCGCTGGTCAAGCGGCTGCGTGACGGAATCAACTCTCTGGGCTTCTACGTTCCCGACGATCCCACGCCCATCATCCCGCTGGTTATCGGCGCCGATGAAAAAACCGTGCGGTTTTCCGACGAACTGCTGCGGGCCGGAATTCTGGCGGCCGCCATCCGCCCCCCATCCGTTCCTCCCGGCGAGAGCCGAATCCGCTTGAGCCTTTCGGCGGCTCACGGCTCGGATCACGTGGATATGCTGCTCGACGCGCTGGACGGTATTGCTCGCAAAAACCGGAGCCAATCATGGCCTCTGACGGCGTCTTCATAACCGGGACCGACACCGGCGTGGGAAAAACCTTTGTTTCCGCGCTGCTGTTAAAGGCGCTCCTGGGCCGGGGCGTGGACGCCGCCTACGTGAAAACCGCCGCCACCGGCGTGGTTGACGGCCACTGCGAAGACGTGTCCTTCGTGGTCAAATACGGCGGGGCTTCCGGCGATCTGAACGACCTGTGCCCGGTATTGCTGAAAATTCCGGCTTCGCCCTACGCCAGCGCCCTGGCCGAAAACACCTCGGTCGACTTGAACGCCATTATGAACGCGGTCGCCCGCGCCCGTTCCGCCCATGAGTTCGTGGTGGTGGAAGGGGTAGGGGGCCTGCTGGTCCCGCTCACCCGCGACCGCATGGTTTCGGACCTCATCGCGGAACTGGGGCTCCCGGTTCTGGTGGTGGCCCGGCCGGGGCTGGGCACGGTCAATCACACCCTGCTGACCCTCGATAAACTCAAAACCTCGGGCATTCCGGCCATGGGTTTCGTAACCAGCGGCGCCTTCGACGCCACGGACCCCACCATCGTCTCCAATCCCGCGCTCATAGAGCAGTTCTCCGGCGTGCCCTTCCTGGGAAACGTCCCCCCCTGCGATAATCTCGATCACGATTTTTCCGCTTGGACCACGTACCTGGAAAAGACGGTTGAGCGATTGGGATTTTGAACGCCTTTTTAAAGAGCTGGAACGCTTTTGGAAAAGGGTTCCAGGACTCCCAAAACTTTTTAAACTCTGGACCTCGCGATCAAGTCGAGGGGCGCCGGGAATGAATGTATAACGACTACGCCCTCCATCTGGCGGCTGTTCCACGATTCGTTTTCGTCAACCGTCGTTTCTCCTACGCGTTAACGCCCCCAATCGTCATTGCCCGGCTTGACCGGGGCATCCATGATAGGATTTAAGGAGCGTACGTTCGTCTGGATTGCCCGGTCAAGCCGGGCAATGACGAAATACGGTAACTTCGGGCAGGTTGCCCGTTATGCGCAAATATCCTATACTGCGTTTGAGACGGCTGTAATCTCAAGCGGAAAGGGAGACGGGACATGTCCGAACGCGGGCGAGTGGCCATTCTGGCGGTGGATATTCAGAAGGATTTTACCGAAGCGCACGATGGCTCGCTGGCCGTGCCGGGGGCCGACGCCGAATACCTCAAGGCGGTCAATAATGCCGTCGATCAGTTAAAACATGCGGTATTTCTGGTTATTGCCACGCAGGACTGGCATCCCGAAGGGCATGTCTCGTTTCATTCCAGCCATCCGGGTAGCGAGCTGTTTCAACCGCATTCCCTACCCAATGGCCGCGCGCAGATGATGTGGCCTGAACATTGTTTGCAGGAAAGCGGCGGCGCCGAACTGACTTTGAACCCCGATGCGGTCAACCACACTGTTAAAAAGGGCGCGGACCCCGGTTACGACAGCTATTCCGGTTTCAAGGATGAAGGGGACCGGGAAACCGGTTTGGACAGTCTTCTGCGAAAGGAAGGAATCAAAACCGTGGTCGTGTTCGGGCTGGCCACCGACTACTGCGTTTTGTACACGGTGAAACACGCGCGGGAGCAGGGATACAACGTGGCGCTGATCAAGGAACTCTGCCGGGGAGTGGCGCCGGACACCACGGATGCGGCGCTGAAAGAAATGCGGGACTTGGGCGTTACCATATGGGACACGTTCGACCTTGAGAAAATTAAGGATCTTTGATCCTGATTCCCCGTAGATCCCCACGATTTTATTGATTCGTCGCCCCGCGACCTGTCCACGACGTGTCGGGACTTGATCGCGGGGTCCATAACCTATTAAATATATTGAAGAACCTGGATTGCCCGGTCAAGCCGGGGAATGACGAATTGAGGCGCAGGCGTTTTCTTGTTTGGTCTGGTCAGGGTTTCACCTTTATCCGTGATAAAAGTCTAAAGCTTTTTGAAAGGGGTTTGGGGGAAACTTTTTCCCGAAAAAGGTTCCCCCATTTTTTAAAAAATCCCCGCCTCTTTTGTTACTATCCGGTTTGCGTTCGACGCAATAATCGGATAAGGAAAATGCTATTCCTAACAAGTGAAGGTATTCGTATCCATGCAGGAAAACCACATCAGCAAAATCGCCGAGGAGTTGGGGGTCGGACTGAAACAGGTCCTGGCCACCGCCGAACTGCTCAATGAAGGCGCGACCGTGCCTTTTATCGCCCGTTACCGCAAGGAAGCCACCGGATCGCTGGACGAAGTGGCGGTCACTGACATCAGGGACCGGCTGCGC
Organism: uncultured delta proteobacterium; assembly: GCA_963821845.1. Lineage (GTDB taxonomy): Bacteria > Desulfobacterota > Desulfarculia > JACQYL01 > CAWGVV01 > CAWGFI01. The sequence goes on from CAWGFI010000007.1 coordinate 85,696, forward strand.
CAGTTGGAGGATTTGGACAAGCGGCGCGAGGCCATTCTCAAGTCGCTCGAAGAACGCAATCTGATCACGGACGAATTGCGGGGCAAAATCGACCGGGCCGAGACGCTCACCGTCCTGGAAGACATCTATCTTCCCTTTCGTCCCAAACGGCGCACGCGGGCGACCATCGCCAAGGAAAAAGGGCTGGAGCCGCTGGCTCAACTGCTGTTCGAACAGGCCGAAGCGCTCGATCCGCTCCGGGAAGCCGAAGCCTATCTCAATGAAGAACTGGCTGTGGCCTCGGTTGAAGACGCCCTGGCCGGTGCGCGGGACATCATCGCCGAATGGGTCGACTGAAGACCAGGCCGCCCGGGAACGCATGCGGGCGTTTTATGAAGAAAAGGCGGTCATCCGTTCCAAGGTCGTGCCGGGAAAGGAAACCGAAGGGGCCAAGTTCCGGGATTATTTCGATTGGGAAGAAGGGGCCGCGACGGCTCCGTCGCACCGGGTTCTGGCCATGCGGCGAGGCGAAAAAGAAGGCTTCCTCATGCTGCAGACGAGGCCGTCCGAAGAGGAGGCCCTGCAACTGCTGTCCGCCATGTTTGTCAAGGGAGGCGGTCCGGCGTCCCAACAGGTGCGGAATAGCGGTGGAAGACAGCTACAAGCGGCTGTTGTCCTTTTCCATGGAAACGGAAATCCGGCTGGCTTCCAAGAAACGGGCCGATGAAGAAGCGATCCGGGTTTTTGCGGATAACGTGCGGCAGCTCCTGATGGCGCCTCCGCTGGGCCAGAAAAACGTGCTGGCCATCGATCCCGGTATCCGGACCGGCTGCAAAATGGCTGTTCTGGACAGGCAGGGCAAGTTATTGGACACCGGTGCCATATATCCTTCCCGCTCCGCCGCCGAAAAGATCGCCGCCGCCGAAAAAGTGAAGCAGCTGTGCGCCAAATATAAAATCGAAGCCATCGCCGTGGGTAACGGCACGGCCGGCCGGGAAACCGAAGCGCTGGTGAAAGGTATCGACCTCCCCGACAAGCCCCTGCTGGTGCTGGTCAACGAAAGCGGCGCGTCCATCTATTCAGCGTCGGAAGTGGCGCGCAAGGAATTTCCGGACCTGGACTTGACGCTGCGCGGGGCCGCGTCCATCGGCAGGCGGCTGATGGACCCGCTGGCGGAGCTGGTCAAGATCGATCCCAAGTCCATCGGCGTGGGGCAGTACCAGCACGACGTCAATCAGCAGGAGCTGAAACAAGGTCTGGACGACACGGTCATGAGCTGCGTCAACGGGGTAGGGGTGGAAGTCAACACCGCCAGCGAACAGCTCCTCACCTACGTGTCGGGCCTGGGGCCGCAGCTGGCCCGGAACATCGTTTCCTTTCGCGACGAACACGGCCCGTTTTCGACCCGGAACGAACTCAAGGAAGTCCCCCGGCTGGGGCCCAAGGCCTTTGAACAGGCGGCCGGTTTTCTGCGCATCAGAAACGGCGGCAACCCGCTGGACTCCAGCGCGGTGCACCCCGAATCCTATCCCATTGTGCAGAAAATGGCCAAGGACCTGTCCTGCGAGGTGCGGGACCTGCTGCAAAAAGAGGAACTGCGCAAATCCATCAGACTGGCCGGTTATGTGACCGACATGGTGGGCATGCCCACCCTGCTGGACATCATGGACGAACTGGCCAAGCCGGGCCGCGATCCCCGCAAGCAGTTCGAAGCCGTGGGGTTTGCCGAAGGCATCAACACCATCGAAGACCTTGAACCCGGCATGAAACTTCCCGGCGTGGTCACCAACGTGACCGCCTTCGGCGCTTTCGTGGATATCGGCGTGCATCAGGACGGGCTGGTGCACATCAGCCAGATCGCCGACCGGTTTGTGAAAGACCCGGCGGAGGTGGTCAAGGTTCAGCAGCAGGTCAGGGTGACCGTTCTGGAAGTGGACCGGGAACGAAACCGCATTTCGCTGTCCATGAAAGAAAATCCGTCCCAGGACAGGAAATCGGCGGACAAAAACGAATCCCCGGCCCCGCGTCCCAAGCAGAAACAAATGAAGAAAAAAGCCGAACCCGAACCGTTCAACAATCCATTCGCGGCGGCTTTTAAGAAGGGCAAGAATAAACGGTAGATAGAGCGGGGCGGAGAGATCTTGCCCCCACACTACTTATTGATTTTTTCCAGGAATTCTACCAATAAATCCACGGTGGTGGAAGGATTGCTGGTGGGCAGATCACCGTTGTTATCATGGCGTTCTCTTAAATGGCGGGCATTCTCAATGGCTGTAGACTGCAAGTGGCGTAATTCTTCATATACCGATGGACGGCCTTTTACATAGCCATCCAAGCGGCCAGTGGCGCGTAATTGCTTTGCGCAGTCAACTCTATGGATGTGGGCGGTTTGTCTATCATAATGAAGTAAATACCATAGCTCGAAACATGGATTGGAAAATGCTACGTTGAAACTATTCCCTTTAGCCATATCCATTGCTTGTTCTATGGTTTGGTGATCGTCATGATCGAATACCACCCAAATTTCATCGTAAACCAATCCGTCGGCTTTCATTTCCTCAAATACGTCTTTTGCGCAACGCACCAAGGTTAACGGGTCGGTACCATTACACTCTTTGCTGGTCACTATTTTTATACGAGTTTCAGGGATTCGTTTTCTTATTCTTATGCCATGGAAATACAAAGGCTCGGTTTTCAAACCCTCACAAACAATTAATATCAACGGCTTGGGGGGAAGCCTACGAGACGTTCTACCCCTTCTCCCTCCCTTTCTAAATGCTCCGCTACTCATGCGTGCGTCTCTTTGCTGTCTGAAATCGGGCCAAAGGTCGCGTAGTCTGGCTCATCCAACAATTTTTCGATATAAGGGATTCCACCATATCTGCCCGCCAAGTACCCCTTTTTCAGGTTTTCGTCGTTCCTGATTTTGTGATCTTTGAAATCCCAGAGAGAGTACAATTGAGTTCCACCTTGATCGTCTTTTTCGGTCAGCCATATCTGATCACGCCGGAACAAATCTTTGGTGTCCAATAGATTTACGTCATGAGTTGTAAATATCAGCTGACCACCCTTACGGTTTATGTCGTTATCGTGAAACATTTCCACAATTGCACGTGTAAGTAGCGGATGAAGACGCACATCCAACTCGTCCACAAACAAACATTCCCCTCCCATAATCGAGAGAAGAAGCGGACCAGCCATAGCAAAATATTTACGAGTTCCGTCTGATTCTTCAAACAGATCGAAAGCAATTGACTTTTGCTTTCCTTCCACGCTTTTGCCTTCGTGCAAAGTAATTGCTCTCAGAACCTTTGCCACTTTTGCGTCGCTTCCGCCTAATTTAGTTATTAAATCTTCAACAGTTTGGATTAGCTCTTCAGGTGGAGATATAAGGGATGCTCGCATAGAATCCCGCAAAGAAACTGTGTCTATTTGGAAGTCAGCAATTCCAAGATCAGCATTTTTTAATAAATATAAGGTCCAAAGTTTAAATTCATCTTTATCCCGAGCCATTTTCAAAGTGAATTGTTCTAGTTTATTCGATAAATCTATATTTATAATTTTCCTGAAGTGAAACGAAAACCACTCTTTTATAATTTTGGCGAGTGGATGTTCGAATTGAGCGGCCACGGAGATAAACAGGACGTTATTTGCGGTCCTATTGGCGAGCCGTTTCGCTTCACCCGACCAATGTGGTCCGAAAGTATACGCATTGGAGGGGTTTTCCGGGTCGTGCTTACTACCATCGCGTTCGAATAAGAGCCGCTTACGATTTTCCGGATAGCTATACAGCCATTCGTCAAAAATTCGCCTAGAGTCCAGGGAAAACCCATAGAGATACGGGACGCGCTCAATCAAAAACATTGCTTCAAATTCAGTCGGTTTCTCGCGATATTGTTCGTCCAGCTTGAAAGGGATCACGCCCGTTGGATTTCCCTCGCTTTTCTCTTTAAAGGAATTGACCACGTAATCTTTCATGAAACTCAGGGCCTTGAGCAAATTCGATTTGCCGGATGCGTTCGCCCCATAAATGGCGGCTGTTTTTAGTAAATCAAACTTGCTTCCTTGGGCTGATTCGATCACGTTTTGAGGTAGCGACCTGTCGCGAGAGGCCTCCATGCTCAAGGTAACCTTGTCTTTAAAGGACAAGAAATTTTCAACGCTGAACTCGATTAACATGGATTGACTCCTCGTATATAAAATATAAAAAGAAAAAGTAGTTCTATTGAGAGGTAATAATAACCTACATTAGAACATTTTTTCACAAAAAAGCAATTCAAATTGGCACTTTTAGGTTATTTGAAATGCAAAATCAGAGCCACAAATTGGCATCTTTTTTTCTGCTTTTCATTTCTCTTCCCTTAGGCCGGTCTTTTGGCCGTATTAGGCGGGTTTCGCCTGGCGGCTCTACCCGCCCTACGCGGACTACCCGCCCTTGTAGGCTCGCCTGTAGGGGGCGGTTTGAAACCGCCCCCTACTCAATAATGTCGGTTCTCATTCCCATCACCTCTTCGCCATCCCCGGCCAGGGGAATGTCATAAGTTTCCGAAAGATAGGAAAGCGGCGTGTGGGCGGCCAGTCCCAGGTCCTTGAGGAGGATGCGGTCGCGTTCGGCCAGTTCCTTGAGGTTTTTCTCCGCCTCTACTCGTCGCCATACCTTGGGATAGCCGTTCCGAAGCTCTTCGGGCGGGAAGTTGAGATGGCAGATCCAGCGCACGGCCTGGCGGTTGATCGCTTCGCACAGCGCGTCGGCGTCGGCCTTTACGATGTCCAGCCGCACTTCGTTGTGCACCTTGCCGAGCGCGTAGGTTCCGGCGTCGCTCGTTTCCGAGGTAAGCGTCTGGCCCAGGATCACCTTGGCGATGGCGCGGTTCATGAACTCGCACAGATCGGCGTAGGTGTTCACCGAACTGGAACGGGACGCCTCCAGCAGCTCGATGGTCATGTCCTGCGGCACGATAATCGCCGGTTTCCTGCTGAATGGCGTCGATGGCTTCCAGAAGCTTGTCCCGTTCGGCTCCGGTGGCGGTGGGCGGATACTTGCCGATGGCGGTGGGGGAGCCGAATTTTTCGGCGAAAATCATCCAGAACTTGATGGCGTTTTTCTTGAACCACACCGGCCAGTACAGACGGTAGCCCAGCCCCAGCCCGAACGGATTGTGCGACGACGCGCCGTAGCGAAAGGTCTGAAATTTGCGCTCCGGAAGCGCTTCCCCTTCAATGGGGCTGCCGTTGGTAAAGCAGCCGGGGCTGGTCGTCCCAGTCAAAGGTGAATCGATGCGGTTCGCGGCCCCGGAATTCCCCGATCCATCACCTGCCCCTCGGACGCTTCCCACATGATTTCCGAAACCTTGTAGCCGGTCGAGCAGCGCCTGGAGCAGTTCAAAGCAGGCGGCGTCGAAGTTGGTTTCCTCCAACACCGATCGCACGAAATCGGCCACGCGCCGGTCGTGCGGGCTTCCGGTCTTGGGGATCACTTCCCATTCCCGGCCGATCACCGCCAGCCGTCTGGTCTGCACACCCGCGAACACCTGATCGTCCCGTTCCAGCTCCTCGTATACCCGCACGCCACGTCCCCGCGCTTCGGCGCGCAACAGCTTGTCCGGGTTGTCGCGGGTTCCGAGCCACCCGTAAAATAAATCCACATCCTTGCGCGTGGACGCTATTTCGTTCAGTAATGGCCGAGTGTCCGTCGTCATGGCATATCTCCTTGAAAGAAAGGATTTTTTCCTGTCGTCAGGGGCGGTTGGCGAACCGCCCCCTACAGGGTTTGCGTATCATTTCGTCATTCCGCGGCTTGACCGCGTAACGAAGAAAGAAGTTGGCCTGGATCCCCCGGTCAAGCCGGGGGATGACGAGGGTGGTGGTTGTTCATCGTTGCCTGGGGTGTTGTCATTGTTCGTTGCCTAGGTTGTTATTGTTCGTTATTGCCCGGCTTGACCGGGCAATCCAGTCATTTCAACTAGTTGTGACGCCTCCCAAAAAGTTTCCGCCATTTCCACTAACAAAAATTCCCTTCTCTTCTCAATAATTGGACATGCCTCCCGCCGCTCGTCTTCTGCCGCTGGCCGCGTATTCGAATCCCGCGCCGGCGTCATGAAGCAAACTGACCGCGCCTTCCAGCGCGTCCGCGCCGTCGTCGGGAACCGAAGGCTGGTCCAGAAAAGGAGTTGTTCCACCAGCGTTTTCTGATCTCCCTGATCCTTGCGGAACAGCAGCGATCCGTGTTCCACCAGGTGCGAAAGCCCGGCTATGATGCGGGCCTGCTTGTTGGACGCGTGATGCATGGTTCTTTACGGGCAGATGGTAGCCTTTTTCACGGGCGGCGTAATCCAGGACCGCGCGCAGGAAGTCCTTGAGCGCGTTGTCTTCCACGCCCAGACGCAGCCAGCGATGCAGCCCGTACCGCTGGTAGGCGGCGTCGATCATGATGCGCCGGGGTGGCCTTGCGAATCCAGGCGTCCAGCACATAGTAGATCATGGCTTCGCGATCCAGGCCCACGGTCACCAGGGCCTTGTCGTCGCCGGTTTCCTTGCTGGACGGGTCCAGAAAGCCCACCACGATCAAGGCCTTACCGGCGATTTCGCTGGGGTGGTAATACCTGATCCATTCTTCCCGGAACGCGCGCGTCTTCATCCAGGGGGTTGTTCTGCTTCTCCTTGTTAAAGGCGATGGATCCCATCATGCGCTTTTGTTCCATGAGTTTGGACACGGGATGCCGTTCCGGCCACAGGGACGATCCGTCACTTTGGACAGCCCGGTAGATTTTGCGGCTCCACTGATTGAACGGCTCCTCCTCTCCGCGCGCGATGATGTTGAGCGCCGAACTGCGCGCCAGAATGGTGCCGATGATGAACAGCGATCCATCCGGCGCTATGCCGGGATACACGGCTTCCACGATCCATTTGAGCAGGGACCGAACCAGGCGAGGATTCTGGACGTTAAGGTCGTTCTCCAGGTCGTCCAGAATGACCAGATCGGGCCGGTGCTGGCGGTGCTTGAGTCCCCGCACCCGCTGTCCGCGGCCTCTCGCCAATACTCGCACGTCGTTGGTGGTGGTGAAATCGTCTGAAGACCACGTTTCCCGCGCCAGTTGTGCCGAAATCCTGGATGATTCTCCGGTTGCGGCACAGTTCCACCAGAATATAGGAAGTCAGGTCGCTGGCCAGATCCTCGGTGTCCGACCCGATGATGATGAAATGGCGCAGTTTGAACAGCAGCTGATGCAGGGCATAACCGAAGCTGGTTATGGTGGATTTGGCGAATTCGCGCGGCGCGGCCACGGCCACCGGAATAACCGGTTCTTCCGTTGACGGCCGTTGATCGAGCATATCCACCAGTTCATGATGGAACGGGGCTTCCTTGTCCGTGAAGTAATGAGGCAGATAAGTCCGGAAAAAATAAAAATGATCGCTTTTCGCGCGCTGCTAACCGTTCCTTACGCGCTTCACCGTCCGGCGGCGCTGCCAGCGTGTCTTCCCGGCAGCGAATGAAGAAGCGCCTCGCACCGCCGTCGTAAACTCGGTCTTGGAAAGTTCTTTTATGTATGGTGATTTTTTCGGCCATTAGAATCATTTGTGGGGAATTTTTCCCCCGCGCCCCCTGCGGAGAGATTTCTCGCTGCGCTCGAAATGACAAGAGCGGTTCTAGAACCGCGCTATGGAAAAATGTTTTTTTCGCTCTCGTTCCCAATGAACTTGGGGACTATTGGTCGTCGGGCAGTTCACTCCCATCCGTAGGCCGTTACCAGGTACAACCAGGTAACGAGAAGTTTCGAATCGGCAACAGTGCCGTTTTCGTCATTCCGCGACTTAATCGCGGAATCCAGTGTTTTCAAATGCTTCTGGACTCCCGGATTTCGCGCGGGGTGACGAGGTGGGGGCTTTTTCAACAGCCTGGGGCGGTTCGCGAAGCGCCCCTACAGTACATAAAACGCTTTTTACGCGCCGAAGGCGCAGGCGAAAGCTTTTTGAAGGGGTTTGGGGGTAACATTTCCCAAAAGGTTACCGCCATTCAACTAACTACAACTATTTACCATCTACCCATGTTCGGCGAGATATTCGAAAAAAGCCGTGGATGAGTTGCAATTCCGCGTCTAAACGATCCGGTTCCAGGGTTGTTTGAGGTATTCGGCGTAGCGGCCCATAACTTCCAGAGTCGCCGTCGCTCAAGTCCACGCCGCCTTTTTCCATCCGTTCGATGCTGGCGGTGATTTTGGCGATTTCGTCCACATCGGCCGAGGTCATGTTTTCATCCAGTTCGAGGATTTTATGTTCCAGTCGTTTCTTCAGGATGTCCACCGCGCCGCGCTTGTAAACCGTCGCCGCCATTCGTTCTCGGCTCCATCCATAGAGTGAACTCCATTTTTTAAGGGAAGAGACGGAAACGGGGATCAGTTTGGCGATGCTGGGGACACTTTTACCGGCCAGGTATAATTCCTTTGCCCGTTTTCCGTAGACTTCAAATTTGTTCTCATATCAGACTTCAAGTTCGAGTCGGGCCACGTCCTTACTCACGTTTTTCCACCGTTCGCACAGGCCGGTCAGTTCCTGAGCGGCTTGCAGAACTTTGTCGGTTTCGATGGACTCCACGCCGTCAAAGGGAAAGGCGTAGTATTCCAGGTCCTTGACGCACCGGTCGATTTTTATTTCCAGGGCCTCCAGTTCCTGCCGTTTTTCCACAATGAGGCCCCGCTTCATCAGTTTATGTTTTTCCGCCATGGTTTTTGTTTCCCCGCTACTGTCAGTTGATTCGGTTTAAAGAAAGAGCGCCGGTTGCGCATCGATCGAGAGAATGTTCGCCCCGGGAATCTATTGAGTTGATTGTTGAAGGCGCCCCTCACCCTTGCCCTCTCCTCGGAGGCTGTCGATTTTGGAACAATTTGGTTTTCGGAAACCAAATGTTTTGCGCTTTCTTCGCCACTCAATTCGCGCAGGTTGATGCGATTTCACGGCTACTCCCCCCTAGCCCCCCTCATTGAGGGGGGTGGCGAAGCCGGGGGGAGTTAATGTAAGGATATGAAATTGCTTATATAAATTAGCTGATCCTCGAATGTCGATCCGGCATGGTTTCATTTGCGCCAAGCGTCCGCGCTTGTCATTTCGAGCGCGGCGAGAAATCTCTCGCCGGGGCGCGGGAGGAGAAATTCCCCCGCAATGCATTTCTTCTCGTTTTTTGCCCTCACCGTATGTAGTAGGCCATGGCGGCGTTGAACAGGAACACCAGCGCGGCCAGACCTCCGGCAAAAAGGTAAACCGCGAATCCAGCCGCTGAATCCGGCCTTCCACCTGCTTTTCCATTTGCCGCCAGCCCTGCTTCACGGTCTCTTCGCGCTGTTCCCACTGGCCTTGCAGACGCCGCTGTTCCTGGCGGATTTCGCCCACGTCGCGGCAGGCCAGTTCATTGACCCGCCGCTGCTCGGCGATACTCATGCGCACCACGGTTTCCAGCTTGCCCATGCCGACCCGCAGTCCGTTCAATCCTTCGTTCAGTTCATCGAGCGTCGCTCGCAGATCGTCACTCATGGTGGTCCTTCATCCTTCCGTCTGTGGCCTCGTTTTCCATCCTTAAAGAAGGGGGGAAGGCGGTCCGTCCAGGCGCCTGTCCGGACCGCCGGAAGGAAACGAGGCGGGTACAATCGGACCCAACCATAGATCAGTTTGACGATGAATGGTGTCGCGGGAGTGTACGGGTGTCACGAAATGATGGGGAAGCGCGTTTATTGGAGAAAATTTGGAAAGAGGGTTTTTGGCTCGAGCCGCTTTCAACTTCTCGTTACCAGGTTGTACCTGGTGATTGGAGCGAGTCGCTTTTCATAAGCGTTTTGTCGTTTCGAGCGCGGCGATAAATCTCATGCAGGGGGCGCGGGGGAGGAAACTCCCCCGCCAGGCTTGAAGTATTTATCCCTTGAAGGTGGAACCGGCGGGCAGCATGTCGTCCGGCGGCGGCTGTCCGTGTTTTTTACGGTATTCTTTCCGTTTGCATTGTTCCATCTTGGGTCCCTGGCAGTATTGTTTTACAAGACCGGAGCACGCGGCGGCATAGCTTTTAGCGTATTTGTTGAAAAATCCGCACTTTTCCAGAAGTTCGCAATTCGCCATTTCTCATCCTTCCTTTTTATAGCGCGCAATTCCGCATGGCGTCAAAATAATTATGTGAACAGCATAATGCAATTATCGAATAATTAATGAAGAAACTTTAGTCATATTAGGAAAAATGCTTGTAGCAAAGTATAAAATTAAAAAGAAAGGGAAAATAGAGAGATAATAAACAGATAAATCGATGCTCGCCGGTTTCTTGAGCGGAAACCGGACCTTGCGGGCTCCTCCGGCGCGAGCCGCCATGAATCGAGATTTCCTATTGACGCGGTCCGACGCGCGCGGGACAATACTACGTGACGGATAAATCTACAACGGCCGTTTCGCTTCGGCGACGGGACGCTTAAAAGGGGGAATATATGGCGACCATGCAGGCAATCAGATTTCATTCGTACGGCGGACCGGAAGTTCTGGTTTCGGAAGAGATACCTCGACCTCGACCCGACGCGGGCGAGGTTTTGATAAAAGTCCACGCGGCGGGCGTCAACCCGCTGGACTGGAAAGTCCGAGCGGGTCTCAGACGGGACTGGCTGCGACACCGGCTCCCCTTGATTCCGGGCTGGGATGTCTGCGGGACCGTGGAGGAAACGGCTTCCGATGTCACCGATTTCAAGGTCGGAGACGCCGTCTTCGGCCTGCTGGATTTCATGTATAATGGCGCATACGCGGAATACGTGGCCGCGCCCGCGCGGTATCTGGCTCGCAAACCGAAATCGCTCGATTTTCTCCAGGCCGGCGCCGTGCCTTTGGCGTCCCTGACGGCCTGGCAATCCCTGTTTGACGTGGCCGATCTCCAATCAGGCCAGACCGCGCTCATCCACGCGGCGTCGGGCGGAGTGGGAAGCTTCGCGGTCCAGTTCGCCAAATGGAAGGGGGCCAGGGTATTTGGCACGGCTTCCGCCGACAACGCGGGTTTTCTGCGGGAACTGGGCGTTGACGAGGCTATCGATTATCGTTCCACCCGTTTTGAAGAGGTCGCCCATGACGTGGACATGGTCTTCGACACCATCGGCGAGGACACGCAGAAACGTTCCTGGCAGGTTCTGAAAAAAGGAGGAATTCTCGTGGCCACGCTGGGAATCACCTCACCCGAAGAAGCCGAAAAGCGCGGTGTGCGGGGAGAAGGGGTCAGGGTCCATCCCGACGCCGCCGAACTGTCCAAAATCGCTTCCCTGATCGACGACGGTACCGTGAAGCCGTCGGTCAACACCGTTTTTCCGCTGGCCAAGGCGGCCAAGGCTCACGAACTGAGCCAGTCCCACCACGCCAAGGGAAAGATCGTTCTCAAGGTGATTTGATTCCGGGAATGAAGCGAATGGGGATAATTTCCGCGCCTCGAAGATCCCGACGTGGTCGGGGCGAATTATAGGGGCAAAAGTTTTTTTTGCCCCTACCACGCTTGAATTGACAAGTATGGAACACTTGGCCCGATCCACTGTCATTTCGACCCAAGGAAGAAATCCCGTTGTTTTTCACCGTGATTATAGAGGAAAGACCATGAAAATCGATCTGGGCGGAAAAAAGGCGATTGTCAGTGGTTCCACCGAAGGCATCGGGCTGGCCGCGGCTCGAGGCTTGGCCGAGGCGGGCGCCGAAGTAGTCATCAACGGTCGCAGCGGCATTGAAGCGGCCGTAAAAAAGATCAAGGACGCCCTGCCGGGCGCGAAGGTGAGCGGAATCGCCGCCGACCTGGGAACGGCCGAAGGGTGCGACGCCGTGATCAAGGCTTGCCCGGCGTGCGACATCCTGGTAAACAATCTCGGCATTTACGCCCAAATGGATTTCTTTGAAATTCCGGACAGCGAATGGGAGAAATTTTTTCAAATCAACGTCATGTCCGGCGTGCGCCTGTCACGCGCCTACATCCAAGGGATGGTTAAAAACGGCTGGGGGCGCGTGATTTTCCTCGGCTCCAGTCAGCCTTTAATATCCCCCCGGATATGATTCACTACGGCTTCCCTACGCTGAAGGCGCAAGAGGCTGGGTTCCTCGATGTGATACAGAAATTTCAATCATCTCGTCATTCCGCGGCTTGACCGCGGAATCCAGGATTTTCACTGTACGCCGGAGATCTCTGGACCCCGCGATCAAGTCGCGGGGCGACGGGACAAGTCCCGACACGTCGTGGACAGGTAGCGGGGCGCCGAGGAAGAAAAGCGCGAAGCGCGCGATGTTTTGATCAATAATCGTGCTGAAAGCGCCGGATGATGTATCCGCCGGATTTCTCGTCCGGCTCCAGTTCCATCAAACCTCTGCTGGCCGCCTCGTCGAGGAGGCGGCTGAAGGAACGGAAACCGTAGTAGGATTCGTTAAAGCCCGGACGTCGCCGTTTGAGAGTCTGCTTGACCATCGAGCCCCAGATTTTTTCCTCCGAGCCTCGCTCCTCGGCCAGAGCCTCCAGCGTCTCCATCAGCAGATCGAGCACTTCTCGGGTGAGCGCCTCGGCCTTGTCTGCCTTGGTCGTGGGAGCGGGAGTTTTGCCTGCGGCTTCCGCTAGCTTGCGAGCGCCTTTTTTCCGCTTCTTCGCTTCATTGGCCAAGTCGTCGTAATAGATGAACTGATCGCAGTTGGAAATCAAAAGATCGGAGCTGGAGTTTTTCACCCCTACGGCGATGACGATCCGGTTGTTTTCACGAAGTTTGCTGACCAGGGGGGAGAAATCGGAATCGCCGCTGACGATCACAAAGGTATCCACGTGCGGTTTGGTATAGCAAAGGTCGAGCGCGTCCACGACCATGCGGATATCGGCGGAGTTTTTGCCCGACTGCCGCACATGCGGAATCTCGATGAGTTCGAAGGCGGCTTCGTGCATGGCGGCTTTGAACTCCTTATAGCGCTCCCAGTCGCAGTACGCCTTCTTGACAACGATGTTTCCCTTGAGAAGCAGCCGTTCCAGTACCTTGGTAATATCGAACTGCGCGTAACGCGCGTCTCTTACTCCAATCGCAATGTTTTCGAAATCGCAGAAGACAGCCAGGTTCTGGCTCTCCAAAGTCTTACTCATACTATTCTTTCACTCCACGAACGTTCCCGAACGCTTCGGCGCCCGGGATAACTATGGTCGGCGTCCCGTCAAACTATTGCGACACGGTACAGCGGCATTAACGTGTTAAACAGTCCCGCGATATCGCCGGCTATTTCCTCGCCTCGCTTGACGGCGTCTTCCTTATCGAGTTTCACGGCGACTTCCAGGTCGAGGCCTCCCGCTGCATGAACGGATTCAAAATACGTCGCTATGGATTCCACGCTCTTCTGTTCTTTTGAGGCGTTCACGCTCCAACCGCCGTTAACGGGCGTCAATTCACTGATGTGGAACGGAGCGCGATCATAAACCACGATTGAATTTTTAAGCGACAGCCCGCGAATCACGTCATCGTTTTCCGGACGCGCCAACCAGTAGGAAAAAGCGTTCCAGTCCCGCGACGTTCCGCCGTCGATGTCAGGCCGGGCCACGCCGAATCCGAAAATCAGCGACAGATGATTGAGTCGCACGAAAAATCTGGCCTGTTGCGCGGCGTCGCCTTCTCCTCGGTGCTTGATATCGGACCAGTGCACTTCGGGCTTTTGGCCGAACGCCCAGGAGTTGAAATTGAAGCTGCTTTGGGGCATTTTTTCAGTCACCGCGCCCCCCAGTTGTTTTCGTCCCCGCCAGGTGGTTTGGGCGGCGGTGTCCTTGAAGTCATCGAACTTGAGACCTCTCCAGAGCGCATTCGGGTTCCCACGAGACTGTGACACGGCGGAAATGCGGGCCATGGTGGCTTTTTTGTCCTTATCCATCCGTTCCCGGCGACGCCGCGTCTGAATTCGCTGCTGCAGCTTGATTTCGGTGCGTATCTCTTCGCCATCCGTCCATCGAATGATCATTTCGTCATTCTGGATGGAAATAACCGTGAAAATTCCTTTTTCATTTTCATATTGTTGATCAACGTGGAACTCTATATTGCCGAGCGTATTCATCGCTATCTCCCGTACTCGATAAGGCTTGAGTATTGTGTAATTTGTCGGCTGAAAGAAAAGAAGCTTGAACCTTGAGGTGTTAATAGTACATTTCCATCATGACAAGCGGCGCTGTCTTGACAAGGCCCATTTCCTTTCTTTTGTTCTCCCCAGATCCGGTAATTATCCGGCCTTATTCATTCCCTTATTCAATTATGAAGCCGGTATAATACGTTCAGCTCGTATGAAAAGGCCGTGCCCCGGCGTTGTCGTTTTCTCCCGGCGACCTGTGTGCTGAAAAAAGTGACGCCCTGGCGCCATGAAAGGAGGAGAAATTGAATTAGGATGCGGCTTTTTATCGGAAAAAAAGGAATGATAGAAAGGAGCGCTTTATCCCGATATGACTACTTTGGTCCTATCCATTTTCTAACAATATAGTGTTAAGAGCGTTTTTTGTCAAGTTTATTCCTACCCTGGCGTATTATCCGGAACGAATCGTCATGGTAACGTAGCCGAATTAATGGGGATTACCGATTCAAATGTCGATGGTTCGATCATGCCCAGAGCGACAACAACCGTTAACCTTTTCCGCGATTGGCGTATGACGTTCGGACACGCACGTGAGGTAAATGCATCATGCTACCCGACCGGCGTCGTTTCTATAATAGTCGTCCGTGACGAATATCGGCCATACGCCTGTCGAATACCGGTTTCATGGGTCTGGAGAAGCAGAAAGCGGAACATACTGTTGCGTGATCGAAAAACGTAACTATTTTAAAGCCATGACGTTTTTTATCGACAAATACAGCCGATTCGTCAATCCGCGAAGCGGCTTTACCGAGAGGAGGGTTTCACTATGTTATATTGGGCCCTATTATTCTTAATCATTGCGCTTGTCGCCGGTGTTTTCGGCTTTACTGGAGTATCGGTTGCCGCCGCCGGAATCGCTAAGATATTGTTCTTCGTATTTGTGGTTCTCTTTATCATTTCATTGATAGCTGGATCTTTCGGACATCGTGCACATCGCATCTAGATTCCAATGTCTCGAAATAGCAATTAAATACATCACCAAGGTATCTTTCGAAGAGAGGGTTTATCCCTCTTTTCGAATTTTAGGGAATAACCGCAATTGCCAGTCTTCTGTTCAAATAAGGTCATTAACCTATGGCGCTCCCTGAAATTCAGTATTATTCCTTTATCCATTAAGAATAAGCAGTGAAAGGAAGAAAAACATGTTGAGAGGCGAAATAGTGTGTAACCCATAAAGAAAAACCATAAGCGATCCGCTTTCAGAAAGCGCTTCGCCCGAATGGACGGAAGGGAGAAGATACCAAGGAGGACGTATAATGAGCAAACATTTCATACTAAGAGCTATGCCGCTTATTGCGGGAGGAGTTGAGGTTACAAAAAAATCCTTCGATGAGATGCGAGGCTTCCGCAAGGCAGGGGCTCTGGATTATATGGAAGGCTTGGCGAAAATGACCAAATATTTCGCCTGGCTCCAGGAAGGAATAGCGGGCGATTTCCTGGTTGAATACTGGGAATCGCCTCTTGCCTGGGAAGAAATTGCCGCCAACGCCAAGGAGGCCGATAGCCCCCACCTGCGATGGGCGCACGAACAGATTACCGCCATGACGGGCGGCAAATCGGAGGCGACTCTTGATGTAGCCTTTGAAAACCTTTCCGATTGGCCCGAAAAAGGCGGAAAGACCGGCATCGGGCCGCCCGCGGCGTTCGCGCTTCGTATTTTACCCGGAAAAATCGATCTGCTGAAGGAAACCATAGCGGAGTACAAGCAAGGGAGCTTTAAAAAAGACGCCGAAGCGCATCTGAAGATGTTGCAGTACGTTCGCTGGATCTCCGCTCTTCAGCGGATGGACGGCAATGACTATTACGTTCAGTACCTCGAGCTGGAAAAAGATCTTCCGGCCACCGCGCGCATTTTAAGTGAATCGGATAACGCCTACGCCAAAAAAATGGAGGAGAAATTCAAGGAATTCAGCGGCGTGGATTTTCGGGCCGGATGGCCGAAGTCGACCCTGTTGGCGGAGTTGAAGGATTTTAAGGGATAAAAGAGCGGGAAGGCCGGTAACCGAAGAAGGGCGGGACTTCCTCGTTGTCGCTCTCGTCACGCCTTCAGAAGAGCAGGTATCCGTCCGGCGCCAGATCCGTGGCCAGCATGACCATGTTGATTTCGCGGTGGTCGATCCAGACGCCGCCTCGCCTGTTTTCAGGCTCCATCCAGAAGGACTCGATGGTTTCGGCGAGGGTCGTATATTCCAGCAGGCTTTCGATCTGTAATGCCAGGATATGCTTGTCCGGGAAGGAAGCCGGATGCTCTTCGATGATCCGCTGGAGTTTTGGCGCGGCCTTGAGGCCGATGGATAATCCCAGTTCCCTGAAAGCCAGCCGGTAATCGGCGGGGAGCGTCAGCAGATTCTGTCGGATAAAGGACTGCAAGCCGCGCAGAACGCAGTGCAGAAGTTCTTCCAACAGCCCCGGCTGTCCGATGCCTTCCCTTACCGTCAGTTGGGCCACCTTGAAGGCGTCGCTCAAAAGCCCACCCAGGCCCAGGGGATCGTCCGTGGTCCAGTTTTTCCCTTCGCAAATGAGCGCCATGTCCGCTATTTCGGCGCTCAGGTCGGAAGCCTCCGCGATATCCTGAAGCTGATGATAGGTCACGAAGCCGTCCAACGGATCGTGATGCCCCATGGAAGATACGAGCGGATAGGAAAGGTCCGAACTCATTTTCCAGTACATGCGCTTCCGGCCGCCCCCGGGCGGAGTGTAAACAAAATGCTTATGAGCGGTTTTGGCCAGTTCCACGGCCCAGGTGTTGTAAACCGGATCGCCAAGGGCGCGGGTGACCCGGTTAAGCGCGTGCATCCACTTGGTCAGATAATGGAAGTACTGGCCGTCCCGGTCCCATTCCACACGTTCGTCGTACGGTTCGGCGGGGCCGCGTTCCTTGAGCTTCTTACCGATTCTCAAACCGCCGATCGTGGGATGCTTCTCGCCTTCCGCCTCGTCCAGCCCGCTGATCCACCCGGACTTGGGGTCGTCCCCACGTCGCCGGCCGAGGGTGTGATGGACCTGATCCACGAGCCGCAGCGCCAGATCCCGGTACCTGGTGTCTTCCGTCAGATTGTAGAGACCCAGGAAATTGCAGACGGCAAAGGCGTCGGTCCAGAGATATCGTTTCGGCGGGGAGGCGCCGCGCGAGATTCCGGTTGTTTCCGCAAAATCGGCCATCAACTCCACCAGCGTGGATACGCTCGCGCTGTGCTCCATGGCGTCTCTCCGTGTCGTTTGTCTTGTAATCGGGGCGCTTGGTATCAAATCCGCGACAATTCCATATGCCATTTGACCATAGATTGCCGTCCCTGTAAAATGTTCTATTTTATCTCCGCAAGGAGAAAAAAAATCCCCCGTGGCGCCGAAAGGGTAGTAGAATTACTACTCGGCGGCTCGCCGATCAGGAGTTTCGCCAACGGAAAATATTCAGTATCAAGGCCGCCGCGGCGATGATTTTACCGCCGCGAGAATTTGGATATCTTGATCGCTCGATTCGAGAACATGAAGGGGGACGTTACTCGGCATAGGGTAACGCATGCTTCCGAACCTGGCGCCGAAGCGGGTCCGTTGATACCGTGATCGGCACTTTTCGTATTCCAGAGAGTATGATGACACGTAGAACAATCACGCTGTTAATAACCTGCGCGCTGTTCCTGTTCGGTCTGTGCGCGTGCGAATCACAAACGAACAAAGATGGCGGCTGCGACAGGGTTTCCATCGCCGTCGCCGCTTGGCCGGGTTCCATCCCCCTCTACGTGGCCAATGAAAAGGGATTTTTCAAGGATGAAGGGCTCGAGGTTTTTTTTCAGCTTTACTCCTCGGGGCAGGCGGCTCTTCCCGCGATGCTGGCGGGTAAATCTGATCTGGCCACCGCGGCGGACACTCCCATAGCCGTGGCCACCGTTGGAAAACAGCCGATCTCGATTGTGGCGACCATCGCGGAAATCAAGCATGGTATTGTTTTGGTCGCCAGGAAGGACCGCGGAATCGCCACGGCCGACGATCTCAAGGGCAAGACCGTGGGCGTGACCCTCGGTTCCAGCGCCGAATTTTTCCTTCACGTGTTCCTGGCCATTTCCTATATCGATCCGGCGGACGTGCATATAGTCGATATCAAGCCCGATGAAATGGTGGAGGCCCTGCTGAGCGGAAAGATCGACGCGGTATGCGCCTGGCCGCCCTATAAAGACCGGCTCATGGAAAAACTCGGCGCCAACGCGTTCATCCTGGACGAACCGGGCGCCTATACCGTTTCCTGGAATATCGTGGGTCGGCCGGTTTGGCTCGAGGCGCATCCCGGGTGCGCGACAAAGCTTCTGCGCGCCCTTATCAGGGCCAGCGAGTATATCGTGGAAAATCCCCGGGAAGCCCGATCCATCGCCGCTCGGTACATAGGCCCGGAAAGCCCTCTTTTTATAGGCGATTGGGACGATTACAGCTTCGTGGTGAAATTGGATCAGAGTCTCATTCTCAATCTGGAAGACCAGGCCCGATGGATCATCAGAAACAGCGGGGACAGAAATTTGAGACAGCCCGACTTTCTGGATCATATCTATTTCCAGGGTCTGAAAAAAGTTCAGCCTGAAGCGGTAACCATTCTCGGTGAGTAAAATACTCTTATGAAAATCGTCACCAAACTGAAACTGGCCGCGTGGGCCCCCCTGCTTGTGGCGCTCATTATTGGGGTCGCGCTGTTTTTTTCCTATAAGGTATTGCGGCACACTCAGCAGGAAAATCTGGCGGCGCGGAGAATAATCAACGGCGTGCACGAACTGAACAACTTCACGCGCTCCTACATGATCCATCACGAGGAGCGGCCCAAGTGGCAGTTCCTCATGGAATACTACACCATGTCGGAAATCATCGCCAAAGCCCATTTTGACGGCAAAGCGCAGCGGCGATACCTGGGGGACATCCGCCGGAATCTGGAAGCGATGAGAAACACGTTTCTCGGTCTGGTTTCCTTTTACGAGCTGTCGTGGCCGCCGGAAAAAAAGCGTTTGCGGGAAGAAGCGGAGGAGCGGCTGGCCGGTCAGATCCTGATAAAGTCCCGCGACTCGGTGGCCAACGCCCTGCGCCTGAAAACAATGGTCGACGACGAGATCGCCACCACGCAAAAGAGAATCAGCATCCTGATTTTTTTCCTGATTATCGGGACCACCATTCCCCTGGCCGTTATTCTGCTGCGTATGACGCGCAACATCGCCGCTTCCTTCGCCACGCTCCGGCAGGGGACCCAATATGTCGCCGCCGGGGATTTGAACTACCGCATACGCCTTCATACCCGTGACGAAATGGGAGAACTCGCCTCGGTCTTCGATCTCATGACCGAGCGCCTCGGACAGATTACGGTTTCCCGGGACGAGCTGCGGCGCATATCGCAGTTTCCCCAGGAAAACCCGCACCCGGTCATACGCTGTGTCGCCGACGGAACGATTTTATATACCAACGCGCCCGCGCAAATCTGGTTGGCGACGATGGGCCGTAAAGCCGAGGGGCGGTTGCCGGAGGTTATGCGAAAAACGGTCGCCGAAGCCGGGGAGCAAGACCATCTCATCGAGATTGAAATAACCAACCCGGCGGGACGAGTGTTCGTCTTCTTCGCCATCCGCCCGCCCGACGAAGACTACATCAACCTGTACGGAATGGACATCACCGAACGCAAAAACGCCCAGGTGGCCTTGCGGGCCAGCAACGAACGGTTGGAATTGCTGGCCATGGTGGCGGAACGGTTGCTGCGAGCCGAAGAACCCCAGACCGTGGTCGATGAACTCTGCCGCAAGGTCATGCGGCATATCGACTGCCAGTTTTTCTTCAACTACCTCGTGGAAGAGCCCGATCAATCCATGCGGCTGAACGCCAGCGCCGGAATTCCCCGTCAGGCAGCCGACGAAATAAGGCGTCTCGATTTCGGCGTGGCGGTGTGCGGATGCGTGGCCCGAGACGGCGAACGCATTATCGCCGAGGACATTCAGCACAGCGACGATATCCGTACCCAACTGGTCAAGTCCTACGGCGTTCGGGCGTACTGCTGTCATCCCATGCTGGCGCAGGGGGGGCTCATCGGCACCCTGTCGTTCGGAACAAACTCGCGGTCTACGTTCTCCGATGACGAAGTGGCCCTGATGAAATCGGTGACCGATCAGGTGGCGGTGGCCATGGAACGGTTGCAGAACGACAAGGCCCTCCGGGAAAGCGATGAACGGTTGAACCTGGCGCTGGCCGCCGCCCGGCTGGGCACCTGGAGCCTCGATTACACCTCACAGACCTTGCAGTGCGACGAGTGCGCCCGAATGCATCTCGGTCTCGATTCCTCGCGCGAGCCGCTTTCCAAATTCCTGGCCCGGATCAACCCCGACGACCGCGCGCGGATTTACGGCGACATCATGGCCGATCCCGGCCCCATCATCGGTACCGGCCGGTTCAAGGACGAGTTCCGAATCGGGATCTCCGACGAATCCGAGCGATGGCTGATGATCGAGGCGTTGGTCCATTTCAACGGCTCGGGGTCCGAACGCCGTCCTTTCTGGAGCGTCGGCGCCACCCGCGACATCACCGACCGCAAAAGAACCGAACTGGAGCTGCGCCGGTTAAAGGACGAGCTGGAAACACGCGTGGAACAGAGAACCGCCGAATTGAGCGCCGCCAATCGCGAACTGGAAGCTTTCAGTTATTCGGTCTCCCACGACCTGCGGGCGCCGCTGCGCAGCATAGACGGGTTCAGCCGGATTCTGCTGGATAAATACCTTGACCGGCTCGATGAACGGGGTCAAAATTATCTGTCGAGAGTAAGCGCCTCGGCCCAGAAGATGGGAACGCTGATCGATGATATGCTCAGGCTGTCGCGCATCGGACGCGCGCCGCTCATGTGGAGAAAGGTCAATGTAACCGCGCTGGCCGAGTCGCTGGTCAAGGATCTGCGTTCAAACGATCCGCGACGTAAAATTGATGTCGAGATCGCTCCCGGAATGCGAACCACGGGCGACGAAAGCCTGCTCCGCATCGCCCTGGAAAATCTCATCGGCAACGCCTGGAAATTTACCGCCCGGGAGGACACCGGCCGCATCGAGGTGGGCAGGAAGACGGTAAACGGCAAGCAGGCTTTTTTTGTCGGCGATAACGGCGCGGGATTTGAAATGGCCTACGTCGATAAGCTGTTCGAGCCGTTTCAGCGTTTGCACGCAATGGAAGACTTTCCGGGCTCCGGAATCGGACTGACGATCGTCAAGCGCATCGTCAGCCGCCATGGAGGAGAGATTTGGGCGGAAGGAGCTATCGGCGAGGGAGCGACTATTTATTTCACCATTGGAGGCGATCAGTGAAAAAAAACATCCCGGTCCTGTTACTCGTAGAAGATAACCCTGACGACGTGGAACTTACCCGCGTGGCGCTGGACGATAGCAAGCTGGCGAATCTGCTGGTGGTGGTCCGCGACGGTCAGGAAGCCCTGGACTGGCTCTGGTGCGAAGGCGAGCACAAGGATCGTGACCCCTGCCAGGCCCCCTCGCTGGCGCTGCTCGACCTGAAACTGCCCAAGATAAGCGGGCTTGAAGTGCTCCGGCGGATGAGATCCGACCCGCGAACCAAATGTATCCCCGTGGTTATTCTGACCTCTTCGCGGGAAGAACAGGATCTCATAGGCGGGTACAAGATGGGCGCCAACAGCTATATTCAGAAGCCGGTCGACTATCAGCAATTTGTCGAGGCAATCAAGCAGCTCGGGGTCTATTGGATGGTTCTGAATGAACCGCCGCCGTGCGAAACAGGAGCAAAAACGTATGTCTACACCCATACGCCTTCTTCTGATTGAGGATAATGACGATGACGCGGCTCTGATTCAGGCGTTTCTGGAGGAGGGCGGCTTTACGCCCGAAATCCGCCGTGTCCAGACCAGGGAAACCATTCGCGATGCGCTCTCCCGGGGTCCCTGGGACGCGGTCATATCGGATTACGATCTGCCCGGCTTCGACGGTTTGCAAGCGCTGGCTCTGGCCAAGGAATCGGATGGCGATACGCCTTTTATCATGATCTCCGGGGCCGTGGGTGAAGAGTTCATCGTGGAAGCCATGCGCGCCGGGGCCCAGGATTTCATATCCAAGGATCATCTGGTGCGGCTCGCGTCGTCTATCAATCGCGAGCTGATCGAAACCGAAAACCGCCGGGCTCGCCGGCGCGCCGAGCAGGCGCTGGCGGACGAATTGAAGATTCGGTCCACCTTGAACGAGCTGTATCAGCCGCTGATTTCCCCTTCTTCCAACATGGAAAGCATCGCCCTGGAAGTCCTGAACCGGGCCGGGCTGCTGACCGGCAGTCCGCATGGCTTTGTTTCGACTATCGATCCGATTAGCCGCGAAAGTATCTGCTATTTCTCGCCCGAAATGCTTCCGGAGGAATGCGACTTTGAAAAAGACCAGCGGAAAAGGTTCGCCGGTGGCGAAGAGGGTCGATGTCCGGGCCTTTGGGGGTATGCGCTCGATACCGGGAAGACTTTTTTCACCAACGATCCTTCATCCTTCCCGAACAGAACCCCGTCCCCTCCGGGCCACGTCCCCATGGAACGATTCCTGTCCGCGCCGGTGAAGCTTGGCGAAGAGTTGGTCGGCCAGATAGCGCTGGCCAACAAGTCCGGCGATTATACGGATCAGGACGCGGAAGTCCTCCAGCGGGTGGCTCACTACTACGCCCTGGCCATTCAACGGATCAGGAACGAGGACCGGATCAGAGCCTCCCTCAAGGAAAAGGAAGTGCTCTTGCAGGAGATCCATCACCGAGTTAAAAACAATCTGG
Source organism: uncultured delta proteobacterium (assembly GCA_963821845.1). Lineage (GTDB taxonomy): Bacteria > Desulfobacterota > Desulfarculia > JACQYL01 > CAWGVV01 > CAWGFI01. Next base: position 108,571 of record CAWGFI010000007.1, read on the forward strand.
CCATCATTATCAGCCTGCTCAACCTCCAGGCCAACCACCTGCGCGACGAACGGGTGAGGGACGCGTTTCAGGATTGCCAGACCCGTATCCGATCCATGGCCCTGATTCACGAAACCCTGTATCAGTCGGCCAACCTGGCCGAACTGGACCTGGGGCAATATATCAGAAACCTGGTGAAAACGCTGTCCGCCGCCTATCCGAACAGCTCTTCGCGCCTGGACTTCGAAATAAAGTCGGACAAAATAAACCTGCCCCTGGATTATACGATCCCCTGCGGTTTGATTCTCAACGAGCTTATTTCCAACTCCATCAAGCATGGGTTCCCGACGGGAAACCGGGGCAGGATCGTGGTGACCGCGCAACAGCAGGACGATGAGATCGCGCTGATCGTGAGTGACAACGGAGTCGGTTTTCCTTCGGATATGGACACCGAGCATTCCAAGACGCTGGGCATGAACCTGGTGGCCAAACTGGGCGAAGTGCAGCTCAAGGGCAAGATGGAATTGGGCGGGGAAAGCGGCGCCAAGGTAACCGTACGCTTTAAACGTCCGGAAAGCGGACCCAGCCGCGGATATAAAAACGGGGATTAGCGAGAGGCGTGAGGCGCGCCTAGTCAGGATTAGACCACGTAGGGCAGGTGGAGCCGCCAGGCGAAACCCGCCAAATAAAGGCCGAAGGCCGACCGATTTGGAATCTTAATTTCTGGATCCCCCGGTCAAGCCGGGGGATGACGAAAAAAAGACTGGATACCCCGGTCAAAAAAGGACTGGATACTCCGGTCAATAACCATTCAGGCCGGCAAGGTCATGACAAGTTAAAACCTGGATACCCCGGTCGGGGCCGGGGGATGACGAGGTGGCTGTTGGTTTCACGCCCCTATTTTGAAATATTCGTCATCCCTCGGGTTTTAATATTCGTCGCCCCGCGACTTGATCGCGGGGTCCAGAATTGGCCGAATATTTGAATAACCTGGATCCCCCGGTCAAGCCGGGGGATGACGAAAAAAGGACTGGATACCCCGGTCAAAAAAGGACTGGATACTCCGGTCAATAACCATTCAGGCCGGCAAGGTCATGACAAGTTAAAACCTGGATACCCCGGTCGGGGCCGGGGTATGACGAGGTGGCTGTTAGCCGACATACCCGGCTTTAAATTTTCACCCTCCTGGTCTTTAAACATTCATTGTCTTCGGTTTTTCAAGTATGCCTCGGCTCTTAAATATTCGTCATGTCGCAGCTCTTAAATATTCGTCATGCCTCGGACTTTAAAATATTCGTCATCCTCCGGCTTGACCGGGGGATCCAGTCATAAAATAGTATCATATAAGTCCGTCCAGTCAGGATTCCCGTGTTCAATCAATTCCACCTTCCATGCTCTTTTCCACTTCTTTAACCTTTTCTCCCGCTGGATGGCCGAAGCCATAGTGGCGTGCAGTTCGTACCACATCAATTGGTGAAGGTCGTACCGTTTAGTGAACCCGTCTACCACGCCGTTTTTATGTTCCCACACTCTCTTGATTAAATTCGAAGTCACACCGACGTAAAGGGCGCCGTTTCTCTTGTTAGTCATGAGGTAGACCGCAGGTTGCATAATCAAGGCTTATCTTATTAGAATACTTAGAATAACCTGGATACCCCGGTCGGGGCCGGGGGATGACGAAAAAAGGACTGGATACCCCGGTCAATAACCGTGCAGGTCGGCAAGGTCATGACAAGTTAAAACCTGGATCCCCCGGTCAAGCCGGAGGATGACGAGGTGGTTGTTGGTCGTTATGCGGCTATCTGGAATACTCGTCATGCTTCGGGCCTTAATACTCGTCATGCTTTGGGCCTTAATACTCGTCATGCCTTTGGGCCTTAATACTCGTCATGCCTCAGGCCTTAGTATTCGTTATGCCTCAGGCCTTAATACTCGTTATGCCTCAGGCCTTAGTATTCGTCGCTCCCCCGATCACTCAATAATTCGTCATCCCCCGGCTTGACCGGGGGATCCAGGCTTAGCCGAATACCTGAAGAACCTGGATACCTCGGGGGGAGTCTCTATTTCTCAGGTGTCCTTAACGCTTTTTTAAATTTTGCCGGGTCGAACCGTATGAGGAAGGAGGTTCCCTGGTTCCGGCTCACATCCAGCGAGCCCTTGAGTTGTCGCTCGATCAGGCTCACCACCAGTTGCAACCCCAGTTTGCCCGTATTTCGAATGTCCACGTCCGCCGGAAGGCCCACGCCGTTGTCGCTCACTTCCAGCTCCACCTCGCTCTCGCCGACGGCGCGGCCCCGTATGGTTATCTCGCCCTCGAAAGCGGATGGAAAGGCGTGTTTAAGCGAGTTGGAAATAAGCTCGTTCAGGACCAGTCCGCAGGGGACCATGCAGTCGGCCGGCAACAGGATCTGCTTGTCGATATCCATGTTCAGGCGCACCCCCCCCCGCACCTCCCCTCCCGAGGGGATTCCGTAGGCGCTCAGGAGCACATTGGCCAGGCTGCTTACATACTCCTTGAGATGCAGCCGCGAGAAATCCCTGGCCTGATACAGCGATTCGTGGATCAGCGCCATGGACTTGATCCGGGACTGGCAATCGCGAATGAAAACCTTGGCGTCTTTATCCGGCGCCTTGGCCATCTGCAGATTGAGCAGGCTGTTGATGACCGCCAGGTTGTTTTTCACGCGGTGGTGAATTTCTCCCAGCAGGGTTTCCCGTTCGGCAAGGGCGGCCCGGAGCTTTTCCTCGTCCTGCTTTTGCCGGGAAACGTCATGGATCAGCGTGAAATAGCCTTTCACCACTCCGTCATGATCGATAAACGGTATCAGGCTGGTGTTGACATATTTGGGCCCGGCTTTTTTGTAGGGCAAGACGCGTTCATAGGCTGCTGGACGGCCTGAAAGCGCCTGGTCGACGTACCCGGAAATAACTTCATACGCCTCTTCGCCCGCGACCTCTCGCACGGTCTTGCCTTGAAGTTCCTCCACGGGCTGTCCGAACCAATGCTCATAGGCCTTGTTGACGATGACATACCGCTGGTCGCTGTCCACGAACGCCACCAGCGCGGGCAGGCCGTCGATCAGCAGCCGCATTTGTTCGCGCTGTTCCCGCAGCGCCTCTTCGGCGGCCTTGCGTTTGGTAATGTCGTTGAAAAGAATGGCCACTTTCCGCTCTTCCGGCCGCCCCACGGGGAAGGCGTACAAATCGTACCACCGGTTGTCGAGATACTTGGCCGCGTTCGTGAACCGCTCCGGCTCGCCGGTCAGGGCGACGCGGCCGTAGGTTTCGAACCAGTGGTCCTCATGGTCCGGAACCAGCTCCCGCATTCGTTTCCCCACCGCGTCATGCAGTCCGGTCTGCGCGCCGAAGGCCGGATTCGTTTCCAGGAAGCGGAAGTCGATGGCGCGGTCACTCTCGTCAAAAAGCACCTCGACAATGCAGAACCCCTCGTCGATCTTCTCGAACAGCGTATAATAGCGCTCCTCGGTTCGCAGCAACGTTTCCTCGGCGGCCCTGCGGGCGGTCATGTCGATTATCGAGCCGATAACCTGCGTGACTCCGCCTTTGGGGCCCCGCGCGAAAACGGCGTTCCTGCTCATGACCCTGATCCAGCGGTCGTCGGCCGTCTTGAAACGGACCTCGAGTTCGAAAACGTCGTTTTCATCGGCTTTAACCAGGAGTCTTTGCTGCGCGTTCAGTCTGGGCCGGTCGTCGGGATGAAAAAGGCCGAAAAACCGCCGTTCGCTCATGGAGTTCAGCGTTTCCAGGGTGTACCCTGTAATGGCCGTGTACTGCGGATTGATGAAGACGACCTTGCTCGTGGTAAAATCGTAGATGAAAAGACCGCTCAGGGAGGACATCAGCGCCTTGTTGACAAAGGCCTCGCTTTCCCGCAAAGCCTCCTCGGCTCGCTTGCGAGCGGTAATGTCGACAAGGTTGACCCGAATCAGTTCTTTATTTTCGGCTACCGTCATGCCTTCCACGTGGAAGTAGCGGGCGCCGCCATCCCTGTCCCGTTTGATCAGCCTCACTTCGCATGAGTTTTTGGTCTGAGACTCATGGAGGCCGGTCAGGAGCGAGAGCCAGTTTTCCCGGTAATCCGCGTCCACGTATTGAGCGAACGTTCTATTGATCAGCCTTGCTCGTTCGATGCCCAGCAGGAGCGCGGCGGTCAGATTGGCTTCTTTGATTATCCCCGAGGCGTTCATGATAAGGTAGCCCACGGGCGCCAGTTCGAACAGATCGAAGTACTTGAGCCGCGATTCCTGCAAGTCTTCCTGGGCCTGCCGCAGCTCTTCGTTCTGCAGTTCGAGTTCCACCTGGTGAACCTCAAGCTCGTACACGATCTTTTCCACGTCGCTCCAGGGAATTTTTCTGAGGTCCGGCCTGGTCGAACGGGTTTTTAGTTTCTTTTCGGCCTTCCGGCGCAATCCATCGACTGGTTTTGTCATCTGCCTACCTTTGAGTTTGCTTGCTCGGGGCTCCAAGTCCTATAAGTTCATTCAATGGAGAGAGATTCTGCAAGCAAGCCATGGGTGGAAAGAACAGTCGCCTTGCAGATCTATCAGTATACCGAATTTTTCGGCCTAATCAAAGGCTGTTGCTTTTTTTATCACCGCCCTGTCGCGGAATTCGGAATATTTTTCCTTTTATTCCCGCCAAGATTGAGGAGATACGTTCTTTTCCGGGGACGCAAGACTGAATTTATGTTTATGTTCTTCTCTTTTCCGGACCCCGCGATCAAGTCGCGGGGCGACGAAGTGGGAACGCGTTTGCGATTCATTCTTTACTTGGGCGTTTCTCCGATCCAGCCCTTTTTCCTGGACCCCGCGATCAAGTCGCGGGGCGACGGTGATGAACGTCTGTGCCGTTCTGCGCGCTGTCTGCTCCTTGTAACCTGAACTGGTTTTCACTATCCCCAATTTTTCATGCCCAGTAATGCTTCCCCTCCTCGTCATTCCGCGACTTGATCGCGGAATCCAGGCGATTTTATTCTTCATTTACCAATCGACTACATATTGAAATTCAACGACAAATATCCGGATATAAATCCTGCCAACAGGGATTACCACGTTCGATTAGTTCCAGTTTCCAGGCTCTTTTCCACTCCTTCAATCGTTTCTCCCGCTGAATGGCTGTTTCCATGGTAGCATGGATTTCATACCAGACGAGTCGATGAGTATCGTAACGGTTAGTAAATCCCTCTACCACGTGATTCTTGTGTTCCCATATTCTCTTAATTAAATTCGAGGTTACACCCACATAAAGTGTGCCGTTTCGTCTGTTTGCCAGTATGTATACCGCCGGTTGCTTATACATTGCCCTTTTTCTGGACCCCGCGATCAAGTCGCGGGGCGACGAAAGTGAATACTCGGGATTAATATTTCCTTTTCCTTAAAAATGCGCGGAACTGTCGAATACTTCAGTCCGCTCCTTCCCGACAATTTATTGGACTTCCCCCCTTCGTCATTCCGCATGGTATGGAACTCGCCGCCCAACCGCCCCCCCTCGTCATTCCGCGGCTTGACCGCGGAATCCAGGGGATTTCCTTCTCATTGACCGAGGGCGCGCTATCTCTCACTTCATGTTGGTCACGTCTTCGATAGCCAGCAGGATCAAGTCCCGGGTTTCATCCGTGGCGCCCATCCGCCGGCCGTTCAGGATCATCCTTTTTATTCCAATGGAAGGGAACTCATGCCTGACTTCAAAGTCCTCGAAGGATTGATCGTGGGAAAGGATATCTTCCAGCGCCGTTCGCAAATCGGGTATGTCCCACTGCCGGTTTCCCAGATCGTAGATCTCTGACCCCCGTGGTATTCTTGGGAGACACTTTAAATTTTGTATAAAAAGAACGGTTGGCCGAGAGAACCTTCAAATCCTTGTCGAGCACCAGTAACGGTTCGCGCAGGGTATTGACGATAGTTTCGTTGAGCAGAATTTCGTTCAATTTCCGAGTGGACTGTTTCTGTTCGGTTATATCCAGAAAAGTAATCACCGCCCCGTCTATGGAATCTTCAGCCGTGCGGTAGGGAGAGACGCGCATGGAGTACCACGTGTTTTCCCGGGTCTTCACCTCCGCCTTGATCTGCTGCAAGGTGGCTATCACCTTTTGGATGTCAACGAAAATGTTGTCATATTCCAGGTTGTGGGAAATATCGGTTATGGGGCGTCCCACGTCGGAGGGGATCAGGTTGAAAAGGTCGGCGGCTCTGACGGTAAAACGTTTGATGTGCAGATGGTTGTCCACGAATATGGTGGGCACGTCGATGCTGTCCAGCAGGTTCTTCATGTCATTGTTGGTCCTGGAGAATTCCTCTAATTTTCCCTGCAACTCGGAATTGACCGTTACCAGCTCTTCGTTCAGTGATTGCTGTTCTTCCTTGGATGTTTCCAGCTCCTCGTTCGCGCTTTGAAGCTCCTCGTTCGTGGATTGCAATTCCTCGTTTGATGACTTCAGCTCTTCGTTCGATGTTTCCAGCTCCTCGATGGTAACCTGCAAGCTGATCTTGGCTTCATCGAGTTCACGTTTCATCTGCCTTACCTGGTCGGTCGCATCGAAAGCGTCGATGACGGCGTCATCCGATGGCGCCGTTTCATTCCGGGTCGCCGCCGGTTCGGTCTTTTCAAAAACCACCAGCATGAGCCCCCGCATGGATTCGGGCTCATCAAGGTATTTGACGGTCATCTTCACGGTAATAAAACTGCCGTTGGTCTTGACCCGGATGTTCTCGCCGCAGGATTCATTTTTGTTGGACTTTGCCTTGCGCATGGCCGAGGAAGCTGCAACCGCAAACCTTCACGGGCCATTTCGATGATGTTGAATTTGGGCGACCCCTGGGGAGGCTCCAGAAACTCTCCGGTGCGGCCGTGGAGATGGATGATATCCCCTTGCCGATTGATGAGCACGCTGGGAGGGACGAATTTTTCCAGCAGAAGCCGTTCCAGCGCCAGGGGAAGGGGAACGTTTTCCTTGGACCGTTTCTCCGGGACCGCGTTTCCCGATTTTTCGAACCGGCGGTAAGGGGAAAATCCACCAGGGATAGACCGGCGGTTATGGAATCCCTGCGAGAGTAGATTTTCCACTTTTTATCTTCGAGCCGGAAGAGATCGACGAATCCCCCGATGGTCTCGGAAGACCCCAGAAACAGGATTCCACCAGGTCTCAGGCTGTAATGAAAAAGAGGGATCAGTTTCTTCTGCAGTTCGGCTTTCAGATAGATCATGACATTGCGGCAGCAGATAAGATCAAGCCGGGTAAAGGGGGGATCCTTGATCAGATTCTGCGACGCGAACACGACCGTCTCCCGGACTTCCTTTTTTATGCGATAGTTCCCGTTTTCTTTTACCAGGAAACGCTCGAGCCGATCCGGTTTCACGTCGGCGCGATCACCGACGGATAAACTCCCGCCCGCGCTATATCGATGGCGTTGGTGTCGATGTCCGTGGCGAAGATCTGAACCTCGAATTCCTTGTTCATCGTTTTCATGATGTCATGGATGGCCATGGCCACGGAATAGGCCTCCTCGCCGGTGGAACAGCCGGGAACCCATACCCTGACCTGCTCGCCCTCCGCCTTTTTCTCCAACAGGGCGGGCAGGGGGCGTTTTTCCAGCGCCTCGAAGGCCTCGGGGTCCCGGAAAAAATTGGTGACGCCGATGAGCAGCTCCCTGAACAGAAGATCCACTTCCTGCGGATTGTGCTGCAGAAAGCGCACATAAAGGTCGAGGTTGTCTAGCTGATGGATGACCATGCGGCGATCGATGCGCCTGAGGATAGTGTTTTCCTTATACTGGGAAAAATCGTGCCCCGTCCTGGCCCTGACGATTACGCATACCCTGCCGAGCGCGTCCTCCACGTGTCCGTCCGGAGGAAGCTTTTCGGTTATTTTCCGGACGGCGTGTTTGGCGTAAGCCAGCAGTTGCTCGGGCATCTTGTCCGGAGGCAGCACGTAATCGACCAGGCCGGAGGTGATAGCGTTGAGCGGCATGCTGTCATACCGGGCGGAGGCGGGCTCCTGGACCATGGCCATGCCCAGTTCCGCTTTTATCGCCTTCAGACCCAGCGACCCGTCGCTTCCCATGCCCGAAATCACGACGCAGATGGCTTTTTCCCGCCGGTCCTGCGCCAGGGAACGAAAGAAGGAATCGATGGGGGCCCGTATCCCCTGCCGCTGAACCACTTCCAGGAGCGTGAGGGCGCCGTTCAGGACGGCCATGTCCTTATCCGGGATCGTGACATACACGGTATTGGGTTCTATACGCAAACCGTCCCGAGCCGGTATGACCCTCATTATGGTATGCCGCTGAATCAATTCCGGCAGTATGCTGGCGTGCTGGGGGTCCAGATGGGAAATCAGAATAAAGGCCATGCCGCTGTCGGAAGGCATGCTATCGAAGAAAGCCTCGAAGGCTTCGAGACCGCCCGCCGAGGCGCCGATTCCCACGACATAGAAGGAATTTCGATCGACTAAACCCTGATCGTCCACTTTTACCAGCGCCTTGGTGGTGTTTTCGACCGTTTCACCGGAGGGTTTCTTCGAGTTATGTTCTTTCCGAGGTTTCGGCATAGGGAAGGCTTCCTGGCGCAAAGGCGCCTGCAAAAAAATTATTATATCGCGGTATGGGTAAATACCATAATGATTTTCAGGCTAAAAAGAAAAAGAACTTAACATTTCGCGCGAGATTTCGAGAAAAGGAGCGCAGGTAGGCCGGAAGGCGTCCCCCTGGCTTCGGTGTTTCCGCCTCCTGTGTAGGCGGCGGCGCGTCCGGCGTCCGTATTCGAAACCGGGAGGGCGGAGAAAATACATCGGAGAACTTTAGAGAAACCGGACTCCGCGGCCGAAGAATGTTTCAACTCGCAAAGCGCCGCGTGGCCCGCAGCCGGCGAACACGCGGCGCTCTCTCAAGGGATGAACGGCTATTTCTTTTCCATGGAATTCTCGGCCTTGTTTTTCAAATCCTCGGCCTTGTCCTCGGCTTTGTCGCCAACGTCCTTAGCCTTGTCCTTGGTTTCATCCACCGCTTTATCCACCTTTTTTCCGGCTTTTTCGAAGGTTCCTTCATCCTTCTGGCACCCCACGGCCCCCACAAACACCGAACAGGCCAATAACGCCGCCAAGAATAGGCTTACCCATTTTTTCATCATTACAATCTCCTTTTCCGATCACATCGTATTCATTTTTAAATGTTAACCCCAATATTTTTAGATTCTTACCATCGTCGCCGGATCGTCAAGTCGTCCCGCGTCCGATTGCCGGTTTTAAGACCGGCCCCTTTAAAGAAAAACAGACCGCCCCGCCGGGAAGTTTTTGCGCATACTAAAAAAAGTGTAACCGCGGCATAACCATTCACGAACAAGAATAGGCTAGATAAACGACGAAATCCAGCGTTTGAATAACCGCTCGGCTCCCCGTCGGACCAGAGGCCGCCGTTCGGCGCCATTCATGCGCCGCTTCACAGGAACTGGATATTTGCCGTGAAACGCCGTTCGACCATTGTCTTCATAATTTTTCTCTTGTTTGCGCTTGACGCCGGCTATTGCGCGGATAATCAGGATGAAACATCCGTTTATAACCGATTTTCATTTCTCGCTTTCGCCGATGGAAGAGAGGTCCCGCTCCAGCCTCGAGACGTCGAGTTCCCGGACGGCGCCCGGATCGCAAAGTACTATCCGGTTACCGGAGGCGGCCCCGCAGCGCCCGGCGCCTCCCCTGGATCATAAACTGCTCCCGTGGGCGTTTATCATCATCGTAAGCGCGGCCCTGCTCGTTCTGTATGCGGGCCTCATTCTCCGGAAACAGGCGCGGATCAGAACGGACGAACTGAACAAAAAGAATTACGAACTCAACGCCGAGGTCGCCCAGAGGCGACGGGTCGAACGGGAGCTTATCGAGAGTGAAAGCCGCTATCGGGCCCTGGTGGAAAACACGCTCGAGGGACGCTTCGTCCTCGGCTACACCAGCGGCCACTTTCTGTTCATGAACAAAAGCATGCGCGATCTTTTCGGGTTGAGCGACATGGCGCTGGAACAGATCTGCCTGGGCGTTCTTTTCGATCCCCACGGTTACACGGAGCTTCGCAAGGACCTGCACGCCCTGTTGGGAGGGACCAAACCCGCGCCGGCGAGCGGCGTCTACAACGCTGTACGCGCGGACGGGACGGGATTCCGGGCCGAAATCATGATCTCGGAGATTCAATTTAACGGGATGCGCGCGGCGCAAGGCTTTGTGCGGGACGTCACCGGGGAGGAGAAGCTGCGTCGGAAACTGCAACAGGCCTACAAGATGGAAGCCGTGGGAACCCTGGCCGGCGGTCTGGCCCACGACTTCAACAACCTGCTCACCGCCATTTCCTGCTCCGCCTCGTTGATCGCCCTGAACCTGAAGGACGGCGATTCTCTTCTGGAATACGCCCGGAATATCGAACGGCACGTGCAGAGCGGCGCCAAAATAACCCGCCAGCTTCTGAACCTGGCGCGCGGCGGCCTGTGCGAGATAAAGCCCACCAACATCAATGAACTCATTCTCAAGACCCTCGACATGTTCGGCCGCGCCAAAAAGGAGATTACGGTAAAAACGAACCCGTGCGGGGACCTCGACGCCGTGGACGCGGATCAGGGGCAGATCGAACAGGTTCTGTACAATCTGTACGTCAACGCCTGGCAGGCCATGCCCCAGGGGGGCGATCTGACCGTGGAAACCGCCAACGTGAACCTTTCCGGGGAATACGTCCAACCGCACGGGGCGGCGCCCGGCGCCTATGTGAAAATTACCGTCACCGATACCGGAACCGGTATCGACAAATCCATCCAGAGCAAAATCTTCGAACCGTTTTTCACCACCAAGGACAAGGAGCAGGGTACGGGGCTGGGGCTGGCTTCCGCGTATGGCATCATCAAAAATCATAAAGGCTTCATCACCGTGTACAGCGAACTGTCCAAGGGAAGCGTGTTCACCATATACCTGCCCGCGTCGGTACGGGCGCCCGGCGCCGAGAAGCTCCCGGCCAAGGCGCCCATGCGGGGAACCGGAACCATTCTGCTGGTCGACGACGACCAGGCGGTCCTGGAAGCGGGCGGCCGGCTGCTGGCGAAACTGGGTTACCGGGTCGAAACCGCCAACGACGGCGAAACGGCGCTCGATAAATACGTCAACGCCAACGGTTCGCTGGACCTGGTGATTCTGGATATGGTCATGCCTCGGATGGGCGGCGAGGAAGCGCTGGAACGGATGCGCCGCATCGATCCCCATAAAAAAATCCTCATCGCCAGCGGTTACAGCCCCGAAGCGCAGGCGAAAACCGTGACCGACAAGGGCTTTGACGGATTCATACAAAAGCCGTACACGCTGGAAGAGCTTTCGCTCAAGATCGGCGCCGCCCTGGGGCGGTAGCCGCGTCCGCGGCCGACCCCGCGATTCCCTTCACCAAAATTTCCTTTCAAGTTTATCCTCGTTCCCAAGTCGCGCCCCGAGTCGCGCTTCATCCTCGTTCCCAAGTTGCGCTTGGGAACGCATGTATTATCGCTGGTTTAGCTCCCACTGACACCGTTGTATCGCCGGGCGCGCAGCTTCGCTTTTTCATGAGCCCCCTCTACCCCGACGACCGGGAATGCAAAAAAAACCACAAAAAGAGTCAACTTTTCTCTCCCCGCAACCGATTACATTTTTGAACTTATCATTCGCCGGCCGGCCTTGCCGAAACCCCTTGCGCGGGTCGGACCGCGGACCATACCGATGAACGAGAAAAGGAGTACCGGATTGAAACGATTGTTCATTCTTCTCTTTTGCGCGGGGCTGCTGCTGCCGTATCAGGTTTATGCTCTCTCGGGCGACGAGGTGGAAAAGGCCATCCAGCAAACCGGAGCCCGCTGGACGGCCCGTAGCGGCGATCAACAGCCCGTGGCCAAGGGATTGGGACTCAGACGGCCGATCGCCCTTAACCCGGCCAAGGCTTATCGGCGCCAGACGGCGGCGATCCTCCCCGCGCACTTTGACTGGCGCAACGTGGACGGAAAAAACTATGTGACCCCGGTCCGCGATCAAGGGACCTGCGGGAGCTGCTGGGCCTTCGCCTCGACGGCGACCCTCGAATCGAGGACGCTCATCGATCTCGACACCCCCGGCGTGGATCTGGACCTGTCCGAACAGGCCCTTCTTTCCTGTGATGGCGAAGGCAATTGCGTGGATGGCGGCATGCTGGATGACGCGGCCAATTATGTTAAGGGTTCGGGCATTCCCCTGGAGGATTGTTACCCGTATCGGGCGGACGATTCGCCGTGCGGAAACATCTGTCCCGGAAGCCAGTCGCTCAACCAGGCCTATACCATCCGGGACTGGGTCTATTTCGGGGGCGGCGAGACCCCGCCGGACCTGACGGTTATCAAGTCCCTGCTGGTGACTACCGGGCCGATGGCGGTCGAATTCGAGGTGTACGAGGACTTCTACTACTACGAAAGCGGCGTCTACAGCCACACCGACGGTGAAGACAAAGGCGCCCATGCGGTGCTTTTGGTAGGATATGACGACCGGGATCAGTGCTTCATCGTGAAGAACTCCTGGGGTCCGGGCTGGGGGGAGGAAGGCTATTTCCGCGTCGATTACTCCATGGTCGCCGATGAAAAAATCCGGTTCGCCAACTATGGCCTGGCCTACCTGGGTACGGCGACGCCCCAGAACAGGCTCGTGCCCCGCATCACCGTCAACGGTCAGGGAAGTTACGTCTTCGCGCTGGAAGGGGAGGAAGTGACGGTGGCCATAGGCATGAACCCCGTGCTGCAATCCCTGACCAAACCCTATGAATGGTGGGTTTGGTATGAAGACGAAACCGGCAGGTATTCCTGGGTGGTGCCCGATCAATGGGTGAGCGGCCTGTACTCCATTGTGAGTCCGCTGGTTCCCATCGATAATTACCCCGTGCTGACCACCACGTTTGCCCCCGGCGAATATACCTTCACCATCGCCGTGGATGCCGAGCCCGACGGTATCTACGAGGAATTCTGGAAAAGTTCGGTTACCCTGCAGGTGTATGAACGGTAGGGCCCTCTTGCCCCCGCAAGGGGGCAAGCCCTTTAAAAGGGGCGGGTCCTGCTATTTGAAGAAGGATCTTTTTCAGGCTCAGGGTTTTACCAGGTAGTTGAAATCGTGAGAACTCAGCAGCCAGAATTCGTCTATCTTTCCTTCTCGTAAATGATAAAAATAAATGGCTTCCGTCGAAAATTCCTTTCCGGACTTAACGTCTCCGGCAGTGTATAAAAAGCGGATGGCGAACTCATCCTCGCCGGCGATCAGGTTCTGAATGCTGTATTTCGGATCGGCGTTGTTCTTTTGATCCCACTTCAGACGGTTTTCCACATCGGGCAGCCGGATGGTTTGGGACCGATGATGGCCGACCATGTCTTCACGATAGAAGAGCGCAAGCTTGGTATAGTCAAACGGCTCCCATACTTCTCGCATCAATCGTTCCGCGAAATCCTTCGTTTCTCTGCTGTTCATGATGGCCCCTCCTTGGAATTCCTTACATTAAGCATAACACTTTTTTTATCGGGGCCGGACGGCGCTTCGGTGAATTTCGTCTTTTCTCGACAGGCGTTCTTAAGAAAAAAGGGGTCCAGGAGCGTGTTATTTGACTTTTTTTCTCGATTAACACGCCTTCTTGAGGTCAAAAAGCAAGACTTAACCCCCAAAGTGTGAGAATGTCAAAAAACAAGACCTGACCCTCAATCTGTAGATCCCAAATTACTTTCTCACCAAATCCCGTTGGGGCTATTCTTTTTCAGACTTCCCATTCAGGGGTACGCAGCCTTTCCGGCGCGGAAACATGAAGTGTCAACCCATCTATACCCTGGACGACCGCCTCGTCTCCCGGAATCAACTGCGAGCGGCTGCTCGCATTCCACAACTCACCGCTGACCCATACTTTGCCCTTAGCACCATCCCATTGCCGCACCACACACTTTTTTCCGATCATGCCGGACGGACCGCACACCGATTTTCTCCTGCCATACCTAATCATCCAGTATAAAGGAAAAATGATATGCTCCAGGATTTCATATATGAAAAAGCCGATCAGCAGCGTTATGAGCCAATCTTTCATAAAAATATTGTACATTCCCAATCTGATTGGTCAAGGATGGACCATATGGAACCTAATGGACCAAGATATTATCTACGTACTCTTTACGGTCCACTGGAAAATAAGCCGCGAAAAATGAAGGTCAGGTCTTGTTATTTGACTTTTTTATTTCGCGTTTAACATATTTTATTAAGGTCAAAAAGCAAGACCTGACCCCATATCCACGGCTCGCAACTGAGCGGCAGGTGAGGGTGGCCAAGACAACTTGTTGTCTTGGTCCGAAGGACAAGAGGCGACTCCGCCGTACGGAACAAGCTTACGAGAACTCTATTCCCGGCATAATAGCATGACCTCCTGTTGCGCGGCCGCCGCAGACAAGCAATTTGTCTGCGCCACCCGAGGTATTGAAAACAAGACATTTAATTTTAAGTAATAATACGCCAGTATAATTCCTTTAGAGCTTATCATTTATTTCATCTTTTCGGCACTCATAGCTTAATGAAAGATATCCATCATTATTTTCAATATTTCCTTTCGAATCTTTAGACATCAATACATATAATGATATAATTTTATCTTTCAATATCCATTTGTAATCATATTCAATGGTTGATAATTTGAGTTCGTTTTTCTCCTTATAATTGAATATGCCATATTTT
>CAWGFI010000008.1:0-138665 GCA_963821845.1 uncultured delta proteobacterium
AAGGACGATTGGCGTCTGTGTCCCGCACCACTAGGGTTCAGGTCGAACACCGAAGCGCGGGATGCCCGCGTCCACTCAAGGGGTCTTCATGTTGAAACAGCTCACGCTCTCCATGGCCGTTCTGGCGTTCGGCCTCACTGCTCCCGTACATGCGCAGAGCCGAAGCGCCGTCACCAGCGCCGACCTCGATGCAGCCGTCGTCGCGCATCCCACCGGGAACCGGGAAGCGCTCCAGGCTTTCCTCACGACCGATCAGGCGCAGGCAGCGGCCGCCCTGCTCGGGGTCAACACCGCCGACCTGTCGGCCCGCGTGAGTACACTCGACCAGGCCTCGGTGGATCAACTGGCCCAGCGCGCTGGAGTGGACGATCTCGCCGGAGGCGACCAGAAGGTCGTCATCAGCACCACCGCGATCATCATCGCCTTGCTGGTCCTCATCCTGCTGACCACGTAGCGCGTTCGCAGGAGAACACCCGTGGGCGCCATCGCCCGGCTGGTCACGGCCGGACTGTGGCTCATGATTGGGCTCGGCAGCACGGCGCTGCCGGCCCAATCATTGGCGTCAGGTAGTCCCGCGACCGCCGGCCCAACCCCGACAGTGCTCGACGTGCCATACCTCCCCCAGTCGGCGCTGCTGTGCGGTGGCGCCGCGGTGGCGATGGTGGAACGCTGGTGGGGCCGGCGGGGGGTGTACGCGCAGGATTTCGCTGCGCTGGTGCACCCGGAACTCGGCGGGATACTGACCACGGATCTCGCGGCAGCCGCCCGGACCCGCGGGTGGAACACGCAGGTGCTCGACCCCACGGCGGAGCGGGTCCAGCGCACGCTCCATGCCGGCGTCCCGGTGATCGCCCTCATCGAGGTGGGGCATGACCGGTACCATTACGTCGTAGTCGTCGGCTGGAACGACGGCCATGTGGTCTTCCACGACCCGGCCGGAGCCCCATTCACCACCGTCTCCGGGAGTGAGTTCCTCGCACAGTGGTCCGCCGCCAACCGGTGGGCCCTGGCGATCCGGCCGGCACCCGCCGCCGACACCACCACCACCATACCCACCGAAGGGGCGGATCCTGCCCCCGTCGAGGCCATGCCCTGCTCTCCGTGGCTCGACCGCGCCCTCGACGCCGTGGAGGCCGGTGACCTGGACGAGGCCGCCCGGCTGCTCGCGGAGGCCGGCCAGGCATGCCCCGCCGAACCGGTGGTGCTCCGTGAGCTGGCCGGGGTTCGCTTCAAGCAGGAGCGTTACGCGGAGGCAGTCGCGCTGGCCGAGCGGTACGTCGCACTCGTTCCCGGTGACGAACTCGGCTGGCAGCTGCTCGCCACGGGCCGGTATCTGACCGGCGACCAGGCCGGTGCGCTCGATGCCTGGAACCACGTCGGCCGGCCGACCATCGACCTGCTCCGGATCGACGGGGTACGCAGGATCCGGTTTCGGACGCTCGCGGATGCCATGTCGGTGCCACATGGCACGGTACTCTCCCCATCCCGGTTAACGCTCGCCCGGCGCCGGTTGTCCGATATCCCGGCGCTCCGCGGGTCCGTGGTGGAGTACGAGCCGGTTCCGGGCGGCCTGGTCGAGGTCCACGCGGCAATCGACGAGCGGCCCACGCTGGAGTCCCCATGGCGCCTGGCGGTGGCCGGGGCGATCAGGGCCGTGGCGCAGAGCGAAGCAGGCCTCGAGGTCGCCACCCCAACCGGGGGCGGCGAACTCTGGACGGCGAGCTGGCGGTGGGAAGCGGCTCGCAGTCGCGCCGCCGTGGGGGTCGAGGTGCCCACGACGCTGGGATTGCCGGGAGTCGTGCTGGTCGAGGGCGCCTGGGAGCGCTTCCGCTTCGCGCTCGATCCGGAACGAAGCGTCCTCCTGGAAGAGAGTCGGCGCACCGCCACGGTCGGGGTGAGCAGCTGGGTCCGGGCCGGGATGCACCTGACCTCGGCGCTGCGGCTGGAGCGATGGTCCGCGGATCGCACCTGGCTGGCGATCTCGGCCGGCGCCGAACGCCGGACGCATGACGATCGATTTACCCTCTCGGCGACCGCCGAGCGCGCGGTCTCGCTGTCGAGCAGCCTGGCGTCGTACACCCGGGCCGACGGCGGAGTGAGCTGGGTTTCCGCGCCCGGCCTGGGCCGCCCGGCCTGGTCCGGCCGGCTCGGGGTGGTGTGGGCCAGTCCGGATGCCCCGCCGGGAACCTGGCCGATCGTGGGGACTGACCTTGCCTGGGCCCTTCCTCTGCGGGCGCACCCCGCCACCAGCGGTGGATTTCTCGCCGGAAGGAATGCCGGCCGGACGATCATCCACGCCGGGCTGGCCGGCGACCACCCGGTCTATCGGATCGGGCCTCTCGTCCTGGCCGCAGGGCTCTTCCTCGATGGCGCCGACGTGATCGGACCCCTGGATGGATCCGGCGACCGCTTCTACCTCGATGCCGGCGGGGGGCTTCGCCTCGGGTTGGCCGGGGGAGGGCTGGGTGTGCTGCGGATTGATCTGGCCAGCGGGCTCACCGATGGTCGTTCGGCGCTGAGCGTCGGAGTCCATCGCCAGTGGCCTCTCTTTCGATAGCCCTTGCGTGCAGCGACCTCACCGCTGGCGAGCGAGTCCGCACCTCGGCGTCAGGCCCTCATTTGCCTCCTGTGCCGGTGCGCTTGCGTGTCCACCGGATATCAGCATACTGGAGATGGGCGCCTGACTGGAGGATCCGGCTCTCGGGGAATCCCGGGAGGGCGCATCGAGGCTCCTGTGAAGCTGCTCAGGCCCAGCGCCAGGGCGTGATCGAGCAACTAGTTAGACACCGACCTTCGCAAAGGCATCGCGGATGCTACCTCAACACACGACGCTCCCGATTGCCAAGCGGCTACTAGGGCGCGTGGTGCGAGAGACGCTCGTCCATGAGGATTCGGTACTTCGCGCCCATCAAAAGACCCCTCTGCAGCTCACAGCATATGGCACCATGGTCCGGACCCGACGGCTCGCCGCAGCCCTTCATTCGCTGGCAGGACGCTGGTCCTACGAGAGTCGACTTCTCTTTCGTTCTATTGTCGAGCTCTATTTCAACTATTCGTGGATCAAACTACGGCCTCACAGTCGCGCTACTCGATATATTCGTTTCGATGTCGTCGAACACCTTCGTATCGCCGAGAGCCTCCCTGGGGAGTTGAGATCGCCTCAGTTCCAAAGTGCCTTAGGGCGGATGCGAAAGCGCCGGACCGCCACGCGTCACCTATTTCGGGTGGAGGACAACAAGGGCCGTCGCAGATGGGCTAGGGACTGGTCAGGCATGTCATTCGAGGCACGAGTGCGCCAGGTGCAAAGTGCTCATCGAAAGCCTAACCAACAGATAGACAACTTCACCTATGGCATCTATCGGTGGTTGAGTAGTACCGCTCACGGGGGCTCCAATTCCCTGCGGGAGGTACTTGAACCGACGAAACATGGGATTCGACCGAAGGTTCAGCCCGAGCCCACGCCGTCTGAACTTCTCATGGCCTCTGCCATTCTGCTCTTGGGCGTCCTAAACCACTGTGCCGACGATCTGCATTTTTCAGCCGGTGACAAGAACGGTCTATCGCAGCTTATGGGCCGTGCCCGGAGGTTAGCTGGTATCGATCCCGCCTGACGCAAGCGGTGCCTAAGAGGCAATCAACGGCGCCCAGCGCTTCAGGCCCAGCCCCCTTGCGGCGGGCTGGGGCCAGTGCACACTCAGCGGAAGTCAGACAATTCGCTGCAGGCAAGAAGTCGCTGGGAGCTCAATCGCAGGACGATAGGTGGCGTTTCCCCTCTTCCTCCCATCATAAGGCAGGTCTGTGGCGAAACTATCGGATTTCAAACCACTCCAGAGCCTTAGGCTCCCGGCACTCGGCGCCCTAAGTTGCTCGGGGCTCGTTGTTGTTGTCGGCCCAAACTCATCTGGCAAGACGCAACTACTCCGTGATATCGTGGACCGCATCTGCGGCGAGCCTCGGGACCTTGTGGTCGCCTCCGAGATTGAGATCGCAACACCAGATCACGACACCTTCCTTGCCTGCTTGCAGGCCGAGGGCTACATCTCGACTGTGTGGGGCGACAACGACGAACAGCAGTATATCCCCCGAACAACGTGGGTTGGTTCCGGGCAGGGAACCCCGAACGTTGGCACACGTCAACTCACTCAGTGGCGAAGCCAGTCGAGTACCGCCAAGACACGAAAGAAAAAGAACGCCTACTTGGGATGGCTCAGCAAGTTTCTTGTGACGGTGCTGTTTCTCGAGAATCGCCTCACGGCACTGAAACCCGTCCAAACGATCGACTTCATGAGCACGCCTCCAGTTAATGACCTTCACGCTCTTCATCTAAGTGACGACGCGCGCCGCGCGCTCACAGGAGAGGTGCAGCGAGCGTTCTCAAAGGCTATCTGGACCTGTGCTGCCCAAGGGAGCACCCTCTGCCTACGCATCTCCGATGCGGGCGCCGTCCCTAGCGCCGAAGAGCGCCTTTCGGTACCTGCGATGGCCAAGTATCGTACAATCGACTCCGAAGGGGATGGGATGAAGTCATACGTTTTTACGGTCATCTCACTCCTCCTAGGACGGCGGCCCGTCACCATCATTGACGAGCCCGAACTGTGCCTGCATCCTCCTCAAGCATTTAGCCTCGGTCAGTTCATTGGCCTTCACGGGACTTCGGACAAGACAGCTACATTTGTAGCCACCCACAGTAGCCATATTCTTCGCGGCATTATCCAGACAGCTCAGTCACTTCAAATAGTCCGGCTAACCCGCCATTCCGGTTCCTTCGCTGCTACCCTCGTATCCTCAACTGTACTTCGCGAGTCGATGCGGAAGCCGACGGTTCGCGCTGAGACGGTTCTAGACGGCATCTTTGCACAGGCAGTTGTGATTATCGAGGCGGATGGTGATCGCATTGTGTACCAGGCGGCCTGGGAAGCGGTCGGGCGTGCCCACAATTTCGATATTCATTTTGTAACCGTAGGGGGCACAGGTGGCATCGCCGATACCGCCCGCCTCTATCGAGTCTTGGGTATCCCGGTTGCAGTCATTGCCGATCTTGATGTATTAGCGGAAGCAGGCAAGATCGAGAGCATTTTGATGGCTCTTGGCGACAACAGCCCAGAAGTCCAGCGGCTCGCGAAGTCGGCCAGTGATGTGGCCACCGCACTTGCGAAGCTTCCTCCGACACTATCCGAGTCCGACGCCAAAGAACGACTAGCTGACTTGGCGGCACGCCCCTACAACTGGGATGCGGGCGACGACCGGCCACTTCACGCGGCCTTAACGACACTGAGGAGTTCAGTGAACGGCCTCCGGACTGTGAAGAACGGTGGCACTGCGTCGCTTCCCGAGCAATTGAGGCCGGTAGTGGCAGCATTGCTTTCGGACCTTGCCCGGTATGGCATTTTCCTAGTCCCGGTAGGTGAACTAGAAGGTTGGCTTGCTGACTGTGGACTCCAAGCCTCGAAGACCAAGAAGTGGGCTTGGGCTAATGAGGCAGCTGAGTTCATCCGAGCCAATGCCCCCAGACAAGATGATGTCTGGCAATTTGTCGATGAGGTGGGGACATACCTTACAACGCACTTTGCCAAATCTGGCCCCGACGAACCCGAAGCAGAGCCTGCGCACACCTCCGCCTAACAACCGCCTAAAGCCGCCCAGCGCTCTTGGCGTCCTTGCGGCGTGCGCCTGGCGGTGCATACTCAGAGGAAGTCAGGCAATGCGCTGTGGGCGAGGGGTCGCTGGCAGCTTAAGCGCAGGACGTTAGGCCTCACCAACTGAGGCTTCTAGCATGACAGAGAAGCATCACAATCGAGAAGCCTACGAAAAGTACGCCGGATCGGTGGCTTACGTCGAAATTCGGCGCCCGGATGCTACGGTAGGAATCGGAACCGCCTTCCACATCGGAGATGGTGTGTTCGTGACGGCACGCCATGTCGTCGAGAATGTCCAGATTACGAAGATCGGAACCACTGAGGAGTCGACGTTAGATGGGCTCACCATAAGCTCAAGGCCCGCAGTCGGGACTCTGGTCGATGGCCCCTTTTTCCATCCCGATCCTAAAGTCGATCTTGCTGTCATCCGGGTGGCCGGAATTGAAGCACCCGCGATCCCGATCGCCTGCTACGAACCGAGGCAGACACCCGTTCTGACGCATGTCCTAGTTATGGGGTATCCACCAATTCCTCTCTCCCGAGAGCCCGTCTTGGTGGCGATCAGTGGGGAAGTCTGTGCCGTAGTCAACAACTATCAGTCGGACCAACCGCATCTGATTCTCTCTACAATGGCGAGGGGCGGGTTGAGCGGCGGAATAGCATTCGCGAGGGATGCCTACGAGGAAGAGGGAACGCTCGGGTTGATTACAGAGTGCTTGGTCGCGGATGATAAACCCGCGGAACTCGGCTATCTGGCGCTTCTCCCAATCGTGACCGTATATGGCTGTGCCGGCCAGTTCGAAAGTAAGCTCGACTGGTTTCTCTCGCCTGGCCGGCAGGAATGGGCAGAGCGAGTGATTCGAGGACAAGAGGATCCGGACGTCCCGCTCCCTGAGGCCTAACCCGCGCATCCAGCCGACAGGCGGGAAGTGTCCCGAGCTCTGCTCGGGCAAAGCGTCCCTCGAAGACGCTGCGGAACGTAAGTTGGTGCGAGCGCCGGCTTGAGGGCCTGCCAGCCTAATGCGCAATTCGTTAGGCCTGCCCTCGAACCGCCGGTACCGGGCTCGGGGCGTCTTGGCGAACCAGATCTTTGTCTTCTGCCCGGTACTCCCAGTCCGGTATCTTTCCCGGTGTCCTGTCCTATGCCGGCCGGTGTCACGTCCGGTACCCTGCCCCGTGTTCCAAGGTGGCCGATCCGGACCCCACACTGTTGTTCGGGCAGCGCCGGCGCTGGACCCTCCGCGCTGCCATCAGTGTGCCCTGTCGCCTTTCGCGGCGAGTGCGTGGCCAGAAGGCATAGTTTCGGGGGACCCTGCGCAATCCCGCGCATAGACCATTCCATTTCTGGCTCCCCTGGCCTCACGTTCTCCACAGAAAGCTCATGATAACCTGGCGGTCGACCGTCTTAGTGGCGTTGATTGGGCTACTGACCGTTCTGTTAGCCCAGGGATTGTGCGAGCTACTCGCTGGAACCACAATGCTCCGAATGGTTCCTCGGGAAGTCGTGCCGGCAGCCGGGGTGGCCATTCTAGCTGCTTTCGTAGCAGTTGCCGGGTCGGTCTGGAGATTCCTAAAGGGTTGGAGGCGCAGGCCCGTTACGATTCTGGACGTTTATCTGGCTAGCCTGACCAGCAGCGCATCATCCCTCGCCCTCAAGGGACTGGTAGGCCGAGGCAACATCGAGTGCCCTAAGCTCTCGTTCATCGTCGCAGCGGTTGGGGGAGGACTACTAGCGTGGCGATGGGGAACCACCCTCATCATGCAATATCGCACGCCACAACCCGGGAAGCGGACTCCAGAGGGTGAACTCCTAGATACCCTACTAGGCCCAGAGGGTATGGACGCTGGCTCTGATCTCGGTGCCGATTTCCTAGAGCGAAAGCCCCTTCTCGACATTCTGGAGTCGGTGATAACCCATCGTCGAGAGACTCCTCTTGTGCTGGGTATCGATGGGCCGTGGGGATCAGGGAAGACAACTCTCCTGAATGCCTTGGAAAAGAAGCTTCCCAGCAGCTTTGTCGTTGTTCGCTTCGATGCGTGGAGCTTTCGCGAGCCGGACAGGGTAGTCGGCAACTACCTGAAGGTATTGGGGGATGCTCTTCAAAAGGCAGGTAGCCCACCTTCCGTGGGCATCGCTCTTGCCAGGCTCGGGGCAGGAATCGCGACTGTAAGCGGACCTCGCCTCGGCGGGTTTGTCTCAGCGATCGTCAAGCATCTAGGCGCCAATTCTGTCAGTCGTGAACACGACGAATTACGCAGGACTGTGGCTGGCCAAGCACGCCCCGTTGCCGTGCTCATTGATGACTTGGATCGTCTCGATCATGACGAACTCCACGCGGCTTTACGGATGGTCCGGCTGCTGAGCGACATTCCCCGCGTTGTCCACGTGTTAGCCTATGATCGGACGCAAGTTGCGCGCCTGTTGTTCCCGCAGGAGGATAGCGCCGCAATTGCCAGAGATTTTATGGCCAAGATTGTGGCCCTAGAGTTCCCCCTTGCTACACCGACTCAAAAGATGCAGGGCCGTATTCTCGACCGCCTACTCAAACCGCTGTTTGACGAGGTTGAAGAGACCGCGGCTCAGGAGTTTGTGGACAGGCTGAACGGGATACCGCGGAGAATGTTTATAGCGGCCATGCCAACACCGCGTGACATTCGACGGATAGCTGCTGCCACGGCGCTGATATGGGCGACGTTGAAGAGAGACGTCAACCTGTTTGATTTATTTATGCTCCAATTGGTACGCATCAGGTTTCCCAGAGTATTTGAAGCACTGCATGCCCACCCGGAGTGGTTTATAGAAATCAAATGGTCAGGTGACATGTGGCGTATCAGTGAAGAACCGGCGTGGAAGAAGGAGTCGGAGGCGTACATTGAGAAGCTGTCAACGAGCACACATCAGGACGACGTAGTCGCGGCAAGGGTTCTCAGCATGATCTTTCCCGTTGGAGGAAGAGCACCTTACAGAGCCACTGTGTCCGAAGCGGAAGCGCGGAAGGGGCGCCGGATCCAGCACCCAGACATCTTTGCAAGGTACTTCTTGTACTCCGTAGGCCAAGATCAGATAGCAGAGTCAAAGGTAGAGGACTTGGCTCTCAGTGTGAAGGCAGTCAATGGCGAGCCGGAGCGTATCGATAAAATGACAAGTATTATTCACGACGAGGTGGCATCTGGTCGCGCTGGCGCGCTGCTTGATCAGTGGGACATTTTTCTAGGCTCGCTGAAGGGAGACGGCAATGAGATCGAGACTGACCTCGCAAGGAGTGTCGCAATAGGGATGGCACGCGGCAGTGCACTGATCCCAGGCAGTCTTCATGAGATATTTAGTCCAAAACGCCAAGCTGCCGTCGCTATTCTCCATACGATCGACGGAACGCAATCTGGGAGCGCCCAGTCGCTGTCGCAGGTCGCTTCGCCGAACTGGTTGATCAAGTCTTGCGTGACGGTGAACCAGTCCGACGAACGTGGGGACTCGCCGTAATAGGCGCGGATCGTTTGTACGTGGTCGCTCATTGGCTCGCGTCCCATTGTCCCAGCGACCGCAGGCGCTCGACTTCGGCGGCGGCTCGTTGTTTGAGCAACACGTAATCGGTCTTGGCGATACGGTTCAGCGGCAGCGAGTCGGCCTCGAAGATCACGTAATGGGTCGGTCGCATATACGCGGCGATGCCACGAGCGTGCGCTTCGAGCTGCTCGCGTGGAATCGTGCGTCCCTGTTTCGGCGCCACGAACAGCACGACCGCTTCGCCAAAAATGTCGTGCGGCTGACCCACGGCGGCGCACGAGGCCACGTCGTCTGCCAGCGCCGCGAAGTGCTGTTCAATCTGTCCCGGGTGGACTTGATACCCCTTCGGTTTGATCACGAGCTTCGAGCGGCCACAAAAGATCAGGCCCTGCTCGCTGACATAGCCGAGGTCGCCGGTGTAACAGATGCCGTCGCTGGTCACCGTCTGGCGATAGGCATCCGGGTTGCTGACGTAATTAATAAACACCTGTGGCCCGCTGAAGCAGATTTCGCCCGTCTTGCCATCGGGCAAAGGATTGCCGGCGGTGCCATCTGCATTCATCGGCTCGCGAATCGACAGTGGCGTGATCGGCATCGACCAGCCGACGCCGCTGATGAGGTTGTCGACCTGATCGGTGAGGCCCGTATAGGTGACGAAGCCCGCCATCTCGGTGAGTCCCAACCCGGTGCCGATCAGGGGCGCCATCTGTCGAAGTGCTTCGACAAACGGCCCGCTGACCTGCTGACCGCCGAACAGGGTGCTGCGCAGCGAACTGAGATCGTACTGGGCGAAGTTCGGCAGCAACCACTGCATCTGGAACATGGCGGGAATCTGGCCGAAACCGTCGATTCGATATCGCTCGATTGCCCGCAGCGTGTTTTCGGCGTCGAAGACGTGCAGGATGACGGCGGTGCCACCGGCGAAGAACGTCGTCATCAATTCTTCGCCCTGGCAACCCACGTGGGACGGCGGCAGGTTCACGAGCATCCGCTTCGTGCTGAACAGATCAAAGGCGCCGGCCAGGCAAAGGTTCTGCGCGGTGATGTTGCGATGCGAGAGCAGGGCGGGTTTGGGGAAACCAGTGGAGCCCGTCGTGTATATGACCTGGGCACCGTCGGTCGGTTGGATCGCCGCAGCCCGCTCATCGTATTGTTTCCGAAGCTGTGCGTTGTCTCGCACGTCGCTGCCGACGTCGATCAATAACGCGGCGGGAAAGCGCGCCGTCAACGAGACTCGCCGCGTCGGCGAACTGCACAAGATGTTCGACATATGGGCACGACTCGCGGACGGCCTCGGCGATCGACGAGAAGTCGGCGACCGACGTCTTGCCGAGCATGACGAAACCCTTGGCCTCGATGAGCCCGAGCGAGCGGATGACCTCGTCGGGTTTGAGCCGCAGGTCGAGGGGGGCGTGAACGACGCCGATCTTGAAACAGGCGTATTCGAGCAACACGTGTTCGGCCGTCAGCGGCAACATCGTGGCCAAAAAGTCGCCGGGACAGTAACCGAGCTCGAGCAGCCGCAGGGCCCAAAGTGTCGAGGTCTCGTCAAATTCGCGGTACGAAGATCTCGCGGCCGGTCTCGAACTCGATGATCGCCGCGTGATCTGGGCGCAGGCAGCCCATTTGGCGACGGCGCCATGGAGCAGGTGCCTGTCGGCGTAATCGTTTTCGTAGTCAGCGAGCGTATATTGGGGGATCTGCACAGCGGAGGGCCTTCAGAAAAAACGGTCGGTCACAATCGTCCCTACACCGACCTCTTTCTTCAACTAGGTGCGGTACACGGTCGTTTCGGTGACAACGATGTCGACCGCTACATCGTGCGGGTCGTGGGGCACGTTGTCAAACACCTGGCAGTCGTAGGCGAGTGCCACTAGCGACGCGGAGTCACAGACGCGGGCCAACAAGCGATCGTAGTAGCCGAAGCCGTGGCCGAGGCGGTGACCGCGGCGGTCGAAGGCGACTCCGGGGACGACGATCAGGTCGGCATCGGCGGGAGCGATGCGGCGACTGGCGGACTGTTGGAGCGAAACGACGGGCTCGAGGATGCCGAAGGCTCCCAGGCCAAGCTCGGCCAGTGTGTCGATGCGGCAGAGGCGCAATTCGTCGTCCTGACAGAAGGGCACGATGACCGGCGCGTCGGCGGCGAGCCGCGCCGCGATGAGCGGTTGGGTGCGGACCTCGTCGCGGACGTCGACGTACAGCACGGGGGTTTCGGCCTGTCGGTACTCGGGCAGCTCGACCAGCGCGGCGACAATGGCACGGCTCAGCCGGTCCTTGTCGGGCTGTCGGCGACGTAGCTCGGCCGCGGTCTTGCGAAGCGTTTGTTTCGTGTCGTTGGACATGTCGGGGCGATGTGAAGCTGGGCAAAAGGTCCCGTTTGGCGGCAAATTACGGGCCCGGGCGTCGTATCGGGCCCGAACCGGCGGCCCGGCAAACTGGTCACTTGTACCAGACGTAATAAAGGTGAGGGGGCACCGAAGAGCCAGAGGGCCCGCTTGCGGGGACCCACTTCGTGCCTATAATCGAAACGTCGCCTATGGGCGGTCGCCACAAGGTCGCAGTCTGTAATGGCTTTCGTCAGGGATGTCCGCCCCACGAGCGGGTTGTCGACCGGCGTTTCGATTGTCACCTGAATGGGTATCGGTGTGAAGAAGTTTTTTTCCTGGCTGGACGATATTGTCACCGCGGTGAAGACCGTTGCCGACGGGCTGGCGGTCACGCTGCGTTACTGGCTGTCAACCTACAACCCCGAACGCCGCACTTTTACTGAAAAGTTTGAGTATCCGGAGTTGCCCGTGCCAGTGGCGGCGCGGTATCGGGGATTTCATCGCTACGATCTGACGACGTGCATCGCCTGTGACCAGTGTGCCAAGGCGTGCCCGGTCGACTGTATATATATCAACAAGGAGCGGGTCGAAGGAGCGAAGGGTTTCCGCGTCGAGAACTTCACGATCGACTATTCGAAGTGCATGTTCTGTGCCCTGTGTGTGGAGCCGTGTCCGGTCGACTGCATATTCATGGGCGCGACGCATGACCTGAGTTGTTACAGCCGGGATGGTTGCATTGTGGACTTTTCGCGACTGCCTTTGGAAACAGCCTGGGGTCGTGCGACGTTGAACCCGACTGTCGTGGCACAGTCAAAGGTGATTGCCGAGCCGGTCCACGGAGGGCCGAATCAGTGACGTGTTGACCGCGGCGGCGTAGTGCCGGGGAAATCACGACCCATGTTGACTCGCAACAGTGAGTGGCACAACCATGAAGAGAACACCCGTTGATCACGAGAGGTTGTTCACCGTCGACGAGGCGAACGCATCGTTGCCGCTTGTCCGAGCGATCACGAAAGACGTCGTCGAGTTGACGCGCGAGTTGGTCGAGCGCGGCGATCGGCTCGATCTGCTCAAGTCACGTCGCGAACCCGACGTCGAGGACGTGTATAGCGAAGAGCTGGGTGAAATCGAAAGCGAGTTGCACAACGACGCGGCCCGCTTGCGTGGGTACGTCGATGAATTGACCGATCTGGGTGTCGAGTTGAAGAGCGCCCGCATGGGGCTGATCGATTTTCCCACGATCATCGACGAGCAGCCGGCCTATTTGTGCTGGCAACTGGGCGAGCCGGAGGTGTTGCACTGGCACAGCCGGGAGGGCGGCTATGAGGACCGGCGCCCGCTGGCGGCCGGTGTCACCGCAGCCGACGTCTCGACAGCCGAGTTCGATCAGAACGCCTAACTATGCCTGTCGCAATGTCTCGATGTGGTCGCGAAAGCGCCCCCTGGAAATGGATCGGACGGAACTGTACCGGCGGATCTATGTGGAAGAGCCGCCCAACACGGATGAACTGGCGAAGGCCATACTGGATATACGCGAGGAGCGCGAACGATGGCTGGCGCGGGGAAAAAGCCTTTCCGCCTATTGCGGCAGGCTCTTTTCGGCCGAAGCGGGCGCCTCGGGTTATGAACGTGTTTTCGCGAGGGCGATGAAAGGCAAAATCCGCGAAGGAAGACCTTGAGGCGAGGGCTCCGCTGGTTTGCGGAGTCCCGGAGAAAACCGGCGATCGCTACCGCATGGCGCCGGCGGCCTTCAAGACCTTTATCATATCCTCGTTGTGTTGTTTCTTGGCGAATTGCAGGGCGGTATACCCTTTCATGCTGATGTTGTTGGGGTCCGCGCCTTTTGCCAGCAGGAGTTTGACCATTTCCAGATTGTTTTTGCCCGCGGCCGTGGTCAGCGCCGACACGTTATCCTTGGTCTTGTCGTTGGGATTGGCGCCGTTATCGAGCAAGAGGTTGACCATGTCGTTATTATTGCGGGTAACGGCGAACAGCAGGGGGGTTATGGCGCCGCTGAATTTGGCGTTGATATCGGCTCCCTTGGCGAGCAGCGCCTTGGCGGTGTCGATATGACCGCCCGACACCGCGCTGATGAGCGCCGTGCCGCCATTGGGTGTGGCCGCGTTGACGTCGGCTCCATTATCCAGGAGCGCGTTCACCACGTCCACGTAACCGGAGTAAGCGGCCTGCATCAATAATGTTTGATCGGACTCCATGGTCAGATTGGGATTCAGACCGGCGCGCAGGGCGTCCTTCACGAACTGGGCGTCACCTCGTCTGACCGCGCTTTTCAGATTCTGATCGGTATATCCCTGCTTGGGCTGCTCGGTTTCCTTTTTCTGGCCGGGAGTCTCGCAGCCTCCCAGAAATATGAGCAGGATGATAAACAGGAGCAATTTTGATCCAAGTGATCGATACTTCACCGCCGCGTCCCCTTTTGATGATTGGTGGCTCCGGTCAACGATTCCGGAAAGGATGTATCCCTCTGGTATTGTGTAGGCTTTCTCAAATCCTGAGGACGTTGTCAAGCCGGGGGCGTGTTTCGGGGAGGCTGCTGCGTCGAAAGCGGGGCGCGGCCGACGCCATCGCGTGAAGGATGTTAAAATAGCCTCGTACCCGGACGAAAGTGTGGTAGGATTGATATATCGGGCGGTTTCCGCGCGGTGGAGCGAAGGCCGGGGAGAATTTTTTTATAAAGTTTTTTTAAGGCGCGTACGATTTATGCGGTAATGTGGACGCTCTCCCCTTATTAAAAGCGATTTTTGCCCGCTTTCGCGCCTAGCCAGGCCACCGATCGAAAGGCCTCGCACCGCGTGAAGCGCGCGAGTCACGATGGAACATGGAAACAATGGGCAAAAGAAGCGTAAACGGTCGGCCGTCTCCGGTAATTATCCTGCTTGACCTGTCAATTGGCATTAAAGTTGCTTTTTAACTTGGCTCGTTTTACGATAACAGTAGTCAGGGAAACCATGTTCGGCGTAATGTTTTCCATTTGCATGGATTGTGAACCGGGCTTTCAATAATATGAATTATTCGATGGAAAATGGAGATAAAGGGGAGCGCACATTTTTCTTGACAAAGACCTTGCCTCTGGCTAATTACTACACTTCGAAATCGACCTTTTTTATTGGAATGGAATATTTAGCTTGACATGTGATCATGAAAAGTGTTAGGAATTCAGAAACTTGTTCTGTGACAAGGTAGAAGGCGTGTGTACGGTATGAGGATAGCAAGGAAAGCCGCGCTATACGTGGCCTTGGGCGTAACAACGATCATTGTTCTGGTGGGGATGCTTGGATGCGCCACTCTCGGGTCTAAAAATAGCGAAGATCGCCTGAGAGAACGGGTAGAGGCCTACTGGCAAGCTCGAATGAAGGGTGACATCGAAGGCCAATACCGACTGGAAGAAGTGTCGACCACAAAAGAAGCAAGTCTTTTGCAATATGCGAAAAAGAAGCCAGTAGCCGAAATCCTGGGATATAAAATCGAAGACATTCAAATAAATCCGGAGAAGACTGAAGCGTCGGTACGACTTTCAGTGGATCATAAATGGATGCTGGCTGGCATTCCCCGTACGCAAATCACGAGTTCCCTGATGGAAAAATGGGTCTTCATAAATAACGATTGGTATCGGAAGCAGCCGAAGATGTTTCGGCACGATAAATAAATTGGTGAATGCAACTTCACTTATCTTGGGGTAGTTAAAACAGAAATCGGAAGGGGGTGAGGAAAGGAGTTTTGAGAGCCGTTTAGGGTACTATCGAGTTGGGAATAACCAATTTTTTTTTAAGGAAAGGAAAGGAGAATAGAATGAGGAAGGGTTTTCTAACAGTACTTTTGGCAGTGGCTATGATTTTTGGAGTGGCCATGAATGCCGCGGCGATCGATAACGTCGCCGAACCAAGTGTGGGATTTGTCGTGCCCTGGGTTTTGGGCGACAACGCTGAAGGTCTTGATACCGTTATCGGTATCCAAAATACGCCCGCTGACTTCGTGTCGTCCAGAGACATGGTGTGGACGTTTTTCGCCGCTGAAGACAGCCGTCACGTGCTCGACAAGGATTTCTCCCTGACCCCCGGCGAAGTGTTTCTGTTCAGCTGGAATGCGGTTAAGGGTTTCAACCTGGACGGCTTCAGTGGTTACCTGGTGTTCGCGGATCCTTTTCTGGAGTCCACTACTCTGACCGCTAACGCGCTTCAGATTCTGGGCTTCGACGCTGCCGCTTACATTCCGGTTCTGCAGCTTCGCGGCGGTTACTTCTTGGGCGACGACCTGGCTTTCCATAGCTTGGACGGTTGGGCGGCTGCCGAGCAGGACTTGGTAGACCAGTTCTGGGCTGCTTACTCCCAGCTTAACGCCGGCGATCCCGACCTGTTCGCGGTCTTCAGCGATCAGCTGTATGCGTATCGCGCTGAACCCGGCTCGCAGGTTCCTGAAATCGTTGACAACGGCGGCGATCTGCAGATCTTCGTAAGCCCCAACACCGCTTGGAACGGCATTCAGGTTGGCCAGACGGTCATTCCGCGTTTCGCGGGCACGACTCCTCTGGACACCACCATCGCCATCTGGAAGCCTAACACAGCGGAAGTTGGCGGCACGGTTAACTTCTGGAACACCGATACCGAGCAGAACATCTCCTTGCAGTTCGGTTCTGATTGGGAATTGGTCCTTCTGGATCCCTATAGCGTAGACATCCTTGGCAACCCGAACTTCGGCGAAGGCGCCGTCCAGTTTATCAACTGGCCGACCCCCGGCGGTATCGTGTTCTCCTTCGTGAGCGCCGCCCCGAACGGAGCCATCACTGAAATTCAGACTCTGATCGCTCCTCACTACTATCCGGACAACTTCATCCTGTTGGCCGACTAGTAGCGTAGAAACAAACCAACTAAAGGGGGTTGGCCATGCCAACCCCCTTTTTTTAAGCAAATTCAGCTATTTTTTAAGCAAATTCAACTATGAAAATCATACTTGCCTTTATTGTTTCGCTTTTTATGCTGGTCTCCTGTGGAGGCCTGACCGCCTCGCCTCCAACCAACGACGACAAAGCCGTTTCAACCGCCAAACAAGAACAGGATCCCAATGTCTGGCGGCATGAAGTCGGTCCTTATCTGTTCGATCTCGAGGTAGCCGACGTCAATTCCGATGGCTTGAAGGACCTGGTCATGATGAGCCACGGAGAAGAACTCCTGATCTATAAGAATGACGGAAACCGCTCGTTCGAACTTAAGCAGAGCATAAAGAGCGTCGGGCACCATCCCAACGGCGTGCGCCTCATTGACGTGAACGGGGACGGAAAGCCGGATCAGGCGCTTACATCAAATGAAGGCAAGAGTAGCTATCAGCGTTACACTATCGCTCCCGACGGCACGTTCAACCTGGCGGACGAGCATCGGGTCGGGCTGGCCGTCTACAGCATGGAAGTCGGCGACCTCGACAAGGACGGGCGCATTGACGCGGTTATGGGAACCGGTCCCGGCGGCGTTACCGACAGAGTCGTCATCGCCTGGGACGCGCTTGGGAAACATCCCGACTTACAGATCATCAGAACCAAATACTATCGCACGCTGTTTCCCAAAATCGGGGACGTCAATAACGACGGCCTGCTCGATATCGTCGTCATGAACGCCGACACCGCCCGCCTGTCCGTGCTCATCAACAAGGGATCACGAAATTTCAAACACGAGATTATCAAGACGCCCGAAGGCGTGTCCCGCGAGGTCGATCTGGTCGATCTTAATTGGGACGGCAGCCTGGACTACTTTCTCCCCTTTGAAGTCGGCAAAAAAGCGCTGATCATTTATAACGACGGAGAAGGTATGAAAGGCGGCAGCGAAGAAATCGCCGCGCCACTCTTCGGCTATCGCTACGGCAACGCCTACAGCGACCCGGACAAAATTATCCTGGCGCTTGGCGAGGAAAAGCGGGTCTTCTTCGCGTTAAAAAAACGCGGGGATAAATCATGGACCATAAAGGAAGTTCCCGCCGGCAGCGTGCCCTGGCGTTTTCGATTCGTGGATCTGGACAATGACGGGAAACTGGATGTCGTGTTTCTCAACAGCGCCGACGGCGGCGTCCAGGTCATATGGGATATCATGCGAATTTTTGAATAATGAGCGCTCGTGTCGGATTTGACGAGGTAGGCGAACATACCAGGATCGACGCTACCGTCGAGGTTTTTCGACAGGGTTCGACCGCGGATAGGGGAGTCTTCGTGGGCTCCCATTGTATTTTATATCCTCGCAACCGCTTCGTCCTCGGCGATCTCTCCGTAAACACCGGAGCCGACGTACGCATCGAAAATCATGTGTTGATCAACGCCGGGGGGTATTTCTCCGGTGAAGGCGGTCTGCTGATAGGGGAATACACGCTTATCGGTCCCGGCGTGAGCATTCTCAGCGCGGGACACAACTTTGACGATCTTTCAACACCCATTCAACAACAAAAACTCACGTACGACCGCATCGTTATTGGGCGAGATGTGTGGATCGGCGCGGGCGCGATCGTTCTGCAGGGTGTCACCATCGGCGATGGCGCGGTGGTCGCGTCCGGAGCCTTGGTAACCAGGGACGTGCCGGCTGGCGCGGTGGTCGCCGGACATCCGGCGAGAGTCAGTACGCTATCGTGGCCGGCCGCGAGAAAACAGTTATTTTCGGGAGGTTTAAAAAGGCATGGAACACGTTTTTAAAGGGATGACGATATTCATTATCGGGGCGGCGCTGCTTTTTTCCGGCGCCGTGTATTCCGCTGGCGGACCAGAAAGCGTCCGAGCG
Source organism: uncultured delta proteobacterium (assembly GCA_963821845.1). Classification (GTDB taxonomy): domain Bacteria; phylum Desulfobacterota; class Desulfarculia; order JACQYL01; family CAWGVV01; genus CAWGFI01. The sequence continues at coordinate 18,242 of CAWGFI010000008.1, forward strand.
TATCGTCGCCCGAGTTGGCGAGCTGAAATTCCCGCTCAGTGAACTCAGAGCGTATGCGCGAAATCGTCCCGAACTCGGCGGCATATTTGTCAATTCCCGGCGGCGGCAAGAAAGCTGGTGGAAATCTGGGCCCAGGAGCGATTGGTCGCGCTCCATGCGCTCAAGGAGCAAGGGAAAAGACCCTTATGAGGCGATTACGCAACTAACGCAGAACCAAATAGCGGAACTGTTATGGGCAAAACGCTGCAAAAGGAGTTGCCGTCCGCTCAAACCGGTCACCGACCGAGGACGCAAAAGAGGCCTACAAGAATCGATCCGCAGGATTACTACGGTTCCCGCGCGGATTCAACTTAAGACAGATGCTTTTCGCGCTGGATCGAAAAGGCGGACGCCAAAAGCTCAGCGGAAACGCGCGAAGTTCTGGAACAGGCGGGAAGGAAATTGAACAAGGGCGGCGATTTCGACGCCGTATACGCAGAAGGCCCAAAAAGCAAATACCGGCACCTGGCGGAACATGATTTCGGTTTCATTCCTCTTGACGGCAGTTATCAGGGAGAGGAAGCGGTCAAAAATTTGGAGCCCGGCAAGGCTCGTGTCTATGAAACCAAGGATGCGATCATGCTATTTTACGCCGTCGACCAAACGTCCCGCCATCCTTGAACCGTTCGACAGCTATCGAAAGCGTGATCATCGAATGATTTGAAGAAAGAAACAGGCCGAAGCGCGTGGAATAAGTATATCAGACGCGCTTCAAGAAAGACTTTGCACGTAGAGATTCTTTTGTAGACGCTCAATGCGCACGATCGTTGCTTCGCTCACAGACAATATTTAAAAACAGGTATTTGATCGGGGTTTGGGTCTGGAAGGAACTCCGAGGCAAATACGTGGGTTCCGCTGGTGGCTGGCTCTGGGCGGTGCTGTTGCCGCTGGCCATGATGGGCACGTATTTCTTTGTGTTTTCCATATTCTTGCGGGTCCGGGTGCCCTATGCGCCGGGAATCAGCGGTTATTTCATGTATCTCATGAGCGCGCTGCTGCCCTGGACGGCCATCGGCGAGATCGTTGGGCCGATCGACGAACATCTTCTTCGAACAGGCCGGTCTGGTCCAGAAAGTGGCGTTTCCCCTGGAGGTGCTGCCGGTGTACATTACGGTGGCGTCTCTGTTTCAGATGCTGATCGGCATGGCGCTCTTCTGCCGTCATCACCGGCGTCATCAAAGGGATTGAACGTCGCCTGCCTGGCGATGGTCCCGCTTGGTTCTGGTTATTCAGTTCCTCTTTACCTCGGGTTGGCGTTCAGCGTTTCCACGCTTTCGGTTTTTCTGAGGGATATTGCCCAGGGCATGCCCGTTTTCCTGCAAATATGGTTTTTCGCCAGTCCTATCCTATATCCCGAGTCGGTGGCGCCCGAATCTCTGCAGTGGATAAACAAGGTAAACCCTCTGGCGCTGATGGCCGATGTGTATCACGGGATTTTTCTGCGGGACGAGATCATGCTGGCCAGCTTACTACTATTCGCGGCATGGGCCGTGAGTGATTTTCAGCGTCGGCGTTATAATTTTCTCCCACCTCAAAGACAGTGTTTCGGATTTGGTATAGGCAATGTTAGCCGTCGAGCTGCAATCGGTAAGCAAAATATACCGCATGTACGCCCATCCCAAGGACCGCCTCAAGGAACTCCTTTTCCGGTCCACGCGCCACGTTCCCTTCGCGGCGCTCAGCGAAATCACGCTCGGTATAGAACGCGGGGAGACGTTTGGCGTCATCGGTGAAAACGGCGCGGAAAGAGCACGCTCCTCAAGGCGCTCGCGGGCACCATCACGCCCAGCCAGGGCCAGTGTTATCGTGCGCGGCAGGGTCGCCGCTCTGCTGGAACTGGGCGCGGGTTTTCATCCCGATTTCAGCGGCGAGGAAAACATCTATCTCAACGCCGCGCTCATCGGTCTTTCCCGCAAAGAAATAGAAAACCGATTCGACGATATCGTCCAGTTCGCCGAGTTGGGCGATTTTATCGACCGTCCGGTCCGAATTTATTCTTCCGGCATGTACGTTCGTCTGGCCTTTTCCATCGCCACCTCGGTCGATCCCGACATCCTCATCGTGGACGAGGCCCTTTCCGTGGGTGACCAGCATTTCCAGAAAAAGAGCATCGACCGCCTGATGGGTTTTCGAAAAGCGGGAAAGACCATCATTTTCTGCACGCATAACATGTATCAGATCAAGCAGTTATGCAGACGGGCCATGTGGTTGAAAAACGGCGCCGTGGCAGCCATGGGAGAAGCGGAACGGGTGGTCGCGGCCTATGAATCCTACCAGTCCAACAAACGAATCGATTCGGATCAACCCGCCAAGGCGCGGGACGATCAGCAATACGGACGCGAAGTCAAGATAGCGAAGATTGAAGCGCTCGACGCCAAGGGAAACCCCATCGATGAGATAAAAACCTTCGAGGATCTCCATGTCCGCATCGAATTCACGGGTGTGGCAGCCCAAGATACCATGCCAATGTTCGGTCATCATCAGCCGGTCGGACCGGGTCAATTGTTTTTTGACGGGCACGCATTTCGAGAACATGAAGCCGATGGTCCTGAGGGCCGGGGAAACGCGATCTCTGCTTGTGAAGTTTCCGCGTGTAAACCTGCTTTCCGGCGAATATGTCCTCTGCGTGTATCTTACCGACGCGCACGGCCTTCGAGTGTACGACCTGGCGGAATATATCTGCCCGTTTTTCGTTTCCTACGGTGGCGGCGAGATGGGCATGAGTTATATGGAACATTCGTGGGAGGAGGAGCGTTGAAGGAAACACGCGGCAATCGTTTTCGTTACGGATTTCTCTATCCTTCCCTGGGGAAGCTGCCCCAGAGCCTGGCCTATGCGCTGGCCGGTTCCCGGCCGATCCGTTCCCATCTGGTGGACGAACATGAAGCCGGGGACATGTGGGCCAACCTTATCCGCGTTCTGGGCGAGGATTGCGACGCTCGATCCATCATTGAAAAACACTTCGCCATGCGGGCCATCGAAAATCTCGACCCCTATTTTCTGCCCGACGATCCCGCTGAACTGGACGCGGGGCGCTTCATGGATTTTCGCAACATGGAGGTCTTTGAACAGGCGCATCGGCAGGGCCGGGGCGTTGTCCTGCTTATCGGCCATTACGGTCGCGTGACCATGCCTTTCGTGGGTCTGGGCGCCCTGGGATACACGGTGGGGGGTATTACCATTGAAATACAAAATAACCCCTTCATCGGCGACCTCGAACGCCGCCATATACAGAACAAGTCCAATCTGATAGAAAAACACGCCAAGGGGGTCTTCGCGCGGGTAGGAAACGTGGCGCAAATCAAATCCGTCTATAACCTGCTCAAGGAAGGCGGTACCGCCTATCTGGCCATCGATGTTTTCAACGGCGCCCGAGGGCCGAAAGTGTCCTTTCTGGGGGGGACGATCACCTTCCCGGCCAGCATACTCAGGCTTTCCTGCCAGAACCGCTCCCCGGTGGTCGGATGCTTCGCCCACCAGGAGAACAACCGGCTGGTGGTGGAGTTCGATCCCGCGCCGGAACCGGCCGGCCCCCACGATTACGACACCATGATCGAGTACGCGCGGATTCTGGAACGGAGGGTCCTTTCCAGACCGCAGGAATATTGGCTGTGGCCCGCGTTGCAGCACCTCTGGGAAAAGTGACATGAACTATCATTACGATCACGCCATCGACCTGAACAATCCCGACGACCTGTACGCCAAGGTCATCGCCATGACCGGCAAGAACAAGACGGCGCTGGACGTCGGATGCGGCTCCGGACAAATCGGCCAAGTCCTGACCGACCGGTTCGGCTGCAAGGTGACGGGGCTGGAAATCGACGGCGACGCCTGCGCCATCGCACGCGACCGGCTGTGGAAAGTCGTGGCCGGCAACGCCGAGAACCTGGACCTCGTGGAGCTGTTTCAACCGCGCTCCATGGATGTGGTTCTGTGTCTGGACGTGCTGGAGCATATGTTCGACCCCTGGTCGTTCATCAAACGGGTCAAAGCCTTGCTGAAACCTGATGGATACGTCATCGCCACCATTCCCAACGCCGCGCACGCTTCGGTCGTATTGGAGCTGCTGGCCGGAAAGTTTCTGTACCGCGATCTGGGGCTGTTGGACCGCAACCACATTCGCTTTTTCACCCTGGATTCCGTGGAAAGGTTGTTCGATGAAGCAGGCTACCGCATCGACCGCCTGGACCGGAACAAGGTGGACGTCAAATATCTTCAACTTGCCCCCGGAACCGATCGGCTCCCCTCCGAAATAGCCTCTTTCGTAACTTCCCGTCCCGAAGCGGACACCTATCAATTTATTGTGCGGGCGCGCCCGTAAATATCCTAGTACAACGTTTATTGGCACATATTTTGATTTACTGTTCAGTGAGGTTTTCTCGCCGATGGTAATGTCAGGAGAAAATTTTCTGAACGTGGCCACGGCAGGAAAAGGTAACCAGTTGGTATTATGGATAAAACAAGCGCATTGCTTCAAAGCTGCATGACGCGCCGCTCTCGGGCGGTCGGGATCACGGGCGCGAACCGGGAAAATACTGCCGGAAAGCCCGGTTATTTTTAGCCGTATGAAGAAATTTTTTCCTGAATACAGGGATCAAGTTTATAAAGTGTCGGGGGTACCGAATTATGAATGACATCACTATCCAATCGCGTACGGACTATCTTACCGGCGCCTCGACGGCGCAGGGCCGCAAGAGCAACGGAAATTTCCGCGAACTGCTCGACGCAATCGGACAATCCGAGTCCGAGACCGGCGAATCCTCGCGATCGCGTCGTCATTCCTCTGTTCAAACGGAAAGCATGGTGGAGACGCAGTCCACGCAATCGTCGGAAACTACCGGCGCCTCAAGCAAACGGCGCGGCTGGGATTACTCGGACGTTGAAAACACCGATCCCGAACCAGCGGCCCAAAGCTCGGGAACGACTTCGGAAACCGAAACCGAGACTGAGAACGATTCCGATACTGAAACGGACTATCGTTTCCGGCCGCAGTTTTTCGAGACGATCATCGGGATGGTAAACAAGGAGATACAGCAAGGGCGCGATCCCAATGTGTCGCTGGACGGCACGTGGCGTTACTATGACTCGTGCGGAACGCCGCTGCCCGAACCAATCCCGTTGGATATCGAGGGCGGCTTTGTGTATAACACGGAAACCAAGGAGTGGAATTGGACGGGCGGAGAGAACCCCTACGATCTGTACTGGCTGGATGACAGCGACAGCGCGACCCAAACCACCGCGCAAAACAGTTCGGACAGTTCGCAAACCACTTCGCGCAGAGAGGCGCCGGGCGCCGAACAGACTGGCGCCGCATCGACGACCGCCGAGGAGGACGACTCGACGGAGGAAACGGACTATCGTTTCCGGCCGCAGTTTTTCGAGACGATCATCGGGATGGTAAACAAGGAGATACAGCAAGGGCGCGATCCCAACGTGTCGCTGGACGGCACGTGGCGTTACTATGACTCGTGCGGAACGCCGCTGCCCGAACCAATCCCGTTGGATATCAAGGGCGGCTTTGTGTATAACACGCAAACCCAGGAGTGGAATTGGTCGGGCGGCGAGAATCCCTACGATCTGTACTGGATGAAGGACGAGGCTTCGGCCACGGCGTAATGTTCGTAACTCACCCTTGAATTTTTCTCCATGAAAGGGCGGCCTTGGCCGCCCTTTTCATGGAACCTTCCCGCCTTACCGCGTCCAATCAACTTGAACTGAACGCGCTTTTCGAGCTATAGACCAGAGCGTTGGAGTTTTTCACCCATACCTTTTTGGGTCCGTGGCGCTGTATTTTCGGGCCGGAAAGCTGATGAACGTGGCTGAATCGGATCGGATCAAAAAGAAAAAGCGAAAAGCGAGGCCGCAAAAGAACCGTCCCACGGAAGCGGTAAAAACGACGCGGCCCCCACAAACACAGCCCGCCGCCGGTTCCATGAAAACGCTGTCCATTCCTCCGGTGGTAAGCGTTATCATTCTGGTTCTGCTCTGTTTTCTGGTGTACGCCAACAGCCTCAAGAACGGCATGGTGAACTGGGACGACATTATCGTGACCAGCGCCTGGGAGAAACATCTGTCCCCGGGCTTGATCGCCAAGGAAATTCTGACCCTTCAGGGAAGCTACCAGCCGCTGCGGAACATCTCACACGTTATCGACCACGAGCTTTTCGGAGAATGGCTCCCCGGGTATCGGCTGCATTCCATCGCCCTGTACGCGTTGAACGTGGCCTTGGTTTTCTGGATCGTGCTGACCCTGCTGCGAAAGTACGACTTCATTCCTCCCGGACGGCCCGGCGACCGGGGGCCGAAACTCCTGACTCCGGAAAATCTCTCGTTCATGGTGGCGACCCTCTTCGCCCTTCATCCCATCCACGTTGAAGCGGTCGCCTGGCTGGCGGCCCGCAAGGAAACGCTCTATGGAGTTTTCTACTGCCTGTCGTTTCTCCTGTGGATAAAAATGGACGATTGGAAAGGCAGGCGGGCCCTCCTGTTTTACCTGGGAGCATTTTCGGCCTATGTGTTCGCGCTGCTGTCGAAACCCGCCGCGGTGTCGCTGCCGCTGTCCATGCTGGCCTATGACCTTATTCTTTTGCGGCCTTCCCGGAAGGATTGGAAATCCCGGATAGCGCTCCATCTGCCCTTCTGGCTGCCGCTCGCGGGCGCCGCGTTCTACTTCGCGCGTCTCGCCGGCACCACCGAAACCGAATGGGCGTCGCTGACCTTTTCCGAGCAAACGCTCACCTCCTTTAAAGCCATACTCAAGTACGCGGAGATAATCTTCTATCCGGCGCATCTATCCGCGCGTTATTTTACCGCCCCCGGCCGCTCATTGGCTGACCTGTCCGTTGTCGCCGGCGGCCTTATCATGCTGGCCATGGTGGTGTTCTTCTTTGTGTTCCTGCGCAAGAAGCGCGTTCTGTCCTTCGCCATCATATGGTTCATTTTTAATTGGCTTCCCACCGCCGGTTTTATCCCCATCTCCACCAAGGTGGCCGACCGCTACATGTATATCGGCCTGCTCGGGGTTTGCCTGCTGGTTACCGCCGCCGTCATGTACGCCGGTAATCTGGTTTTCCAAAAAAGCGCCCGCCGGCCACAGTTGACCGCTTCGGTCACGGTGGCTTTCTTCGCGCTGGCGTCGGTCGGCCTGGCTTTCGGAACCATTGAGCGCAACCGGGTCTGGAAAGACGAACAATCCCTGTGGGAGGACATGGCCGTCAAGTCGCCCACGGACATGGCCCTGAATCATCTGGCCAAGTATTACCTGGAACGCAAGGAATGGAAACTCGCCGAGGATTATTACCGCAAAAGTTTACAGATCGATCCCACGCAGATCGACGTGTGGAACAATCTGGGGAACACCTTGGCCCTCCAGAACAAGCCGGTGGAAGCCGAACAGGCCTTTAAAATCGTTCTGGATCTGCATGGAAAGGTTCCCAAGGAAAAATCGGAGAAATTGATCGACGGAGCGCTCACCAATATCGCCATGGCGGAAGCCATGCAAGGCAAATACGACCAAGCCAGGGATCATTTGTTTAAAGCGGTGGACCGGAAGGCCGACAACTACAAGGCATGGGATCTTCTGGGCGAGGTGCATTTGGCGCAAAAAAATTACGAGGGGGTTTTGGACGCCGCCAGGAAGATGCGGTCGCTGGAACCCACCCAGGCCAAACCGTATGTGCTCATGACCTTCGCCTATTCCAGGCTGGGATTGAAAGCCGAAGCCAAAAAAACGTACGCCAAGGCGTTTGCCCTGCAACCCGAGGTTGCCGCCAGATACTTTGGCAAGGAGCCGTCCGGGCAGGCGCAGCAATAGATTTTTCCTGAAGCTTTCCACGAGTAACCGGGGAGCGCGGGCTCCCCGGCAAAATGGACATTTTGCGCGGGACACGGTCTTTTGGAACGATTGAACAATCCGCCAGTGATATATATTTCGCCCGTGGAGTGGTCGGGCCTCAGACAGCGTCCGCAGGTTATCGCCGACCATCTGAACCGGTTCGCCCCGCTTTATTTCGTCAACCCGGTTCCGCTCAGACCGTTCCGATGGTCCGATACGCGGCGCGTCGTGGACAAGGCGCGTTCTCTCTTTTCGGCCAAGTCCAAACCGGCTCCAAAACACGGCGTGAACGTGATCAATCCACTGTACCTGCCCTTTCGCAGGATGGGGCTCGTCAACGGCTATCTGTTGCGCCGGGTGGTAAAAGGGCTCCGAAAAGCGCTTGAAGCCGCGGGCCGTCCCCGGCCTCTGTTGTGGATAGGCTCGCCGTCGCCGCTGGCTCTGGCGGCGGTGGACCGTTTGCCTGCAAGCCGAATCGTGTACGACTGCATGGACGACTTTCCCTCCTTTCACGAAGACTCGCAAGGCATTGAACGCGCCCAGGAAAACATAATCGAACGGGCGGACATCGTTTTCACCGTGTCCAAAACCCTATTGGAGCGGTTGCGACCCAAGACGCGGCGGATTGTCATGGCTCCCAACGGCGTCGATCTCTCCATTTTCAGCTTCGGCGGGAAAAGCTTGCCGCGTCCTTCGGATTTGCCCAGGGGAGAGATTACCGTCGGATATCACGGCCTGATCGGAACCTGGTTCGATATGGAACTCATCGCTGAGATGGCGCGCGCGCGCCCGGCGTGGCGTTTTGCGCTCATCGGGCCGGTCCACCGGCCGGAAGGGCGCCCCGGCTTCCCGCCAATGTTTCTTTCCTGGGGCCACGGCCGCAAACGGAGCTGCCCGCCTATCTCGCTCACTTCGACGTGGGCCTCATTCCCTTCAACAACAGCAGGGTGTCGTTCCATTCCCATCCCCTCAAGGTGTATGAATACCTCGCCATGGGCGCGCCGGTAGTTTCCACGCCCATCCCGGAACTGGAACCACTCGCGCCGCTGGTCCGATTGGCTTCGGGAGCGGACGGTTTTATCCGTTGTATCGAAGAGGCCGCGCGGGAATCGGATTCAGAGGACCTGATCGGCGCGCGAATTGCGTTGGCCCGCGGAAACTCCTGGGAAGGCGTGTTTGAACGGATAGACCAAGGACTGAGTGAGATCGGGCTGGACCTGCGCGGGTAAGCATACTGGGGGAAGAAAAAACATTGCGGGAAAAGCAAAAAACTGCGGGGGAATTACTTTCCCCGCGCCCCCTGAAAAAGGTAGGGGCGAAATATTTTTCGCCCCTACGAGCTCGTTGGGCGACAGTGAAATCTCCGTTTTAGCTATTGGAAGAAAACGGCCTGGCATTTCGAGCGTAGCGAGAAATCTCCCGCAGGGGGCGTGGGGGAGGAAATTCCCCCACAAAAATGTTTCTTCACTTCCTACTCGGCGTCGGTGTCTATTTTCTTGCGTAGATTCAGAAAGTCGCTGCGGTCAAATCCCAGGGATTTGAAAAAGGAAAGCATGTCTCCGGAGTCCCAGCGCACGGAGGTGTAGACGTCATGGACGCCTTCCGCATGGTAGTGATCGAACAGCCGTTGCATCAGGGCCTTGCCGATCCCCCGGCCCATGTAGCGCGGGTCCACGCCGATCACTTCGATCCAGCCGCTTTTGTCTTGCCCGAAGTCGCCATGGCTGACGGCGCTGATGATGAATCCCACCACTTCCCGGCCCACCAGCGCCACGAACCCCACTACGTTTTCCTGGTTCAATCTGCTCCGTACCGGGCTCTTCCACAGGGGCTTGGTGAAATTTTTTAAAATCTTCTCGTGGATCGCCAGGATCGCGTCATGGTGTTCAGGTTTGATTGGTTCTATTGTATACTTTAACGTGTCACTCATATTTAACTCGTTCGACAGGCCGAAGTTGATCCTGTTGGAGTTGAAAAACATTCAGAAGTAAGATACCAAATAAAATCAAGCGTTAAGGGCGAGAGAAAGTTTTTCCAACATATCAAAAGTAATTTTTAGCTGCAACTATCATATGGAACAAATACGAAATTTCAGCATTGTGGCCCATATCGACCATGGTAAGTCAACGCTGGCGGATCGGCTGATCCAGAACACAGGCGCTGCTACCGATCGGGAATTCAGGGATCAGGTTCTGGACACCATGGATATAGAGCGGGAACGGGGCATCACTATAAAAAGCCAGGCCATAACTCTCCACTATACGGCCAAGGACGGGAATGAGATACAAACTCAATCTGATCGACACGCCGGGCCACGTGGATTTACCTATGAGGTCTCCCGGGCCCTGGCTTCCTGCGAGGGGGTGCTGCTGCTGGTGGACGCTTCCAGGGCGTGGAGGCGCAGACCCTCGCCAACATGTACCTGGCCTGGAGCAAAACCTGGAGATCATTCCGGTCATCAACAAGATCGATTTGCCGTCGGCCGAAGTGGACCGGGTCAAGGAAGAGATCGAAAACGAGCTCGGCCTGTCCGCCGAGGACGTGGTTTGTGTTCGGCCAAGGAGGGCACGGGGGTCGAGGACGTGCTGGAGGCTATAGTGAAGAAGATTCCCCCTCCCACGGGCGGCGATCCGAAAAGCCGCTTTCAGCCCTGATTTTCGACGCCCATTACAACGCGTTTCGCGGCACGGTTATCTATTGCCGTGTGTTTGATGGCAGCCTCAAAGCCGGCGACACCATCCGTTTCATGTCCAACAGGCCACCTATAAGGTGGAGGAAGTCGGACTGTTCAGGCTCAAGCGGATGCCCGAAAAGAGAATTGACGGCCGGAGAGGTGGGGTATATCATCGCCGGCGTCAAGACCGTGAGCGACGTGCACAACGGCGACACGATAACCCAGGACAACGACCCCGCGCCAAAAGCGTCTGCCGGGGTTCCGCAAGGCCAAGCCCGTGGTTTTTTCCTCCCTCTACCCCATGGCATCCGACGATTATCCCCGCGTTGTCGGACGCGCTGCAAAAGTATGAACTCAACGACGCGGCGTTCACCTATGAAAAAGAATCGTCAGTGGCGTTGGGCCAGGGGTTCCGGTGCGGGTTTCTGGGGCTGCTGCACATGGACGTGGTGCAGGAGCGGATGGAGCGGGAATATGGCATTTCCATGCTTCTGACTTTTCCCAGCGTTGAGTTTCATTTCATCTTACAGGACGGCGAGAAGCTTACCTCAACAATCCTCAATATTATCCGGATCCGATGTCATATCGCGAAGGAGTACGAGCCTTACATAAAAGCCACCATTTTGATGCCCGAGCGATACATGGGGCAGGTTATGACCCTTTGCCGTGAACGGCGGGGCGAGAATTCCAGGATCAACTACCCCAGCCCCAACCGGATAGAGCTGATCATCGAGCTGCCGTTGTCCGAGGTGGTGTACGATTTCTATGACCGGCTCAAAACGGTCACCCAGGGATACGGGTCGTTCGATTATGAGATGATCGGCTATCGTGAGAGCGATCTGGCCAAGGTGGACATTCTGGTAAACGGCGAACGCGTGGACGCGCTTTCCATGCTCGTGCATCGCGATAAGGCCCGGCAGCGGGCCAAAGTGGCCTGCGACCGGCTGAAGGACGAAATTCCCCGGCAGATGTTCAAGATCGCTATCCAGGGGGCCATCGGCGGCACGGTGATCGCGCGTTCCACCATATCGCCATTTCGCAAGGACGTTACAGCCAAGTGCTACGGCGGCGACATCAGCCGGAAACGCAAACTGCTGGAAAAACAGAAACGCGGTAAAAAGCGGATGAAAATGGTGGGCAAGGTGATGATTCCGCAAAGCGCCTTCGTGGCCGTGCTGAAAACCGAGGAGGACTAGCATGGCCGACGCCGGGCTTCGGCCCTGGGGCTTGTACATCCATTTCCCGTTTTGCCGGCGCAAGTGCGTCCATTGCGACTTCTACTCCATAAGTGCGCTGGGGCTCATCCCCGCTTATCCTGGAAGCGCTGCGGCCGGGAAATGCGGCTTTTGCGCGACGTCGCGGGACCGATCGACACCGTGTATTTCGGAGGCGGGACTCCTTCGCTTTTGACGGCCGATCAGGCGCGGAGCTCTGCTTCGGGAGGTCCGCGCCACATTCAGCGTGTCCCCGGGAGCGGAGATGACTCTCGAAGCCAACCCCGAAGGGTTGACCGCCGAATACCTGGGTGAACTCAGGGAGGCGGGCGTCAACAGGCTGAGCGTGGGCGTTCAATCCTTGGATCAACAGGCGCTGGATTTTCTGGGCCGGGGCCATCGTGGCCCAGGACGGGCTCAAGGCGGTGGAGATGGCGCGTTCGGTGGGGTTTGACAACATCGGGATGGATCTCATTTACAGCCTGCCGTGTCAAACCATGGGAACCTGGCTTCAAACGCTCGATCGCGCTCTGGAACCTCCTGCCCGAACATCTTTCTCTTTATGAACTGACCTTCGAACCCGGCGCTCCGTTGGGAAAGCGCATGGCGCAGGGAGAGGTTCAACCCATCGACCGAAGAAGCGCAGCGGGACTTTTTTCTGGAAACCTCCCGCGTTGTCCGTTCCGCCGGGTACACCCACTATGAAATATCCAATTTCGCCCGTGAGGGCCGCTTTTCCCGGCACAACGCCAAATACTGGAACCATACGCCCTATCTGGGGCTGGGGGCGGCGGCGCACTCCTTTGACGGCGACCGCGCTGGTGGAATCACAGTTCGGTACGACGCTACGTCGCGGATCTGGAACGCGGGATTGCCCCAATGTCGGACAGCGAACGGCTCGACGCCGAATCGCTGATGCTGGAAACGCTTTATTTCGGTTTCCGTACCGCCAGAGGGCTCGATCTCAACGGGTTTGACCGCCAATACGGCCACGTTTGCGCCGCGAAAACCGACGACCTTGTCTCGGTCCTGCGGGACGAGGGCTGGGCGACCTTCTCCGAAGCGGGGATCTCACGCCCACCCTTGAAGGAATGTTGCGAGCCGACTCCTCTGCCTCTGTTGTGGACATGATACGACTTGACCGTCGCGGAGATGAATCCATGAGTGAACAGGTGAAGATTCATCCCCGTGTCAAAAGGGCGCTGGACCGGATCGGCGTCCCGGAATACGCTCCATTTACCCCCGATCCTTTTCAGCTCGAAGCGGTGGAAAAACTGGAAAAGGGCGACGTCATGGTCACCGCCCCCACCGGTTCGGGCAAGACCTGGATCGCCACCACCGCCATTACCAAAATGCTGGAACAGGGCGAACGGGTCTGGTACGCCACGCCGCTGAAAGCGCTCTGTCCAATGTGCTGTACGCCGAATTCGGCGCTCTGTACGGCCCTGAACGGGTGGGCATCCTCACCGGGGACCGCAAGGAAAATCCCGAGGCGTCGGTGATCGTGGGCACCACGGAGATCCTTCGGAACCATCTTTATGACGTCATGAGTCGCGGGGAGGACATGCCCGTGGACCTGGTGACGCTGGACGAGGCGCACTACCTGGGCGATCAGGACCGGGGCATGGTGTGGGAAGAGGTCATGATTTATCTTCCGCCCCGCATTCGTCTGCTGCTGCTGTCGGCAACCATCGAAAACAGCCGGGAAATCGCGGACTGGCTGGAAATAAACCGCGATTGCCCCTGTTCGGTGGTCGAATCCTTCGAGCGCCCGGTGCCGCTGTTCCCCCTGTTCCTGTTCCCCTACGGGCAGGTGACCCCTCTGAAAAGCCGCAAGGGCCTTTTTCCGGAGGTCGAGAAATTCGAGGATTACCGGGCCAGGAATCGCCGCCGTTTTCGTGGCGAGGACATCAATTACGGCCAGATCGTCAATCAACTGCGGGAACTCGACCTGCTGCCCGCCATCTTTTTCCTCAAGTCGCGCTCCGACTGCAATCAGGCCCTGATGAGCTGCCACCGGGCGGCGCGCGACGGCGGGGAGCGCAACGAGGGCTTTGAGGAGGCCCTGAAAGGGATTCTGGAGAGCTACCCCTTTCTGCGCGACCATCCCCAGCTTTTCATGCTGCGTTCGCGCGGGGTGGGGGCTCACCACGCGGGCCAGCTTCCCTATTGGAAATTGCTGGTGGAACGGCTGATGAAGGCCGGGCTGCTGGACGCCATTTTCTCCACCTCCACCGTGGCGGCGGGGGTCAATTTCCCGGCCCGGACGGTGGTGATTTTACAGAGCGATCGGTTCAATGGGCGGGAGTTCGTAGATCTGTCGGCCACCGAACTGCATCAAATGCTGGGAAGAGCCGGCCGGCGGGGCATGGACCACATCGGGTTCGCGGTCATCTATCCCGGCCCGTTCCAGAATCCGAGCCTTATCTGCGGGCTGCTCGATTCGCCGCCCGATCCGGTGCGAAGCGCCATGGGGGTCAATTTTTCCATGACCCTCAACCTGTTGCTGTCGCATACGCCGGAAGAAGTGACGGCACCTGTTCGAACGCTCCTTCGCCACCTTCCAGAGCGCTCCCGAAATGCGGGTTCTGGAAAAGGAGCTGAAAAAGCTCAAGAAACGGCTGGAAACCCATATATCGGGCACGGCCTGCCCGGACGTGGAAACGCTCATTCAGACCACCATCGAGCGTCACGATCTGGATAACGCCATACGGAAAATCGACGATCACATCGCCCGGGACAGCGAACTCTTCTTCGCGTTGAGCCACCTCCATCGGGGCAGGCTCTTTTTCGCCTCGGCCGGCAAGAAATATTGCGCCCTGGAAACCATAAACCCGGAAACAAAGCGCGTTCGCGCGGTGGAAGTCAAACGCAAGGTGCGGGTGCGCAAGGGTGAACTCAAGTTCAAGACCTTCCACATCGGCCAGATTGGGCTCTTGATCAACAAGGCTATCGATCTGCCGGAAAACGCTCCGCCCGAACAGCTCGCTTTTCTGATTCAGCGAGCGGGAAAGCGGGAATACCGTGAACTGAATCCCACGACGCCCTTAAGCCCCGAATACCAGGCGCAGATCGATGAGCTGACCGAACGGCGAACGGCCCTTGAAGACCGCCGCAACGCGCTGCCGTGCGCCGCGTGCGACCGGGATTCGTCGCCCTGCTTTGGCGGACGGTCGCATCAGAACGAACGGACCCTCACCGACGCCGTCAGTCTGGGAAGAACCATCAGCGGTTTTCGAGACCGGCTGTGGAACGAGTTTCGTCGCTATTTCGACTTCATCGTCCAGGAAGGCTACGCCGCTCCCGAAGGCAATCTGACGCAGGACGGCCGATGGGCCGCCCGCCTCAGGCTGGATCAGCCGCTGTTGGTGGCCGAATGCATCCGCAAAAAATCCTTCCCCAGCGGCGAACCTGAAATACTGGCGGGACTGACGGCGCTTTTCGTGGCCGAGCGATCCGGACCGTCCGAAACCCCGCTTCAGACCTATCCCGGGGAAGAGCGACTGACCGCCGCCTGCGCGCTGGTGTTCGAAGCGACCGAACCCCTGCGGTTGAAAAAGGAACGCGCCGGCTTTGAAAGCCCCTCCATGCCGCTGTGGGCGGCGCTCGCGCTCTATCGCTGGGCCAAGGGGTGGGAGTGGAGCCGCATGCTGGAAACCACGCAGCTCGACGAGGGCGATCTGGCCATGCTCATCTACCGCACCGCGGATCACCTGCGGCAACTGGCCGGGCTCGGCGACACGCACCCGGAACTCAGCGAAGCGGCGGAAAAGGCGGTGAAAATAATCCATAGGGACCCGGTGGCGCCTTTTTAATCATTATTTCCAGATTGTGATTTGCCTATATTTATATTAAGATGCAAAATCGCGATTTAATTTGGGGGATTGTGATACTTTGTAAGAGGTTTAGGAGAAAGGAACATCGGAAATGAACCAAGGGGCTGATTCAAAACTGGACATTCTTAAGCAGGCGATAATAATGGAAATTGCCGGGCTGCAATTCTTCCTGACCGCCGCTGAGAAAACTAGTTCGAAGAAAGCGCGCGAAATGTTCCGGCAGCTTGCGGAGGATGAGGTAGAACACAAAAATATCCTGGAAAAGATGTTGAAACAGGTGGCGGCCGGCGACGATGACATCGAGATTCCCGACGTGGAGAAACATGTTCAACTGGATCATCCGGTCATCGGCCAGGAGTTGAGGGAAAGTCTGAAATCCACCTGGTTTGACACCTCCGCGCTGAACATAGGCGTCATGCTGGAACAGCGCTCGGTGAACTTCTACACCGAGGAAAGCAAGAAAACCAATGACCCCGGCCTCAAGAAGCTGTTTAACTGGCTGGTGGAGTGGGAACGGGGGCACCTGCAGGCTCTCGTCAAAATAGAAGAAGACCTGAAAGAGCAATTCTGGTTCGATCAGGGCTTCTGGCCGCTCGATTAGTCCGAACGCAGCCCCTGCCCTTTTAAAGACAGGGGCTTTCCGATAGATTATTTCCCTCAAGCGCCTTTCCGCAACAGTTTCAGGCGCTCTTTAGATATTTTCTTCACAGTCCCGGTTTTTTTTCTTTCGTCATACCGCGACTTGATCGCGGTATCCGGGAATGCTGGATCTCGTATCCGTTTTACGGCGTGTACAGCCCTGCCTTGATGGATAGGAAGGTGGACAGCGCCGGTATGAGCGAAAGAACGATGAGCACGACGATGTCCATGATCACAAACGGAATGGCCTGTTTGGCCACCGAATCCACATTGCCGTTGATCAGGTTGGCGGCGGTAAAAAGATTGACCCCCACCGGGGGCGTGGCCTGCCCAATGGCCAGCGCGGAAATGAAAATCACTCCGTACCACAACGGGTCGATTTTGAACGCCGCCAGCACCGGGATCAGAATGGGCATGATCAGGTAGGAAATGGAAATGGCGTCCAGGATCATTCCCAGGGCCAGCAGCAGCAGATTGACCAGGATGATCATCACCACCGCGTTGGGCGAGACCTTGACGATGAAGTTGGCCGCCTGATCGATCACCCCAATGACCGACGCCGCCCACGTGAATATTCCCGCGAACACCACGATGAACATGATCACCGAACTGGTGACGCACGAATCCACCAGGATGTGAACGAAATCCCGCAGGGTAAGGGAGCGGTATACCGCCACGGCCACGAACAGGCTGTAGAACACCGCCACCACGGCGGCTTCGGTGGGCGTAAAAATGCCGGTGTAGATGCCGCCCAGAATGAGCGCCGGCGCCAGGATGGCCCAGACGGACTTTCTGAGCGCCGCCAGGATTTCCCGGAGCGAACCCCGCTGGTTCAGCCCCCGGTAGCCCCGTTTTCGGGAAATCAGGTAGGCCACCAGCACGGTTCCCGCGCCGGTAAGAAGCCCCGGAACAACGCCTGCCACGAACAACGCGCTCACCGACACGCTGGTGATGTTGCCGTAGATGATAAACGCGATGCTGGGCGGAATGATGATCGACAGATCGGCCGCGTTGGCGATGGTGGCTCCGGCAAAGTTTTTGTCATAGCCGTGCTTGAGCATGGGGGACAGCAGAATCAGCCCCACCGCGGCGGTGGTGGCCGGTCCGGAGCCGGAAAGCGCGCCCCAGAACATGCAGGTCAACACCGCCACCATGGCCAGTCCGCCCACCGCCTTGCCCACCAGCAGTTCGAAAAACCGGGCGATGGTCGCCGCCAGTCCGGCTCGTTCCAGAATCACCCCCGCCAGCACGAAAAAGGGTATGGCCAGCAGGGGAAAAGAGGCGATGCCGTTGGAAAAGTTCACCCCCAGCATGCCGATGCCCAGATCGAAATAGTAAATGGTGACCACGGCGGCTATGCCCAGGGCCGCTCCGATGGGCGCGCCCAAGGCCATGAGCAGCAAAAATACGCTGAAAATGAGTAGCGCTTCCATCAGGCCGCGCCTTTCAGTTCGCGCAGCCGAAGGGAGGCGTCACGGTAGATGCCGATAAACACGAACACCGAAAAGACCGGCACGCCCACATAATAAATCCATACCGGAATGCCCAGCGCCGCGGACGTGGCCTGGAACAGCGTCATCTCGTCATAAATGGCCTGAATCATGTACACGTCGACCAGAACGAACAGTATGGCGCTCAGCGCGGCGCTCACCACGGTCGCGAACTTCTTCATACCCGCCGGAAACATATTGTACAGCGTGACCATACCCAACTGACCGCCCCGTTCGAACGCGATGCCCGTGCCCACCACCGTCATCCATACGAACAGGTTGATGGTAATTTCCTCGGTCGAGGCGAACGAGAAGTGAAAAATGTACCGGCTCAGCACGTTGATGAACGCGATGGCCGCCATCACGAATAACAGGATCGCGGCGACCCAGTAATCAATTCTTATGCCCCACACGGCGCCCTTCATCCATCCGCCCTTCCATGGCCCCGGTCGCGCCGACAACGCAACCGGGGCGTTCGTTCTTTTTATTTGCCCATATCCGCTTGAGCTTTTTCGTAGATCTCTTTCCCGATTTTGGGAACCCATTCGTCATACAGCGGCTTGGTGGCCTTGGTAAAGGCGTCGCGCTGTTCGTCGGTCAGGAAAGTCACGGTCATGCCCTTTCCCTCCATGAACTTTACCGGGTCGGGCACTTCCATGGTGTAATTGAATTCGTTTTTCAGGATGTTGACCGACGTGTCGCCGTCCAGTCCCGCGCGGCACAGGGCCTTTTCATACCGGGCGGATTCCACGGCCGCCTCCTTGATGGCCTTGCGGATATCCTTTGGGAACTCGTTCCATTCCTTCTTGTTCCAGTAGATGATGACCGGGTCCACCAGGTAGTTCCAGAAGGTGGCGTACTTCTGATACTGCCAGATCTGCACCGGAATGAGCACGCCCACCGGGTTTTCCTGGCCATCCACCACGCCCTGCTGAAAAGCGGTCTGCGCGTCGCCCCAGTTCATGTTGACCGGATCGGCGCCCAGGATGCGGAAGGTTTCGATAAACAGGGGGCTTCCCACCACGCGGATACGCAACCCCTTGAGATCCTCGGGCGTTTTAACTTCGCGCTTGCTGTTGGTAAGCTGCCGGAACCCGTTCTCGGCCCAGGCCAGTCCCACCAGCCCTTTTTCGTCCATGGCCTTGAAAATGGCCTTACCCGTCTCGCCGTTTTCAATCTTGTCCAGATGGTCGAAGGTGTTGATGAAAAAAGGCAGGGAAAAGATGTTCATTTCCGGGATCACCGGCGATGAATTGATGGTCGATTCGTACGCGCAATCAATCACGCCCTTGGCCACCATCTGCGGCGACTTGAGCTGGGCGCCCTTGAGCAGCGCGCTGCCGAAGTAAGGTTTGACATTGATCCGGCCCTTGGTCTTTTCATTCACCAGCTCGGCGAACTTGGTGGCGCCCATTCCCCAGTAAAAGGACGGCCCCACGTTGACCGTCATCTTGTATTCCTTCTTAAAGGCGTGAGCGTTATTCAGGCCCACCGACATAAACAGAAAAACAAACGCCGAAAAAACAACCACGAGTTGAACGTGTTTACCGAGACGTTTCATAGTCCCCTCCTTTTCATAGGCGCGCATGAATAGTTGCGCGCTCCCTTTTTTCTTATAATCTTGGGAATACCACGACTTGAAACGGTTTTGAATAGTTTTTTCCAAGTATTGGGAAGAGGAAGAGAGATTTATCCTTCCGGTCGAAATGACGAACCAAAACCACGGCGTTAAATCTCCAGGCGCCGGGATGTCATTTCGAGCGCGGCGAGAAATGTCGGTTCATGGAAGGCGGCCGATAAAGGAGGTAGGTAAATAGGTATATAAGAGGTACGTTAAATCACCATATCAAGCGCATGCCCACTCTTCCATCTGCTCGATTGTAGGATGGGCGGAGCGCGGCAAAGCCTATCGTTCAGATCCGGCTGGAAAACATTTTTTAACATGGGGGTACAAAAATAGGTATATAGGGGGTAGGTACTCAACGCCTCCAGTATTGTCCCGTCCGATCGGTCGGTCGAAATGGACATTAAGATGATGGGTTTCGCTTCGCTCTACGCCATCCTACAAGGGTTACGGCATCGTGCTTTTAACGCGTCATCCACGGACTTTCTTCTTCCGTCATCCCCCGGCTTGACCGGGGGATCGAGATTCACTCACTTGCCTACATGTATTAGAAAATAGCAAAGATGCCTAATAAACATTCTCTTCAGGAAAATTAATAATAAATTGCGCTTATTGGCTTTGACAAAAAAATGATGACAGAATTATATAATAGGACTATAAATGCTAAAAAGCAGCCGCTAGTATCGTAAATTAACCGAAATGAATACTATGATCGAGCTTTAAAAGCTTAGAATTTGGTTTCACGAGGCTAAACTCCTAACAACCCAGGAAAATGGAGGAAGGAAATGAGCTTTGATGAAAAAATTGTCGCACTAACCCAGCGTTTACCGAAACTTACCGATCACCTTCAGACTGAAGAAGCGACAAAAAATGCCCTCGTGATGCCGTTCATTTCAGCGCTTGGATATGATGTCTTCAATCCCAAGGAAGTGGTTCCGGAATTCACGGCGGACATTGGAACCAAAAAAGGCGAAAAAATAGATTACGCGATCATGAAAGATGATGACGCAATCATATTGGTCGAGTGTAAGAAGGCCTGCGCGGATCTCTGCAACGAGAACATGAGCCAGTTATATCGTTATTTCTCTGTTACCAAGGCTCGTATCGCAATTCTTACCAATGGGATTAAATATTGGTTTTACTCGGACTTGGAAGCGCCCAACAAAATGGACGATAAGCCATTCTTGGAGTTGGATTTAGGGAACTTGAAAGAGAATGCCTTAGCCGAAGTAAAAAAGATGGCAAAGGAAGACTTCGACCTTGATCTTATGCTTAGCTCGGCAAGCGATCTTAAATATACCTCAGAAATTAAGAAAATTTTGACAACGCAATTTGAAAGCCCGGAAGAAGAATTTGTAAGATTTCTTTTTTTCTCGAACTCTGCCGGGCATCGTTTCACGTCTTCAATGAAAGAACAATTCGTTCCGATAGTAACAAAAGCTTTCCACCAATTCCTGAGCGATAAGGTAAGCGATAGGTTGAGATCCGCTCTTGAAAGGAAAAAGATTCCATGGAAGTAAGAAATGGAGCGGCCAAACTTGAAAAACAGGGGGAGAAGCTCTGGACGATGGCATCGTCACCACGGAAGACGAGCTTGAAGGCTTCTACATTGTCCGCGCGATTGCCGCAAAAGATTTTCTGCCCCTCGCGTATTGTACACCGGGATACCAAATCATACATGGGCATTCTTCTTGACGATAACAATAGGAAACCTATTTGCCGACTAAGGTTCAACCACAAACAAAAATATCTAGGTTTGTTCGACGAAAGCAAAGAGGAGACGAAAATACCAATAGAGGCCGTCACCGACATATATCAACATTCCGAGGAGATTATTAATACGATTTTGTCCTATGAGAAATAGAATTTGACGGTATAATCGCTTTCGTTTGATGGGTTTCGCTTCGCGCTTTCTTTACCGGTCTTATGCTCGGTTGAGCGATTTGCGCCTAGGTTTGGTTTTCAAACGCAAAGCCTCTTGCGCCTTCAGCGCCTGGACAGGCAAGCTGTCCAGGTCCACCCGTTATCGTGTCCATTGTGTGGTTGGCGTTTCTCGCGTAGCCCACCGATTTGATCGAACGAGACACCCTGTTCAACGTTTCATGGCGCATACATCCCGCCACATTTCTCGCGTAGCGAGAAATAGCCCACCGGGGGTGTGGGGGAAGAAATTCCCCCGCTTTTCATCAGGGCTCAAAAGACGGGATTCCGCGATCAAGTCGCGGAATGACGAAAGGGCCAATGCGCTTTCTCAGTCGTTAAATTACTAATGATTTCGGGTCCGTATTTGCGGTACAAGCCTCGGAATTGGTGGTAGGTGAGGCCTAATATCGACGCGGCCAGGCGCTGGTTGTTTCGGGTTTGGCGGAGGGCGCGTTTGATGAGCGCGGTTTCAAGGTCGGCCACTTGATCGCGCAGGGGTTTTTCCAGGGAAACAGCGGGCTGGGGCGCGTTTTCCGGCGTCGGTTGAAGTTCGCGGGCGGGTCGGTTATTTACCGGCGCTCCGTTACGGCGGAAGGGATCGAACACGATCTTTTCGATTACCGGGGATTCGGACGCGTACACCGCGCGTTCCACCACGTTTTTCAGTTCACGCACGTTGCCCGGCCAGTCGTATCTTTCCAGCGCGATCATCGCTTCTTCACTGAATTCGGGGGCTTCGGACCGGCCCAGTTCGTAGCCCATGCGAGTGGCGAAATAACGCGCCAGATACAGCGCGTCCCCTTCGCGTTCCCGGAGAGGCGGTACGAACAACACTTCAAAGGAGAGGCGGTCCAGCAGGTCGCTCTTGAACCGTCCTTTGGCCGCCAGCGCGGGCAGATCGGCGTTGGTGGCGCCGACGATCCGCACGTCCACCCGCACCGGGTCCGTGCTACCCACCCGTTCGAACGAACCGTATTCCACCACGCGCAGGATTTTTTCCTGAGCCTCCAACGGAATGGCTCCGATTTCGTCCAGAAAGAGCGTTCCCTGATGGGCGGCTTCAAAACGGCCGATCCTGCGGCGTAGCGCGCCGGTGAAAGCTCCCGCTTCATGGCCGAACAGTTCCGATTCGATCAGGCTGGGGGCCAGGGCCGCGCAATTAAGCGTTACAAAGGGTTCCTGCCAGCGGCTGGACAGAAAATGAAGCCGGTAGGCCGCCAGTTCCTTACCGGTTCCGCGTTCGCCGATAATCAGGATGGGCCGGTCGACCTTGGCCGCGCGGGAGAGGCGTTCACCGAAACGGAGAAAGGTTTCCGATTGTCCGAGCGCCTCGGGGGCTCGCGGGGCGGACGGGTCGGGATAGGATAGATTGGCCATGGCGATAAAAACCTTTCATGTGGCGATAATAACCAATATATAGCATGAAGGACCATAGAGCGCAAGACGGAAATCTCGGCTACCTTTGGTTAACTATTTGTAATCATGTCATTATTTAATGTTTGTGACGCATGGCCCGGTTGTTGCTCTCTTAGGCACAAAACAACATCCAGGAGAGGTCAACATGGGAATTTTCACTCGAGTACGCGACATCATAAGTTCTAACATTAACGCCATGCTGGACAAGGCCGAAGATCCGGAAAAACTGGTCAAGCTGATGATCCAGGAAATGGAAGACACTCTGGTGGAGATCAAGGCGTCCTGCGCCGGGGCCATGGCTTCCAAGAAGCGGGTCGAGCGGGGGTCGGAAGAGGCGCGCGGGCGCGCTCAATCCTGGGCGGGCAGGGCCGAGCTGGCGGTGAACCGGGGTCGGGAGGATCTGGCCAGGGAAGCGCTGCTGGAAAAACGCCGTTTTGTGGAAAAGGCGGAGTCGCTGGAAGCGGAAGGCGCCGAAACGCAGGCCATCATCGACCAGTACGGCGACGAGATGCGGCAGTTGGAAGAAAAGCTCAATACCGCCCGTGAAAAACAGCGTCTGCTCATTCAGCGCCACATTCACGCGCAGCGCAAGCGCAAAGCCAAGGAAGACATCCGCAAGTATGAAACTTCCGATGTTTTCGTGCGTTTCGAGCAGTTTGAGAATAGAATAGAACGCATGGAGGCGGAAGCCGACTTGGTGGACGCATGGCGGAAACCGGGGGGGTTGGATGACGAGTTCACCAATCTGGCCCAGGATGAGGACATCGAGCGAGAACTGCGGGAACTCAAGGCCCGAACCGGCCACGCGAGCGGAGAAGACCGGCCCGCCTGAACCAGAGCGCACGTTGAAGCGGTAAAAAAGGAGTAGCTATGTCGGCTCTCGCGCTGGGCATAATTTTGATTCTCAGTCTTCCCCTAGTAGTGGTCGCCGGGTTCTTCCTGATCTGGGCCATAAAGCTGGTGACCGGAAATCCGGACGCCCGGCGGGAGCGGGAGGAGTCGGAAGAAACCAAGCTGGTACAGGAGCTTTACGAGGGTTTCTCCCGCATGGAAAAGCGTATCGAGGCGTTGGAGACGATTCTTTTGGACCCGGATAAAAAGGACGAAAAACAATGATTCGCTGTGGAAGAAGACACGATTTTTGCTCGCACCGGCCGTGGAGAAGGGCGGATTTCAGATCAAACTCCAGCCCTCGCCCCAGCCGTGGAGCGGGCCCCTATCGATCGCGTAACGGGGTCATCCTCGGCGTTATTCGCGGCATGGCGGACTATTTCAATATATCGGTTTTCTGGAGCCGCCTTATCGCGGTGCTGATCCTGATCTTCACCGGTTTCTGGCCGGTGGTGGGACTGTATCTGCTGGCGGCGCTGATTTTGAAGCCGGAACCGGTGAGGCCCATCAACAACCCGGATGAAAGTGAATTTTATAGCTCGTACGCGAACTCACGCTCCATGGCGCTGGATCGGCTCAAGAGGACCTATCAGAATCTGGACCGGCGGACGCGTAGGCTGGAAGACAACGTGACCGCTCGCGAATTCGAGTGGGACCAGCGTCTGAACAAAGGGTCCTGATCCTAAGCGGCTTGAGCGAGCGCCTTCAGGAGTCTGTCATGGATATTGTCAAAACCGCCGTTGGACATAACAAGGATGGTGTCATCCGGGCGGGCGAGGAGTTGGACCCGCTCGATGACGCCCTCCGTCGAGTCAAACGAGAACGCCTCTACGCCCCGCTGGCGCAGATCCCCGGCGAGCTGACGGGACGAGAATCGATTGTCTGGCGGGAATTTTTCGGGGTCGGGAGGCTCACGTAGCAACACGTAATCCGCCCCCTCGAACGATCTGACGTACTCGTCCTGAAAAAACTTCTGCCTGCTGGTGTTGGTCCGGGGTTCGAAAACCGCGATCAGCCTGCCTGTGTCGTAAGCCCGGCGCATGGCGGCCACGGTTTCCCGGACCTCGGTGGGGTGATGGGCGAAATCATCGATTACCGTCACCCCGCGCTCCACGCCTCGAACTTCCTGCCGCCGCTTGACCCCCTGAAACGAACTCAAACCCTTGCTTATACGGTCGAAGTCCACGCCCAACCGGGTTAGCAGGGCCACCGCCGAGAGGACATTGAGCATGTTATGGCGGCCCGAAAGCGGCGGCTCCGTTTCTCCCGCCACGGTCCCTTTGTAGGAAACGCGCAGACGGGTTTTGCCCCGCGCCGCGCCCAGGATTTCGCCGGTCCAGTCGCAGCCGGACCCTTCCATGCCGTAGGTTTCCATATTGCCCTGAAAACCGGCGGCCACGTCCATGGCCCCCGCGTCTTCCCCGCAGACGAACAGCGTCCCCTCGGTGGGAATAATGGACAGCAGTTTGCGGAAGGATGACTTGATGTGATCCAGGTCGCGGTAGATGTCGGCGTGATCGAATTCCACGCCGGTCAAAATGACGAAGCGCGGCTGATAGTGCAGGAACTTGGGGCCCTTGTCGAAGTAGGCGGTGTCGTATTCGTCGCCTTCCGCCACGAACAGTCCGCCCTTCCCCACCTTGTAGTTTTTCATGAAATTCTTGGCGATCCCGCCGATCATGAAGCTGGGGTCCAGCCCCGCGCTTTCCAGAACCCAGGCCAAGAGCGATGACGTGGTGGTTTTTCCGTGCGTGCCCGCCACCACCAGGGACTGTTTGCCGGAAATGAACACACTGGAAAGCACTTGGGGAAAGGAGGCGTGAGGCAGATCCAGTTCGCGCATGCGGGCCGCTTCCGGGTTGTCCCGGCGGATGACGTTACCCACTACCACCAGGTCGGGAGGCGTGGCGAAGCTGTCCAGATTCTCGGCCCGGTATCCCTGAAAGGCTTTCACGCCCAGTCCGCGCAGGAAATCGCTCATGGGCGGATAGACGTTGGTGTCCGATCCGGTGACCGTGAAGCCCTTTTCCAGGAGCATTCCGGCGAGCGCTGCCATGGCCGTTCCGCATATCCCCAGGATGTGGATATGTTTGGCGTCGGCGGGAACAATGGACTGATTGGACAGGGGCGCTCCGTTCAAGTTATTTCCTTTCCGGGACCGCCGCCCGGTAGGCCAGGTCGTGGATGACCGGACGGAATTTTTTGAGCGCGGCGCTGCGCGGCCGCAGAGCGACGCGGTTGGTCAAAAGGATTACCATGAGTCGGGCGTCGAGGTCCAGCCAGAAGGATGTTCCGGTAAACCCCAGATGGCCCACGCTGTGGCGGGAAAACAACTCCCCTGCGCTGGAATTGCGCGGGCTGGGCGAATCGAAACCCAGCCGCCAGGTCGATCCGGCGACGGGGTTGAGGTAATCGAACATCTCCCGTATCCGTCGCGTGGCGAACATACCGCTCCCCGCTCCTTCATAGCAGGCCAGGAGTTCGGACACAAGCAGCCACACATCGCGAGCCGATCCGAACAGCCCCGCGTGGCCGCTCACTCCGCCCAGAGCGAAACAGTTGGAGTCGTGGACTTCGCCCCACAGCGCGCGTTTACGGCGAGGACAGTAGCCCGTGGAAGCGAACTCATCCGGCGAAAATCGGGAACTCAGAGAGGGGCGAAACCCGGCGCGGTCCATATGGAGTGGACCGAAGATACGTTCGTGAGCAAAGGTGTCCAAAGTCTGTTCGGCGGCGGTTTCCACCACCCATTCCACCAGCATGAATCCCTGATCGCTGTACCATGCGGCGGTTCCGGGTTCATAGGACAGCGGCTGTGAAACGATTTCCTCGCGCACCCACGCCTTGGGATCGGGCTGGCGCCGTTTGGACAGCCAGTAGTAATAGGGCCGGAACGGGTGCAATCCCGAGGAGTGCGTCAGCAACCGCGCCAGGGTCACGCCCTTTTGAACGAGCGGGCTTTCCCTGTCGATGGGCAGGATACGGGACAGAGGCGTCCGCCAATTCAGCCGCCCGTCCTCCACCAGGAGATTGACGGCCAGCGCCGCGCACAGCGGTTTGGTCAACGAGGCGAGGTCGAAAATGGTGTCCACGCGGACCGGCGGCGCGTCGTCTTCCGCGCCGGCGCGCCCGAAAGCCTCCAGGAATAGAACATCCGAACCGCGCGCCACCAGCATGACGCCGCCGGGGAACACGCTTTCGGCGAGGCCGCGTTTCAACTGTTCCCGTACTGGTTCAAAAGCTTGCATGGGCGCTTTCACGGAACGCTGAAGCGGACCGTATCATCCGCGCCGAACGAGGTGACGGCCCCGATGGGCCAGGTATGATTGACGGCGCCGTGTCCAAAAGGCAGATCGCCCCAAACGGGGACGGACGGTGGGGCCAGTTCCAGAACTCGTTCCCACACCCGTTCCTTGTCCACGCCGCTGAATTCACCCAGCAGGATACCCGCGACATTGTCCAATGCGCCGGCGAGTTTGAGCTGGGTGAGCATGCGGTCGATCCGGTACAGGGGTTCGTGCACGTCTTCCAACATGAGTATGGCGTTGTCAAAGGATGGTTCGAAGGGCGTCCCCATAAGGCTGATCAGCGTGGCCAGGTTGCCTCCATAGAGCGGTCCGGAGGCGACGCCGTTTCTCAGCGCCACGCGTTGCTCCCATACCAGGGGCGGGAGGGTTTCGCTCGTGAGTGCGGAACGCAGGGAGTCCAACGAGTCCGGTGAAACCTTGGGCAGCGAATGGACCATGGGGGCGTGGAGGGCGACCAGGGAGCAGCGTTGGGCGATGGCATTGAGCAACACGGTCACGTCGCTGAAGCCGATGACGGGAACGCGGCGTCGCCTGATGGCGTCGAAATCGATCCCGCCGACGATACGAAGAGCTCCGTACCCGCCGCGAGCGGCCATGATGGCGTCCACTTCCGGGTTGAGGAGCATGTCGCGGAAATCGGCCAGCCGGTCTTCGTCCGAACCCGCCAGGTGGCCGTTTCTGGACATGACGTGGCTACCGAGAGCGACGCGAAACCCCATTTCTTCAAGAATGGACACTCCGGCCCGGAACCGGTCCGGGTCGAACGGGGAGGACGGCGCCACCACGCCGATGGTCGCCCCATTTCGCAATGAGGGAGGCTTGATCATCATAGGGATACGGCAGCCGACGCTGTTCAGCGATTGCGGTAGTAAATGATGCGCAATCCTTCCAACGTCAGAAATTGATCCTCTTGTTCGAGGCTTTTGGCTTCAGTCATCATCAGCGGCGCCAGCCCGCCGGTGGCGATGACCTTGGGGTTGGACTTCAGTTCGGCCTTCATGCGCGCGATGATACCGTCCACCATGCCGGCGAAACCGAAGATGATGCCCGCGTTCATGCTGCTCACGGTGTCCTTGGCCACCACGTATTTGGGCCGGGCGAAGATTTCGACTCGGGGCAGCTTGGAGGCCTTGAGAAAGAGGGCCTCGGAAGAGATCATCACGCCCGGCGATATGGCGCCGCCCAGATATTCGCCTTCCGCCGATATGGCGTCGAAGGTCGTGGCGGTGCCGAAATCCACGACGATGAGCGCGCAGCGGTATTTTTCATAGGCGGCGACGGCGTTCACGATGCGGTCGGCGCCCACTTCGCGCGGGTTGTCGTACAGGATGGGCATGCCGGTTTTGATGCCCGGCCCCACCACCACGGGACTTTTTTTGAACTCGCGCCGGCAGAACTGTTCGAGCGTCACCAGCATGGGGGGGACCACGCAGGAAACGATGACATCGGAAATGTCGGCAAGCGTCAGCTGTTTGCTGTTGAAAAGATTGGACATAAGGATGGCGTATTCATCCACCGTGCAGTTCTGTTCGGTGCGGATGCGCCAGTCGCACTCCAGGGTGTCGCCATGGTACACGCCCAAGACGGTGTTGGTGTTCCCCACATCCATAACCAGGAGACGGCTGGTCATGCTTCAACCCCCAGATAATTCTTGATGATGTCACTCAAGTGGCGGGCGACGGAGTCGGCCAGTCCCTGATCGTTCGCTTCCACCATGACCCGCGCCAGATTTTCGGTTCCCGAATACCGCACCAGAATCCGCCCGTTGTCGCCCAGTTGCGTTTCCGCTTCCTCCACGGCGTTCTTGATCGGGGGGATGGTCGAAAGAGCGGGTTTTTCCCGCACGGCCACGTTGATGAGCGTTTGCGGGAACGGTTCCATGATTTTGGACAGTTCGGACAGCGGTTTGCCGCTGCGCTGCATGGCCGCCAATACCTGGAGCGCGGACATGATGCCGTCGCCGGTGGTGTTGAGGTCCAGAAACACCACGTGCCCGGATTGTTCGCCGCCCAGATTGTAGCCCTTGGCCCGCATCTCCTCCACGATGTAGCGGTCGCCGACCTTGGTCCGCACCAGACCGGCGCCAAGGCGTTTGAGCGCGACCTCCAGCCCCATGTTGCTCATCAGGGTTCCCACCACGGTGTCTTTTTGCAGGCGTCCCTCGTCCTTGAGGTCCTTGGCGCAGATGGCGCATATGAAGTCGCCGTCGATAACGGCGCCCTTTTCATCCGACATGATGAGGCGGTCGCCGTCGCCGTCAAAGGCGATGCCGACGTCGGCCTCGGTTTTGCGCACCAGTTCCGCCACGTGCCCGGGATAGAGCGCCCCACATCCGTCATTGATGTTGTGGCCGTTGGGCTGGTTGACAGGTCACCGTTATGTCGGCGCCCAACTCCTCGAATACCGCCGGCGCTACCAGATAGGTGGCTCCATTCGCGCAATCGATCGCTATTTTAAGGCCGTCGAGGGTCATGTGGGACGGAAAGGCGTTCTTCAAAAAGACGATATACCGGCCCTGCGAATCGTTGATACGAAAGGCCTTGCCCACTTCCTCGGCGGTGGGGCGGAGCGCGTCCAGCTTGTCGCTGAATATAAGCTGCTCGATGTCTTCTTCCAATTGATCGGGCAACTTGAATCCGTCCGGCCCGAACACTTTTATGCCGTTGTCCTGAAACGGATTGTGGGAAGCCGATATGACGATGGCCGCGTCGGCCCTCATGCTGTGACTCAAAAAGGCGATGCCCGGCGTGGGAACCGGCCCTACCAGCATGACGTCGACGCCCATGGAGCAGACCCCGGCGGCGATGGCGTTTTCGAGCATATATCCGGACACCCTGGTGTCCTTACCGATCAACACCCGGTGGCGGCGTTGGGTCCTTTTGGACAGGTAGGCCACCCCTCTACCCAACTGCATGGCCAACTCGGTCGTCATGGGATAAATGTTGGCCACGCCGCGGATACCATCCGTACCGAACAGCTTACGCATGACTATTCTCCTTGAGTGTCGCCAAAAATTTTCACATCAGCGGTGTTAGGCGATATTTCGAGTAACGTCAGGTCCTTGGGTTTCTTCAGGGCGAGTTTCCTCTTGTACTCGCCCGGCCCCAGATCGGCGAGATCGACGGTCGCTTCAAGGTCCTTGCCCTGATCGAGATTCTCCAGGCTATTAACCGGCCCCATCAACCGTACCCGGACTTTCTGGGGCGTTATCTGCAACGCCTTGGTGGTGTTGACTGCTTTTATGGGAATGCCGTCGAAGGACTTGGTGACGACTTTTTGATCGATGACCACCTCGACCTTGAGGCTTTCCTTATCCTTCATGTCCAGATTGAGCAGATTGCCGGGCAGATCGAGCGCCACGGTTTGCGTGAACGATTCGGTTTTCTTTTCCACGTTGATGGGTTTGGTCCAGATGGCGTCCATATTGGTCAGCGCGCTGGGAGGTCCGCTGACGACCACGGCGTCCGGCGTAAACTTGACCGAGACGACCTCAAAGCCCGATTGCGGGCCCCCTTGCAGGACCGGGAGAATATTGAGCCTCTTCCTTTCGATCCGCTCGACCTCCAGGGTGATGGTGGAAGGAGACAGCCTGGTCACCTTGATGCCGCCCGGCAGGGATAGGTCTTCCGGCAGGATTTCAAAGGTAATCTCGCCCGGCTCGACACCCCCAAGGTCTATGATCTTGCTTCTCGTTTCATTGGAAAGCCTTCTGATCAGACTCCTCGGGCCGCTCACCCGCACATTCAGATCGTCGATGACGTCGTTGGTGATCACCAGGTCTTCGGGAACGTTGATGATTTCAAGGGGAACGGTGATGCCGATCTCCGCCGTCTCCTCGCCCACCACGAAAAGCCACAGGGATAGAGCCAGGATGAGGCTGATGATCTTGAGTCCGATGTTCTGAGTGAAGAATGTACGAAACGAAAGCATTATTTACCGGCTCGCGCTTAAGCTTGTCATGGTTCTTTGGATTCCTGGGTAGCGTGAGGCGACGTGAGCAGTTCCCGCAGCCGCACATCCAGGGTGGCTTTGTCCAGGCTTGGACCGACCAGGCCGTTTTCCACGATGAACACCTGCCCTTTTTCCTCGGAAACCAGCACCACCACGGCGTCGGTTTCTTCGGTAAGCCCGATGGACGCGCGGTGCCTGGTACCGTATGACTTGTCGACTTGGGGATTGGAGGTCAGCGGCAGAAAACAACCGGCGGCGGAAGCCCGCCCCTTCTGAATTATGACCGCGCCGTCATGCAAGGGAGAGGTGGTCTGAAAGACGCTTAGCAGCAACTCCCGCGTAATTCGCGCGTCGAGCATGGTCCCGGTTTCGGTGTAGTCGTTCAATCCCGTAGTGCGTTCAAAGACCATCAAGCGCGCCGATCCGCTTGCTGCCGAGCGAGATGGCGGACCGGCTGACTTCCTCGATAAGCTGCAACCGTTCCTGGGACCCCCGAAAAAGGTGCCTCCGCCCACCTGCATGAGCACGCGCCTGATATCCGATTGAAAAAGGATAATGATGACCAGCAGGATGGAGCTGAGGAACGTGCTGAGCAGCCAGCGCAGGGTCAGAAATTCGAGTTTGTCCGAAATGACGAAGGCCAGGAGCAGAAAGGCCAGACCGGTCAGCATCTGGACGGCTCGCGTTCCCTTGATGAACACCAGCAGCCAATAGATCAGCATGGCCACTACAACGATATCGATTATATCCTGCCAGCGCAGGCTGGATAACAGTCCGCCCATTGCTACCCGACACGTTCCCGTAGTATTGCGTCCGCCATGTCCGCGATCTGGCGGGTCATCGAAACATTATGCGCGCGAATGATACGCGCTCCGTTATAGACGCCTATGGCGGTCGTAGCCCCGGTGCCAACGTCACGCTGTTCGGGCTTTTCGACCCCGGTTATCTTGCCGATAAAAGTTTTTCGGGACGTTCCCAGCAGCACGGGCCTGCCGAGGGAAGTCAACTCCCCGAGACGATTGATGATCAGGAGATTGTGATCGTAGGTTTTGCCGAACCCGACGCCCGGATCGATGATAATCCGGTCTTCCGGTATTCCGGCGGCGCCCGCAGAGTCAATCCGCTCCCGGAAAAAGGCGATAAGCTCGCCCATCAGGTCGTCGTAGGTCGGGTTGACCTGCATGTCCTTGGGCGAACCTTTCATGTGCATGAGCGCCACCGGCGTTTTGAGTTCAGCGGCGACCCGAGCCATGTCCGGATCGAAACGCAGGGCGCTGATATCGTTGATGACGGCCGCTCCCGCGTTTACCGCTTCACGGGCCACCGCCGCCTTGGTCGTGTCTATGGTGATAAGGGTTTCGACCCGCTTTCGCAGCTCCTCGATAACGGGAATGACGCGGTCCAGTTCTTCCCGGACCGTTATGGGATCCGAAAACGGGCGCGTGGACTCGCCGCCGATATCGATGAAGTCTGCCCCTTCCTCGGTCATGCGCAGGGCCCGGGCAAGAGCGTCGCCGCTTTTAAAAAAACGGCCGCCGTCGGAAAAAGAATCGGGAGTGACATTCAACACCCCCATGACCAGCGTTTTTCCCGAAGCGTTCAGGAAATCGAGCGCGTTCGATTTTGCCGGCTCTCCGTCCGCCTCCATCTGTATCATGTATCCAGGCCCGCGGTTTCTTCAGTCCGTTCGGTTTGCCCCTTGGATATACGAGCGTCGCGTGTCTGCCGGATGACATCTTCGATCTCCGAAGCGTCCAGCGTTTCCTTTTCCAGCAGGCTTTCCGCCAGCAGCGTTCAGGATGTCGATGTTATCGGAGAGAATCTGTTTGGCCTGACGGTAGGCTCCGTTTACCAGCTTGTTCACCTCTTCATCGATACTCTGAGCCGTCTGTTCGCTGTAGTCCCGGTGCTGCGCGATTTCCCGGCCCAGAAAGATCTGTTCCTCTTTCTTGCCGAAGGTAAGCGGCCCCAGTTCCTCGCTCATGCCCCATTCGCACACCATTCTGCGGGCGATGTCGGTGGCCCGTTCGATATCGTTGCCGGCGCCTGTGGTGATGTCCTTGAGGATCAGTTCTTCGGCGGCCCGTCCGCCCATCAGCACCGCCAGCATCGACAGGATGTAGCTTTTGGGCTGAGTGTGCCGTTCGTCCATGGGAAGCTGCTGGGTCAGACCCAGCGCTTTTCCGCGCGGAATAATGGTCATCTTGTGAATGGGATCGGCGTTGGGCACCGATTTTGGCCACCAGCGCATGCCCCGCTTCATGATAGGCGGTGATCCGCTTTTCATCCTCGCTGATGATCATGCTTCGGCGTTCCGCGCCCATCATGACCTTATCCTTGGCCAATTCCAGTTCCTGCATGCCGATTTTGTTCTTGTCGCGTTTGGCGGCCAGCAGGGCGGCCTCGTTGACCAGATTTTCCAGGTCCGCGCCGCTGAAACCGGGGGTGCCGCGAGCGATAATGGCCAGATTGACTCCTTCATCCAACGGCGTTTTGCGTGAATGGACCTTGAGGATCAGCTCGCGCCCGCGAATATCGGGAGCGCGGCACGACCACCTGACGGTCGAACCGGCCCGGTCTGAGCAGCGCCGGATCGAGGACATCGGGGCGGTTGGTGGCGGCAATCAGAATGACGCCTTCATTGGATTCGAATCCGTCCATCTCCACCAGGAGCTGGTTCAGGGTCTGTTCGCGTTCGTCATGACCGCCACCCAGTCCGGCCCCGCGATGGCGGCCGACGGCGTCGATTTCATCGATAAAGATGATGCACGGCGCGTTTTTCTTGCCCTGCACAAACAGATCGCGTACGCGCGAAGCGCCCACGCCCACGAACATCTCCACAAAGTCGGAGCCGCTGATGGAGAAAAAGGGAACCCCGGCTTCGCCGGCGATGGCCCGCGCCAGACAGCGTCTTGCCGGTGCCCGGCGCGCCCATGAGCAGCACGCCCTTGGGAATGCGGCCCCCCAGACGGGTGAATTTCTTGGGATCGCGCAGGAATTCGACGATCTCGTTCAGTTCTTCCTTGGCTTCCTCCACGCCCGCCACGTCCTCGAAGGTGACTTTCTGACTCTCCTCGTTCAGAAGACGCGCCTTGCTCTTGCCAAAGGCCATGGCTTTCCCGCCGCCCACCTGCATTTGCCGCATGAAGAAAATCCAGACGCCGATCAGCAGGATCATGGGGAACCAGGAGATCAGGATGGTCATGTACCAGGGAGAGTCTTCCTCCGGCTTGACGTTGATCCGCACCCCGTTCTTGCGCAGGGTGGAAATAAGTTCGGGATCTCGTGGCGTAAAGGTATTGTATTTGCGGCCGTCGACATATTTGCCGGAAAGATCGCTACCTTGTATCAAGGCGGTGGAAATGTTGCCTTTTTCAACGGAAGACAAAAAGTCACTATAGCTTATGGTATCGTGATCTTCCTGCGGCCGGTTGAACATATTGAACAGAAAGATCATGAGAAGGCTTATAACCAGCCACAGCGCCAGATTCTTATAAAAAGGGCTCAAAATGAACCTCCAGAAGGTTTACTGTAAACTTTAATACTATAATTTAAATCCATATTGTTCAAACACATTGTTAGGGAAAATCAACTTTTATAGGGCTCGAAAAACCATCCGCGACACGTCACTTCCACGGCTTCGGCGTCATGGTTTTTCACTCTGGCCCGGTCGGAAGGGCCGACACCCCCCGCCCACAGGATGACTCCGCCGCTTTCGAGAATCGGCGCGAGCCGCCTTCGCCATCGGGGAATCTTGCGGTCGATAAATATATCCTTAAGCTTTTTGTGGCGGGATAGTCCTAGCGGGACCATGCGGTCGCCCGGCCTGAAAACGCGCAACGTCAGAGGCCAGGAGATGCTATTTGCGTCGATAAAACACCGCCATGGTCCAACATTGAGTTTTTTCGGCGTTTTGTCAACACGAGTAAGGTCGATTTCTCCTACCAGACCTACCAATTCATAGGCGCCGGGACGCGCGGCCTCGATTTCCGGCCACGGACGCAAGGCGTCCGGACCATGGATAAGAAATTCGCCGTGGCTGATTTCAACCTCCGCGCCGCGTGGAAGATCGAAATGAGCGCTCCGGCCGAGGTCATAAAGGGCGTCCAATACGGAAGCCACGTGGAATTGCGTCAACGCTCGCGTCGATCCCGTTACCTTGGCCACGGCCAGACGCGTGAGGCGGGAAACCAGCGCGGGATGTTCCCGCGCCACCAGAAACCGGTCGAAAAGCGACAGCCCATCATGTTCATAGACGCTCAGGCCGGGCCATCGTTTAAAAATCTCGCGTTCGAAATAGTCGTTGTCATTCCGCGCCAGGCGGGACAATCGGGAAACCGATTCGTCAAAGCGAGGATTCAATTCCCGAAGATTCGGCAAAACGTTCAATCGGACCCGATTTCTCAGATATTTAATGTCCCGGTTGGACGGATCTTCCCGATATCCATGGCCCCCGTTTTTCAGGTAATCGACCAGTTCGCCCTTGGAAATACCGAGCAGGGGCCGGATGATGGTCGAATCCCGGCTGGCGGGCATGCCCGCCAGCCCCTCGGGGCCGACCCCCCGAGCCAGGCGCATGATTATTTCCTCGACCTGATCGTCCCGGGTGTGGCCCAGGGCGATAGCCGAGGAGCCGGTTTCCCGCCGCGCGCGTTCCAGAAAATCGTACCGCAATTCGCGCGCCGCTTCCTGAACGGACAGGCGGGCGTCCCGATGGAGCGCTTTCACGTCCCCCCGTTCAAAGATGAACGGGCAGCCCAGTTCCCCGGCCAGATCGCGGGTGAAACGGGCGTCCTCGTCCGCGGATTCTCCCCGCAGACCGTGGTGAAAGTGAGCCACACACAGGCGCAAACCCAGTTCCGCGTCGCATTCATGCAGCAGCCGCAACAAGGCGGTCGAATCCGGGCCCCCGGAAGCGGCCACGACGATCCGATCTCCTTTTCGAACTTCTGTTTCTGTTAAGATCGTATTTATAATATGTTTATGCAGAAAATACATTTTTTATTTATGATCGTTGGTTATAATAAGCGGAATTTGCATCCTGCCGTTTTAAGGATCACGCGTTCTCGCGATCACATCGCCCCGCCGCCGCCGGTTTCCGGGCGGTGTCCGGGTTCGACCGGACGCATTGACTTGGCGATTGCCTTAGGCTAATGTCTGCTCCAAAAAATATACTCAATAAGCTGAAAAATCTATGTTTTTGAGCGCTATCCGTAACACCAGCATCAAATGGAAAATGGCTTTTCCATTTCTCCTGCTTTCTTTTATCGGGACGACCTCGCTCGCCTATATCGGACTGGCCTACCGTTTGGATCTGATCAACAAGATCGAACACCGGCGGATGCAGCAATATTATGTTGAATTTCTTTCCGAAATGCGAGACCGCCAGCAGTTCGCGCTGGCGCTGGCCAGCACGACCGCGGATAACCCCAGCGTCCAGGAAGCGTTCGCCTACCGGGATCGCAACAAACTCATACAACTGCTGTATCCGGGCTTTCTGGATTTGAAATACAGTTTCGGCATCCGTTTTTTTCACTTTCACACCCTGCCCGCCACCTCGTTTCTCAGGCTCCACCAATTGGATAAGTACGGCGACCAGATGCAGGATTACCGCAACACCATCCTGGAAGCGGTGCGTACCCGGGAACGGGTCGCGGGTCTGGAACGAGGCGCCACGGGCATCGGCATACGCGGGGTGGCCCCCGTCTTTTTTCACCACGACCTGATCGGCACGCTGGAGGTGGGCTATTCGTTCGGCCAGGTATTCCTGGAAAACCTGCAAAAACGATCCGGATGCAACTACTCCATTTATATCAAAGAAAACGGTTCATTTACATTACTGCATTCCACGCGGAATACGCCGGTTAATCTGCCTGAAAAAACGTTGGACGCTTCCTTCGAAGCGTCTGATCCGAAAATCCTTATTTCTCCGGAGGAAGCTCCCGAATTCTCCATCCTGCTGGCGCCCATCAAGGATTATTCCGGCCAGAAGGTGGGATTGATCGAAATTCTGCTCGACCGCTCGGAGATCACCTCGCTTCTGGAAGACACCCTGTACATGATGCTGTTCGTGGGGCTCATCGGCATCGCGGCCTCCTTCATTTGCGTCATGATCGTCACGCGCTATTTCCTGCGCCCCATCCGCCGTATCGTATACCAGGCTCGGGAAATTGCCCAGGGCGCCCGCCAGGAACTGCTGGAGCCGATTCCCATGGACGAGGTCGGGGTGCTCAACGAGGCCATCAACACCATGCTGATATCGCTTAAGGAATCGCGGCGGCAGATCGAATTTCACGCGGCGGTGCTGGAAGCGCGCGTGCAGGAGCGCACGGCCGAATTGATCGAATCCGAGGAAAAATACCGCACTTTGGTGGAGAACGTGCCTCTGGTGGTCTACCGCATCCGCCCCAACGGGGGGATCCTGTTCATCAACCATTTCGTGGAAGAGATTTTCGGCTACACGCCCACGGAAATCTTCCGCAATCCGCAGGTCTGGAGCGGCAAAATCTACGATGACGATCGCGATCGGGTGGTAAGCCTGCGCGAAGAAAGTTTCCGCAAGGGCAAGGAGTTCATCGCCGAATACCGGGTCCGACACAAGGACGGCCACATCGTCTATGTCATGGACCACGCCATTCCGTTCCAGGAGGCGGACGGCTCCATTTCCAGCGTTGACGGCATCATCGTCGACGTGACGGGCCGGATCAAGCTTCAGGAACGGTTGGTGCGCAGCGAGGAAATCAAGACCATCAGCGAGGTTTCCGCTCGCCTCGCGCACGAAATCCGCAATCCGCTGGTTTCCGCGGGCGGATTCGCCCGCCGGCTGCTGACGTCCATGAGTCCGGACGATCCCAACCGGACCAAGGTGGAGATTATCGTCAAGGAAGTCAGCCGTCTGGAAACCATCCTGCGGATGATCCTGCATTACATCCAGCCACTGGAGCTTTCCCCCAAGCCCACGGACGTCAACGAGCTGATCGAAACGTCCCTGAACGAGGCCATGGCGGAGACGGACGCTCCGCGAACCTGTCTGGAACTTCATCTGCAACCTGGGATGCCGCAGGTCACGGCGGACCAGGCTCAGATCAAACGCGCCTTCGGCAACCTGATCAAAAACGCGCTGTGCCAGATGAAGCAAATGTCCACGCTGACCATATCATCCCGGCTGGACGACGGCTCCATCGTCACGGTTTTCACCTATACGCCCACGCACATATCCCCGGACGACGTGGAGCATTTCTTTTACCCCTTCACCGCCTCCCAGATTTCCGCGGACCTGGTCGACCTGCCCCTGTCCAAAATCATCGTGGACAAACACGGCGGGACCATCGGAATCGAACTCCATGACGACGGCATGCTGGAAATTGTCATAACTCTGCCGATTAAACAGTAATTTCGGGTAATTCGAAAAGAAAAGAGCAAAAAATTCGCGGGGGAGGAGATTCCCCTGCATTGCTTTTTCTATTCGGAGTTTCACTCCACCTTATGAGCGTGTTCTCCATGGAGGGAGCAGGAGGAGTGGTGTTCCTCGGTTTCGATGCGGGTGATGACCGGGATCAGGTCCCGGTTGACGGTGATTTTTTTGGACAGGAGCAGGGACAGGGCGAATCCCAGGACGACGCCCAGGGCGCCCAGCGCGATGGAAGCGATGTTCTCGTCCATATTGAAAGAGGCGTGGTAAAAGGCTCCGATCGCGGCTCCGAGCAGGAGCGTGATGGTGGGGATTATATAGGTTACGGCCGAAGCCAGCAGCGACCCCGAACCGTGGACAATGGAAACCGCGTCTCCGATGTCCGCGCCCGCCTTGTTTATGGCCATGACGCTTTTGCGAGGGCCCGAGTTGAAGGCTCCGCAACTGACCATGGCGCCGCAGTGAGGGCAAGCGGACTCCCGCCGCACCGACACTTCGGCCCAGCCTTCTTCCGTAACTCCGGTCACCATTCCCCGTTCAACCATCATGTCGGTATCCTCCGGACGCTCGACGAGTCGATCCATAATCAATGATACACATTCAGGGAAGGCTCTTCCAGTGTGAAACGAGAATGACGCGCCCGGTAGATGGTTTCGGAGGTAAATCCGGTCGAACCGGGGGTATAAAAAAATCGACTTGACAGGCGGCGCCTATTTGGTTATTTTGCCAAGTAAGAAAGGATGGTCCCCATGGACTCTGCCATAAAAGAAAAATTCGAAGCCCGCGCCAAGATCATGAAGGCCATGGCGCACCCCACGCGGCTGTTCATCGTGGATGAATTGTCCCGCAACGAACGGTGCGTCTGCGATCTGACGGAGATGGTGGGGGCGGACATATCCACGGTTTCCAAGCATCTGTCCGTTTTGAAAAACGCCGGTCTGGTGGAGGACGAACGAAAGGGCACGCAGATTTTTTACCGGTTGAAAACGCCCTGCATCCTCAATTTCTTCGGCTGCCTGGAATCGGTGCTGCAAAACAACGCGCAGGATTTCCTGCGGGTAGTGAAGTAGAAAAAAATTTTGATTGGTTGTTGGCGGTTTTGCCAAATAAGCAAGAAGGCTGTCTCATGAAAGAAAAGTATAAGCTCCTTCTGATTATCGCCATCTTCGCGGCGGCTTATTACGTGCCCTGGAACGATCCGGTCATCCGGCGTTCGGGTCTGGAAGCCTTCCTGATGCTGCAGGAATACGCGCGACAACACGTGCTGACCTGCCTCATTCCCGCCTTCTTCATCGCGGGGGCCATTGCCGTCTTTATTTCGCAGGCGTCCGTGCTCAAGTACTTCGGGGCCCAGGCCAACAAGATTCTTTCCTATTCGGTGGCATCGATTTCGGGAACGGTCCTGGCGGTTTGCTCATGCACGGTACTTCCCCTGTTCGCGGGGATCTATAGCCGCGGGGCGGGGATCGGGCCGGCGACCGCCTTTCTCTACTCGGGTCCCGCCATCAACGTGCTGGCCATCGTGCTGACGGCCCGGATTCTGGGCTGGCAGCTGGGGCTGGCGCGCGCCGTCGGGGCCATTGTGTTCGCCGTGATCACGGGTCTGCTCATGGCGCTTTTTTTCCGCAAGAGCGACGCCGAGAGGACCACCGGTCCCATGTACCTGCCGAATGAGGATGAGCAAGGCCGCGCGCTGTGGCAGGACGGGCTGTTCCTGGGGGTCATGGTGTTGATTCTTGTCTTCGCCGCCTTTGCCCGTCCCGCCGAGGGATCGACCGGTATCTGGCCGGCTGTTTTCGCCGCCAAATGGTATGTCACCGCCGGTTTGCTGATCGTGCTGGCGTTCATGCTCAAATCATGGTTCGCCGGTTACGAACGATCCACCTGGGTCCAATCCACCTGGGGGTTTATGAAGCAGATTTTTCCGCTCCTGGCGGCGGGGGTGCTGGTGGCCGGTTTCATGCTGGGACGCCCCGGCCATCCCGCGCTTATCCCCGAACGCTACATCGAAACGCTGGTGGGCGGAAATTCATTGTGGGCCAACCTCTTCGCGGCGGTTTCGGGGGCGTTGATGTATTTCGCGACACTTACCGAAGTGCCCATCCTGCAGGGGCTCATTGGCGCGGGAATGGGAAAGGGCCCGGCGCTGGCGCTGCTGCTGGCCGGCCCCGCGCTGTCGCTTCCCAACATGCTGGTCATCGGCAGCGTGATGGGAGCGAAAAAGACGGCCGTGTTTTGTTCCATCATCGTGGCGCTGTCCACCATGGCGGGCATGGTGTACGGATGGTTGATGAGGTGATCATTCGATCGGAAGCGCTCCGGACGATGAAAAAATAAATCGGGAGGCTCGAAAGGATAAGAATCGGCTCCCCTTTGTCAAAGGAAAAAATCATGAATGAAAATCGACTTGTTTTGTTTCTGGGCCTCGCGGGCTTTGTCGTCATGGCCGACAATTGGGTGGTTTCTCCCATCATGCCCGCGATCTCGAAGTCTCTCGAAGTATCGCCGGTTCGGGCGGGTCTGCTCATCACGGCGTATATGATCCCCTTCGGGCTCTTTCAACTGGTTTTCGGCCCGCTTGCGGACCGGTACGGGAAGAAAAAAGTAATCACGCTTTCCATGGTTCTGTTTACCGTGTGCACGGCCCTCTGCGCGATGGGGCTCGGGCTGTTCGACCTTTCGATCTACCGCGCCCTGACCGGCGTGTTCGCCGCGTCCGTGATGCCCATTTCGCTGGCGCTGATCGGCGACCTGGTTCCCCTGGAAAGAAGGCAGCGGGTCATCGGCACGTTCATGGGTATCGCGTTTCTCGGCCAGGGGTTGAGCATGGCCGTGGGCGGAACCATAGCCTACTTCGTAAGCTGGCGAGGCGTGTTTATCACCTACGCCGTCATCTCGGTCATTTCAACTATCCTCCTCTTTTCATTGGGCTCGAATGTCTCGCCGCAAAAGAACCCGAACAGCCGTTTTATACGACCGTATATCGATCTTCTGCGAAATCCCGCGAATTTGATGGTGTATCTGGTGATTTTGCTTGAAGGGATATTGATCATCGGCTCCTTCTCGTATCTTGGTACCTATACGGAATACCTGTTTCATTACAATTATTTCGCAATCGGTTTGACGCTCACGGCTTTTGGCGCCGGGGCCGTCGTCACGGGCCGGATGGTCGGCAAGATCGTCCCCCAAATCGGCAGATCGAACGCCCTCAGCCTGGGGCTGATCACGGCGATGCTGGCCGACGGACTGTTATTCGGCGCGAGAAGCCATCCTGTTATCCTGGTTGTCAGCGTGGCCCTGCTCGGGGTCGGCTTCATGCTGGCCCATTCCACTCTGCTGACCATGGCCACGGAGTTCGCCCGGACGGCGCGGGGCACGGCCATGTCCCTGGTGGCCTTCTGCTTTATGGGCGGCGGCGGGGTCGGCACGGCCATAGGCGGCAGGATTATCGGCGCCGTGGGATACGCCAATTTTTACGCGGTGTTCGGAGTCCTCCTGTTCGGGCTGGTGATCGCCACACGCATGGCGGTTCGGGAACCGGCGCCCCAGATGAGCGTGACCTGAGCGGCCACGCGGGCTTGGAGCGAGAAAAATCATGGCTTCCAAAGACGTGAGGCAGATTAAAGTCAACAACCGCGGTGTCGGGATTATCGGCCTGACCGGTGTGTTGGCGGAAATGGAAACGGAATATTCACAACGGTCCGACGACGAGGTTCAAAAAGAGCTTCTGGCCAGACTGTCCAAGAAGAATTACATACCCCCCACCGCCCGGGATGAATACGGGAAGGCCTTTTTGCGGGAGTTCAGGAAGATGCTCGGCCAATCCTATGAAAGCCATTCGCCGGAGGGATTGGTCATCAAGGTCGTGGGGCCGGGCTGCGCGCAATGCGACCGGTTGGAAACCCTGGTCATGGAAGCGCTTACAGAGTTACAGCTTCCGGCGGACGTTGAGCATGTCCGGGACGTCAAGGAAATCGGCCGGATGGGGATACTGGGAACCCCGGCCCTCATGATCGGCGATAAGGTCATGGCGGTGGGGTCGGTACCGCCGAAGGTAAAAATCATTGATTGGCTGAAACAGGCCGCGAAACGATAATGAAAGGATAAAAAACATGGAAATCAAGGTGTTGGGTCCGGGATGCCCCAAGTGTGAACAAACGGAGAAGGTGGTGAAGGAAGCGCTTAAGGAAGCGGGCGTGGAGGCGTCGGTGGAGAAGATCAAGGACGCCATGCAGATCGCCGGTTACGGCGTTTTCGGGACGCCGGCGGTGGTCGTGGACGGGGAAGTGAAGTCGGTGGGGAAAGTTCCCAAAAAAGAAGAAGTCGTTCAATGGATTAAAGGCAATTAAGGGGGCGTCATCATGGCTGGAAATTGTTGCGAAACAAAGGGAAACGCGGGAGGCGGCGTAATGCTCCTGGCTTGTTCGGGAGCGTCCAATGTGGGACAGCTCTCAAACGCCGCGGCGGTGGAACTCACGCAAGAGGGCTTTGGCAAGATGTTCTGCCTGGCCGGTATAGGGGGACAACTGAGCGGCTTTATGCAATCCGCAAAGGACGTCCCTGACATGGTGGTTATGGATGGCTGCCCTGTAGGCTGCGCTAAAGCTATTTTCGAGCAAGCGGGAGTACCACTGCGGGGCTATATGGTCCTTACCGAACTCGGAATCGAAAAGAATAAGGACTTCAACCTGAAGAGAGATGAGGTCGAGAAGGTTAAATCCGCGGTGAAGGAAGCGTACGCGAATCGGGACGTCAATTCAGCCGCTTCTAAAGGCGGCGCATGCGGTTGCTGCTGCTGAAGAGCGGCTCTGTTTGAGCGATTGGAGCAACTACTGAAGAAAGGAGCAAAGAGATGCGTTTACTGGAGGAATTCTTTCCGGAATTTTCAAAGGCCTTTGATGAAATCGACGGGCTGTACAAGGAAAAGCGGTCTATCGATGAAAAGACGTATCAGTTCATCTGTTTCGCGCTGTCGATTAAAAACCGGTCCAAGCCGTGTCTCTTAAAGCATTTCTTTGGAGCGCTCGAAGCTGGGGCCACGGTGAA
Organism: uncultured delta proteobacterium; assembly: GCA_963821845.1. Lineage (GTDB taxonomy): Bacteria > Desulfobacterota > Desulfarculia > JACQYL01 > CAWGVV01 > CAWGFI01. Next base: position 61,538 of record CAWGFI010000008.1, read on the forward strand.
AGAGCTGGCGTATATCATGGCGCTCACCTTCCGGGAAAGCGCCGGTGGCGACGATTGCTGGACCCACGACGCGCTGGGCGACTACAAGAAGATGATGGCCGAGGGGATAGCGAGCAGGGACTGTTGTGTGAAATAGGTTGGCTTTGGGAAATATACAGATTCCGTCTTAATGCGTTTTTATTTCCGCCCTGAAGGGAAAATCGTTGATGGGGTTTTTAAAACAGCAAAGAATATTGATCATCGCGTTGTGTATCGTCCCTCTGGTGATTGGGTGGGCTTCCGGCAGTACATTTGCCGAGCCCGGCTCTGTCCCGACAAAGGGCATGGTGACCATGATAGATTTGGGCGCCACATCCTGCATCCCCTGCAAGATGATGGCGCCCATCATCGAGGAACTGAAAAAGGAATATGAAGGCAGGGCTTCCATCGTATTTATCGATGTGTGGGAACACAAGGAAGAAGCCCAGAAGTATGGTATCAAGGCGATACCCACCCAAATCTTTTTCGATAAAGACGGGAAAGAAGCGTACCGGCATGTGGGCTTCTTTGACAAGAAAAGCATCATTGAAGCGCTGGAGCGGCTTGGCGTCAAGTAACTAAAAGGACTCTCATCGGATTCGAGAAAATAAACCGTCCGGAGCGCGTCGAGATTGGTATTGTAGAAGCGCGAGTAAAGCTTAGCGGCGAAATGATTCGCTTCTGGGTTGGTGATAGTCAGGTAGGTTCGAGGCTCGTTTTCCTAAGGGCGGATCGGGGATGTTTATCTTGACAAGCGGAGGTTGATAGCATATATTGCGATATAACGATGTATGGAGTAAAGATGAGAGAGTTCATCAAAGTTATGAAGGCCCTTTCCGACCCGAACCGGGTTAAGATGGTCAAGTTGCTCCAACACCGCGTACTGTGTGTATGCGAAATTCAAGAAGCCCTGGGCCTGGCTCAGTCCACGGTGAGCAAGCACCTGAAAATCCTCGAAGAGGCGGGTCTTATCACATTTTCCAAAGACGGCTTGTGGGTGAATTACCGGTTGGAGGACGGCGCAAAAAGTCCTTATGTATCAAGCATGTTGGGAAATTTGCGTCACTGGTTGGACGATGACCCGGAAGTCAAGGCGCTGACCAACCGGCTTCCGCTCGTTCGTCGGGAGATCGTTTGTAGCAGATAAGAGGGGATCTCTTTTTTTGTTTCATTAATATCGCTATATGTCGATATATAAATAAATAAGAAGTCCCTTATGGAGGAAATAGGAAGATGAAAACGCTTGAAGAAGACAGGGACCGTTTCGCAGCTCTCAACGAAGAATCGACAGGCCGGGCGGCGGTCGCAAGCCATGCGCGTATGACCGCCAAATACCTTTCACTCAGCGTTCTTCTGCTGGCGGCTTGGTGGATCGTTTATCAGAGCCTTCCGGCCTTTGCGGATCGCGCCGCGCGCGTCATGTCAAACCTGATGGGCTTTCAGATCACCGGACGCCTGGGCAGCGCAGTTTCGTTTTTCATCTTCGAAGCGCCCAAGGTGCTGCTTCTTCTGGTCCTGGTGGTCTTCGGAGTAGGCGTTGTCCGTTCCTTTTTCACCCCCGAACGGACAAGGAACATTCTCGCGGGCCGGCGTGAATCAGTCGGCAACGTACTGGCGTCGATGCTCGGCATCGTGACGCCCTTCTGCTCCTGTTCGGCGGTGCCGCTGTTTCTGGGGTTCGTGACCACGGGCGTGCCGCTCGGAGTGACGTTCTCCTTTCTTATCGCCGCGCCAATGGTCAACGAAGTGGCGCTGGTGCTTCTGTACGGGCTGTTCGGCTGGGAGGTGGCGGCCATCTACCTCGGCATGGGCGTGTTGATTGCCATCGTCGCGGGGTGGGTCATCGGCCGGCTGCGCATGGAGCGACACCTCGAAGAGTGGGTCTTCCAGATCCAGGCCGGGAAGGTTAACCTTCCCGAAACGAAGCAGGATTGGCCGGACCGGATGCGTTACGGATGGGAAGCGGTGCGCGATATAGTGGGGAAAGTCTGGCTCTACGTGATACTGGGCATTGCGGTCGGCGCCGGTATCCACGGCTACGTGCCTGAAGGAGTCATGGCGTCGTTCATGGGAAAATCCGCTTGGTGGTCGGTGCCCCTGTCGGTGCTGATCGGCATCCCCATGTACTCCAACGCCGCCGGGATCATCCCCATTGTGCATGCCCTGATCGAGAAAGGAGCGGCCCTTGGCACGGTGTTGGCGTTTATGATGTCCGTCATCGCCCTGTCGTTTCCCGAGATGATCATATTGCGCAAGGTCCTCAAGCCGAGGCTCATTGCGACTTTTATCGGAGTGGTCGGCGCGGGCATCCTTCTGGTCGGCTATCTGTTCAACTTTCTCATGTAGGAAGCGATGGCTAACACACTGATTTGTAAGAAGAAGCAACGGGTTTGAGAAGGCAATAATCCGGAGCGCGGCAGGATATGCTCGAGCAGTGGTTCCTAACAGTCAATCAATGGATGACGAGCGAAACAGCCTTGGCTGGTGGGGTGGGCTGCTTCCTATGGGGAATGATCAGTGTCCTTTTCAGTCCCTGTCATCTGGCGTCCATCCCTTTGATCGTAGCTTATGTGGGCGGCCAGGAAAACGCGGTTAATCCGCGGCGGGCAAGCGTGTACGCAAGCGCCTTCACCGTGGGACTTTTCACGACCATTGCCCTGATCGGAATTGTTTGCGCTCTGGTGGGCCGCATGTTGGGGGACGTAGGAAATTGGTGGCAGGCCGTGGTCGGCCTGCTTCTGATTTGGGTGGCCCTGGGCATGCTGGGGGTGGAAAGATGCTCGATGTCGGGCGGCTTACTGTACCGGTTGAGTTTCAGAGGTTTGTCGGGAGCGCTGGCGCTCGGTCTTGCCTATGGGGTTCTTTCAGGTTCGTGCACCTTCGGGTTTATTGCGCCGATCCTCGCATTTATTACCGTTCAACAGAAAATAGCCACTGGAATTCTCTTTATACTCCTTTTCGCAATAGGCCATTGCATCCCCATTGTTATTGCCGGCAGTTCCACCGCGGCGGTAAGAAAATTGATGGAGAACAGCGCCTGGCAGGGTTCGGGCGCATGGTTTAGAAAAGGCGCCGGCGTTGTCATCGCCTTGTTAGGAGCCTATTTTTTTATGCGGCCTTTCATGGAAAGCTAACACTACCTCATTATGATATCCGGATTGAAGGAAAAGTTTTTCCATTAAAACAGAAAAGGTTATCCAAGGCTTCAGGGAGAAGTCAAAAGTGAGGAACACGCCGCAAATAGATAGCAATGTCAAGGGGCTCAATCTCTTTGAGAAATACCTTTCCGTGTGGGTTATTCTCTGTATCATCGCGGGCATTTTCCTGGGCAAGGTCGCGCCCCAGGTGGCCGGGAGCCTTGACCGGATGGCAATCTACGTGGGAGAGGCGCCGGTCGTCTCGATACCTATCGCGGTATGCCTTTTCTTCATGATGTACCCCATCATGGTGAAAATCGATTTCGGGGAAGTGGTGAAGGCGGGAAAAAGTCTGCGCCCAGTGGGTTTGACTCTGTTCGTCAATTGGCTGATCAAGCCGTTTACCATGTACTTTATCGCGCTGTTTTTTCTGGGGACCCTTTTCCGCGTCTTCATCGGAACCGACGCGATGGATTATGTGAAAATGCCGCTGGGGCTCGATCTCCCGGTAGGGGCCGTCCACGGAGACGGCGTCGTGGCGCTGGTCGATGGCGTGAAAATGCTGCGAATTCCGCTCTGGCGGAGCTATCTCGCCGGTTGCATTCTCCTGGGCGTCGCTCCCTGCACGGCCATGGTCCTGGTCTGGGGCCACCTGGCGCGCGGTAACGGCGGCCACACGCTGGTCATGGTGGCCATCAACTCCCTGACCATGCTTTTCCTGTACGGTCCGTTGGGGGGGTTCCTCCTGGGGGTCGGTCGGCTTCCGGTTCCCTGGCAGGCGCTGGTCCTTTCAATCGGCGTCTATGTCGCGCTCCCCCTCGCGGCGGGGTACGTGTCGCGAAAAATCATCATACGAGCGCGCGGCGAACAATGGTTCAAGGACCGGTTTCTGCATGTGCTGACCCCCATCACCATCATCGCCCTTTTGATAACCCTGATATTGCTTTTTTCCTTCAAGGGCGAGGTCATCGTTTCCAATCCGCTTACCATCCTCTGGATCGCCATACCTCTCTTTATCCAGACCAACCTGATCTTCTGGCTGGGGTACGGGCTGGCCCGCCTGCTCAAACTTTCCTATGAAGACGCCGCCCCTTCGGCCATGATCGGCGCTTCAAATCATTTCGAAGTGGCCATCGCCACCTCCACCCTGCTTTTCGGCCTCTCTTCGGGCGCGGCCCTGGCCACCGTGGTGGGAGTGCTCATCGAGGTCCCGGTTATGCTCATGCTGGTGAAGATATGCTTGCGCACCACGTCATGGTTCGGCCCCGGGTCGCGAAGCGCCAAGGGCTAGCATCAAGGCGAAAAACCGAGCGCTGGGCCTTCCCGCCGATCCCGGACGCAAGAGGCCGGCCTGAGGTCTCCGCATTTCAGGATGTTCAAGGTAATAACTTTAAAATCAGCGAGATTTAGCGGCAATGCCGTAGTCAAACCACTCCTTCCATGTTAAGCTATACCCTGAGATCCATCGGAAGTTCAGCTTCTTGTGATCCGTTCCTGAAAAAGCCATCTCTCCCAAGAGGCGTTTATCCATGTCCAAATAGAAAGAAGCTCTCATCGCGTCGGAGAACAAGGCGATGGCATGATAATATTTATTAGATGAGAGGATCGGCTTATGGCGAAACCGCGGGTAATGATCGTCGAGGACGAATACATCATCGGCGCTGATTTGAAGAATGATCTCGAGGACCTTGGTTACATCGTCACCGGATTGGTGGAGTCGGGTGAAAAGGCCGTAAGAAAGGCCGATAAGGACAGACCCGACATCATACTCATGGATATCGTTTTAAACGGCGAGATGGACGGCATCGAAGCGGCCGAACAGATTCGATCCTACCTTCACATCCCCATCATATTCGTGACGTCGTTTCTCGATCAGGAGCGTTTGGAACGGGCCAAGATGACCCTGCCGTTCGGCTATGTTTTAAAGCCGGTGAATCCGCGGGAATTGAAGCTGACCATCGAAATGGCGCTTTACATCGTCAAGGTGGACAGTCTGCGGCGGGAAACCGAGGAAAAGCTTCGCCACAGCGAGGCGTACCTGCGAAGCGTTCTGGCGGCCGCGCCCATCGGTATCGGTCTGGTCCAGGGGCGGGTCATCCAGTGGGTGAGCGATCAGCTTACCAGAATTCTGGGGTATTCGGGGGAAGAGTTGATCGGGTCGGACACCCGCTCGTTGTATGAAAGCGATGAGGAATTCGAACGGGTGGGGGCGCTTAAGTTCGAGAAGCTCGAGCGACTTCAGATTGGAGAGATCGAGACGCGTTGGCTGCGCAAGGACGGAGTGGTGATTGACGCGCTTCTGCGCCTGACGCCCGTCTATCCCGGGGACAAGTCCAAGGGAATCATCTTCAGCGCCCAGGACATAACTGAACGAAAACGGGACCAGGTGGCCCTGAAGGAACGGGAACAGCTTTTTTATTCGGTTCTGAACAATACGGACAACGCGCTGGTGGCGCTCGACAAGGATCGCCGGCTCATATTTTACAATAACGAATACGCCAAGATGTGGGATCTCGATCCCGATTTTCTGCAAAAAAGACCGACGATCGAGGAGATCATCAGAAAGGTCGCGGAGAAGGGACTTTACCCTCAGGATATCGTCGAGGAAATCATCGAGCGGCGGTTGGTCCTGCTGGAAAGCCATCCGGACAAGCGAATCATCGAAATCCCCCGCGCGGACGGACGAATCATCGAAGGGTACGCCGCGAACATGCCGGACAACGCCTACATCCTTACCTTTCGGGATATCACCGATCGCAAGCGGATGGAAGAGGAGCTGCAAAGAACCGAGAAGCTGGAGGCGCTGGGAGTGCTGGCGGGGGGGATCGCCCACGATTTCAACAACATCCTGGCGGGAATCCTCGGCAACATCTCCCTGGCGAAAATGGAGTTCGAGGCCGGAATTTCCAATCCGAAAAGACTGGACGGCACCGAGAAAGCGGCGTTGCGGGCGCGAGACCTCATCCGCCAATTGCTGACCTTTTCCCGGGGGGGCGCTCCCATTACCAAGGTCGCCTCCATCGCGGAGGTGGTGAAGGAGTCGGCTCAGTTTGTCCTTCACGGCTCCAATGTGCGGTTCAGCTTCTGGGCCGCGCCCGGCGTATGGCCGGTGGAGATCGACGAGGGGCAGATAAGCCAGGTGATCAATAACGTCATGATCAATGCCAATCAAGCCATGCCCGACGGCGGAGTGATCGAGGCGCGGCTGGAAAACGTCCTGGCGTCGGAAGAAATTCCTCACCTGCCGTGGAAGCAGGGGAACTACGTGAAGATATCCATCAAAGACCAGGGCGAGGGCATCCCTCCGACCGTTCTGACCAAGATTTTCGACCCGTTTTTTTCCACCAAGCAGACCGGCAGCGGGCTCGGGTTATCCACGGCGTATTCCATTATTCAAAAGCATGAAGGTTTCATCACCGTGGATTCGGAGCCGGGGGAAGGTTCGGTTTTCCATGTTTACCTTCCGGCCTCCGCCAAGCCACCGAAAACGCCCAAGAAGGAACGGAACGACCATCACAAGATCGGCGGCAGAATATTGCTGATGGACGACGACCCGACCGTTCTGGAAGTGGCCAAGGGCATGCTGGAGACCATCGGGTTCGAGGTCACCATGTGCTTCGACGGTCGGGAAGCTCTGGAACGGTATGAAGAGTCCATGAACAACGGGACGAAGTTCGATCTGGTCATCATGGATCTGACCATCCCGGGCGGCATGGGCGGGAAAGACGCCATACGATCATTGAGGGACATGGACCCCGACGTGCGGGCGCTGGTGTCCAGCGGATATTCCAATGACTCGGTTATGTCCAACCCCCGCCGGCACGGCTTTGACGGCACGATCGCCAAACCCTACACCATGGACCAGTTACGGCGAGAGATAGCGAAGGTCATCGGACCCGCCGCGGAATCGCGCGCCCCCGCGTAAGGCGCTTCAAATATCCAGAATGACGAGCGCTTCCCATCCGTCGGGGGTTTGTTCCACCCGGAAGTGACTCAGTGTGACTGCTTTGACGTCGGCGTTCAAAGCATGCCGGCTCGGGTTTATCCGCTCCCCCTTGGCGTCGGTGTCGAGCAGAAACAATTCTTCTTCCTCCCGCACGCTCACGCTTTCTATCCCTCCACCCTTTTCAATAATACCCCGCGGTGGAATCGGCAAAGGCGCGATCCGTCGTCGTCGCTTTTCCGCTCCCCAAAAGAAATTTTTTCGCCAAAGGCCTCCAAACGGTCGATGAAGCGCACTTCATGCTTATCTTAAAATCAAAAGAAACAAGAGCCGGGGGCCTTAGCGAGCCGGCGGAAAGGAGCCATGAAAAAGCGGGCCTTTGGGGGAGACAGCAGAGCGAGCCTCACCCTCTTTGCTTCGACCAAACCGAGAAGGAGGAAATGGTATGAACCAACCACTTCAAATTTCCGCGCATAAATTCACGTTAACCGAATCCATCCGTGACGCCATTCAAGAGCGGGCGGGAAAACTGGACAGCCTATACGACAAAATAATCAGTTGCCGCGTTGTCGTGGATATTCCGCACCAGCACAAAAACACGGGCATATTATACAACGCCCAGATCGATCTGACGATCCCGGGCAGGGAATTGGTGGTGACCAACGAACCCCATGAAGACCTCTATGTGGCGATCAACGACGCCTTCGACGCCATGGAACGCCAGTTAAAGGAGCAAGAGTCCAAAATACGCGGTCATATAAAGCATCATGAAGAAGCCGCCATGGCTTTTGTCAGCCAAATCTTTCCCGAAGAGGGATTCGGTTTCATTACCACCCCCGAGGGCCGGGAAATATACATGCATAAAAACAGCGTGATAAACGATCAGTTCGATGATTTACGCGTCGGAACAAAGGTCCGCTTTATCGAATCGATGGGCGATAAGGGACCCCAGGCGAGTACGGTAAAGATTGAATAGTTTTTTCATTCAAGGACTTCGCCGAACTTAGCGGCGAAGCCCTTCCTCTCTTAAAGACCGCCTTATTATTCTTCGGGAAATTCGGCCGGGCTGAACGGCCTGTCTTCGGAAAATACTCGTATCATTTTGACCGCGCGCGTCAGGCGCGGGCGCATGATGTTCACCATGGCGTAGGTGAGGTTGTGCGCCGCGAGCATGGACAGGAACACGGATTGCAAACCCTGGCGGTCCATGGCCCCGGCGGCTCGTGTGGTAAGATTGGACAGGCCCACCAGGGTCCGGGGCGCTTCCTCCATCACCTGGGGCAGCAGGTCCAGAAAACGGAGCGTTTCCCGCGCGTAGCGGGGGCCGTCGCCCCAACCCAGGGGAATCAGGATGGGGTCGAAGATGATCCGTTCGGCGGGCACGCCGTATTCCGAGGCGGCGTGAACCAGTCGAGACGCCACCGCCAGCTTTTCCTCGGCGGTAAGCGGCGGCTGCTTTTCCATGACCGCGGCCACCAAGGGGGCGTCATAGCGGGCGGCAAGGGGAAAAAACGATTCGACGCGCTCCTTTTCCAAGGTCACGAAGTTGATGATCGCGGAGTTGCGGCAGACCTTCAACCCTGCTTCCACCACGCCCGCGTCGGGCGAATCCAGAAAAAGGGGCAGCGACGTCGCCTCCTGAACAGCCTCCACCATGAACTTCATCCGGGAGGCGGCGTTTTTTTTGCTGTATCCGGGATTGATGTCCAGCGCTTCCGCCCCGAGTCGTTCATAGGACAAGGCCAGCTTTTGCAGCGCCTCGGCGTCTTCGTTTTCCAGGGCGTTCGCCACCAGCGGGTTGAGCGCTTGCAGGTTTTCCGCGACTAGTTTCATGAGATACCCTTATTCCGCCGGTTCCACGCCACAAGCAGTAGAAATACTGGATGCCCCGATCAAGTCGGGGCATGACGACAACAGCCACCTCGTCATCCCACGGCTTGACCGGGGGAACCATAAAATAATATCCAAAATCGACACCCTCCATTGAGGAGGATTAGGGAGAGTAGCATTCGAAAGAGGTTTGTCTTTAAAAAATCCTAGGCGACAGCCTCTTTATAGGGCGCGCATCCATTCGGGCTTCAGGTCGATACCGCCCTCCAACGCCTCGTCGATGAGGTCCAGCGCGGCCTGTTTCTGCTTGGGCAGCCGGGCCTTTATGGGCAGATAATTGGAAGCGTGGTTGGAAAAGAACAGCCCCCCGGAAAGATTGGTATTCGCGATCATCTCCCGCAGTTCGCTCAACATGCCCTTTTGATCGGGCAGTTCGAAGCGTCCCGCCCGATAGTCGTCGTAAAGGGTCGTGCCGGGCACGAGCATGAGCGTGAGCGCGCCGATGTAGTCGGGGTCCATCCGGCTGAGCAACTCCCCCGTGGCCTTGGCGTGAACCAGGGACCGCTCCTTGCCGGCGACGCCCAGAAGCACGGTCACCGAAAGCTTGATCCCCGCCTCGATCACCCGCCGGCCCTGAAGGACGAGATTATCGGCGGTGCTTCCCTTGCGAATGCGCCGCAGCGTTTCGTCGTCGCCGCTTTCCACGCCCAGATAGAGGATTCCCAGCCCCAGTTCGTTCAGCCGCTTCAACTCCTCGTCGCTTTTCATCTTTATGCTTTTGGCGTTGGCGTAGGCGCCGACCCGTTTTACCCACGGCAATCGCTCCCGGATCTGTTCCAGCAGCCATACCAGCCGTTTCTGGGGTATGATGAGCGCGTCGCCGTCCATCAGAAAGAGCCGATCCTGCCGTTTCATGTATTTGGAGGCGAAACGCAAGTCCCGCAAGATGGTTTCATCGTCCTTGATGGTGAAAAGCTTGTCCTTGAACGTGCCGCAGAACGCGCATTTATTATGGCTACAGCCTAGCGTAACCTGTAGCAGTATGCTGTAGGCCTCGCTGGGCGGGCGGATAACCATTCCCTCGTAGCTCATGCCTTCCGGTTCGGTTGAACAATCCATGATTAGAATCCTTCCTCGGGCGGCGGCCCCGGTGAATTTATTGACACTTATTAAACTAAAAGGTGTCTATAATATTGAATGTCTAAAATAAAAAACGGCGCTGTGCCGGGGACTGTATTGACAGGTTCCCCCATTTCTTTTATTCTAATTTGTGGCAAGTAGTGGCAAACGCAGATTATTCCCGTTTCGGTTCCTTAAACCTTACCAGAGGCCTTCCTGAATTTCTTTCGCGAAAAGACGCTTCAGGATGCCGGATAACTGCGTCTTATATGCGGGATCTCGGGCCGTTCCCTGCGCTGCTCGTACTATGTGGAAAATCTAAAGCGAATCCCGCGGAAAATCAAGACAGGGGGTAAATTCCAAGTGGAGGCGCCAGCGACATGACGTTTTTGGAGTTCGTTGAGGGACCATTGCTGTGGATCGCGTTTCTCACCTTTATCATCGGCACTATTCTCAAGCTCGTTCTCTTCTTCGCCGTGAGCGCGAAAAAAGATAAAATCGTGTATCGGTATTTCAGCGTCAAGTGGATCGCGTTTACGTTCTTCCGCTGGCTCCTGCCGATCAACCGCGATGTGCTGAAGAATCCGGTCTACACTATCTGCGGATATATTCTCCATTTCTGCGTTCTCTTTGTTCCCATTTTTTACTCGGCCCATGTGCTTCTGTGGGAAGAGGGAGCCTTTGAGTGGACGTGGTGGATCATGCCCGACGCCTGGGCCGATTGGATGACCCTGATCGTCATCGCCATCCTCGTCTTCTTCATCCTGCGCAGGATGATATCCCCGGATGTGCGGATTCTCACCACGGCCACCGATTACATCGCGCTGGCGGTCGCGCTTCTTCCTTTCCTGACCGGCTACTGCGCCAGTCACGGCACCCTGGGAGACGCGGTCGGCGCGGAAACCATACACCTGATTCATGTCATGAGCGGCGAGCTTTTGCTGATCCTGCTGCCGTTCACCAAACTGAATCATTACATCCTGTTCTTCCTGTCACGAGGCGTGGCCGGTATTGAATTCGGAAGAAGGGGGTATTCGATATGAGCGCGCAAGAGTCAAAAGAAGCGGCCAAGCCGCCTATTAATACCAACGCTATCTGGGAGTTTTTAAAATCCAAGAAAACCGCGCGACTGAAGATGTGGATGGACGCCTGCGCCCATTGCAGTCTGTGCGCGAACACCTGTCACTACTACATCGCCAACGACAAAGATCCCACCATGATCCCGTCGTACAAGACGAGACTGTTGAAACAGGCGTACAAGAAGAAAGGCAAGGTGGACGAGGCCTTCCTGGACGAATGCTACAAACGCGCTTTCCATGAATGCACCATGTGCCGCCGCTGCACGTTGTTCTGTCCCTTTGGCATCGACATGGCCAGCATGATATCCACCCTGCGGTCCATGCTGACCTCCGTGGGCCGCGCTCCCAAGGGTCTGGCCGCCGCCATCGAAAACTATCTCAAGAGCGGCAACCAGATGGCCATTACCGAAGAGGAATGGGTCGAGACGGTGGAGTGGATGGAGGAGGAGCTGCAGGACGAGGTCGTGGGCGCCACCATACCCATCAACAAAAAGGGCGCGCGCATCATGTACACGGTCAACGCTCGCGAGCCCAAGTTTTATCCCATGGACCTGCAACTGGCGGCCAAGATCTTCAACGTGGCCAAGGAAGACTGGACCGTGCCCACCTATGGCTGGGACGACACCAACCTGGCCATGTTCGCCGGCGACACCAAGGCCGCCCGGCACATCGTGGAACAGACCTTCAAGGCCGCCGATGAACTCGGCGTGCAGTACGTGGCCATCACCGAATGCGGTCACGCCTATCGCGCCAATAAATGGGAAGCCGAAGTGTGGCTGGGACACAAGCCCAAACAGGAGGTCGTCCATTCGGTGGAGCTGTTCGCGGACTATATCCGTGAAGGCCGGATCAAAATCGATCCCGCCAAGAAACTGACCGAACCGGTCACCTATCAGGACCCCTGTAACGTATCGCGCAGCGGCGGTCTGGAAGACAAGGCGCGGTTTCTGATGAACGAGCTGTGCACCGATTTCCGCGACATGAACCCCCACGGCAACCTCAACTTCTGTTGCGGCGGCGGCGGCGGGGCCATGCCCATGGGCGGCGAAATGCGCAAAAACCGGCTGAAATCGGGAAAGGTCAAGGCCGATCAGATCAAGGCCACGGGCGCCAAGTTCCTGGTCGTGCCGTGCCATAACTGCTTCGACCAGATCAACGACCTCAACAAGGAATACGATCTGGGCATCAAGGTCATCCAGTTCAAGGAGCTTATCTCCGAGTCCATGATCATCCCCGAGGAAATGCAGCCCAAAGAGGAAGCGGAAGAATAAGGTTCTCCTTTCCTTATACTTGGGGGGAATACGCCGAGCGCGTGTTCCCCCGCTTTTGTTCGACGGCCTCGGAATCAGCCCTTCCGCTCCCCCATATCTTCGTCATTTCCAAATTCCGGGTAATAAAGCTTCAAACAGGTGGGACAGATGCCATGGCTGATATCGGCCTGTGAGTTTTTGTTGATATACTCGTCGACCTGCTCCCATTCGCCATCCTTATTGCGTATTTTCTTGCAGAACGAGCACAGGGGAAGAATCCCTTTCAGGTTTTTTATCTCCTTGGCCGCCTTTTGCAGATCCCTGATAAGGTTTTTCCGCTCTTTTTCCGTCTTCTTGCGGATGCCTATTTCTTCGCGCAACTTATCGTTCGTTCTGTTCAGCTCGCGGAAAATCAAGGAGTACGGTTGTTCGATGCCGGTCTTGATGATGGCCTGGTAAATAAGCATAAAAGAAAATATCTTGAAGTAATGGCCCACCACATTGGAAATGCCGTAATTGCTCACATAAAAGGTGAACGCCAGCTCCGAGACAATGGTAAATATCAGAGACCAGAGGAGCAGCGGATAGATTTTTTTTCCGAATGTGTCCTTATTCAGGGACAACAGAAAGATGTTCAGGACCAGAATACCGCTGATGACGTATTCGCTGATCTTTTTAAAGGGCGTCAGGCCGGAGCCGTCCACGAAACACACCGGAAATATTTTCCAGGAAAAGATCGCGGCGATCAGGAGCGCCGTAACAATCACATACGTGGCGAACACACGATACAGCCGGATTTTGGCGCCGGTATAAAGGTAGGCGAACGCCAGGAGCAGGGTCAGGCTCTCCATATACCGGGCGCCGATCCAGAGTTGGTTGGCGTAGTAATCGTAATCCGTGAAGACCGGCATTCCCTTATAGGAAAGGGTATGCATTAAATCGAGGAAGCCGATGAAAAGGTATCCGACGCCGACAAACAGGAGGTAGGGATTTTTGATGTATTGCCGGGAATTCCAGGTGATCATGAACATGGAGAATGCGACGACGATGCTGAAAATTTCCGCCAGGCTGTGGAAGAGGATATAGTTGACGTGTATGGTGAGATATAAACCAGCCAGCGCAAAAAACGCGATGGTGTAATTGATGACCCTGGCCCATGGAAGCGCTAGGGTATTGGACTGTTCCATACAATAAGCCCCCGATTGAAACGAAACAACACGCCGGCCGGCGCCGGACGCGCCAAATAGCAAAAAACATATTCAATTATCGAGCCAAAAGAAATAGCATAAGGGTATATGATAGCGGAATTGCATTCTTTGGTCGCCTGCGAAGCGTTAAAAAAGATAATTTGAGTGGATTAACCCGGAAAATGTGGATGCGATGCGGATCGGCGGCCCTGGCTCGGGCCGCCCCTTTGTCGATAACCATAAAAAAAGCGGAAAGCGCGATTAAAACGCTTTCCGCTTGTATGTCCGGGGCTTCGCGGCTTTTTTCCCCTCGTCACATCCTTATTCAGACAAATCCATGCTCAGTAGGGACAATTGTTGTCCACCAGAACCTCGACAACCCCAACTCCGGAAACGCTGTCAAAGTAGCGGGTCACCCGATAGCATTGTCCGTTTTGCAAGGTGGCCGTAATGGTTCCCGACAGGTTCGCGCAGCCCGCGTCCACTATCCAGGTGAAGCTTTTCTGGCCCGCCGACACGGGAACGAATCCGGGAGCCGAGCCGAGCGCGCCGCAGTCGGGGTTGGTCATGCCGAGCGATACTCCCTCGAGAGAAGCCTGGAAGGTGTTGTAGGTTCCGTTGTTGCAGCAGACCTGGTTGTACACACTCCAGTAGGCGGTTCCCGATGATGATGGCGGATTGGGAGCGGGGATGCCGCCGCTTACGGGGAAGAAGTCCGAGGTACGCAAGGGGCCGGAATTCCAGTTGTAGACGCCGTCGCCATTGGTATCCGCCTGGACCTGGAAGGTTTCGCGGGAAAGAACGGTCACTTTGGATTTGGTGTTGCTGGCGCCCTGAGCGTTGATGGTTCCGCCGGTTACCCCACCGGAACCCGATATCTGAACCGGGCCGTCGGATACCGTGTCGATATAGCCGAACGCCGGATGGAAAAAGCGCCCGGTCAACGTGAACGCCGCCGAACCGGCAGTGGGATCGTTGAGAATGTTCTGGGAGATACTCGTCAGGGTCAAGGTGTAATTGTCAAGCTTATACACCATGCTCAGGTTGTTGTCCCTGGTGAGCGCGTTGGCGGTGACGCTGGCGGTGGTGTTGGCGGTATTGTTGGTGTTGATATGCGCGGTACCGGCTATTTGCCCGTCGATGGTGAGGTTTTCGGTCGACGAGGTAAACGTCATCTCCTGCATGTCCATGCCGAGATTGACGTCGCCGGAACTCTGGGAACTCTGGTTCACGCCGGCGGAGAGCGTCGCGACGCCGTTGAGGGTCGCGCCGTTATTGCAGAAACTGCTGGCAGTGAAGCTTCCGGTGATATCGAACGTTGACTGATTGACGTTCAGGGTGTAGGCGATGCTCCCGCCGCAGTTCCCGTAAATGACGTCGTCATAGACTTCGGCCAGTTCGTGTATGGTCTGAAGAGCCTTTTCGCTCAGACCGACTTCCTGGGCGTTTTCTTTTTGGTTGGACAGGCTGATACCGCTCAGCAGGTCGCCAAACGCGCCAATGGCCGAGACGCCGTTGAGGCCGCCCATGACCAGCGCCACGGCGTTCTGTTCGGTGATTACCGCCTGGTTGGTCTTGCCGGTGTAAGCCATGGCCGGAATCGCAGAAAACTGCCCGAGCCGGAATCGTTCCAGACTATACTGGACGCCGCCCGTGGAAAGGGTAATGCTGGAGTATCCGTTTATGGTCAGAGTCAGAGCGCCCGCGCCGGTTGGCGTCGGATTCTTCCAGTCGCCGTCGAGGGTCTGCCCGTTCTGGTAATCCGACCAGGCGCCGGTGAACGAAGAGCTGCCGTTGATGAAATCGCCGGGATTCGCGAAGGCGGTCCACCAAACCGGCGTTCCATCGCCTCGATAATGGTACCACGCCATAAACAGGGCGTTTCCCTGAACTTCCAGGAAAAAGCCCGTGCCGGTGTAGGCGCTGCCCGCCCACCACCATCCATTGATATCCCGCAGGTCGTCCGCGCCACCACCGAGCTGGTCATCCATGAATTTTGTCAGGGTTTTGGAGCCGGACAGAGCGCCGACTGACCAGGTGAGGGTGGCTTGCGTGGCGGAGTTAAAGGTAATCTGGACAGATCCGACCACCGAGGAAGTTGGATTGGGGGGAGCGCCGGCGTAACTTACGAGACCGCCGGAGTAACTGGTGGCGCCGGACATTGGCCCGCCCGAGATGAGCCAGGCGGACTGGCCGGACTGCTCGAAAAAGTACATGGCCAGAAAAAGATTCGACCCCTGGATTTCTATGGAAACACCGGTGCCGCCTTGATTCTTGACATACCACCAGCCGTCATAAGGGCTGTCCACCGCGCCGGCCGCGCCGGAAAAAAGGAGGATTCCCAATATCAACGTGATGACCGAAACAGACCATGTTCTCTTCATTTTCTCCTCGCTCCCCACTCGTGACGCCATCGGTCACGCGCTTGAAATCAATCTCTTTGGAAAACGTTAAAACCCTGCATGCGCGCCGCTTCAATTCAAAAACCAAACGCTACCCGAGGATTCGCGCCCCGGAGCGGGGAACCGGATCAGTGTGATCGTTAATGGTTACAGGAACAGAAATTCGCGTACATAACGACTATTATTTCTAAATATCAGAAACAATTGACCGTGGTAAAGCACAAAGATTAAAAAAAGACCGCCTTTAACATATGGATTGCTAAAATAGCCTGCTCCTTTCAAAACAACCGGCGGGAGATGAAAAATGTTCGATCCCTCCCCGCTGATTTTATAGGCGCAAGACCGACGGAGCGCCTCATACGCTTAATCGGGCGTTGGGGAATAAATCTTGATAGCGGACGGGGAGGAAACCGCTTTCGGACCATAGTGGCGCGCAGGAATTTCAAAACGAATACGGGAGGCGCCGCCGGAATATGACAGCTCGGGAGCGGCGAGGTCTTCAGATCGTCTTTTTTTTCCGAAAAGACCCCGCCAACCCCGGATACGCTATACTTTTTTTTAAAAAGAATGATTTCGAGACGGAAACAGTCTATGAACTAAGGACTCATTGCGCGAGCGCCGATGCGCCCGGGTCCGGTTTCGCCTTTTCGCGACGGAATATGGGCCGTTGTTTGCATCCTCAAAAAAAGGGGCGATCCGGTCAGCCTCGGTTGTGGTCCCGAATATGTCCGAATGGTTCTATAGCTTTATATGGTTGGTTCGAGCGGTCACCGCGCCGCTGTACGAGGTGATATATCGTACCTCTTTTTTCTTTATCGATTACTGGTCGCTGGTCCATTTTATCAACGGCTTCTGGATCATGCTCCTGTTTCTCCATCGCAGGACGCGGCGGCGCATGGTCTATTTTTCGGCCATCCTGCTGGGATGGGAGATCGGGGAGCGCATCTTCGAATACTTTGCGCTCGGGGTGTTCCGGCCTGAAATATTGCCCGATCAGATAACCGATCTGTTCGTCGGCGGCCTGGGCGGCGTGGCGGCGTGTTACCTGGTGGCGTGGCGGTCGAGGATTCGGATCAGGTACGCCCGCGCGGCCGAACGGCGGGATTTCGCCGACGCCTGAAGCAGTAGAACATCTATCCGCTGAAATGATGATGGTACTGAAAAACCTTACCCGCAATAAACTGCGATCCCTGTTGACGCTTTTCGGCATAGCCATGGGGATCTGCGTGTTTTTTTCGCTGACCGCCTTCAGCGGCGGGTTGAAAAGCCAGATCTCGGACCTGTTCAAAAAATACAAGGTCGATATACTGGTCAAGGAAAAAGACGCCTCTTCCGTGATGAATTCAACCATTTCGCCGGCGGATTATCTGGCCTTGAGCCGATTGAACGATGTCGCGGACATATCCGGCATTTTGCTGGGTTCGCTGAAGATCACCAGCAACAAATATTTCGTCATCGCCGGTATCTCGGCCATAGAGCCGTTGGCGTTCAAATTGAACATCATCGAGGGCTCGGCCCCGGATCTGGGAAAACGGGAGTTGCTGGTGGGAAAGGCCGCCGCCGAGAAGTATGGGTACAGGCCCGGACAAAAAATCGTCATGGGCAAAAGCGGCGTGTACGCGATCAGCGGGATTTATGTAACGGGAAGCCATTTGTTTGACGGCGGCGCCGTGACCTCGATCGAAAACGCGCGTGACATCCTGAAAAAGCCGGACAGTGTCAGCGTGGGGCTGATCAGGTTGAGGCAAGGCGTGGCCCTGGAGCGGTTCATGATAGAACTGGAAACGCGATTCCCGAGCCTGGCTTCCCTCAAAAGCGGAGAAGTGTCCGGCCATTCCAATCTGATCAACGCCATCGACGTGGTCAGTGTGGCGTTGTCGTTTCTGGCCGTGGTCATCTGTTGCCTTATTGTGTCCAATACGCTGGTCATGTCCATTTCGGAAAGAATCAAGGAAATCGGAGTCCTTATGGCGGTGGGCTGGTCCCGTTTCAAGATCGTACGGACCATCGTGGCCGAGTCCCTGACCTTGTGCGCCCTGGGCGGGGTCTTGGGAACGTTCATCGGCTTTCTGATTCTCAACGGTTTCAGCCACAGCGACATCCCGGGGCTCAATTGGGCTTCGCCGACACTTTCCATCGCCGCCCTGGCCAGGGCCATGGGCGTGTCCCTGGCGCTGGGGCTGGCCAGTTCAATCTACCCGGCGTTCATCGCCTACCGGTTCAAACCGGCGCAAGCGTTTCGTTACGAATGATGATCCGAATCAACAACGTGGTGAAAAATTACGACGGCGGTCTGGTACAGGCGCTCCAGGGGGTATCCTTTGAAGCGCGGCGGGGAGAAATCGTCTCCATTACCGGGCCGTCCGGTTCGGGCAAAAGCACGCTCCTGAACATGATCGGCGCCATCGACGTTCCCACTTCCGGAGAAATCGTCATCGATGGAAAAAACATCGATCAACACAGGCCCTTGAGCCGCTACCGGAACCGGTATATCGGCTTTGTGTTTCAGTTTCACCATCTCCTGCCGCACCTGAACCTTCTGGAAAACGTGGAAATTCCCATGCTGGCCTTCCGGAACAACAAGCGCGAACGGCGGGAAAAGGCGCGTTATCTGCTCGAAAAAATGGGCCTGAGCCATCGGCTCCGGTTTTTGCCCACCAGGATTTCCGGTGGGGAACGCCAGCGCGCGGCCATAGCTCGGGCCCTGATCAACGATCCCAAAATAATTCTGGCCGACGAACCCACCGGCGGGGTCGATACCGCGACGGGCATGACGATCATGGATTTTCTGCTGGAACATTGCCGAGGCGCCGAAACCACCATGCTTATCGCGACGCACAACCGGGATATCGTGGATCTGACCGAACGAAGCGTTCATCTGCGCAACGGCGTGGTTTCAAGGGAAGGATCATAAATGGAACGGCCCGCCATGAAAAGACTGCTCATCATAATCGCGCTCCTGGGGCTCCTTGCGATAGGCGCTCACCCTTCCCGCGCCGCCGCCTTTTCATCCCTGGTCGTCTTTGGCGATTCCCTGTCCGACACCGGCAACCTGTTCGCGCTGACGCTCGGGCTGATTCCGGAAAAATCCAAATACTATCAGGGCCGGTTTTCCAACGGCCCGCTCTGGATCGAATACCTGGCGCAAAGCCTGGGGGAAGGGGTTACGCTCGACAATTACGCCGTCGCCGGCTCCTTCAGCAAGGATGGCTCCGTTCATGGGCTTACCTCCCAGGTAAGCTCATACCTGGCGGAGAAGGCGGTCCAACCGGATACCCTGTACACGCTTTGGTCGGGTGGAAACGATTTGTTCGAGGGGCTCAACAGCCCCTATCAGGCGGCCCATAACGTGTGTGAAGCGCTGCAATCGCTGTTGGAGGCCGGCGCCAAACAGGTCCTTGTCATGAATCTTCCGAATTTGGGTTCGACGCCAAGGATTCGCCATGGCGGAGAGTATGATCGATTCTTTATGATGACGACTCAATTCAACGGAGAACTCCAAGCTGGTGTCGACACCTTGGCTCGAAAATATCCTGGAGCGGAAATCTACCTGTTTGACGTTTTCACGCTGTTCCAGCAAATCTTGGATAATCCGCAATTCTTCGGCTTCGGCAATGTCGAGGATGTGTCTCCCCAATTGGGCTGCCGGTTTCGATAACTCGGAAGGCTATCTGTTTTGGGATGAAATTCATCCCACCACCGAATTTCACGCGCTTTTGGCCCGCTACGTCCGGGATTTAATTGGGACAGGCCATCCGCGCTACACCGGATGGTGGTATACGCCGGACGCCGAAGGGTCGGGAATAGCCATTGAAGTCCAAAACGATACCTGTCTGCTCTGCTGGTACAGCTATGACGAGAACGGTGCCTCCATCTGGCTGACCGCCCTGGGGACTCAAAATGGCGCCGGTTATTCGGGCGATCTTTATCAATGGAACGGCCGACCTTCGGGGGGAGCGTATCAAGAGCCCCACACGGAACGAGTGGGTTCCGTATCGATTACCTTCAATGATCCACGGTTCGCCGCGTTTTCATGGACATTGGGCGATTTGAGCGGAAGCGCGACGCTGGAAAAATTGGGCGCCGAGGATTCGGGGACTACCGCCGAATACATCCAGGACGGCTGGTGGTCCTTTCCCGATTATCCGGGCATGGGCCTTTTCCTGGATATGAACCGGGACGAACTCTTTGTCGGCTGGGATCATTATAACGAACAGGGGCAAGCGCGCTGGTGGGTGACTTCCGGCCCGGCGACCGACCCCGGCAATAATTTTTCATCCCTGTTCCTTGAATACCAGGACGGGCAGACCATCGGTCGACAGTATCAGGTTCCCGACCGGCGGGAACAAGGGGGGGTGGAGATCCGGTTTCACAGCCCGGATGCGGCGACTTTGCGGTGGGACGGCGCCTCATATGAAATTACACGATTCCATTTCGCCGAAAGCGCGCAATAGGCGGGAAGACACCAAAGACAGCAAAGACGGAAAAGCAAAAAGATAAAAAGCCGCGCGAGGGGATTCCCCCGCCTCTTCTTACCGAAAGCTTCTTCTACTTATCATTCGTTTCCAGCAACCATCCCTGACGCGATCCGCGTTCCGCGAAACGTTGTTCGATGAGGCGGAGCGTCGCGTTTTTTTCCAAGGCCCAGGCAGGGGCCACCAGGTCCCGGGGTGGATTGGGATCGCCCGTGAGGCGTTGGATAACCATGGAGGACGGCAGTCTTTCCAGCACGTCCACCACCAGATCCGCGTATTCTTCCCGCTCAAGGGGGCTGAATCGCTTTTGCGCGAGCATGGTTTCCAGGGGCGTGTTTTTCAGAACATATAAAAGGTGAATCTTGACGCCGTCCAAACCGAGTTCGGCGATCCGGTCGGCCGTTTGCAGCATCGTTTCCCGATCTTCTCCGGGCAGTCCCAGGATGATGTGCGCGCAGACCAGGATGCCCCGGTTTTGCGTCATGCGGACCGCCCGTTCAAAATCCCCATAGGTGTGGCCGCGATTGATCAGTTCCAGGGTTACGTCGTGACTGCTCTGCAAGCCGTATTCGACCCACACCATGCGTTGTTCGGCCATGGCCTGCAACACGTCGAGGATTTCCTCGCCGACGCAGTCGGGTCTGGTGCCAATGGACAGCCCCACCACCCGTTCGTCGATCAGGGCCGAGCGATAAAGCTCCCCGAGCTTTTCCGGCGGGCCGTAGGTGTTGGTGTAGCTCTGGAAATAGGCGATGAATTTCTTGGCCTTGTAGCGGGCGCCCATCCTTTGCATGCCGGAAATCATCTGTTCCCGCACGTCGGGCATGAACGACCGCGCGCCGGTCCCGGAGCCTTGCGGGCCGCAATACACGCACCCTCCGATTCCCTTGGTTCCATCGCGGTTGGGGCAGGTCAAACCGGCGTCCAGGGGAATCTTCTGGACCCGGCAGCCGAACCGTTCGCGCAGAAAGGAATTGAGATCGCGGTAGGGCTTGGACTGCGAGATCGGTCGTCCCTTCACGGCGCCTTGACGGCCTCGGCGAGGGCCAGCACCGTATTGACGTAGGGAGCGCTGCGGTTATAGGTGAAGAGGACCTTGCGTTGCTGATCGATCGTCAGGCCGTCCTTCCAGCCGTGGGCCTGGAGATAGCCGGCGATGCTGGCTTGGGTGTCGGGGTGGGTGTATAGATCGATCTGCCCGTCGCCGTCGCCGTCCTGTCCATACCGGCCGATATTGGACGGAAGAAACTGCGGAAAGCCGATCGCCCCGGAGATGGAGCCGATCACCTGTTGGGGCTCTATGCCTTCGCGTTTAGCGTACGCGAGAAAGGCCTTCAGTTCGTTGTAGGCCCATTTTGATTTGCGGTCGCAGTAGGCCTGCAAACGTTCGTAGGGGTATTCGGCCTTGTCCTGGGGCGAAAGATCGTCATAAATGGCCTGGGTGATGGATGGATCGGAGCAGACCGCGAACGAGGAGAGCACGTTCAGCACGTTGCGGTTTCCCGTGAACGACCCTAGCCGCGTTTCCACCATCATAATGGCAACGATGATCTCTTCCGGAACCCCGAATTTCCCGCTCGCGTATTCCAGCGATTCCTTGTGCTCCATCAGATACTCGTGGCACCGTTCCACGGACCCGGCCGTGAGAAATTGCCCGTAATCGAGCTTGCTTTCCTTGATGACGAAATTGATTTTGATGTCTTTCGGCGAGAACCGGACCGCCGGATCGCTATACACCTCGGTAACGTAAGCCTGATCCAGGCCGTCCTGGGTGAGTCGCTTTTGCAGGTCGGTAAAAGGGTTCTCGTCGGCCTGGGCGCAGGGCAACAGGAAGCCGAACAGAAAAAGGAGGACGATTGATTGCGCGCAGGAGGGTTTGAGGGAAGTTCTGATAAATCTCAAAGTTGGAACTCCATGAAATCCTCGGCCGCGATGATCGGGCCGTCATAGGCCGAAGCGCATTGGCTGACCACGTCAACCTCGTCGCAGGGCGGATAAAAATGAGTCAGCGCCAGTTTGCGGGCTCCGGCTTTTTGCGCCGCGGCGCCCGCCAGGGAAGGGGTCAGATGTCCTTCCCGCTTTTGGCCGTCGGGAAAGGAACATTCCAGAACCAGTATATCAACATCTCGCCCCAACGCAACGAGTTCATCGCAGTCGTCCGTATCCCCGCTGAAGGCCACGCTTGCGCGTCCGTTCTCTTCGATGCGGTAGCCCAGGCTGGTCGAGGTGTGGTTCATGGGAAAACAGGTCGCGGTGAGCGAGTCGGCGATCCGTATTTCAGCGACCCGAATGGGAAGTTCGATGATGTCCAGAAACTCCGGTTCGGGGGTTATCCATCCGCCGTAGCCCGTCCGGAGGCCTTTCTGCAGATCGACGAAACCGGCTGGCGCGTACACCCGGATGGGCGCGGGCGGGTGTTCCATCTCCGGATTTCTCAAGGCGAAAACCAGGGCCAGGAAATCCAGGGTATGGTCGGGATGAAAATGGGTGTAAAAGATGTCGGTGAGATCGCGCGGGGCCACGCCGGTCCTTACCAGGTTTCGCAGGGTTCCGGGCCCCGAATCCAGAAGCATTCGGCGGCCCGCCGCCCGAACGAGCAAACCGGGCGACCCGCGCCGGGCGGACGGAAGGCCGGTTCCGGAGCCGAGTATGGTCAGCCGCATGATTGGACTCCCGCTTAGGACGGGTCGCGCGAACGCTTCCGGTCCGCGCGTTCACCTCACCGTCATCGAGCTTTCCTGAGTATGAATTTTTCCACCAGGTGGTCGGGCAGGTAGGATTCCTTGGCCTGCCTGAGGCCATCCTCGCCGCAATCCTGTTCGCGATTGACCAGTTCGAACGAACTCCATTCGCGTTCCAGGAACTGTTGGTTGATGGCCCCGTAGATACCCTGGAAGTCGGCGTTGGCTTTTTCGATATGGATGACCACCGTGTTCTCGTTCAGCGGTTCTCCCAGGGTAAAGGCTTCCACCGCGCCTTCCACGAGAATCGCGCCGCCGACAACGGCCAGATCGTCCAGGTGTTCGAGCGCTTCCTTGATGGCCTTTTCCTCGCCCACCAGTTGCGGTGATTCGTCGCATTGCCGCAGGACGCACCAGTCCTCGACGATCTTCAGGCAGCCTTCCTTCAGGTCCGGAGTCAGGGAGCGGTATTCGAAGTCGTAGGTTTTTATGAATTTATTGAGATGGTTTTTTTTCCGGTGATACTTGCGTCCGGCCAGATTGATCAGATCGTCGACTTTGTAGACATAGTCGAAGTTGTCCTGGTCGGGCGTGGCGGTCAGCCCTCCGGCTTGAACCAGCGCGTCGGCCATGGCTTTTCCCACGCGCCGCAAACCCCGTTCGGAACCGATTTTTTCCAGGTACTCGAGCGCGGCGAGCGCCGGGGCGAGCGGATCGTCGAAGCCGATGGGGGGAAAGAAAAAGGGCGGCGTCTCTTCGTGTTCGGCAAGCAGGAGGATTCCCTGTTCAAACCGAGCGATTTTGGCGCCGTACAGGCTTCGCCACATGAATAGATTGGTAAACGTCAGCTCGGAAGTCGCCGGAGCGTCCTTTTTCAGGAGGTCGGTCAGGATCTCCTTGTGTTCGAGGCCGAGCGGAACGAATTCGGGGAATTTAGGTATATCCATAAGCAATAATCACACTGTTTTGTCGGGTGGAAGACGATCGAATGAACGGGCGCCCGGTCAGGAGCTTCGCACTTCGTCACGCCTCTCTTTCAGATTGTTGAGCAGGACATAGGGGACTCGGAAATTTCCGCGCCCGATCCCCAGTTCGAGTTCCGGTTTGTTCGCGCCGTGAAAATCGGTGCCGCCGGTGATGACCAGCCCGTATTGGCCGGCCAGTTTCTGATAGTACCGTATCTGGTCGGGAGTGTGTTCGGGGGAATACACTTCCAGCCCTTCCAGCCCCTTGGTTTCGGAGATCGGCCACCAGATCGTCCAGTTCGGCGTCGTCGATATCCAGCGTGAAGGGGTGAGCCAGACCGGGCACCCCACCGGCGTCCCGGATCATGGCGATGGCTTCACGGGGCGGAAAGCGGAATTTTTCCTCATACGCGGGCTTTCCCTTGGCCAGATATTTGTTGAAGGCTTCATTGATGGTGGAAACATAGCCTTTTTCTATCAGGGCCTTGGCCATATGGGGCCGGCCGATCTGGTCGCCGCCGGCCTGCCGGCATCACGTCTTCCATGGAAACATCGAGCCCCAGTCCTTGCAGTCTTGTAACCATGCGCGGGTTGCGTTCGGCTCGCGCCTGCTGGAGTGTTTCCAGTTTCTTGGAAAGGCCGTTTCTGCCCTCCCAGAAATAGTAGCCCACGATGTGCATGGTGCCGCGGCTGAACTCGGCGCTGATTTCCACGCCCGGTATGAATTCGACGCCCGCTTCACCAGCGGCCTTCATGGCTTCTTCCACGCCTCCGATATTGTCGTGATCGGTAAGCGCGAACGCGCGCAAACCCACGTCGCGGGCCCTGAGCGCCAGTTCGGTCGGAGATAGGGACCCGTCCGATACGGTCGAATGGCAATGCAGATCCATCAATTCCATGAAAACCTCGTCTGCGCGGGGGCTCGAAAGCCCATCGCGCGATTCTCACATTAAGTAAGTATAAGACGTAACTATCCCATCCGCCATCATGAAAAGGAATTTTTAACATAAACACCATAAATGGCGCAATGGGTTGCGGGTCGCGCGGCAGCGAAAAAAACCCGCTGCCGGGAGGGCAGCGGGTTCGCTAACGCAGACGCGGGCCTTGGCCCGCTTCGGAACGGTCGGGTTACTCTTGGGTTGATTGATAGTACTCCATGAGAACCTTGGCGACTTCCGGGCGTGAGAATTCCGGCGGCGGAGCCTGTCCCTCGGACAGCATGGCGCGGACTTTGGTGCCCGACAGCAGGACGAAGTCATCCTTGGTGTGGTCCGGGGCGTCGCGCATCATGACGACCTTGCTGAGCTTCTTGGACCACGCGGTATGGTCGGCGCGGTAGATTTCGATTTCCAGGGCGCCCTTGGGAACTTCGTCGTCGAAGATGGTCTGGGCGTCAAAGGGGCCGTAGTAGTCGCCCACGCCGGCGTGGTCGCGGCCGACGATCAGGTGCGTGCAGCCGCGTGTTCTGACGGAACAGCGCGTGCAGAACCGCTTCGCGGGGACCGGCGTAGAGCATGTCGAAGCCGTAACCGGTGATCAGCACGGTGTTGGGCTCAAAGTAGATGTTCGACCATGGTGCGGATGCAGGCGTCGCGCACGTCGGCGGGGATATCGCCTTTTTTCAGCTTGCCCAGCAGCATGTGGATCAGGATGCCGTCGGCCTTGACGTCGTTGTAAGCCATGCGGCACAGCTCTTCGTGAGCGCGGTGCATGGGGTTACGGGTCTGGAAGGCGACTACCTTTTCCCAGCCCAGCTTTTCCATTTCTTCGCGGATCTGGTAGGCGGTCATGAAGGTGCCGGGGAAGTCTTTTTCAAAATAGGAGTAGTTCGAGAACCTAGATGGGACCGGAAATGACGGTCTTGCCTACCGAGTTGAACGCCGCCACGCCCGGATGTTCGGGATCCTGGGTGCGGAAGATCTTGTCGGTCATGAGCTTCATCTGATCGTCGGTGAACTCTTCGATCGCTTCCACTTCCATGACGGCCAGAACGGGGTTGCCGGCGACATTGGGGTCTCTCAGGGCGATTCTCTTGGCGCCCTTGATCGCGGAAGCGTCCTTGACCACGTTCAGGATCGGAACGGGAAAGAAAATACCGTCGGTGGTGACCATCTTTTCGGCGACGCTCATGGAGTCGGCCGCGTTCATGAAACCCTTCAAGGGGTTGAAGTAGCCGGCGCCGAGCATAACGGCGTTGCCCGCGGCCGCCGAGCTTACCACGATGGACGGCAAACCCTTGGCCTCGTTCTCCAGGTCAGCCCGCATCTTGGCGTCCAGGACGTACAATGGGTGCAGGGTGTCTGATCCGTGAGGTTTAATCATGCTGTTCTCCTCCTCTATACTTTTTTGTTCGATGTTAACAAACGGGATGGACAGAGCTCACGCGCGTCCGGTTGAGGTGTGAAAAAGCCTGAGCATATGGAAATCCCGCCACATAGTGAACAACCTGTCAATGATTTCAGTGGGGGCGGTCATTAGTCGGGGAAGGCTGCGATCGGCAAAGGACGGTCCCGGATCCCCCGTCGCTTCGGGCAAACTGCTTGTTTCCGCCCGGTACGGGAATCCGGCCCTATCGGTTCGAGCTGGCGCCGGTACGTTTTCAATGGTGAAAGCTATAGTTTTTCCTGCCGCGATCGAGGCTTCCGCACTTATGATTCTGGTGATTTTTAGCACAATATTTTGCCATGTCAAGACTAAAATGTTATCGTTTTCACAATCACCCGTCGAGCGGGCTTTAAAAAAGCGGTTGGAGACCCAAAACGGGCCGTCGGGAAAGACGCTGCGAACCGCGCCAAGCTTGTGAAATTTTCCGCTTGACACCCCCTCGGGGCAAATCCTATAGTTGTTTCTGGTAGAGTAGATTACCTATGATTTCCAGCACATGCCATATATAGTGTTTTTTCGAGGACAAAGCGCAACATCTAGGGAGTTAAAATCAATAGAGATTTAGCGATTTCCGGAAAGGCGCGCCGTAGGGCGAGGTGGCCATTTTTGCTTGACATCCCCACTCCTATTCTGTATTTAGTTCAAAATTGCACAAGCTCATTATGGCAGTGTTTGGAGGACTCCGCTCCCCACTCCGTCCCCCTGGCGGCCTTTGAGAGATTACCTCACGACAGGGCGTCCCAGGGCCCGGTGAAGACATAGATACTAAGCGCCGGCGTTTTTTCGGCGTGTCGGAATTTGGGTTAGATCCATTTGGAGGGAGGTGGTGAGAGGTAACGAGCCTGAAACAAAGGGAAACGTTCCCTGAAGACACACACCTTTTAATAACGGTAATTAGAAACGGTAATTGAGGAGGAAAACTTATGCCAAGTTTCGTAATGCTGGAGAAATGTGATGGCTGCAAGGGCCAGGACAAGACTGCCTGCATGTACATTTGTCCCGTTGATCTGATGAAATTGGACAAAGACAAAATGAAAGCCTACAACCAGCGATCCTTCGCTGTGCTGGGAATGCTACAACTGCGTAAAGATCTGCCCTCAGCAGGCGATCGACGTCCGCGGCTACGCCGACTTCATTCCTCTGGGATCCAGTGTTGTGCCTCTGCGCGGTTCCGACTCCATCATGTGGACGGTCAAGTTCCGCAACGGCGCCATCAAAAGGTTCAAGTTCCCCATCCGCACCACCGCTGAAGGAACTGCGGAGCCCATGGGCGGTTTTCCTGAAGGTGACGGCGACATGAAGAGCCCCAACCTGATGACCGAACCCGCTTCTGTTCGATGGACGCGCTGCCGACCGCCCAAGAAGTAATCGAGCGGACGACCAGTTAAGACAATTTCAGGAGGTAATATGAAGATGGCGAATTTCGAAACGGTAGAGGTAACCACCGACCTGTTGATTCTGGGTGGTGGCATGACCGCTACGGGCGCGGCTGTCGAAGCGGCCTACTGGGCAAAGAAAAACAATCTGAAAGTTACCGTAGTCGACAAGGCCGCTTTTGATCGCAGCGGCGCCGTGGCCATGGGCCTTTCAGCGATCAACCAGTATCTCGGAATTGGCGCCGGCGAAAACACCTGTCGAAGATTACGTCCACTACGTCCGTCAGGACCTTATGGGCGTCAGCCGCGAAGACCTGGTTTACAACATCGCCCGTCACGTTGACTCCTCCGTGCATCTGTTCGAAAAATGGGGCCTCCCCATTTGGAAGGACGCCGAAGGCAAGTACGTTCATGAAGGTCGTTGGCAGGTCATGATCAACGGCGAATCCTACAAAGTGATCGTCGCCGAAGCCGCCAAGAACGCTCTCGGAGCCGACAACATCTACGAACGCGTTTTCATCACCGAGCCTATCATGGACGGCGATCGCTGCGTGGGCGCTCTGGGCTTCTCCACCCGCGAAGACAAATTCTACGTCTTCAAAGCCAAAGCCGTTATCGTCGGCCATGGGCGGCGCGGTTCACGTATTCCGTCCCCGTTCCACGGGTGAAGGTATCGGCCGTTCCTGGTATCCCCCGTTCAACACCGGTTCCGGCGCGTATTTTCTCCATCAGGGCCGGCGCTGAAATGACCTGCCAGGAAGTTCGTTTCATCCCCGTCCGCTTTAAAGATGCATACGGCCCGGTCGGCGCGTGGTTCCTGCTGTTCAAGTCCCGCGCGATCAGCGCCGGCGGCGGCGAATACATGGTCGAGCGCAAAGCCGAACTGCAGAACTGGGCTCCCTACGGTCTGGCCAAACCCATCCCGGCCAACCTGAGAAACTATCTCGGCATGCTGGACGTCGACGCCGGCTTGGGACCGCTATACATGGAAACCGCCGAAGCCATCAAGAAACTGGCCGAAGCCGCTCCGGACGAGAAAGCATTCAAGAAGAAAATGAAAGAGCTCGAAAGCGAAGCATGGGAAGACTTCCTGGATATGACCATCTCCCAGGCCATGCTGTGGGCCTCTCAGAACATCGCTCCCGAAGAGAGCCACTCCGAAATCGCCGCTTGCGAACCTTACTTCATCGGCTCCCACTCCGGCGCTTCCGGCGCCTGGGTGAGCGGCCCCGAAGATCTGGACAACCCCCTACAAATGGGGTTATGGCAACATGACCACGGTTAAGGGTCTGTTCGCGGCCGGCGACGCCTCCGGCGCTTCCAGCCACAAGTTCTCCTCCGGCTCCCACGCCGAAGGCCGTTTCACCGCCAAGGAAGCCATCCGCTTCATCGTTGAGAACCCCGGCGATGTCACTGTCGCCGCCGACGAAGATCGAAGAGCTGAAGGCCAAAATCCTGAAGCCGCTCGAGCATCTACGCGCAGATACAAAGACTTCTCCACGACCCCAACATCAACCCCAACTACATTAAGCCCATGTCATGTTCATGCAGCGTCTGCAGAAGATCATGGACGAGTACGCGGGCGGCGTGAGTTCTGCTTTCAAGACCAGCGACAAGCTGTGCGAACGCGGTCTCGAACTGCTGGCTTTCCTGAAAGAAGACGCCGAGAAGCTGGCGCGCCGATGGTCTGTACGAACTGGAACGCTGCTGGGAAAACGTGCATCGTATGTGGCAGGCCGAAGCGCACGTGCGCACCATCCTGTTCCGCGAAGAAACCCGTTGGCCGGGATATTATTTCCGCTCCGACAAGCCGAAGATGGACGAGGCGAATTGGCACTGCTTCGCCAATATCGTCTACAAGCCCGCTTCCGACGAGTGGGAGTGCTGCAAGAGGGAAATCGTTGCCTTTGATTCCGTAAGGGACTTAGAACTCTAACCAAGCTCCAGACGCCATTCAGAGGCGTCTGGAGCTTTTACGCTTGTTGCTCACCCGCGTATAATGGCGGCCTTCCGTGACGAAAAAGACGGTAAGGCGGCCTGAGCACAGTGTGCTGTCAAACCCCCATGAAAATATCCCGCGTTTTAGCGACTGTCCTGGCAAATGGCCATTTACGAGGCGGTCCGTCCGCTCGATCTCTCGATGCCGGAGCACAAGGGCGCTAGCGGCCATTCGCGAGCGCAGCCGCTCATTGAAGCGCAAGGATCCTTAACGTTTATAATCAGAAGCGAGAATGCCACGGATCGCTTTTATGCAAGAATGCGACCTTCGCTTTCGATGCACATTCCCAGGGTAAATGGAATGGAGGTTTTTACCATATAAAACCTGGAGGAATAGCATGGCTGATGAACAAAACGTAAACAGCAGCAGCATCCTGGTAGTTGGCGGCGGCATGAGCGGGTATAACCGCGGCCGTTGAAGCCGCTGAGGTGGGGTATGATGTTTTCATGGTCGAAAAAAATCCTTATCTCGGCGGGCGCGTTGCCCAGCTCCATCAATATTTCCCCAAGCTGTGCCCCCCGAACTGCGGTTTGGAAATCAATTTCAAGCGGATCAAAAACAATGCCCGGATATCCGTTTCTTTACCATGGCCGAGGTCGAAAACATCTCGGGCGGTCCGAGGCAACTACGAAGTAACTCGATCAAGATCAATCCCCGCTATGTAAACGAAAAATGCACCGGCTGCGGCAAGTGCGCCGAAGCGAGCGAAATGGACAAGATCGACAATCCCTTCAATTTCGGCATGAACAAGGTCAAGGGCGCTTATCTGCCTCACGAATTTGCCTTCCCCGCGCGCTATGTGATCGCTCCCGAGGCGGTGAAAGCCGAAGGCAAAAAGCTGGAAGACGCCTGCGCTTACGGAGCCGTGGAACTGGATCAGCAGCCCAAGACCATGACCCTGAACGTGGGCTCCATCGTCTGGGCCGCCGGCTGGACCCCGTATCGACGCCTCCAAGATCGATTACTATGGTTTCGGCCGCTATCCCAACGTCATCACCAACATGATGATGGAGCGTCTCGCTTCCCAACCGGCCCGACCTGCGGCAAGATTCGTCGCCCCTCGGACGGCAAGGAACCCAAGAACATGGCGTTTATCCAGTGCGCCGGCTCCCGCGACGAGAATTACCTGGCCTACTGTTCGGGCGTCTGCTGTCTGGCTTCCCTGAAACAGTCCACCTACGTTCTCGAACAATATCCCGACGCCAAGGTGACCATCTACTTCATCGATATTCGCGCCCGGGGCCGCTACGAGGATTTCTATCAGAAGTTGCAGCAGAACGAGAACATCTCCTTCATCAAATCCAAGATAGCGCTCATCAACGAGGATGAAGCCAGCGGCGACCTGCTCCTGGAAGGCGAAAACACCATGACCGGCGAAAAGATGGTCCAACGAGCACGACATGGTCGTTCTGGCCACGGGCATGGTTCCCAATACCGCGGAAACGAAAATACCGGCCGAGGCGTCCTATGACGACTACGGATTCATCGCCTCATACAAGGGTGAATCGGGGATCTATGGCGCCGGGACAGTGAAAGAGCCCATCGATGTGGCCGCAAGCATTGAAGACGGCACCGGCGCGGCGCTGAAGGCCATTCAATCCATCGTGAGGAGGTAACAATCCATGTCTGATAAGATAGGCGTATATATATGCAAAGGTTGCGGTATTGGGGAAGCGCTCGATATCGATCAACTGACGGGAGTCGCCAAAGAAGGAGCCGCGGTCGTTCAATCTCATGACATCATGTGCAGCGAGGAAGGCGTCAAACTCATTCAGGACGATATCCAGAACGAAGGCGTCAACCAAAGTCGTCATCGCCGCCTGTTCTCCGCGCGTGAAATACGAGGTTTTCGATTTCGCCGGCGCCCATGCTGGAACGGTCCAATCTCCGCGAACAGTGCGTATGGTCTCACCCGGCCAACGATGAAGACACCCAGATGATGGCCGAAGACTATCGTCCGCATGGGCATCGCCAAGATCGATAAAATCCAAACTGCCGGAACCCTACAAGCCGGAAGAGGAATTGAGCACCGATCTTCTGGTGGTCGGCGGCGGTATCACCGGTATGACCGCGGCGATGGAAGGCGCCAAGGCCGGATACAAGGTTCATCTGGTGGAAAAAGAAGATAGCCTCGGCGGTTTCTGGAACAAGATGTTCAAGAGCCGTGAGCCCGCCCTTCAAGGCGCTGGCCGACATCACGTCGACGACATGATCGCGGAGATTGAAGCCAACGCCAATATCACGGTGTACACCGGCGCGAGCGTGGAAAAGACCACCGGCGGCCCCGGTATCTTTGACGCGACCATTAAATCCAACGGCGACGAATCGACCGTCAAATGCGGCGCCATCGTGCAGGCCACCGGCTGGAAGCCCTACGATCCCGACCAAGCTGGAACATCTGGGCTACGGCAAATCACCCGACGTCATCACCAACGTGATGATGGAAGAAATGGCCAAGGCGGGGAAGATCACCCGTCCCAGCGACGGCGGTCCCGTAAAGAACGTGGTGTTCGTACAGTGCGCCGGTTCGCGCGATCCCGAACATCTGCCCTACTGCTCCACGGTGTGCTGCCTGGTGTCCATGAAACAGGCCACCTACCTGAAGGAACAGGACCCCGAAGCCCAGGCTTACATCATTTACAAGGACATCCGCACCCCCGGCCAGTCCGAGGATTTCTACCGCAAGGCCCAGAAAGACGGCGTGGTGTTTATCCGCGGCGAGCTGCAGAACGTCGAGGCCAACGGCGGCAAGCTCCAGGTGGAAACCACCGACGTGCTGCTCAACGACCGCGTCCTGCTCGAAGACATCGACCTGGTGGTCCTGGCCACGGGCATGGTCGCCCGCCACGGTTCCGGGTCCCGATGAGAGCGGTGATCATGCCGCCGATGAGCGCCGAGGATAAGGAAAAGGGCAAGGTAGCCGCCGTGCCGGCCATCGATTCCGGGTTCGGCAAGTCGCAGGCCTTGAACCTGGCCTATCGGCAGGGTCCCGAATTGCCGCACCTCAGGCACGGTTTCCCCGATTCTCACTTTATCTGCTTCCCCTACGAAACCCGTCGAACCGGTATCTACGCGGCCGGCGGCGTTCGTTCGCCCATGAACATGACCCAGGCCAAGGAAGACGGCGCCGGCGCCGCCCTGAAAGCCATCCAGGCGGGAGAGGTTACCGCGATCGGATCTTCGACGTTCCCGCGCTTCGGCGACCTGACCTATCCCGACTTCTTCATGCAGCGCTGTACGCAGTGCAAACGCTGCACCGAGGAATGTCCGTTCGGCGCGATCAACGAAGACGAAAAAGGCAACCCGCTGCCCAACCCGACCCGCTGCCGTCGATGCGGAACCTGCATGGGCGCGTGTCCGGAACGAATCATCTCCTTCAAGAACTATTCCGTGGATATGGTCGGCACCATGATCAAGGCCATGGAAGTTCCCGAGGAGGACGAGGAAAAACCGAGGGCTCTGGTGCTGGTATGCGAAAACGACGCCTATCCCGCGCTGGATATGGCCGGTATCGACCGCATGCAGTACAGCTCCTATGTGCGGTTCATCCCCGTTCGTTGCCTCGGTTCATTAAACCTTGTCTGGATCGCGGACGCTTTATCCAGAGGTATTGACGGAATCCTGCTGCTCGGCTGCCGTAAGGGCGAGGATTATCAGTGCCACTTCGTCAAAGGAAGCGAACTGGCCGATATCCGCCTGAGTAAGGTTTCCGAAACCCTGAACAGGCTGGCTCTTGAATCGGAACGAGTACGCATTGAAGAAGTCAGCATCATGGACTATAGTAAGATTCCGGGAATAATCAACGAATTCATGGAAACCCTGGAAGGTGTAGGCCCCAATCCGTATAAGGGCTTCTAAGTAATTACACTTGGGCCGTCCCGCCGGTCATTCCGGCGGGCGCCCTTCTTTATTCTTTTCGGAAGTACGAGGAGGCATATGAACTATAAGCAGAATTTCGCCCAAGAGGTTTACGACCATGTGGATTCGGGCGAGAGCATTAAATCGTGCATGGGATGCGGTGTTTGCGCGATTTCGTGTCCATTGTCCAAACATATGGATTACTCGCCTCGCCGTGTCTTCGCCATGATTCGAGCCGGCCAGCGTGAGCAGGTGCTCGGTAGCAGAGATATCATGCTCTGCACGTCATGCTACAGCTGCATCGTTCGCTGCCCCCGAAAAGTTCGCGTCATGGACGTCATGCACGGTCTGGCCCATTACGCTCTCGAGCAGGGATACGTGCCGCGCAAGGACACCGTGACTTTCGGCCGCAAATTCTGGAATAGCATCTACAAAATCGGCAAGATCGACGAAACGAAAGTCGCCAACCAATATATGCTCGCGGACGGCCTGATCCCCGGCATCAAAAAGGGCCTGGGCATGCTCGACATGGCTTTGACCATGGTCTTGAAAGGACGCATGAAACTCATCCCTGAACGTCCGATCAAAGGAGTAAAAGGGCTGCGGAGAATGCTGGATAAAGCCAAGGAAATGGAAGGGAAGGGAGGCCACGCATGAAAGACTATTTCCTCTATGGAGGGTGCAGCCTCGAGGCGAGCGCGTCCAACTATCTGACCTCCATCAACGCCATCGGCCAACCGCTCGGAATTAAATTTCATGAACTCGAGGACTGGAATTGCTGCGGCGCCAGTATCTCCTATGTCGGCGGCACCGAAATGTCCGTGCACACGCTGGCCGCGCGCAACCTGGCTCTGGCCGAAGCTCAGGGAGGCTACGACATCGTGGCCCCATGCAGTTCCTGTTACGTCATCATGAACCGGTGCAACCGGGAGATGCGTGAAGACCCCGAGCTGCTCAAGAAGGTCAACGAGATTCTCGCCGAAGGCGGCATGAAATACAGCGGCAATGTCAACGCCCGGCACGTGCTCGATGTTCTGGTCAACGACGTGGGCGTGAGCAAGATCAAATCGGCCGTCAAGAAACCGCTCAAAGGCGTGAAAGTCGCCGGATACGTGGGATGCCAGAGCGTGCGCCCCTTTGGCGAATACGACAGCAAGGAAGCGCCCGTTTCCATGGACCTCATCCTGCATGCGCTGGGCGCGGAAGCGGTGAAGTTCCCCACCAAGATGCGCTGCTGCGGATCGGGCATTTTTCTAACGGAAATGGACAAGGCCTTCGATCTGATCGACCGCATCCTGGGAGACGCCCTGTCGCATGGCGCTCAGATCATCTCCACCGCGTGTCCCATGTGCCAGATGAACCTTGAGGCCTACCAGAAAAAGCTCAACCAGGCCAAAGGCACGCATTACGAGATTCCCATCGTGTTCATCTCCCAGCTTATGGCGCTGGCGTTCGGATTGGATTACAAGAAAGACGCCGCGTTGCATCAGCAGTTTGTTTCGCCCGAGCCTATTCTGAAAAGCGCCATGGGCTAAATCGGGAGTCATCCGGAGATATCGCCTGAAGCCGGGGAGCCCCCGGTTTCGGGCTTTTTTTTGCTCCCGGAGTTCACGTTGACACCCTCCCGATGTGGCGTTATGTTTGGGGGTGAAAAGGTTCTACGAAACGAGAAATGAAAACGGAGGTATATAATGTCGGATCCCGATAAGGACAAATGCCCACACTGCGGGGAAAAGATGCTCAAGTGGGCCAACCCCCCGCAAAACACATGGGATAGCGAATATCAGTACGTTTGCTTTAACGATGAATGCTCTTATTTCGTCAAGGGCTGGAACTGGATGATGGAGCAATACAATATGACGGTTTCTTACCGGCACCGGTACGATCCTTTTACCGGACAGACAGGACCGCTGCCGGTATGGTCCTTCGACGCCTTGAAATCCAGCATTATGGAAGACAATCAAGAAGCATAGAAAACATTTCCCGTTCGTTCAGACCGAAGCTCTTCCCCGTATAGGGAAGAGCTTTTTTTATGTCGTTTTTAAGAAAAAATATGCGGGGGAGTCGCCGTGCCTCGAAGATCCCGACGTAGTCGGGGCGCGCCCCTTTTACCGTGAGGCTGAGGAAATAACGTTCAGACTCGGTTTACCTGTAGGGGCGCTTCGCGAAGCGCCCCTACACTTGAGGATCCGAGGCGTTCCTTCCTATCGGCGCTTGAGCATCTTGCATTTTTCCAGCAATCTGGCGAAGACTCCCCCCGGCTTCATCATCCCCCCTCATCGAGGCTGTCGTTTTTGCTTTTATGACTTTTCGAGATGTGCCGGTACTCGTCCTGGTTCCACGCCATAGCGGTAGAAATGCCTGGATGCCCCGATCAAGTCGGGGCATGACGACGACAACAACCACCTCGTCATACCCCGGCTTGACCGGGGTATCCAGATGAGGGGGGCTAGGGGGGAGTAGCTTTGCATCCGGCCATTTCTCGCGCGACGATAAATCACCCACAGGGGGCGTGCCCAGCGTCGGGATCTTCGAGGCGCAGAGATTCCCCTACAGCGCTCTTTCTTTCAAGCGCATGCGGTCAAAGGGTAAACCTATTGATTTAATTTATGGATTGCGGTACACCGAAGGAAAAGTTTCCAGAGGATACCCATGTTTAACATTGGAAGAAACGATCCGTGCCCGTGCGGGAGCGGTAAAAAATTCAAAAATTGCCATCTCGGCCGCGAAGACCAGTTGCTTGATGAAATCGTGGAAATCGATGATTCGGAGATCGGTAAACACATTGTAAAACTGGAGCGTGTGAGCTACGGACGATCCAGGCAAATGGCGGATGCCATCGATTTTCGGAAACTGACTGGGAAGGACGTCAAAGTCCGGTTCGTGAATTTCCATGAATACCTGGGAGTCGGATTCAACCCCACCCCCGGACCGCCCAAGGGCGCCAGCGCGGGCATGATCATCAATCCGCTGAAAACCCAGGACCACGATCCGGGCGCGGTATACATAGCCATCACGCCCAAGGTCGGCGATTCCACGCTGGTCCACGAACTCGCGCACGTGCTCGGCTACCTCGAAACCGGCCTCTTGCCGGGCAGCCATCATGATCTCAGCGAACGCAGCGGCATCCCGACCGAACATCTCGACCATACCATGGAGTTCGCGCGCTGGCTCGATCTTCTGCGTCATGAATTCGGCGTGGACCTGGACGCGGAAGACGTGATCGTCACCTTTCTGAAAGACGGAAACATGCTGTTCACCACGGCCGATATCAAGGAGCTTGACGAGCCCAAGCTGCTGGTGAAATCAAAAAAGATAATGCGCTACCTGCAGGAGCGCCGAGAAGAAATCATCTCGCTCATCCGTAATCGGGAAGGTTTTATCGGCGAAGGCGTTCCCGCCGCGAAGTAAAAAGGGTCAAAGAGGCGACGATTCGGCGCCGGTCCTTTCGAGCGTAGCGAGAAATTTCACACAGGGGCGTGGGGGAAGTGATTCTCCCAACAGTTTTTCTTTCCGGACCCCTGTTCCGCGTTATTCTATAATTTTGACTTCAGCCATGATGGGATAGTTTTGGACTGTGTTCTATTGGGAATCGGGGCCACGATGCCCCTGTATAATCGTCTTTTGACCGCGGCCGCGGTCAGGGTGGAGGGAAGGACCTATTTTTTCGACGGTGGCGAAGGCGTTCAGATCTCCTGCAAGAACGTGCACCTCGGTTTTCGCGCCATTTCGGTGATGTGCGTCAGCCATCTGCACGCCGATCATTGTCTGGGCATACCCGGCGTGCTCATGATGCGAGCCCGCTCCGAGGATCCCGGACCCTTGACCATCCTGGGACCTCCGGGCATCGAGCGCTTTATCCAGGACATCAGGCGCGATCTGGGCTTCTATATCAATTACGACATTCGGTTTATCGAATGGAACAAGGATATTCCCCCCGGCGACGTGGCCTTTCAGGATGAATTCGTAAAAATACGCTGGGCGCTGATGAAACACACCGTCACCTGCCTGGGATATACTATCGAGGAACATGAACGGTCCGGGCGGTTCAACGTGGCCAAGGCCATCGAGATGGGCATTCCGCGCGGACCCGCCTGGGGCAAATTGCAAAAGGGGGAGAGCGTCACCCTGGATGATGGAACGGTGATTACGCCCGAGGATGTGCTGGGCGAACCCCGGCCGGGCAGACGCGTGGCCTACCTTACGGATACGCTCGCCAACAAAAACATGTATAAAATGTTGTCCGGGGTCGATTTCGCCTTTATCGAAGGCATGTTTCACTCGTCGGACGAGGAAATGGCCCGGACCAGAATGCATATGACGGCCCGCGAAGCCGGACGGCTCCTCAAACGAAGCCAGGTGAAACGCGCGGTTCTCATCCACATCAGTCCGCGCTACGAAAACAGCCGGTTGCCGGTTCTGGAAGAAGACGCGCGCGAAGAGTTCCCCGCCGTGGAAATGGGAAAGGTGGGGGCGTGGTATCCCATTCCGTTCTCCGATGACTGACGCGGGTCCGGAGCGCCCTCGATCGGCTGGCACGCATATTGCTTTTATCTCTACCGGATATCTACGCCCGACGGGAAGACCCGCGGGTCTTCATGGGATCAAGACTAACGCCTGATAATGGAACGAAGCGAAAAAGACAGATTTCTGGGCATCCAGGTGAGCGACATCATTCAGATGTGTTGCCTCAACATGCTCACCGGCGTCTGTTCGGTCAGCGATAACGGATTCCAGGGGCAGGTGTTTATCAAGAACGGAGATGTCATCCACGCCTCCGCCGACGGCATTCAGGGCGAGCAGGCTTTTTACCGCGTCATCCGTCACGCTCACGGCGACATCGAATTCAAGGAAGGCCCGCTCACCGTGGGGCAGTCCATCAAAAGTCCCTGGGAGCATCTGCTCATGGAAGGAACCCGGCTTCACGATCAGATCGCCATGGACGGTTCGGAAGGCGCCGGCATGGTCGCCGCGACCGAGCCGAGCCTGGTCCACATCCAGGTGAAGCGGCTGCCCATGCCCAAGAACATGCAACAGGGGAACAAGAAGGTCCGGACGCGAAAAACCAATATGCCCGGGTTGATCAGGAAAGACGGCATGGCCGAGGAATGCATCATCGACACCATCAGCGATGAAGGCCTTTCTCTGCGTACGCTCGGCTCCTTCGTGGCGGGCGACGTCATCCAGGTAACCTTCAAGCTTCCCCCGCACCAGGAAGAACTCACCGTCATGGCGGAGGTGGCGGGAATCAGCGCGGATACAATATCGCTAGAAACCCGGTTCGGCAGAATCGGCGACCATGCTCAAAGGCTCATTGGCTTCTTTCTGTGGAACGCGTAAAAGATCTTCCCGCGCGCGCGTCCGAATCCAGGTCATCCCGGCAACCCTGTTTTTTTTCAGACTGACTTCCGGCCAGACGCCGGATCTGTTTCCATAATCCGTTAAAAACCGAATTTATCGCCGCGCGCGCATAGTTATCTCTTCAAGTCCGGGAAAAATGGTTATCATGAATTTATAAATTATTTTGGACAAATCAAATGTCGATACGGTGGGAAAATTCCAGGGAAGGGGGTACGCCGGTGAAGCGATTGGCGCGGTTTTCAGGCCTGTGGATAGCGGCTGTCCTGCTGCTTGCGGGATGTCTCGTCGCAACGGCGGCGAACGCCCAGCCTCCCGAAAAGCCAAAGGGGCCGCCTCCCGCCCGAGTGGTGGTCGCCCCAGTGACCGAGGAAGAGGTCCTGACCAGGGTCACGCTCCTGGGTAACGCCGAACCGTGGCTTCAGACCGTGGTGGCGGCTCAGGCGGACGGACTCGTGCGGGAGATGCTGGTCGACGAGGGAGACCGCGTGGTCCAGGGTCAGGCCCTGTGCCGGCAGGACGCCACCCTGCTCAAGTCCCGCATCAAGGCGGCGGAAGCTTCGTTGGGGGAAACCAAGGTCCGGCGGGCTCAGGCCCTGAGGGAGCTGGAACGGCAGTCCAGATTGTTCAAAAAACAGAGTGTGTCCGAAAAGGCCTATGAAGACGCGCAGTTTCAGACGGACGCCTTCGATCGTCAGGTCATTCGGCTGAACGCCGAATTGGCCGAGCTGAAAGACATGCTCGAAATGAAAACCGTGAAGGCCCCCGTGTCCGGCTATGTGGTCAACCGGAGCGCCGAGGTTGGGCAATGGCTGGGTGAAGGCGAGGCGGTGGTCACCCTGGTGGTTCTGGACCCCATCCGGCTGATGGTCCCGGTTCCTGAAATCTATATCGACCGGGTGACGGTTGGCGGTAAAACGCGCGTGAAATTTGACGGCCTGGCGGGTCGCGAATTCGATGGAACCGTGTCGGCCGTCGTGCCCAAGGGCGACGACGCTTCGCGGAATTTTCCGGTTCGCATTAACGTTCCCAACAAGGACGGCGCCATCAAGGCCGGTATGCTGGGCAGGGTGGACGTTCCGGTGGGTACGCTCCATTCGGCGCTCCTGGTGCCCAAGGACGCGCTGGTGCTCGATAGTTGCGGCGCTTCGGTGTTCATTATCAGGGATGACCTGGCCGCGCCGGTGAACGTGAGGATGGGGCCGGCTCACGGCGATATGATCGAGGTGGACGCTCCCCTGCGCGCGGGAGAAAAAGTGGTCGTCAGAGGCAACGAACGGCTGAGGCCCGGCCAACAGGTCACCATTGTCGAACCGGTGGACCCCAAAGGGAAAACCGCGACCTCCATGGAAGGCTCCCACCCCGTAAAGGTTCCCAGCTCCGAATCATGAAGCTTATCGACTCCGCCATAGCGAAGCCCGTTTCGGTTATCGTGGGCGTGCTCCTGCTCACCATCTTCGGGGTTCTGGCGCTTTTAAAAATTCCCGTGCAGCTCACCCCGGACGTCACGCGTCCCCAAATCACGGTGTCCACCACCTGGCCGGGCGCTTCGCCGCAAGAGGTGGAACGGGAAATCGTGGACGAGCAGGAGGAATACCTCAAGAGCGTCGAAGGCCTTACCCGCATGACCAGCTCGTCCATGGATTCCGTGGGCAACGTCACCCTGGAATTTTCCGTGGGAACCGACATCAACGCCGCGCTGTTGCGCGTTTCCACCAAGCTCGATCAAGTCTCCTCCTATCCCGAGGACGCCGATCAGCCCATTCTGGTGTCGGCCAGCGAAAACGCTTCGCCCATCGCCTGGATCGTCCTGACCAGAATCCGAGACGACGCGCCGCCCATATACACCCTGTCCAATTTCGCCGAAGACAACATACAGCCCCGGTTGGAGCGGGTTCCCGGCGTGGCCAAGGTCAATGTCTATGGCGGTCGCGAAGAGGAAATGCAGGTGGTGTTCGACGAGTTGGCCGTGGCCGCCCGGAATCTGACCATCGAGGAGATCTCCGAAGCCCTGCGAGAGGGCAACCGGAATATCTCGGCGGGCAATTTCGACGAGGGGAAAAGGCGGTA
Organism: uncultured delta proteobacterium; assembly: GCA_963821845.1. Lineage (GTDB taxonomy): Bacteria > Desulfobacterota > Desulfarculia > JACQYL01 > CAWGVV01 > CAWGFI01. The sequence continues at coordinate 102,670 of CAWGFI010000008.1, forward strand.
TATCGCCCGTACGCAGGGCGAATACACCAAACCCGAAGACCCCGAAGAGGTTATCGTCAAATATGTGGGCGATTCCCCGGTGAGAATACGCGATGTGGCCGAAGCCCGCTGGGGATTTAAAAAAGCCAACAGCGTAATCCGCAACAAGGGCCAGGAAACGCTGGCCATCAATGTGGTGCGGCAGGCGGGTTCCAATGTCCTGGTGGTGATGGAAGGGGTGAAGAAGGCCGTCGCCGAAATGAACGCGACCATCCTGGCCGACCGGGGCTTGAGCCTGGAACAGGTGTATGACGAAACCGAATACATCGACAGCGCCATCGACCTGGTCCGGCAGAACATCTTCGTGGGCGGCGCCCTGGCTATCGCCGTGCTCCTGATATTTCTGCGCAGTTTTTCCGCTACCCTGATTATCGCCACGGCCATCCCCATTTCCATCGTGGGGACGTTTTTGATGATGACCGTCTTCGGAAGGACCATCAACGTCATCTCCCTGGCGGGCATGGCGTTCGCTTCGGGTATGGTGGTGGATAACGCCATCGTGGTTCTGGAGAACATCTACCGCCACGACCAGATGGGAGAGCCGAAAAGAATCGCCGCCGCGCGTGGGACCGACGAAGTGTGGGGAGCGGTCCTGGCCAGCACGCTGACCACCCTGGCGGTGTTCCTGCCGGTGATTTTTGTGCGGGAAGAGGCCGGGCAATTGTTCCGGGATATCGCCATCGCCATCAGTTGCGCCGTGTTCCTCAGCCTGCTGGTGTCCATTACCGTGATCCCCACCATGGCCGCGCGCATGCTGTCCTCCGTCCAATCGAAAAGGAAGACCGGAGCGGCGCGGCGAATGGCGCAAAACCTGTTCGGCCTGGCCCCGCTGGCCTCGGCTCTGACCAACGGCGCGGCCAATTTCGTCTATTGGGTGTGCGGAAAAGTATCGCTCCGGCTTTTTGTCGTTCTCGCCATGACCGGGCTTTCCTTTGCCATGGCCTGGTCCCTGACGCCCAAGGCCGAATATCTGCCCGAAGGCAACCGCAACCTGATTCTGGGTATTCTGATTCCGCCGCCCGGATACAGTTTGCCGGAGTTCGAGGCCATCGGCAGGCAGGTGGAAGCCGAATTGAAAAAATATTATGAGACCAACCCCGGAGAGGAGCCCGCGGAGCCGCAAATATCCAATTTCTTTTTCGTGGGCGGCGGTCAGGGGATTTTCATGGGGGCTGTGGCCAAGGACGCGGCTGCAAGCCAGGAAGCTCATTCCCATCCTTTCGCCCATCCTGGGCAAGATACCGGGGATGATTCCCATCGTCCGCCAGACCAGCCTGTTCTCGCGCGGCGGCAATGCGGGTCGCTCCATCGACGTGGACATTTCAGGGCCCGACTTGATCCGGCTCGTGGAAATAGGCGGGGAAATGTTCGGCCGTATCAAGAGCCTTATTCCGGGATCGCAGATCCAGCCCATCCCCAGCCTCGATTTGGGTAACCCCGAAGTGCGGATTATTCCGGACCGCGACCGGGCGGCTCGCGTCGGTTTGTCGGCCCGGCAGATCGGCGTCAACGTGGACGCCCTGCTCGACGGCATCAAGACCGGTGAAGTGCGTAGGTTCGGCAATAATGTCGACCTCACGCTGATGAGCAGGCAGCGGACCATCCAGCGGACGCAGGATTTCAACGACTTGCAGATCAACACGCCGCGCGGCGCGACCGTGACGCTGGGTTCGGTGGCGGACATCAACCTGATGGCCGGCCCCACGCAGATCAATCACCTGGAACGGTTGCGCACCATCACATTGCAGGTCCTGCCGCCGGAGGAAACGCCCCTGGAAGCCGCCATGGACACCATCACCGACCGGATCGTGAAGCCTATGACGGAGTCGGGCGCCTTGGCGCGGCCGTACGAGGTGAGCCTTTCGGGAACCGCCGACGATCTGACCCGCACCCGCGAGGCGCTGCAATGGAACTTTGTGCTGGCGGTGGTGATCACCTATCTGCTGATGGCGTCGCTGTTCGAGAGCTTTCTCCACCCCTTTGTCATCATGTTCAGCGTCCCCCTGGCCGCCGCCGGAGGGTTTCTGGGGCTGCGCATGGTGAACGAGTTCATTTCCTATCAGGCGCTGGACATTCTGACCATGCTGGGGTTTGTTATCCTCATCGGGGTGGTCGTCAATAACGCCATTCTGATCGTGCACCAAAGCCTCAATTTCATGCGCGATGAAAGCCTGACGCCGCGCGAGGCCATCAGCAAATCAGTCCGCACCCGCATCAGACCCATCTTTATGAGCGCGCTGACTTCGGTGATGGGAACCCTGCCGCTGGTGCTCTTTCCCGGGGCCGGATCGGAGCTGTACCGGGGACTGGGAAGCGTGGTGATCGGAGGATTGGTGGTTTCGACGGTCTTTACCCTGCTCGTCGTGCCGTCCCTGTTTTCACTGGTCATGGATTTTTCGGCGTGGCTGCGCGGAAAAAAAACGTCGCCTCGGGCCGGGTAAGCGCAAGCGGAAATATGGTCGAGCTAGAGCCGCGCCCGGATCAGGTCTGGCTGGTGAGGTAGGAGGACAGCCGTTCCACGTGCCGCTGTTCTTCCTGGATGATGCGGTCGATCTGGCTCTTTTCCCAATCGGAACCCACCATCTCGCGCATGAACCGGTAAAACAGAATGGTGTCTTCCTCGAATTCCAGGGCCGACGCCATGAGTTCGTGAAACGGGGTGGAGCTGTCGATGTCGTCCCGTTCGTCCCATGACAGCATTTTTCCGGCCATGCTTTCGCGGATGAACGATTCCATGCCCGGAGGAGCTTGCGTTTCGCCTTCCGCGCGGTCCAGAGTTTCTTCCTTCATGCGCGTAAAGGCGTGAAAATGGGACTCCTCTTCCTGGCTCAGGTATTCCAGGAGCTGCCGGGAGCGGTCGTCCGAAACAAAATTCATAGCTTTTTCGTAGAATTCACGCCCGTTTTTTTCCAGTTCAATGGCGATTTCGAGTATGTCCGAGAGGGTAAAAAAACCCGCGGAAAAATCCAGCATAATGGTCTCCGGAGCGGCCCGAACGGCGCCGCCATAAGGATTGACGATATAAGCGAATCGTATGATACTCATTGAGAACGAAGAAAATCAAGGAAGTTTTCGAAAAAGACGGATTCAAGGCGTCCGTCGGAAAGCCGCCGCGAGCCCTGTCGGTCGCGGCCACGCCTTGGGAAGATGACGTCATGGAAGATGATTTTTTCTCATCGCTTACCTATAAGGTCAAGGAAGAGGTTGTAGAGAACTACCTCTCGCAGCGACGTTTGGTTGACGAGCAGATCGCCATGGTCAACGAGGACGCGGAGGAAGCCGCCGCCCTGGAAAAAGGGTTGCGCAAACGAGTCAACCGTCTGTATCAGTTGCTGGAGTCCGAGGAGTATATCGCCACGTTCAGGAAATTGGCGGATTTGCGGGACGAGGCGCTGTCGCCGGCGGCGCTGGGCGTCAATTCCATGAGCGGGGTGCGGTTTATCAAGGTCTGGAGCGTCACCTTTGGCGGCAAATACCGGAAACTCGTGCTGGAGGCGTACGCGCGCCTGCGGCAATGGGCGGAGGAATACGCCGAAACGTACCAGGAGCTGGAACTGCTGTGCAAGGCGGTCAACCGGAACATCGAATCCTTTACCAAGGAATTCGATCTGCTGGGGCTGATCGGTTTTCTCAAGAGTCTGGACGTCGTGGAACTGGAGCGAAAACATTTTCTCGGCGGAAATTTTACGGCCAAGGAGTTGGCCGAGGTCGATAAGACGCTCGCGTTCAAAAAAATCCAGTTCAAGAGCTTCGGCCTGTTGAATCCCCCCAAACCGCCGCCGCTGGAATCGGTAAAACACGAGCTTCTGGGGCTGACCGACCGGGTATGTGATAATAGGCGTTGCGAACTGGAAGATCTCGTGCGATAGAATGAGTTCCGCCCGAGGCGGCGTGTCGTTTTGCCATTGAATAATATGGCTTCTTGTTATACAATGCACAATGTTTTACGCCGCTCGATTGGATATCTTTTCTCACGGCGCTCTTTTTTTTCTTAAAGCCGCACGTAAGCGCTTCAGGGTTATTACTAGATGACGATAAATGGGAAAAGGACTCATATTAAAACATTCCGTGGCAAATAGTTCAGTAAGGAGGTAGGAAATGACTGCTTTGATTGGTGGAGTTGGCGGATTGGTGCTCGGCATCATCCTGCTGGTTGTGTGGTGGGGATACTTTATCGCGTTGTTGGCGGGCGCCGTACCGCTGGTCTTGCTCCTGGGCGGGGCCTTGGCGACCTATTTGGGTATTGAAGAGTACAAAGACAAACTGGAACGTGACAAGCTGGAAAAAGAGCCTATCACGACGCCTCCTCCGGTCGACGAACGCTATAAAGACGAGACCGAACAGTACAAGCAGGAAGTCGACGCTCTGAAAAGGGAAATCGAAGATCTGAAAGCCAAAAAAGAAGGAACCGAGTAAGAGCGTTCCTCCTTATCCATCATAAAGAGGGTCATCGAGTTTTCGATGGCCTTTTTTTATGCCCGCGCCCGGTTCCACCGCCTTCGGCGCCGATCGCCTACGCCCCGCGGGCTTGACAGACCGTAAATGAACCAGTATGCCGAAAAAAATTACCAATCCCGGGGTGGCGCATGGAAAAGGAATTATGTTTCATTTCAGTGATCGGGCAAGACAGGAAAGGCATCATAGCCAGGATCGCCAGTTTCCTGTACGAATATGAAATCAACATCGAGGACGTCAGCCAGAAAATCATGAACGGCTATTTCGTCATGACCATGCTCGTGGACCTGACCGACAGCCCGACTCCGCTGGAGACGGTCCGGCAGGGGCTCGCCGATATCGGAGCCGCCATGGCGCTCAAGATTCAGATTCAGAGCCAGAAAATTTTCGACGCCATGCATAGGGTGTAGCCGATGGCCATTACCGTTGAAGAAGTCTTCGAAACCGTCGAAATGACGCTCTTTCACAATCTGGATATCCGCTCGGTCACGCTGGGTATCAACCTCAAGGATTGTTTCCATTCCGATTTCAACGAATTTACGGCCCGGGTCTATCATAAAATTCATGAAAAAGCCCAGGTCCTCATCCGTGAAGCGGATCTCCTGGAAGCGAAATACGGCGTTCCCATCATCAACAAACGTATTTCCGTAACCCCGGTTTCGATCATTATGGAGCCGTTTTCCGACCCCGCGCTTTTCGTGCGCATGGCCCAGACCCTGGACCGCGCCGCCGGCGACGCGGGAATCGACTTTATCGGCGGATACGGCGCTCTGGCCCACAAAGGCATGACGCCCGCCGAACAGATCCTGCTGGACAGCCTTCCCGACGCGCTTTCCCAAACCGACCGCGTCTGCGCCTTCATGAACGTGGGCAGCCACGTGTCCGGCCTGAATCTGGACGCCATTATACGAATTGGACGGGTTATCAGCGAACTCTCCCAACGCACCCCCGGCGGCGTGGGGTGCGCCAAGTTCGTGGTGTTCGCCAACGCGCCCGAAGACAACCCCTTCATGGCCGGAGCCTTCCACGGGGTGGGCGAACCCGATTTCTCCCTGAACATCGGCATCAGCGGCCCCGGCGTGGTGCAGAACGTGGTTGACCGTAACCCCGATCTCGATTTGAGCGCCCTGGCCGACGTGATCAAAAAGACGGCGTTCAAAATCACCCGCGCCGGGGAGTTGATCGGTCGCGAGCTGGCCAGACTCATGAACGTGGATTTCGGCATCGTGGACATTTCCCTGGCCCCTACCACCAAGGAGGGCGACTCCGTGGCCCGCATCCTGGAAAGCATGGGAGTGGACAAGGTGGGCGCGCCCGGCACCACCCTGGCCCTGGCCACGCTCGTGGACGCGGTCAAGAAGGGCGGCGCCATGGCCAGCGCCAGCATCGGCGGGTTGAGCGGCACGTTTATCCCGGTAAGCGAGGACCGGGGCATGATCGAAGGCGTTCAGGAAGGATCGCTCTCGTTGGCCAAGCTTGAAGCCATGACCGCCGTGTGTTCGGTCGGCATGGACATGTTCGCCATACCCGGCTCCACCCCGCCTCACGTCATCAGCGCCATCATCGCCGACGAACTGTCCATTGGCGTCGTCAACAACAAAACCACCGCCGTGCGGGTCATCCCCGTGCCCGGCGCCCAAGTGGGCGATATGGCCACCTTCGGCGGCCTGCTCGGCGAAGCCCCGGTCATGGAAGTGGGCCGCTTCTCGTCCGAACGCCTCATGCGGCGCGGCGGCCGCATGCCCGCGCCCGTCACCAGTTTGCGGAATTGAAAGCAGGGTTGAGCGGGTAGGAGAAGACAGGTTTTGGGTTGAGTGAAATTGCGCCGGGGGAAAACTTTTTTGAAAAAAAGTCTTCCCCCGGACCCCTGGAATAAATAGCGATTTGATGAAACTAAGTTATTGCAGTGCAACCTGAGTATCGGTCTGTGAAGCGAGTAAAGTTAGCATGCATTGGTGATTTTCTTATTAAAATAATATTGACATTATAATATAATTGTGCTTTTTAAATAATTTTATATGCTTGCTTATATGCTGTTTCTTCGGTTTTTTACTTTTAAGTAGCATATAATAGCCAAACAAGAAGCTATAACGAACATTTTTAGATGTCAACACAAAGCACCAAAGAGTATTCTAAACAAATTTTAATCCAAGTTAGTTGGAGGGAAACAACTATGCCGCATGTTGTTACGCTTTATAATCATAAAGGCGGTGTTTCTAAAACAACGACAACATTTAACATGGCTCATTTTCTTGCAGAGCAAAAATATAAAGTATTAGTGGTTGACGCAGATCCACAATGTAATATTACAGAACTTCTACTTTCAAATATAATTGAAAAACTCGATATAGAGGCTGAACAAACAGGAAAAATGAACTCACTCCCTGGATCAAGTTTATTAGATATCCTTAAGCCCAGAATAGAAGGTGAAGTTCCATTTGTCGATATTGATGCTGTAGAACAGATTAGTGTTAATGAAAACTTAGACTTAATCAGAGGCGATGTAGCCCTTAATAACATTGAAGATGCTTTAGCGGAAGCGCACATTCAGAGATTTTCAAACAAGACACATGAAAAGCGAACCTATGTGGCAATCGCTGATTTTCTGAGTAGATTTGGGGATAAAAATAAATATGACTATATTTTTATCGATGTGGGACCAAGCGCTGGTGCTTTAACTAGAAGCTGTTTTCTAGCATGTGATGCGTTTTTTATACCGGTTTCGCCTGACCGTTTTAACGTGCAAGCCATTTACACATTATCAAATATCATTGATAGGTGGGTATTAGAGCATAACCAGATCTATGAGAACTTCTCAAAATTAAGTCTTCCGGTCAAGAATGGCAAGCCTCGCTTCTTGGGAGTGATATCTCAACATTATAAGATTTTGCGAGGGCGTCCAAAACCGGGGTATAAATTGTGGATGGATAGAATACCAAAAACAGTTGTTGATAATTTGCTTCCTGTGTTAAACAAGCACTCCAATAAAGAAATTAATCTTGCACTTAATCTCGACGACACAAACATCACTGTCACTCAGATCCCTGATTTCGGCAGTTTAGCTCCACTAATGCAAGAGTATGGGAAGGCGGTGTTTCAAATAGAACAGGATGATACGAAGATAATAACTGAATCAGGTTCCGCTTGGGCCGGGGCCACTTGGAAGGATGCGGTGCACAGGATAGAATCGTATCGAGCAAAATTTGAAGAAATTCAAAAACGATTAAAATGGTTAAATTGAGAAAATAAAATGGATTATATTCTCGATTATTATTTTGTGGCATTTGTTGATATTCTTGGTTTCTCAAATATGGTCAGTCAGGATTGTGAATCACCTGCGGAAAATAAACAATACATTAGTAAGCTATTGAAGGTTCATCAGGATACAGCTAATCTTAGCTCCAGCACATTGCCTTTGCAGATAACGCAGTTTTCTGACTCAATCGTGATTGTACTTCCATATGATGAAAATAAATTCCCAAAATTCCTCGAAGTTATTGCCGGCTACCAGTACAATCTCTTCTGTGAGGGCATTTTGTGTAGAGGAGGCGTGGCGTATGGACAACATTTTCAAAATGGTACGTTCATGTTCAGCAACGGTCTTATAGAAGCCTATAACCTTGAAGTGAAACTGGCAAAATATCCTAGAATCATCGTCTCTTCTGATCTAATGGATTTACTTTATCCTGATAGAACTCTCTTATCTTCTTTAAACTTGATAAAAGAAAACGATAATGTATTCTTTCTCGATTACCTAAAGCATGGTGACCAGAGTATCTGTCTGACAGCTTTAGAAGGCATTCTCAATGTCACTAACAAAACTAACGCCCAATACAGTTCAAAACACCGTTGGTTAATTGAATACCTGTATTTTACGTTTCCATCTTTGGAACAGTATAATGTCCAAAGATTTTCATCAGCGTAAAAGGCCCTTTTCTGGTGAATTGTAGGGTGGGCAGAGCCGAATGGCGGAGCCCACCACCGGATAATTTTAATCCTTTTTACACTTCCAGCTCAAAAAGGCCATGAGGATACGCTGTTCGCCGGTTCGTTTCTTGTCAGGCAGGGGAGCGGGCGGTTCGTTGGCGAGCTTTTCGGCGGCTTCGGTTTTGGACGGGATGGTGTCCAATCCTTCGGAGATCATGTCTCCGGACACGGTATCGAACACTTCGGCGGTTTCGCCGTTGGTGACCACGGACAGCGGGATCTGATCGGCGCCGGCCAGTCTGGCGGCCGCGAGCGTTTCCCGTTCGCGCGACACGATGGAGCCGCGGTTGGTTTTTATCAGCATGGCCGGTTTCCCGTCCACATGGGCGATGAGGTCCAGCCGGAACGATTCCCGGCGCCCATCTATTTCCAGGTCCAACCAGGCGTTGACGGAGATTTCTTCCTTTCGGAAGCCTTTTTCTTCAACCAACATCCGTTCGATCTGCTGCCGGACCGGTTCATGCTCGTCCATCGGCAGTTGCTTGCCGGTGATAAAATCGGTAACAAAATCGCTGTCATCCAAAACAACCGTCATGGTAGCACCATCGCTCTTTCCGCCCGTTTCAGGACTGCCCCCGCAGCTTGAGCGCGGGTTCTCCCAGAAGAAAATATCTGATCCACTTGACCGCGAACTCCAGGAGCGCTTCGTCGTCCTGTTTCATGCGTTCCAGCTCTTCCGGTTCGATTTCGAACCTGTCCAAAAAACTGCTTCCGAATACGAACTTGCGAAACGTGTCCAAATTATAGGAGGACATGAAGAACATGGACCGTTTTTTGTCGGTCATGCCCAGGCGGGCCACTTCCGAATCGGTCAGAACTCCGGTCCAGTCGTCGTTGCGCCGGTTGTATTCGTCCAGACCTTCATGAGCCAGCCATTCGCCGATGGTCCATTTCTTTTTTTCGTTAAAGCCCTGGCAATGGTCTTCGCGAACCACGAAATACTTTTCGCTGGCCTGCTTCTGGCCTCTCGTCATGGACGACGCCCGTCCCAGCGGGTAGGTGCGGCAGGCGCCCGGGCGGTCTTCATAGATGGAACAGCCTTCGGCGGTCACAAAGGGGCATGTCCTGCGTTCGTTGTCGCTCATTTTGAGAAAAATCAGGGGAAGCCCGTTCTTGTCGTTGAATCGGGTGAAGGTATGCTTTTCCAGCAGCGCTTCCGAGGTCATCCCCAACCGCTTTTTCAGGCGGACTACGTCATAAGGCGTCAGCAGCAGGTTCAGGTCCCGGCAGCATTCGGTGAAACAGGACACGTCCTTGTGACAGGCGAAGGTAAAAGAGTTGTCTTCCAGTTCATTCATTAAATAACGCGGTTTACATTCCATTTAAAAAAAGCCTTTTTACGCGGAGTTTCAGGAAGCGCCGTGCCCGGCCGATCCGGGGGCTTCACGCCTGGCCTGGACGGCTTCCGGGTTCAGCTTGAGGGTTTTTTCGCCGAACAGTCCGAATTTAATCCAGTCCATGCCCAGTTTGAGCAGTTCCAGGTCGTCATCCCGAACCTTTTCGATTCGTTCCTTGTCCAGATCGAACATGTCCAGAAACTTGGTTTCGAACACGAACTGACGGAAAGCGTCCAGATCGTAGGTGGCCATGAAAATCATACGGCGGACCTGGGGATTGTTCACGTCCAGTTTCATGAGGTCCTGGTCGCTGGTGATCTCTTCATGCAGGGCGTTCCATTTTTCGTATTCCTTGATGCCCTGGGAATCCAGCCAGTCGGAAACTTTCCAGGTGTGGTCCTGGAGCAGCCCCTTGCAACGATTTTCGTCGGTGATGAAGCTGTATTTGCCCTTGATCTCGAGGTCCAGGGGGAACATGCGGCACGCCCAGGGGCGGTCGCCGTAAACTTTACAGCCGTCCTCGGTTACGAACTGACACCGTTTTTTTTCGTCCTCGTTCATCTTGAGCAGCACCAGCGGCACCAGCGGATTGCTGCCCTTCAGGAGGGTGGTATATTGGTCGAGGAATTCCCGGGACCCCATTTTGAGATTTTTTCTGAGCCTGACCACGTCATACGGAGCAAGATAAATATTCACGTTGCCGCAGCAACTGGTAAAGCATTCGACACCCGGCTTGCAGACGAAGAGAAAATCGTCCTTTTGGGTCAAAATCTGTTGGGTGAGCTTTTTTTTCGCCATTCAAGGTTTCCTTTCAAAACGATATTCGAGCGCGCCGATTGCGCCTTTGTTCAATTTAGGCGAGAGATTTGCATATACTATCACCGATGCCTCGCGTCGATCAAACCGTTTCGGTCCGAAGAATACAGTCCTAAATATCTTGACTCGGCCGCGGAAGATTTGTAATGAAATACCCAAACACGACACACTACTCACTGAAATTGCCGCTGCGCTTCATATGGGCTGTGAACCGAATGAGTCCCCCCTCTGAGAGCGGCGAAGCGATCTGTCGAATCTGAATATACGGAGGCGCGAAATGGAAAAAACCCTGTCGATCATCAAACCGGACGGTGTCGAAAAGAACGTAATTGGCAATGTACTCAACCGCTTTGAAAAAGCGGGTTTAAAAATCAAGGCCATGAAAATGATCCGGCTGAGCAAGGAGCAGGCCAAGGGATTCTATGTGGTGCACGCGGAGAAGCCCTTTTATGACAGTCTGACCGATTTCATGAGCTCCGGACCCGCCGTGGTCATAGTGTTGGAAGGAAATGAAGCCATCAAGAAAAACCGAGAAATAATGGGCGCCACCAATCCCAAGGAGGCGGCCGAAGGAACGATCAGACGTGACTTTGCCACAGATGTCGAAAAAAATACCGTTCATGGCTCCGATTCGCCGGAATCCGCGGAATACGAAATCGGTTACTTTTTTAACGAGCTGGAAATCTGCTAGTCTCGACTTCACCTGGCCTGGCGCCCGCGTACTGCCGCTATGCGCGATATGGGCGTTCTTGCTAATCCTGTTTCCTGCTTCCTCGATATTCGCGCAGCTTTCTCACGAGCCGGACCCGCCGGTACAGTCCACGGCGGTCCAGCAGGCCCCGGCTCGGCCTGCTCCGGTTCAGCTGGAGCCGGTCGATACGGCTCAGGGCTATTTTACGCCCATGTATACCTTTCCCAAACACCTGACTCTGTGCGGCGAAAAGGTACCCCTGGACGAGCCCGAAGTATGGGAGGCGTTCGATCAGGAATTTACCATCGCCGTCTACAATCGGGGTCAGGTCATCCTGTGGCTCAAGCGCGCCGGCCGCCATTTTCCGCAGATCGAAAAAGACCTCAAGGCGCGAGGCATGCCCGAGGATCTCAAATACCTCGCGGTGGCGGAAAGCGATCTGAGGACCTACGCCTTTTCGCCGGCGGGAGCGGGCGGCCCCTGGCAGTTCATACGGCCCACGGCCATGCATTACGGTCTCAGGCAGGGCGGTTTTTTTGACGACCGGCTCAGTTTCGACCGGGCCACCGACGCCGCGCTCGACTACCTGGGAGACCTCCATAACCGGTTCGGATCGTGGACCCTGGCCATGGCCGCCTATAACTGCGGCGAGGCGCGAATCGACAAGGAAATGGAGCGGCAGGGCGAGGACAGCTACTTTCGCATGAATCTTCCGCTGGAAACGGAACGATACGTTCACCGGATTCTGGCGATCAAGACCATCCTGAGCGATCCGAAGCGGTACGGTTTTCTGGTCGATGAAAAACTGCGGTACAAACCGCTCAAGGTGGACGTCGTGGAGATCAATTTCCCCAGTCCGCTTCATATGCGCACCGCCGCCAAGGCCTGCGGCACCTATCTCAAGGCGCTGAAGGAACTCAACCCCGAGATCCGGGGCAATTATTTTCCCGAGGGTCAATACTCCATTCGATTGCCCAAGGGCTCCGAGCGGGAGTTTGTCGCTTTCTATGTGGATTGGGCAAAAAGCGCTCCCAAGTCCAGCGACTCGACCATTCACGTGGTGAAAAAAGGCGAAACGCTACAGAAGATATCGAATACGTACGGCGTGAATGTCAGTTCCTTGAAGAAATGGAACGGCCTGCGCGACTCGACCATTTTCCCCGGTCAAAAACTGCGGGTTTTTTAGCCGGGTCGGCGCTATAAGGGGGTGCCAGGAGACAAAAACCCTTCCTTTTTTCCCGCGAAAGCCGATTAGGTTTTATTTTTTATTGACATACAAGATATTGTGTGCGTAAAGTGTGTTCGTACAAGAATACCGTCTCCAGTGGGTTCCGCTTGCAGGGACCCGCGTTTTGCGCGGCGGGGGCTCGCAATAGACGCGGAGCGGCTTACTTTGACAACTGTTCTTTTTGCGGGGAGTGGGGGCATGGATTTACGGTCTTCAGGCGTTGTGCGGCTCGATTGTGACCGGCTACCAAGAGAATGTATGGACTGTAGCTGGTTTGAATGGGAAAAGGGTCCGGAACGGTGCGTCAATCGCCACCATTTGTGTTGCCGGCTCTTTCACGATGAATGTTCCGAGGGTCTGCCGCTGCCTCAAGTTTTACTATCCGTCAGCTAGCTAACCGACCGCGACTGTTCGCGACACGATTCCGGCGGTTTCTAAAGACCGCCGGGGCCACATCTCCATCCGTTTCCTTGATTTGAGTCCAAACCTGTAGGTACTTCCTTTCTTAATCCTCTTTATATCCGGTATCGATTGGCGCTTCGCGCCTTCCTGTTCAAACGGAAAGGTTTATACTCATGCAGAATTCAACACCCGACAAGGAATTGCTTATCCGGTGGATCATGGACGCGGCCCGGCGCATCGTCGTGCATTACGGCTGCTGGTTCAACGAAGCCGAACATCAGTTCGGCCTGGACACAGCGCTGCGCATAGAAAGTCAGGCCGGCGATCTGAGTTTGGACATCCAGTTGAAACGACTGTCCAAAATTCTGAATTTCGACCTTAAAAACGGCGTTCCCGCCGCGCTCTATGATATGGACGAGGCCAAGCTGACCGAGCTTCTTGACGGGCTGGGCGTCAATTGGTTGGCGAACGACGGTGTCTGGTTTCAGGCGGTGGAAAGCTCCATCGGGATGTTTGACGCCAAACGGGCCAACGATACCTGCTGGACGCGCTTTTCCCCCTATGAGGCCTACCGTATCAAGCAATTGCTCGAATTGCCCGAACAGGGCGGCCTGGAAGCGCTCAAGGAGGCTCTCCAGTACCGGCTCTACGCGCGGGTCAATGTGCAGGAGATCGTGGAAGAAACCGAGGATTCCTTCGTCTTCCGCATGGTGGACTGCCGTGTCCAGTCGGCTCGCAAGCGCAAGGGGCTGGAAGACTATCCCTGTAAATCGGTGGGCACGGTGGAGTACCGGACCTTCGCCCAGACCATCGATTCCCGCATCCGTACCGAATGCGTGGGCTGCCCGCCCGACGCCCATCCGGACAACTGGTACTGCGCCTGGCGCTTTTCCCTGCCGCGATCATAACGGCGGTGGTTTCCGGGCCAAATGGTCCCGCCGCGGGAAACCATTTGACATTACGGCTCTCTCGCGGGTAATCTTGAAATGAATCAGCGTATCTCACGATAAACGCTCGAGTTCAGGCGCCTGAAAAGGATTAAAAGGGAATCCCGTGAAAATCGGGAACGGTCCCGCCGCTGTGATCGGGGACGAAACCCGCAGAAAAGCCACTCATAAGGTGGGGAAGGCGCGGGGAGTAGAATGATCCGTAAGTCAGAAGACCTGCCTGAGCCGTCTCCCCTTACGCGGATATAAGAAGCGGGAGAATTTTCCTTAAGGATGAAGGAAAACAGGGTGCAATCCTTAAGCCTCACGCAGGTTTGAGGATTTTTTTTGAGGATTTGACACCATGAAACGATTGTTTGCGCTCTTCATCCTCATGTTCTCCATTTTGGCTTGCTGGCCCGGTCCGGTGTCCGCCAAAATGTTTACCGACGAGATCGGGCGAAACGTCGATATCCCGGACAACCCCACCAGAATCGTTTCCTGCGCCCCCAGCATCACGGAAATCCTCTACGACCTGGGGTTGGGGGACCGGGTGGCCGGGGTCACCAATTTTTCCGATTACCCGCCCGAAGCGCGCAAGAAGCCGCGCGTAGGTTCCTATATTCAGATCAACATCGAACAGGTGCTGGCGCTCAACCCGGACCTGATCATCGCCACCTATGACGGCAACAAGCGTGAAACCGTGGATATGCTGGCCGGTCTGGGCATCCCGGTCTATGTGGTGTACCCGGAAAACATACCCGCGCTGCTCAAGACCATTGTCGATATCGGCGCCATTACCGGGGTCAGGGAACTGGCCGAAAAAAGATCGCAAGGCTTTCGGGAGCGGCTGGAAAAGGTGGCCCAAAAAGCCGCCGACCAGAAAAAGGTTCGCGTGCTCGTACAGATCGGCGATTCCCCGTTCGTGACCGTGGGCAAGGACACCATACAGGACGAATTGATCCGGCTGGCCGGCGGCCTAAACGTGTCCGGCGACAGCGAAATCAGATACCCGCAACTCAGCATGGAAGCGGTTTTCGAACGCCGGCCGGAAGTGATCATCATCACTTCCATGAAACGGGAAGGCGAATTCGATTCGGAAATAAACGCCTGGAAACAGTGGAAGTCGCTGCCCGCGGTGAAGAATTCCCGCATCCATGTAATCAACTCGGACCTGGTCGACCGCGCGTCGCCCCGGGTTTTCGACGGCCTGGAACAGTTGTACGAACTGATCCACGGCAAGGGATAGCATGGCCGTTCTCACGCCCAAACGATTATATGTGGTCTGCGCCGGATTGTTCGCGCTCATCGTGGCGACCGTGGCGTTGGCCATGGTGTGCGGAGCGGCGGACGTGGGCTTCGGCTCGCTGTGGTCCCTGATCGTTGGCGGCGCGAGCGACGTGGAAAAGACCATTATCCTCGAGCTGCGGCTTCCCCGGATTTTGCTGGCCGCCCTGGCGGGCATGGCGCTCGCTCAGTGCGGGGCGGTCTTTCAGTCGGTGCTCAGAAACCCGCTGGCCGAACCGTTTATCCTGGGCATTTCCAGCGGCGCGGCCCTGGGCGCGGTTTCGGCCATCGTGCTGGGAACCGACAGCCGCTTCGCCATATCGGCGGCGGCCTTTGTGGGGGCGTTGTTCACGGTGGCGCTCATCATGGCTTTCGCCCGGCGTAGGGAGCGCGTCAACACGACCACGCTGCTGCTGTGCGGCGTGGTGCTCAACGCCTTTATCGTGGCCATCATCATGTTTTTCATCGCCACCACCACGGATCAGAAACTGCATTCCATCCTGTTCTGGCTCTATGGCGACCTCAGCTCGTCGCACTATGCGCAGGTCTGGACGCTGCTTCCCGTTTCCTTTCTGGGGGCGGCCATACTCTACCGGTACGCGCGGCATCTGAACCTTTTCACCGCTGGCGAGGACGCGGCGCTGCAACTGGGCATGAACGTGGAATCGGCCAAGAACACGCTGCTGGTCACCGTCTCGCTCATGGTCGGTTTCGTGGTGTCGGTGAGCGGTATCATCGGCTTTGTGGGACTCATCGTTCCCCACCTCATGCGCATGGCCTTTGGAGCCGACCACCGGCTGCTGCTGCCGGCCTCGGCGCTGTTCGGCGCTTTTTTCCTGATCGCGGCGGACACCCTTTCGCGCGTGATCATCGCTCCCAACGAACTGCCGGTGGGTGTGATCACGGCTTTTCTGGGAGCGCCTTTCTTTATCGTGCTGCTCAATCGACGGGGGAGCGGATGGAATCTCTCCTGAAAGTCGAATCCGTATCCTTTCGTTACGGGCAGCGGGAAATCCTCCATGATATCCGCTTCGAAGCCCGGTCCGGCGATTTTATCGGCCTGATCGGCCCCAACGGCAGCGGCAAGACGACCTTGCTTAAAGTCATCGACGGCGCCATTCATCCGAACCGGGGAACCGTCCGGATCGAGGGAAAGGACGTTTCCCTGCTGGAACGCGATGAGCTGGCTCGCAAGGTGGCGGTGGTGGCGCAGGAAAATCAGCTCATTTTTAACTTCAGCGCGTTCGAAGTCGTGCTCATGGGCCGCTTCCCTCACCTCAAAGGCTTCGGGTTCGAAACCGAACACGACCATCAAATCTGCCGCAGGGCCATGGAACTCACCGAAACCATCGTCTTCGCCGACCGGCCCGTTCAGGAATTGAGCGGCGGGGAACGCCAGCGGGTGTTCATCGCGCGGGCCATCGCCCAGGAACCGGAATTGATCCTCTTTGACGAACCCACCGCGTTCCTCGATCTGAAGCACCAGGTCCAGTTTTTCGATCTCATCCAGGAACTGAACGAACAAAAAGGGCTTACCGTCATCACCGTGTCGCACGATATCAATCTGGCCGCCGCCTACTGCCATGAACTCATCCTGCTGAGCAACGGCCGCATCCATAAAAAAGGACGCCCCGTGGAAGTTGTCACCGAAGACGACATCTCGCAGGTGTATGGAGAATGCGTGCTGGTGGACACCAGCCCCGTGGGCGCGGTCCCCCGTGTTACGCTGGTCGGCAAGAAATGGAAGCGGGAACGCGAAAACGCCGAAATCAACCGCCGTAAGGTAATGTAAAAGCCCCGTTCCGCCTCCATACCGGCTGTTTCCCCCTCGCCTCCCTCCTTGCCCCAGATTCACGCCAGGGTTATTCAATCCACGTTTCAGTAAAATCAAGACGCCCGATACATCGTTGGCCCGATAACCTTCATTCCCGATCCCCGGTAAAGTGTAATGGAATACCGGGCGCTTTCTTCGCGAACGCGCCGCGCGTCTGACTTCAACAGAAGTAACCTTTAACGTGGAGGGCTGAAATGAACTGGGATCAAGTAAAAGGCAATTGGAAGCAGGTAAAGGGCAAAGTCAAGGAAAAATGGGGGGATTTGACCGACGACGATCTTACGTCCATCGAGGGCAAAAAAGATCAACTCGTGGGCAAGCTTCAGGAACGGTATGGAATGTCCAAGGAACAGGCCGAACGGGAAGTCAACACGTTCGGGAGCGGCCTGTAGAACCGCCTCGGCCTGGCGGAAATCGGAAAATGATCCACTCCTGACTCGATAGAACAGTTCCGGCGGGGCGAGCGTCGGCTTGGCGAATGAGCCAAACGGCGCCGCCCTGATCCGAGGGCGGTTGAGTTATTCGCTCCCCCCGGCGCCGTCTTCCACTTCGAGCGGTTTGGCTCCGGCCCGTTTTCTCAGCCAGTTGATCGATTTTATGACCGCCCCGCGTCCGACAAGCCATTTCTCCATCCGGTCCTTGCCCGGAAAATCGGCCAGAATGACGCCGATCAGGATGGTCAGCACGCCCTGCCCCGGTAAAACCAGCATCAGCAGCCCGGCCACGATAAAGAGGTATCCCGCGATGTTTCTGGCGATCTTCAATCCCATTTTCAGGGCGGGATTGCTGACGTTCAGAATTTTGCGGTCCTCTCTGGGCCGGGTGAAATAATCGGAGGGAATCTTGATCGCCACCACCGGCGCGGCCACCAGGCCGGCAAGAAAGAAAACGACCGACACGCCCGCCAGCCACCACATGACCGTTCCATGATCCTGAATCCAATCCATACAATGAGCTACCTTTTCAATGCCCGAGACCGTGAAAGAACCCTCGCCGCCGCGCCTCGCGCGCGGTTACGGTGGCCAGGGTAAGAATGGTCAGGGGAATCACGAAATAGAGCATGGCCGCGCTGAACGCGGGCAGAACGGCGTGTTCCGAGGCGGACAGAATCAGATACACCGTGTAGGCCACGTAATATCCCAAGAACACCGCGCCTTCCCATCGGGCGATCATGCTCCCGGTAAAGAAGATAGGCAGGCAGGCCAGCGAGGCCGCGATCATGACCGGGATATCGAAGCGCAGCGCTGCTTGCGACACTTCCACGCCGTGAGGGGAGGCGATTCCAGAAAGCCCCAGCGCCCCCAACATGTTGAACAGGTTGCTCCCCACCACGTTGCCGATGGCGATGTCCCGTTCGCCCTTGACGCTGGCCATGATCGAAGTGACCACTTCGGGCAGCGAAGTGCCCGCCGCCACCACGGTCAGGCCGATAATCAGGTCGCTCACGCCGAGGTTTTGAGCCAGAATAACCGCGCTGTTGACCAGCCACCGGGAACCCGACACCAGCAGGACCAGGCCGCCGATTACCAGGGCGGAATTTTTCAGCCACGATTTCCCGCCCGCCGCCGCTTTCGGACCGTACTCCCGCTCGTATTCATCCTGCGCGCGACGGTTTTCCCTTCGACTCAGATAGACCAATAACAAGGTGTACAAAATAAGCAGGGAAAACAGCAGCGCCCCTTCCGTGCGGCTCACTTTTCCGTCCAGGGACAGGACCAGGACCAGAACCGAAACCGAGGCCATGATGGGCGCGTCCAGGCGGATGAGCTGCCTGGAAACGATCAGCGGCGCGAAGAGCGCGGAAACTCCCAGGATAAACAGGATGTTGAAGATGTTGCTGCCGACCACGTTGCCCACGGTGATTCCCGTCTGCCCCGCCACGGCCGACTTGATACTGACCGCGAATTCCGGCGCGCTCGTGCCGAACGCCACCACGGTCAGCCCGATGATCAGGGGCGTGACCCCCATCGCGGAGGCCAACCGCGAAGCCCCCCGCACCAGGGCCTCGGCGCCGACAATCAGCAGCGCGAGCCCGATCACAAAAAGCGCAATCGTCATGGAAAGACCGTATCGACCCCTTTTGTTTCCGGAAAAGCAGACCGCCGTATGACGACGATTCCATTTCGTTCAGTTTATCACGCTTTTTTTCCCGAAAGGAAAAATCGTATTCGGAAACGGTCGGTTTCCGGACCTCACATTTTGGCTTTATCGTCTAAACTTTCCAAGGGGCCACGCCGATATAAGAAAAAGCGCGGGGCGTCCGAACAACCACGGGGAAACGTTCGCGGGGGACGTACGAACCCTCTGCGCCCGGCGCGGGGCGCTGAAAAGTCATGCGCCGCACATCAGTTTAATCAGCTCACATACGGCTTCACTATAATCGAGAGGTCGATCCGGTCGCGCGGCCGAGGATGGTCTGGAGGAAATTCAATGAGCGTTGATCCGAAGATAACCATATTGCTGGTGGAAGATTCCGGCATCATGCGGAAGATGCAGGTCAAAACCCTGCAGCAATTGGGATTTGAAACCATTGTCGAAGCCGTGGACGGCTCCGAAGCGGTCGAAAAGCTGAAGAACGCCGGCCAACCGGTCGATCTGGTCATCAGTGACTGGAACATGCCCAACATGAGTGGGTTCGAACTGGTAAGCTGGATGCGCGCGGACGACGCCTGCAAACAAATCCCGTTTATCATGGCCACCGCCCAGTCGGATAGAGGCCAGGAAAACAAGGCCCGGGAAGCGGGCGTGACCACCTTCGTGCCCAAGCCGTTCAGCCCGGACGAACTGCGGTCGAAAATCGATGAAGCCATGGGCCTGGAACAGGCCGAAAAGCCGGAACCGGAAAACCGGGGACCGGTCATGACCGACGACGGCCGGGTGGTCCTGAAGATGGCCCACATCCAGATCACCGACCACATCATCCTGGGCATTTTGCGCCATATGATCGGCTCGGGACAGGTCAAGCCCGCCCATTTCGCCCTGGAAACCCAATGCATGCCCGGTTGGAACCCGGTCCGGCAGTCCCTGGAAAACGGCGACGTCTCCGGCGCTTTCGTGCTCGCGCCCATCGCCATGGACTCCTTCGCGCACGGCGCTCCCATCAAGCTGGCCATGCTGGCGCATAAAAACGGCAGCATCTTCGTGCGCAACAAAAAGGGCGACTACCGGCCGCCGTACGAGGAATTTTTTCGCAACAAAACTTTTTATCTGCCTCACACGCTGTCCGTCCACAACATGCTTTCGCACATGTTCTTCAAAAAGATGGGCCTGCGGCCGGGCGTGCCTGGAAAGGAAGCGATCGACGTGCAGTTCGAAGTCGTTCCTCCGGTCAAGATGCCCGAATTTCTGGCGCAAAACGACAACGCCTGCGGATTCATGGTGGCCGAACCCCTGGGAACCAAGGCCATCGCGTCGGGCGCGGCCGAACTCCAGTTCTTGTCCAGCGAACTCTGGCCGGACCATCCCTGCTGTATCGTGGCCATGAGAGACGAAATCATGGAAAATTATCCCGAGGCCATGTTCGAATTCACGAGCATGCTGGCCAAGGCGGGAAAATTCGTGGAAGAACAGCCCGGCCAGGCCGCCGAAATCGCGGTGCCGTTTCTGGACCCCAACGGCGCGCTGGGACTCAAGGCCGCGGTGCTCAAAAACGTGCTCACCGAATCCAAGGGCATCCGCACCGGGGACCTGTTTCCCGTAAAAGAGGATTTTGAACGGATACAGAGCTACATGACCGAACAGATGGGAATCGGCCAGACCATCGACCTCGATTCCTTCATGGATCTGCGTTTCGCGGAAGAAGCCTGCAAGGACTCCAAACCGCGCGGCCCCAAGGTCGCTCGGGCGGAGATCGACGTTTCCGAGGACATCATGGAACGCAGGCGTTCGGAACAGGCCGCCAAGGCCATGCTCGGCAAGGAAGGCAAATACCTCAGCTTCAGGCTCGACCAGGGTGAGTACGGCATCGAGATTCTCAAGATCCGCGAAATCATCGGCATGATGTCCATCACCAAAATACCCCGGGCGCCGCGATACGTGAAAGGCGTCATCGACCTCCGGGGCAAGGTTATCCCGGTGCTGGACCTGCGGCTGAAGTTCGGGCTCCACGAAAAAGAATACAACGAACGCACCTGTATCATCGTTCTGGAATTCGCCCGCCGATCGGGCGCGCATAACGTGGGCATCGTCGTGGACTCCGTGTCCGAAGTGCTCACCATACGCAGCGAGGACGTGGACAGCGCTCCCGCGTTCGGTTCCCGGGTCAATACCGACTTCATCCTGGGCATGGCCAAGGTGGCCGGCGACGTGAAAATCCTGCTGGATATCGAGGAAGCCCTGGGATCGGCCGCGCGTCCCCTGGATATGGCGGCGTAAGAGAAGAGACACAAAAACAAGAAGAAGAAAAAGATTTGCGGGGGAAGAAATTCCCCTCGCTGGTTTTTCATTCTGCTTTATGTGGCGCGTTAACGGTAGGCTGCGCGGTAATGGTTTCGCCATCGGTGGAAACGGTCACCGCGCCGTTAAGATCGGTGCGGTACACTGCGCAGCCCGCCTGGGCGTATCGTTGTAAAATCAGGGGATGCGGCAGTCCCATCCAGTTTTCAAATCCCACGGAAATGACCACCATGCGGGGAGCGACCGCGCGCAGAAAATCCGGCGCGCTGGACGTCGCGCTGCCGTGATGGGGGCTCAGCATGACGTCGGCGCGCAGGTTCTGCCCGGAACGCAACAGCGCCTCCTCGGCTTCGCGTTCTATATCCCCGGTCAGCAGGAACGACACCGCCCCATAGGTTATTCTGATCACCAGCGAGGTGTTGTTCAGGCCATTGTAACCGTAGTCGTTTACCGTCAGGTCGGCGGGAGGATAGAGAATTTCCACTAACGCGCCCCCGATTTCCCGCCGCCGGGGCAGGTCCGCTACCGTCCGCCAGGGGACGTTCCCTTTTTGCGCGATGGATTTCAGCTCGGCGTACCTGCTTTGAGGATCATCGATCCCGTTTGTCCAGATTTCTCCAATGCGGAAATTTTGAGCGAGAAACAGCAGCCCGTTCAAATGATCGGGATGAGGGTGCGTGTTCACCAGATAATCGAGAGAAACTATTCTGTCATGCCACAGACAGGGGGCCACCACCATCTCGCCCACGTCGAAATCGCTGTAGGAGAATCCGCCGCCGTCCACGATCATGCGTTGACCATTGGGAAATCGAACCAGCGTGGACAGCCCTTGCCCCACGTCGATAAAGGTCACGCCGACCCGATGTTCGCCGTTCCCCTCCAGCCGCCAGTAAGCCACGTCCCCGACGGCCACGATCAGCGCCAATACCAGGATGATCCTGGCGGCCCTGAGCGCCCGAAAGCGAAACAATCCGAACAGCGCGGCGAGACAGATAGTAATCTCAAGCCAGGTAGGGCCGGGGACGAAAAAGGAGGCGAAGGGGAGGGCGGCGATCGGCCCGAGCAAGTCCAACAGCCAGGGAAGAGGCGCGGCCGCGGCCTTGATCCCCCAGACCGTGAGCGCGGGGCAGAGCGGATAGAGGAGCGCCGAGATCAGGCCCAGGGGGATTGTCCAGAAGCCGATAAGGGGAGTCATAATCAGGTTGGCGGGTATGGCCACCGGGGAGACGCGGTTGAAATAGGCGGCCGCTATGGGCGTGGTAATGAGATAGGCGGCCACGGCAATGACGAGCCACAACCGGATTTTTTCCAGCGCCCGTTTGGCTGGCGGGGAGTCGATGCTTAAATTGGCGCGGTGGGCGTGGGCCAGGACATACAGGATGCCGAACGCGGCGGCGAAGGAAAGTTGAAAGGAGGCTTCGCGCGGCGAGGTGGGACTCGCCAGGATGACGGCCAGCGCGGCCAGGGCCACGGAAGTGATGTTATCTCCGATCCGGCTGAAGAAAAAGGAAACCGTGAAAGCCATGACCATGATGGCCGCGCGAGCCGCGGACAGGGAAAACCCGGATATGGCGCAGTAAAACAGCAAGGGGGGGACCGAGAGCAGCAGGGCGGTTTTGAAAATGTCGATTTTGTAAATAAGCCGTTGGGACCGTTTCAGGAGAAACAGGAACAGGGCGAAAGCGCCGAAAGACGCGAATCCCATGTGCAGGCCGGAAATGGCCAGGATATGGCCCACGCCGCAGGTGTAAAAAAGTTCCTTGGTGTCTACGGACAGACCGTCCTTTTGCCCCAGCAGCAGAGCCCGCATGATCCCGTTGGCCGGAGGAGCGAGCCGGTCGCAGACCGTGGACAGGTCCCGGCGGAGATCGTTCACATACCGAAGCGCGGCCGGAGGCCGCGGGCCGCCCAGCTTGGCGATGAGCCGGTCGTCGCCGACCCGCGCCGTGGCGCCGATATCTCGGGCGGTGAGATAGGCCACGTAATCGAAGGCGCCGGGGTTCTGGAAATTGTGGGGCGTTCGAGGCCAGATGAGCGCCGCGATCCGGTCCCCCCGATGATACTCCTTGGCGGGCTCCTTGACGGTCAGCCGGATTTTCCCGCGCGCGGTTTCCCAGCCGTTCGGGCCGAGCTGGTAGCGCGCATCGAGCGTCAGCCGCTGTTCGCCTTCCAGGTATTCGGGGTCCGAAGCGATCGTTCCCACCGCCCGGATGGGGGCTTCTCCCGGACTCACGGTCAGGAGATGGAAACGTTGGCTGGAAACGGACAGGGCGCCAATCAGGGCGCCCAGCAGGAAAAACAACAGGATGGGAGCGGCCAGGGCCCGTTTACGCAACAGGAGCTTGGCCGCATTCCAGACGAACGTAAGGATAAAGGCTGCGATGAGCGCAAGAAAATAATCGGGAAGCCGATCCGCGACCAGCGCGCCAAGCGTCAGCGCGGACACCAGAATCAGCAGCGGCCGGGGGACCGGCCGTTCACTCGTGGGCTCGTCCGGGGCGGTAAAAAAATCGGAGCCGCCTCCCTTATTCATTGATCGAAAACCAGTCCATGAAAGCGGCTCCCTGGATCATGGGCCTTGTCGGGGAGTTTATCGCCCGATCATTCCTTGACCCGTTTGATTTTGGCGCCAAGCTCGGAGAGTTTTTTCTCGATGGATTCATAACCCCGGTCGATGTGGTAGATGCGGGATATTTCGGTAATCCCTTTGGCCACCAGCCCGGCCAGGATCAGCGACGCGCTGGCCCGCAGGTCCGTGGCCATGACCGGCGCCCCGCTCAGGCCGTTGCGCCCCTTGATGACCGCGTTCCGCCCCACCACCTGCACGTTGGCGCCCATCCGTCGCAGTTCGGCGACATGCATGAAGCGATTTTCAAAGACGTTTTCCGTGATCACGCGAAAGCCCGGGCGCCACGGCACATGAGCGCCATGAACTGAGCCTGCATGTCGGTGGGAAAGCCCGGGAAGGGCGCGGTGGAAACGTCCACGCAGCGGAGTTCGCCGTTCGGGCGAAACGCCGATGCCGTTTTCTCTTTTTCGATCTTCACGCCCGCCGCCTGGAGTTTGTCCAGAACGACCTGGAGCAGTGTGGAATCGATATCTTCGAGGAACACGCTGCCGCCGGTGATGGCGGCGGCGATGAGATAGGTCCCGGCTTCGATGCGGTCGGGAAGTATGGTGTGGGTCGCCGGGCGCAGCCGTGTCCACGCCGCTGATGCGGATTTTTTCGGTTCCCGCGCCTTCGATCCGTGCCCCCATCTTATTCAGGGCGCAGGCCAGATCGCTGATTTCCGGCTCCCTTGCGGCGTTACGCAGGGTGGTGACGCCCTCCGCCAGCGCGGCGGCCATGATGAGGTTCTCGGTGCCGGTGACCGTGGGCTGGTCAAGCGTGATTTCCGCGCCGTGCAGTTTTCCTTCGGCCTGCACATACCCGTGTTCGAGGGTGATCTCGGCGCCCATTTTTTCCAGGCCCATGAGGTGCAGGTTGATGGGACGCGCCCCGATGGCGCACCCCCCGGCAGCGAAACCCGCGCTTTGCCCAACCGGGCCAGAAGCGGCCCCAGCACCAGGATGGAGGCGCGCATGGTCTTGACCAGCTCGTAGGGGGCCTCGAAGCCATTCAGCTTGGTGGCGTCGATGTGGTAGCCTTCGTCGTCCGCGTAGCTAACCACGCCCAGCGCATGGAGCGCCTTGAACATGGTGGTCACGTCCCGCAGGTTGGGAACGTTCTGGTAGGTGACGGTTCCGTCTACCAGAATGGTGGCCGCCAACAGGGGCAGGGCCGCGTTCTTGGCGCCGCTGATGCGCACCCGTCCTTCGAGGCGGACGCCCCCCTCCATTAAAATTTTATCCATCTCTCTCTTCTCTCTATTAAAAAAATCGCGGAATGACGAAATCCCAGACCATTCCGACGGGAGCGCTTGCGATTGTTACCGCTTGCGTCCCTTGAAAATCCGTTCTTTTCCCGAATAGTCGCGGAGGATCTCCAGGTCAAGATATATATCGAGGCCCCCGGCGAACTCAAGCGCGGCCTTGCCCTGCGGTGGCGCCGATTTCCAGAAGCAGGCAGGCCCCGGAACGAAGATACCCGCCCGCGGCGATCATGATGTCGCGCACGACATCCAGTCCGTCCGGCCCGCCCAGAAGCGCATGCGCGGGTTCGTGTTCCCGAACTTCGCGCGCGGTCAGCCGGAATTCCTCATCGGAAACATAGGGCGGATTGGACACGATCAGGTCAAACGCTTCGTCGGGCGCCAGGGCGCTGAACAGGTCGCAGGCTATCAGCGACACGCGGTCGGCCAAACCCAACTTGTCGCGGTTTTCCCGGGCCACCAGCAGGGCGTCAATTGACAGGTCCGTGGCGACGACCGTTAGCTCCGGGATTTCGGAAGCGAGCGAAAGCGCAACGGCGCCGCTCCCCACCCCAATTTCCAGAACGCGCGGCCGGGAAGTCTCTTTCAGTAGCCGCACGCCTTCCTCCACCAGCAGTTCGGTTTCCGGCCGGGGGATGAGCACGGCGGGAGTGACCTTGAAGGGGCGAGACCAGAATTCCTGTTTGCCGGTGATGTATTGAATGGGTTCGCCGCCGGCCCGGCGTTTGATAAAGTTCCGGTAATCGGGCCAGCTCGTCGGGATTGAGGGGTTTGTCGTAGTTGAGATAGAGCTGGATCCGTTGAAGCCCCAAGATGTGGGCGAGAAGGATCTCGGCGGCCGCGCGCGGCGAATCGACGTCTTTATTTTTAAAATAATCGGTGGTCCACTGGATGAGATCCAGTATGGTCCACGTTCGATCCGCCGTCACGCCGGTGACCGTCAGGAAGCGCGCTGCTGCGCTTCGATTTGAGATGAAAGCGGTTCGAGCAGGGAAGTCGAGATCGCCTTCCAGTATCTGTTCCAGCCGGTAGATGGTCAGGTTGATGCGGTGATCGGTGACTCGCCCCTGCGGGAAATTGTAGGTGCGGATTCGTTCGCTGCGATCGCCGGTGCCCACCTGGCTCTTGCGCTCGGCGGAAATCTTGGCTTCCTGCTCTTCTTCGATTTGTTCCTTCAGACGGGCGCGCAGGACGCTGCAAGGCCTTGGCCTTGTTCTTGTGCTGGGATTTTTCATCCTGGATGGCCACCACGATCCCTGTGGGGATATGGGTGATGCGCACGGCGGAGTCGGTGGTGTTGACGTGCTGCCCGCCGGGACCGGAGGAACGGTAGACGTCGATGCGCAGGTCTTCGTTGTTGATTTCGATGTCGACTTCTTCCGCTTCGGGCAAAACCGCCACCGTCACGGCCGAGGTATGGATGCGGCCCTGGGTTTCGGTCGCCGGCACCCGCTGCACCCGGTGTACGCCGCTTTCGTACTTGAGCCAGCTATAGACGCTTTTTCCCTCGATCATGGCGATGACTTCCTTGAGTCCGCCCACGCCGGTGGAGTGGCTGTCCATGACGTCGACTTTCCATTTTTTTATTTCGGCGAACCGGGAATACATGCGAAAGAGATCCGCGGCGAACAGGGCGGCTTCATCGCCGCCGGTCCCGGCCCGGATTTCCAGCATGACGTTCTTTTCGTCGTTGGGGTCCTTGGGCTTGATCAGGAAATGGATCCGGTCTACCAGCTTGTCCCGCGTTTCTTCAAGCTCTTCAAGCTCCTCGGAAGCCAGTTCGCGCATCTCCGGATCGCTGTCGTCGAGCAGTTCCCGGCTCTGTTCGATCTGGGACACGGTTTTTTTATAATTGCGATAGGCCGTCACCACTTCGGAAAGGTCCGAGTGTTCCTTGGCCAGCTTGTGATACGCCCTGGGATCGGAGACGATCGCGGAGTCGCTCAGTTTTTGTTCGAGTTCGACGTACTCCCGCTCGAGCCGATCGAGTTTTTTGGAAAAGTCCATGGTGAACCGCTGATGATAGTGCGCCGAAAATGGCGATGAATGATTGATGGATAGGAGTTACCCGATCCGTCTCAAGGCGAGCTTTGTAACCGGCGGGGCTGACGCGTCGGAATTGACGCGCCGGAAAAGTTTTGACGAACGGCCCGATTTTGGCTTCAGGCCGTCCGGCGATTAAAAATGGAGCGCCCAACCGCTTGTCGCGCCGAACTCCGCAACAGAGAAGCTCGCGCTGACCATGGCGATGTGGCTATAATTCACGACCGGCGTAGTTTTTGTATTTCTTCAGGAAGCGGTCCACACGTCCGGCGGAGTCCACGAGCTTCTGCTTGCCGGTGTAAAACGGATGGCACTTGGAGCAGATTTCAACCCGGATATCATTTTTGGTGGACCCGACCTTGAACTCGGCCCCGCAGGCGCAGGTGATGGTCGTGTTTTTGAATTTCGGATGAATGCCTTCTTTCATTTATATCCCTCCCGTCGTCGCCTCAAGAGGCGCGTCGTTATCGTCGAAAACAACAATTTCTTAATATAGGACTATTTTGTCTCTTTTTCAAGGCCTTCATGCGCTTGAGCAATGAAAAGGTAACAAAATAAATCCCATCCCGCAACGCGGCATGTGGCTGGAACGGCGCCGGTCCTTACTGATTCATGGATTCCAGAAAATCGTGATTGCTTTTGGTGCCGGACATCTTGTCGATCAAGAACTCCATGCTGTCCACGGAGGTCAGGGGGGCGAGCAATTTGCGCAGAATCCAGACCCGGTTGAGCACGTCCTCGGTTTGCAGCAACTCTTCCTTGCGGGTGCCGGAACGGTTTATGTCCATGGCGGGGAAGACTCGCTTGTCGGCCAGTTTTCGATCCAGGTGGATTTCCATGTTGCCGGTGCCCTTGAACTCTTCGAAAATTACTTCGTCCATGCGGCTTCCGGTGTCGACGAGCGCGGTAGCGATGATGGTCAGGCTGCCGCCTTCCTCGATGTTACGCGCGGCGCCGAAGAATCGTTTGGGCCGATGCAGCGCGTTGGAATCCACGCCGCCGGAGAGGATCTTGCCGCTCGGGGGAACCACGGTGTTGTAGGCGCGAGCCAGACGCGTAATGGAGTCCAGCAGGATGACCACGTCCTTTTTATGCTCCACCAGCCGTTTGGCCTTTTCGATGACCATTTCCGATACTTGCACGTGCCGGGCCGCCGGTTCGTCAAAGGTGGAGCTGATGACTTCCGCGTCCACCGACCGCATCATGTCGGTCACTTCTTCGGGCCGTTCGTCGATGAGCAGGACAATGGGGAAAATTTCGGAATGATTCTTGGTGATGGACTGCGCGATGTGCTGGAGCAGTATGGTCTTTCCGGTGCGGGGAGGCGCTACGATCAGACCGCGCTGCCCTTTGCCGATGGGGGTCAGCAGGTCCATGACCCGCATGGAGAAGTTCTTGGGGTCATCGGCTTCCAGCCGTATACGCTCTTCCGGATAAAGCGGTGTCAGGTTGTCGAAGAGAATTTTATCCAGGGCGATATCGGAAGATTCATAGTTGATGGATTCGACCTTCAGCAGCGCGAAATACCGTTCACCTTCCTTGGGCGGTCTGATCTGACCGGAAACGGTGTCCCCGGTGCGCAGGCTGAAACGTCTGATCTGAGACGGCGACACGTATATATCGTCGGGCCCGGGCAGATAATTGTAGTCCGGGGCTCTCAGGAAGCCGAATCCGTCCGGCAGGGTTTCGAGTACGCCTTCACCGTAAATATTGCCGTTTTTCTCGGTCTGGGCTTGCAGCAGCGCGAAAATGAGTTCCTGCTTGCGCATGCCGGTGGCGCCTTCGATGTGATAGTCCCTTGCCAAGGTGGTAAGGTCGCTGATTTTTTTGTGCTTTAATTCTGCCAAGTTCATTATGTTTCCTCGATTCACTGGGTATCAAAACGTAATTGCCATCCGAAACGCGTCGGCCGGAATGGAGGCCGACTTCGCCAACAATCGATCGTCTCAGCGTCTCTGATTTTCAGAAAACTACATATATTGATTTATTTTGGACGAAAAATCGTTTCCGGACGGATTAATCCTCATCTTAAGAAAGGCGTCTATCGTTCCATTCAGTATGTCAAAGTAAAAAACTGGTAGCGATGAATAATCCAAAGAGGGTTTTCGAGCTGACGCCAAATTAAAGGGCTTGTACTTGGTATTAAGACAGCCACTTGTGGTGGGACACAAATGTATAAATAAATCGAATACCCGCTTTAGTCAAGACGCGCGGAACTCAATCCGCGTTTTTTTGTTAAAAAATCGGCGACAGCCTTCATGTCCTCGGGAAGCGCCGCCGTCACGGTCATAAACTCGCCCGTTTCCGGGTTGGTGAAACCAACTTCATGCGCGTGGAGCAATTGCCGCCGAACCAGTTCTTCCAAGGCTTCTTCGCCGAACTGTTTCGCGGAGGACCGTTTTCCGCCATACACCGGATCGCCGAGCACCGGGTGTCCCAGTTGAGCCAGGTGTACGCGGATCTGGTGCGTGCGTCCGGTTTTTATTTCCACGCGCAGCAGCGTGATCCCGAGAGAAAACCGGCGTTCCACTTTCCAGAAGGTCAGGGCGCGTTTTCCCGATCTCGACCGGGTGGACATCTTTTTCCGGTCCACCGGGCTCCGGCCGATGGGTTGGTCGATGACCCCTTCGGGTTCGGACATGTCGCCCGTTACAAACGCCAGGTAAACCTTTTTTATCTCTCCGTTCGTGAATTGACGCGATAAGTTTTGATGAGAGTGGTCCGATTTGGCGACGATGAGCGCTCCGGAGGTATCCTTATCGAGCCGGTGAACGATGCCGGGCCTTATTTTCAATCCTATTTGTGAAAGATCGGTAGAACGGCCTAGTAGCGCATGCACCAGAGTTTCCGACCAGTGGCCGGGCGATGGATGCACGACCATCCCCGCGGGTTTGTTGATAACGACGATCGATGAATCTTCATATAAAATATCGAGCGGATGGTCCCACGGATTCAAAAGAAGCGGTTCTGGCTCCGGTATGGTAATTTCTATGCAATCTCCAGGCCTGATTCTATAGCCGGACTTGACCTGCTTACGATTTACGCTGACGCGCTGTTCCTTAATTAATTTCTGAATGGCTGAACGAGTGAAACGGGGCGCCTTGTCATGGATGAACATGTCCACCCTACGGCCCCGATCGTTTTGTTCGACCTTAAACTGATATTGTTCCTCTTGCAAGGATAGCGCGTCTCGAAATGCTTTTTCAGGAGTCGAATATGGAGTCCAGTTGGTTCTGGACGCTGTCTTCGTTGGTGTCTTCCGCGATGGCGAGTTCTTTTACCAGTAGGCTGCGCGCGGTGTCCAGCATTTTCCGTTCCCCAAAGGAAAGATCCTTGTCGGATTTCAGCAGACACAGGTCGCGCAGCACTTCCGCCACTTCGAAAACCGACCCGGTCTTGATCTTGTCCATATACTCGCGATAGCGCCGGTTCCAGGTCTGGTTGTCCATGGCAATATTACGGTCCTTCAAGATGGTGTACACTTTGGGAACGTCGTGAGAGTCAATTACTTGCCGCAGGCCCACCGCGTTGACATTATCCACCGGGATCATGATGATCATTTCGGTTTCGAGAATGCGCATGATATAAAAATCTTGTTTGGCGCCGCCTATATCTCTCTGCTCGATGGATTCGATTCTACCAACGCCGTGCGCGGGATAGACGGCTAATTCCCCTACCTTGAACATCGCCCTCCTCCGTGGGGTCTGCTGTATTTAAATGCCCTAAATTAAGATGCGCGCCAGCCACGTCTCCAGGGATCGGCGTGACTTATGGCCTAAAAAAAGGTTATCCGAAGGCGAAATTGCATCGGGCGGTCGGGCGTGGCCATCTCGGACAAACACAGATGTAGCCATTATTAATTATCAGAGGTCCCTTAGTTTGAGAACTAAGTATACAGAAGTATATCACGTTTAACGCGCTCATACAAGCTCTAAGGCTTGTGAAGAGCCGTGATCGTTTGAAATCAAAGCAGACAATTCCGTTTTACTTATTCCGATAACCGGAACCTCGGCCTGGTATAAAAAACAATTTCAGCGCCTCTTCCGGGGGCGCGGCCGACCGCTCCGGGCCGTGAAGATTGAGAAAGGGCTTGGAAGACGGGACGGGGCATGATAAAATGAATCAAAAAGCTAATCATAATAATTACAGATGGTTAGCGGGGAGAGAAGGCCATGGGCGAAAAGAAAACGACTGAAACGAAGCCGGATTTGGTTTTGGCGCAAGAGGTGATCCTCCAGACCGACCAAAGCAATCAGCGGGTGGTCGTGCTCAAGGCGGACAAGGATTCGGAGAATTTCTTCATGATGTTCGTGGGAGAGTCCGAATTCATGGCCATCGCCAAGGAAAAGGGTCTTTTCAGCGCCCCGCGTCCCATGACGCACGAAATCTACCTGAAGATATTCGAACATGCGCCCGTCGAATTCCAGAAAGTGGAGATCCATTCCATGCAGGAAGGGACCTACTACGCCAACATCTATTATAAGGAAGACGGCAAGGAGGTGGCGGTGGACGCGAGGCCGAGCGATTCGGTTTCCCTGGCCCTGCACACGAATATTCCCATCTACGTAAACAAGGCGCTCATGCGCGGCATGCTGACGCCCAAGGACGTGGAGGATTTCAAGGACATCATCAAGACCGTCAAATTTTAGGTATTGACCGTGGCGGCGAGTGGAAACCGGATACGGAGCGCATTTTCAGGGAGCGGAACAGTGGAGACGGTAGCCTGTCCCCGGTGCGGAAGCGCACGGGTAAAACGGATAAAAGTGATTGTCGGCTATACGCTGATATGTGTTCGGCCTGTTGCTGTTGACCTATCTCCTGAACAGCGATCTGCCCCTGGGCTCCTCCCGGGGATTGGGAAACATCGTGGTGGGGCTCTCTTCCATGGCCTACGGCGGCCTGGTGCTCTGGCGACGAAAATACAAATGCCTCCAATGCGGCGAAAAATTCAGGATTCGCTGAAGCCCGGCCTCCGCGTGTTCGGAAACTTTTCCCAGGAACTATATACATTGAAGGAAAACCGACGCGCGGGTCGTCTGGTCGTCTCGGTCGGGCCCGCTGTCGTGATGCGGGAAATTCATGGTCTCACATCACTCGATCGATCCCTGGGACGCCTTCTTGCGCTATCGGCGAATTCCGGTTGCGCTTCGCCGGTTATGACCGGCGCGAGATGAAAACTTCTTACGGCTCTTTTTTTTATTATGCCAATCATGTGGAAAGGCTCGATGACGCCGGTCATGTTCCTGCACGGGCTGGGCATGAGCGGCGAACAGTGGGCCGTGATGTATGGAGGACATGAGAAACGACCGCTCCGTGAGCGCCATCGAGTTTCTGGGATTCGGCCGCAGCCTGAGATTTCGGGTCCCGGACCGCGAGTACGGGGTGAGCCTGTTCATGCGGCAGGTGGAGGACGTGCGCCGCGAGCTGGGGTGGGAGCGGATGATCCTGGC
Organism: uncultured delta proteobacterium; assembly: GCA_963821845.1. Taxonomy (GTDB): domain Bacteria; phylum Desulfobacterota; class Desulfarculia; order JACQYL01; family CAWGVV01; genus CAWGFI01. Next base: position 135,432 of record CAWGFI010000008.1, read on the forward strand.
CGGGGTGTCCATGGGCGGCTGGGTGGCCACGCAGTACGCGCTCGATTATCCCGACCGCGCGGCAGGTCTCCTGTTGATGTCCGCGGCCGGCATGGCGCCGGAAGTTCCGGAGAGCGAACTCAGGAAAACCCTGCATGATTTCGATTTCAGAACGCCGGACGAATTCCGCCGCTTCATCAATACCTATATGGTGTATCAGGCGGTTGTATATCCCGGACTTCGCGGGCCGGTCGGCGCTGGCTCACGTGGAACGCGGAACCTATCGGTTGTTCCTGAAGAATGTGGAGCGGCAGCCTTGGCTGGCCGACCGTGTGGGCGGCATCGAAAACCCCGACCGCGCTGGTCTGGGGAAGGCAGGACGGCTGTTTCCGTTCGATATCGCGCTGTATCTGCAGCGATCATATTCCCGATTCCCGCCTTTTTCCGGTGAACAAGGCCGGACACGCCTTTTTGTTCACCCAGCCCTGTCGCGCCCGTTCGGTGAGCGCGGGCCGCGTTCGCGTACATCGACGAAGCGTCTCGAACAGAAATGACCTGAAGTATTTTCTTTATTGTCTTGTAAAATATACGAAAATATGTGGTATCGATTAGGAGATTTCATGCGCAGTGGCGTCCCGGTCAGTTAGCGCCGAGGGACCGCGGGTCCGGAGGGTTGAGAAAGGCGAGCGAAGAAACAGAGTGTGTTATGTCGCGATTGGTTTGACCCGTTCTTGCCCGTTGCGGTGGGCAGTTTTCCTCACCTGACGCCAGGTGAGGCTCTTGCGCTCATTTTCCGGCGTCTTCCTCGTCATTCCTCTGTGGCCGCAATTGCCCCGCCGTAGTTTCTTTGAAAACATGTACGTGCAATACTAGCGGCGGAATGCCTTCGGTGACGATCGACGAAAACCAGGGGCAAGCTGTATCCTGGATACCGCCGCGCAACCGGAAAGCGATCTGGCCCTGTTCTGGGAACACGTCCTTTCCGGGGAATATGGACTAGATTCGCGTTTCCGGAGGGATACGCCGCCGGATTTACGGAGTTTTGCCACATACTGGAAAGACGAGGGCGCGGCCGAGGCGGTTTGTCTCAAGGGACAGGTGACCGGTCCTTTCAGCTTCGGCCTGACCGTGACCGACCAGAACGACCGGGCCGATCATTTATAACCAGGAATATTACGAAGCGGTGGTGGCCGGGCATCTCCCTGCATGCGCGCTGGCAGGCGGAAGCGCTCAAGCGTTTCCACGAGCGCGTCGCTCATGTTTATCGACGAGCCGTATCTGGTGTCCTACGGATCGGCCTTTCGTTTCCATAGAACGGCGGGAAGTCATCACCAGCCGTCAACACGGTCATCGAAGCCATCCATGAAGCGGGCGCGCTGGCAGGGGTTCATTGCTGCGGCAACACCGATTGGTCCTTGCTGCTGGAAACCGATCTGGACGTTTTGAATTTCGACGCTTTTCAGTTTTTCGAAAACGTGATTCTCTACGCAGGACAGCCTCAAGGAATTTATTGAACGGGGCGGCGTCATGGCCTGGGGAATAGCGCCCAGTGAGGATACGATTCTGACCACTAGCGTGGACCTGCTGGAGCGCAAACTGGGCGAGCAGATCGTTTCCTTGTCCGCTCACGGGATCGAACGGGAAAAGATCGGGCAAGGTTCGGTTATCAGTCCCGCGTGCGGGTTGGGATCGCAGACCGAACAGGTGGCCGAGGACGCGCTTGGAAAGCTGCAAGAGCTTGTCCGCCAGGATGAAAATCTTCAGCCTGACCGAGCTGAACGCGTCCGGGCGCCGCGAATTGAGGATAGGGCGCTCAGCGCTAGTCGGGACAAGACTCTGGGGGGCAGGGTCTTGAGGGGCTAAGCGGGCGAGCGCGGGATGAGGCGACAAACCGTCCGCGCTGTTGTTCGCGCGCGGTTCAAAGGTTGGGGAAAACAGAAGTTCCGTAATTGGTTCGGAGGTTACCGCCATTTTTTCGCATTTTACAAAATCAAAGCCCCTTTCGCTCGTATGGACGGTTCTGATCGCGTTCTGCTGGTTGGTCGCTGACACTCCCCTCATCTTTCGCCGTCTATGAAAAGAACGCCAAATTCACCCCGCGGATAATAGACTACCAGCACAAGCTTTCCAAGCGCTTTCAAAAAGTAGCGCGTCAAAGCCACCAAATATATCATCGTACATACGTCCGAGGGCGGACTGCAAAGCACCTTACAGACCGTGAGCCTGGGTAAATGCGTGGGCGGCGTCATTTGCAGTACCGGCGGCCACGCGCATTATGTGATATCCCGTGAAGGGATCATATACCGGATACTCAACAACGATATGTCGCTCACCACGCCGGGGTGAGCATGTGGAACGGGAGCGGAACCTCAACCGGAGTTCGATCGGTATCGAGCTGGTCGGATATCATTACGGCGACATTACTCCCCAGCAGTATAAGTCGGTCGGTTGGCTGATAAAAGTTCTGGAGCGGGAATTTCATCTGGATGACAAGGATGTCCTGACCCATTCGCAAATCGCCTATTCCGGACCCAACCGCTGGTTCAAAAACGCTCACCGGGGCCGCAAGCGCTGCGCCAAGAATTTCGACCGGCAAGCCGCCGGATTGCGGGTGGCCTGGCGCTACGATCCCGATGTGCAATTCCGGTTTATTGACTCCCGACCCGCAACTGGCGTCGATTTTCTATGGAAAGGGCTTGGACGCTGCAGGAACAGTCCAACGTGATATCCAAAACCAACACGGCCTGGAGCATTGCCGGTGAGGATTACGATTCACCGGAAACCGCCTATGAACTGCCCAACGGAAAATTCGTCCGCGGCGACAAAATGGCTTCCGCGGTGGGATGGGACCATATTCCGGTGGGAACCAAGATACATCTCAACATGGCGCCGGAGGAAGACGAAAAGCAGGAAGGGCCGATTAAGACGCTGACCGACGGCGTTACCGCCTGGAGTCTGGCGGGCGCGGAATTCAATGTCCGGACCACCAAATATTTCCTGCCCGGCGGCCGCATCATGGCCGGTCACCGTCTGAAGGACTGGGATAACCTCCCCGTGGGCACGCGCATGATCATAGGCTATAAGGGCCCTTATTCCATAGGTAAGAATCGATATCCGAAAAGATAGCCGGCGACGCGTATAATAATCCGGAGACAATTTATTTTATCTCCAATGAAACCCTAAAGCCGGATCGGAAATATAGGATTTTTCCAAAAAATTTGCCCGCGCCCGCCTATATCTTTATGAAGATAAAGT
>CAWGFI010000009.1:0-36342 GCA_963821845.1 uncultured delta proteobacterium
GCCTAAAATTGCAACTTCATTATCTTTAAGTTGGAAAAGACATCCCGTCAGTTGTTCTAGGGTGTTTAAGGTTCTTCTTTTTGTTCCTATGATCCTCCCCCTTATTAGAGTGAGGTCGCTTCTTTTTGTGTAGTCTTTTATTGAAAGTTTTTCTAACATGAAGTCTTCATCAATTAAAAGTAAGGCATCGTCTATCTCGAAACCGTGATTTATCGCATCAATTACTTTCTCGGAAAAGTATTCTTTTTCTGGGGTGCCATCCATAGTTACCTCTTTACCTTTAACTAGAATTTTTATGCCTAGTTTTTCTTCTAGAAGTTTCTTGGCTTTCACAATTCTTGGGGATTTTTCAATTATTAATTTTTTCATGTTTTAAGAAATGTTATGGGAGTTTTAAGTTTTTTGTTAGAATTCATTAGCTTCTTGTTCTAAATATCCATTTTTTCTAAGCCAGTCTACTTGCCCTGGACGATATTTGAATATTATATCTGCTTTTGTGTTGTCTAATTCCCATGGTTCAACTATTACTACATCTCCTGGTCTAAGCCAGAGTTCTCGTTTTAATCTACCTGGAACACGGCAATTACGAGTTTTTCCATCAAGACATGCAACATACATTTTATTTCCTCCAAGTCTTTGTTCAACTATTCCTATAACTTCTTGGCCTCTTGGCAGTCTCACACGAATTTTGTGTTCCCCGCCAGCTTCCTTTATTTGCTGAGCTCTTTCTTCTTTCTGCTTCTTCATACTTTTCATAGTAATTTGATTAATTTTTGATTTATAAGTGTTTAGAATTAAGCTAAAACAAGTGCGAATGGAACGTTTGCTATTTTACCAACATGATTTTTATTTATTATTCCAATTTCTAATGCTAGATTAATTGATTTTTCTCCAACAATGTTAAATGTTGCGTCTTCTGCCTTTTGGAAGAGAATTATGCTTTTTGCTTCTGGTTCTTCAACTTCTTGGTCTTTATAGAATGATTCTTTTATATCAAGTTGAAGTTTATCTTCATCAAAGTATTTTCCAACTAATTCTGTGTCAGCCATAGCTACAACATCTCTATAGGTCTTCCACCGAAGGCTCGGTCACCAGAACCGGTTGGAACCGCCGTTCCAAGCGCCGGGTCCTTCTCGATGTACTTGCGAAATTCGTTTATGGTGGTGGCGCCGACACACCGCAATTCGCCTCGCGCCAGCGCCGGCTTGAGCATGTTGGAGGCGTCCACCGCCCCTTCCGCCTACCCCGCGCCCACCAGGGTGTGCATTTCGTCGATGAACAGCACGATCTGGCCCTGGGCCTCGGTGATCTCCTTGAGCAGGGCCTTCATGCCGGTCTTCAAACTCACCGCGATACTTGGCGCCCGCCATCAGCGCCCCGATATCCAGAGCCAGGACCCGTTTATCCTTCAGCGTTTCGGGCACGTCCCCGGACGCGATGCGTCTGAGCAAGTCCTTCGGCAATGGCGGTTTTTCCCACTCCGGGCTCGCCGATGAGCACCGGGTTGTTCTTGGTCCTTCTGGACAGCACCTGGACGACACGGCGAATTTCGTCATCACGTCCGATAACGGGGTCCAGTTTTTCCGCACGGGCAAGCTGGGTGAGGTCGCCGGGTGAAACGATCCAGCGCCTGGTATTTATCCTCCGGATTCGGGTCCGTCACCCGTTGCGTTCCGCGAATGTCTTTCAAACTTTCAGGATGTCGTCACGGGTGACGCCGTTTTTTTTCAAGAATCGGAGCACGGGCCCCGTTTGGACGTCATGGCGATCGAGCACATGCTCGGCGCTCACATAATCGTCCTGCATGGCGGTCGCTTCTTTTTGCGCCGTGTCCAGCACCTCCGCCAATTGAGGAGACAGATACGCATCAGTCACACCGCCCCCTGAAACCTGAGGCTTTTTCTTGAGCTGTTCTTCAAGCTCCGAACTTATCTGCCCACGTTCGCGCCCAGTTTCTGGAAAATGGGAATTATAATGGCCTCGGAAAGCGACAGGAGGGTGCTAAGCAGATGTTCGGGTTCTATCTGCTGATGCCCCTAATCGCGGGCAAGGTCCTGGGCCGACTGAACGGCCTCTTGAACTTTAAGAGTCATTTTGTCAAACCGCATGCTCTCCTCCTGCGAAAGCGTAATTATAGCATCAAATTGGTTCTTAAAATAATCACAGCCGAACTGTTGTCAACAATTTGACACACTTTTTGCATAACCCAATTCCGAGCCCTAAACGGCCGAGCGCGAGAGGCAAAAACCGTGGACCAGGGAGCCGACGAATCGCGATCGCTACAAAAAAACGTCTCGTTCAGGGCAAAAAACGTTCACTCATACGCGGGAGATAACCGTAACTCCTTATACTCCTTGAAATAGAGCCCTGGTTTAAAATTTGCAAAAGCGAAACCCAGGATACCGAAGGGTTTTTATAAGGAAATCGCCATGGCAAAAGGCTTGGAAAAGAAAAAAGAGGACGCGAAACCGGGCAGAAAACGGCTCACCATCATTCTGGCGGTCATTCTGATCGGACTCTTCTCCGCCAAGGGATACCTCGTCTACAGCGAAAACCAGAAAGTGGAAAAGAAAGCGGCGGCCCCCATGGCCAAGCTCTCCTCCACCAACGCCAACGCGGGCTGCATGATCGTGGGGGCGGCGCTGAAGGAATACCACGACGCCAACGGTAACTATCCGGGCAAACTTTCCGAGTTATATCCCCAATACGTAAAAGAGCGCGGCGTGGTCGATTATTCCGGCTGGAAATACCGTACCGAGGGCAAGGATTATTTCTGCCTGGAACGTACGCGCGGAGTATGGGGCGCAAAGTACTTGTACCGCATCGACACTTCCTTCAAGGTGGCCAAAACGCTCTTGGAGGACAAGAACGGGGGCTCCTTGTTCGCCCGCCTGGGCAAGAAAATAAAATCCCTGGCCGGATCGTCCGAACCGGAAAAAGATATCGCCATGAATACCGATGAAGTCGATCTTTCGGTCGCCGCCCGGGAAATCCTGAGAGCCAAGAAAGCCGAGGAACAGGCCGAACGGGATGAAAAACTTCGCGCCAAGCCGATCGAAGCCGAGGTAAAGGAAGTCGAGCAACCGCAAGGATATCACGTGCGGCCCGACGATTCGGCGGTTCCCGACGATATTTTCGCCATCTCGGACGCGCTCAGGGACACCGCCTTCCTGATCTGGGTGGATAAAAAGGAAAACCTCTGCTTTTCCAATGTGCAGTACGCGCATATCAAGCAGGTAAAAGCAATCTGCGCGGCCCGTAACTGGCTTGTCCCCGATGAACAGGAACAACCCAAGGCCGTTTTACGATAGCAATTTTTTCGTTAGATGGAGGGAGTCATGAAATATCCGGCAAACAATAAAGGTTTTACGCTGATTGAATTGATGTTGGTGATCACGATCATCGGAATCCTGGCGTCGATCGCCCTTCCCATGATGCAGGGAATCGCGGCGACGGCCTATGATTCATCGGCCAAGTCCGACGTCACCAATATCGTGAAGGCGACCACGGCGCTCATCGGTCTGGGCTCGGGCGGGGCCATCTCTCTGGACGGATCGACGGTGACCAGCTCGGAGAACGCCAATATCTTCAGTCTCAGCTCGGGCGTGACCGGAACCGTGACCGGCTTCTCGGGAGATTCGCTGCAGGACTGCTTCCTGGCTATTTCGCTCAACCACACCCGCGGATCCAAAACCTACAATTACATTTACGACGGCGCCACGGGGTTGACCGAATTTTCCGAATCCTGATCCTTGACGTCACAGCTTGCCGCAAAAAAACCGGAAAGGCCCTCCTTTTCCGGTTTTTTTATGGGTTATTCCTGGGTATACGGCTCGCCCGCCAAGAGGCAGCGATAGGCTTTTTCCAATTGGCGGCCGATATAGAGGGCATGATTGATGTCCGAGATGGCATTGTCCCGATAGAGTTGATTCTGAATCTTTTCCGGCTTGCTCCCCCGATACTCCCCGATCACCATCCCGGCGAAATGATGCCGGAGCGCGATCTCCCCCTCTTCCACCGTGATGACGAAATACCCGTGAGGGTCCTCCCGGAAGACACCGGTCCGGGCGACTTCGTCGTGGACCGCCTTGGCTTTTTCCAGGTACTGGGGGTCCAGGGAAATGGAGTGGGACACCACCGTGATGGACCCGGTCTTGGCGCCGATTTCCGCCACCACGAATTCCAGCATGGCCATCAGCCCATACACGTTTTCCAGCCAGGCGTCGGAGGCGTTGTGCGTCCTGAAGGTCGCCGACAGGTGAACGACCCCATCGATGTGGCGAAAAAAGAGGGTTACCAGGCAGGGCCTCTTGGGGCCCTTGATATCGGTTCCGTTGTCCCACGTTGTAAGATAGGCGCCCCGGTCGTCGAGCCCCTTTGACAGGCTGTTGGCCGCTTCCCGCAGACAATCCAGACCGAAGTAGCCTCGGATGCGGTTTCCATAGGTATAGGAACTGTCCTGCGGCAGGACGGGGTCCAGGATATCCTGCCCGTAGCGCCGGAACGCCTCGGGATCGAAGCCGCAATCCCGGATGATTTCGTCGTTTTCGAAAACCGGCTCCTCGATGACCACCTTCACGTTCTGCAACTCGATGCGATCGCCCTTGCGGATGGTCACTTTCTTGCCGAAACGGAACAGACGATGGATGAGCAGTTTCCAGGCCCGCGAGGGCGTCTTTTCCACGATGGTGTGGGCCCGGAGATTGGAGGGATAGGATTGCAGGGCGACTTCCGGCGCTTCCACGTAGATCCGCTCGCCCCCGGCGTTTTGGGGGCGGTAGCCGGCGATAAAGGAAGCCGCCGCCTCGGCGGCGCCATGATCGATTCCCTCGATCTGGCGGATAACCGGAGGATTGGGGAACAGGGACGGTCGGACTAAATCGTCCATGACGCAGTTGGTGTCCACGATCCTCGCCGGCCGCGCGACAATATCGGGCGTCGAGCAGACGTAGGCGACGTCCGAATCCAGGGATTCGATGCCCTTTTCGAAAAAATTTACGACAAACCGCGAGGATGCGCTCTTGTCCCGCCCGAAAATCAGCAGGGTCTCGATTTGCGGATTGTAGAGCAGGTTCCGCAACAGATAGCGGAATCCTTCGCCGTACAGGTTGCCCAGCAGCGCGATCCGGGAGGTGGCCGGGTCCAGGTCGGTCCCGGCGGCCCGCAGCTTGTCCAGGATAAAGTCGATCCTCGACCACAGCGTGACCACGCCGATTACGCCGTGGGGATTCACCACGCGCAGTTTTCGTTCAAAAAAGAGGGGCTTGAATTCCATGTCCGGGTTAGGTTCAGCTTTCGGCGATCCCGCCCGGCTCTCGCAGCCGCCGCCGGGACGTGGGAAACTCCATCGCCGATACGATGATGTTTTTGGTGGAATCCGACACCGTGAGCTGTTCAAAGGTTTCGATGCCCGATTCTCTCACAATACGCTTCCAGAATTCGTCGCGCGTCCGGTCCGTGGATTCGTAATCGTACTCGTAATAGATGCGGCGCACCCGCGCGGTAGCCAAGAGTTTCAAACACACGTAGCAGGGGGCCACGGTCACGTAGAGCGTGGAATCTTTCAGCGCGATTCCCGCCTTGGCCGCCTGCGCGATGGCGTTGGCTTCGGCGTGGGTGGAGCGGCAGAAGTTGTACTTGTCGCCTTCCGGCGCCCCGATGGAACGCCGGAAACAGAAGGGCTCGCCGTTCACGTCCGGCTGGTCGATGCAGTGCGGCCCCCCCGGCACCGAGCCGTTGTACCCGGTGGTGAGGATTTGCTTGTCGCGAACGATCACGCACCCGATGGGCCGGGAATTACAGGTCGACCGGGTGCTGATGATCTTGGCGATGGTCATAAAATATTCATGCCAGTCGGGGCGCATGCGTTCTCCTTTACTTGCTCCAGTTCCCCCGGGGGCCGCCGACATTGGTGAAAGAGCTGTTAAAATCGCGATACAGGGTCTTGTTCCGTTCGATCCGGTGCCACTTCTTGATAAAGCCATCGGGGATATCGTCCCGCAGTTCGACTTTGCTGAAATCGCGATCCGGGATGGGGAACGAATAATAGGGCAGACTTTTGGGCAGCCCCCGCACGAACACCACCTGGGGAATGACCCATTCCAGATAAGCCAGGTAGACGCGGTGCATGCCGTCGCAGATGATGTGGGCCACGCGGCCGTTCTTTTCGATGGACTCCTCGATGATGGGGGGCAACAGGTCCACCGGCTCGTCGTAGCCGGCCAGCGTGAGCCGGACAAAGCCGTTCAGATTGAACAGGTCCACGCCGTGCTCTTGCAGCGCCCATTTGAGCGAGCGCATCTTGAGCAGTCCCTCCTTGAGCGCGTAGCGCTGCGGAGGATGCAGATCATCGACCGCCATGTTTTCCAGGGAGATAAAAGCCTGTTCATAGGGTTTGACGCCCGGATCTTCGAGCATGGTCACGTTTTTGAGTCTGCGCACGAGTTCTTCGGCGGAAAATTTTTCCACCGCTTCCAATTTGATATTCATAGCCGTTTCAGCTCCCTGATCCGAATAAAATGAGCCGCGAAGGGGAAAACCTCGGGCTCATCGTTCCGTTTGAAACACGGATTCGCTTCATGTTTTCATCTCATACGACGGGGTCACCCGGTTTGGCCGAATCGTCGACCAGGGGCAGGAAAATTTTCTTGCCTCGTTTGACCGCCAGCACCATGCCTTCGGACTCCACGCCCATGAGCTTGGCCTTTTCCAGGTTGGCCACCAGGATGACGAATTTGCCGATAAGGTCTTCCGGCGCGTAGAATTTCGCGATACCGGAAACGACCGTCCGTTTTTCCCCCACGTCCACCAGGAGCTTGAGCAGCTTGTCCGATTGCGGGATGCGCTCGGCTTCCAGAACCTTGGCCGCCCGTAAATCCACCTTGGCGAAGTCGTCAAAAGGAATGGACTCCTTGTAGGTCATTTTTTTCTCGGGCGCGGGCTCGCTCTTTTCTTCCTTGGCTTTCCGCGTCTCGATGCGGGGGAAGAGCGCGGGGCTTTTCTTGATGGTCGCCCCGGCGCCGATGGCGCCCCAGAAATCCGGTTCCACGATCCTGGCCAGGTCGCCCGAACAGCCGAGGGTATCGAACATCTTGTCCGAGGATTCGGGCATAAAGGGATGGACCAGCGCCGCGATGACCGCCAGAGACTCCATGACGGAATTCATGACCGTGGCCAGCCGCTCGTCCTGCTTGTTCTTGGCCAGGGTCCAGGGTTCGCTCCGCACGATGTAGCGGTTGACGGCGTTGATGAATTCCCACACGTCGATGAGCGCCTTGTGGAAGGTCATGTCCAGCATGTTGGGCTGGAACGACTCCCGGACGCTTTTGGCCACGCGGCGGAGTTCGAGTTCGGCGTCGGTCTGCGGTCCCGAAGCGGGCAGGGTCCCGCCGAAATATTTGTCCACCATGGTGGTGGCGCGGCTCATGAGGTTGCCGAGGTCGTTGGCCAGATCCGAATTGATGCGGTGGATCACCAGGTCCTCGCTGAAATTGGAATCCAGGCCGAAGGACATTTCCCGCATGAGGAAATAGCGGATGGCGTCCAAACCGTAGGCGCCGATGAGATACGAGGGGTCCAGCACGTTGCCCAGGCTTTTGGACATCTTGCTTTTTTCCACGTTCCAGTAGCCGTGCACGCAGAGCCGCTGGTAGGGCTGAAGGCCGGCGGCCTGGAGCATGCACGGCCAGTAGATGCCGTGCGGCTTCAGGATGTCCTTGGCGATGAGGTGGTGCGTGTGCGGCCAGAATTTACCGTAGTTTTTGCCGTCCGGAAAGTCCAGGCCGGTCAGGTAATTGATCAGCGCGTCGAACCAGACGTAGGTCACGAACCGGTCGTCAAAGGGCAGCGTGATGCCCCAGCTCAAGCGTGTCTTGGGCCGGGAGATGCACAGGTCTTCCAAAGGCTCGCGCAAAAACGCCAGCACTTCGTTGCGGTACCGTTCCGGGTAGATGAACGTGGGGTTGCGGTTGATGTGGTCGATGAGCCAGTCCTGATAGTTGCTCATGCGGAAGAAGTAGTTTTCTTCCTTGATGTAGGTCGGCTCGGTCTGGTGATCCGGGCATTTGCCATCCACCAGTTCGCGGTCCGTGTAGAACCGTTCGCAGCCGTAGCAATAATTCCCGCCGTAATCCCCGAAATAGATCTCACCCTTTTCGTAAACTTTGCTCAGGATAGATTGGACAACTTGTATGTGTTCCGGCTCGGTGGTGCGGATAAACCGGTCGGGATGTATGTTGAGCTTGGGCCAGGTCTGGCGGAACTGGTTGGAAATGTGGTCCGCGTATTCCTTGGGCGAAACGCCTTTTTTTTCCGCCGCCTGTACGATCTTGTCGCCGTGCTCGTCGGTTCCGGTCAGGAAAAACGCCTCCTCGCCGATCATGCGGTGAAACCGGGCCATCACGTCGGCCACCAGCGTGGTGTACGCGTGTCCAAGATGCGGGTTGGCGTTTACATAGTAAATAGGAGTAGTCACATAGAAGTAGCGGTTCATGATCGTTTGCCTGTCCTGTTTTTCTTTTGCGGCGGCGCCTGTTTGTTTAAATCGTCCAAATCCACTTCAATTTCGCGGCCGTCTTCCAACTCCACCGTGATGGTACCCTGGAGGATGTTCTGGCGAACGACCCGCCCGGCGCCCGAGGGCGTTTTCAGCGTTTCATTCACTTTGGGCAGCAATTTCTTCATATCCACATAGCTCTGATATTCATACGCCAGGCAGCACATCAAACGGCCGCATAACCCGGAAATCTTGGCCGGGTTCAGGGAGAGGTTCTGCTCCTTGGCCATCTTGACCGAAACCGGTTCGAAGCGGTTGATGAACTTGGCGCAGCACAGTTCGCGGCCGCAATTGCCCAGCCCGCCCACCATCTTGGTCTGGTTGCGCACGCCGATCTGCCGCATCTCGATGCGGGTGCGGAATCGGGCCACCAGGTCCTTGACCAGGTCGCGGAAATCTATGCGACCGTCGGCGGTAAAGTAAAAAATGATCTTGCTCAGGTCGAAGAGCGCTTCGACCATGACCAGATTCATGTCCAGAGTTCGTTTGCGGATGCAGTTCAGACAGTACTGCCGCGCGTCCTTTTCTATCTGTCCACAGTGTTCGGCCTGTTTGATATCCTCGTCCGTGGCGAGCCGGAACACCTGTTTAATTTCCCGTTTCGGAATGCGAATGTCTATTTTGCGGGGGCCGGTCACTATTTCGCCCAGACTCATACCCCATTCGGTTTTCACCAACACCCGGTCATTTTTCTTCAGAACGAAATGGCCGCAGTCGAAATCATATATTTTACCTTCCGGGCGGAACCGTATTCCGACGATTTTCTTTATCGGATTGACTTCCTCCGCATTTGGAGCAGTGTCACTTCCAATGTCAGAAGCCGGTTCCCGTTCCTCAGTAAGGTCCTTCGTGCTTTCTCTATCCATTCAAGTTTCCCGAATATGGATTGAACGGTTTCTTCGGCGCCGTACCGTTCGATCAATTCTTGCAGGTCGGCATTAACGCGCCTTTCGGAGGCTACGTTATAATGAAAAAGAAGGAGATCGTAAAACCATGTTTTCAACATCTCCAAAAATTCGAAAACATCGTCCTGTAACGCGTCCAACTCCCTGGCGAGCGTCAGGACGTTCACCGTATCATTCTTGGCGCTCTCGTGCAACTTTTGGATAAATTTCGCGCGGAGATCGAACAGGCTCGTTTTTCCTTCCCCGTTCCCTTTCGCCAGCGCCATGGCGCGTCCATAACTGCCCCCGGACAAACGAGCCAGCGGAACGGCCTTGTCGGGCGGCGCCCCGTGGACGCTTACCAGCCGGTCCGCTATCTCCCGCTCCGCCAGGGGCGCCAGCCTGATAAGCTGACAGCGGGAAATGATGGTCGGCAGCAGTTCGCGCTCCTCCTCGGCGGTCAGAAAGAGGTAGGCGCCCGGCGCCGGTTCCTCCAGGGTTTTGAGCAGGGCGTTGGAGGCGTAGGGATTCATGGCCGAGGCCCCCCGGATGACCACCACCCGGTTTTCCCCAATGGTGGGGCTGATGCGAAACGCCTGCCGCACTTCCCGGATCTGGTCTATGCTGATGTCTCTTTTGAGCGCCGAAATCTCCATGAAGTCGGGATGCCGGTCGCGCTCCATGCGACGGCACGATTCGCACTTCCCGCAGGCGTCGCCGTCCCGGTTGTCCAGACACAGCGCGCTCGTCGCTGCGGCCCGGGCCAACGTAGCCTTGCCCACCCCTTTCAGGCCGGTGAAAAGCAGGGCGTGAGCCAGCGACCCGCGGGCAATGGCCGCTTTGAGCAGCGCCACGCTCTTGGCGTGGCCGATGATCGATTCAAAGGACATCCCTAAACGTGGTCTCCCAACCTCATCCCGTTTTTGCGAAAGGTCTCCCGAACGATTTCCACCACCACCTCGTGCGCCTCCTCCACGCTTTCGTGGCCGTCCACCAGCGTGACCCGTTGCGGCTCGCGTTCGGCCAGCCAGAGGTACCCTTCCCGCACCCGACGATGAAAAGTTTTCTCCTCCCGCTCGAACCTGCCGAGATGAGACCGGTCAACGCCCGTTCTCCTGCGCAGGCGTTCGAACACCACCCGCGGTTCGCAGTCGAAAACGATCGTCAGGTCCGGCACGCACATATCGATGACCATGGCGTTGAGCTGTTCGATAAAATTTATGTCCACGCCACGCCCGAATCCCTGATAGGCCACGGTCGAGTCGATAAACCGGTCGCACAACACGATTTCACCGGCCAGCAAGGCCGGGGCGATGACTTCGCGCACGTGCTGGGCGCGATCGGCCAGGAGCAGGAACAACTCCGCCTGGGGTTCCAGTTCCGCGTAGTCCTCGCCGAGTATCAGGGATCGCACCAGTTCGCCCACGCGCGTGCCGCCCGGCTCCCTGGTAAGCACCACCCGGCCCTTCTTTTGTTTTAGATAGTCGTACAGCAGTTTGATCTGCGTTGTTTTTCCGCTTCCGTCGATTCCTTCCAGAGTTATAAACACGGGAGCCCCTTCTCGCCGACAGGCCGGCGCAAGCCATGCCTCTCTTCTGTATTGAGCGTTGGGTTATTAAATGGTTAATCCGATGAAGAACGCTCGTGACCGAAATCGGTACGACTCCGCGCCTGTGAGCCGGCCGCGCGGGTGAAGATCGTTCCGCGCGACCGCCCCGGTAGAATACAATCACCGGCGCCTGCGATGTTTCAAATCTATAGAGAGATGATATAAAAATCAACACTCGGCGCGAGGCCGTCGCCGGAACGATCCAAAGGGGTCGTTATCAGGGATATTCCCGTAAAAGGCGCTGTCTTCTTGAGTTCAGGTATGATACCTAAAGGGGCTGACGGGTCACGCGAAAAAGCGGAAGAACCTTGTGGGGAATCTCTTCCCCCACGCCCCCTGGGCGAGATTTCTCGCTGCGCTCGAAATGACAAGTTGCTTAATTATCTCAGCTATTCAGGCGCTCTTCCCTGTGTCATTTCGACCGGGAGGGAAAAATCTCATTTAAAATGTTTTTTTCTACGCCTTTAGGGACGGCAATAAAATCTCATGACCAAATATAACGCCATCAGTTTTCTGGGTATTTTCGTCCTCATGGGAATCGGTTGGATTTTCTCCAAACACCGGCGCGTCCTGAACTGGCGGCTCATCGTGTGGGGGGTTGGGCTCCAGCTCCTGTTCGCCGCGTTTCTCTTCTGGGCGCCGGTGGGCGCGAAGCTGTTTCTGGCCGTCAACCAGGCGGTCATCTGGGTCATGGACAGCGCCATGGAGGGTTCCCGATTTCTCTTTGGCGCATTGGCGCTTCCTCCCGGCGCGACCGGCCCCAACGGGGAACATTCCATCGGCTTCATCCTGGCTTTCCAGGCATTGCCCACCATCGTCTTTTTTTCCGCCCTGGTGGCGGCGCTCTATTTCATCGGCCTCATGCCGCTGCTGATCCGATTCTTCGCCTATATATTCACCAGCCTGATGCGCATCAGCGGCGCCGAGGCCCTGTGCGCTTCGTCCAACATATTCGTGGGCGTGGAGGCCACGGTGACGGTGCGGCCTCACCTGGACACCATGACCGAATCCGAGCTGTGCACCATCCTGACCGCGGGCATGACCACCATCGCCTCCAGCGTATTGGGATTTTACGTACTGATACTCAAGGACCAGTTCCCCACCATCGCGGGGCACCTGGTGTCGGCGTCCATACTTTCCGCGCCGGCCGGTCTGATCATGTCCAAAATCCTGGCCCCGGAAACCGGCGCTCCCGCCACGCTCGGTTTGCATGTACGCCCCGAGTACACGCGGGAAGCGACCATCATGGAAGCCATCATGAACGGCGCGCAAGCGGGCGTAAAACTGGTGGTGGGCGTGGGCGCGATGCTGCTCGCCTTTCTGGGGATGCTGGCCCTGATCGACAAGGGGGCGCAGGCCATCGGGGGATACGTTAACCAGCTCATGGACCTGAGGATCGACTGGTCGCTGACCGGGCTGCTCAGATACCCCTTCTATCCCCTGTCGCTCATCATGGGAATACCGCCCGCCGACGCCAATACCGCCGCCGGGATCATCGGCGAACGGCTGGTGGCCACGGAGGTCAAATCGTATGTGGACCTGGCCGCGCTCATAAAGGCGGGCGTCTTTCACAGCGCCCGTTCGGTGGTGATCACCGCCTACGCGCTCTGCGGATTCGCGCACGTGGCGTCCATGGCCATCTTCGTGGGTGGGGTTGCGGCGCTGGCGCCGTCCCGAACGGGCGACGTGGCCCGCATCGGTCCCCGGGCCCTGGTCGCGGCCACCCTGGCCTGCCTCATGACCGGCGCGGTGGCGGGTGTATTTTTTTCCGGTCAAAGCCTGCTTCTCGGATGAGTGGACCGGCATTATTTGTTCCGGTATAGGAAAAACATTGACAACATGGTTTTGATGGTCTAGTCGAACCTGTGGCGCTTTTTTTCAGAGCCTTAAGGAGATTGTTATGCCCAGCGTGGTAGTAGTCGGCGCCCAATGGGGTGATGAAGGTAAAGGGAAGATTGTTGACCTGCTTACCGGATACGCTGATTTCGTGGTCAGATATCAGGGTGGCGCCAATGCGGGCCACACCATTGTGGTGGACGAAGAAAAGTTCATTCTGCATCTTATCCCTTCCGGCATTCTGTACCCGGACAAGGTCTGTTTCATAGGTAACGGCGTGGTTCTGGATCCCCAGGTGTTCACGCAGGAGATACGGGAACTGCGCGACCGGGGAATTCGGGTGGATGAGAAAAACCTCCGGATCAGTTTCAGGACTCACGTGATCCTGCCATATCACAAGATCCTGGATGTGGCCCGTGAAAAAGCGGCGGGCGGAAAAAAGATCGGCACCACCGGACGCGGCATCGGACCGGCCTATGAAGACAAGGTGGCCCGGACCGGCCTTCGTTTTGTCGATTTCATCCATGAAGATACCTTCAACGATCGGTTCCTCGCCAACGCCGAAGCCAAACAGCGGCAGTTGAAGACCCTGGACGGCGATGATTCGGTAATCGACGCCAAGGGAATGCTCGAAGAACTGCGGCCGTTGTGCCGGGAACTCGCTCCCTACGGCGCCAATGTGTCGCTGGAGCTGCAGGACGCGCTGAAGCGGAACGCGCGCATTCTTTTTGAAGGAGCGCAGGGCACGCACCTGGATATCGACCACGGCACCTACCCCTTTGTCACCTCGTCCAATCCCACGGCGGGCGGAGCCTGCACCGGCGCGGGCGTGGGGCCGACCCAGATAAATTCCGTCGTCGGGGTAGTCAAGGCGTACACCACGCGCGTGGGCGCGGGAGTGTTTCCCACGGAACTGTTCGATTCGGTAGGCGATTACCTGCAAGAGAAAGGCGCCGAATTCGGGGCCACCACGGGCAGGCGGCGCAGATGCGGCTGGCTGGACGCCGTGGTGCTGCGCGACTCGGCCCGGGTCAACGGGTTGACCGGGCTGGCGGTGACAAAACTGGACGTGCTCACCGGGCTCGATACGATCAAGATCTGCTCCGGTTACGAGATACAGGGCAAGATCTTCAGCGAAATGCCCTCGCGCCTGGAAGACATCGAACAGGCCACGCCGGTTTATGAAGAGCTGCCGGGCTGGCAGGAGGATATTACCGGAGCGCGGCGGTTCGAAGACCTGCCCGAAACGTGCCGGAAGTATCTGACGCGGATAGAAGAAATGACGGAGACGGAAATCGTGGTGATCTCGGTGGGGCCCAGCCGCGCCCAGACCATCGTGAGGAAGAATCCGTTCGCATAAAAATTACGCTTTTTTAATGGCCCCATCGTGAGGTATGGAGACACGCTTGGTGGTGATGCTCTTCACCATGCGGAAAATAAAGGTTTCCACCTCATCGCCTTTTTTCATGAGCGGCTTGATGTCCTTGAGGGCCACCTCGGCCCTCGCCGCCGCCCGGTGACCGCCGGCGGCGCCGATTTCCCCGAACAGCCGCTTGGCCGTTTTCCCGGCGTTCTTCCGGTAGCCGTCATTGCGAAATATGATGACCACCTTGCCGCCGTACACTCCTGAAATAATCGACCACGACGCCTCGGTCAGCTTCAGGAAGAAATCGGCCATCTGCACGCAGATATCGGGGTTCCCCATGTTCCCCAGGTGCGCGTAGGCGATCCCCTTCCAGAACTTCAGCTTCTCCATGGCCAGCTTGTAATATTCCAGGGTCTTTTTGGTGATCTCCGAGGATTCGATTTTTTTGACCACATTCATGTTCGTGTAATGAAACAGGAAACGGAACGCGCTCATGTCGCCGTCCGTCGCCTCCCGCACGAAATTATTGGTGTCGGTCTTGATGCCGTAAAACAGGGCGGAGGCCAGCCTGGCGGACGGTTTTATGCGAGCCGCGCGCAAATATTCGGTGAAGATGGTGGAATTGGCGCCGTACTGGGGCCGTATGTCCACGAAGGCGGCGTCATTCATGGATCCGACCGGATGGTGGTCGATGATGATGTCGTAGTCATAACCCTGAAAGAGTTTGTCGTGGTGCGGCTGGGAATCCACGATGGCGAACTTGGTCATCTCGTGCCCTTCCAGTTGATGGATGGCAAAGAGCGTGACGTTGAGCGTGCGAATAAGAGTCAGGTTGTCGGCCCGCTGCATGGGCTTGGTGTAATAAATGGCGGACCCTTTTATTTTTCGCCAGAACAATCGGCGCAGCGCCATGGCGCTGGCGATAGCGTCGGGGTCGGGCGCAATGAGGATAGCCAGCCGGTCGTTGGGGCCGACGGTGTCCATCAATTGCTGATACCGTTCCTTGATGGTCGCATTGCTTCCGAAAGTGGAGTAGTTCGCTTCCGCGTTCCGCTCTACCTTGTGGACCGCTTCACGGGTTTGGGCTTCCATACTTGGCTCGGAGATTAAGGCGGCGTGAGCGCCTCGGTCAGGATTCATCGCGGTCTTCCGCATTCAGGCGTTCATAGAGGGCGATTTGTTCAGCCATTGACAATTTGGCGGCGCGGGGGGTTTCCCCCGGCATACCGCGCATCGAGGATCGCTGCAGAACTGGCATTGCAGGCAATCGGAGCACGGATGCTTTTGATGCCTTGAAGAGGCGCAACAGCCCCTGTTTTGTTCGGGGGAACCGGCCATATCGATACATCCACCCATTTTATAAATGGTTATTACGAGAAAACCAATCTCGAAATAAAATAAAGTCCGGCGTCCGCGCTGTCAATATTCGAAAACACAGGTGAGTCTCGGAAGCCTTATCAGAGCGGGGGTGGGGCGTGGGTCCCTAGAGATCCTTCTTGACAAAGATGGTCAATTCCTCGCCGGGCTTGAGAACATGGAGACGTCCGATGTCGTTCCATTTCTGCAAGTCTTTCCAGGCGACCCCGTATTTACGGGAAAGGAGCCACAGGGTATCGCCGACCTTGACCCGATGTACGATGCGTTTGCGGACGGCGGTTTGGCCGGTGTCGGAGGAAGGCTTGTCTTCCTCCTGGAGGGACTCGTCGGCGCGGAGGTTCTTGGAACCCACCGCCACCAGGATGGTCTGGCCGGCTTGAATGTCATTGGGCCGGTTTATGTTGTTCAAACGCGCGATTTCCTCGGCGCTGGTCTTATAGGAACGGGCCAGGGAGGACAAGGTTTCACCGCGTCGAATGGTATGTTTGACCATGGTATCTTGCCGGGACATAACCGGCGCGACATTGTGTTCCAGGGCCGCGAGGGCCTGCCCCCTGGTGTTTTTGGGCAGCCGGAGGATATATTCCCTTCCCTGATCCGGGATCACTTTTTTGATCAACTCGGGGTTCAGGGCGATCAGTTCGGCAAAGGAACAGTCCGATGAATTGGCCAAGGTCTTCAGGCCTATGGCCCCATCGACCGCGATTTCGTCATATTCATAGGGACGCATGTGACGAATATCGGAAAATCCGTATCGGTCCGGGTCCTTGGCGATCACCGCCGCGGCCAGGATCCTGGGAACAAAGTTCTTGGTTTCGCGCTTCAGGTAATCGGAGTCGCACAGATCCCAAAAGGTGTCGGCCTTGTCCCGATTCATGGCGCTGGCGATGGCGCCTTCTCCGGCGTTATACGCGGCCAGGGCCAGGTACCAACAGCCGAATTGGTCGTGCAGGGTCTTGAGATAGCGGGCCGCGGCGTGAGTCGCCTTAATGGGGTCCCGCCGCTCATCGATATACCAGGTAATGGAAAGCCCGTATTTTCTGGCGGTCTGCGGCATGAACTGCCACATGCCCGTGGCCTTGGCCGGGGAAACGGCGTTGGAGTTGAAACCGCTCTCGATCATGGCCAGATAAATCAGGTCCTTGGGCAGTCCGTATTCGGCGAAAATATCCTCCATGACGCCTTTATAGCGCGTCGACCGAGCCAGACATTTCCGGAAGGACTTTTTGGCCTGGTTCTGAAAAAAGGAGATCTGTTCCTTGACCTGCTCGTTGATGATGATGGGAAAACCGGAGCTCGTTTTAACTTCGGAATATCCCTGTTTTCTATCCGATTGTTCCTGGAGATTATCCAGTTCCCGTTGAACTTCTTGGGTGAGGCTTTCGCTCGAGGGTTGAAGAGGAAGACACGCGACGACTTGACCGTTGGTTTTCGGCGGACCGAGCGATTCGTGTTCTACCGGGAGCGACGCCTGGGAATGGGATTGGTCCGAGTGAGAGGGCGTAACGAGCCCCGCAGGCTTTGCCGCTTCCTGTCCATTAAAATCACCGTTCAGGAGAGGAGCGCAACCTACGAAAAGAACGACACTGAACAACACGAGCAGTCGGTAGACGGACATGGCCGATTGAATAGCATGAACCGCCAACCGAATTCAATAAACTTTTTTCACTTAAAGCCCTATACGCCTCTTTTTTCCGTCCCCCAGATTATTTTGTGGAGTTGCAGCGCCAGCCGGACCTGTATTCCCTCCTTCAAAATCCAGGCGGCGAGGGCCGCCGGATCGATACGCCCCCAGACGGGAGAAAAATGGACGACCGCGTTTTTTCCCTTCGAGCGTAAGGTCTTATGCAGTTCCAGGGAGAATCGGAAGTCGTTTTCGTCGGCGATCACCAGCTTGACCTCGTCCGTTTCGGACAACCGATCCATGTTACGGTAGTCATTCTTCCCGTCCATTCCGCTGGAGGGGGTCTTGAAATCCACGATCCGAACGCATCGCGGATCGAGCGGGGAGATGTCCCTGCTGCCATTGGTTTCCACCAACACAGTGAAGTTCAGGTCCAGCAACCGTTTGGCCAGCAGCAACGTTTCGGCCTGTTCCAGCGGCTCGCCGCCGGTGATCTCCACCAGGGGGCAGCCAAAATCGGAGACGAGTTCCACGATTTGTTCGATACTCATCGGAGCGCCTTCATCGTAGGCGTAGACCGTGTCGCACCAGGAGCAGCGCAGGTTGCAGCCGGTGAGACGGACAAACGCGCAGGGCCGCCCCGCGTAGGAGGATTCTCCCTGGATGGAATAAAATATTTCGTTCACCGTGAGGGACATGGATTCGACCTTTTCCCCGCCGGTTCCGGCGCCCGGCGCGGGGGCCATTGCGGTTGACAGGGGGTTGAAAAAGACTATACAGATAGTCGTTCGAGGTTTCCTGCTCACACAGATTGACATGTTTATGAAGCTAACACAAGAAGAGCACATATATCCGTTTTCCGCCATCGTGGGACAGGCGGAAATGAAACAGGCCCTGCTGCTGAACGTCATTTATCCCGCTATCGGCGGGGTGCTGGTCAAGGGGGAGCGCGGCGCCGCCAAGTCCACCGTGGCTCGCGGGCTGGCCAACCTGCTTCCGCCCATGGAAGTCGTGACCGATTGCCCCTTTCAGTGTCATCCCACCGACCGTAGCCGGATGTGCGGCGACTGCCTGGAAAAATCCCTGAACGGCGAAAAGCTACCCAGCCACATCCGAAAACGGCGCGTGGTCAACCTGCCCATCGGGATCACCGAAGACCGGCTGCTGGGATCGCTGGACCTGGAAACGGCCATCAACGAGGGCCGCAAGCAATTCGAACCGGGTCTCCTGGCGGCGGCCAACCGGGCTTTCCTCTATGTGGATGAAGTCAACCTGCTGAGCGATCACATCGTGGATCTGCTGCTGGACGTGGCGGCCATGGGCGTCAACCGGGTCGAACGCGAGGGTCTGACCTTTTCCCATCCCAGCAGGTTTATCCTCATCGGCACCATGAATCCCGAAGAAGGCGATCTGCGGCCTCAGTTGCTGGACCGCTTCGGCCTGTGCGTGGAAGTGGCCGGCCTGGCCGACATCAACGAACGCGCGGAAGTGGTGCGACGGCGCCTGGAGTTTGAAGATCATCCCGACCTTTTCATGCGCAACTGGCGGGACCGCGACGACGAACTGGCCTCGGAGCTGGACGCGGCGCGGCTGCGGCTGGGCAGGGTCGAAATCCCCGACCGCATGGTCGAGCTGGCGGGCAGGCTGAGCATGAGCATGGGGGTGGAAGGGCACCGTTCGGACATCACCATCGTCAAGGCGGCCAAGGGGCTGGCGGCGCTGGAAGGCGCTCCGGCGGTGACCGAAAAGGAACTGGTCCGGGCCGCCGAAATGGCGCTTCGCCACCGTCTGCGGCGCAAGGGTCTGACCGAAACCAAATTCAACCGCAAAAAGCTCGAGCGGGAACTGGAAAAACTTTCCGAGGAAGAACTGGTGGTCGCGCCTCCGGTCGGGTACGACATAAAAAAAAAGATCTCGATATCCTAGGCCCGATCCCGGTCACGCCGGAACCCACTCCTGAAGATTATCTCCTGTACCGGTCGTCCACCCCGCTGGAACGGCTCATTTATCTGTCAAGCTCCGGCCGCAAACGGGGTACGATCACCGACGAGCCCCAGGGTACTGAGCATACTCGATCGGCCGTTCAAGGAAGAGCCCCTTACCGACGTCACCCTGACGGCCACGCTCAAGGCGGCGGCCCTCCATCAGAAAAGCCGCCAACGCGAACAACGCGTGATCATCAAAGTACGGGACCTCAGAAAACGGCTGCGGGAAAAACGGGCGGGCTACGCGGTTCTGTTCGTCATCGACGCCAGCGCCTCCATGCGCGGCCAGAACAGGATGGTTCGCGTCAAAGGCATGATCCGCTGTTTTCTCGACGAAATGTACATCCATAAGGACCGGGTAGCCATCGTGGCTTTCCGGCATACGAAAACCGAGCTGGCGCTACCCTTTACCCAAAACCTTTCCAAGGCCGCTCACTGCCTGAGCGTGGCCCCGGTGGGGGGAAAACGCCGCTCGCCGACGGTCTGGAACTGGCGTTCAAGACGCTGCGCAAGGAGCGATACCGGAACCCGCATGTAAAACCCTTGCTGGCGCTGTTTTCCGACGGCAAACCCAACGCGTCGCTCACCGGGCTGGACCCGCTGGAGGAAACGTTCGAAATTGCCTACCGGATTCGCCGGAACCGGATTCAATCGTTTTTTATCGATACGGAAACAAACCCGCTGGCCTTCGGATACGGCCCGGATATCGCTCACGCCATGGGCGGCCTGTATCTGAATATCGGAAATCTGTTGAAAGAATAACGCCGGGGATCTCTGATGTTTGATTCATTTGTAATGTGGTGGCGGCATATTCCCGAAAATCTGAGCCCCGTGATGATCGCGCTGGGACCGATGCGCGTACGCTGGTACGGCTTCATGTATCTGGTGGCGCTGGGGCTCTGCTATCTGCTCATACGGTACCGCATCAAGAAAAAGGAAGTGGACCTTCCCCTGCCCCTGTTTGAAACCATTATTTTCTGGGGCATGATCAGCGTGCTGGTCGGCGCCCGTCTCGGGTACGTCCTTTTTTACAATCCGGGCTACTATATCCACCACCCACTGGAAACCATTCTGCCGTTCCAGTTCTCTCCCAGCTTCGCCTTTGTGGGCTACAGCGGGATGTCCTACCATGGCGGACTCATCTGTTTTTCGCTCACGCTTCTGTTTCTCGAACGCCGTTACCGGCTGGGCCAGTTCACGCTCCTGGACCTGTTCGCCACCGTGTTTCCCCTTGGCTACACCTTCGGCCGGCTGGGCAATTTCATAAATGGCGAACTCTATGGCCGGGTCACCACCGGTTGGTGGGGTATGTATTTCCCCGGCGACCCCACCCATCAATTGCGGTGGCCGTCGCAACTGCTCGAAGCCTCGCTGGAAGGGCTGGCGCTCTTCGCCGTCATGTGGTCCATCCGCAATATCAAGCCCTTTCGGGGTTTTCACGCCGGGGTGTATCTCATGGGCTACGGCGTGGCGCGCTTTTTCATCGAATACGTCCGCCAGCCCGACGAGCAATTGGGACTGCTCTGGATGGGCTTCTCCATGGGACAGTTTTTATGCATGGGCATGATCCTGTGCGGCGGACTCCTTCTGGCCATACAAAGAATGCGGACGCAACGAGGCTGAACGCGGATTTCCCGCTTTGTCCCGAATGATTACGGTTTCGACTCCTGGGGCGCTTTCTCCCTAGCTTTTTTAAATCGCTCCACGATATCCTTGAGCGGCTGCCCGTTGGGAGTGGTGGCGGACGGGTCGATCTTCACCAGTTCCTCCCACGCCTTGAGCGCCCCTTCCCCGTCGTTCAGATCCTGCATGAGCACCACGCCTTTGTTGAACCGGGACACCTCGTGTTTCGGATCGGCTTCGATGGCTTTATTGAACGCCTCCAGCGCCTTTTGCGGCTGCCCGCTCTGGCGATACATGACTCCCATGTCGGTCCACACGTCGGCGTTGTGAGGTTCGATAGCCAGGGCCTTCTGGTAGGCGTCTATGGATTTGGGATAATCCTTCAGATCGAAATAGGCGTTGCCCAGGGCCACCCATGCCGCCGCGCTGTCGGGATTGAGCTTGGCCTCCCGTTCCAGTTCCGGAACCTTGGCCGCGATCGCCGGCGGCACACTCGACTCTCCTTCGGGCATGGCCTGGGTCTGGGGCGGAGCCGCGGCCTGGCGGGAAGCCCCGGGAGGCCCCGAATGATAGGTGCTGTAGATCACGCCGCCCAGAAATCCCACGATCAGGGCCACGGCGGCCACGATGAGCGTGGTTTCCAGCTTTACGAATGTTCCCTGTTTTTGTATTTTTCCGGCCATGAGCGCGCCTTTCTCCACGCCGTAGCGAGAAGGGACACTACGGCGGGCTGTTTTTCAATCATTGAATAAATAAGGCTCTAGCAGGTTGTTGAAAAACAAGAATCGGGTCGTCAGGCAAGGCGGGTGGCGAATCGACAAGCGCAGCATATGGGCGAATATGTGAGCATTGGCGAGAGCCACGCAATGCGGAATGACGGCCTGAGGCGCAGTTTTTCAACAGCCTGCCAGCGGTTCCTGAATAAAAAATCGTGCTATTTCGACGTCAGTCAAGGGTGCAATCGCATTCGGTTTGGTCTTGCCGACCGTAACATGATACTGTAAGAGATAAGAGATTGTAAAAACTAATAGCTCCCATGATCGCGGCGCAAGCTAAGCCCGAGTCGATCCGGCTCGATTCAAGCGGAACGGATCTCCTTCAGGATGAGGTATGGCGGATAATAGACGACAATCACTCCTATGCCCCAATTGCGGAAAGCTGGTCAGCAGAGATGAAACCCGATGCCCCTATTGCGGATTGCGGAATCCGGGGTCGCGGTTTAAGAGTTCCATCCTGTCGCATGGATTCCTGGGGCCCGGCCAGTTTATCCATACAATCATTTATGTGAACGTGGGAATGTACCTCGTTTCCCTGCTGCTCAATCCCTTTGCGTCAAACGTGGGCTTGAATCCGTTCACCTTTCTGTCTCCGGCGGACAACAGCCTGCTGCTCCTGGTCGCGCACCGGGACCATTCCCATCGACAGCTATAACCGCTGGTGGACGTTGATCAGCGCCAACTATCTCCACGGCGGCGTGCTGCACATTCTCTTCAACATGTTCGCCCTGCGGCAGATCGGGCCGCTGGTGCTCCACGAGTACGGGATCAACCGCTTTTTCATCATCTATACCGTGAGCGGAGCGCTGGGGTTTCTGATTTCCTACTTCGCGGGTGTCCAGTTTACCATCGGCGCGTCGGCGGCCGTCTGCGGCTTGATCGGTTCGGCCCTGTATTATGGCAAGAGCCGGGGCGGCGTGTACGGGCAGGCCATTTACCGGCAGATCGGCGGATGGGCCATCGCCATCTTTATTTTCGGACTGATGGCTCGCGGTATCAACAACTGGGGCCATGGCGGCGGCATGGTTGCCGGCGCCGCGCTCGGTTTTCTGCTGGGCTACCGGGAAAAAAGCCGGGAGAGCTTTTTCCACAACATCCTGGCCACGGTGTGCGTGGTCGTGACCGGGCTCATACTTGCCTGGGCGGTTCTTTCCAGCCTGTACCTGCGTTTTTCCATGTAACCCGCTTTTCGAAAGCCCTGAAAAAAGGCCGGTCCCGTGAGGGAAGCGGCCTTTTTTATGACGTGAAGCGTACGCCTGATCAGTCCTGCTCATCCAGCGTGAGCACGTCCAGGCCCCACTTTTTCAGCGCGGCGATTCCGCCTTCCAGATTGACCGTGTCGCAAAAGCCCGCGGTTTCCAGCGTCCGTTGCGCCTCGTACGACCGGACGCCCGAATTGCACACCAGCACCAGCTTTTTGTCCTTGGGCACTTCTCCATACGGCGGCCGGAGTTCGTCCTGCGGGATGTTGACCCACATGGCCGGATATTTCTGACATAAGGTTCGGCGTTTGCGGGCCCGCGGACGTCCAGAAAGATAAAATCACCGGCGTGCCGCTCTTCGAACAGCTCGGTCGAATTCGTCTACATCCATGGAGCGGTTTCTTTCCGCCAGGATGTTTTCCGCCGTATTGCCCAGGGCGTTGACGATATCCATGGCCGCGGAAAACGGGGGAGCGTAGGCGACTTCCAGATTGCTGACGTCCTCCACCGTGGCGTTGTACTTGAGCAGCGCGCCTATGGCGTTGACGCGGCCGTCCAGCCCGGCGTGTCTTGTGTCCGATTCCCTGCACCCCCAGGACCCTGCCGGTCGATTTTTCCACGATGAGGACATGTACAGCAGCTCCATTTCCGGGTAGAAATGGGCGCGGTCGGCCTGCACCACGAAGGCGTCGATGGCGTCGAAACCCGTGGGTTCTGGGCCTGGTCCAGGCTCAGCCCGACTTGGCCACGGCCATGTCGAATATCTTGATGATGAAGCTGCCCACCACGCCGGGAAATTCGGCTTCGCCCCCGGCCAGGTTGGTCCCGATGACGCGCCCTTCACGGTTGGCCAGCGATCCGGCCGGCATGTAGACCGTGTCGCCGGTGATGAGGTGCGGTTTTCGACGCAGTCGCCGCCCGCGTAGATATCGGGGTCCGACGTCTGGAAGCGCTTGTTCACCTTGATACCGCCGCCCTTAGATAGTTCCAGACCGCAGGCTTTGGCCAGGTCCGCGTTGGGCTGGACGCCCACGGCCATGATCACCAGATCGGCGTCCAGGGTGCGCTTGTCGGTGACCACCCGTTCCACCGCGCCGTCTCCTTCGATGGACTGGACCCGTTCGGACAGCAGAAAGGAAATTTCATTGTCTTCCATGACCTTCCGCGCCATGTGGGCGATGGTGGAATCCACCACGCCGGGCAGGATCTGATCCATGACTTCGACGACCGTGGTTTCGATGCCCCACAGGTCGGCCAGGGCCTCGGCCATTTCCAGCCCGATGGCGCCGCCGCCGATGATCACGGCGGTTCCCACCTTGCCTTTGGACACGCATCTCCTTGATGCGCACCGCTTCATTGATATTGGACACCGTGTAGACGCCGTCCAGATCCACACCCGGGTATGGGCAGGCCTCCTGGGCTTGCTGCCGGTGGCGAGAACCAGTTTGTCGTAGGGAAGTTCCTGTTCCTCTCCGGTTTCGAGCGAACGCACGCGCACCATCTTGGTCGTCGCGGTCGATGGACACGGCTTCGGTGCTCGCGCCAACACCTCGATATCCTTGGCTTCGCGGAAGAATTTTTCGTCCCGTGACCATATGGAAGCTGGTGGAAACCAACTGAGTGGGTCGCTGACGTCGCCGGAAATGAAATAGGGGATGCCGCAGCCCCCGTAGGATATGGTGCGGTCGCGGTCCACCATGGTGACATGATATTCCGGGCGCAGACGTTTGAGACGGCACGCGGTTTTGGGTCCGGCCGCCACCGCGCCGATGATGACGATGTTCTGGGACATGTCGCTCTCCTATCCGTTTATGAGGGCGTTAAGATATGAAGAACCGCCGGGTTCCCGGCGTTCGTATGGTATTGAGTCGTCTTGTCAGGTTTACAAAAAGCGAATGACGGCTGTTTTGTCAACCACGATATTTTATCGCGGAAAGAAAAACCATGGTGGGGGAATTTCTTCCCCCACACCCCCTGTGGGAGATTTCTCGCTGCGCTCTAAATGGGATGGTGGCAGACTCGCCTATCAGGTCGGAGCGATCCAACTCCCCAGTGTAGGGGCGCTTCGCGAAGCGCCCTTTTCTGGATTCCGCGATCAAGCTGCGGAATGACGAAGAGCGCTCTGTCTCTAGTTTATCGTCAGTCATTTCTCGCGCGGCGAGAAATAATACAAGGGGGCGCGGGGGAAGAGATTCCCCCGCAACGCCCTTTCTTTTCTTACGCCTTAATCGACTCCCCGATCGGCTCCACATGCAGGCGACCGACCGCCACGTCGGGCGAATAGACGACTTCGTCCGCGGCCCAGACCACCACCGGCCGCGAGCGGTTGGAGTAACCGGTTATGTCCATGAGCAGACGTTTGGCGTTGTCGTGGATGCGCAGGGTGTTGGCCGCCAGGGGCCGGGATATGCGGCCGTTTTCGATCAGGTAGGAATCGGCGATCACCGTGGAGGTGAAATCCGCCGGAGCCAGGCCGTTCATGGGATAGGTGTACCAGATGCGGCCGATGTATATCCCCCGCTCGATAGGCTTGATAAGCTCCTCGAAATCGACCGCCGTATCGCCGGAAACAATGAGGTTGGTGGACGCGATGGACGGCTGCGACGAGAAATTCCGTCCGCCTCCCATGCCGAAACGGAAACCGTTGCGCGGAAAGAGCGCTTCGTTCCATTCATGCGGGTCCTGTCCCAGCAGATCGACCGCCTTGGGGTTATGGAGCATCCGCTGATATTCGTAATGATTGGACAGCGTTCCGGTCATCACGCCGTTGGCGATGAGTTCGGTCCTGCCGGTAAGGAAGCCTTCGCAGGTATATCCCTTGGTCGCGGCCAAGCCGGGCGCGGCGCCGTCATCGGTCAGGTTGAAGGAGGCCGACGCGATCCGGGAACCCAGCTTTTTCTGAAAGGCCGAACCACCCGTGTACAGGGTGTCCAGTTTGAGCGAAGGGACAATGATGTTGTTGAGCAGATCGGCCACCGGTTGCGGCCCCAGGACAGCGGGATAATCACCGGCTTCGATACGAACGCCGTCCATCAGCCGGACACTGGCGCTCGCCGCTTGACGTCCGGCGTCGGAATGGAACGATTCCAGCGAGGACGCCACCCGCCAGCCGCTTCCCTTGGCCCCGTGGGACTCGATCATCGCCGAAACCGCCGAGAGCAGGAGACAGCTTTCGTCGCTCAAGGGCTGGGCCATCCTGCTCGAATAAACGGCCATCCGTTCCCGTAGCGTGATGACGTCGCCGCCCACCACCAGAGCCAGCGCGGCCGCATCTTTGGACAACGCGTCCCGCAGGGCTTCGGTGTTCTCGTACTCATCCAGGGCCCCGGACAGGGTCGCCCATCCCAGGGCCACCAGTTCGTCCTCGTCCAGGGACATGATACGGGGATCGGCGGAGACTTTTCTGTCCAAACCGCGCGAACCTATGGCGGGCAACTCGAAAAAGTCCGGGTCTTCCACCGCCGAAAGCAACGCCTTATCAAAGGCCCGTGTGGCGCCTTCAATGGTCAGGTCGCCCGAATCGTAGCCGAACCCGATGAGCTTCCGATCACCCTGTTCGAATACCACTTGCAGTCCCAGCCCGTAATTGGACACCGATTTGGGTTCCTGCACGCCGTTGCAGGGCAGATGCGAAGTGTAATTGAGCCTGAGAATGAGCTGATCGTTGGCCGACGCGAACGCCTCGACTTCTCGCACCGAATCCTGTTTCCTAGCGAACCGTACCGCCTGTTCAACCGCGTCGCGCAGCGTCTGATCCGTTTCCATGTTCCATTCGCCTCATTGGTTATCAAGCGCCGGCCAGCCGCGCCCGCGAACGCAGCGTGGGGCCGCCGTTACCCAGTTTTTTGACCTGCATGGGCTGTCCCTTGCCGCAATTGGGAATCGCGTACAGCCTGAAATCGTCGCCCACGCCGTCCACGTTCATAAGGAAATCCTTTGAATCGGACGTAATGCCGCCGTCCCGGTACAGCCGTCCCAGCCGGCCGTTCTTGATTTCGTAAACCTTGCGCGCCGAGATACGGAAATTTTCCCGCGACTCGCTGATGGAGGGAATACGCATCCCGGACAGATACCAGCCGTCCTCGATATCGGAAATCAGTTGGTCGGGAGCGGTTTCGCCCGGCGCGAATACCGTGTTGGACATTCTGATGAGCGGAACCAAAGAGGCTTTGGTGGCCTTATAGTGGCCGTTGGGCTCCACGTTCAGCAGCCCGGCCGTTTCCCGGCTGTTCATAAGCCCCTTCATCATCCCCTGTTCGATCAGGGAAACCCGCTTGACCGGCGTTCCTTCATCGTCAAACGGATAATGGCCGAAACCCGGTAGCGCGGGATCGGAATAGGCGGTTATGAGCGGGGAGGCGATCTGTTTGCCCATCTGGTTGTGATCCCGGTCGCCGAAAAGCCAGCTTCGGCCCGCATAGGCGGTTTCCCATTTCAGGACCCGGTCCGCTTCGGTGGGATGGCCGATGATCTCGTGCACCAGCAGCGCGTTGAAGTTGGGATCGGTTACCACCGCCACCGGCTTGGCCGTCGATTTCAATTCCGGGGCTTCGCAGAGTTCCACGGCGTCGCGGGCGAGCGTCAACCCCATCCGGCTCAGCGAATCGGAACGGATAAAGCCGTCGTCAACGCCTTCCGTGAGCAGTTCCCATCCGCGCTGGTGACCGATATAATCGACATGCTCCTGGGTAACCGCGCCATTGGCGGCCACCACGAAAACGGCGCCCAGCGTGAGGGTGTAAGGGCGGTCGATAAGCGTTCCCTCGCTGCTGGCGAACAGAAATCGCAGCATGGACGATTCGGCCTGCGTTCCGTTATAGACGATCTTTTGGTCCGACGCGGCCACCCGGGAGGAGACGTCCGCGACCAGTCGGGACGCCGTTTCCGGGGTAATGGTTCGCGGATTGATGGCGTATTCCGGCTGCAAGGTCACCTGGGAAACCGGGATGGGGGCCAAGTCCCACGATTCCAGGCTTTTGCCCAGCTTCGTGAAACGTTCCCGAGCCAAAGCCTTGCCTCGCGCGTTGATCAGGGCCCGCTCCGAAGCTTGCAGCAGGGCGTCACTGATGATTTCCGGGAGTCGGTCTTCGTCCGCCGCCCCCAGTTCAAGCCCCACATACCCGGCCGCCGGCGGCGCTTCCGACGCCACGGCTCGCACGCCCAGATCCAGATAGGCGTCCTTGGCCGCCCGGCGGGGAGAACCGTTTTCGGCCATGGCGGCCACGGTTTCACCCACTTCCAGCCGCACATCGGCGTACAAAATTCCCGTTCTGCGCGCGGCTTCACGCGCTAGCTCGTTGGCGAGCCCCTTGACTTTGTCCAGCGTCTCGATGGTCAGCATGTTGGTATCCCCGAAGCGCTTATGGCGCGCATAATATAAAAGATTATAAACCAAAAGAAAAGCCACGGGGGAATTACTTCCCTCGCAAAGGAAGTCCGATTCCCTTTGAAAAAAGTCCCTTGCAATTATATATTCTTTTGCGCTACCAAGAAATTTTAGCCAGCGCGTCAACTTGACCGTTATTTCATATTTTAACGTTAACTCAGCCAAGGAATGGAAGCGCAATGAAGATACACGAATACCAGGCCAAGGAGTTGATGAAGCGGTTTAATGTGCCCACGCCACGAGGCGGTGTGGCCACAACGCCGGAAGAGGCTCGCCGGGTAGCCGAAGAACTGGGCGGGTCGGCGTTCGCCGTCAAGGCCCAGATTCACGCCGGGGGCCGAGGCAAGGGCGGCGGCGTCAAGGTGGCCAGATCATTGGACGAGGTCCAGCAGGCGGCTGAAAAAATTCTGGGCATGACCCTGATCACCCCGCAGACCGGTCCCGAAGGCAAACTGGTGCGCAAGATTCTGGTCGAAGAGGTGGTGGAGATCAAAAAAGAACTCTACCTGGGCATCACCCTGGACCGGTCCAAGGCCATGCCCGTGATCATGATGAGCGCGGCGGGCGGCATGGAGATCGAAGAGATCGCCGCCAAACATCCCGAACTGATCATCAAGGAGCCCATCAGCCCCGTGACCGGACTCATGCCTTATCAGATCCGCCGGCTGACCCTGGGCCTGGGCTTCGGCCCCTCCATGTTCAAGGCCATCGGGCTGCTCCTGGCGCCGCTACTCGATATGTACGTCCGCTACGACTGCACCCTGTTGGAAGTCAATCCGCTGATCATCACCGCCGACGATCAGGCCCTGGTACTGGACGCCAAGGTCACCTTCGAGGACCACGCCCTGTTCCGGCACAAGGATATCGTCGAACTTCGCGACCCGGACGAGGAAGATCCGCTGGAACGGGAAGCCTCCGAACACAATCTCAACTACATCCGCCTGGACGGCAACGTGGGCGCCATGGTTAACGGCGCCGGGTTGGCCATGGCCACCATGGACGTGATCAAGCTTGCCGGGGCCGAACCGGCCAACTTCCTGGACGTGGGCGGCGGAGCCAGCGCGGACATGATCACCAACGGCTTCAAAATCATCCTGTCCGACCATCGGGTCAAGGCTATCCTCATCAACATCTTCGGCGGCATACTCCGCTGCGACCGGCTGGCCGAAGGCGTTATCCAGGCCGCCAACACGGTCAACATCTCCGTTCCCCTGATCGTCCGCATGGAAGGCACCAACGTGGAGCTGGGCCGGAAGATGCTGCAGGAATCGGGGCTGGATTTTTCCGTGGCCGGAACCATCGTCGAAGCCGCCGACATGGTGGCCGAAGCCGTCAGGTAACGAGAGACCTCACCGTCCGGCGCTTATTATCGAATTCGCTTCATACCCGGACGATCGTGTTTGAAAGGAATCGCGCATGAGTATACTGGTCGATAAAAACACCAGAGTCGTTGTGCAGGGTATCACCGGCAAGGAAGGATCTTTTCACGCGGAGCAGTGCCTGGCCTATGGAACCAAGGTGGTCGCGGGCGTCACGCCGGGCAAGGGCGGCCAGAGCGCCGTCGGCGTTCCCGTGTTCGATTCGGTGGGACAGGCCGTCAAGGAAACGGGTGCCAACACCTCCCTGATTTTCGTTCCGCCCGCCTTCGCCGCCGACGCGGTGATGGAAGCGGCCGCCTCGGGCGTGGACCTGGTGGTCTGCATCACCGAAGGCATCCCCGCCCTGGACATGGTCAAGGTAAAACATTTTCTCAAGGAACGCGGCGTCAAGATGATCGGCCCCAACTGCCCGGGCGTCATTTCCCCCGGATCGGCCAAGGTGGGCATCATGCCGGGCCACATCCACAAGCAGGGCGTCATGGGCGTCATTTCCCGCAGCGGCACCCTGACCTATGAAGTGGTGGACCAGCTCACCATAACCGGATTGGGCCAGACCACCTGCATCGGCATCGGCGGCGACCCCATCATCGGCATGGGCTTCATCGATCTGCTCGGCCTCTTTGAAAAGGACCCCGAGACCAGGGGCGTGGTCATGATCGGCGAAATCGGCGGATCGGCGGAAGAAGAAGCGGCCGCCTTTATCAAGGAACATATGTCCAAACCCGTCCTGGGCTTTATCGCCGGACAAACCGCACCTCCCGGCCGCAGGATGGGCCACGCGGGCGCCATCATCAGCGGCGGCGCGGGCAAGGCGTCCGACAAGATCGCGGCCCTGGAAGCCGCGGGCGTCCATGTGGTCGAACACCTCGGCCGCCTCGGCGAAAAGGCCAGGGAAGTAATGGCCCAAATGAAGTAGGTAATTGGACGGCAGGTAAGCAGGTAAGCAGATTGTTGGGAGAAACCCTTTTTGCGAAAAGGGTTCCTCCCGTTTTTATTTTTTATAGAAATCCACTATCCACAGCCGTTACTTATCCGCCGGGACCGGTTTGAGCAGAATCCTGCTGTCCGCGACCACGCAGCCTTCGCCTTCGGGGTAGACGATGAGGGGGTTGATGTCCAGTTCGGAGATTTCCGGATGATTGGCCACCATTTGCGAGAGGCGCAGGATGCAGTCCTTGATGGCGTCGATGTCCGACGGCGGGGTTCCGCGCATGCCTTTGAGGACGCGGTAGGCCTTGATTGGTTCGATCATCCTTTCCGCGCTGATTTCCCACATGGGGGCCAGGCGGAAGGTGACGTCCTTGATGGCTTCCACAAAGGTGCCGCCCAGGCCGAACATGCAGATGGGGCCGAATTTGGGGTCGCGCGTGGCGCCCAGGATGACTTCCACGCCGCCCCGCGCCATCTTTTCCACCAGCACGCCCTTGATATGGGCGTCGCGGCTTGAACTTCCGGGCGTTTTCCATGATCTGCTTGATAGGCGGCCCGGGCTTCCTCCATGGTCTTTATTTTCAGCTTCACGCCGCCGGCGTCGAATTTATGGATGATGTCCGGGGAGCAGATTTTCATGGCCACGGGAAAGCCGACGTAATCCACCAGCCTGTTCAAGATCGGATTCATTTTCAATCAGCCGGCTTTTCAGGACCGGAAATCCGTACGCCTGCAAGATCTCGTTGGCTTCCATTTCGGGCATGTAGTAGGATTCCTGGTCCTTCAGGCGGCCTTCGATGATCTGGGCCGCGGCTTCGCGGTCGGCGGCCATGACGCCGCACTTCACGGCGTTCCAGCCGGAGCAGGTCGCCGAATTTCACCATGGAGGCCATGGTGCGGACCGCCGCCTCGGGGAACACATAGTTGGGAATGCCGTGCTGTCTCCAGATATTGCACGCCCTCGGAAACGTCCACGATGCCCATGAAGGAGCAGAGAATGGGTTTGTCGATTTCCTGCGGCCACGTGAGGCACGATTTCGGCGGTTTCCAGGATGTCGATCATGGCCGTGGGGGTCAGGATGACGATGGCGCCGTCGACGTTCGTCCGATTCAGATGATCAGCCGCATGGCGGATCTTCGTACCGTTCATGGTCGGCGTCACCGATGACGTCCACGGGATTCTGCACGCTGGCCGTGACCGGGAGGTTCTCCCTGAGTTTGTTTTTGGTTTCATCCGAAAGGGTGGCCAGTTGCAAACCGTGCCGGATGGCGGCGTCGGTGGCCATGATGCCGGGGCCGCCCGCATTGGTGAGGATGGCGATGCGGTTTCCCTTGGGCACGGGCTGGCGGGAAAAGGCCAGCGCGTAGTGGAAAAGTTCGTTGATGGACTCCACCCGCTGGATGCCGGACTCGGATGAAATATGGCGTCATAGGCGGTGTCCGATCCCGCCAGTGACCCGGTGTGGGAGGAAGCGGCCCTGGCGCCTTCGGCCGAACGGCCGGACTTGGTGGCAAGCACGGCTTTTTGGCGTCCCAGGTAATTTCCCGGGCGATTTCGATAAATTCGCGGCCGTTGCTGATGTCCTCGAGGTACATGAGAATAACGTCGGTTTCCGGATCGTCCTTGAGGTAGCGCAACAGATCGACTTCGTTGACGTCGGCCTTGTTTCCGAAACTGATGAATTTGGAAAAGCCGACGTTGCGGCCGTCCGCGTAATCGAGCACCGCCGTGCACAGCGCCCCGGATTGCGAAATAAAGGCGATGTTTCCCGGCCGGGGCGATTTGCTGGCGAAGCTGGCGTTCATGCCGGACATCGGGATGCGTGTTGATGACCCCCAGGCAGTTGGGGCCGACCAGCCGGATCTTGTATTGTTTGGCCAGACTCTTGAGACCTGGTTTTCCAGCTCCACGCCCTCGTCCGCCCACTTCCTTGAAGCCGGCGGTGATGACCACCGACCCCCTTGACGCCCTTTTTCCCGGCTTCCTCGATGATGGAGGGAACCATGTCTGCGGGCACGATAACCACGGCCAGATCCACCAGTTCCGGGGATGTCCGCGAGGTTGGGATAGGCTTTCACGCTGTGCACGGAGCTGGGCCTTGGGATTGACGGGATAGAGGACTCCCTGGTAGCCGCCAAAGAGGATGTTTTCGAATACCGTCCGGCCCACGCTGCCGGGGCGGTTGGTCGCGCCGACAACCGCAATGGACTTGGGACTCATAATGGCTTGGATGTTCTTGATCATAAACTCCTCGTAACGCATCAAATTTGGGGGTCGTAAGATACTTTAAATCATATCGGTACGTTGATGACAAGAATGAAAAGGAAATTACGTCCCAAAGCTCATGAGTTTATCGTTTTGCATTGTTTTTAATATTCTGTTATACAAATACCGTATAGGCCGATGGGTTTTACAGCTTAATTGAACCGGTTTCCAAATAAGCCGCTGTTTGAGCGCCACACGCGGCGCGGTTGACGCGCGTTCGCGTCACGCGCCGGAGCTTGCGGCGCGATCAAGGTGCAGCGTCATGCGCGACCCTGAAGCCCCTTCCGAATCTATCGCTTCGCCCTCGACCCCTGGCGTCGCCTCGTCGGGATTTTCTCGAAATTCTCACGCTTTCCCGTTCATTCCGCTTTAAAAAGAACGAATTGATCGTCGACAGCGGGGCCGAACCCGGTTCGGTGTATTACGTCGAACAGGGCGCGGTGGAAGTTTCCTACAGCGCGCAAGGCGCCACCATCGTGGTCGCCCTCATCGGCGCCGGTGAATTGTTCGGGGAAATCGCCTTTTTCGACGGCCGGGACCGTGTCCGGACCATCAAGGCCACCGAGGATTCGGTCATCAGAATCTGGGAACGCGACCACGTAATGAAAGCGCAGCGGGAAAATCCGCTCCTGTACGGCATGTTCCTGAACCTGATGGCATCTTCCATCTGCGCCAAGTTCCGGAGAGTATTGGAGGACCGCGAACCGCTCACGACCTTCGCGGCCTCCCTTTCCACCGGGCGCAGAACGTTCCGTGAGTCCAAACCGCTTCCGGAATACCTGCAGCGTACCCCTTACTGGCGATACGTAAATGAAATGATTGAAAGATTCAAGTCATCTTGTTTCGATCTGTCATTTTCCCTGCAACGGGACGTTGGGGAGCTTATTCCCGACAACCTGAGGGATCGATGCCGCGACATCCTGGACGAGTTCAACGACCGGCTTCAGGAATTCGACGCCATGACCGACGATCCCCAGATCAAGGAGTACATGTGGGGACTGATCTTCAAGGAAATTTTCCCTTACTTCATGCGCAGCCGGTTCGCGGAGCGGGCGTTCTACAAACCCAAGGGCTACGCGGGCGACTTTCTGATGATGGAGATGATCTACCTTAATCAGCCCCGGGGAGACGGCAAGATCGGGCAATTGATGGATGAGTGGTGCCTGCGCACCAAGGCGGCCCAGGCCGTGCGCGCGCGGCGCGGTTGACTCGCCGATTTGCTGGATCAATACGGCCGGCGGTTTATCACCGACGCCGCCCCTTGCGGATCTCAACCTGGCGTGCGGGTCCAGCCGCGAGCTGTTCGACTTTCTGGAGCGTTTCGAACATTCCGCGTGCGGTGGAAACCATCTGCGTGGACGCCGATCCCGAGGCCCTGGAATACACCAACCGGCATGTGGACGAGGCAATCACGGCGCCTCGGTCCGGCTGATGCAAGACAATATCGTCAAATGGGCGCTGGGACGCGAACAACACCATTTCGGCGCCATGGACATCATCTATTCCTCCGGGCCTGACCGATTATCTGGACGGGCGGTTGTTCATTTCCATGGCCGGGCGCTGTTATGAACATCTGCGGCCCGGCGGGGTGTTCATTGTGGGTAATTTCGGTGGCGAAAACCCCAACCGCGCTTTTATGGACAACCTGCTCCATTGGAACCTCATTCACCGGGACGAGGGGGAGTTGAAAACTTTGTTCGCCAAGTACCCCGTTCGACGGACAGGTGTCACCGTGCTTGCGGAGCCCAATCGTGTGAATCTGTTCGCGGTGGCGGAAAAGAAGCTGACGGCATGGAGCGGCCGTCGATTTTCGGAATTAATTTCAACGTACATAGTAATAATATTGTTTTTCTTTTTAGAAATTATGAGCGAACATGAGGAAGATCGGGTCGTTCATATCCATGAAATCACGAACCCTGAACTCGCGCGGCGTTTTCAGAAAGATCAGGAATGGCCTGCTGCGAGGCCGGGTGACCGTAATTCTGCTCATGGGCGTTTTCCTGGTGCCGTTGTTCGGGATTGATCATTATTTTCTCTACCCTGATACTTTTATTCGCTTCACCGGGCTATCGCATCGTGGCCGCGGCCGGCTGCCTGGCTGTTGCTGGGGTTAAATCTGCGTTACGATTTCGGGCTGAAGAGTTTTTACCTGGGCGTGGCGGCTTTCTATCTGGTCGGTTTGAGTATCTGGTCAAGATGATCGTCGATCTGGGAGGTTACACCACTCCCTATTACGCCGGGCTGAACCTGGTGTTCGTGGGGTTCTGCGTGGTCCTGCCCATGAACGCCGCCCGCATTACGGTACATTGCGCCGCGCTTTACGTTATCTATCTGGGCATGGTTTTTTTTGTGACCGGCGCCGGACAACATCACCTATTTTCTGGCCAACAACATGTTCGTGGCGTCCACGCTGGCCATTGTCATTGTCGCGGCGCACGTAAACCATATCCTGCGCTGGCGGGAATTTGTCCATCGGGTGGACCTGGAACGGCTCCAGGCGGAATTGCGCCGATACTCTCGAAAATCTGGAAAAGACGGTGGACGAAAAGCAGGACGCGCTGCTGCAAAAGGTGGAGGAGCTGAGCAGCCATCAGGACCTGCTGGTTGAAACCCGGCGGGCGGCGATTTTGGGGCTGGCGAAATTGGCCGAATCGCGCGATAGGGACACCGGCACCTTTTGCGCGTACGCGCGATCTGCAGGCGGCTCGCCCAGGAGATGCGCGACAATGAAGATACCGGGCCATCATCGACGATGAATTTATTGAAAACATAGCCTATTCCTGCGCGCTGCACGATCTGGGTAAGGTGGCCATACCCGACGCTATCCTGCTCAAGGAGGAGCGGCTCACGGAACACGAGTACGAAATCATCAAGAAACACGCCGCAATCGGCGGCGATACGCTGAAGACCATCGACGAAATGCTGGGCCATGAAAGTTTCGTCCGCATGGGATGTGAAATCGCTTATTGCCACCATGAGCGTTATGACGGGACCGGCTATCCCAGTGGGCTCAAAGGCTTGGATATTCCGCTTGCCGCCCGCATTGTGGCCGTGGCCGATGTGTATGACGCGCTGACCTCAAACCGCTGTTACAAGCTCGCGACCGCGCATAATGAGGCGGTGGGGTTGATCGTTCGGGAACGCAATCTCCATTTCTCTGACTCCCGACGTGGTTGACGCTTTTCTACGCGTCGCACGAGGAACTGCACTGGTCAGCTTGAAACAGCCTGCGAGGACATGAACATGCCCAGACATTCGGCCAGCCGGCGCGGCCCAAAAAAAGTGGGGGAATCGAAGCCAAAATTCACCCCACCTTCCTCACTTCTATCAATCCATCCTTTTCTTCGGCCAGCAAGGCGAAATCAAAAAGGTCGCGCTGCAGGCAGAACACCGGATCTTCCCGGGGAGGTATTCCGTGTCGCCCCGCAGGAATTTTTGCGCCGTTTCGTGAAAGGTAACTTCTTTCAGCGCCCGCAGATGGTCGTAGTCCTTACCCGTCAGCATGCTCTCCATATAATCGGCGCAGGTTTCGTCTTCGGGCGCGG
>CAWGFI010000010.1:0-185987 GCA_963821845.1 uncultured delta proteobacterium
GTAAACTATACTAGTTTTGGTTTTAGCCCGGCTGGGCTTTATATGAAGAGGGTCGAGTGACTGCTGTTGTCAATGCAATAACACAAAGCCGTTCAAACGGCTACGCGAGAAGAATGGCGATCGCGGCTGCGGCCTGGTGGGCATCTGGCGCTACTCCGCTTTTGCTGCACCCGCTGGAACCAGTGCGGAGCACGATACTTTCAAGCCCATGGACCATGCAGGTTTCGCCGAACAAGCGGAGGGGTAAGTGGGGCGGTTTGGCCTGCGTCCAAGTTGGTAGGCTGGCTGCCGAGTCTAACAACCGCAGTCTGCATCGCCAGTGACTGCTGCGGGGACAAGATGCGGCCGGCGGTGTACTTGAGCCTGTTTCGGCTTTCGGAATTAATCTCGGAGTCGGGCGGGTGATGTTGTTGGAAGTACGGCTACAAAACCAGCAGCAAGCAAAGGTATTATTGGTGGGAGCCTAACTGGATAACCAAGCACCCTGGAGGAATGACTGCAGGTACTTGGGTCAGGGGTGTTATGGTGCGTATCAGAGGCACCTGGCGACAAAGGAGCGTCAGCGTGAGGGTCACCGTTGATGGGCGTCGACTTCAACTGCAATTATGTGGACAGCCGACAATTGCCGCATGCCTGGGTACAGCAGCAGACGCAGCAGCAGGCGGACCAGCACCTTCTACAGGCAACAATCTTGCAGCTGCACCAGCAACAAGCGCCTGCCATCCCGCGCAGCAAGTTACCAGACCTTCAAATGAGCGGTCTCTGAATCCATACACTGGGGTCAATAATGATGGAATCTGAACAGCGCGCGCATTTGGTATACACGGAAACCGAACCACGACAATCAGCCGACCGAAGACGAGCAGATGAATTATGACCTGCTTGAGTTCGTGCTCGGAAGCAATGACTCAACGGCAACAGCAAAAAATACAGTCTTGGAGCAATTCCTCGCTCGGCACCGGTAAACAGCCGGCGCAGAGCCGCGCCGCCACGACGTGGCCATTGTGCGCATATGGCGAACAGGTTGCCGGCGGTGAACGCTGCAATCAAATGCCGGCATGGACAGATTATCGAAGTACCCGAAGCTACCCGGCGAAGCGAAGGGCGTATTCAAGTACGACAGCCGGAAGGAAGAAAGTACTTGGAAGATGCTGTTTATATGGTGGAAATATTATGATACGTAGCAAGCCCGGCCACTTACGCTCAAAATGCAGGCAGAAGCCAAACAGATGATGGAGCACCGGGTATTGCACAAGAACAGGAGGTATGCAAGAAATGCTGTAACAAAAAGGAGTCCAGGCGGTATGAAAACCTAACCGCCGGGAAATGCAGAGAATGGAGGAGAACTCAGCCAGCAGCAGGTGGTGCAGCCGACGGTGTGGATGAATAAATGCCGTATTGATAAGCTCCAGAAAGGAATCTCACAGCCCGGAGGTGCAATGCCTGTGTGTGAACTGAACTTCGCACGGAGCTCTGCAATCGATCCACCTCAAGAGCTGACATTCACCGGTGAAAGAAAGGGCAGAACAGACATTCAAAAGCCGGCCAGAATCAAGAAGATTGAGTGAGTGCCGAGACAATTGCCGGACGAAGACTACTGAAAAGAATCGCAGCTTATCAAGTACACGGGAATACTA
The DNA here is from genome assembly GCA_963821845.1 of uncultured delta proteobacterium. Classification (GTDB taxonomy): domain Bacteria; phylum Desulfobacterota; class Desulfarculia; order JACQYL01; family CAWGVV01; genus CAWGFI01. The sequence goes on from CAWGFI010000010.1 coordinate 1,638, forward strand.
GGTATGTACAGAGGGCGTCCTAAGGCAAAAACTGATAACGGGACCAATCCAATTGTTAAAAAGTGCCTGATAATGGGCGGAGACCATTCAGGAGACAATCACGTTCCCCAAGACCTGGCAGGAACCGGAGTGCAGCAGATGGCGGAATACAGAGTGTGCAAATGCTCATCTCACCTCCTTAAATGAAACTTCGCCGAAAGATGATCTCGTGCCGCGCACTCGGCGCTAAAGAACAAGTCAACGAGGAGGCGGAATGTGGTTCGGCTGGCCACCTTCAACTACAGGCTGCACCGTCCAATACAGCCACCAAGACCGCACCATATCCTTACAGCTGGTACCGAACTGCGCGGACCTGATGGAAAACTTATGATGTTGTCAAAAACGGCAAGCCAGCCGAAAAATGGGTGTTAGTTGGAATCTGAATTCAAGCCTATAAGTCAGCCCTGATGAGGTTGATTGGGGTTCGTTTAGACGCAGTGAACAAGCCTGATGCCAGTATCAAGCAGCCCGGATGAAAGCTCCACAACGCCTCTCACACCGAACCGACCGTACTGGCATAAATATCAAAGATATCGGACCCAAGTCGTGCCGGGTCAAGTTGTGTGTGTGGTGCCGCGAAAGAGCGCGGTGTACCGGTACAGGATATCAGCACGTTGGCGGATCGAGGCAGCCGCGCGTCCGCCGCCTGCTTTTACAGAAGGTGCGCAGGTTGTCTCAAAGACCTGCTGGGGTTCGAGAATACGATTTGCGGACCGATTCGCGGCTGGCGCACAACCTCTATATCACCAGCGATAACTGGATTGATAAGGGAAATCAACGATACAGGAACCTGAAACCAGGAAAACATCTTCGGATCCAAACCTATGTGATGTCCAGAACATGGGTCAGAATCTGGATTCAGCTTCACGTCCATGGGATCACTAACGCGCCCACGCTGGCCACTAAATCCGTTGCCGAAGTGGGCAGCATCTGCGGTATGGTGTTCTGTGCTACAAAGGATCAGTTTCTATCAGAAAAGACCAACAAACAGTTATTACAAGGAAGTGTATGGCTGTGATATGACACAGGATGAGAGTGACAAAGCTACAAGATGTGGAATTGGGCCGCTGAACAAGTATGGCGCATGGGGGAAAGTGATGACCGGAAGCGGTCAGAATGGGTGCATCATGATCAAGATATTCTCTGCACCATTAAAGTGGGCGTGTCAAAAGTCTGCTCGCCTTGGCAACAAAAGCCGCTGATATTGTCAGCAAAAAATGGTGGACCATTATGCAGGAGCTTGGTACAGAAACAAGCCAGCACAGATGGGTCAGGAACAAGCACCTTTGAATCCGGTCTGGCACAGCGAAAAGATATAGGTGTTGGTGAAGGATTCCTCAGCCTGGGTCGCGCCCGCAACTGCTATGACAACAGGCGGGGTGTTTGGTGGTGCAGCTGCAGTTACCTAGTGAGCGCAGCAGACTGAGAAAGGGGCAGCTCAGGCCGCTGCCAGGCTTCACCCCGACTGCACAAAGCAGCCCGGCGGGATCCCCAGTTAGGTACAGGCGAAATGGCCAGCCAATACCAGATCAGTACGTCGAGGCCCACGGGGATGCATTCGCGCAGCCCGAGCACCTTCACAACCTGCTCCATCTGCCTTTGATGCGCACGCAGGAGGCCGGAATCGATTCGAGCTGAAGTTTTCGGCGTCCCGGGTAGCCATGGCATCATCAACTACGGGAATACCCGGTACAGTCGTGTTAGCCGTCCAGAGAGCCAATGAGACACCAGAGTGTCATTGTTGACCAGGCTACAAGACCAATTCCGCTTGCCGAACAATCTGCGCCATACAATCTCGCCTGAACGTGTGTTATAGGGGGAGGTGTGTCTGATTCTTGGGATTATTGGGTTACCACAGCAGGCAGTTATTTGATCAAGTATTAAAGTGCCAAAAACTTTTGTTATTGATCCATCAACATGGCGAATCAGGAGATTATGCGCTCGGTGGTAATATTGCACTCAGCGCCCAGATCTAGAATGATATCGGTGGAGACGATGTTTGCTAGTAGGAATGGCAAAACTGAGGCTCCATTGGTAAGAACACCCAGCCTGGAAGTGCAGAATGGCTTCAAGTCGATGATGGAAGACCCACAGGACCAGATGGTAGATCAGGTGCAGAACGCTGTCAGAAAAGGTGCAATAGGGCGCACCATTGCTGTTACAGTTCCTGTGGCTATTGTCAGATGCTTCTACCATGTAAATAGGTGAATGCATGAGAGGCGTAACTGCTCTCTGGCGTAGTTTAATTCCGCCTCTGCCGTGCGTTCGCCTGTAATGTGGTCAAGCATTGCCGCAATCACGCGGGACTGTCTGACGCCCAATGGTTCGCCGTTATTGGCCTTTCTGACAGCGTTCTGCACCTGATCTACCGACATCTGGTACTGCGGGTCTTCCATCATCGACTTGAACCAGTCTGCATTGAGGCTGGGTGTCGTGATCATCGGCTTTACAGGTTTTCCGTTCTCGTCTCTAACGTCTGACTCACCGCCGACATAGTTCTGGTCTGGCGACTTGCGTACTGCCACCGTTGTACAGAATTTCCTGATTCGCCATGTAATCAAGGCGATCGCGGAAGACTTGGCGCTTTAATCTTGGATCGAAATAAGCTGGCTCTGGAGTCTGCTGTGGTGACCCAATAATCCCGGTCGGAACCACACCTGCCCCCTGTGGCGCCGGGAACGCACGTTCAGGCGAGATTGCTGCTATAGGCGCAGATTGTTCGGCAAGCGGAATAGGTCTTGTAGCCTGATCAATAACACTCTGGCGTATCTCATTGGCTCTCTGGACGGCTGAGGCACCGACTGTAGCCGGGCTATTCCCGTAGTTGATGATGCCATGGCTACCCGGGACGCCGAAAACTTCAGCTCGAATCGATTCAGCCTGTGCGTGCGCATCCAGGGGACCGGCAGATGGAGCAGGTTGTGAAGGGCTCAGTGGCTGCGCGAATGCATCCCGGTGCGGCCTGCCCTGGGCGTCGACGTACTGATCTGGTATTGGCTGGCCATTTCTGCCTGTAGCCTGCATGACGGGGATCCCGCCGGCTGCTTTGTGGGTCGGGGTGAAGCCTGGCGGCGCCTGAGTACCTTTCTGAGTCTGCTGCGCTCCCCTGCTAGGGGTAACTGCAGCTGCACCACCAAACGCGCCTGTTGTCATAGCAGTTGCGGGCGCGACCTGGCTAAATGCTTCGCCGACGCCTATCTTTCGCTGTGCCAGACCGGATTCGACCTCGGCCCTATTCTGACCCATCTGTGTCGCTGTTTCTGTACCAAGCTCCTGCGGTAAATCGCTGGCCGTTTTCCTGACAATATCAGCGGCTTTTGCTGATATTTTGCCGACAACAGAATTTGACGCGCCCTTTAATGGTGCAGAGAATATCTTGATCGTGATCAGGTTACTGACCGCTTCCGGTATGGCTTCCCATGCGCCATACTTGTTCGCGGCCGAATTCCACATCTTGTAGGCTTTGGTCCACTCATCCTGTGTCATATCGCGGCCATACACTTCCTTGTAATAACTGTTTGTGTGGTCTTTTACCTGATCAAGAAACTGATCCTTTGTCGCGCGAAATGCCATTGCGCCAGATGCTGCCATTCCCGCACTTGCCCCGGCAATAGGATTTTTGGTGGCCAGCGTAGTACCGGCGCCGGCAAGAATTGCTGATCCCATGGACGTGAAGCTGAATGCCAGGTTCTGACCCATGTTCTCGAATGCGGCATAGTTCGGATCTGAGTCTTTGCCTGGCTGACGTTCAGTATCGTTGATTTCCTTATCAATCCAGTTATCGCTGGTGATATCGGTATCGCCGCCGCGAATCGTCCGCAAAATGGTATTCTCGAACCCGGGCAATACGTTCGGCAGGTCTTTTGAGACAACCTGCGCACCTTCTGTAAAAGCGCGTACAGGCGGCCGGCCTTCAGGATTCAGGCTGGTTCTCGATCCGCCAACATCCTGATATACCTGCTCTACCGGTACACCGCGCTCTTTCGCATACGCGCGCGCCGCAACTTCATTCGAGGCCCGGGCACGATTGCTTGGTACGATATCTTTGATACGGTCCCATACGGTCGGTTCATATGAGCGCATTTCGGATGTGAGGCCGTTTTCATCCGGCTGCTTTGATACTGTCGCATCAGGCTGTTTCACTGGCGTAAACGAACCCCAATCAACCTCATCAGGCTGACTTATAGGCTTGAATTCGTCCCAGTTGACGGCCATTACATCTTCAGCACTGGCTTGCCGTTTTTGACAACATAAGTTTTCCCATCGGGTCCGCGCAGTTCAGTACCATCAGGGTATGGTGCGGTCTTGGTGGCTGTATTGGAAGGTGCAGCCTGTATATTGAATCTGGCGGCGAGCCGACAATTCCGCCTGTCGTTCGATCTTGTTCTCAAGCGCCCGAGCGCGTGCTCTATCGCTTTTTCGGCGAAATTTCGTTAAATGGTATCCAGTCGCTGCCGCGTCCTTCTTCTGTGTTGATCTGTGCCGCTGCGTTCTGCAGGTCTTCGGATGTCAGGTTATCCTCAATGGTCTCACCATTGTCAGGCTTAACGATTCGATAGGTACCGTTATCGTTCTGCTTCAGGACACCCTGCTGCTCATACCCCTGATTGTCGGTGTACTTGATAAGCTGCGGATTCTTTTCAGTAGTCTTCATCCCGGCGATTGTCTCGGCACTCGCTCGATCCTTCTGATTCTCGCCGGCTTTGAATGTCTGTTCTGCCTTTCTCTCGCCGGTCAAATATGACTGCTGATCCGATTGCAGACTGGTGCGAAGTTCAGATTCGCGCAGAGCATCAGCCTCCGCACGTTCTTTCTGGAGCTTATCAATCAGCATTATTCGTCCGGCGTCGGCTGCGCCTGCTGCTGCGCCACCCAGGAAGCCTGCTATTATCCCCATTACATTCCCCCCACGATTCCCGGCTTCATTGCGCCCTGAACTGCTTTTGTTACCGGCGTTTTCTTCGTTGCCTGTTCTTGTGCGATACCATCCTGCATCATCTGTTTGGCTTCTGCCTGCATTTCAGGCGTGATATCGCCAGCTTGTATTGCTGCGTCTCCATAATATTTCACGCCATATAAAACAGCATCTTCCAACTGCTGCTTTTCTTCCTCCGGGCTGTCGTACTTGAATACGCCCTTCGCTTTCGCCAGGTCGTTCAGGTCTTCGATAATCTCCATGCCGGCATTGATCGCCACGTCGCCGCCGATCTCTCGGCCTGATTGTTTCGCCGAGGTCATCAGCGATCGCACGATCATCGCCGCAGTCTGCCCAAGGCTCTGCGCCGGCTGTTTACCGGTGCCAAGCAATTGTAGAATCTTGTCCTTGCTGTTGCCATACATCATCTTTCGAGCACGAACTGCGAGCAGGTCATAATTCATCTGCTCGTCTTCGGTCGGCTGATTGTCATCCGTCGGTTCCGGTGTATTACCGAATGCGCGCGGCTGTTCAGTACGTTCCATCATCATTGACCCCCGTATGGATTAAGCAGACCGCTCAGTTGAAGGTCTGGTAACTTGCTGCGCGGGATCGCACGTGTTGCTGGCGCCTGCGGACCTTGTACTGTAGAAGGTGCTGGTCCGCCTACTGCCTGCGCGGTCGTCTGCTGCTGTACCGGGGCCCCGACAATACCTCTCGGCTGTCCGGCATAATTGCCATTGAAGTCGACGCCCATCAAACCACGCGATCGGCGCCAATCGTCCTCACGCTGACGCTCTTTGTCGGCCAGGTGCCCCTGATACGCGCCCATAACACCCTGACCAAGTATCATCGTCTGCAGGGGGTTCTTGGTTATCCAGTCTCCTACGCCACCGATGATACCTTTGCTTGCTGCTGCGTTTGTAGCTGTACTTCCAACAACATCACCAGCCCCGACTCCGAGATTGATTCCAGAAGCCGAAACAGGCTCAAGTACACCGCCGGCCGCAGTCTGTCCCGCGGCGGTCGCTGGCAATGCCGTTGCCGTTGTTGGAGCTTCGGCAGCCAGCGTACCAACTTGAACACCAGAACCGGCCCCACTTACCCCTGCCGCTTGTTCGGCGAAACCTGCCGCGCTGGTCCATGGGCTTGAAAGTATCGTGCTCGCACTGGTTCCAGCGGGTGCAGCAAAAGCGGAGTAGGCAACGCCAGATGCCCACCAGGCCGCAGCCGCGATCGCCAGTGTCCCGAGCAGTTTATTCTTCTCGCGTAGCCGTTTGAACGGCTTTGTTATTGCATTGACGACACCGCTCATGACTCGACCCTCTTCATATAAAGCCCACCTACCGGGCTAAAACCAAAACTTTCGTATAGTTTACCAGCCCGCTCGATACCCGGCATACCACTGGATATGCCCATCGTGATCTGAACCACGCGCGGCTTGCTCTCGGCCCATTTCAGGAACCGCTTATATAGAGCCGGTGCATGCTGCCGGTAACCTTCGCGCACGTAAACAGCCATGTCCGTAGCAAATCGCTGCGTGCTGAAAAACAGTTCGTCAATGATCCCCAGCAAGAAACCCTGCGGCTTATCCTCATCATCGACCACCACAAATACCGCACCGCGCTTGTTTCCGATCAGGCCGGCGACCAGCATGCGGAACTTCTGCTCGTCAGGCTTGATGCCGGCATACACGCTCTGTTCAAGCAATTCCCGCCCGAGTTCGACGATTGCACGAACATCAGGTATATCAGCCAGGCGAATACCGCTCATCTTCTGTTACCGTTCTGGTCTACCAGATTTCCATTTGAATCCCAATATACTGGCGGTTGTCCACGTACACTTGGAACTTCATATAACCCTGTTGCCTGATTCCATCGCGCATTGGCCGGTATGTTCGGCCTTGTAGCAGGCTCCTGTCCAGGTTGAGTTTGCTGATCCTGCCCTGGCTGGGATTATTGGCGCTGGTGTAGCAGGCAGACCGGCTCCCGGTGTTGTCCCGGGTGTCGGCTGATTATCAGGTGTAAAGTCCGTACCCCAGTCCCAGTCCACTGACTGTCCGAGCAGATCCTGATAAACACCAATCATTGCGTCTCGGTTTTGTTCTGCAAGTTTAATTGCCTCTGCCTGTTGCGGCGCCGTTGCGCTTGACAATCCAATATCGGTGATCTGCTGCTGCGTGTCGCGCATGATCTGGTTAATCTGCTGGACATATTGGAGCTTGATCTCATCGTTGAACTTGGTGTCATTCAGGAATTTGTCTGCATCAGTTTTCAATTTGGTAGAGAATGCCTCAGATTCCATCCCCAGAAGGTTATTAAATGAATCCAGTTCTTTGTTCAGATTCGTGTTCTGCCTGTTCTGCAGGAACGTGTTCTCAGCCTGCTGGTTCTGTAGGCGCTGCTGACTATATGTACTCGCATCCTGTTGTGCTATCGGCATGGCCGCATTGATTGCCGCCGCCTCGCCGCTGCCTGCAGCAATCGAGCTATTGATAAGACCGCGACTGTTTGCCTGTCGCTTGGCCCCTTCTCTTGCCTGTTGGATATAAGGGCTGCTCTGCGCTGTAAGTGAATTCAGTTGGCCGGCTACGGTGTCTGTTTCTTTATTGACATCATATTTAACCGGCTTTACCTCTGGTGCTGGTGCACTCTGGGATACCGGAGCCTCACCAGGGGCAGGGGTAGTCGGCAACGTGGTATCGATCGGCGTAGGCTGTCCAACCTGCTGCGTACTCGTAGGCGTGCCGACAATGCCGTTTTTCTTTTCTTCTTCTGTAAGCGGTGCGTTAGCCATGTTGATTCCTAACTGTAGTCAGTTACTTCTAGCACAAAGTCAGAATTTTTTAGAGCCCCAGATTCATCATAGATATAAACATATATGTTCCTAGAATCTACGTCTCTGATCTTTGCTTCTATACTTTGGCCTGCTGTTAATCCGGTTCCGATAGCAGTAACATGAACCATTAGTGCCTTTATATCAGTCCAGAATGGTTCTGGTTTCGCGACAGTATATACTCCTGTTGCTCCATTGCTCACTGTCCATCCTGTCTGCGTGTACAGCAGTTGCTATGGTTCCATCACTATCAACATATAAAAATGATGTCCCATAAGCTACATTTTCAACAACGACTTTAGCTGCCAATGCCTGCTCTTTATAATCATAAGCCAAAGCAGAGAATGCCGACGCCTCCTGTGCGGCTGCATATGCCTCACCATCCCTTGAAACCATCGCCATCAAAATCCATTTTGTCAGCAATGTACTGTATTTAACGTGAACCGTGCTGTTTTCGACAAGCTCGTCTGTCAAAAGACTATCGCCGTTTGTATAAACTATTTCAACAGCGCCAACACCGCTAACGTCAAGGGTAGAAGGTCCATAATTTGAAGCCGGGACCGTAAAGAATACGTCCTGTCCGTCAACATATGCGCCTGTGACATGGGACAGCGTGGCGGTATATGCATTTGCTACACCACCGCCCGTCGCATAGTTCTTTGTGCCGGCATTTATCTGCGCCTCTGTCGGGAGTTTGTCAAACCCTGCGGTTACTGAGTTGAATTTATCATCGACATTCTCCGCGCGCGCAAGGTTTCCTTTCGGAAGTGAACTGAGTGTCGCATTGTCGAAGTATGAATTAGTCGGCATTACCTTTTTCTCCGCCTCAATCTGTAATGTATTAGCGCACTACTGATCTTATGTGGCGCTTCGTATGTGCTCTCATTGTAAACCAGAAACGCGATATTCGTACCATGGCCTTTCAGATCGCCTTCCAGGTATCCGACAATGGCAGTTGACCAGTTGAATTCGTTCCAGTTGCTAATATTCCAGTATCCACCACCTGACTGTATCGTGTAATCATACTGATCACTGCCGCGTTCCGAGTAATCGAAATCAGCCGAGAAAGTAAGCGTGACAGTATCATCAGATTCAACTTCTAACAGTATTTTCAGGTAATCTTTAATCGTAGTCGGGCTTTTTTGATGGCTGAATACCGGCCTGAAAAAGTTAACTAATGCATCGCCGTCAAATGAATTGCCTTTGTCCATCTGGTACACGAACCCGTCATCAGACCCGAAGAATAATACCTCTTCACTACCGATCTTCCCCTGACAGGCACATCGAACAGGTATCGCGCTGTAATCTGAGTCCTCGAATTTAACCGGCATGAAACCCTTTACCTTGTCGCCGTCCAACGTCACATACAGTGCTGTTCCATCGCTAAAAAATGCCCGGTACTGATTTTTTTTCTTTACTAATACGGATGTTGTTAAAAGGTCTTTTTTGTCATTTACCAACGGTTCGATCACCTGGCTGGTAATTGCCGACTTGAAATTGCCATAGTCCTGTACCGCATCGAGGCGCGTGAAGCCGCTATCATCGAGATAGTGTGAAACGCCGACCTTCTGGATGCTCCATTCAGAAGACCCTGCCTCTGGATCAACGATTTTCAATGCAAAATCATCGCTACTTGTGCCGTAGAGCATGAATGTGCGCCGCTGGGTAAACACCGCCAGCGCGCTCTTTTCGTTGATCATGCCGGTTATTTCGAAGCCAGCCCCGTTCTCGGATGAACCGCGGGCACCATCGAACTCGCAAGGTTCCCCGGGGACCGAGTTTTGCAGTGAGCCCTTCTCGAATGCCAGAAACAGATGGTATTCATAAACTTCGAGGTGTGTCGGCTTGTCGTTCGTGTTTCCAGTGATGATCGGGACATAGACAGTCCCATCCCACTCGAACGCATAATCGACGCCGCTGACCCCGTACATCCGAAACGTGCCGGATGTGGCATAGAAATTATAGTTGCGGAACTCGTACTGGCCACCCGGCTGGATAGTATTCGCGGTTTCGGCGCCTGTCAGTGTTGCCATCCCACTCGCGCTACTTGCAGGGCCTGCGCCATAAGGTCCAGCAGTTACCGCGCCTATGACCAGATAACCGGCAGCGTCGTTATCGGCAAACGCACCAGATTGAACCACTACCCTGTTTATCGTTGCCGTGGTTCCTGTTTGGGTAAGTGTTTCGCCTTCAAGAAATTCAGCCGTCCCGGTCGTGAACGCCACCCGGTTACCCAGACTCTGCTGCACCCAGCCGGCCGTTGTCGCTTTCCACATCAGGCATTGCGTACCGGCGGCATTGTCACGGAACCCATAGACCGCATCATTGTAGACGTGCAAACCACGTACCTGTCCAGATCCATCGGACGCGCCCAGCTTGCCGATCAATGCGCGCTTGGTCTCGACCGCATCTTGATACCAGGTTGCGTCATCCGTATCATTATCCGCCCCGCGATCGCCGGCTGTGCTGCTTGCCTCCGATTTCTTGGATGCTGAGACTTCCAGATCGTCAGATGCCGTGAATGTGCCTGTTACATCGGTCAATATCAGGTAACCGGCCGCATCCCCGCCACCGTAAGTGCCTGATTCTACAACTGCATCAATCAGCGCCTTACCACTTGCGCTGGATGGATTGCCATCGACAATATCACCTTCGCTGATCGCAGCCGTGCCGTTCTCGAAACTGATCAGCCAGTAACTCGAATCGGTCGGCCCGGGCGAAAGTCCGTCATAACGCTCGAAACCACCAATGCGCTGGTAACCACCACGAACCAGCAATTCGTAGTTCTGCGCAGCCCAGCAGCATGCCGTCAGGGGTGGATAAAGGAGGGTCGACAAGATTGAGTCCGCCTTCCAGGGCGAAGTAGTCCTGCTTAATGTCAGCCTGTGGCCTTTTTTGGGCGGCCCGCCTGCCCATTACGCGAGCGCCTCATAGTCCGTATTCATTGCCGGCAACTGTTCGAGGTACAGTCTGTGCGACAGCGGATCATAGTTCTCTTCAGCTTTATCCAGGGCGTCAGGAGCGTTCTGGTCATGGCCGTAGGTCATCAGGGCACGCCAGTAGATCATGGGGTGAAAATCCTCCGGGAATCCTGTCGGAGTATCTGCATTGGCAATAAACGTCTGCGAACTGCGCTTGTATTCGCCGTCGACCGTAAAAATAGCGTCTGGGACCGGCTCGAAACGCACGGAATTATTCGGCAGAAGCGTAAACAGTTGCGGCCGGTCCGTACTGCGAACGGTCATCTGGCTGCGGTATTGAGCACGCCAGCGGGCATAAGGAAGGAAAAGAAGCTCGTTCTGGTCAGTTGCGCCGATAGTCTTCTCATAAATCAGGAATGATCCTGTATCCCAGTCACGCAGATCAGTGATTCCGACACCGGCCGCCGTGTAATCTCTCTGACTTGCTATCGTGTCAAAACTGAAATCCTCATGCATGAATAGCCAGTTCGGCATTTCGCGCTGAATATCCAGCCAGGCATTGATCACCCAGTTGACGACATCCAGATAAATGCCGCTCTGGTCCACGACAGTTGATATCTCCCCGCTGATACGGGCTTCACGTCGCAAAGCCTGGCACAGCTGAAGAAATGTCATCAGATCACGCGGCTTGGCCGTGCTCCGGGTTCAAGAATTCATGGCCGGCCAGAATCTGATACGGGTAGGTAATGGATTCGTTGTGCATGATTTGCCCGTCTTCATCCTGAGTCACGTTGTCCTGAACCGCATGGCGCAACACTTCTTCGATCGCTGGCGAGACATTGACCGGGATACCGCGGGGAATCAGGTATGCAACACCCTGAACACCAAGATGTACCGGTTCTTCGCCGTCCGATTTGACCTTCTTATCCTGTTTCGGGATCAGTATCTTGATGCGGTTCTTGTTGCCTGCCGCGCGTTCGTGCCGGGTCGTGACTTCAGCGACCATCTGTTCCAGACCGTTTTTCTGGCAGTGATCGTCGATCTTCTGCCGCATGGTTTCTGGCGACATCGTAAGGGGCAACTTCAGGTCGTAGGTATTGGCCGCAAACGCCTTGAGTTCGGCCGCCGTTGCTTTCGCGTATTGTTCGGGGGTCATCTTAAAAACTCCGTCAATGGGAATGTGCCGCCTCACGGCGGTGAACCGGCCCCCGAAGGGGCCGGAGCCTTATTATACAGCAACCAGTTCAGCCGCAGTCGCAGGCAGAATCGAGATGTTGTAGTATGCCGCAGTACGGCCCGTCTGATCCAGATCACCCTGGGCAGACGTACCGTTACCGAACTGGAAGGTTGCGGTATCTGCAGCCGTCCGAGTCAGCGCGACAACTGCAAACGCAGCATAGCCGGGCGGACAATTCAGCGAGAAGTCCTCGCGGGTGATGTTGCGCGGTGCGCCGTCAGAGACGTACTGCTCGATCACATACTCCACGTTACCCTTGCAGGCCAGCACCAGATAGATAACTTCCGTATCATCGCCGGTAGCCTTGGCTGGGTGCACGGTTGCCGCTGATGTACCGCCAGCAGCCGACAATACTTCGCCGGTCAGGCCATGAATAACAGCCAGTCCGCTGACATCGATCTCGGTGTCTATAGCAAGCGCCGTTTGCATGACGCCGTTGATACAGTGCTCGACAGCCACGGTAGTCAGAAGGTTCTCGGTATTCGATCCATGAATGGTTGCCAGTCCTGACGTGAAGCATCGTGTGCCCAGTGCGTCTCGAATAGCCTTGTTAGTTACATTTGCTAGTGAATTAGACATCTTTACTTTCCTCTGTTTGACGGCAGCGCGGAGCTTTCCGCCAGTTCAAAAAGATTATGCAGGGGCCGGAGCCCCTACACAACCACTATTTCCGATCAGGAAACACCGTTCAGATCGGTTGCACCAACTTCGGCGCGACAAATCCATGCCTGATTCAGAATCACGCCAGGTGAACCAGGTTTTCCAGCCCACATAACCGCGCTGACCAAGGGGGTCGGATTTGCTGACTGTCCCCGGGTTAAGTACGGTCGGATGGATTGCACCGGCGCCACGTAGCGGAATCAGCCCGTAGGCTTCCTTCGCAATGTAGACAACCGGATACACGTCGACTTTCACGCCGGCTGCTGAGACCATGCCACTTGTACCGACAGCGGCGCCACCGGCAAGGAACGGCTCCAGCAACGGAGTCAGAATGTAACGCACGGTCTCGACCTTGCCGACCTCGTAGGGAAGCGGTTTCATCGAACCGTATTTCTCTACTGGTACAAACCCGGTCATGTCCCGGATATCCGAATCAAGATCGGTATGGCCGAATGCCAAGAACGCCGAATCAACCGGCTCGGTGCCGTACTGAACACTCGAACTCATGCGGCTTGTGATCTTTTTACCACGCTGCGCATTCAGATACCGGGTCACGGTACGCTGAACAGTCGTGGTGATTGGATCATTCACATCGGTGCGTGATGTATCGGCCGCTGCACCATAAACAACATTGGTGCCGGCCTTGATAACGCCCCAGGTCACCATTTCGATGGTTTCCGCAGCCTGCTCACCAGACAACATGGACATATCGCGGAGAACGGGATCCTCCGACAGATCATTCACGCGGTCTGTGATTTCAGCCAGGTCACCATACTGGCCCATGGTGGCCGGTACGTCGACGTACTTGGTTTTGTGACTGACCGGGGTTACACCTTCGACCAGTTGGGTGGTGCTGATGTCATACGGCACCGGCCTGCGGAACTTGACCTGTTCGGCCTTGTTCTTCGGCATGGGTTTCATTTGCCCGTAGGCGCTCAAAACGATAATCGGGGTTGCATGCGCCAGCATTTCCGTAGCCGCCCAGGCTGCGGTTCGCTGGCTGATGTCCCCATATGCGGAACCTGCCATTGCTCTGTCCTCGCTGTCTCACGACAGTGATAGTTAAAGAAGTATGAGCTTTACGCTCGTTGTCGTTCAGCCTCTTTACGAGCAGCAAATGCATTGAATGCATTCTCAAACTCATCGCCTCCGGATGTATCAGGCTTGATTCCAGCACTTCGGCTGTCAAGCGTGACACCATCTTGTAATTGGCGCTGTCGTTTTGCTGCTAGTTGATCTGCTGTTTTGTCGACGACATCTTCATCAGAGTGGTCGGCCTTCATGGAGGGTAACCCACGTGCCACGCGATTCTGGTCATACAGGCCGAGCAAAGAGGTTGCATCTGCAACGTCATCGCTGTCGGCCAGGGACCGTATACCTGGGGCTTGCTGGTTATACCATGCCAAATAATCATCCGAAAATTTACCGTCCTCGGATGAATAGACGGTCTGTTGCCATAAGGGGTACTCTTTTGACACCTTATCGCGTTGTTCTGTGAATTCGTTTTCTGCCTGTCTATCGACGACAGGTTTAATGGTGTTCGATACTGTGTCGACGCGATCACCGAGACTTTTCAGCTCTTTGGTGAATTTGCTTTCAATCGCTTCGGCAATCTCGGGATATTCTTCCTTGAACCCGTCCCACTTGTCGCCATCTGCCATGGCTGCGCTGATTTCCTTGTCGCTAGGCTTCTCAGCGGTTGTGCTGCGTATCTGGTCTATCTCACCTGTTAGGGTGTTGACCTTGCGCTGCAGGGCGCTCACGCGGCCTACATTGCTTTCAAGACTGTGCTGCAGCTGGCGGTTCTGCTCTTCCTGGGATTTGTAGCGGTCTATTGCAGCCTGTGGCCAGCCTTCGAAGGGATTTTCATCCCCGGCTGGCTTTTCCTCACCAGCCGGGGCCTTATCCTCTCCACCTTTAGCGGCGGTACTGAGCTTCCGCTTCGCCTCCGGTGGCGGCATCGGTCTGTGATCCATCACCGCCGGCGCCCTTCTCGTCGTCGTGGGTATCCGTGGAGTCGTCAGATCCAGACGCATCGCCGGCAAATTCAGCAAATGCGTCTTCGTATTCTTTGTCGTCTGTTTCGGCTTGTTCACCGGCCATGTTCTTCTCCGCTACGCTTCACAGCGTTGCTTTATGTGATTTATACATCTGTTTGTATTAAAAATCAATAGATTGCAATATTATCTCGGCTTAATTCTTGAATGCAGCTATTCGATCGCCAAGGATTGCTGAGTATTTGCACATGATTTCGTATTGCTTCATCATCCGATCTTGCTCAGACACATCTAGTGTTTTGTAAATAGGGTTAAGCCCAATAAAATTGCCCAACTTTAAAGCCCTATCGTCCAGATCGCGTTTTTCGTCAATCACTCGCTGCTGATGGGGCTCTGTTGCCGATTCGACCATCAGGTCTTCGAGTTCTTTGTTTCTGGCCGACTCTTCAACTGATTCCGAATCGATTGGTGGCGCTTTCAGTTGCATATCGCGTTGACGCCACAACTCTGCCTCATCGAGCTTTGTAATTACCAATGAAAGTTCACGGCTACCATTATCTTTCTGTTCATCACGAAGCAAAGCACGCGCTTCGCGGATCATTCCAAGTGCATCACTGTTATTCATGATTAATCCTAATAAGTTGTTGATATTGTTAATTATTCCCCGAGTCTGTATTCACAGCGGCCTGTCTTTTCCGTGGTTCTCATGAAATCCGTATCGCTCCTCAGCTGATCTACGCGCTGCAGTAGCATCTTCAATGCTCGCAAATGACCCTAAATGCTTCAGTTTGCTATTAACTCTTATGTGAGCCGTCCATTTACCATGTCTTGCGTAAACGCCACTTACGCCGCTCTTGTTACATGCATAAAGTCGTTTGTTCCTTTGGTTTCCTTCATCTGATACGTTTTTCAAGTTGTCCCACTTATTGTTTAAGCCATTGCCATCAACATGGTCTATCTGATCAGGCCATTCTCCAGTTACATAAAACCATATGACACGATGAACCATAAAATTACATGACGATTCATTAACTTTTAACCCTACTGCTTTGTAATATTTACCTGAATGACTATTCTTCTGCAGCCCGCCAGCTTCCTTTCCTGCGAACCTTGTATTACAAGTATCCTGCGCTCGATCAGTTTTAAAATGATAAAACGGCCTGTATCTCCATAAGAGTTTTCCTGTCAATTTGTCATATACAAAACATTCTTTCAAATATTCATGCGTTAATATAAGCTCTTTATTAATCATTGCGCACCTCTCTTGCGTTTATGATTTAGCGGGACTGACGTTGCAACGCCGGTCCCGCTTTTTATTATACCAGCCCTATATTCGAATCTGCTCCTTGGTCCATCTTTAGCTTCAACTCTGTGTAGAATTTTGTCATATTCCAATCCTGAACGTACTGCTTAATATCATTATCCGCCCGAATCTTGTTAAGGTCGACGTTCTCCTGTACTGCCAGCTTGGTCAACTCAACCTCGCGCATCATCACCGCTTTCTGGTGATCGCCTTCGACCTCCATGGCCTTCTGCTGCATGGTCATCTGTGCAATCTCGCGCTGAATCTGTAATTTCTGCATTTCCGGATCCGGCGGTGGCGGTTCTTTCGCTGCATTCTCGGCCTGTGCATCGCTTCTGAATACCTCGTCCTCGCCGATCTGCATACTCTTAGCCATGTTTTTCAGCACGCCCCGGGTGTTGAGTTCTGCGGCCCCGCCAGGCAGGGATAGCGCGGCGGTAACCAGTTCCATGATATTTCTGGCCTGCATCTCTCTGACCAGCAATACAGACGTGCCGCGGGCATCGGTACTGAAATCGCCCTTGATCTCTTCTTTCTCGCTGAACTGCATATTCCAGTCGTAGAACCGGGTAATGAACGGCTCGATGATATCGTCATCGAAGTTCTTTACAGCCTTGCGCATCATGATATTGTTGCTGGCCATCCATAGCGCGGTCCCGCCCAGAGTCTTGAGCATTGCAGGCTGCTGGGTATCGCCCTGAATGTTCCCCAGCTGCATCTGCGGGATATTCGTTTCCTCGTCTGCCAGGCGGTGCGCCATCTCGAAGATAGCGGTCAGTTCCTGCTGGCTCGATGGAATATCGAACGTCTGGAAGGCGTATTCTGCGCGGAACTTCGGATCCTTGGTTTTCATCCACCATAGCTTGCGCGGCCGCAGTTCCCATTTGCCATCTGCCGGCTCGACCAGTTCCCGGTTGATCACGATCTGTGGACCAGTCGAGAGCCCGGCATTGTCCAGCACCATGCGCCAGGAGGCGTTCATCACGCGCTGTGGCGTGCGCATGCGGTACGGCACGCCGAATCCGAACACGCTGGTTTCGTCTTTCTCCCAGTTCAGGACGTTGTATGGCAGTTCGTTGCTGTCCAGATGGTTCAGCGCGACCTTCAGCACCATGCCAAGGCATAGCCATACACGCCCCTCGTATTCTTCGAGCGGGTCCGTCTCGTCGACATCACATCCACACTGAACCAGGATTTCCTTATCTACCGGGCCATGGTATTCAATGACCTCATAGCGGTTATCACCCTGAATCTGCGTGATACCGTTGATTGCGCGCAGTTCGTTCAGGTAGGTGAGTTTCGACTGCATGGCGTTTGGCGCAGAATCAAGAACCTTCCTGAGTTGGCTCTTCATGTACCCGGGCTGATCTCCGAGCTTGCGGACCTGCTTTTTCGTTAACAGATGCCGCTCAAAGACGAATTCAACATCATCCCAGCAGGTAGCTGACATATCAGGGAAGAAATTCCATGGATCCACACGCGCAGCGGTCGGCTTGTTTTCCTCGCGGAAATCCAGCATCCATTGGCCTTGATCATTCTTTATCCACGCACGTTTGGCACGTTTCTCGACCATCGGACCCTTGATGATGCCGGTTCCGAGTGTGCAGGCGTCGTGAATAATGTCTCGGCAAACAGGATTGAAACTTGCTTCGGTCAGCTGGTCGTCGATCTCGTCCTGCATCCGCGAAGCCTTTTTCTTGGCCTGCTCGACAATCTGCTCCATCATGTCTTTGACGCGGTGCGGCTGCTGCGTTTCGGGATCGACGGCTGTGCTACCGTCTGCTAGTTGTAGCGGCGATTCATCGGTAAGACCTTCGACGACATCCGGAACCGGTGTGGGTTTCAGCCCCCAGTTACGATCGTCAGTCGGTAGAACCAGGTCGGACCACTTGGATTCCGCGATATTTGTCTTCGCCCGGGTGAGATTGACGAATACCCGGGAGGCGTTCGGGTTATCATCCTTGGCGTTCATCTTCGCCTCGGTGTCCCGGTCATAGCGCCCGTTGTAGTGGCGCATGTCCTCCAGCCATCGCTGCTCGATCTCTTCCTTCAGCCCGACCTGATCGTCGAACTTCTTCTGCAGCCCGCTACCAAACAGCTGTAGCTTCTGCTCCATCTGCATCTGAATTTCCTCTTCCGTGAGGTCCTGTTCGTAGGATTCTGTCTGCTTCACAGCAGTCTGTTCGGCCATGGTTAGTTCCTCATGTGGAATTTTCTGATCGAACTATTATCTCATGAAATCACTGTTCGCAGCACGGTTTTCCTTGTAACTCAGCGAATGCGCTTCAATCGGCTCATGTGATCATATCAGTGATTGTTTTAACGAGTACATCCTGATATGCCGTAGAATTGCGCCATTTCTACATCAGTGACTATTTTTATAACATCCATTCATGCGTTTTCACGCTCCAACCATAGAATCAAGTTGTCAAGTAAATCACCTGCTCTCGAACAATGGCGGAATAACAGTGACCTCTGTTTTGTATTCTCAGTGTTCATGTCCGATACTATTCCTGCTTTCATAATCAATAGCCTACAGTATCATCAATCGGGGCATGGCCGCCACCTGAACCACTGTGCCGCGGTATTGGTTTCGTGATCATAAAGTCGTTCTTTATGCAATCTTGCACCATATACCTGTTGCGTCCATAGCATGATCGTTTACCTTAACAACATCGCCCTTTTCGTCCCGCCGATATAACCTATACTCGCCTAGCCAATTATTCAGTGATTTGAATACTTTCATCGGCCAGTGCTAAGTCTCTCCCAAACCTCATAGATTCCAGCCTCGCGCGCATTGATTGTGGCCTCAATATTCAATCCAAGGTCTTGATAATCCTGCATTAATTGCTCGCCATCACGCTGCCCACGTCCGCGTGCTGCTGGATCAATGCGGCCTGGGTATCCATTTCCCGCGGGCTATATTGATTAGCATGAACTGAGGGTTCAGCCTGACCGCGGTAGTGCTCTGAATATAGGTAAATCACGTCATCATCGCGGTTTAGTGCACCAAATATAGCCGCCGTCCTGTTCCAGCCCACATCTAACCCGTACCCTCTGGCCCAATGTACCGGTATTTCCATATCTGGAACGGTAATTTCTGACTCAGGAACCGGGTAGATCGCGCCGGACCCTAGTTGCGGGATACCTTTGGAGCGCGCATCTCGCTGGTATGGCGGAATGTTCGCCATGAGCGTTTCTTTTTCTTTTTCCCCGAGGTGGGGAGCATGTGATCCCAGCCTGCGATAACGTATGTTTACCACTATCTTCAGATCATCCATCACCACCCGGGATAAATGATAAAACAACTTCAGAAATACCTAGCAATGGCGTGAACGTATTCAGCGTCACGCCCTTAGTCGTCATTAACCGTATAATTTCCTCTGTGTACACGTCCATTGGCGGCTCTTCGTCATTTAATATCCAATGTTTCGCCGTTCCTTGAAAGCTCTTCCGCTTCTGGTCATAGGATTTGAAGCCAATATAACTAATCCCGCCTGATATATGCCTTACATAAACATCCTTTACGGCATCTGGAATGCCTGATCTCGACGTGGTGCGGATTATTGAATCAGCCGGCAACATCCCAGTTCCAAGCTCTCCTGCAGCACCCAGCAACTCATGCTGTAAAATATCTCGTACTGTCTCCCCAGTATCACCAGAACACCATCCGCTTGTCGGCCCGCTGAATCTACGTCCATGCCACCAATCTGGGTAAACCCCTGTTGCCCAACATTTTACGCAATACGCACCGACTTTCGTTTTCCCGATACGATTTGCTGCGATGAACGCAACCTCGCATACATCATCCTTGTCGGCATCGGTAAGCCTAATCGCCTCCATGTGCTTCGGATACAGCTCTCTTCGTAGGGGCCCTTCATCTGGGAACCATTTTTTCCACTGCTCCCTTGATTCTCGGTATACCCGCTCTTCCAGGATTTGTACTAACTCACGCTGCTCATTAAATGTCAGAGTCATTCAGTCTGGACTCTAATTCTCGCTGGCGTAGTATTAATTCCTCCATCGTCATACCCTGCAACGGTCGCTCAGGGTCATTTGACAGTTCCAGCTTGTCGCCGTACTTGCGCGGTCGGAGTTTAGCTGCCACCCATTTTCTGGCGTCAACACGTAGCCTTGCGTGATTCACGCTGGCCGATGTAACCACACGGATTAATTTGCCATTAATTACCAACTGCTCTCCGTCTACTATCAACGGCTCATCAGCGCAATTGTCTGAAATATCTAGTATTTCATCAGCCATGAAGTCAGCCTGTGCTTCTTTCGCGCGCGCGTACATCTTAAGCAGTTCTCCGCCACCTCCTCCTTCTGGAGAGTCTGAATTAATCCAGCTCAGAACTGTAACGGTACTTGGTATATAGCAATTTATGAATGTTTAGTGGTACACCAGACAGAAGCATTACGTATTGCTGGGGAAGAGCCTTCTGTCCGCCCTTGCCATTATGCTCGATGGACAGATGCTGTTCGTGAAGACTTTCCAGCGCTTTCTGCCCTTGTTCGTCACCTTCCACAATACCCAGGAGCATGCCGACGTATTCGCTCAGTTCCTGAGCCTGCGCGGACAGCTCTTCGGTTCCGGCCACGTTGGATTGCACCACCTTGTCCATCTGGTTGACGCCCTGGCTGATCTGCTCGATCCCCTGGGCCTGTTCGCTGGAAGCGGCGGCGATTTCGGACACCAGCTGACCGACCTTGCCGGAGCTTGAAGCGACTCCCTTGAAGGCTTCGCTGGTTTTATTCACCAGCTCCATGCCGTCCTTCACTTTTTTGGTGGTGTCTTCTATGAGGTGAGACGTGCTCTTGGCCGCTTCGGCGGCGCGCATGGCCAGATTCCGCACTTCATCGGCCACTACCGCGAATCCCGCGCCCGCTTCGCCGGCTCGCGCCGCTTCCACAGCGGCGTTCAAAGCCAGCAGGTTTGTCTGGAACGCGATTTCGTCGATGGTTTTTATGATTTTTGACGTTTCATTGCTGGCCTTGGAAATTTCTTCCATGGAAATGGTCAGATGGTTCATGGAAACACCGGCTTCGGAGAAGATTCTGTTGGCCTCGATCATGTTGGAGTTCGCCTGATTGGAGTGGTCGGCGTTCTGTTTGGTCATGGAGGCGATCTCTTCCAGCGAGGCGGTCGTCTCTTCAATACTCGACGCCTGTTCGTTCGCGCCTTCCGCGATATTCAGGCTGGCGCTGGCGACCTGCTCCGAACCGGCGCGCAACCCGGCGATGATCTCGGTGAACTTTTCCCGCACTTCCCCCAGTTCCCGGGCGCTGAGGGTCTTGAGCCCCTGGAACATGCTCTTAAAGGGACCGGTGATGGCGCGGGTCAGGAGCAGCGATATGAACGCTCCCAGAAGCAGGGCCACCGCGGATACGATCAGGATGATCCTGATGGCCCGCCGGTTCTCGGCCTGGAGTTCGGGGCCCAGGGAATCCTGTTCCGCGTTCACGGAATCCTTGAGACTCTGCGTGGACTGCGCGATTTTGGGACCTATTTGAGCCAGGCTTTCATCGATCGTTTTATTCCGCTCGTCGATGATCCGGTCTACGTCGGCAAAGGTTTGGGTATAAATTTTGTTGGCGTCGTTGGCGGCGCCGATCATTTTCTTCCATTCGGGATTGCTGGTTTCGGAAGCGAGCTGGTCGAGCACTTTCTGATATTCGGAAATCTCGGTATTGAAGAGATCCACGTCCTCCTGATTATTGGTGCTGAGAAAGGTGGCCGCGTGTATGCGGGCAAGCAGCAGGTTGCGCATGCCTCGCATCGTGGTATAGGCGGCCTGCATGTCATACACTTTTTCCGCGTTCTGGGACATCGCCGTCAGGGTTGTTTCCATGAGATCGCCCTGGTCGACCAGAACCTTGAACTTCTCATCGAGTTCCTGCTTATAGGCCGTTATTTTTTTGAACCCCGCGTCATAGGACGCCACATCGGTTTGAATCTCCAGTATTTGCGACTGCCTTTGCTTGTTGGTGATCTGGGTTTGAGCTTCGCCGAGAACGTTGTTTATGTTGGCCAGTTCCTGGTTGTATTGTTCGAGGTCCTTCTGGCTTCCGGTAATGATAAATTCATTGACCTTCGATCTTACCGTTAACATTTCCGCCTGGATTTTACCGGCGAGATTCGTTTCCGTCGCCAGTCCTTCATAGCCCGTAAAACCGTTTGACGATAAGGTGATGGCTTTCCACGCCATGAAGGACACGGTGGCGAGCATGATGAGCGTGACCCCCATGCCCACGGCGATTTTCACCCCTAATCCCACTTTTTTAAACATCAGTCCCCTCCTTCGTGTAATCGACTTACGCTGTAAAAATCAGGTTGCATACCCGGACATTCGGAGCGCACACGGATAGCGCAGGTCTGGGGATCAACGCTTGAGCGCTTGGTTGAACGCGATATCAAACCCGTCTTTACAGCCACGACCGTAGCGGAATCGGAAGGAAGCGGAGCAATCAAAGGCAGGTGGTCAAGACTTCCATCGCCGCTTGCCGGTATGGTTGTTTTCCGCGGGCTGTGTTTAGGCGACCTTCTGCAGCATGGAAACTTCTTCTCCGCTGAGCACCCGGTCGATATCCAACAAAATTTTGACGCCGCCACCCATCTTGGCCATGCCAAGGATGAAATCGGTTTCCACCTTGGAACCAAACGTGGGAGCGCCTTCGATTTCTTCGGCTTTGATGTTCAGAACCTCGGAAACCGAGTCAACAACGATGCCCATCATGACCGTGCCGGTCTTGGCTGGCGATTTCCACCACAATGATACAGGTCCGCTCGGTATAGTCGATGGAGGCCATGCCGAAGCGAAGACGGAGATCGATCACCGGGATGACCTGCCCGCGCAGATTGATGACTCCCTTGACGAATTCGGGGGTCTGCGGCACCGAAGTAACCGCCATCATGCCGATGATTTCCTTGATTTTCAGGATG
Source organism: uncultured delta proteobacterium (assembly GCA_963821845.1). Classification (GTDB taxonomy): domain Bacteria; phylum Desulfobacterota; class Desulfarculia; order JACQYL01; family CAWGVV01; genus CAWGFI01. Next base: position 24,488 of record CAWGFI010000010.1, read on the forward strand.
CCGATGCCGTATTCTTCTCCCGCCAGCGTAAAGGTCAGGTACTTGCCTTCCTTGTCGACCATCGCTTTGACCGATTGATCCATTACTTTCGTGGTTCCAGCCATGTTAAATCTCCTTTCCGGTAATCTTTCAGGGAAAATTTGAATTCATTGAAGCGAGTTCTCTCGTCCGTTCTTCGTTTTCATAGAATCAATTAACAGCAATATTATCAGAACGTTAGACGATTAATGCGGGATTGGCGGCCCATCCGCCGTTTTCCGCGCCGCTTGACGATCTTGCATTAAATTTGCCATTCGCATGTATACATATCGGACAAAATCAGAAAAAATTAACAGAAATACGGCGGCTGAGAGAATTAATTCATCCTTTGCGATGGAAGGGCCGACAGCGGGAAGAAAGTGGCCGTTCTCCGGCCGATGGATCGGATCGGTCGTCCATTCGCCTATTTTTTCGGCGCCCGGAACCTTTTCACTTTCCATAACCGGGGAAGACGGGATATCCTGAAAAAATTCAGAGCGGATCGGGAGTTCCGCTCAACCGGAAAGGACGAGTTACCATGCTTGCGGAAAATATATTGTGGGATTTGACGGATCTTTACAAAAGCCCCGACGATCCGGCCATGACCGGCGACCGGGAATGGCTGAAGTCGGAAGCGCAAAACCTGCGGGAAGAGTTCAAGGGCCGAATCGCGGAGTTGGAACCCGACCGGCTGAAAACCGCGCTGCGGCGTTACGAGGCGTTCCAGGAGCGAGCCCAGAAAGTCACCACGTACGCGTTCCTCAATTTCGTGACGGACACCAACTCGGCCCCGGCCGGGGCGCTCTGGCAGCAGGCCGTTGAATTGAGCAGCGAGCTTTCCCGCGATACCCAGTTTCTGGGACTGGAATGGAAAGCGCTGGACGAGGCGAAAGCCCTGGAAATCATGGAGGCGCCGGGACTCAAGGAATACCGCCATTATCTCGGGCTTTTGCGAAAATACGTCCCGCACACCCTGAGCGACTCTGAAGAACGGATCATGACCGAGCTGTCTCCCACGGGAAAGATCGCCTGGGTGTCCCTGTTCGACAAGGTGGCCAGCAACATCCGCTGCGGCGCCAAGGGCCGTAACCAGTCCGAGGTCCTGCGCGACTTGTACGACTCCGACCGCGAGGTCAGGGAACAGGGGGCGGCGGATCTCACCGACGGTCTGCGGACGGTCCTGCCGACGCTGACCCATATTTTCAACACCACGCTGCTCGACAAGGCCATCCATGACCGGCTCCGCGACTATCCCCACTGGCTGAGTTCGCGCAACCTCGGTAACGAAGCGGACGACGAAATCGTGCGTTCGCTCGTTGACGCGGTCGCCGGCCGCTACGATGTGGTCAAACGCTATTACGAGTTGAAAAAGAAGCTTCTGGGGTACGGCGAGCTGTACGACTACGACCGCTACGCGCCGCTTTTCGAGGAGCAGGGGCCTGAATTCGGCTGGGATCGCTCCCGGGAAATCGTTCTGTCGGCCTTCGGCTCCTTTTCGCCGGACATGGCCGGAATCGCGGGAAAGTTCTTCAGCGAGTCGTGGATTCACGCTCCCGCGCTGCCGGGAAAACGCGGCGGCGCCTTCGCGCATCCCAACGTCCCGTCCAGCCATCCCTATGTGATGCTCAATTTTACCGGCTCCCACCGGGACGTCATGACTTTGGCGCACGAACTGGGGCATGGGGTCCATCAGTTCCTGGCCCGGAAACAGGGGCTCTTCGACAGCGAAACCCCGCTGACCATGGCGGAAACGGCCTCGGTCTTCGGCGAAACCATCGTATTCCGCGACCTGTTGGACCGGGCGCCGGACAAGAAAACGCGCCTGGCGCTGATCTGTTCCAACCTGGAGGATAGTTTCGCCACCGTTTTTCGGCAGGTAGCCATGCATCGTTTTGAAGAGTCGGTCCATACCGAGCGGCGCGGCAAGGGCGAATTGTCCCCGGACCGCATATCCGAGCTGTGGATGAACTCCCAGGCCGAAATGTTCCGGGGTTCGGTAACCCTGCTCGGTCATTACGAAATATGGTGGTCCTACATCCCGCATTTTATCCATACGCCCGGGTACGTCTACGCCTACGCCTTTGGTAAACTGCTGGCGCTGGCGCTCTACCGGCAATACCGGGAACAGGGGGAGGCCTTTATCCCCCACTATCTGGAACTGCTCGCGTCCGGCGGGAAAGACACGCCCCAGGCGTTGCTCGATCCGCTTAATATCGATCTCGCCGATCCCGGGTTCTGGAACAGCGGGTTGACGATTCTGGACGAGACTTTAAAAGAGGCGGAATCCCTGGCCGGCTGACCTCCGGGAGAGCCGCCGTCATTTTATGGAATATCAATTTTATTCTATAAACCTCGTACCGTCCGATTTGGCCCGACCAGACCGTTTGAGGACACTTTTTTTACAATTTGCTTATGCCAGACCGGGCATTGCGGAATTTAGGATTGATGTTTGCATATGAATCACGCTATTGAAAAACGAATCCCCTTCAGTCCGAAGTTCAGCGTCAACGTTCAAGAAGGAGCGGGATTTCAACGTATGGGGCGCGAAGCGTCGTCCTCCGAGACGAGGCGGCTTTCGCGGATGACATGAAAAGACAGGATAAGGCTCACATAAAGGAACCATGCCCGAATTAAACGCGTTGCTGATTTTCCCCAAGAAATCCGAATGCCTGGCTCTCAAGTCCTTGCTGGCTCAGCTCGGTTTTTATCAGGTCGATATAAGCGCCAGCGGAGAAGGCGCCTGGCTGCTTCTGACCAACGCGAAATACGATCTGATCATCACGGACCGCGATCTTCCCGGCAAGGTGACCGGCATGAACCTGGTCCGGCGGGTCAACGGCGACAAGGTAATGTTCATCACCCCCATCATCATGGTCACTTCGGAAAACCGCCGCGACAAGATCATCGAGGCTGTTTACGCCGGGGTGAGCGGCTACATTCTCCGTCCCTATACCCTCAAGACCATCGAAGAAAAAATTCAGCAGATCCTGGCTCACCGGGGCGCGTTCAGCCGCCAGATGAACAAGGTCGAACTCGGCAGGCAGTTGATACAGAAAGGCGAATACGGAGAGGCCATCGAGACCTTCGAACAACTGATCGAAGAGGAGCCCAATGCCGAGGGGCTGTACTCCGAGGGCTATCAGTTTATGTCCGAAGGGCGCTTTGACGACGCCATCGCGTCCTTTCGTCAGGCTATCGAGATAAACCATGTTTACGCCGAGGCCTATCGTGGACTGGGCGAAGCGTATTTAAAGTTAGGAGATCTGGAGGAGGCGGAACGCTGCCTGATTCAGGCGGGCCAGCTTTTCATCCAGAAATCGGAATTCGACGAGGCGCGGCAAGCCATTCTGGCCGCGCTCAAGATCAACCCGGACAGCGTAAACCCCTATAACACCCTGGGCATTCTGTATCGCAAGTCCGGAGATTTCCCGCGTTCGATAAAATATTACGAAATGGCGCTCAAGCTCAACCCGCTGGACGAGAAGATCTATTACAATCTCGCCCATGTCTTCATGGAGAATCAGCAACGGGAAAAGGCGCTGAATCTGCTGCGGAAAGCCCTGGAATTGTCCCCTCACTTCGATGAGGCCATGCGATTCATGCGGCACATCGAATCCCGAGGCAAACACAATGAGAACGCGGTCGAATCGGTTTTAAAGGGTCGTTACCTGACCCAATCCGAATCCCGGCAGGGCGTTCGCACCACCATGCGGGCCACCGACCGGGAAACCGAGCGGGATGTGCGGATTCTGCTCTATTCCATTCCCGACGAGTCGGTTCTTTCGCTCGACCAGAAAAAGGCGCTGTCGGCATGGAAAAAAATCAAGAAATTGGCCACGCTGAACCACCCCAATGTGCGGTTGCTGTATGACGTGGCTCAGGACGAAGGCGTGTACTGCCTGATCCAGGAATGGCTCGAAGGGCAGGACATCGGCGACCTCATGTCCAAGACCAAGCTGATACCGCCGCGCATGGCGCTCGAAATCGCCCTGGACGTATCCGAAGCCCTGGGATACATGCACAAGCGGAGCGTCACCCATCAGTCGCTCAAGCCGTCCGACATCATCGTTACCGAGGAAAAGATGATCAAGGTGGGCGGCTTTTTACAGCACGAATTCGAAAATGTCCTCATGAGCGGAGAAGGCGAAGGCTCTTTCGCCATGAATCCGTATCTGACGCCCGAGCACTTCTCCAACAAACCGATCACGCCGGCTTCGGACGTGTTTTCGCTGGGCGCCATTCTCTACGAACTGATGGTCAGAAAACAGCCCTTTGCCGCATCGGCGCCGTCTTCGGTCATTCACAACATCTGTTTCTCGGAACCGGAATTGTTCCGCCATCCCGATGATAAGTTGACCTCTTCCATGCAGGTCCTGTTCAACAAGGCCCTGGCCAAGGACCCGGAACAGAGATACCAGTCGGGAAGCGAAATGACCGCGGCCATCATGGACGCGCTGGATTGCCTGGACAGAAGCTGGAGAAACTCGCCCCAGTTCCTGCGAAGAGCCTGACCGGACGCGGCGTTCGCCGGAAAACTTCAACCATTTTATCATAAATCAGCCTGTTCGCGATCCTCCCCGCAAGAGTCATTTTATCCCGTATCCTTGACCTGAAGGCTCCATTTTTTTATAGTGTGGCTCACGAGAACGGAAAGCTTCGCCGGGTCATTACGGACCGGCCGTAACTAAAAATTCCAAAGCCGATCGCGGAACTCGAGGGAGGAAGGTTCATGAAGAGGATTCTTTATCTGATTGTCGGCGCCACGCTGCTGTGCCTCATGGGCGCGGTGTCTCTGCCCGGAACCACCGAGGCCAAAACAACCTTCGTCACCATCGGCACGGGCGGGGTGACCGGCGTTTACTACCCCACCGGGGGTGCGATCTGCAAGATCGTGAACCTGAAACGGTCGGAGTATCAGATTCGCTGTACGGTGGAATCAACCGGGGGATCGGTTTTCAACATCAACGCGGTTTTATCGGGCGACCTGGATTTCGGCATCGCCCAATCGGATCGGCAGTATCAGGCGATCAACGGGTTGGCGGAGTGGAAAAACGTCGGGCCGCGGGAAAAATTACGATCGGTCTTCAGCATTCATTCGGAATCGGTAACCCTGATCACCGCCGCCGACGCGGAAATCAAGGACGTGGCCGACCTGAAGGGAAAACGGGTCAATATCGGCAACCCCGGCTCCGGCCAGCGGCAGAACTCCATTGACGCGCTGAACGCCTACGGCCTGGACTGGGAAAAAGACATTCACGCGGAAGGCGTGAAAGCGGACGCGGCGCCGTCGCTGTTGCAGGACGGCCGGATCGACGCCTTTTTCTACACCGTGGGCCATCCCAACGGAGCCATCAAGGAGGCCACCGCCGGCAGAAGAAAAGTCGTCTTTATTCCCATCACCAAGATAAACTCGCTTCTGGAAAAAGACCCCTACTACGCCCGGTCGCTCATCCCCATAGCCGACTATCCGGGCGCCGAAAACAAGGAAGACACCCCCACCTTCGGCGTCAAGGCCACCCTGGTGACTTCGGCGGACACGCCCGACAGCGTGGTGTACGCCATTACCAAGGAGGTCTTTGAAAATTTCGACGAATTCCGTTCCCTGCACCCGGCTTTCAAGACCATGACCAGGGAATCGATGCTCGAAGGTCTGTCCGCTCCTATCCACCCCGGAGCGCTCAAGTATTACCGGGAGGCCGGACTTGTCAAGTGAGCGCTCGATCCGTTTCAATTCTGAAAAAAGGGTAGGGCGTTCGGGACTGTCTCGATCCCTTGGGCCGCTTCGTTTCTGCCATAACAAGCTTCAGACCGCGCTCGGAGAAGATCCGATCCGATGAATTCGGGGAAAAGGACCGGTCGAGAGGCCGGGGAAACCTTCCACCAGGAAGAGTACGCGCCGGTAAGGCGGCCCGAAGGCCTGGGCAGGCACGCGGTCCCGGTTATCGGCGTGGCCTGGTCGCTGTTTCAGCTTTCCGTGGCCAGTTGGTGGATCATGGACAGCGTGACCGTCCGAAGCGTCCATCTGGCCTTCGCCCTCTTGATCGCCTTTCTTTCCTATCCGGCGTTCCGCAAGACGAAAACCGGAATGCTCGCCTTCCTGTCCCGCATCGACCGCATATCCGTCTTCGACTGGCTGGTCGCCCTGATCGCGGCGGCGGCCGCGTTCTACATCGTCATCGATTATACGGGCATCGCGGGCAGGCAGGGGGCGCCCATACCCCGCGACGTGGCGGTCGGGGTGACCCTGATGGTTCTGCTGCTGGAAGCCACAAGAAGGGCCGTTGGTCCCGCCCTGCCGGTCATCGCCGTCTGTTTCTGCCTGTATAGTTTTCTCGGCCCCCACATGCCCGACTTCCTGGCTTCCAAGGGCGTTTCACTCAACCGGTTCATCGGACAGATGACCATGTCCACGGAGGGAATCTACGGGATACCGCTCAATGTGTCGGCGACCGTGGTGTTTCTCTTCGTCCTGTTCGGGGCCATGCTGGAACGGGCGGGAGCGGGGCAGTATTTCATCTCCCTGGCCCTGAGCATGCTCGGCCGTTTCCGGGGCGGGCCGGCCAAGGCGGCCATTCTGGGGAGCGCCCTGACCGGGCTGTTCTCCGGATCGAGTATCGCCAACATCGTCACCACCGGCACGTTTACCATTCCCCTGATGAAACGGGTGGGCTATCCTCCCAAAAAGGCGGCGGCCATCGAGGTTGCCGCGTCCACCGACGGACAGCTCATGCCGCCTATCATGGGGGCGGCGGCCTTTATCATCGCCGAATACGTCAACGTTCCGTATATCGAAGTGGCCAAAGCGGCGGCCATTCCGGCGTTCGCCTCGTACTGCGCGCTCTTTTTCATCACCCACCTGGAAGCCTGCAAGATCGGGCTCAAGGGGATGGACCGGCGGGACCTGCCGCCCTTCTGGTCCACACTGAAACAGGGCCTCCATTTTCTGATCCCGCTGGCCCTGCTGCTCTATCTGCTCATCGTCGTGCGGCGGTCTCCCGAGTTCGCGGCCTTCTACGCGGTATGCGCCATGGCGCTGGTCATGCTCCTTTTTCCGCTGTTAAAGGCGTTGAAGGAGGGCCGGCCGGTTGGGACGGCCCTGTGGTCGGGTTTCCGGCAGCTTCTGGATTCCATGGCCAACGGCGCGCGAAACATGGTGGGGGTGGCTCTGGCCACCGCGGCGGCCGGGATCATCGTGGGAGTGGTCACCATGGGGCTGGGAGGACTGGTGACCGAGATCATCGATTATCTCTCCGGCGGAAACCTCTTCCTGATGCTGTTTATCACCGCCCTGGCCAGCCTGTTGATGGGCATGGGGCTTCCCACCACGGCCACCTACATCGTGATGGCCTCCCTGACGGCGAAGGCGCTGGTAAACGTGGCCGAACTCAACGGCTTTTTCATGCCGCTCATGGCGGCTCACCTGTTTTGCTTCTACTTCGGCATCCTGGCCGACGATACGCCGCCGGTGGGGCTGGCCGCCTACACCGCCGCGGCCATCGCCAAGGCGCCCCCCGTGCCCACCGGGCTCCAGGGGTTCGCCTACGATCTGCGCACCGCCATCATCCCCTTTATGTTTGTTTTCAATACGGATATTATCCTGCATAATATAACCAGTTGGCCGCTGGGACTTTTGATATTCGCCATGACCGCCATTGGGGCGTGCGCGTTCGCTTCGGCCACCCAGGGATGGTTTGTGGCGAAAAACCGCTGGTACGAAGCGGCGCTGCTGCTGTTGACGACCTTTATCATGATGCGTCCGGACCTGCCGGCTCGATTGCTGGCGGGAGAAAACCTCGATCCGCATGCCATGTACCTGGCCGGCCTGGCGCCGATCGCCGGGGTGTACCTGCTTCAGAGACCGAGACGTGAACCTTCGTGACGAACGACCTGCGCTATACCGGCTGATACGAGGAGCCGCATGCTGAGAAACTGGAACAAGATATATACCGAGAGATTGGTCGAGCGGGGACGCGCGCTTGACGACGTGAAGCGCGGACACACCGTGTTCGTGGGGTCGGCCTGCGCCGAGCCTCAACACCTGGTGGAGGGATTGATCGATCGCGCCGGGACGCTGAGCGACGTTCAGATCCTCCATTTTATTATCGTGGGCGAAGCCCCCTATACCGACCGGCGGTTCGACAGCCGGTTTCGGCACAACGTATTTTTCGTGGGGCCGACCACGCGGGACGCCATCAACGAGGCGCGAGCCGACTATACGCCGGTGGCCTTTTCCCGGGTTCCCGAAATGTTTCGCAAGGGCGTCATCCCCATCGACGTGGCGCTGGTCCAGACCACCCCGCCGGACGAGCACGGGTTCGTCAACCTGGGGATCGCCGTGGACGTGATCAAGGCGGCCATGGAGACCGCCGGGGTGGTGATCGCCCAGGTCAACCGGAATATATGCCCCGCACCCTGGGGGACACCTTTGTCCACGTGAGCAAGATCGACTGGTTTGTGGAGCATGACGCGCCCCTGGTGGAATTCCTTTATCCTGAACCCAATGAAGTGGGAAAAGCCATCGCCCGGAACGCCGTCAAGCTGATCAGGGACGGCGACACCCTGCACGTGGGCTTCGGCCATATTCCCTATTCGGTTCTATCCATGCTGGGCGGCAGGCGCGACCTGGGGCTGCATACGGAAGTGGTTTCCGACAAGGTGATCGATCTGATCGAAAGCGGGGTCATCACCAACGAGAAAAAGAGCCTGCACCCGGGCAAGGTGGTGTGCTGTTTCTGCATCGGTTCGCGCCGCATCTACGATTACGTGGCCGACAACCCGCTTTTTTCGTTCCACCCGGCCGATTACGTGTATAATCCGCTCACCATCGCCCAGAACAAGAACATGGTGACCATGACCAGCGCCCTGGAAGTGGATTTGAGCGGGCAGGTGTGTTCGGAGTCAAAGGGCCGCCATTTTCACAGCGGCATCGGCGGCAGGCTGGATTTCATACGCGGGGCGGCCATGTCCGAGGGGGGAAGATCCATCATCACGCTGCCTTCCACCACCACGGACGGCAAACTTTCGCGCATCGTGCCGCACTTGGCCGAAGGCGCGGGGGTGGTGGCCACGCGCGGGGACGTGCAGTATGTGGTGACCGAATACGGAATCGCCTATCTTCAGGGCAAATCCGTGCGCGAACGGGCCATGGCGCTGATCAATATCGCTCACCCCTCCTTTCGCCAGGAGCTTCTGCGCGAAGCCAAACAAAAGGCGTACGTGTATCCCGATCAGATCCTGCTGACCGATCAGTATCATCCCTACCCGGAGGAAGAGGAAAGCGAGTATACGCTGAAAGACGGGTCCAAGGCTCTGATCAGGCCCATCAAGCCCACCGACGAGCCCTTGTTGCAAGACTTTTTTTATTCGCACACCGACGAAACCATTTATCGCCGCTACTTTCACGCTGTAAAGGCCATGCCGCACAGCAGGGCCCAGAAGATGGTGAACGTGAACTACAAGGACAACATGGCGCTGGTGGTCACGGTGGGCGAGATAGGGCTGGAACGCATCATCGGCGTCGGACGGTACAGCGCCGAAAACGACTCCACGGTCGAAGCGGCGTACACCATTATGGAAAACTACCAGGGGCAGGGGATCGGCACGCTGCTTCAGGACCGGCTGGAGGCGTACGCCAAGCGGCAGGGCTATAAGAACGTCACCGCCTATGTGATGGCCGACAACAACCCGGTTTTCGCCCTCTTCGGGAAAAAAGGCGACTTCAAGAAAGAGATCGAGGAGGAGAACATCCTCCGCATATGGCGAAAACTGGGCTGATTGTCGTGCGGGTCAGTCTCCTTCTCCGTACGGCGGATAATCGGCGTAGCCGACCTCGTCGAACGAATAATAGACGCTGAAGGGGGCCGGCGGATTCAAGGGCCAGCCGTGAGCGAACCGTTCCGGGAGATCGGGCGTGCTGATGAAAGGCCGGCCAAAGGAAATCAGGTCGGCGTGATGATTCCTGAGAGCCTCTTCGGCCTTTTCCTTGGTATAGCCGCTATTGCCCATCAGCGGGCCGTCGAAAAATTCCCGGAACTCGTCCAGGGTCATGGCCATTCCGAGATCGTGAAAACCGAACTCCAGGCCGTCCACCACGTGGAGATAGGCCAGCCCGTAGCGGTTCAGTTGTTTGGACACATAGAGAAACGTTTCCCGGAAATCGGGCGATCCCATGTCATTGAACGAGCCGTTGGGAGCGATGTGCACGCCGACCCGGTTGGCCGGCCACACCGTGAGGACGGCGTTTACGATTTCATCCAGGAAGCGGTAACGGTTCTCCAGGCTGCCGCCGTAACGATCAGTCCGGCGGTTGGTCTTGGACTGAAGAAACTGATCGATGAGATACCCGTTGGCGGCGTGAATTTCCACGCCGTCGAACTCAGCGGCCTTGGCCCGCCGAGCGGCGCGCCGATAGTCTTCCACCACGGCGGCCACTTCGTTCGTTTCCAGCGCGCGCGGGATTTCATAGGGCTGTTTCCCCGGCGGAGTGTGAATGTAATCGCCGGTGAGTTTGACGGCCGACGGCGCCACGGGCGCTCCCTCTTCGGGATGGAAACTGGTGTGTGAAGCCCGGCCGCAGTGCCAAAGCTGCAAGAACATGGGAGTTCCCCGACCGTGAACGGCCTTTACCACCGTTTTCCAGGCTTCGGCCTGTTGGTCGGAATAGATTCCGGGACTGTTCAGCCAACCGATTCCCTGCCGGGAAATCACCGTGGCCTCGGTTATAATCAGCCCGGCGGACGCCCTTTGGACGTAGTAACGGGCCATCAAAGCGTTGGGCATGCGTTCTTCGCCCGCCCGCGATCTGGTCAATGGGGACATGACCACCCTGTTTCGCAAACGAAGATCGCCCATCTGGAATGGGCTCAGTAATAGGGGACTGTCGGCAATGTTATCCACGGTTTTCCTCCTGTCTGTTAAGCAAATCCGTGTTCTCGCCCGCAAGGGCGATTGCATGATGTCGAAGTATCATTTTACAATATAAGGACTGACTTTTTTATTAAAAGGATGTGAAGGGAGCGGCTATGCCGGAGTATGATTATCAGTGTGAGAAATGCGGTAAGGAATTTTCATTAAGGATGGGAATCTCCCAGCTCGACATGGCCCGGGTGCGCTGCCCGGACTGCGAGAGCGAGGAAACCAAGCGCGTTATTTCGGGTTTTGTGACGCATACCAGCAGGAAGAGCTAACCGGGAGACGGGAGGCTGACCGATGGCGTCATGTCTCCCGTAACGCGTTTCATTTCGAGCGCAGCGAGAAATCGCCCACAGGGGGTGTGGGGGAAGAGATTCCCCCACATTTTTTTTCAGTCTTTTTCTTTCTTCTTTTTCAGGGTTTCGCGGGCCTGTCGGGCGATGAACCTGGGCGACAGGCCGTATTTTTCGATCAATTCATCATTGTTCCCCGACTCCAGATAGGTGTCCCGGAGGCCGACCCTTTTGACGAGCGTGGGCAGTTCTTCACCCAGCAATTCGGCCACCGCGCCGCCCAGGCCGCCGATCAGGCTGTGTTCCTCGGCGGTAACCACCACGCCGGTTTTGGCGGCCGCTTGCAGAATGGCGTCTTCATCCAGCGGTTTCACCGTGGGCAGGTGAAGGACCAACGCATCGATTCCCTCCTGTTCCAGAAGCGAAGCGGCCTCCAGGCAGCGGCGGCTCTGTTCGCCGGTCCCGATCAGGGCGATATCGCCTCCGTCACGCAGCAAAACCCCTTTGCCGATGGCGAATTGGTACGATTCGTCCAGCACCACCGGGCAGGGGTCCCTGGTCAGGCGAAGATACACCGGGCCCTGATAATCCATGATGGCGCGCATGGCCTTATCCACTTCAACGCCGTCGATGGGGGCCAGGGTAATCATGTTGGGCATGGCCCGGAAAATGGCGATGTCCTGCACCGAAATATGGGTCTTGCCGGTCTTGCCGGTCAGAATACCGCTGTAGGCTCCGATCAGTTTCACGTTCAGGCCCGGCTGAGCCACGCTGGTCCGTATCTGGTCCAACCCTCTCTTGGCTACAAAGCAGGCGAAGGTGCAGGCGAAGGGGACCAGCCCCACCGCCGCCAGACCGGCGGCCACCCCGAACATGTTCTGTTCGGCGATGCCCATCTGGAAAAATCGTTCCGGATAGGCCTTGGAGAACATGCTGGTTTGGGTGGACGTCGCCAGGTCGGCGTCCAGAACCACCACGCGCGAGTCCGATCCGCCCAAATCCACCAGGGTTTTGCCGAATTCCACACGTTGCGACAATAATCGGGTCATATCTTCGCCTTTCATGGCCGGAGTTCATTAAGCGCGCGTTCGTATTCTTCCGCCGTGGTGGCCCGGGCGTGCCACGAACAGGTGTCTTCCATGAAGGATACTCCCTTACCCTTGACGGTTCCGGCAATAATCAGCGCCGGTTGCTCCCGCACCTGGACAGCCTCGTTGACGCCTCTCAGGATATCCCCGTAGTCATGGCCGTTGACCGGAATGGTCCGCCAGCCAAAGGCTTGAAATTTGATAGCCGGGTCCTGGCAGCCGCCGCCGCCGGGAAACCCGCAATCGCACAGTTGGTAGCGGTTGAAATCGAGGATGCCGATCAGATTGGTCAACCTGCGGGTGGCGGCGGTTTCCGCGGCCTCCCAGACCTGTCCCTCTTGAAGCTCTCCATCGCCCATGAGGACATAAGTCAGAAAATCGCGGCCCATGAGTTTGGCGCCCAGGGCCATTCCGACGCCGGCCGACAGCCCCTGTCCCAATGACCCGGTGGACATGTCGACGCCGGGCGTAAGATTCATGTCCGGATGGGATTGCAGCCTGGTGTCCAGGGCGTCGAAGGTTTTCAGTTCTTCGGGCGGGAAATAGCCGCGTTCGGCCAGTACCGCATAGAGCGCGATGGAGGCGTGACCCTTGGATAGAATGAATCGATCGCGTTCGGCCCAATGAGGCTGGGCGGAATCGATTTTGAGGATCTTGAAATACAGGGCGATCAGCAGTTCGACCGCCGAAAGAGACCCCCCCGGATGACCGGCCTGCGCCTGGTGGATGCTGCTGATGATGTTCCGGCGAACCCGAATTGCTATCTCGCCGAACCGCTCTCTTTCTTCCGGTTCAAGCTGAAACATTACCGACTCCCTCCGAAGATTTGGAATTTTGTTTCATTAAATCCGGTTTTGCCGGGAATAATCAACCTAAAAGCGGCGCGGGAGGGAAAAAGGCGTATAGAAGCCCGACCCGGACCCTGATCGGCGATTGAATACCGATCAGGGCCGAGTGGGGCGAGGGAGACGAGGCGTCACGCGCGGCTCAGACGTCTTCTTCGGGGGCGGTGGAGTATCCTTTCCTCTTGTCGAGTTTCAGACTCTCGATTGCTTCCTTGGACAGATCCGTCAGCTTCAGCGCCTTGGTGATCTTGAGCGAATGATCCTCATTGAGGTCGAGAATGGTGGGGGCTTTTGCCAGAACCTTGGAATCGTACACCAGTATGGTGGGGCGCAAGGTGGCCATTCTGTTAATACTCAGAATCATCCCCATGTTGCCGTCATCGAGTTCCACCACGGACCCCGGAGGATAAACGCCCAGGGACTTGACCAGCGTTTCCACCAGAATCGGCGTGAGCTTGCTTTTCATGTGTTTATACATATAGGAAAGCGCCTGATGCGGGAGCATCATCTGATCGAGATTGAACGGGTTGGTCAGATTTTCATAGATGTTCGCGATACAGACGACCTTGGAAAAAGTCTGGATGTCGCCATCCTTCAGGGCTTGCGGATAACCGGAACCGTCGATGTATTCATGATGCTGAAGAACGATGTCGACTACATTGGCGGGAATGTCGTCCCGGCCCGCCAGGAGATCGCGCCCCCTTTGGCAATGCGTCATGATGACCGAATTTTCGATGCGGGTATAGGCCGCTTTCTTGGCCGTGAGTTGGATGGGTAGGGTGCTTTTACCGATATCATGGAAAAGAGAGCCCAATCCCACGACTTTCATTTCCTCCTTAGCCAGTCTCAGTGTTTTGCCGAGTATCAGCGACAAGATGCACACGTTAAGGGAATGGAACTGCACGAAGTCCTTTTTAAAGGGCAGGTTGATCAGATGGACGAAGGTCTCCGAGTCTTTTTCTATCTCATCGGTGATTTGGGCTATCAGTTCGCTCGATTTGAACAAACCATCCTTTTTACTGGAGGCTAAATCGTTGAATATATCCTCCACCTTGTTGCTGGTTTCGTGATATGCGTTCTTCGATGTCTCGAGCTGCTTGATTTTTTTCTGTACGTTCCCGTTACTGAAATCCTTTTTCTCGATCGTGGTCGATTTAGCTCGTTTGGCGGTGGATCGTTTTTTTTGGGCTACTTTCTTTTTGGCCGGCATCCCGAACTTTTTCAGATCAATAGCGGAAAGATCGGATTTCTCCGTATCGATAACCAGTTTCTGAATTCCATATTTCTGTATGGTCGAAATTTCCCGTTCATGCGAAATCTTATACTGCTTCCTCGTAAAGGGGTACCGTATCCACGGCAGGTCAAGCTTGACGTACATACCGACTTTGAGTTCATCGATAGCAATCATGCGAAAATTTTTATCTTCCAAATCGTGCTGATGAGGGATTTCCGGCATTTCAATTCCTTTTATAACAATTCGTAGAACGATAATATGACCATCGAGATTTCTTCATCCGAGATAATGGGCGTTGATTTCAGGCCAAATTGATAGATGTCGTGTCTGGTGACCGAGGCGCTTTGCGGCAGTCCCAGATTGATAGTGGCTTCGAACACGTCCAGGACGTCGTCGTTGAAGACGTTCTGGATAAACGACCCATGTATTTCCTCGTGTTTGCCGCCGAACAGAATATTTGCAAAGCTGTTGGTGAACAATATCCTTCTGTCGAGGCCGGCGCATACGACCGCCACGGGCAGGCTGTTGAGTATGTCGCTGGACATTTTGAGGTCTTCGCTTTGCGCGATGATTTTTTCGGTTCTTTTTTGCACTTCGCTCTCGAGCGATCTGTTGATGCGCGTCAATTCTTCATTTTTATTTCTGATTTCTTTATTCAGGCTTTCATTTTCGTCCTGCAGAGCGCGCAACCGCAGCGCTTCGTGCACCGCGTCCAAAAGGTAATTGTCATCCCAGGGTTTGAGTATGAATTTATAGACGTTGCCCTCGTTGATGGCGGCCGTTACGGTTTGTATGTCCGTGTAACCGCTTAGAATCATGCGAATGATCCGGGGGAAGTCTTTTCTGACCTTGGAGAGAAACTCCACCCCGCTTATCCTGGGCATTCTCTGATCCGAAATAATCACGTCCACGGAATTGGATTTGACCGTTTCCAATCCTTCCACCCCGCTGTTCGCGGTGATGATATTGTAATGCTCCTTGCGGAAAAGACGTTTCAGGGATCGGATTACATTCAATTCGTCATCTACCATGAGAATCGTGTAATCGCTGTTCCTCAGTCTCAGTTCAGTATTCATCGAAAATACCTGTCACTCCGGGATGGCGAGAAAAGAAGCGTTGCTTTGTCGGCCGATACGGAAAACCATGCAAGCTATTCCAACAGGATGGCGTCCCGGGCGTCCCGTTCAACCGTGGCGATCCCGGGGTATTTCTTTTCCAGCAATTGCAGGACGCCGCGCTGCCGCTTGTTTTCAGCGTTCAATCTGCGATTTTCCCTGATCAGCGTTTTGTGATCCAGCGCTTGCCGTAGGGTTACGGCCAGATCGACGTCGTTCCAGGGCTTGGTCAGGAAACGGTATATCTGCCCCTGGTTTATGGCCCTGATCGCCGTTTCCAGCGTGGCGTGGCCGGTGAGCATGATGCGGACCGTTTGCGGGTAGGCTCGCGATATTAACGACAGAAACTCCGAGCCTTTCATGCCCGGCATCATTTCATCGGAAATGACCAAGTCTATATGATAGTCGTTCATCAGGGCCAGCGCTTCGACCGCCGTATTGGCGCTGAAGATTTCATAGGGTTCCTTATGTAACGCTCTTTTTAACGAATTGATGATATGCGTATCGTCATCCACGAGCAGTAATCCGTGGGGCATAGGTCCTCCGAAACAATTTGCTGAAGCCGATGGAATGCGCGTCGGCGCGTGTCGTCATCGATCAGTTGTTCAATATATATATGTCGCCCAGCGGCTCATTCTTATGATAACTCTGCAAGTTCACGATGTAGTCGCCGGTCAGTTTGGTATTGCTTATGAGCACGAACCTTCCCTTACGGGAATAGAGAGAGCGCGAAAGCGTCATTCCTTCACGCAGATCCCTGAGTTCCACTTTTTTCTCTTTCCAGTATTTATTGGCGTCGGTCTTCCGCGGCGCCCTGGAAGCGGTCGAGCCGGCCTTTGTTTTCTTTTGGAAGAAGTTGACGCAGGCTTCCACCACCCGGGGGTCGTATCGCTTCCCGCTTTGGTTGATCAGATGCGAAATGGCCAGGTTATGCGGAGTTTCCGCGGCGGTCGGGGATTTGGACGCTCCGTTCTGGTCTCCGGCGATGTTGATTATTTTGTCGTATGCGTCGGCGACCGCGATTATCCTGGCGCCCAAGGGGATGCCGTCGCCCTTCAGGCCGTCCGGAAATCCTTTACCGTCATATCGTTCATGATGGCCGCGAATGGAAACGGCCACCTCATCGAGCTTGTTGATGAACTGCACCGCGGCCTGGCCGTGTTCGGGATGTTTCCGATACAGCGCCTGTTCCTCGGCGCTCCAGAGATCCCGCCGATGCTCCAGGACCCTTTGCGGAAAGCCCAATTTTCCCAGGTCGTGAAGAAAGGAGGCGATTTCCAGTTGGTTCAGCTCCCCGCCGGTCAGGTCGAGCCGTTTGCCTATTTCGCGCGATAGGGCGCACACGAATTTGCCGTGGCGGGCGATCTGCGGGATGTTGAGTTCCGCCAGGGCTCCGAAGGCCTTGACCGAATTATAGAAAACGGCCTCGAGTTCCTTGTTGGCCTTGTCCAGCGCTTCGTTCTTGGCCACGATCTCCCTGGTTCGTTCGGCTACCTTTTCCTCCAGATGTCTGTTGATTTTGTTGAGTTCATCGTTTTGCATTCTGGTCAAGGCCAGCAGCCGCCGGTTCTCCAGGATTAACTCGTAGTGACCCAGCGCCGCGCGAACCTGATGTTTCAGGCTTTCGGGGTCCCACGGTTTGGTGACGTAGCGGTAGATCTCACCCTTGTTGATCGCGTCGGAAATAGCGTCCACATCCGAATAACCGGTCAGAAGAATCCGCGTGGCGTCCGGAAGCAGTCTTTTTGACCGTTCGAGAAATTCGGAACCGTTCATGCCGGGCATGCGCTGATCGGAAATTATGAGAGAGAAAGGTCGCTCGCAATTCTCGATGTGATGTATGCCTTCGGCGCCATTGGTCGCGGTAGTGATCGAGTAGCCCTCCGTGCGAAACATTCTTTGGAGGGATCTGAGTATCTGCTCTTCGTCATCCACCAGCAGGATCGCGTGTTTGTATAGAAGTTCCATTTTGTCCCTGGTTCAACAACCGGAATGTGGTGTGTTCATGGTTCCCGGCGCCCCACCGTTTTCGCTCACGGGAAGCCGAATGGTGAAAGTCGTTCCCACGCCCAGTTCGCTTTCCACGTTAACCGACCCGTTGTGCTTTTTTATGATGTTATAGGCCAGGTGCAAACCCAGACCCGTTCCCTTGCCGACTTCCTTGGTGGTGAAAAAAGGATCGAATATTCTGCCGACGCTTTTCGGCTCTATTCCCGATCCGGTGTCCCTGAATTTAATCTCCACCGCATCGTCGACGGCTCTCGTGGAAATGGCTATTTCACCCTGTTTTTCGATAGCCTGCGCGGCGTTTACCAGAATATTCATAAAAACTTGATTCAGTTGATGCGGGTTGCATATGATATACGGCAGTTCGCCGAAATCCTTGGTCACCGTGGCTTTATATTTGAGTTCGTTCCAGACCACGTTCAGAGTGGATTCGAGATTCTTGTTGATGTCGGACGGCTTGAGCTTGTCTTCGCCGGGATGCGCGAAGTCCTTCAGGTCGGCCACGATTTTCTTGATGCGGTCAGTTCCTTCTATGCTTTCCTCGATAAGATCGTTGGTATCCGTGATGAGATAGTCGACATCCAGATCGTTCTCCAGGGTTTCGATTTGCTGGACCTGCTCCAGGATCGACTCGCACTTGCCGGCGTCCGGGGACTCCTTAAGTTCCCGCATCAGTTTCCGGTATTCCTGGATGAGCAGGGAAAGATCGGATTGATATTCGGCGAGTGTATTCAGGTTGCTGCCCACGAACCCCACCGGATTGTTGATCTCGTGAGCCACTCCGGCGGCAAGCTGACCGATTGAAGCCATTTTCTCCGTGTGAACCATGTGAGCCTGGGTGTTTCTGATTTCATCGAGCGCCCGCGCCAGTTCGCTGTTGATCTTTTTCAGCTCGATGGTGCGTTCCGATACCAGCCGTTCCAGGTTGGCCCGGTAATTTTTGTTGTCGTTTTCCAATTGCAGGCGATGCACCGCGTTCTGAATCGTGATGAGGACCCCCTTGGGGTTGAAGGGTTTCACGATATAGCCATGCACGCCCATCTCCAGGGACTCGTCCACCACGCCGCGGTCGTCCAGGACCGACGCCAGAATGACCGCCGTATCCTGCGATATGGACAGGATATGCCGTACAAGTTCCAGGCCCGACTCTCCCGGCATCCTCACATCCGAAATGACCACATCAAAGCGTCCCCCTTCCAGACGTTCGCGAGCTTCCGCCGCGTTCCGAGCCACGACGCACTCGTAGCCTTCGTTCAGAAGTATTGCCGAAAACAGCGTTCGGATGGGTTCTTCATCATCGACGACAAGAATTCTCTGCATTGTTTCCTTCTCTAGTGCCTTAAGCGGGCGAGCAGCGAGTTAAAGGCATGAATTTAGTCACTATATAAGTAATCGTAACGGCTGGTTATTACGACATGACAGTAAATTAGGAGTGAAATAGGGGGCAAAACCAGTCAATTTTCCAGTGAGCGCAGGTAGGAAACCAGATTGATTTTCCTGTTTCTCAACTCCAGCTTTTCGCGGATGTTGCTTCGGTGGAAGATCACGGTGTAGGTGGAAATACCGAATATATGAGCGATCTCCTTGGCGGTCTTTCCTTCCTTGATAAGGTTGGCGATCTTTATCTCCATGGGGGTAAGTTTTTGAAATACGGTGGAAATCTTGTTCATAAAAGGAGAGATGATGTTGTTCAGATTGTTTTCGACGACGTCGATCAGGGCCAGGGTCTGGCTGTCCCCGCAGCCCGTCCTGATCTGTTCGAGGTAGGGGGCGATGAGTTCTTTGACATTCAGGAGGACTTTGGCTTCCAGCTCCTTTTTATCGTCATCTCTCTGCTTGAGGAGCACCTTGAGAGCGGAGTTGACCTCCTCCAGATGAAACGATTTGTTGAGAAGTTCGGCTTCGCTCTGTTTTAATTTCGCCTCAATCCGTATTCGTCCGGCTATCTCCTGACGTAACGACCTATTTGCGCCGCGCAGTTCGGCGGTCCGGTCGCTTACCATCCGTTCCAATTCTTTCCGGTAGGCTCGATTTTCAATTTCCAGATCGCGCCGGTATATCGCGTTTTTCACCTGGATCAGCAGGTTTTTGGGGTGGAACGGTTTGACGATATACCCGTAGACCCCCATTTTGAGCGCGATGTCGGCAGTGGAGGTGTTGTCCATGACACTGACCATGACGGCGGCGATGGACGGGTAATTCGCCAGGATAAATCCGATGAAATCCAGACCCGATTCGCCGGGCATGTCGATGTCCGATAAAACCACGTCGGGCGGCTCGTCCCGGCCAATGATCTCCCGCGCGGTTCCCGCGTTATCGGCCGAGACGCACCGATATCCCTCGTCGGTGAGGATTTGTTCGAGAAGAACGCGTATGGGCTCTTCATCATCGACAATCAGGATTTTTCTCATCGCGCAGGCCCGCCGTGGGGAAAATCTCCGGGGTGTTCCCTCACTCCCGATCCAGAACGGTTCGAATGGCGGCGGCCAACTCCTTTTTGAGCAGAGGTTTCCCGAGAAAAGAGCGTATCCCGATGGCCTTGGCGCGCTCCTCGGTCACTACTTCGCTGAACCCGGTGCACAGGATCACCGGTATGTCCGGCCTGATAGTCATGAGTTCCTCGGCGAGTATGTCCCCGCGCAGCTTGGGCATGGTCAGGTCGGTGATGACGATATCGAATTCGGCGGCGTTCGCCCGGAATAGTTCCAGGGCCGTTGTGCCGCAATCGCTGGTCGTGACCGTATAACCCAGGCTCTCCAGAATCTGCTTGCTCGCTCTCAGTATGGCGGTCTCGTCATCCACCAGCAGAATGCGCTCATCGCCTCGCAAGGGTGGCGTATCATTGGCTACTTTCGGAGGGGCGTCGGTTTCGGCGACAACCAGGGGCAGAAAAATATTGAAGGTCGATCCCTTTCCGCTCTCGCTGTCCACCTGGATCAGGCCACCCATGCTCCTGACGATACCATCCACCGCGGCCAGCCCCAGCCCTGTTCCTTCTCCGACCCCCTTGGTGGTAAAATAGGGTTCGAATATTCGATCCAGGTTTTCCGGATCGATGCCGCTGCCGGTGTCGCTCACGGTGAGCTTGAGATACGGGCCGGGCGCCATGACCAGAAGCGCCGTTTGGGAGTCGCTGTGATGTTCGGAGCGGGACAGGCTCACTTCGAGAACGCCCCCTGTTTCACGCATGGCGAACGCCGCGTTGGCGCACAGGTTCATGATCACCTGATGGATCTGGGTGGGATCGCATAGCACGTAGCCCAGGTTTGACATTACGTTATTTTTAATATCAACGGTCGAAGGCAGCGTGGCCCGCAGCAACTTGAGCGCCTCTTTGATAATCAATTCAATCCGGACCGGCTTGAGATCCTGTTCCTGTTGCCTGCTGAAAGCGAGAATCTGGTTCACCAGGTCCCGCGCGCGGTTCGCCGCCTGATACACTTGCTGAAGATTTCCATACAGCTTGGTCGCTTCCGGGGCATCATCGATGGCCAGTTGGGTGAAACCGATCACCGCGGTCAGAATGTTATTGAAGTCGTGGGCGATGCCGCCGGCGAGCGTTCCGATCGCCTCCAGTTTCTGCGCCTGCCGAAGCTGGGCTTCCAGCCGCACCTCATTGGTCACGTCCCGTTTGACCGCGACGAAATTGGTGATATTTCCCAAGGGGTCCCGAACGGGCGAAATAGTGGCTTCTTCTTCGTAAAACGAGCCGTTCTTCTTTTTATTGACCATGTGGCCGGTCCATACCCTGCCTTGGCTTATGGTATCCCACAGGTTTTTATAAAACGCGTCATCGTGTTTTTCGCTTTTGAGAATTCGAGGGCTCCGGCCCAGAGCCTCTTCCAGGGAGTAGCCCGTTATGGTTGAAAACGCGGGATTGGCGTACTGAATCAAGCCCTCGGAGTCGGTGATGACAATAGTTTCGGCTACTTGCGACAACGCGGTTTGCAGGCGCACGCGTTCCATCTCCGCCTTGCGGCGTTCGGTAAGATCTCGATAGATGACCGCATAGCCCTTGATGGCCCCGTCGGCTCCCCGTATGGCCGAACTGATCGTATCCAGGGGCAACAGTGTTCCATCTTTGGTTTTGAGTTCCAGTTCGTCTCGGATGAAGCCGCGTTTATCCATTTCCTTGCGGTACAACGAGCCGAAATACTCGAATCGCTCCTCCGAAGGATGAAGGATTCGTACGGATTTGCCCTCCACGTCCTCCCGGTCGTACCCGAAGGTGTCGAAGAACGCCTTGTTGCATGAAACGATGTTCCGGTTGGGATCGAGCATGAGTATGGAGTCGGTCGAACTCTCGATCAGGCTGCGATATTTTTCCTCCGAATCCCGCATCGCCTGCTCGGCCTGCTTGCGTTCGGTAATATCCTGCGCGATGGAGATCAGACATTTCTGTTCCCCCAGATCAATCAATTCCGCGTTCCACAGGCCGGTGCGGAGTTCACCCGATTTCCGGCGAAAGACAAACTCGAAATCCTGCAGGGAACCTTTTTGTTTTATTCTTGCGATCGCTCGGTCACGATCGGATTTGTCCCGAAACAAGCCTACATCGATCGCGCTACGCCCTAGCGCCTCCGCCTTGGTAAAACCGGTAACCCTGGTAAACGTGTCATTTAACTCCAGGTATGTTCCGTCTTTCAGCGTGCTGATGGCGACCCAGAAAGGGCTGGCGTTGAACGCTTTGGAAAATTTCTCCTCACTCTGGCGCAAGGCTTGTTTCAGCGCTTCGATTTCGGTTATGTCGACGCCGGTACCAATAACGTATTCCACGGATTGGCTCTCGTTGAGAATAATCGAATTATTCCAAGCGATAAGTCGGCGCGCTCCATCGCGGGTCAGCCAATAATTAACCTGTTTGGTGTGACATTTACCGGAAGCACAAGCGTTGATTATATTTTTCAACTCATGGATCTCCTCGGGCGCCAACAAAAAGTCCCATACGGGCTTATGGTACAGTTCCTCGGCCGAGTATCCGGTGACGCGCTCGCATTCCCTATTAAAGAGAATAATCCGTCCCTCCCGATCAAGGACTACCACAAGCGCGCCTATGGTATTCAACAGTGAAACGATGAATTCGCGATCAGGTTGGTAAAGTTTTTCCCCATAGGTTATGTCGTCAAGGAAACCTATCTTCTGTAGATCGCAGGATCTGAAAAAAGGAGACAACGACTCTCCACGACCGCCCGGATCAAGAGGCTTTTTCTGCTTGAATTCACATGTCACGAAATTTTTCTCCCTGAGGACATTCAAATATTTGCGCGATTCGACTTACTCGGATCGAGGGATCGTCCGCTCCGGCGAAGGGGACGTATCCATGCCGGCGCCCGCGCCTGAAGCCGCCATTTCACCGACTCGAGGGGTCTCGAATGAATGTTTCATGGTATTGGCGGAAATAACGTTAAAAAACGCTAAATAACGCCGATAAGCATATAAGTCGCACTAAAGAAAGCATTAAATTTAAAAGAGCTTTGAAATGAGGTTTCAAATGTTTTATCGGATATGCGAGGACTTTAGTCAAGATGTATAAAATGAGGGTAAAGTGATGATAAACTCTCCATACTTTTCGACGCTGTTTTCGACTTCCTTTACGATCGGTCAGGTTAATACAAAAAGGAATCAATCCGTCGTGGGCAACGGGGGCGCCACTTCTACAGCCTCCGGAAAAATCATAGTTAAGCGAACTTGCCGAGGTAAGACTGGAGATTGACTTTCTTATTTCTCAAACCCAGCTTATCCCTGATTTTGGCCCGATGGGTTTTGATGGTGCTCTCGGATACGGAGCAAATCCCCGCTATTTCCTTGTTGCCGCGACCGTCCTTGATGAGGTGCGCCACCTTGATTTCCATGGGGCTCAGATTGAAAAAGCTCATGGTCATCCGGCTCAGAAACGGCGACGCGATATCGTGAATGTTGCTCTCGATAATGGAGACGATTTGCTCCAGATCGGAATTTCTCAGGCTTTCCTTGAGCGATTCGATGTACGGGCAAACGAGTTCGGTAATATTTCTGGCGACGTTTTCTTCAAGCTCTTTCTTGTCTACTTCCCGCTGCTTTAAAACCACCTTCAGCGCGGAGTTGACTTCCTTCAGCCGTTCGGATTGTCGTTCCAGCTCCACGGTTTTCATCATTAATTCGGATTCGGCCTTGATTCTGTCCGTTATATCCACGAACGACGCGATAAACTTGGTTGTTTCCGGCAATCTGGTGACGGTAAGATGAATGTTTCGGATTTCGTCCGCGCACGTCCTGATCGTTGTTTCAAGATGCAGGGGACTCGAGGCGCCTTCCTCCAGGAGCTTATCGTGATTGAGGCGCATGGCGCGAAGGTTGCTCTCGGTTATGAAGTCGAGCCACTTCCTTTTCCCCTCCAGCTGCGTTTTGTCGCATTGCAGGATACGTTCTCCTTCATCATTGATCTGCTCGATAAGCGTGTCGGAGTCGGCGATGAAGGTCGCGGCGCCGGTATTTGCAAAAACGGCGCGGTATCGCTCCATCAGATTTTTCAGCCGCCGTTCGCTTTTCTTGAGGGCTTCCTCAGAGTGTTTGCGGTCGGTGATGTCAATGGATACCCCGTTCCACAGGGTGTCGCCATTTTCCAGACGTTTCGGCGTCGATTCGACCCTGAACCACCTGAGTTCCCCATTCGGCGTCACCAATCGATGTTCGAGGGAGTATCTGCTTAAATTTCGATACGAACGTTCAATCTCCGCTAAAGCCCGCTCTTGGTCATCGGGATGAATGGGCTTGAGCAGGAGATCGGCGTCACGCATGATTTCTTCGGGGCTGAAACCCGACAGCCCGGTAACCTGGTCGCTGACATAAGGCACGGAATACGATCCGTCGGCGCGCCTCAGGAATTGAAATACGATGCCGGATATACTGGAAGTGATGTGACGCAGGGTTTCGTTCATCCGCTGTAGATTTCGTGAGGCGAGCACCCTGCCGGAGATGTTCAGATGGGTGATCAGAATTTTTCCGGAATCGTCGATCAGGGGGGTGACGCGCAGAAAAAACCATCGTTCTTCGTCCGGGGAATGGCAGGGATACTCCATTTCGAAGATATTCTTTTTTCCGTCCAGGACATCCTGTACGCCCGTGAGCGCCTTTTCGGCGTCCTCGTCGCCTTCGGCGCTCGCTTTCCGGCACACGTCGAGATAATTCACGCCCTCGGAAACAGCCGCCAACCTGCCTTCGTTCTGCTCCGCGAAGGTCTTCCAGGAATCATTGACCGCGGTGATGACGCCGTTCGAATCGAGAATCGCGACGTGTGAGCCCAGGGAGTTCAGAATGGCGTCCGCATAGACGTTTTTCCGTGATCCGCTCTCCGTCTTTTTCATCGTTTGCCCGTAAATGATATTTATCGTTTTGGAGCCGATTGGATGGATAGCAACAATAGCAATTCACCTGATTCTATGCAGCTTCAGCATAAATTCAAATTTTTTACAAATAAATAATCCCGATTGTCGAAAGGATCTTTTTCGGGAGGACGGATGTTCCGGCCTGAACGCCTGCTACGGCGGCGGCGTTTCATCGGAATAGAGCGGGCTCCGAAGTTTTTCGGATAGGTCGGAAACGATGATGAGGAAAAGAGGGGCGCGGAGATGAGGCGTGGACGCGCGCGTTCAGGGGGTCGCGGGGAGCACCCCTTAAGCGGCGCGTCCCGGTAGGATCACGGTTTCAGCTGGATTTGTTCGATGTTTTTCCGCGCCTTGGACAGCAACGGTTCCACCAATGGGATATAGCCGGTCCTGAGACTGTATTTCTGACCTTCCGTGAGACAGTAGTTGAGCATGTCCTTGATGGTCTTCAGCTTCAGCGGATCATCGTAGTTTTTGTAGCAGATCAGCCAGGTCAGGGCCAGGATGGGGTAGGAGCCTTTTCCCAAGGGATCGGCCGGTATTTGCGCGATCAAAGTCGTCCCTTCCGAAGGGTCGACGGCGGCAAGTGTCTCCAGAAACGCGTGCGTGGTGGGGGCCACATATTGCCCCGCTTTGTTTTGCAGCGTGGCCATGGGAATATCGGTGAAGTAGGCGTAGCTGTATTCCACATAGCCGATCGAGCCGGGCAACACTTTCACCATCCGGGCTATCCCGCCATTACCGGCGGTTTTGATAAGCCGTCCTTCCTCGGCGATGGACTTGGGCCACACCGGCTTCATACTCGGTCCGACCGCCTTGAAGAATTCTTCGTTGGCGGCGCTCAAATGCTCGGTCAGAACCTGGGTCGTGCCGCTGCTGTCCACCCGGACCACCAAGGTTATTTCCGTATTGGGCAATTCAATGCCCGGATTTTCCCGCACGATCGCCGGGTCCTGCCAACGCGTTATTTTTCCGAGAAATATTCCGGTATACACTTCACGCGAAAGGCGCAGATCCTTTACGCCTTCGAGATTGTAGATGAGCACCACCGCTCCCGCCGTGGAAGGCGTCTGCACCACCCCTCTGTCCACCTTTTTAATTTCTTCGGGGGTCATGGGCACGTCCGAACCCGCGAAGTCCAGCCGGTTGGCCATAAAATTGGAAACACCGGCTCCGCTCCCAAAAACCCGGTAACTGATGTGCACATTGGGATTCAAGCGGCTGTAATCCTTGAACCATTTCACATAAAGCGGCGCCGGGAACGTGCGCCGCCCCCGTTCAACGTGATGTCATCGGCGATCACCGCTGAACTGACTCCGCCAACAATCAGTAAGCCCAGTAACACCAGGGCTAATTCTTTGACAAAACGTACTACGGATTTTTTCATTTTTCCCTCTCATTGTGGGGCTGTAGTCCCCCTGATGAAAAGGCTTCCCTCGACCTGTTTCGACGAGCGGATCGCCTGTTCATGGCTTTTCAACGGACCGCGGCGAGCGCGTTCAACGCGGAGGCGGCTACAGATTCGGGGAGGGGCGCGTAACCGTACTCATCGGAGTATTTCTGCCCTTCGACCAATCCCCATTTGACGAATCGCTTTACTTTTTCGGCTATGGCCCCGTCGGCGTAGGACTTGTACAGCAGCAGCCAGGTGTAGGTTACGATCGGGTAGGAATTGTCGCCCTCCGGGTCTGGTATGAACATGCGAAGATTCTCGGGCATTATCCTCGACGTGTTGGCCAGGGTGGTCGTCCCGCTCTCATCGGTGGGCTTGACGTACTTTCCGCTCTTGTTCTCGATCGCCGCCATGGACAGCCCAGCGCGCTTGGCGATACCGTATTCGACGTAGCCAATGCTTCCCCGGGAATATTTGATTTTGGCCGCGACACCTTCATTATACCGGGCTGACATCGAGGTTCCGGGCCAGCCAATTTTTTTGCCCACACCAGGACTCTTCTTCCACTCCGGGCTGATCGTTCCCAGATGATTGGTAAACGCCCAGGTGGTGCCGGAAGAGTCGGCGCGGGTAACGGTCACGATATTAAGGTGAATCATTTTCAGTCCGGGATTCAGCGCCTTGATCCGTTCGTCATCCCAGTATTTTATTTTGCCGAGAAAGATATCGGTGTAAACCTCACGGCTCAGACGCAATTCACCGCTTACACCAGGTAGGTTAAAGGCAATCGCGATAATGCCGGCCGTGGCGGGAATAAGCTGGACACCGCGTTGTACCCGAGCCATTTGCTCGTCGGTCATGGCAGCGTCACTGGCGCCGAAATCCACCTCTTCAGCCATGAACCGTCGGATGCCTTCTCCGCTGCCCACGACGTCGTAAAAAAGGGTGAACCCGGCGTTAGTCTTGGCGAATTCCTTGATCCAGCGCAGATAGAGCGGGGCGGGGAAGGTGGCGCCCGCGCCGACGATATCGGCTTTTTTAGGAGTGACCTGTTTGTTGGACGCGAGTCCGGTCGAGAAGGAACAGGCGATGAACGCCGCTATAAATCCATACAAAACGATTTTGACCTTGTTCATGACACAAGCCCCCGGATCAGGAGAATTGACCTTGGAGATAGTCTTTCGTCAACTGTTGCTTGGGGTTCGAGAAAAGCTGGGCCGTCGGTTCCATTTCGACCAGATACCCGGTCCTTCCACCCTGGGAGATGTCCACGGCGAAAAAGGCGGTCTGATCGGCGACGCGCTGAGCCTGCTGCATATTGTGCGTAACGATGGCCAACGTGAATCTTTGTTTCAGTTCCACCATCAGTTCTTCTATCTGACGCGTGGCGATGGGGTCGAGCGCCGAGCAGGGTTCGTCCATGAGCAGAACCTGCGGCTCGGTGGCGATGGCTCGGGCGATACACAGTCGCTGTTGCTGGCCACCGGAAAGCGACAACCCGTTGTTTTTCAACTTGTTTTTCACCTCGTCCCACAGGGCCGCGCCCCGCAGCGCCTTTTCCACCTTTTCGTTCATGTTGCCCTTGAACCGGTTCAGGCGCAGGCCAAAGGCCACATTTTCATAGATGGACATGGAAAAGGGGTTGGGCTGCTGGAAAACCATGCCGATGTTGCGGCGCACGGCCACCGGATCGACTTTCTTGTCGTAGATGTCCATGCCGTGGAAATGAATCTTGCCCTGGAAACGAAATCCGCGGATGAGGTCGTTCATGCGATTGATGCTTTTCAAAACCGTGCTTTTGCCGCACCCCGAGGGTCCGATAAAGCCGGTAATCTGGTTCTTCCTGATGGGGACGTGGCTGTCACGGACAGCCAGGAAATCTCCGTAATAGATTTCTTCCGCATGGCAATCGAGCACGACGCTCTGGGACAATCCGCCTGCTCCCTTCGCCGTGACGTTTTGGTTCTGTGTTGATTCCATGATCGTCGTTTGCTCCATATTTGAAGGCGTTAGATTCTTTTCTGCCGTCCCAGGGATCTGCTTATGATGTTCAGGACAAAGACCATCAGCACCAGGACCAGAGAGGCTGTCCACGCCAGTTCGATCTGGTTTTCGAAAGGCATGCCGGAATAATTGTAGATGAGCACGGCCAGCGAGGCGGTGGGCTCATCCGGCCGCAGCCAGTAATCGCTGAACAGCGCCGTGAACAGAAGCGGCGCGGTTTCGCCCGCGGCGCGGGCGACCGCCAGCACCACGCCAGTCATGATGCCTGGGATGGCCACCGGCAGGATAACCTTCACCATGGACTGCGAGGGCGTGCAGCCCATTCCAAAGGCCGCTTCCTTCATCGGTCGCGGCACCATTTTTATGGCTTCCTCGGCGGTCAGCATGACAATGGGTATCATAAGCAGAGACAGGGCTATGCCGCCGGCCCAGGCCGAATAGGTTCCCATGATCAGAACGACGGCGGCGTAGGCGAAAACACCGGCGAGAATGGAAGGTAGTCCGGTCATGGTTTTGGCGCAGAAGCGGGCAATCTGGGAGACTTTACTGTGCGGGCCGAGTTCCGCGAGGTAGATGGCGGCGAGCACTCCGAAGGGCACGCTGATCACCGCGGCGATGCCCACCATGAACAGGGTACCTAAAATGGCGTTACCGAAACCGCCGCCCAACTCGAACGCCGTGGGCGGCAGAGCGTGAAAAATTTCCAGACTGAGCCGCTTGCCGCCTCGATAGATCAGCATGATGAGCACGGAAAAAAGAGGTATGCAGGCAATTATCGCGGCCGACACGGTAATGGCGCTCAGGATGATCGACTTCATCGCCCGTGGCTCCATCGGCTGCCGTTCGAGAGTCGGCAGTTTCAATCCGTCCGTCTTGGTGGCCGTGCTCATTTCTTCACCCCCATTCCGGTTCTGGAAATGATGGCCGCTCCGGCGACGTTGACGATCAGGGTGATGAAGAGCAGCACGCAGGCGGCGTACATGAGAATGGAGGCTTCGTGTCTTCCCGCTTCCGGAAAGTTGAGCGCCAGAAGCGCCGCCAATGTATTGGACGGAGCGAAAAGCGACAGGCTTATCTGGTTCGCGTTACCGACCAGCATGGCCAGAGCCATGGTTTCGCCCAAGGCGCGTCCGAAACCCAGCACCAGCGCGCCGAAGATACCGCCCGACGCGGTGGGCAGTATAACCCGGAGTATGGCCTCCCACCGGGTGGTCCCCATGCCGAAGGCGGCTTCCTTGGTTTTGTGGGGAATGGAGCGGAGCGCGTCTTGTGAAATCGCGGCGACGGTGGGCAGGATCATGATCGAGAGCACCAGCGCGGCCGGGAACATGCCGGGTCCGCTCAGGCTGGTGGAGAAAAACGGAATCCAGCCGAGATGATCGTGCATCAGGTCCGCCAAGGGTCTGATGAGGGGAATCAGCACGTAAATACCCCAGAGACCGTAGACAACGCTGGGAATGGCCGCGAGAAGCTCGACGATGTTTTTAAGCGCCAGCTCGATCTTGTGGGGCAAAAAATCCTGCGTGAGAAAAATTGCGATGGTAATACCGAAAAAACCGCCGATGATCAGTGCCAGAATAGAGCTGTACAGGGTGCCCCAGATCTCCGGCAGGATGCCGAACAGACCTTCGTTGACGTCCCAGGTGGTTGAGGTCAGGAAGTTAAGTCCGTATTCGGACATGGCCGGCAGGGCCTGCCCGCCGATCCGGAAGACGATATAGGCTAGCAGGACTATGGTCGCCAGGGTGAAAACATACGTCAGTGCCCGGAAGCCTTTATCAAAGATGATATCCATGGTGGATGGGGACTTTGTTTCCGTAGTTTCCACGCTTCCAACTGCGGTTATGACATGGTTGGCCATGTTGGTCACTCCATTGAGAGAAGGGCGCTCCCTCCATAATCGAGGAAACGCCCCACGAACCGTTATTTACAACTACTGAATATTCGCCGAGGCCTCGCGGACCTTTTCGACGACATTCTTGGGCAGCGGAATGTAACCCGCCTTATCGGAGATCTTCTGTCCCTCGGTCAGACCATACTCGACCATTTCTCGAAGGGCTTTGGCCTTCTCGGGGTCGTCATACTTCTTGTAGAAGAGCATCCACGTATAGGTGACGATGGGATAGGAATCGGCGCCGGCCGGATCGGACGCCCAGACAATCATGTCCTCGGGAAGTTCGACGTTCGCCAGGGCGGCCTGACCGCTTTCCAGGTTGGGCGCGACGAACTTGCCTTCCTTGTTCTGCAGAAGGGCCATGGGAAGCTTGGACATGCGCGCATAACCATATTCCACGTAACCGATGGTGCCGGGAGTCTGTTTGACCAGCGCGGTCACGCCGTCGTTTTTGGGGCCCTTGACCATCTTGGCGTCACTCGGCCAGTTGACCGTCTTACCGAAACCGGGGCCGTTCTTGAACTCATCGGAAACGGCGCTCAGGTGCTTGGTAAACACAAAGGACGTTCCGGAGCTGTCGGCGCGGGTGACCACGGTGATTTCCTCGTCAGGCAGTTTGACGCCGGGATTGGCGGCGACGATCTTCGGATCGTTCCACTTTTTGATCTTGCCAAGAAAAATGGCGGGATAAACGTCGCGGGGGAGCTTCAGTTCCTTGACGCCTTCGAGGTTGTAGGTGAGCACGATTTCGCCGGCGGTCATGGGAAGCAGCTGCACCCCTTCTTTTACGGGCGCCATCTCTTCGTCGCTCATCGCCGCGTCGCTGGCGGCGAAGTCCACGACGTGGTTCTGGAAGTCGCGGATTCCCGCGCCCGATCCCTTGGACTGATAGTTGATCTGGATGCCCTTATGGGCGCGGCTGAACTGCTGGAACCAGGTTGTGTAAAGGGGCGCGGGAAAACTGGCGCCGCTCCCGGTGAGCCGCACGTCGGCCGCCGTGGCGGGTTGCATGGCGAAAAGCGCGGTGGCCGCGCAAAGCGCGATACCTGTTACGATTGATCTGATTTTCATCTTTACCTCCTGTTTTTTTGTTGGTCAGATCGTTTAAGTTTTTTGAGCGTTATCGGTTAAGCTCCGGCCATCCGAAGACGGACCGGAGTAGTCATCGTCCGGGTTCATTTCCCAATCCCTTCACCGGAGTCATTCCCCGGAAAGGATTCCTCTAACACCCGGTCTTGGGATTGGCGGCTTTTCAATCCACATTACGCCCCCCTTTTAGATGAAGTGGATTATTGGAAGAGTTGTCGATCCCGTCCAGGACGGCCCGTTGTCGTTTGGCGGAGCCGGGACCTTCAAAGACAAGGAGTGGTTTCCGACCGCGACGCTGTTGTCCAGTCGATATGAAACGTCGTGGAAAATGAACGCAAACGGTAACATCCAATCATCTTGGACCATTTTAATTAAAATTTAATGTGACGTTTTTTAGTTTTTGATTGGCTTAGTCCGGTTGGACGCGCCCATGCTTGACCGAAGATTCGGAATCTTCGGATAAGAGGGCATTCTAAGCGGCTTTTCTGGGGTTTTTGATGTGGAAAGCGTTATGATTTGATTATAGCCAATATTAATCGATTTCTTGTCCGGTTACGTGTCGCGGACTCTTATCGGTCCAATACTTCCCGCACCCGTTCGGCGAGCGATTTGTTAGAAAACGGTTTTTGAATGAATTCGACATTGCCCGCGAGGATACCCCGGTGGGCGATGGTATCGGCCGTATAGCCGGACATATAGAGCACTTTGATAGTCGGAATGAGTCTTTTTATTTGTTCCGTCAACTGTTGTCCGTTCATTTCGGGCATCACCACATCCGTAATCAACAGATGAATGGGTCCCTCGTATTGTTCGGCCACGGTCAGGGCTTTTTGGGGCGACGGAGCTGCGAGTACCTTGTAGCCGAGCCGTTCGAGCACGGTCTTGGCGAGATGCAGGATCGATTCTTCGTCTTCCACCAGCAGCAGGGTCTCGGCGCCTTTCGAGACCGTATTCGTCTGTTGCTCGGACCTCGCTCCAGCGGTTTCCAGAGTTCTGGGGAGGTAAATCATGAAACTGGCGCCTTGTCCGGGCCGGCTGCGCACGTCGATATGTCCTTCATTCTGCCGCACAATGCCGTAGACCGTGGAAAGGCCCAGTCCGGTTCCCTTTCCCACCTCCTTGGTCGTGAAAAACGGTTCGAAAATATTGTCGAGGGTCTCCTGGTCCATGCCGCAGCCGTTGTCGCTGACCGCGAGCATCACGCGCTCGCCCGGTTTGCATCCGGCGTGTTCCGAACAATAGTCGTCGTCAATGACGACATTTTTCGTTTCGATGGCTACTCTGCCTACCCCGCCGATGGCGTCCCGCGCGTTGATACAGAGATTCGCCAGAAGCTGGTGGGTCTGGGCGGGGTCCATCCTGACCGGCCACAGGTTCGCTCCCGGTATCCAGTCCAGATCGATGTCTTCGCCGATAAGACGCCTGAGCATTTTGATCATGCCGGGTATCTTGTCGTTGAGATCCATGACTTCGGGAGAAGCGGTCTGCTTCCGGGCGAAAGCCAGAAGCTGACAAGTGAGATCCGCCGAACGCTGGGCCGCTCTTCGGATCTCCTCCAGATTGGCGTACGCCTGTGAATCGGGGCTTACCTGCTCCATGGCCAATTCCGTATAGCCGAGGATTATTCCCAGCATATTGTTGAAATCATGGGCAACGCCTCCCGCCAGGCGACCTATAGACTCCATTTTCTGGGCCTGGATAAACTGATCGCGCAGTTTTGCGTGCGCTTCTTCCGCCTCCTTTTTTTCGGTGATGTCCTGAACCGTTCCATAGGCGAAAGTGGGCCGCTTCCCGGACCTCTTTCCGGCAAAATAAACCCGGGAATGCAGGGAAAGCCATCGGGTCCGGCCGTCTGGACGAATAATCCGAAATTCCGTCGCATATCGTTCCCGGCCCGTTGAAGGATCGGCGAGCAATTTGATATCTTGTTCCAATTCTCGGACATCGTTCGGATGGACCCGTCCGATCAGTTCGGAAAGACTGACAACATCTTTATCGAAACCATAGCACCGCCGCCCGCACTCATCGAAAAGGATGAGGTCGCTTTCGAAGTCATGCCGCCACGCGCCCAGGCTGGCCGCATCCAGGGCCAACCGTTTTTGCTGTTCGCTTTCCTTGAGCGCCCGTTCGGTTACCTTCAGCGCGGTAATGTCATTGCCGATGGCCAGAATTTCCTGAACGTTCCCTTGCTCGTCGAGGATGGCCTTGTTGGTCCATGAAACCCAGACGGTTTTGCCGTCCCTGGTAATATTTTCAGCGGGTACGAACACGTGTTGTTCGGGGTGGACAACAATATCCTTGAGCAGGGCGTGCAGGTTTCTGCCGGTGCTCTTTTCCACCTTGGGCACGAGGGCCATCACCTCATGGCCGATCAACTCCTCTCGCGCATAGCCGAAAAAACGCAAGCCGTATTCGTTGATGAAACGGATAATGCCTTGATTGTCCCAACGGAGGATGACGCTGTTGGCGGTTTCGATCAGTTCGCGGTATTTCCTTTCGCTGGCAGCCAGCGCTCCTTCCACCAGCTTTCTCTGGGTGATGTCCTCGGTAAAGATAACAATGCCCGCGACCTCGCCGGTCCGGTCATGCCAGGGCCGTACTTCCCATCGTTCCCACTGCACCGACCCATCGCCGCGCTCGAAGCGATCGCTTTCAGCCCGTACCACCTCGCCATTCAGCGCGAGGCGGTGGGCTTCTATCCAGCGTTCTGGAATTTCCGGAAAAACTTCGTAATGAGACAGCCCGATAAGATCGCGATCGCCCAGTTGGTAGTCCTTCAACCATCGGCGGCTAACGCTCAGATATCGCATGTCACGATCAAACATGGCCAGCGAGGCCGGCGCGTGTTCGATGAACAAACGCAAACGCTCCTCGCTTTCACGAAGCGCGTCCTCAATGGTCTTGCGTTCGCTGATATCCCGAAAAACCAACACGATTCCCTGGACATGGCCTTCCTCATCCAGGATGGGCGCCCCGCTGTCATCGATGGGCGTTTCTTTCCCATCCTTGTGAATCAGGACGGTGTGGTTGGCCAATCGGACAAGGGCGCCGGTCCGGAGAACCCTAAAGAACGGGTCATCCACCGGCTCGCGGGTATATTCATTGATGATGTGGAAAATCTCTTTCAGCGGTCTTCCCTGCGCCTCGGCCATAGTCCAGCCGGTGAGGGATTCGGCCACGGGATTGATGAAACTGACGCGCCCACGGTCGTCGGTGGCGATAACCCCATCGCCGACGCTGGTAAGGGTGACGCGCAGCCACTCACGCTGCTCGCGCAGTTGCCGCTCCGCCTGATGCTTGTGCAGCGCCAGTTCGATCTGCGTCGCCAGATCCCGCTCCTCGAACGGTTTGAGAATGTAGCCGAACGGCCCGGTGGTTTTGGCGCGGGCCAGGGTGGAGGGGTCTGAGTGAGCCGTCAGATAGATGACCGGCGTATCGCGCAGGGTCCGGATCGCCTCGGCCGCCTCGATTCCGTCCATGGGGCCGTCAAGCTGAATATCCATCAGGATGAGATTCGGGTCGTGACGCAAGGCCATTTCAACGGCCTCCTGTCCCGTCGAAGCGGTCCCGACGGTTTCATACCCCAGATTATCCAGCTTGGAGGCCAGATCGGCGGCGACGATGACTTCATCTTCAACGATGAGTATGCTGGTCTTACTCATGTCTTCGGTCTTTCGAATATAATCGCAAATTCGGTTCCCTTATCACTGGTGACCTCGATGGAGGCGCGGAGCTGCCCGGCGAGCATTTGCGTCAGTCGTAATCCGAGGGAGCGGGATTGTTTCCAATCAAAGCCGGGCGGCAGACCCACGCCGCTGTCGCGCACCGACAGACGCAGCCTGCCCTGGTCATTTCCATGCAGCGACACGATCACCTGTCCGCTATCGCGGCCGGCAAAAGCGTGCTTGAGCGCGTTGCTGAACAATTCATTAAGGATCAACCCGCAGGGCACGGCCAGGTTCACCGGAAGCAAGGTCGGTTCCAAATCGAGATCCAGCCGCACACCTGCCGCGGACTGCTGCGCCCGCCAAAGGTAATTGAGCAGGCTTTTGATATAATCGGCAAAATCGATCCGGGCGAGGTCATGGGACTGATACAGTTTCTCGTGAACCATGGCCATGGAACGCACCCGGTTGGTGACGTCCCGGAGCGCCTCGCGCATGGCCGGGTCTTGGGATTCGTTGGCCTGGAGGGACACCAGGCTGGAGATGATCTGCATGTTGTTCTTCACGCGATGGTGTATTTCCTTGAGCAGCACTTCCTTTTCGGTGAGCGACGCCTTCAGACGCTCCTCGCTACTGCGCAGCGCCTCTTCGGCCATTTTCAGTTCGGTGATGTCCTGCCAGCCGATTACCCCGCCGGTAATTCGGCCCTGGGCGTCGCGTATGGGCGCGGCGGTGCAGAGGATGGGAATACGCTTCCCGTCGTCGCGTCCGAGGACCCACACCTCGTCGCGGACGTTTTCACCGTTCACCGTTGCGCGCGTAAGGGGAAGTTCTTCATTGGAGGCCGGGGTTACGCCGTCGGACCGATAGATCTCCCAGCGTTGGGCGCGCCGGTCGACCGGAATGCCCTCGATACGCTCGCGGGACCAGCCGGTCAATTCGCGACCGAAGCGGCTGACCGCGCGGATGGTCACATCGGGCGCGTCGGCAATGGTAATGCCCATGGGGATATGATCCATCATGGCGGTCAGAACCTGCTCGCGCTCCTCGGCTTCCCGCGCTCTTTGTCGCGCCGACTCCCCGGTCTCGCGCAGCGCCGCTTCGGTTTGCTTCAGGGCGGTAATGTCATTGCCGACGGCCAGGATTTCCAGGACGTTTCCCCGCTCATCCAGAATCGCCTTGTTGGTCCACGCCACCCATACGGTCTTGCCGTCTTTCCTGATGTTTTGATTCGGCACACAGGTGTGCCGTTCGGGATGGATGAGGGTATCCTTGACCAGCGCGTCGAGATCCCGACCGGTGCTCTTTTCCACCTTCGGAATGATGGTCATCACATCCCGGCCAAGCAGTTCCTCGGCCGAATAACCGAAGAACCGGAGCCCGTATGCATTGACGAATTTGATGACGCCCTTGTTGTCCCAACGGAGGATCACGCTGTTGGCGGTTTCAACCAACTCGCGGTAGTTTCTTTCGCTGGCGGCCAGCTCCTTCTGGGCTTGTTTGAGATCGGTGATGTCGCGGCCCACCACCACGGAACCGGTGATGGCGCCGTCCTTATCGCGAATGGGAGCGAAGCTGTAACTGCCAACCCAGGTTGCGCCCGTGTCCTTACGACGCAGGGTGTATTCGGCTCTCGTGACCTTCTCTCCCCGCAACGCCCGGGGAACCGCCCACTGATCGAGGCGCGCCAGGTCTCCGTTATCCAGGTACACCTCCAGAAAGTCGGGGTATTCGGCCAGGGTCGTGGCGCACTCGCTCTTGTCCTTGAATCGATGGAAAGTGGCGAAGGCGTCGTTGAATTCAATGAGGCGTCCCTGATCGTCGGAAATGAATACCGCGTCGGTCATACTGGCCAGCGCCGCTTCCAACCTGATCCTGCTCTCCTGGGCCGCCTCTTCCGCAAGCTTGATCGGCGTCAGATCGACCGCGGCGACTCCCACGCCAATCACTTGGCCGGCCGAGTCCCGAATGGGCGCAAAGTACGCGTCCAGAAAAATTAGGCCGCTCGGTCGATCGAGCCACAGCTGTTCGCGAATTTCGACGTTTTCCGCGATCACACGCCGCTTGATCGCGCCGAGACGCTCCGTCTCCTCGGCCGTGAAGATGTCGGAATCCCGCTTGCCGACGACCCCCCCGGGCGGCGCCGTCCGCTGGTTGTAGGCCCAAGTATATCTGAGTTCAAGGTCCTGCGCCGCCACCGATATCGGCGCGTTGCGCAGCGCCAGGCGGAAGCGTTCCTCACTCTCTCGCAAGGCTTCTTCAGCCATTTTGCGCTCGGTGAAATCTATCCCGTAGAGGTTGACGTAGTCTTCGCCGACCGGCCGGACGGCAAAAAAGACGAATATGCGACCGGTCGGATTGGAGATTTCCACTTCAACCTGCCGATCTCTACGAAAGGCTTGAACCACGGCTTCTTGCAAAACGTCCGGCAGCGTTTTCTTTTCTTGTTGTTCCATGGTCGCCAGCCATTCTTGCGCGGCGGTGTTGGCGTATAAAATGGTCCCATCACGAGTCATCCGCATTACCGGGTTCGGATTCTCTTTGGGGAACTGCGATATTCGCTCCAGTTCTGCCTCCATCCTCCGTTGCTCGGTTATGTCGAAAGACACCGCCAGTACGGCGTAAATCCGGCCTTGGGTGTTCTTGAGCGGCGTCCCGTTTGTTAGGTAGTGGCGCCCGTTAAAATCGTGCCGCACCGTGAAGGGCTCGCCTTCAAGGGCCCGGCGATAATGCGGTTCATACAGGACCGCCAGATCCGGGTCGATCGCCTCCTCAATCGTTTTTCCCTCCAGGTCCGAAGGCGCCATGCCCATCGCGCGTAATCCCTGGCCTTCGGCGGACACGAATCGCAAGTCACGATCCACCAGAAAAACGGCTCCCTGAGGCAGGTTGGCCGCAAGAGCGCGATACAGCCGCTCATTTCCCGCGGCATGGCGAGAGTTAAATCCGCCGAGTTCACGCGACAATTCCCCATTGCGTCGCTCCGCGGCGGCCAGGCGGGCCTTCGTCTCGGAAAGCTCCCGGATCAGTTGTTCTCGCGATCCATGCTCGTCTGCCGGACGATTTTGTTGATCCTGTGACATTTTATCCTTGAGCTAGTATACTTATATTAATTTCATGCGACGCACGTTGAACTTCATGGAGAAGGTTTATTAATGTCCAATGGATTATAAGAAAGTATTAAGATGAAA
Organism: uncultured delta proteobacterium; assembly: GCA_963821845.1. GTDB lineage: Bacteria > Desulfobacterota > Desulfarculia > JACQYL01 > CAWGVV01 > CAWGFI01. Next base: position 62,599 of record CAWGFI010000010.1, read on the forward strand.
TCAATTTAAATAAAAACGAAAAAATAATATTATGGCCAATAGCGAGGTAAATTAACCATAAACGATATTTTTAACTTTGAGAAAAACAGATCCGTTTCGAAAACGAAGCCGGGGAGGGGGCAAAAAACAGGCGAAAAATTTTCGCCCCCGCGTTGATAACGCGCAATGTCTTTAGATGGAAGGATGAGATAAACGACCGGCTTGCGCGATCGAGTCGGGAAATGATGGCGCCACTCCCTCGATATACCGAGGCTCCAAACCCATCCGCCCTTGACAGAAAGAAGAGTCCTGGACTATCGTCATATGATTAGATTATTTTTAAGGATGCCCCGCCTTCGACGCCAAAACGGCTGAATATAAGAAAGCGCCTGTTGTTGATTCCCGGTGGAGACATTGGATCAAGTTGAAGCGTCGGACGAGGCGATAGAGATGAAGCGCGGCGACTGCCGCATATTGCAGTGGTAGAACCGAACTAAGCGAGGATTGACATGAGTTTCAAAGGCACGACTGCGGTTATTACCGGCGGGGGCCGGGGTATCGGCCTGGCTATCGCCGAACACCTGGCCGCCCGGGGCGCCTCCGTGGTCATTGGCGAGATCGATGATGATCTGGGGCAAAAAGCGGCGGAACGGATTACTTCTCAATACGGGATCAAGGCATTAAGCGGCCATTGCGACGTGAGTTCCAAGAATGACATTACGGCCTTGTGCCAAAAGGCGAAACAGGAGACAGGGCGGTTCGACTTCATGGTGAACAACGCAGGCATTTGCCCGCCCACTCCCTGGCAGGAAATCACTCCCGAGGAATGGGACCTGGTCATGGCCATAAATCTCAAGGGCGTCTTTTTCTGCTGTCAGGTGGCCGGACCCATGATCGGCGAGCAGGGCGGGGGAGCCATCCTGAACATGGCCTCCATTTCCGGCCGCACGGCCCGAGCCGTCTCGCCGCACTATTCGTCATCCAAGGCCGCGGTCATCGGACTCACCAAAAACTTTGCCACCTGGCTGGCGCCCAAGGTCCGCGTCAACGCCATCGCCCCCGGGCCGGTGGAATCGGAGATGACCAAGGCCATGCCCCAGCATCTTCGTGACGCGCTTACCGCCAAATCCCTTCTGGGCGGCATGAGCAGCGCCGAAGACATCGCGGAAGCGGCCGGATTCCTGCTTTCGCCGGTCACTGCCCGCCATATCACCGGACTGACCCTGGACGTAAACGCCGGACAGTTCATGGACTAAACGGAAAACTCCGGTAATCGAAAAAACAGAAAACCCTTGGTTTTCCTCGTGAGGATCAAGGGTTTTCTTTTGAAAAGTCCTCACGTCGTCCACGCCTTCGCCGCTGTCCTTGCTCGAACCATGGTATAATGGGCTCGCGTCGCGTAAAAAGATCGAGCGGTAAGGCAAACCGTTTTCTTCCCATGAGATTTAAATATCCCGGATGATGGTGGATCGGTCCGTCACGGGAAGATTCGGGGCAATACCAACCTCATTTCAGCGGCGATCCGAAGACGTAAGACTTAATCCCGGCCGTGGCGACGTCTTCCTTATCCGGAGCGTCCTCTACCACTATTTCGCACTCGGGAAACAACATCTTGAGGTAGACGAGAAATATTCTATCGCCTTCAAAAGGGCCGGGAATAAAGACTATTTTTCTCATCGGGGTATTCCTCCGATTCGCTCATATACCGAGAGATTACCCGAAAGCTTCCCGGGGTGGGAATCGGTTAAATACTGTATCTTTCGGCAAACGCGCGATCGGCGCATTGAGGGTTTCATCATCGGACGCCCGGCGGTCGAACACGTCCGGAAAAGGTGAAGCATGATCACGACAAAAGGGCCGGCGCTGTTTAAGGATCGAACGGACGCCGGCCGCATATTGGCCGGGGAGCTATCGGACTTTATGCGAAAAGAGGATGTCCTGATCCTGGCCTTGCCGCGCGGCGGGGTCCCGGTAGGATTTGAAGTGGCCAGGGCGTTGGGCGTTCCGCTGGACATTTTCATGGTGCGGAAACTGGGTGTCCCGGGACATGAGGAATACGCCATGGGCGCGATCGCATCGGGCGGGATTCAAATCATGAACGACGACGTCGTGCGTTCCCTCAAGATAACGCGACGGCAAATCGAAGAGGCGGTCGATAAAGAGCGGCGGGAACTGCTCCGAAGAGAACGGGCTTATCGCGGCGACCGGCCGGAGCCCGAGATTCGAGGCCACAGGATCATCATCGTGGATGACGGGTTTGCCACCGGGGCGAGTATGCGGGCCGCCGTGGCCGCGGTCCGCGCCTACGGCCCTTTGGAAATAATCGTCGCGGTCCCGACCGCCGCGCCCGAAGCCTGCGCGGATCTCGAAAAGGAGGCGGATCGGGTGGTCTGCGCGAAAACCCCTCGCCCCTTTCACGCCGTCGGGCTCTGGTATGAGGATTTTTCCCAAACCACGGATGAAGAAGTCCGGGAGCTTTTGCGGAAGGAACCATCCTCCGCCTGAGAGAAAAGCCGATCGGGTAGGGTCGGATTGACGGATGAAAAACGACGCGACCGAATTATGCGCGTTTCATGATTCCTCTTCGGAATAATATCCTTTGATTTTGCCGCGAAACACCCAGAACTGGTTATATCCGTTATAGACGAGGATAAGGGGCAGTATCACGGCCGTAACGGCGGTCATGAAAATCAGGGTGGAATTGGATGCGGCCGCTTCCACGATTTGCACCGGCTGCGCAATCGCGTTGGGTATCAGGTGCGGATACAGGGCCGCCGAAACGCCCGCAAAGGAAAACAGAATGAGCGCGGCGTTGAGGAATATCGGCAGAATTTCGTGTCGTTTTTTGAGGCTGTAAAGAAGCAGCGCGTACGACACCGCAGCCAGGATGGGTCCGGGGAGAACCCAAAAGGCGTCCGGCGCCGTGGTGAATTTTTGAACCATGGATGGGTACATGAGAGACATCCACACGTACACGGCCGCGGACAGCGGGCCGACAATCAGCGAAGTAACCAGGGAATAGCGGTAACCGCGCCGCTGGAGCGTTCCCTCGCCTTTCAGAATCAGGAAATTCGCGCCCAGCATGATGTATCCGAAAATAACCCCGATCGTGGCCAGCATGGTGAACGGGGTGAACCAGTCCCACATGCCGCCCACAAACTTGCCCTGCTCCACGTGTATCCCGCCCAGCAGCCCGCCCAGGGCGAAGCCCTGGGTAATGGTGGTGAGAAGGCTCCCCACGCCGAAAGCGACGGTCCATGGCCGTCTGCGAGGGGAATGCTCGGCATAGTCCAGAGCCACGCCGCGAATGATCATGGCGAACAGCATAGCCATCACGGGTATGTACAGCGCGGAAAACACCAGGCCGTAAAAAATGGGATACGCCCCGAATACCATGCCGCCCAGAATGACCAGCCACGTCTGGTTGGTGTGCCAGGTGCTGACAATCGAGCCAAGCAGCATGTTCCGCTCTTTTTCATCCGGGGTGAACAGCGTGATCATCCCCAGTCCCAGGTCGGCCCCGTCCGTTATGGCGTAAAAGAGCAGGAAAAAGGCGATAATGCCGAGCCACAAATTGGCCAGCATGTAGTGGGTGTTTTCCACGGAATCTCCTTCGGACCGTTGCGCCGTCCGACGTCACGCCCGGCCCCGAAAACCATGCCGGTGGGATCACGCCTCCGGCGGCGTCTCGAATTTGGGGCCCCTTTTCATGAGACGTCCGGCGAACAACAGGAATACGAAAAGCAGCAGGAGGTAGAAGACGATAAAAGTGATCAGCGAGGTAGCCACCGTCGATGCCGGCGCCGCGCTGGTCGACTCCGAAGTGCGGATCATGCCGAACATGGTCCAGGGCTGGCGTCCCACCTCCCGAACGACCCAGCCCAGTTCCACGGCCAGATAACTGAGCGGCGCGGCGGCGATCCAGGAGTACAGCAAGAGCTTTTGCCTCCCGATTTCTTCCGCCTTAAGCTTTCCCCTGCGCCAGACCCAGACGGTCCAGAGCATCAAAAGGAAAAAGGCGCCCCCAGGGCGACCATCAATCGAAACGCGAAAAAAGGAGGAGCTATGGGCGGACGGTCTTCCTTGGGAAACTCTTTCATTCCCATGACCGTTCCGTTCAGGGAGTGGGTGGTGATGAGGCTGAGCGCATAGGGAAGATTGATTTCCCAGATGTTCTTCTCTTCGTCCGGTTGCGGCCAGGCCATGATATGGAAGGGGGCCGATTCGCCTTGACCGTTGGTTTCCCAGTGCGCCTCGATGGCCGCCAGCTTGGTGGGCTGGTTGTAATAGACTTCCCGGCCCGAACCATCCCCAGATAGATCTGTAACGGCGTAATGACGATGGCGGCGCCCACCGCTATCTTGAACGATTTCAGGAAAAATGCGTTTGTGCCGGTTCTTGAGCATGTACCAGGCGCTGACCGCTCCCACCACGAAGAGCGAAACTTCCACGGCGGCGGCGATCATGTGGGAAGCGCCCCAGAGCACGTCCGGATTGAAAATGGAGCCCAAATGGTCGGCCACCTGGAATTTTCCCTCGCCGGTCATAAAACCGCCCGTGGGCGTTTGCATCCAGGAATTGGCGGACATAATCCAGAACGCGGAGAGCATGGCCCCGAAGGAAACCATGGCGGTCGCCAGCAAATGGACCCCCTTGGGAACGCGGCGCCAGCCGAACAGCATGACCCCCAGGAAGCTCGCTTCGAGCATGAATGAAATGGACGCCTCGAACCCCAGCATGTGGCCGAACACATCCCCGCCCGCCACGGAAAAACGGCTCCAGTTGGTGCTGAACTGAAATTCCATGGGGATGCCGGTGGCCACGCCGATGGCGAAGTTCAGCAGAAACAGGGAGGCCCAGAAGCGGTAATGCTGGTAATAGATTACCTCCCGGGTCTTCAGCCACGCTGCTTCCATGGCCACCAGAAAAAGGCCCAACCCGATGGTGAGCACGGGAAAGATCATGTGGAAAATCGCGGTCAGGGCGAACTGTATTCTCGAAAGGATTTCATGATCGAACATGGATCACATCCTGTGGCCCGTATGCCTTGCCCGGAAAGGGTAGGGATCATGATCGCGCTCCCGCCTTTCCGGCGATTGCATCGAGGAGTTCATTCCTTCTTTCCCGGGGAACGGTTTTAAACCCCCGGGCGATTTCCGCCAGATGTTGAAGCCCTTCCGCGGATTCGAAGCCCACGGCGATGGTGGTGACGAGCTGGCTCCACAGCAATGGAAAGACGATCTCGGCTTCGACGCCGGACCCCGTTGTTCCCGCCGGAACGGGATTCACGGCTATGAGACCGTAATTTCTGACCAGGAGAGGAGGCAGAATGGTTTTCTGAAATTGCGCGTAGTACGAATCCAGGCCGTCGATGGGAATTTCGACCGCATCGAAATCAAAATAGCTGCTGTACATACGCTCGAAAAATTGCGCTTCCCGGTATCCTCTGAAGCCGAGGCGTTGAGTCAATCCCCGCTTCCTGGCTTCTATGGCCGCCGTGATCACCCCATCCTGGGAAAAAATGCGCTTCAGCGCCGTTTTGATAGATGCTTTCATCCAGCAGCCACAGGTCCAACGATTCGATTTGCAGCGCATCCAGAGTCCGCTCGAGTTCGGAAAGGGCGCCCTGCTTGTCGGTCGCGGTCGTGGCCGCAGTTATAAACGCTTTCTTGCGATATGCTCCCTGTAAGGCGTTTCCCGCCAGCTTCGACGCCTCGGCCTGGCCTTCCCCGGACAGACTGATGACCGGCTTTCCGCAGACGTCCACGGCTTTGCGGATCAGCCCGACGACCTCCTCGTCGCTTTTTCCCTGGGCCAAACTCGGGACATGAATACTCAACAGGGAAACGGGCGTTCGCGTCTTTCCCAGAAAACGCTCCGGAACGCGTTCGTCCGCCATCGCCGCCGGCAGGGGGAGCAGGGCCGCCCCGCACACCCCGAAAAGCGCCTGCCTGATAAAGTCTCGCCTGGAAAGGGGATACATCCGCATGTCACGCAGTTCCTTTGCCGTAAGAGCCACGAAAATAATGATACAAGATTTTTTCCAACGCCATGTCACGGCTGCGTTTTTTATTGTAATAGAAAGAGCCTCCGAGTGGGAAGTCTTAAATGAGGAAGAAAAAATATTGCGGAGGAATTTCCCGCAAACCTCCGCGTTCGTGGCCTTGTTCGTCGGCCGCCTCGGCCTCAGGGTTTCAAGACGATCCGGTATCTTGCTTTTCCCTGCCGCAATCTCTCCAGGGCGTCATTAATTTCACTGAACCGGAAGTTCTCGATGGTAGGCTCGAATATGGCGCCGGGCGGCTAAGTTCAGCATGGTGCCGATGGCCGCCGGACTACCCGTGGGACTGGAGGAAAGGGATTTCTGGCCCAGCAGCATGGGGAAAAGCGGTACCGAAATCGGTTGCGTCATCGCGCCCACCAGATGAAGTCGGCCTTGGGGGCGCAACGCTTCGATATAAGCCTGCCAATCCAAGGGCGCATTCACGGTCGAGAGGATAAAATCAAAGGAGTTTGACGCCTTCTTTAAAGCCTCGGGGTCACGGGAGTTGACAAAGTGATGGGCGCCGAAGCCCTTGGCCTCCGACTCCTTCTCCGGGCTGCCGGAGAAGGCCGTTACTTCGCAGCCCCAGGCCCGGGCAAACTGCAGGGCCATATGGCCAAGTCCCCCAATCCCGACGATTCCCACCCGGGCCGTGGGCTTCACCCGCGCCAGCAGCAACGGGATTGAACACGGTTACCCCACCGCACATGAGGGGACCGGCGGTTTGGGGATTAAGCTGCTCGGGCAGAGGGATGACCCACGCCGCATTGGCCCGGACCCGGTCGGCGAATCCCCCGTGATGGCCGATTATGGTACCCACCGCGCAGGCGCAGAGATGATGATTGCCGGATTTGCACCATTCGCAGGTCAGGCAGGAGTCGGCGAACCATCCCACGCCAACCCGTTGGCCGAGCGTCAGTCCCTGGGCGAGAGGGCCTTTGGCCGCGACCGTACCGATAATTTCGTGTCCGGGAACCAGAGGATATTTGCTGATTCCCCATTCGTTGTCCAACATACTGAGATCGCTGTGACATAAACCGCAATACTCGACTTTGATCTCAACCTGGTTTTGTTCCAACGGCCCGGGGTCGAATTCGAAAGGTTTTAACGCGCCCCCCTGGTTCAGTGGCGGCATATCCTTTGACCATGGATCGAACTGCTTCCTTTTCGTCAGCCGGAGAACCGGCGGCGAATTTCTTCGATTCTTTTTCGGTTCACACCCAGATCGCTATAACCCACCCGCGAGGCCGAGCGGATGTCGATCCTCTTCGCGTGGTCATCGAAGAGGAACTCCACGTCATCCGCGAAACGCCAAAGCGCGCTCCTGAACTCCGCCCGCCAATAATCGGCCTCCCGTATAACCACCCGCGCCCGTTTCATGCCGGCGATGGCTTGTTCGAGCCGCTCGCGCGCCGGCTCCGGGGCGCCGCCGTACGTGAGCGCTTCGATGTAATGCCGCTCATCGTTCGCCGTTGCCCGGCTCGATACGCAATTGGGCTTATTCGGGCACGGAGCGAACCGTCCGTCGGTAATTCCAAGGCCGGCGCCGCCTTTTCCATCAGACTTACTCATGTTGTTCCCATCCTCTCTGAGAAGCGTTTCCGAATCCGTTGGCCCGATTCCGACAATGAAAGGCAAGGGTAGTGGATACTCAACAGGGCCTCTATAATTATACCGGCCGCGTCCGAACCGTCACATAGGGTGAATACGGTATTCTTGCGGTAGGCGACGGAGAGCGGCCGTCTGCCGCGCCCACGTTTTCCTTCGCATTATATACTGGACAGGACGGCCGTATTCCCGGAAAATAATTAAAAGAGCCATTGGCGCGGAGTACCGCGAAAAACGTATCCAATACCTCTTGGCGGATCCAGTATTGACTCACAACCTGTTCTCGGTGGCTAACCCAAAACGCAAAGCGGAGGCAAAGGCCATGAAGAAGAAAACAAGAGTCGGCAGTCCGGTCTATTCCATTTTCCCCAACGAACCGGAAGGGTTTGATTCCCTGGCCGAGCTGGCGCTGGATATGCATTGGTATTGGAATCATTCAGCCGACGAAGTGTGGCGGCAGCTCGATCCCGAGCTGTGGGAACTCACCTATAACCCCTGGGTCGTGCTGCAAACGGTTTCCCGTGACCGGCTCCAAAACGCCTTATCCGATCCCTCCTTTCGCCGAAAGGTCGACGACATCCTGCAATCCATGGCCGACGAGTTGGAAGCCCCGGCCTGGTTTCAACAGAATCATCCGCAGTCGCCGCTCACCTGCGTGGCCTATTTCAGCATGGAGTTCATGCTGAGCGAGGCGCTTCCCATCTATTCGGGCGGACTGGGGCACGTGGCCGGCGACCAGCTCAAGACCGCGAGCGATCTGGGCGCGCCGGTGGTCGGCGTTGGACTGCTCTATCAGCAGGGCTATTTTCGCCAGGTGATAGATCGGGATGGAGCGCAGCAGGCGCTTTTCCCCTATAACGATCCCGGCCAATTGCCGATCACGCCGTTGCGCGAACCGAACGGAGAATGGCTGCGGCTGGAAGTCAAGTTACCCGGATATCCGGTGTGGCTGCGCGCCTGGCAGGTCCAAGTGGGAAGAGTGAAGCTCTACCTGCTCGATAGCAACGATCCGGCCAACTTCCCTACCCGTCGGGGAATTACGAGCGAGCTGTACGGCGGGGGACCGGAAGTGCGCTTGAAACAGGAATTGATACTGGGGATCGGCGGCTGGCGGCTGCTCCAGGCGCTGGGCATCAAGCCGGAAGTCTGCCATCTGAATGAAGGGCACGCCGCCTTCGCCGTGTTGGAACGGGCGCGAACCTTCATGGAAGAGACGGGGCAGCCCTTCGAAGTCGCGCTGGCCGTGACCCGAGCCGGCAACCTCTTTACCACCCATACGCCGGTGGCCGCCGGTTTCGATCGTTTCGATCCCGCCTTCATCGAACAATATCTCGGATGGTACGCCCAGACCAAGCTCGGCATTTCCTGCCACGATCTGATGGCTCTTGGCCGCGAGAACCCCAACGACGCCTCCGAACCGTTCAACATGGCCTACCTGGCCATGCGGGGAAGCGGGGCCGTCAATGGGGTGAGCCGCTTGCACGGGCAGGTGAGCAGGCAAATCTTCACACCTCTTTTTCCGCGCTGGCCGGTAAACGAAGCGCCGATTGGACACGTTACCAATGGGGTCCACATGTCAAGCTGGGATTCGGAACAGTCCGACGCCCTGTGGACGGATTCCTGCGGCAAGGATCGATGGCGCGGGACGCTGGAGAACCTGGAAGAGGACATGCGCGCCGTTCCGGACGCGAGACTCTGGAAAAGCCGCGCATCGGCTCGCAAGTCGCTCATCGAGTATGTGCGCGAACGATTCTCCCGGCAATCGGGCGCCGCGGGCGCGTCCTACGAGGAGGTTGAAGACGCCAAACATATATTTAACCCCGATACGTTGACCTTGGGCTTTGCGCGTCGCTTCGCCCCCTATAAGAGACCTAACCTGCTGTTACACGACCCCGAAAGGCTCCTTCGTATCCTGACGGACTCTCAACGCCCGGTGCAACTCATCATTGCCGGCAAGGCTCACCCCGCGGATTATCCGGGGCAAGACATGATTCGGGAATGGACGAGTTTTATTCGGCGAACCGAGGCGCGCAACCATGTCGTGTTTCTCGCCGACTATGACATGCTCTTGACCGGCCAACTCGCGCAGGGCGTGGATGTCTGGATCAATACTCCACGACGGCCGTGGGAGGCCTGCGGAACGAGCGGCATGAAAGTGCTTGTCAATGGAGGCCTCAATCTATCGGAACTGGATGGCTGGTGGGCGGAAGCCTATACGCCGGAAGTGGGGTGGGCGCTCGGCGACGGGAAGGAACATGGCGACGATCCGGCCTGGGACGCCGCCGAGGCGGAAATGCTCTATGCGCTTCTCGAACAGGAAGTCATTCCCGAGTTTTATAACCGTGACTCCAATGGCGTGCCGGTCGCCTGGGTCGCGCGTATGCGGGAGAGCATCGGCCGCTTGACGCCTCTCTTTTCCGCCAACCGGACCGTGCGCCAATATACCGAGGAGTACTATATCCCGGCCGCCGAAGCCTACCGCAAGCGCGCGGCGGATAAAGGCGCCATGGGAGCGAAGTTGTTGAACTCAAAACACGTCCTGGAGAAAAGTTGGCCGGATTTACGCTTCGGGGAGGTGGAGGTTGCCGATGACCGTGAAAACTACACCTTTGAGGTCCCGGTTTATCTCGGCGGCCTGGACCCGGATTCGGTACGGGTGGAGATTTACGCCGAAGGGCTGGACGGCGGGGAAGCGACGCGCCTGGAGATGACGCGCGGTACACGGCTCTCGGACACCCATGGTTTTATCTACCAAGGCCAGGCGCCCGCGGACCGCCCGGTAGCGGAGTATACGATACGAGCGATCCCGCGCATCCCCGGGCTCGCGGTTCCTCTCGAAGTAAACCGAATCCTATGGCAACGTTGATCCGGCGGCCGGTGTCACCTTGACAGGACGTGATTGGTGGTGATGTCCGCGATCAGCTTCTCGTCGGCGCCGTACACCAACGTGCTAACGACGCTCGGTTTCTCTTTTGGGGACATCGATTCGAGGGCCTTTAAAATGCCGTCCGCGCCCGGGTTGACACCCACCGGCGAGACGTAACTCCAGCGAATGACCCCATCGGAATCGATGACAAACAACGCCCGTTCCGACGCACCCTCCTTTTCCCGGTAGACGCCGTATTGGCGGGCCACGGCGCCCTTGGGCTCGAAGTCCGCCAGGAGGGGAAAATGCAATTTGCGATCTTTGCCGAAGGCCAGATGGCACCAGACGCCGTCGACCGAGATGCCGATGATTTGCGCTTCGAACTCGGAAAACTCAGGCTGAAGCTCATTATAGAGCGCCAACTGGTCACTGCAAACCGGGCTCCAATCGGCCGGATAGAAGACAAGGACTACGGGCCGTCCGCGAAATTCGGAGAGGGATACCCTTTGATCGGGGGTGGCTGAAAGGGAAAAATCAGGCGCTTGAATTCCTGGATTAAGAGTGGTCATCGCACCCTCCTCATTGTTATGCAGGATCGATCCGATTCTCTCGGAAACTCCTGTCTCAACCATATTGACTGTAACATAAGGCGCCAAATTCCGGATTCAATCCACCGGCGACCGACAGCCGCACCACGGCCCGATATCGCGGGCTTCGGCTGCTTCCATGGCTCCATAACGCCGCGCGTCGTTACCGGTTTTTGATAAAGGTCCCCTTTTCGTATTCCTCGAAAGCGACCTGCAATTCCTCCTGCGTGTTCATGACGATGGGGCCGTACCAGGCTACCGGCTCGCCAATCGGCTTTCCCGATACCAATAAAAAGCGGACCGGCTTTTCCTGGGTGGTAATCACCACTTCTTCGCCGTCATCATAGAGGACGAGATTTTCAGGCCCGCATACGCACTTTCGCTTCATGTCGAAATAGTTGTCTCCCACCACTTCGTGAGCGAAGGAGTTCCGTTCCGGGTCGAAATACGCTTCCCCCTCCACCACGTACGCGAAAACCTTATGGCCCCGTTTAATCCGGTGGCGCAAGGTAGTTTCCGGAGGTATGGTCACATCGAAATAGGCGGGATCGACAACCACGTCCCGCACCGGTCCCTTTACTCCGCCTGCCTCGCCGCAGATGACCTTTACCCGGACGTCGCCATCGAGGGTTACCTCCGGGACCTCCCCGCTCACGATCCCACGGTAGCGCGGCGCCATCATTTTGTGGGAAGCGGGAAGGTTCGCCCAGAATTGAAAGCCCCACATAAGGCCGCCGCTGTCGCCTTTTGGCATTTCCTGGTGGATGATGCCGCTCCCGGCGGTCATCCACTGTATGTCGCCCGAGGCGATGACTCCCGTGTTGCCCATGCTGTCCCCATGCTCCACTTTTCCCTGGATGACATAGGTGATCGTCTCGATGCCCCGGTGGGGATGCCAGGGAAACCCTTGCAGATAATCCTGGGGGCGATCGGAATGAAAGTCATCGAGCATGAGGAACGGGTCGAACAGCGGGACCTGGTAATAGCCGAAGGCTCGTTTCAGATGAACGCCGGCGCCCTCGATGGTCGCCTTGCTTTTCCATACCTTTTTGATCTTCCGAACGGAATCCACGATTCTTCTCCTTGTAGGCTTCTATTCAGCGCCTTCCCGGACAACGAACCCACTTTTCAGTTCCGGCGACCCGCGTTCCCGCCAAGAAAGGCGCCTCTTGCCGGGAGGGAGGTGGCGGACAGAGCGAAAGAAAAGACGAGCCAAACGAACTCGGCAGGCCGCCCGTCGCTCGAAAGGGTCGCCGAGAACGGCTATCGAACAATCATATAGCGAAACCCCGACTCCGTTAATGGGTGGATGGCGCCATCTTCCTGGGTAATAACCCTATGACGCAGGATATTTACTCGTGATCTTGCCGATAGTTCCGTACGCCGAGCTTGAGAGCGGACTTTCTCCTATAAATCTAGCCCCAATAATTCACTAGATTGTCTTGAAAAGGAAAAGGGTGTGGTCTAAGGTATTGTTACTCCTAACAAAAACCTAAAGACAGAACACACCCTTATGAAAACAGTCTGCCATAAACAACTCAGCTTTGAAAGTATTTTTGGTAAAGAGATCATCGCCTGTTTTGACGGCGGTCGCATGACCTCCGATGGCGCGGTCCGCTGCTTCGAGAAATCGACGAACGATATGGCGTCACGGCTTCGGCCGTGTTCAGCATTCATGATCGTCGCGATCGGAAGCGCACGCTACACGATATTGTCGCCCTGTTGAGGCAGCGTATCTTTTCCATCGCCCTCGGCTATGAAGACACCAATGACGCTCATACGCTCAAAAGCGATCCGGCGCTCAAGATCATGTCGGGAAGGCTGCCGGAAGCCGACGCCGGCTTCGTCATCCCGGCTCTCCATCGTTTTCTGGAAAAGCAGGGCATCTCCTATCTGATCGGTCTGATTACCAATAGCCGACTCAGGGAGAAAGTCGCCGGGCTTACCGTTCAGGCTCGACAGGCTTTCCAGCAAACCGGACAGAAGCAAAGACGGTTTACCTCCTTCAGATATAAAGCCGATTCCTGGAAGCGCTCCCGCCAGGTGGTGGCCAAGGTGGAATGGCTTCCCAAAGGGCCGAACCAACGTTTTGTGCTTAGCAATCTCTCGACCAACGCCCAAACCATCTATGATGACGTTTACGTGATGAGGGGCGAGGCAGAGAACCGGATCAAGGAGCTGAAGCTCGATTTCAAGGCCGACCGGCTCAGCTGCCATCGCTTCCAGGCCAATCAGTTCCGGCTCTCGCTCCATACCACGGCCTACTGTCTGTTCTGGCTGTTGCGCCGCCACTTGCAGGGGACCGAACTGAGCGCCGTCCAAGCCGGAACGATCAGACTCAAGCTTCTCAAAATCGCGCCCGGGTTACCCAGACCAGCCGTCGAATCTGGCTCCACATGGCCTCCAACTATCCGTATCAGTCACTCTTCGCCCAGGTTGTCAATAACATCAGGGCTGCTCCAGGCTAGCAGTTGTTCGCCTGCACAATGGTAAATGAACACCCGTCGGACAAGTACGCCCCTTTTTGAGCGCCTCTTAAAAAATCAGCTTTTTTCTCGGCAAATAGTTTCTCTGTAATAACGTTGAGCTTAAAAAATACTCCAGAGACGACGTCTGCACAGAGATTTGTAACGTTACTTTTTAAGACTCATGAATTAAGCGGGCCAGCAGCGACTGTAGGGCCCGAACGCGCCCGGGATTGGATTAATCACCGATGTAACGCAGCAATTCTCTTGCGGCCTTGTGCTGGGGAAACCGGCGGATAATATTTTCGGCCAGGATTTTAGCCCTGTCTGTTTGACCGGACTTGAGGTAGTAATCCGCCAGCGCCAGAAAAAAGTCCTGGTTCTGGGGCTCAAGAGCAAGCGCGGTCCGCAGGGCGGATTCCGCTTTTTCAGGCTTTCCCAGGAACAGCAGGACCTGGCCGTAATTGTAGTGGACACGGCTGTAGTTGGGCATTCCTGCCGCCGCTTTGCCCAAATATGTCTCGGCCTCTTCGTACTTTCCCATCTCCGCCAACAACAGCCCCAAAGAATAGGAAACCTCGTAAAGATCGGGTTCCTGCTCCACTACCTCCCGCAGCAGTTTTTCAGCCTCGCTGTTGTTGCCTTGACGGTTGTAGATCATGGCCAGATTCACCTTGGCCGGATAGAACTGGTCGTCGATGGCGATAGCTTTCTGGTAGTATTCAATGGCCTGTTGGGCGTTGCCGAGGTTGGCGGCCAGGTTGCCCAGGTTATAGCGTTCGGGCGCAAAGTCGGCGTTATAGAGCATGGCCTGCCGGTATTCTTCCAGCCCTTTGCGGAAGGCTTCCCGGTCATCCTGGGGGCGCAGCATGTCCTCGGGCAGGCTGGAGAGCATCATGGCCGCTTCAATGCGCACCGCCTTGACGGGGTCATAGAGTTTGGGGGCGATTCGTTTGAGCCGGGTTTGCGGCGTCAAAATATTCCAGACTGCGAATGGCCGTATAGCGTAGCAGGGCGTTTTCATCTTCCAAGCGCCTTGGCGAGAGCGGCATGGCTGGCGGGACTGGGGTAGGAGCGCAACAGCTCCAGGGCGGTGGCTCGCACGATGACCGCAACCAGCGGATCTTCGGCCAGACGTATCAGCTCCGCTTCGGCTTCCGGCTTATGCGCGCGACCGGCGGCGATGACCGTGCCGTAATGTGGCTTGCGGGTTTCTCCGTACCATGTGGTGTAGTGCTCGATGTTCCACGACAGCGGCTTGTCGTCGTGGCAGCCCTTGGCCGAACAGGCGTTGGGCACGCCGAGTTCCGCGCTCAGGTCCGGGCGTGGGATGCGCAGGCTGTGATCAGGGCGGTAGTCGATTCCCATGTAATACTTGCCGGGCATATGGCATTTGACGCAGAGATGGCCGTCGCTGGGCTTGCCATCGACTTCCTTCTTATGAAAATGGTGCTTACTGGTGTCATACAGCTTCGGCCCGGTGACATTGCGCGCAGAGATCGTTCTTTTCCTTATGCGGTTTGAGGCTGTGGACGTCATGACAGTCGCTGCAGCGCACGCCGCGCTGGTACATCTTGCTCTGGGTAAACGAACCGTAGACGTACACTTCTTCCAGTATCTGTCCGTCCGGGTAGTAGAGCCCTTCGCTCAGGAGTTGCGGAACCATCATATCCAGCAATTCTCCTTGAGCATGGGCATTATCGCCGAGCTGAAATCGTCGGGAGTGGCAGGGGGCGCACATGTTGATCTGTTCGGTCGCGTGAGGTCGCCGGTACGGACAGTCAGAGCGTAATTGTCTGTTTTGCGCTCGAGCCAGCGGCGGCTTGTCGGCCCACTCGATATGTTTCGATCCCGGTCCGTGGCAAGCTTCACAGCCTACATCGATTTCAAACCAGGTGGTCTGGTATGTCTCCTTGTCAGGGTCATACCTCTTTGTCAACCGGGTGGAGTGGCATTCGGCGCACATGGCGTTCCAGGTCTGGGCCCCCCTGGTCCAGTGCAGCCAGTCATGCGGACCTTTCACGTCATAGGGCGGCAGACGATACCACGCTCTTCTTCTCCACATCCCAGGCGATGTTCAGACATTGCAGCCGGCCGCCGGGAAACGGAACCAGATATTGCTGCAGGGGATAGGCGCCAAAGGTATAGGTGATTTCAAACTCCCCAAGCTTGCCGTCCGGCCCTTCGGTTTCCACATAGAACTTGCCGTCCTTGCGGTAGAAACGGGAGGTGACGCCATTGTGCGGATCAGTGTAGGTGACATTGTTGAAGTTGCCCCGCACAGACGTTTCGGTGGCCACGTCCATGGCCAGGTCATGGTGCGAGCCGCGCCATTTATCATAAACCGCCTGGTGGCATCGCTGGCAGCTTTCGCTGCCCGTAAAAACCGCCGGTCCCGGAGCCGGGGGCGGTACGATGGTCCGCGCCTTCAGCAGATACAAGGCCGGAGACAACAGGATGACGATGGCCGCGATCAGAGCGGCCAGTTCCCACCTTCGGCGTCGCCAGCGGATGATGTTTGTCGGTTCCTGGTCGGTTCATCATGATTACAATCTGGCCGCCTGCTCCGGGTCGAAACGTTCCCGTTTTCGAGGCGAAGCGATATCCACTTTTATGATTCCGTTCTCGATACGCACCGGGTAGATATCCATGGGCCGCGGAGCCGGGGCGTTGAGAACTTCTCCGGTCAGACTGAAGGTGGAGCCATGACAGGGGCAGATGAAGCGTTGCTTTTCTTCGCTCCAGGGAATGGAACAGCCGAGATGGGTGCAGATCCGCGACAGGGCGAGAAAACCGCCGTCTTCCAGGCAGGCCAGATAGAACCCGCCATTGGGAATGGCGGTCACCGTCCCCGGCTTGAATTGCTCCATGGGGCCGGCCGTGATCAGGCTTTCCGTCTTGGCCGGCTGGTTTCGATCTTTGCGGGATTTCAGAAACGACAATCCCATCCAGCCGAATTCAGCGGCGGCGATGGCGCCGAAAAACGTCCAGACCAGGTTGAGAAACCGCCTGCGGTTGCGGGCCGTTCTGGGCTTTCGCATGTGCGTTGTGTCAGTCATCCGAATTTTATCCTATGTGCCGCCAGATTCCAGGGCAGGACGAGCCGCATTTCCGGACCCCGGAACCAGTACGCGACGATTGCGCAGACGATCAGCGCGACAAGCAGGAGAATAACGCCCGCCATGACGGCCTCGGCGCGGGTATACTTCAGTTTCATGACCAGCAGAAGATACAAAACCACGAGCAGGGCGATCAGCAGAACAGTCGGCGACGAGCCCGCGCGTGATGAGCGTATCGCCGCACGCGCCCGCCTCCGGCCGCAGCAGAAGATCGTCTCCCAGGATGAATGAACAAAGCCGCCAGGGCGCCGCGTTATGGCCGTCCGGAGCGCCAGTTTTCGCCCGCGCACTGAACCGAACCATACTCCAGGCGGCAGCGCGGAACCGCGCCAGAACGGCAGCCACACCAGAACCGCAAGGCCCAGCAGCGGCCAGACGCAAACCGCGAAAACCGGATGCAGATGGAACAGCAGTTCCTGAAATCCGAGAAAATACCAGGGAGCTTTGGCGGTCGTGGGGCTCATAGCCCGGGTTGGCCTGTTCCAGCAGCGGCGCGTTCAGAAAAATAGATAGAACCATGACAAAGGCGACCAGAGACAAGCCCCACGGCCCCTTCACGCGCAATCAGGTTGGGCATGGTGGGAACACGCCCCGATACCATGTCCTGATTGCTTTCCTCCGGCCGCGCCAAACCGCCCGCCCGGCGGATCAGCCAGAAATGCCAGAGGAGCAGAATGAAGAGCGTCGCGGGAATAAAGGCCACATGCAGCACGAAGAAGTTTGACAGGGTTGGGGCGCCGACCTCGGCGCCTCCTCGAAAGAGATTCTGCAGCCAGGAACCGAGAAGCGGAATGTACCCGAGCATGCTCGTGCAGATGGTCACCGCCCAGTAGGCCAGTTGATCCCAGGGGAGGAGATAGCCGGTGAAATTGGCGCCGAGCGCGAGGATCAGCAAACACAGCCCGATAATCCAGTTGAGACGCCGTCCCGAACCGAAGGCGCCGGTCAGAATCACCCGCGTCAGGTGTAGCAGGACGGCCACGATCAGAAAGTTGGCGCTCCAATGGTGGATGTTTCGAATCCAGAGGCCGAAAGTCGTCCGTCCGGTCAGGTTCAGGATGGACTCGTACGCGTGATCCGCTGAAGGCTCATAGACGATCAACAACAGAACGCCGGTCGAAATAAGCAAACCGATCAAGGTCGCCGCCATCCCGCCGAGCCCCCAGCTCAAGGTAAACCGCAAGGTCCGTTCCGGAACGGATGGCGGGTGGAGGTGCAGCAGAAAATCAGAGAATGATCGACGATTTTCAGAGATAGATCTAATCCTCACGATTTATTCACGGATATCTCATAGTATAAAATCCTGGCTTATCATACAAGACATGCGGCGCCGAAATATGAGTCTACAAATATGATGCGCGCTTTTGCCTTCATAGGATGTCCTCCTTTGTTTTATTCGCTGCCATAACTTCTGAAACCCGCGTCAGCGCCGCGGCGCATATGCCTGTCGCGCCGTTTGAAGAGAGCATCCACATGGCGCCCGGAACCAGCTCATCGATGCTCACCCGGCTGGGTTCTCTGCTCGCAGTGACGCATCGCCTCTAACGTGTGGTCCCCAGTTCGCATGCGATTTTGACTTTTCGTTACTTCGCTTCAGCGATATCAATCTCCACGCGCCGGTTCTTCTCCCGGCCCTGCGGGGTATCGTTTGACGCCAACGGATGCGCGTCGCCGTATCCGGTGGCGGTCATAGCGCTGAGGGGCACGCCCTTGGACGCCAGGTAGTTCTTGACCGTTTCGGCGCGGACTTTCGACAGCGCGATGTTGTTCGGGTACTTCACCTTGAGTTCCGGCCCGATCGGCACATTGTCGGTGAAACCCTTGATCTCGATAACCTGTCCCGTCAGGGTGCTCAAAACGGGGGCTATCTTGTCCAGTGTAGCCTCGCCGGTTCGATGGAGCGCCACGCTGCTCTCGGAAAATAGAAGGGCATTCTTGAGGGAGACGCGGACCAGGTTCTGCAACTCTGATACCTGCGCCTGATCGTTACCAATTTCATTTTGAAGTTGCCCGTTTAGTCGCTGGTATGTATCGGACAACGACACTTCTTTGTTATAGGTACTTTCCGTTACGCACGCATACATCCACACTACTGCGATAATTGCCAGGAATATTGTTCTCGCTTTCATGTTCTCCTCCTTAAAATTGTAGTAAGGTAAATCAACCTATTTCAATTCCAGGCTTATGGCGCGTCCACCCTAACTGCGTCTGATCACGTTCTTCTTTAAACATAGGCTCCCGACTCCTCCATGTTTCGGATTGAATAAGCATGAGAAAACAAGGATCCTCCGCATTACATCACCAGCTATATGCCAATGCGAGCCCGGTTATGAACTGATTCGCGGAACCCCTGTCATCTACCACCGGGCTGTCGGCCGCGTCGGAAAGCAGCCGCTGATAGCGCAATCCGATTCCCAGATGCCAGTTATAACTGAAATGGATGACTATGCCGGGCGTGATTTGAAAATCCCTGATACCTCCATCGGCGTCATAGACAGGAAGCCCTGATCTTTGAGAATCATTTTGGCTGACACCGAAATAGGTTGACATATAGTTGTCGCTCCCATAAGTAGCGCCGGCGCCAAAGGTAAAATCAAGTACTTTGAGGAGAGGATACCAGAACCGGGCGTTAAGGCTTACCAGATAACCGTCGTACCCGCCCGCCACATCGTGCAGAAATTCAGCCAGCGCTATGAAACGTTTCCTCGGCTCGGTTTTACTGATAAACTCCACTCCGCCGATTACGCCAAGCTCTACCGTGTCGTCGATCTTTTCCATCTTGTCTACTACTGCATCTGCGACGTCATCGCGACCAAAACGATAATTCGCCGCGGGTCCAAGCCGCCAATAGGGATGGTTCAGCACGTTGGCAGAGAGTTCGGTAGCGATAAGTTCCAGGTAGCGATTTGTCTTTCCAAAATTGTATCGGCCGAACGGGGCGGCCCCCACTATGTAGTCGTCCGAACCTACATAATCCGGTAAGATACCTACGCCTACCCCAAACACCCTAGGCATGTTCTCAATTGCAATTGGACTTGTTTGGGCTCCGGCTACCGAATTGAAAACAATAATCAGCAGCAGCGAAAAAATAAGTGAAACTACTTTCTTCTGCAGCTTCATAGTAACTCTCTCCTTAAGCAATCCTTTTATCCAGTGTGTAAGTGTTTAGTTTATTTAATCAAATATAGTATTTTTTATCAGCGATGGCAGAACAGGTACAATTTGTAACTGTATATTCCATCTTTGGCCGAAATCATCCGGATGGATCGCCGCATACTGCCCCTGCAAAATGAACTTGATGGGCAGGCGGCCGAACTTGACAAGCTTTCCGACGCCGATCCCTACGGGCAACGTCAGCTTGTTGCCGCTATCGGCCTTCCAGTCAATAAGGACGTTCGGCGCCATGCCCACCTGCCACTGATCCGGTAGAAGCCTCCAGACGAAATACTGGATGTTGCCCTGGCTGGTCGATTCGCGATCGCTGCTTCCGGCATAGGACCACCACTGTTGAGCGAACGCCCCGAAGATCCATTCCTTTCCCATATAAAGGCCCACCGCGGCCGGGCCGGCCTGCCACTTTCCCTGCCCCAACGCGGCTTGGGTAGAGGAGGGGAAAAGGAATGTCGGCCCAACTCCCCAGAGAAAACTGCCGCTGATCTTGGCGGGAGACAACAGGGAAACAAATCCGATATCGCCCATACCGCCTGTTTCATCGAATCCATCGGATTCCTGTACTGGGCGATCGACGTAGAAAGGAAAAATCGGGCGGTTGATCAGGTTCCAATTCTTGGAGAGGGGTATGGGTAAAACTGGCTGGAAGTTCAGGTTGTAGAACCACTTGGTTTCGCCCTGGTCCCATCCCGGCACGTCCTGGTAATCGTTTTTCATCTCGGTGTAATTGTTCTGAAACACGATGCTCCAGACACTCGAAACAGGGTTGTTGAGTTGCCGGTTCAACTCCGCGGCCGACATTCCGCCCTTTGCGGAGCCCGAGGCAGTCGCGGACGGCTGCGCTTCAGCCGCTAACGCCTGGCAGGTCATCATGGCCACAAACGCCAGGCCGATAAAAAAGGCGCTGGTAAACATCATTGGAAAACGATTTCTCATAGCTTTCCCCCCTTGAGTTAAAATTGCTGAGAGCATCGTCTCTGACCCATCCCCATGCTCTGATTTCTGTTGAGTCGCCACAGGGGCCGCTGAATCGATCCATGTGGAGCGGGTCGCTGAACATACAGGTTGAACCGATTGGCGACTTCCGCCGCCTAAACAGTTCGTATTCGACCGCAATCGCCAGCGCATCACATAATCCATCCAGGCGGAACTCCGTAACTACTCCGCGTCCCGGAATGAGCGCTTCGGCCGTCATTCGGGGCGCTTGCCGCAACCGCTTGTCGGCCGGCGGCCCAACCATCCGTATTGTTACATCATTTTGCGGGTGGATAGATGACTTTCCAGTCATTCTTCATATCGACAACGGTCCAGCCTTTCGCCTGCGCTTCGGCGAGGGCCTTTTCCGCGCCTTTGTCGTAGGCATACTCCCGCCCGGCGTCGGTGTGGTGGACCAAAAGTCCTAATCTCGCGCCTTTTTCGGCGGTGGCCCATTGGAGCATCTGCAGGTCGCCGTCGGAGTTACCGAACGCCGCGATGGGGCGACGGCCAATGTGCGAGTTGATGCCAATGGGTTTACCTTCCTTGTCATCGATGAAGTTCATCTCCGGCAGTCGCATGAGCACCGGTCCATCGTCGCGCATTTCATACTTGGTCTTGATGCTGCTGCCGACGATCTGCTCGGGCGGGATGCCATAGACCCCTTCCGTCCAGGGCCGCATGAACTCGATACCGCCGCCTGAGACGATGAACGTCTTGAAGCCGTTGTCGCGCAGATAGGCGAGCAATTCGAGCATCGGCTGATAGACCATCTCGGTGTAGAGGCCGCTTGGTCTGCGGGATGCCTCGCCGTGGCGATCCAGTCTTTCACGATCTTTTCAAATTCCGCGGTGGTCATGCCCGCATGGGTGGCCATGACGATTTCAAGCGCCGCTTTTTCTCCGCCCGCGAAAGCGGCTTTCACGTCGCCCTTGAGCAGCGAAGCAAAGGGCTCCTTGTCCTTCCATTCAGGATGCTGTGGCGCAAGCGCCTTGACACGGTCGAGCGCGAAGAAAAGTTGGAAGTACATTGGCTTCTCCGCCCACAGCGTGCCATCATTATCGAACACAGCGATTCGCTCGGCACGGCGCCACGAAGTTCACTCCACCAGGCGCGCTCATCTCCTTGACGAACTGTATGATGGCCTGCTTGGTCGCTCCTTCGTTCCATGATAGCAGCGGATCATTGGTCTGAGCCATCGCCGAAGCCGCAAAAACCAGGACAAAGGCCCATGCGTGGACAACGAAGAGAATTCTTTTCATTTTATTACTCCCTTGAGTTTTTTGTGCCCGAGTCCTCACTGCGGTGAGTTCGCCTGCTCATAGGTGTCATTTACCGGTTTGACCGACGCCGCGAAACGCCTGGCCAGCTCCCAGGTGGATATGTCCGAAGTCCAGGGTTTTTCCGACATGGCGGGAATATAGTCAGCCATCCATTCTGAGTCACCAAATTTTTCAAACTGAACGCGATAACCCTTTTTCCTTTGCACCCAGCCTTCACGAATTATTTTAACCGCCTCCTTATTCAATGGAGATCCCGAAGAAACCGTTGAAACTCCCTTGATTCTGTCAGGATGCGGCGAGCGGCGTCCTCGAGTTTGTCTACGTCTTCAGGCTTTAACGAGAACGAAGTGGGAAGGTGTTTCAAGTAGTCACGTTCGGCGTCATCATCCAGGGCGGCAAAATCCACATGAACCAAGTAAAATTCAATGTCTCCGCAGGCGCCCGGCTCCGTGGAGATCGGTTTCCGAGCCGCAACGTCCTCTTTGGATTTCCTCGACCCAACGGGGGAAACTCTCATTCAGGAGCGCCAAGTGTCCATGTTGTAGCGTTCGATGCCTATGGAGGAGATACGAATCGAGCATGGCGACAAAGGGGGGGATCATTTCCACCGGTCCCACTTGTCGTCGATTTCGGTCTCGGCATTCACCACCACGAAGACGATCTTATGTACGTTTTCCATCCCGGCGTATTTCAAGGTGGTCCAGGGGGAACCCATGCAGCGTGACGCGCTCCAGCGCGGCTCGAAGGCCCAGGTTGTCGGCGACGCCTCCGTCCACCAGATGGATGTAGGGCTTCTTCTCGGAATCCAGAAAAGGCATCATGTTGTTGGCAAGATCGAACCGGCGGGAGCTAACCTCCCTGGGCGGTTTCATGGCCTCCGCGAGCGCCGGCGGCATCTGGTAGCCGCACGCGCCGGCGTAATTGCGCAGCGTAATGGGACTCAATACTATGGGCACCGCCGATGAAGCCGCGCACGCCCGGGCCACGGGAAAGAGTGGACAGGTCTGAGCAGATCACGTCGAACACATCCTGAATAAAGGAGAAGCGGGTTCCGTGAACCATATCCGTGGCGTTGATGACAATCATCGGCTCTTTAAGGGCAAGCAGATCACTATAGGTCTTTCCTTCGAAGACGTTTTTGTTGTAGTAGTCCGCCGCCAGGTCGCTGCGATCATAGTAGGCCGAAAAGAGCTTCAGCCAGTTGATGGGGTTGAACAGGGTGGCGCGGGTGAGGTCGCCCTGGATATCCTTCTTCAGGAACCGGGCCTCATAATCCTCAAAGATCCGGTCCCTGAAGAGGCCGTAATACGAGGCGGTGAAGCTTCCACCGGAAACACGCGGAGATCCAGTCAATTTCGTCCAGCAGCCGCCTTTCCCGTCCTCGATATGGGACTTTGGTGTCGCGCAGCGTTTTCAGCACGCCATAGGAAAAGGCGGCGGCCCGGGTCCCCCCGCCGGAAAAGGAGAGCAGGAGCAGCAACTGATCATCGTTGGCGGGAGTAATGAGATTCTTGCCTCGATATCCTGCCTGAGGGTCGACCTGTTTCAAGGGCTGATTGACGGGGTAGTGGGCGCAACCGGTTATCATGGCGCCAAAGACCAGCACGCAAACCAGAAACACTTGAGCGCATAAGATGAAGCGTTTCCCGATCGTCGTTCTCCGATTGTCCGACCCATTGCACATCTCCCACGAAGGTTCATCCTCTCTTGCGCGGAGGGAACGTACTTGTTCATGCTTGACGCCAACCATTTGCATCATTCTATGAAATAGTCTATCCGCTGTTTCAGCGCAGCTCCATTTAAATAAAAGCGGAGCGCGAAACCGATGACGCTTAGATTTCCGGGACTCGCATAATCATCACTCTGCTGCATGTAAAACAAATCCAGCTTCACACTGGGGATCAGTGTCTTTTTTAATCCCGCATAGAAGCGATTCCGAACCCATTTTTGCTGGTCCGAGTCCCAAAACACCTCATCCGAAACATAGCCGTTCAATCCCCAGAGCTTTGGCCCAATAGAGTGTTCCAGAGTGAGCCGCTCGCGCAGGCGAAAGGAATTCCCCTGAGGATCCCTGAACCGCCATTCACCGGTGTTCTTAATGGCAATCCGTAGCCCGCGCACAGGAAAGCTCATCGTGGCCGACAGATCGATCCGGTTTTCGGTGTATGGCGTATACCCGACCTGGTCATTATTGATATAGGTGTAGGTGGGCGAAAGCGTCAGCCAGGATAAGGCTCGAAAACTGAAACCGGTTTGGACACGCTCATCCGTCAAGGCCGAAATATCATCGCCAAATCGCAGCTGGCCGTTGAGCAGCAGATCAAAACGACTGTTCAGTTCGATCGTCGTGTAAACGCTGGTCCAAAGTTGGGTGTCACTCCCTTTGCCCAGACACGGCGAAACCCCGACGATCAGCGCGCAAAAAAGGGCAAGAAGCCATGGCGTCGTTTTTATGAGAATCCTCATGTTCCACGGCCCACGTCGGCGAACGATAACGCCTCCTGATCTCACGCTTTCACCCGGCATTAAGGAATCAGACTACTCCTTAGGAGCCCGGTCTAATTGCCTCCTTCAGCCCATTTGTCAGTTACCCGCGCTCTCCGTCAGCTTCTCCATCACCTGGTCGAGATTGAAGCTGCCCGGCTTCTGCCGCGGCGGGAAATCGCGGAAGCTTTGCAACCACTGCCCGACATAGCCGCCGGCCGGGGCGATCATGAACATGTGCTCGATAAACCAGCGGTCATAGTCCATGCCGATTTCGGGCGCGAGTTCGAAGGGATCCATGCGCAGGTTGGTCAGCAAGGGGGCGCGCAGCTTCGTGAAGGGCTCGATCCAGACGTGTAGGCCGTGGGCGTCCTGGCGCAGGAAGGTGGCTTTCCAGTGGCCGTAGCGCAGCGCCGCGACGCTGCCGTCGTCGGTCCAGTAGATGAAATCCTTACGCGGCCAGTCGCCTTCGCCCTTGAGCGCGGGCAGCAGATTGTAGCCGTCGAGGTGGACCTTGTAGGTCATGTCGCCAACCTTCTTGCCTTTCAGCAGCTCCTCCTTGACACCGGCCTCGCCCACCGCTGCCATCAGGGTCGGCAGCATGTCTTCGTGCGCGCCGATGTCGTTGATGATCGTGCCGGGCTTGATGACGCCCGGCCAGCGGATGAGCGTCGGGACCCGGTAGCCGCCCTCCCATTGCGTGTTCTTCTCGCCGCGGAACATCGTCGTCCCGCCGTCAGGCCAGGAGAAGATTCCGAGCCGTTGTCGGTGGAGTACATCACGATCGTGTTCTCTTCGATGCCCAGTTCCTTGAGCTTGGCCAGCAACTGGCCGACTTGGTCGTCGTGCTCGACCATGCCGTCGGCATAGACGCCGAGGCCGGTCTTGCCCTGCCGCACTCCTTTTTCAGGTGCGTGAAGATGTGCATCTTGGTGGAGTTCCACCAGATGAAGAACGGTTTGTCCGCCTTCTTGGCGCGCTCCATGAAGTCGAGCGCCTTGGCGGTGACTTCCTCGTCGATCGTTTCCATGCGCTTCCTGGTCAGCGGACCGGTGTCTTCGATGCGGCCGTCGGCGAAAGCTGTGGATGACGCCGCGCGGGACCGAACTTCTTCTTGAACTCCGGGTTCTTCGGATAGTCAGGATTCTCCGGCTCTTCCTCCGCATTCAGGTGGTAGAGATTGCCAAAAAACTCGTCGAATCCATGGTTGGTCGGCAGCATTTCGTCGCGGTCGCCGAGGTGGTTCTTGCCGAACTGCCCGGTCATGTATCCCAGCGGCTTGAGCAACTCGGCGATGCGTGGGGTCTTCCTTCTTCATGCCCTCCGGCGCGCCCGGCAGGCCGACCTTGGTGAGGCCGGTGCGGATGGGCGATTGCCCGGTGATGAACGCCGCGCGACCGGCGGTGCAGCTCTGCTGGCCATACCAGTCGGTGAACAGCGCGCCTTCCTTGGCGATGCTGTCGATGTTCGGCGTCTTGTAGCCCATCATGCCCATGTTGTAGGCGCTGAGGTTGAACTGCCGATGTCATCGCCCCAGATGATCGAGAATGTTGGGCATTTCCGCCGCTGACGCTGCTCCCGCTAAAAGGGTAAGCGCAGCAAACAGCGTAACGCATATGAGTGTGAGTTCCTCTGATGCACTGCATAATGCCTCCTTTATCTCGCGTGGATAGGGGCTGATTACGGGAGCTAAATACATAAACTCAGTAGCTGAAATCTATTTTCTCATAGACACGTTCGGTAACCTTGACGCCCCGCAGCGCCAGTTGCTCTCGCGCCAGCGGCGTCACGATTCCTGTCACCCATAGGGCTAATTTCCCTGAAGAATCCGGATTCAAGGCCTCGAAGGACTTGATAGCGGCGCTGATGATTTGGTCCGCCTGCTCGAGTCCAAATGCCATAATCCACGGGAAGCGGAATCAAGACCGACCCATCTTTTGCCTTGGCAAACACGAGGCCCGACACGACTTTTATATCCATTATCGGAGATACCGTTTCCTGATACCCTCTCATGGTTTCAGCCATGTATTGAAAAAAGTTCGCGGTCTCTTCATCATTCGCGGAGAGAATACGCCGAATGAACGCGTCCTTGCCCTGCGCGTCATTCAATGTCGCCAGAGAACTGACGATAACCGTATCGTGGCGTGGCGTAAAACGCCGGGATGATCCAGAAATTGGTCCGCCAGATTCTCGGCACACCCATATCGGCCAGTTTCGCCTCATTTATCTGCCGCAGCCGCGCCGGCGGTTCTTCTTTCAAGAGGTTGTTCAGTTGCTGAGCGTAGCCGTGTGGTCTTGATCGTCATGACCCCCGGTCCCCCAAAGGGCGCGAGAGCCGCGGACACGGTCAAGGACCCGAGCGCGCCGGCCCAGCCAACCCTGTTCAGCTCCTTTTGCAAAACAGCGTTACTGGAATAAACATCGACGCCGAGCGCATAGGCGTAATCCCTTTTGTAGGATGACACGGCCAGGGTCTGCTTCGCCCTGGAGTCCTCGCTGGGATCACGAGGCGAAGATAAACTGGTCTCGATATCTTTAAAGAGCCCGGTAACGCCTCTCGGAATGCCACTCAGTGTGTCCACAGGGTCCGTAATCAGGTTCTTGCCAAATTCCAGCGGCATTTCCCCGGACTTCTCAAGCGCGTCAGCGTAAGCCGTGCTGCTTTTGATCTGCTCGAGAACTGCTATCGCCTTGATTTCCTTTAAGAGTTTACGCAGCGCCAGGTCTCCGTCAGCCTCAAACACCCCGTAGTCCGAGTCCACGGTAAAGTGATCCATATACCCATAGGTCACGACCTTGTCCCGTATCTGGTAATGAGGGCCTGTGATCATGTCAGCCGGAAAAATATCAGTAACCTTGCGATTACTCGGAACTTCAAACTTTTCAGCAGCTATAGCGAGATTCGATAACATAGCAAAAGCCAAACACAGCGCCAGAATTGGCAGAACAGGCAATGTCTTTTGTCGCTTGCTTAACCGCGGCAAGTAATTCATTTTCATATCGGATCCCTCTCTCTCATTACGTTTACGGCGCCAACCCGTAACAAAGCGCCGAGGCTCCTACGCCGTATCCTCAATTGAGCATGCGTTTCCCGCTCCATGCTTTTTTAGAAACTTTCATCAGACATCAAATGTTTTTTACTCTTCCTGTATAACCTCCTCAGAAACCAATACTCAGCCCTAGTATGGGGCCATACATGGTGATGTCCCACTCGAATTGATTTCTTCCACTTCCGGTGTCGTAGTTTTGATATAAGGCTCGATACCCAGCCAGTACGTTGCCGGTGACGCTTTTCGAAAAGTTGAAACGATAGCCTACGAGACCAATGGCCGACCAGGCAAAGTGAGAACCGACGCCAAATCCGCCGATGGTTCCACCGAAAATCATATTCCAGCGTTCGGTTAAATCCCATTGTGTGTGAGCGCCGATCACCGGATCAATCCAGTCCTGTGAGCCGCTGAACGAGCGGGATTTTAACCCTGTGGTATCAATATCGTTATCCAAATAGGTGTATCTGCCTCCAATCAAAGGCCTCACCGATACGGAGGGCAATGAGCTACCTCCGAGCGCATAGGGACCAAAAAGGTAATTCACGCCAAATTCCAGGATAAACA
Source organism: uncultured delta proteobacterium (assembly GCA_963821845.1). Taxonomy (GTDB): domain Bacteria; phylum Desulfobacterota; class Desulfarculia; order JACQYL01; family CAWGVV01; genus CAWGFI01. The sequence goes on from CAWGFI010000010.1 coordinate 90,793, forward strand.
TGTTCATGGTGACATCCGCCGATAACTTCTGGGACTGGATTTCCGTGGAAGAGCTATCTTCCAACCTAGTGTACAGCGGATTGACAAAGAAACCGAAACGGCCTTTGCTTACTTCGATATCGGCCATAAACGCGAATCCAAATTGTCCCAAATATCCGAGAACGATACATCCACGTCCGCTGTCTGCCCCTTCGCGCCGACCGTGCCACTGATCGAAGTCATCCAGAGATAGGGCACGATATGGAAATTCCACCCTGCGCTCTCCGCAGACTCATCCGCCGCTTGGGACAAACCGGACAAACATGAACGCAATCAGGATAAAAACCACAGAGGCAGCCAAAAACTTCCCCGGGCTCACCCGTCTTCCAGACCACCATTGACTCATAGCGACCTCCTTTTTTTAAAGAATAATGATTTCCGCGATCCCTTAATTATTGAGTTTTTTCCCAATCCCTTATGTCGCTTGACCAAGCCAGAGAAGCCTGAGTCATGCAGCTCGATGGGCGCTTTCCCATTCTCAAGCCCAATTCTCCCAAAGCATTGATGAGTCCCTACTTTAGGAAACATCAGGGCGACTTGGAGACGCGCCGACCAATCCGGTCCGTTATCGGGTTTTACTCTGTTATAGTAAGCTCCGAGAAGGAAATTAATCGGAAGCTTGCCGATGGAGATAATCAGGGATACCTGAGCGCCGAGTGGCGCCAGGCACCCTTCGCGTGTCAGTCCATATTGATCACGATACCATCTACTCCCGCCGTCAGGCCGAGGCCCTGCTGGGTGGTTGTCAGGTGCAGCACCACACCGTTTTGGTTCTGCAACCAGAGGTGACCCTTGCCTTGATCGGTGACAGAGTATCCCACGCTCGCTTGTCCATAGGTACCCGGAAATTGCGAAACGTCAGTCAGGTTATAAACCTCACCCGTGGCGGTAAGGTGAGAAACCCCGATTCCGCCGATGCCAAGACCTCCCATCTTAAAATCATGCTCGCCCTTCTGAAAATACAATTTTCCGCCCCCTAACTGCCCGTTGAAGATGTAGGCGAGTTCGTACTCATTTATTACCACGGTACCTACAGGCTTGGGGGACTCCCCGGCATAGACCGGCGAGGAGAAAATGATCGTCAGCAAAAAGATAAACCCGATCTTGATAATCTTATTGTTCAAGTAATGGTACATTTCGATACTCCTTTTCGCATCTTGAGCTGGTTGCATTTATTATAAGACCGGTCCCCCGGCGCTCCCCGCGCCGATAAGACCCGGTATTTTCTCATGACTTTCCTGACCACTTCATTCCTCTTACCGCGCCTGACGTTTACCAACGTCGATATACGGCCCTTCTCGCGGCGCCGGCGTAAGAGATCGGTGTCAGAGGGCATCCGATGATGTCAATGAACACTGCGCAGGGACCACCCTTTTCGGGCATCTTTCCCTTTATGACTTTAATGTCATAGGTGACATCTTCACCATCGAGCCGAGGGTTGCTCAGGGTCACAACGACATCTTTCGCCTCGTCGCCATTCAGAATCGATACCGTCGCATTCGGAGGATCGGCGAGAAAACTGTCTTTGCCGTCTTCAGTCCACAATTTCAGGTATCTTTCATTGGTCATGTGACCGGCGATCCTTTCAGGACGATCCGAGAAAAACAGCACCGTCGGACCGATACCCTTTAAAGTAAGGCTATGCTCATCGCCAAAGATGTCTTTGGCGTTTTGCACGAAAAGCAAATCGACTGTTTCCGCCTTCTTTTCAGCCGCTGATGCCGCATTGAACAGAAAAGCCAGCGACACCAGCGACATCACTATCAGCATAACTGAGCTTAAAAGATATCGTTTCATCGTTCTACTCCCCTTTTAGTTGTGTACAATCACCGTCATTAGTTGTGTAACATAATCATCGCTGAACTCAGCGCTGTAGATTTCGTCGCGCCCAGCCCTGCAGCCAGCGCTTTTATTAGACTATTGGACGGTCACCACGACGTACTGGGCTCCTTGAGGCTGGTAATAGGTACCCCCGCACTGGTGCAGTGTAACTCCTTCGATGACAACGGTGGAGCAGCCTCTCGGCAGCGTGGCTACCACGACGGCTGTCCGGCGGATGGTACGACGCGTTGTGCGGCGGGCGACACCTGCTACGCTGACCGGCGTCAGTGGTCTGCCGATTATGGCTTGGGCTTCGCCGACAAACAGCCCGTCGTGGAGCCAGCCATCAGCGAGAAAGCAGACGGCGAGAAAACCGAGCCCGATCACAATCTTCGAAGTTTTCGCTTTTATCCTCATTATTGGTTCTCCTCCAATATGAGCTTACCCAGCTCGTCGACCTTGATGTTCTCGATCTTCTTGGCGCCCGCCGGCGCGGAAAACTCAAACCGTTTGGCGTCGATCTGCGGTTTGGTGTTCCAATCCCGTAGCCTGAGCGAATATTGCGGCGCCCCGGTCATCCATTTCGTGGTGATGACGTATTTCATGGGGAGCGGAGCGTCGCCGGTCTTCACCCATATCTGCCAGTCAACCTGGTCTTCCCTGAACGCAAGGTAATGGCATTCAACGCCGTTTACGTAGGCGGTTCCCATGTAAGCGCCGCTCTTCACGCCATCGATGAGAATGCCGTAAGGGTCGGTTAACAGAAAGTCCGCGCCCGGCGCGTCCATGCCGGTTTCGAATTCCAGAGTCCGGATGGCGTCGTCGATGGTACCGGGAGATTCAAACTGGGCGTAGGCATTGAGGTTCTTGCCGTTGACGGTCAGAGTCTCACCATTAAAAATTATCTCCGCGTCGGCGATCATCCCTTTCTTGGTCATGTACAACTTTCCAGGCCGCTCGATGGTAACCGACGCGACACTGCTCAACTGGAGCTTCTGACCATTAAGATCGATGATCTCGGTGTCGATGTCGGCGTTCACGCTGAACGCGGTCAGCTTGTCCAGATAAGCGGACATCGACCGGAGGATTTTGTCGGCCTCGGGATCAACGCCTTCCGCGCTCATCACCGGATTGGCTACGAGAGCGATTGTCAGCGCGAATACCGCCCCAAAAACAACCCGGGACGCGAGGCTTTTAAATGTTTTCATGTCCATTTGATTTCCTCTCTTTCGAATAAAAACATAATTTGGAACCAAAGCTTTCGGGCCGGGGCTCCGGTCATCCACCTTGTAACGCCCCCTCCTCTCGATGATGTTATAGTATCGTTTTATGCCTCGTTATCCTGGAACAGACGGGATGCTGCGTAGCCCAGGAGTAAAAATCAAACTAATCATTCTCCAACCGCTGAAGGCTTTGTCCTTTGGAAGTAACAACAATCAAATCCTGTCCCGACGCTGGACCTGAAGCCATGGTCAGGAATGACAGCGCTATTATGAAATCAACTGCCTGTCTCACTCGCCGAAAAGGGTACCCTTGATGAGCTTCGGGAGCACGGGTGCAATCTGCAGCTGGATGTTCCATTTCTGACCGAAATCATCAGGGTGAATGGGCATGTACTGTCCGGCGAGAGCTATCTTGACGGGCAATCTGCCGAGCTTTACGACCTTGGAAATTCCGGCCCCTACGGGAACGGTCCAGCGGTTTCCCCCATCTGCCTCCCAATTTGCCAGAATGTTCCCGGAATATGCGATACTCCAGCCCTCGGGTAAAAAGTACGCCGCGATAGGCTGGAGATTCATCTGGTTTGTACTCGGTCGGCTGTCGGAGCCCGCGAAGGACCACCACTGCTGGACAAAGGCTCCAAGAATCCATTTCGCCGAAAGGTAACCGGTTATTGCCGAGGGGCCAACCTGCCACTTTCCCTGCCCGGTCCAGTCTGTGGAGGCGGAGGGGAAGATAAATGTCGGCCCGAGCCCAAGCAACCATTTCCCGGCAACCTTTGGACTCGGTGAGATCATCTCCAGAAGAGCGATGTCCCCGAAACCTGTCGTGCGTTCCTTCTCCGCGGGATTTTGCGGGTCCGGGTGCGGCTGGGAGATAAAGAGGGGTATGACCGGTCTCGTGATGAGATTCCACTTATTGGTCAACGCTACCGGAAGCACCGGCTGGAAATTCAAGTTCGAACTCCAGCGATCGCCTTGCCCGTCACCCATATCCAATATGTAATTGTTCTGCTGAAAAGAGATGGACCAAAGATCGCTTACAGGGTTCGTGAGCTTCTTGTTGACCTCGGTCAGGGACTTTTCCTGCGCTTCGTCAGCCGAGGGAGTTGACGCCGCGGGAACGTCCGCTGCCCATAGGTGAGATGTTATCGGGGCCGCCACTAAGCACAGCATAATCAACATCATTCTCCATATCGCTTTCATTCCGGTTACTCCTCCACCCCATAAGCTTCAGTCATCAGTAAGTGACCCGCGCCATGGCAGTCTCCGGGGATTTGCTCCGAAGCCCCAGGCCCGAATTGATTATGCCGCTAAGACACTGACGCGTTTTCAGCAGTGGTTTCTTTGTTTCATCGGTTTTTATTCGGCCTGAGCGCCGCCGCATGACGCTTGGCGGCGCTCCCTATGGGCGTTACCGGCATGTCACGGCTGAAGCTCGATTTCTCCAGGCCGCCAGGTCTTGTTGAACCAGGGCTCGAGCGGCCCGTAGAGGCGCAGGATCATGAACCAGCCCTTGCCGGGAATCGTCTGCACCCAGTTGTTCTCCATTCCCGCCGGGGCTTTGGGAGCGAAATAGACGTCCACCGAGCCGTCCGCATTGACCTTGACACCTTTCTTCTGACTGCTCACGCTCGGGTACTGCTGGTCGGTCTGCAGCATCGAGCGCGTCTGGTTGTCGTAGACGATGACCGACCAGAAGTCCTTGACCGGGATATTCGGCGGCAGATGCAGCTTGTAGGTCTTGCCGCCGTCGAACGGATTGCCCTTCGCGTCCTGAGCGGCCCAGGGGTACTGCGACCCTTTCCCAACCATCTTCTCCGCCATCGCGGGCGTCACGCCGGTGGCGAAGTAGTAGAAGAAAGCAGCCCCGTCCAGGTTACTCACACCCGGCGCCTCCTCGAACTGGTAGCCGCCGAAGAACGGCAGACGCCACGCGCTGTTCGGATAGAAGTAGGCTTTTTCACTGCGTATCTTGAAGGCGATGGTCCGCGCGGTCACGGCGCCGATGTTCGCGGCGTCTTCCAGGATCTTCTTCATCCGGTCATCGGGATTGAACGGCTGGCCTTTGACGATGCCGATCGAGGCGAAAAGGCCCAGCGTCGTCGGGTCGGAACCTTCGCTCGGCTCTTCCTGAATCACTTGATTCAACAGACTCCAGAATGAATAGTCACCGGGCGCAACGAAATTCGCCGGTATGCCGGAGGCGTTGACGAACTTCATCGCCGGCGGATTGGCCGCGTCGTCGAGTTGATAAATTTTCAGGTGTCTTCTTGACGGACTCGACCCCCGGCTTGGTAGAACCATCGACGAGAAAGGACCGGAATGCAAGCCAATTACCGAAGGTGCTTGGCCGCACGACGTGATAACCCTGCGGGGTCTCGCCTTGGTAGCCGGGAGGCAGGATGAGATACTTGCCGCCTCGCCCCTTGTCGGCGCCGGTGATACCGACGTCGGCGACCCAGCGGTACCAGAAATCATCGATAAGCCCCAGGACTTCGGGTGGAATCTCGACGACCAGCGGCCCCTTCTTCGTGTCAAGCCAGATGAAACTGTAGACGGTATTGTCATTCGCGGTCAGTTCCACCGTCCGCGAATCGACCAGGGTTTCCCAGATAACGTCCGTCTGGTTTTCGGGCCCGAACGTGCGCAGTACGTCACGCATGCTGGCCTGGTTAACGATCGGGAGCGCCAGAAGGTAGGCCTGAAGCGCGCGCGAACGGTCGAGGTTGTCATAAATTTTCCGGATGGTATCGGGGTCGGGGTAACCGTCGTTCAGGTTAAGTTCACCAATCGAGGTCTCGAGCTTGTCCGGTGTGGCGACACCCGCCGGCATGGGGGTGGAGTATTTGTATTCCGGCGCCGCTGGAGCGCCCGTGAGCTTCTGTGCATTGCTTGGGCTGGAAGTAACAAAAATGAGCGTCAGCAAAGCCACGACGAACACCAGTCCATTACGTTTGTTCATTCTTACTTCTCCTTTCAGTTGCAGGGAGCATCCAGGTCACGGCTGCAGCTCGATTTCTCCCGGACGCCAGGTCTTGTCGAACCATGGCCCAAGTGGCCCGTAGAGACGAAACAGTGTGTTCCAACCCTTTCCCGGGATCGTCTGCACCCAGTTGGAATCCTTTCCTGCAGGCGGTTTCGGACCGAAGTAGACATCCACTGAACCATCAGCATTAACTTGGAGTTCCTTGTTCTGACTGCTCATACTCGGGAAGCGTTGGTCGGTCTGGATCATCGAACGGGTCTGGTTGCTGTAAAGGATCACCGACCAGAAGTCCTTGACCGGGATGTTGGGCGGCAGATGAAGTTTGTAGTTCTTGCCGCCGTCGAGCGCCTCGCCATTGGCGTCATGGGCAGCCCAAGCGTATTGAGAGCCTTTACCAATCATCTTCTCTTCCATGGCTGGAGTGACGCCAGTAGCGAGCCAGTAGTAGTAAGAGTAGGCGTCAAGGTTCAACACGCCGGGACGCCATTGGAATAAATAGCCGCCGACAAATGGACGCTGCCACGCGCTGTTTTTGTAATAAAGGGTCTCCGATTCCCTCGGGTGGAAGGCTATCGTCCGCGCCGTCGCGTCACCCACGGCCGCGGCTTCGGTAAGGATCTTTTTCATCCGCTCGTCAGGCGCGAAGGGTTTGCCTTTCTGGATACCGACCGAAGCGAAGTATCCCATACGGATCTGATCGAGGGATTCGGCCGGTTCTTCCTGCACCACCTCGTTGAGAAGCTCCCAGAAGCGGTAATCGGCCGCATTGACGATGTTGAATGGTTTGCCCGAAAGGTCTACGTAAGTGAGTTCCGGCGCTGGTTTGTCAGCGTCCGCGAGAGGATAAATCTTTGTATATTTCTTAACCATGTCAACACCTGGTTTCGGGTCGCCGTCCACGAGGAAGCTTCGCCACGGTATCCAGAGGTTGAACGTTGGAGACTTGACGACATAGTGGCCGGAAGGGACCTCGCCGTTGTAGCCAGGAGGCAACAGCAGGTATTTCCCGCCCTTGCCGCCGTCGGGGCCGGTGATGCCCAGGTCAACGACCCAACGGAACCACATGTCCTGAACAGCGCCGAGTACCTTGGGTGGAAGTTCCAGGACCAACGGGCCGTCGTTGATGTTCACCCAAGCCCAGCTATAGACAGTGTTATCATTAAAGGTTAACCCGACGGTGCGCGAGTCCACCAGTTGCTCCCAAATGGGCACGGTGTGGTTTACCGGCCCCAGGGCGCGGCAAGCGTTGCGGTCGGCGGCCTGGCTTACAGCCGGGATTGCGAGTAGATAGGCCTGAACTGCGCGCTGAAAGTCGAGGTTGTCCCACAACTTTTCGGCGGTGGCCTTTTCGGGGAAACCGTCAAAAAAGTTAAGGGTTCCCAAGCGGGTCTCAACTTTTTCAGGTATCGCTATTCCCGGCGGCATAGGGGTGGAGTATTTGTACTCCGGCGCCGCCGGCGCGCCCGTGAGAAGCTGCCCGTTGGAGAGGCCAGGAGTAATGAATATGAACGCCAGCAAAGTAACGAATAGCCTCAATCCATTAGGTTTGTTCATTTTTCCTCCTCCTTAAAGTTGGGCCGAAAATCTTCGCGCGCTGGAGTATCCCAAAGGCGTCCGCGCAATAATTTTTGCTGAACATTTGAACAATCCCGGTTGCGCGAAAGGGTCGACCGGCGCTGTCGTTTCAAGGCATTGTACTAAATCATCCGTCCTTCTTACTTCGGCTGCGCCGTCACATACACCAAGTTGTTACCCTGAAATACCGCGCGATAGAAGTTGCCGCCGCAGTAGTAGTACTCCACTCCACCGACCGGCGTGGACGTGCAACCCCCGGGGAGGCTGGTAACGACCGTGCCCAGCGGCAACGGTTTCCGCGGACGCGGACGCCTGTTGCTGAGCTGTGGCGGCCTGTTGCTGAGCCGTGGCGGCCTGTTGCTGAGCCGTCGCCGCTTGTTGTTGGGCCGCGGCGGCGGACGCCGTTGTCGCTACGGCCGCAGTGGTCATGGCGGCCGCGCCCCCACGATCGCAGCCCCTGCGTACGTGGCGGCGCCAGAAGCCCAAAATTGCGTGCGCATCGGGTACCAGTTGCACGGGCAGAAGCGGCGCGTCGGGCAAAAGCGTCAAGGACAAGGACGAAAGACCACTACCGCGATCTTGAAAATCGTCTTCATTGCCTTCCTCCGTTCGTTATCGGCGGCTGGACTCGCTGCCTGCTTCGAGCAGGCATGAATGTGATCTGCTTGACGCCTTTGGGCGGCACGAAGGTGAACCGCTCATCGGCCACGGCCGGAGCTACATTCCAGTGGCTCATGACCGTTGATGACGCTCATCAGCGCGGGGGTGCTGGTGTCGGTGACGACATATTTGTACGGCAGCGGCTGGCCGCTTTCGGCGACCCATACCTGAAAGTCGACACCCGGGCGGCTGAAGACCAGATGATCGCACTTGACCCCGCCGATCACCGCCTTGCCGACCACGATCGCCAGAGGTCACATCCTGCATCAGCAGTTGGTAAGCGTTGCGGTAGACCAGATCGGCGGCCGGAATGACGAGCCCGAGCGACTCGCGCGCGAAGTTGAGCATCTCTTCGATGGTACCGGGCGCGGGCTCCGTCGCATAAACCTTTCGGACGGATCGTACAGCGTCAGTGTCTTGCCATCGTAGTAGAAAGTCTTGCTCGACCAGATCGCCCGTGCGCTCGGCGCACAGCTTATCCGGCCGGCTGACGGTCACGTTGGCCGAGACGTCGAAATCGACTCTGTGCCCCGAGTCGAGCAGATCCTCGATAGGTGTTCTAGCGTGTGCACGCTGAACTGCTGCAGAGCCGCCGAGGTAGTCGGTCATCCGCTGCAGGGATTGTGTGGCGGCCGGGTCCACCGCCGGCGCTTCGGCCCGGACATCCCTGGAGGTGAACGCTGATAAAGCGAACACCGCGAGCAGGAACAACGGCGCCACCCTCCTGAAATTCGATATGGTCATATCTTTGCCTCCTTCTCTGGTTGCTCCACATGTTTTATCAGCCGCTTCCCCACTCCAAATTATTAAAAGAATTATCAACGGGTATATCGACGGGCCTCTACTTGGCCCGTTCGAAATAGACATTGAACCTCTGCCGCGCGACCGCTTGGTAATAGACGCCCCAGAGAACGTCATTCGCCGGGTCATAGGCGAGGGTGTAGGTAGACCCGTTGTAGCCGCCGGCGCGTAACTCAAAGAAAAGATTGATGGTCTTGTCGTCCCGTGAAGCCCGGGCCTCCGCGAACGGCAGCGGCATGGATGCTCACTCTACCTGCCAGTCAGGCCACATCTTGGGCTTTTTGTTCCGAATCATTCATGGGGCGGGCCGGAAGCCGCGACCATCCTTCTCCGGAAGAACAATGCGCGCAATTTCTCCCTACCCAGCACCCGCCCCAACTCCTTTATGGCGAAGAAAGGGATAAACGCCGCGAACACCACAAGCGCGTTGGCGAATATTTCATACCCGCCCTTACTGAGCAGATCCTGAAACCCGCCCGCCAGGCCTTTCCCTCGCAGAAGTCCTCCTATCATGTGTTCGATGACCTTAAATCCGATTACCCAAATGGCGAATACGACCGTCTTATGCAGAGCCGGAATGATCAGCGGTTTATTTTCGTGCTTCCGGCCAATGCGCGCGGCTTCGCCCAGCAAGATAATCTTGGCCAGAACAGCGGCTTCAATCACGGCGATCCCGTAATTCAAGTAACTCACCTCATACTCCGCCAGTATCAATCTCCGGTATGCGGTAAAGGCGCCGAAAACAACTGCCAGATATACAAAATTTATGAAGTACTCGGTCATTTCGTGGATGAGCTTCTGTTTCCATCCGGCTTGTTTATCTCTCTCGGCAGTCATTGTTCGTCCATCCTATGGCCGGTCATCCCCAAACGGTATGAAGAAACCGAGCAGCGATGACCGGCCACGTTCAATTGGTCACTGATCATTGATCCTCTTACTTGCTTACCTCATTGTCGAGACGCTCCGCGGGATTATTGAGGCCCGTGTGTTTCACGAATGACCGGCGCTTACTCGCGGGCGGCTTCGACTTTCTTCAGGGCCTCCTCGAATTTCTTGATGTCCTCGGGCGACAACTGTGGACGGTCCACCTTGATCGTCAGCTTGTTGAGCTTGGCGGTCAGGGGGAACGGCGGCTTGTAGTCCGCGTCGTTAACGCCGGTGATCGTGTCGGAGCCGATGTCAAAGCTCTCGTCCCATTGCAAGATAATGGGAATCGTCTTCTCCATCTTCTTGGTCGCGACCACCTTGCCGTCCACCTTTAAGGTGGTGTCTGCCGGCCGACCGATGCCCGTGAAGTTATTATACGCCATAGTGCCGATGCCGAGGCCGTCATACTTGGATTCGAACTCAATGGTATGTCGGCCCGGCGTGAGCGCTTCCGGGCCTTCCCATCTTGGCCGCTCCAGGTCCAATAGATTCCAGCAGAATACCGGCTTGCCCTTGAGCAAGTACATGCCGAAGCCGGCGAAGCGCCCGCCGGAGGTCACGATCATGCCCTCGGCGCCCCCTTCAGGAACGGTGATGTCCGCGGTGATGGTGTAGGAGGTGTCGAGCAGGAACGGCGCGTCACCCTGCGGCAGACCGGTCATGGGATGCGTGTAGACGTATTCGTTGCGGCCGGCGGTGAGGCTCGGACGCGGGGCTGCGACACGTGCGCCGACTGACGCATCCAGGGGCAAGACCTGATACTTCTTGGCTTCCTCGAGGAACATCGCCCTCATCTCTTTGACCTTGTCCGGGTGCTGCGCTGCGATGTCGTCGGACTGGTTCCAACTTGTGCTTAGGTCGTAAAGCTGGAAGACCTGGTTGTTCAACGGGTCCGTGTTGGCCGGTGAGAAAGCATCCCACGGCGTGCGGTTGACCTTGGTGCTCAGCAGCCATCCGTCGTGGTAGATCGCCCACTGTCCCATCATCTCGAAATACTGGGTCGTATGCTTGGAAGGCGCCTTGGCGTTGGCCGCGTCGAATGTGTAGGCGTAGCTCGTGCCTTCGATCGGCTTCTGCTTGATGCCGTCCACGAATTCCGGGGCTGCGATACCGGTGACCTCCAGGATCGTGGGCGCGTGGTCGATCACGTGCATGAACTGCTCGCGCAGGCCGCCCTTGTCCTTGATGCGCGCCGGCCACGAAACGACCATGTTCTGGTTGGTGCCGCCGAATCGCGACGCGTTCTGCTTGAACCAGTCGAAGGGCGTGTCGAAGGCCCAGGACCAACCCGCCGACATGTGGTTGTAGGCGAGTTCGGTGCCCCAGGCCTCATAGAACTTCATCTGCACGTCCACGGGCGGCCGCACACCGTTGAAGAACGCCACCTCGCTGAATGTGCCTTCCGGCCCGCCTTCGGCGCTCGTGCCGTTATCGCCGTTCTGGTAGATGATGAGGGTGTTGTCGAGCTTGCCGAGATCCTCGAAGTGCTGGATCACGCGACCGATCTCGTGGTCGTTGTAAGCCACGTAGGCGGCGAAGACCTCCACCTGGCGGATGTAGAGCTTCTTCGCCTCGTCGCTCAGCTTGTCCCACGGCGTCAGGATGTCAGCGGGCCAGGGCGTTAGTTTCAGACCCTTGGGGATCACGCCAAGCTTCTGCTGATTCTCGAAGATCCGCTCGCGCAGCTTCTCGTAGCCGTCGTCGAACAGGTGCATGGCGTGGATCTTGTCCACCCATTCCTTGGTCGGGTGGTGCGGCGCGTGCGTGGCGCCGGGGCAATAGTGGAGGAAGATCGGCTGGGAAGGGTCGGTCTGGTTAATCCTGTCCATCCAGTCGATGGCGTCATCGGCCATCGCGGTGACCAGGTTCCAGGAGCTCTCCTTGCCGGTGACCGGCCAGATCTCCGCCTTTTGATCGGATCGATCCATCTTTAAGGTACCCTCGTGACCAATCCACGGGTAGATTTGCGTGGTGTTGCGGAACAGGTTCGGACCCCACTGATTGGCGTCGCCGCCGACGAAGCCGTAGAAGTAGTCGAAACCCATGCCGGTCGGCCACTGGGTGAACGGCCCGGCCTGGCTGGCTTCGTAGGTCGGTGTGTTGTGATCCTTGCCGAACCACGACGTCGCGTAGCCGTTGTCGCGCAGGATGCGGCCAATCGTCGCATTGTCCACGCCGATGACGCTGTTGTAACCGGGGAATCCGGTGGCCTGCTCGGCGATCACGCCGAAGCCCACCGAGTGATGGTTGCGCCCGGTGATCAGCGCCGCGCGCGTCGGCGAGCACAGCGAGGTGGAGAAGATTCGGTTGTAGCGCAGACCTTCATTCGCAATGCGATCCATGGTAGGCGTCGGGATGACGCCACCGAAGGTGCTGGGTACGCCAAAGCCCGAGTCATCGACCAGGATGAGCAGGATGTTGGGCGCGCCCTTGGGCGGCACGACGCGTGGCGGCCACCAGGGCTTTGAATTCAGAGCGTCGTCCTTGATGACGCCCTCGAATTTCGGGGCGGGCGGCGGTAGCTGCTTGCCGTTGATGGTCGTAGTGGCGCTGGGCGAGCCAAGTTCGCCGGTGACTTGCTGGGCCATGACCGGCCCCGCGACTATCGCGGCCATAAGTATCAGGGCCAGAGCCATCGTTACACATACCTTTGCCTTCATAAAACGTCCTCCTTTTTTTCCACGCGTTACACGGTTTATAAATATCTCAACGCTCGGATGCATTTACCGAACGTATTGTCGGCTAATTACCCTGCTGGCGCTCATCAGAAAGAAACACCGTTTTCAATTCTCGCCGGTTACTCCCTCTTCCGAGCCAAATGCAGCGACCGTTCATGGAGACGAGTCTCATTGCGTCCAACAGCAACCGTTCCTGAAAAGGTTTCTTCAGATATGCAACGGCGCCTGGTAGTTCGCGTCGTTCACGCCGGTGAGCGTGTAGGAGCCGTTATAGAAAGCCTTGTCCCATTGCAGGATCATGGGCATCGTGCTCTCATCGACTCAGCTTTACATTTTTGCTCTTTCCATTTGTCGTTTCTCGACCTCATGGCCCACGCGACTTGCCACCGCGCCCGGTTTAGTCCGCCACGGGAATCGGTCCATCCGTTTTCAGTTTCTCTTCCTGCAACTGAGCGGGAGAACCGAGGTATCCCACGCGCGCTTGCTCGATCCTGCCGTTGAACTTGAACGGCGCTTGGTCATAGTATTCGAGCCCCACCGGCGAGCCGAGGTCGATGCCGAAGTCGAGGCAATCATTGGCGGTGAACAACAACGGCGCGCTGACCGGCACCACGCCCGACGCGACCTCAGTGCCGTTGACTTTCAGTACAACCTTGAGCGGGCCGGCCGGCTTCGGTTCAACGTACGAAGTCTCGACTTCGATCTTCACTTTGCCGGCGGGCAGCTTGTCTTTGGCTCTGATATTGGTTCGCTGGATCTCGAACAGGTTGTATTCATAGGACAGCACGCCATCCTTCACGTAACAGGTGAGGCCACCGGAAAAACCACCGAGCGCGTAGACCACGCCGTTGGCATCGGCTGGGACATTCGCCTCAACAGTGACGATGTTGGCCTTGTTGCCCAGAGCCGGAGCGGCGAATTCCGGCATCCTCGTGATTTCGCCGGGAAAGGTCCAGGATGTGTAGGGGGGCGCGAGTCGAAGCTCGGGGTGCAGCGCCACAACCCACAGACCACCGCCGACCGGCAATCCGTTGTTCCTGGTGAACTCGATGAGAAACCGGTCCTTCATGTCGGCGAGTTTCGCCGGCATCTTGTCGGCAAGGTTGTTGGCCTGGGACCAGTCCTCATTAAGGTTGTAGAGCTCCCACGTGTCCTTGTCAGGCGTCCATTCATTGATGTCTTTGGGCAGGCCGGGAATCCACGGGATGCGCGGGCCGAACGCGGATGCTATCCAACCATCGTGGTAGACTGCTCGGCTGCCCATGATCTCGAAATACTGGGTGTGTTTGACTTCCTTGGCCTGCGCATCGTTGAAGGCGCCGGCAAAACTGACGCCATCAAACGGATCTTGCGGAATGCCATTGACCACATGGGGCGGCGTTATGCCCACGATGTCGTAAATAGTCGGAACTACGTCATTCACGTGCAGGAACTGTGAACGCGGCGTGGTGTCGGATTTAATTCTCGCGGGCCAGCGCACTGCCATCGGGTTGCGCGTGCCCCCGAAATGCGAGGCTATGAGCTTGACGTATTGATAGGGCGCGCTGCCGGCCCAGGCCCAGCCGGCGTGGTACATATTGTCGGTCTTTGGCGAACCGAGCGCGTCGAGGCCGCCGAGGCTGTCGAGCGCCTGGATCTGCTGCTTCGTGGTGGTCGGGATGCCGTTCTGCGCGAGCAATTCGCTGATGGTGCCGTTCTGGCCTTCCGCCGAAGCGCCGTTGTCACCCCAGATGTAAAAGATCAGGGTGTTCTGCCCGTAGCCCAGCCGGTCAATTTCGTCAACGATACGTCCGACCTGTGTGTCCACGTGTTCGGTAAATCCGGCGAACACTTCCATCAGGCGGCGCTGGAAAGGCTTCTCATCTTCGGGGATCGAGTCCCAGGAAGCAAGGTTAGCGGGCCGTGGGGTCAACTGCGCATTCTGCGGGAATCCAGCCCAGCTGCTTGGCGCGCTGGAAGGACGCGTTCGCGGTATTTATCCCAACCGTCGTCGAACTTGCCTTTGTACTTGTCGGCCCATTCCTTCAGGACTTGATGCGGGCCGTGCGAAGCGCCGCTTGCCCAATACATGAAGAACGGCTTATCAGGTGAGAGAGCCTTGCTCTCACGCAACCATTTGATTGCGTCATCGGCGAGGTCCTCGCTCAGATGGTAGTAATCGTGCCCGCCGGAAGTGTGGGGATGCTCGACGTAACTTGTATTGCGCACGAGGCACGGCTCGTACTGCGACGCCTCTCCCGCGAGAAAACCATAGAAATATTCGAAACCGTACCCCGTAGGCCAATAGTCAAAAGGACCGGCAGCGGTGGTTTGTTCGGCGGGAGTATTGTGCCACTTGCCCCACGCTCCGGTGTGATAGCCGTAATCTTTGAGCACCTCCGCTACGGTGGCGCTGCTCTTAGGTATCGTTCCCATGTATCCATCCCAGTCGTTGGCCAACTCAGTGATCTGACCGCTGGCGACGCGGTGATGATTTCGACCGGTGAGTAACGCCGCGCGTGTGGGAGAACACATGGCCGTTGTATGAAACCGATTATAAGCGATCCCTTCTTTAGCGATCTTGTCCAGAGTAGGTGTATGAATCTCACCGCCGAAAGCATCCGTCTGGGCGGGTCCGACGTCGTCAATAAGCACGATGAGAATGTTCGGCGCATCTTTTGGCAGACGGTTAACGGCTGGGAGTGGACTATAAATAGACTCTTGCATTGTCCGTCCGGCAATGCTGCCCGATGGCTTGGGCGGGAATGGCAAAATCTCCTGCGCGCCCGCCGGCGACGCGAACATCGCCCCCAAGACGAGGCTGATGATCGTGACGACCGCAAGGGATCTCATTGTCTGTCTCCTTTCCGATTCTTCTTCATTGTTTTATCGTTTTGACCATAGAGCTATAAACCGTATTCTGGCGAGATCGTCGAAGTTCGACGGACGCGGCCTGCGCGCTTCACAATCGTAACACCTATCTCCCGTCACCTATTCGCCGTGAGTGCAGGCATGACCTTCAGTGTGATGAACCCTTTGCCCCTCGAAAAGTACACCCGACTGCCGAAGCCGGCTGTGAGGAGCGAGCCAAAGGTCATCTCGAAGAGTCGGACGTAGGTAGGCAAGCCCTTCTTGAGGTTCAAGGCGCCTACTGCTTGTCACGGAACGTCTTCGCGCTCTTCCCCTTTTCTACGGGTTACATCTCGTTCGGTCCGAGCTTCACCGTCAGCTTGTCGATCTTGCCGGTGAAAGGAAACGGCGCCTGGATAGCGTGGCGTTTTCCTCAACCGAAGTGTATGATCCCGATAGCCGCCTCTGACAGGACAAGTCGAAACGCTCGGTTACCACCGCCTCGCGGTGCGCCGCGCCACTCCGGCAACGCTTACCGGTGTTAACGGACGTCCGACGATGGCGTCGGCAGTTGAAATAAAACTGTGTGAACCGGAGTTCGAAAACAACTCTCCGAATTCCATCCCACCCAACCAGACGATCACGGCCAATAGTACGAAACATAATATTTTCAATACTTTCATTTTACGCCTCCCATCTTGAAGTTCTTCGGAAATTCATCCTTTTCGGGGAAATCCTTTAAGTCCATTTTTTGGGCTTTTGTCGGATTTTTGAAACTGAAATCGTCCGCCGGCGCCTCATTTCCAGTCTTCCAGTCTCTGACCTGGATGGTGTATTGCGGCCCTTCGGCAATGAGTTTCGAGGTGATGACATAGCGACAAGGATAGGGGCGGTCTCCCTGAGCGATCCAAATCTGCCAATCGACCTTGTCAGTCCGAAACGCAAGATGATCGCACTCGACGCCGCTGATGACACCGCTGCCGAGGTCCTTTATATTGATCACCTCCGGCATCAATTGATTATAGACATCCGCCATCAGCAAATCCGCGGCAGGTAAAGGCACGTTGTATTTGTTCCTCAACTCGTCGATAAGGTGGTCGATTGTTCCGGGAATCTCGATCTGAACGTAGGCGTTTGCGTCCTTGCCGAGAAGCGTCAGCGTCTTCGAGTCAAAAATCAGTTCCACATCCGCAAAACCGCCGGTACGTGTGGCGCGGATTTTGTCGGGCCGAGCGAGGATGGCCTTACCCGAACTCGCCAGAGCGAGTTTCTGAAGATCAGACGTGACAATTTCGAGAGTGGCGTCGTATGAGAATGAAATAACCTTCTGAGCCGCCATGTAATCGGACATGGCCTTAAAGAGTTTCTTGGCGTCCGCCTCATCCGCTCTCGCTCCCGAGAGGCCGCCCATTAAAAGTATTATGGCCAGCGCCGCGGCGCATATGCCGGTCGCGGAGACTTTCGTTAATTTTTGGAATAAATTTTTCATTTGAGTGCACTCCTTTTTTGATTTCCCGCTACTTCGCTTCGGCAATGTCCATTTCCACGCGCCGGTTCTTTTCCCGTCCCTGCGGCGTGTCGTTGGACGCGACCGGATGGGTGTCGCCGTATCCGGTCGCGGTCATGGTGTTGAGAGGCACGCCTTCGGACGCCAGGTAGTTCACGACCGTTTCGGCGCGGGCTTTCGACAGAGCCATGTTGTTCGGGTACTTCGCCTTGAGTTCCGGCCCGATCGGCACGTTGTCGGTGTAGCCCTTGATCTCGATAACCTGCCCCGTCAGGGTGGCCAAAATAGGGGCTATCTTGTTCAGGGTATTTTCGCCGGTTCGATGGAGCGCCACGCTGCCCTCGGAAAAGAGAAGCTTATTGGCGAGGGAGACGCGGACCAGGTTCTGCAACTCCGAGACCTGCGCCTGATCGTTCCCTATTTCAGTATGAAGTTGCGAGTTTAGTCGCTGGTAGGTGTCGGCCAGCGATACTTCATTGTTGTATGTCTTTTCCGTGACGCAGGCAGACATTACAACAGTTGCGATTATTACCAGGATGATTGCTCTCGTTCTCACATTCTCCTCCTTAAAGTTGTAGTGAGTAGGTTCGGTTGCCATTCGATTCATTTCAATACCGATGCGACGACTTCCCTTTGGCGCTTTACCGTCATGAAGTGTCTTCCGCCCTGCTTCCACGCGTTCCTATGGTTCCTGAAACCCGCGGCGGTGGGGTTTTCCCAGTATTATATTGCTTTTTTTTCAAGTATATTGTTTTCCTGGTTATGAGGATCAATAAATATAAGTAAATATTGTACCATGTTAAGCTTTAATTTGATGCTCCTTTTTTTTCTGACTCAAAATTGGGTCCGAGAAGACGTCGATTTACTTATTCATATCGGCGCCTGTTCGTCTCACCGTCGGCGGCTTTCTTTTCCCCTTTGTCCTTTGGACTCAGTCCGCCTTGTCGCCGGCGAGCCTGATCGCATCCAGCAGCGATTGTTCATGGAAAGTTTTTTTCAGGTGGGCGACTGCGCACGCTTTTTTGCCCTTTCCCTCCACTGAGGGTTGTCGTGGGCGGTCATGAAAATGACCGGATACTTCGCCCCCAACGAGGCGAGCTTTTCTTAAAGGTCAAGCCCCGTCATTCCCGGAAGCCAGATATCCAGGACAAGGCAGCCTTCACCCGGCGCCCAAAGGGAGCCAAGGAAGTCTTCCGCGGAATCGAAGGCGCAGACATGATAATCCCACGAGGTGAGCAGTCGCTTGAGCGCCCTCTGGATGGTATATGGTGGTGAATGATTCTCGGGGCATCGCACCTCGGCCTTTCCCGAGGAGGTTTCCATGTCAACGGATTCGAATGGTTTCCACGGGGAAAAGGACTGGGAGTATCAGATAAGATAAAGTTTATGGGAACTATAGGAGAAAAGATATGGGACCTTGGTCCAATGCGGAACGTGAACAGATTCGGATTTTTTCGGCAGATCGAACAAGGTCTACGCGAGATCGGACGCGGAAGAGTTTCCTAGGGAGAAAAGTTTGACGTCCGGTTTCGCGGGACCTGAGGAAACTACGGCATGCGCATTTATTTCACCCTCCTTCACCCCTCCTGAGCCGAACGGGGTTGGAACGCGGTCCAATCCTCCAGGCCGCGAACTTCAGAAACATGCGCATTACTTGTCGATTTTGGAAATCTTCGATCCCTGCAAGCCGATACCCGCCATCAGCCCTTTCTGGCCGAAGATGAAGGCATAGACGTCACTCTTGAGCGTGGTGGTCGTTAACGTTCTTGCCACGCCTGCGTCTACGATCACGACGCTCGGACCGACGCCAATTTCCCACCCCTCGCTCTTATTGAGATAATTCAGAGCCTCGTCGGTGATGAAAAACATCGCATAGGAGAATGCCTGGGCTCCCGCCTGTAAACCATACGAAGCGGCAACCGTGTTGTAATAGCCCACCGTCTTCCCTCCAACGCGTAGGCATCCTTCGCCGTATTGTCCGCCAACGACAAGTCCGGCCTTGACGATCCTGGGGAAAATGAGGATGCCTTTGGCTTTTTCAGCAAGTATCTTGGCCGCCGGTGTGCTTTCATAGAGTTTGCTCAAGGCGGCGTTCGCCTCCTGATTAATTTCGGCCGCGCTTGCCGCATGGGCCAACTGCCAGCCCATCAGGGACACGGCAATAATTGCAACAGTTACGACGAGTAATTGCTGAAAAATTTTTATTGCGAATAAAACATTGGGTTTTTGCGGTTTTTCCATCTGTTGCTCCTTCTTATGCTTGAATATCTTGCAGTTTGCGCCATGCTGCCTTCAGGTCTATATTTTGGCAAGCGCATGGCGAAGGATCTCCTCAGCTTCGTCAGTGAATAATTGGTGATTTTTCCGTGATTCTTCGCTCAGCCTTCAGCGCGCTCGATATTGCTTTCGTCAACACCGGCGCCGAAATCCGTCACAAAAGCCTTTACACTGCCGTTGTCCGACATTCTGGTTCTTATGATAATTTTCCTCTGACTCGACGTAGAATTTCTCATGGCGGCGGCGCTGTTGAGGATCAGGTTCAGGATCACCTGCTGCAGTTGAACACGATCCCCGTGAATCATTTTCAAATCCAGGCTCAATTCCATGATAACGGACATTCCTTGGAGAAGCAATTCGCCTTGAATAAGATCAACGACTTCTTGAACGATTTGGTTCAGGTCAAAGGTTTCGTGATGGAGCTTCTCATTCTTCACGAGTGACCTTACTTTCCGCACCACGTCGACGGCCCCGCCTGTTATCGCGGACGATGTCCTCAAGAATCTGCCTGACTTCACCGATATCCGGCGTGATCGAGGTGAGAAACCGCCGAGCAGCTTCGGCGTTGGTCAGAATGGCCGTGAGCGGCTGGTTGATCTTGTGCGCCAGTGAACTGGTCAATTCTCCCATGGTGGCAACCCGGGTCACGTGGGCAAGCTCATCCCTCCGATGCTGGGTTTCGGCTTCCGCTTTCAGACGGTCTGTGACATCACGCGCGGCGGCATAGATCAGGTTTCCGGCCGGGGCTGAAGTCCATTCCAGCCGGCGATGATATTCGCCGTCTTTGCCGCGGTAGCGATTTTCGAAACGGACGACCTTCTGCCGCGATGTCAGCGCGGACACTCTATCCCGAGTATTCAGTAAATCATCAGGATAGACAATGTCAAAGAATCTCTCAACTATCTAAATTTCCGTTCGATATATTTGGAGATCCTGACGAATAAAATAACTCCATTTTGGTCGTTTGGGTAGGAAATAGGGTTGGAAAATTCTCATTGAAAATAAAAAGGAGTTAGTATAACTCGCTAACTCCTTGAAATAATTGGTAGTCCCAACGGGGTTCGAACCCGTGTCGCCGGCGTGAGAGGCCGGTATCCTAGACCGCTAGACGATGGGACCGTATGCGCTCAAATTAAGAAGCGCAAACATAGGGAAAATTGTCCAAACTGTCAAGCATATCCCGCCGGCGTTCGCCAAGGGTAAACGGCTATTTTTTTGGGCTCGCCTGGCCCGCCACGGCTTTCGTCGCTTTCTCCACGGCCTCGGGATCTCCCAGGTAAAATCGCCGGATGGGCTTGAGGTCGTCCTCCAATTCATACACCAACGGTATGCCGGTGGGGATATTGAGGCCGGGGATCTCTTCGTCGGATATGTTGTCGAGATATTTCACCAATCCCCGCAAGCTGTTGCCGTGCGCGGCGATCAGCACGCGTTTGCCCGCCTTTACATCGGGCAGGATGGTTTCGTGCGCCAGCGGCAGAAAGCGATCGATGGTATCCTTCAGACATTCGGTGAGCGGTAGCTCGTCGTCGGTCAGGTCCCGGTAGCGCGGATCATTGCCGGGAAATCGGGGATCGTCGGGCGTGAGCGCGGGCGGCCGGACATCGTAGCTGCGCCGCCAGATGTGGACCTGATCCTCGCCGTGCCGCTCCGCCGTTTCGGCTTTGTTGAGTCCTTGCAGGGCTCCGTAATGGCGTTCGTTGAGACGCCAGCTCCGGACTACCGGAATCCACATGAGATCCATTTCTTCCAGCGCAATCCACAGGGTCTTGATGGCCCGTTTGAGCACCGAAGTGTAGGCGATATCAAAGGTATATCCTTCCCGACGCAGGATTCGTCCGGCGTCCAGCGCTTCCCGGACGCCCTTTTCGCTGAGTCCCACATCGGTCCATCCGGTAAAACGGTTTTCCTTATTCCACGCGCTTTCCCCATGTCGAAGCAAAACAAGATGTTTCATTCCATTCTCCCCTGTTGATGAATGATAGCGACGATGTTCGAGAATATGGCCGACGTCGTTCCGATGATTGCCGGCGGTATTGACCGCGATGAAACCCGGAGCGGCTCCGTGGTCTTGGGGGTATTGTAATACCGCGCGTAAAAGTATCAAAGAGAAAGAAGACACACGCGATATTTTAACGCAACGCGCCTTCTTTCTTGCCAAAGTCATTGATTCTCCTTATGCTAGGCGAAATCGCCCTCTTGCTCAGGTGGAAAACCCTGATTTATGCTGTTTTATTCCGTTAAAAGAATAGGCGCGCTCCTGCCCACGGTATTGGGGGCGCTGACCTTGATTTTCCTGCTGCGTCCGCTCATTCCGGGAGATCCCATCGATTTCATGCTGGGCGAAACCGCCCGCCAGGCCGACCGCGATATCCTCAGGAAAGAATTTCACCTGGACCGCCCCATTGGCGAACAATACCTGTTGTTCCTGCGCAACGCGGCGGTGGGGGATTTGGGGAGGTCGATCCACACCAGACGGCCGGTGATGGACATGATCTCCGAACGGTTTCCGGCCACCCTGGAACTGGCTCTGGCCGCCATGGTGGTGGCCGTGGTCCTGGCCTTCCCCGTGGGCGTTTTGTCCGCCGTGAAAAAGGACAGCCCCATCGATTCCGGGTCGCGTTTTTTCGCCATCCTGGGCGTCGCCATGCCCAATTTCTGGCTGGGACCGCTGCTGATCATCGTCTTTTCCATTTATCTGGGATGGTTTCCCGTGGCGGGAAGGGAAGGGCCGTTGAGTATCGTCCTCCCGGCCATTACCCTGGGAAGCGCCATGTGCGCCATCCTGACCCGCATGACCCGTTCGACCATGGTGGAAGTATTGAGCGAGGAGTATATCACCACCGCGCGAGCCAAGGGACTCGGGGAGATGACCGTGCTGCTCAAGCACGCCTTGCGGAACGCGCTGATCCCCCTGATAACCATCATGGGCTTGCAGTTCGGGGGTCTCTTGGCGGGGTCCATAATCACCGAAACCGTTTTTTCCTGGCCGGGGATGGGGGCCCTGCTTATTTCCGCCATTCAGTCGCGGGATTTTCCGCTCCTTCAGGGCATCATCGCGGTGATCTGCGTGAGCTACATCATTATCAATCTGGGAGCCGATCTGCTGTACGCCGTCGCCGCGCCCACCATACGATTGAGCGGGAAAGGGTAGGGGCGCGCGGCCCTGAAAGGTTTCATGAAGCTTCCGGGAAACAGAAAAACGAGCGCTCTTTTCGTGGCTTCCATGGCGGTCATCGTCGCACTCGTTTTCGTCGCGGTCTGCGCTCCCTGGATCGCCCCTTACGATCCCAACGAGCAAAACCTGAAGCTGGGGCTGCAAGGGCCGACAACGGCCCATCCGCTGGGGTTGGATAAGATGGGCCGCGATATTTTGAGCCGGCTGATCTACGGCGCCCGGATCAGTCTTTACGTGGGTTTTGTGACCACACTGATCTGTCTGGCGACCGGGACGCTGCTGGGGACCGCCTGCGGGTACCTGGGCGGGCCGGCGGACAGCCTCCTGTGCAGGCTCATGGACATCCTGCTGGCGTTCCCGGGGATTCTTCTGGCTCTGGCGCTCATGGCGGCGCTGGGGCCGAGTATCACCAACGTCATCATAGCGCTGTGCGCCGTGGGATGGGTGGGATACGCCCGGCTGGCTCGAGGCCAGACCCTGGCGATCAAGGAGCGGGAATTCGTGGGGGCCGCCAAAAGCCTGGGATCGGAGACGCCCCACATCGTTTTCCACCACGTGCTGCCCAACCTCATGGCGCCGCTGCTGGTTCAGGCCAGCTTTGGCGTGGGAAGCGCCATTGTCGGCGAGGCGGGGTTAAGTTTTCTCGGGCTGGGCGTTCAGCCGCCCACCGCCAGTTGGGGCTCCATGCTCAACCAGGGCCGCCAGTTTCTTTTGATAGCTCCTCACCTCACCGCCTTTCCCGGTCTGGCGATCATGGTGGTGGTGTTGAGTGTGAATATTTTCGGCGACGGCTTGCGGGACCTGCTGGACCCGCGCCGGATTTGAGGATTCGGGATGTCGGTTTCGGGGAAGCGAGGAGCGCGTCCCCGTCAATTCCAGCAGGCTGTTGAAAAACAAGAGTCAGGTCGTCAGGCAAGGCGCGTGGCGAATCGACAAGCGCAGCATATAGCGCAATATGTGAGCATTGGCGAGAGCCGCGCAACGCGGACGGCTTTAGGCGCGGTTTTCCACCAGTCTGCAAGCGTATTCATTATGTTGTACTCACACTCATCGGGGAAGAGGACATAATGCTCAGTCAGTCGATCAAAAGCCGACGGATAACGCTGGTTCATGAAGGGCTTTGCGCGGGGCTTTCGCAGTATTCGGGGCCCAGCAGGGCGGCGCTCATCTTTGCGGAGAAGCAGGGCGATCCGATGCGAATCCATGATCCCCAGAATCTCCTGGAAGGCCACGAACCCAAGTTGAAGGAGTTATACCTCGACTCCCATGACTGGCGGGAAAAGGCGCCCAGCACGGAGGACCTGAAGTTTTTCGGCCAGATCATACACGAGAAGAACCTGCAACTTGCCGGTCTGATTTCCTATGGGGGCAGAACCAGTTCCATCTTCTATCAGATGTGGTTCACCGAACATCACCCCAACATGTGTTCCGTCGGCCCCACCGAACGCTGGCTGGAACAGGCGGTGTGCCTGCTGTCCCATGATTTCGTGACCGAGGAGAACTACTATACCGGCGCGTCGCAATACGTGCTCCGCGAATATGTCACGCACGCGGTCCGCGATTACATCATGGATGAAATCAACCTCCGGATCGGCTGGGACACGCAGGTGGCGGTGTTTCCTATTCTGGAAGCCATACTGGGCATTTCCAAAACATTGGAAGAGGGGGCGTGGCCGAGAGGTAAACTGGCTTTTCTCATGCCGGAGGTGTCGCGCAGGCTCGATTTCCTGATCCGCTTTCCCCGCTTGCAGCGGCCCCTGTTGAAAAATTTCAAGCACGCGCGCAAGCTTCTTCAGGCCGTGGAAAATTCCGAAAGAGCGCTCGTTTCCGACGGGCTGAACATACGCGGCATCGTGGCGGAGAGCCCGCCGGATTTCAATCTGACCGCGGACTTTTACGGGGCGCACGGGTTTCTCATCCTGGGGGGAGAACCGGTGTGCAGCTTTGCCGACGGCCGTTTTTATTCGACCACGCGCGAACCCGTGCTGGTGCAGTTGGAAGAAGCGCTCATCGAAATCGGGTTCGACCCCTCCGACGGCGCGACGCTTTTTCAGGTGGTGTCGTCGATCGTAAAGAAAGCGGCGGAACAGCGGCATGGCTGCACGCTGGTGCTCGACTTCAACGAACAACCGGTATCCATATCGGGGCAAACCCTGGAAAGACCGCTGGACCTCAATGAACTGCCCTATCTCCAGTTGGCGCAGTCGCTCGCCAAGGTGGACGGCGCCCTGCATATCGATTCGCAGGCCCACCTGCGAGGGTTCGCCTGCCTGCTGGACGGTCGTTCGGTCCCCGGAGAGGATCGGGCTCGAGGCGCGCGGTTCAATTCCGCGCTTCGTTTCACCTCGGAACACAAGAACCTGATCGTGGTGGTGGTTTCGTCGGACCGGCCGGTGTCGGTGATTCAGGGAGGGGTGGAGCTTACCGCCGCCTGCGACTGGAAGGCTATTCAACAGAAAAGCGTTCTGCCGCCCACGCTGGAAGCGTGGCTCGAACGATAGGAGCCGCTTCCAGCGCGCGTCTGTCTTTAACGTTTTATTTACGCTATCCGTTCCGCGATCAGGTCGCCCATTTTGGTCGGTCCCGATTTCCGTGCAGCCGGGCGTCCGGATGTCCCCGGTGCGGTATCCCTCGGAAAGAACCTGCTTCACCGCTTTAAAAATGGACGTCGCCGGCTTCGGACTGGTGAAAGGAATATTTCAGCATGAGCGCGGCCGACAGGATCTGAGCGACCGGGTTGGCGATTCCTTTTCCGGCGATATCCGGAGCGGTTCCGCCGGCGGGTTCGAACAGGCCAAAATCGTCTTCCCGCAGACTGGCCGAAGGCAGCATGCCCAGCGATCCGGTAATCATGGCCGCCTCGTCGGACAGAATATCTCCGAACATGTTCGGACAAAGCACCACGTCGAATTGTTGCGGAGCGCGCACCAGTTGCATGGCCGCGTTATCCACGTACATGTGCTCCAGGGTCACGTCGGAATAATCTTTGGACACCTCGGTGACGATTTTTCTCCAGAACACCATGGACGCCAGCACGTTGGCCTTGTCGATGCTGGTGACCTTCTTGCCGCGCAGCCGCGCCAGTTCAAAGGCTTTGCGGGCGATGCGCTCCACTTCGCTCCGGCGGTAGATCATGGTGTCGTAAGCCTGGTCTTCTTCCATGGCCCGTAGGCTGTCCGAAATAGATGCCGCCGGTCAGTTCGCGCAGAATCAGAATGTCCAATCCTTTTTTGACCGTGTTTTCGTTCAGGGGAGAAATGGAACTCAATTCCTCGAACAGAATGGCCGGACGCAGATTGGCGAACAATCCGAACTTTTTTCGCATGACCAGGAGCGCCCCGCGTTCGGGCTGTTGTTCGGGCGGAAGGGATTCCCATTTGGGGCCGCCGACCGAACCGAACAGTATGGCCTGGGATTGTTCGCATGTTTGGACGGTATCTTCGGGCAAAACCGTGCCGTGCCGGTCGTAGGCGATTCCGCCCACATCGGCGAAGGAGAACGAGAACGTCAGCTTATACGCCTTACCCACGGCTTCCAGGACTTTAACCGCTTCCTGCATTACTTCAGGGCCAATCCCGTCTCCGGGCAATGTCGCAATCGTGTATTTCATGAATTTCTTTCTTTCCTTAAGATCGTTTATCGTCGGCTTGCGGACCAAACCATTCCGTAATCGTGGTTGAGATTTGTTTTACCCGCCCCCCATAGAAATGGTCCGCGTTGGCGATCCATTGCAGTTCCTTGAAAGAGGGTGCGCCGGCGAGTTTTGTTTCCAGTAGATTTTTTGGGCAATAGGCGTCGCGTTCCCCGCAGATCACCCGAAAAGGTATGGCGAGCGCGTGGAAATCGATATCCATCATGGCGATGGGAGGCGAAACGAGCGCCAGTTCGGTTACCGGCGGGTTTTTGGCCGCATGGCAGGCGACCCACGAGCCGAAGGAATAACCGGCCACCACGAATATCGCTTTTCCCCTGCGCGGTGAGGAAATCACACGCGGCTATGAGATCCTCCTGTTCCGCGACGCCTTCGCCGTAGCTTCCCTCGCTTTGCCCCACTCCGCGGAAGTTGAAGCGAAGCGCGCTGAATCCGCATGAATTCAACGCCCGGGCCACCGTCACCACCACGCCGTTATCCATATCTCCGCCATACAGCGGGTGCGGATGACAGACGATCGCGCCTCGCGGTCCCGGCTTGGGTGACCACATGGCTTCCAGGCGAATGTCGCCGGCGGTCAGGAACAGGGATTCCTCGCTCACCCCTTACTCCATTCTCTCGATTTCGCCGTCGTCGGCCGGCGCGATGAGCACAAGGTCCGCCCTGTCGGCGAAGATGCCGTTATCCAGAACACCGGGGATGGCGTTAATTTCCTTTTCAAGCTGGGCCGGATTGGTAATCCGGTCGAACCGCACATCGATGATGAAATTGCCTTCATCGGTGATGACCGGCCCGTCTTTTCTGACGGCCATGCGCAGTTCCGGGGTCGCCCCCATGTCCAGAAATCTTTTCATAACCGGACCATGGGCGAACGGGATCACCTCCACCGGAACGGCCCATTTTTCTCCCAGCCGTTTCACCAGCTTGGAGTAGTCGACAACGACAATAAACGTATCGGCCAGGGAGTCCACGATTTTTTCGTGCGTGTGCGCCGCGCCTCCCCCCTTGATGAGATTCTTGTTCGGATCGACCTCGTCCGCGCCGTCGATGGCCACGTCGAGTCGGCTGACTTCATCGAGCGGCGCCAGGGGAATGGACTGGAGCCGCGCGAGCAGGGTGGCCTGAAAAGAGGTGGGAACACCCGTGCATTTGAAATTTTCCTCGCGTATGCGGCGGCCGATTTCCTCGATAGCGAAAGCCGCGGTAGATCCGGTTCCCAGCCCCACGACCGATCCGTCGGGGACCATTGCGGCGGCCGCGATTCCCACGCGTTTTTTGGCGGAAGCCCCCTTGCTGGCGTCTTTGGTTTCCACGCTCACTCCTTTTCTTTCATCCGTCCCGTTATTGCGGTTTTTCGCCGTTGAGTGTCCAATGAAACGGAAGATATTTTACCGTGTAGAGCAGGTAAGGCTTTTTCTCTTCAACCGGTTCGTTCAGATAGCCCAGGAAAAACGTTTGCGGTAAAAAGCCCGCATCCATGAATTGTTCTTCATGCCAATGGAAGATTCGCGACAGGTACAGAACCTTTTTTTTCACGTCCACCTTGTTTTTGGTTCCGTCCGCCATGAACGCCTCGGTTACCTGCCGCAGTTGGCCGTCGATGTTATTCGGGCCGTAGGCCTGGTTTTGCAGAGCCGGGCAGCTTTCGCACCCTCCCGAAAGCGCGAAGAAGACGCGGGGATCATTGAACCGGGGCCCGCCGACCAGCCGCTCTATGTCATTCAGGCTCATGAGGGTTCCGCCCACGTTAAATTTGGCGTGACGAAACATCCAGTAACGGCCCCACATGGTTTGCGGCGAACGGCCGTCCAGAATGGCCTTGACGACAAACGCGTTATAGGCGTTGATCCAGAAGGCCAGTTCTTCTTCGTGAGCCAGCAACAGCGGATTGGTCCGGGAGAGCATGTCCAGATAGGTGTTGAGGCTATCGGAATCTTCCTTTTTCAGGCCGACGTAATCAACTCTGCCTTCCGCCACATACTCGTTGAGTATGGAATTCCAGACATCATGATTGACGCGATCGGGAGGCACGGGATTTTCCGGTAAAAAGGCGACTGGGCCGTGCGCGCAGCCGATCAACAGAAGCAGCGCGAATATGGGCGCGGCGTACCTGATAAGAAGGCTTCCCGATGATTTTCCGAAACCCATCATTCCGACCTCGCAGCTTGGGGTTCATTTCAAGCGGCCTGTATTGTTTCGCGGCGACGTTGTCCGAGCATAAAAGTAGAAATCGGTTCAAAAATCAATCTTTTTTGAGATACGATGATCGTAAAGCTCGCGGAATCCGGAATTTCAAAATGTGGAGAAAAGCATGGTGGGAGAATCTCTTTCTCCGATCGCAAAGTAACTTTTGAATGGCGGTTCATAATATTCGCCTGGTACTCTAAAACGCGTATGAGAAAAAAACGGCGCATACGGGCCGGCGTACTGGCCTTCTCCATTCTTGTCGCCCTGGCGGTATGGGGGGCGATCCTCGCCGCGCGGGAAATCAGCGCCACGCTGAACGATATCGTGGTTTGCGGATATACCCTGGAAACTTCCGAACCCGCGCTTTCGGCGGCCTTTCTGGCGGCTTATAAGTAGTCGATCGTTCTAAAGCTCGAAATTAGGCCATGATAAATGTTTTGTTTGATATTTCGTTTTGGCCGTTCGCCATTTGGTCAACAGCTCTTTGAGGATTTGCAGTAAAAAACTCAGGGCTTTCAGAATCAGCCTGAGATTGTAACCGATTGCGGCCATGAGGGCGTTAATCTGATCACCAAGAATGCCTCGCAGACGGTTCCAGCCGAGTCGTCCCTCGGTCTTCTGGTGTCCGATGACCGCTTCGATGGCGCTGCGGCGCTTCAGTTCCCGTTTTATCGTGGGAGTTGCGTTGCGTTTTTGACCGGACAGAAACACCTGAGTGTCGGTCACTCCATGCCCCCGGTATCCGCGATCCACATAGCAGCGTTCCGGTCTGACGCCGGTGAGTTCGGTTACCTGATCGAGAGCGCCCTTGAGGGAGTGCCCGTCATAGGGATTGCCTTCCAGACCTTGGGCGCCCAGGATGAAGCCCTCCCGGTTGGTGACGCAGATGCTGACCTTGTTTCCGAACTCGTATTTTTTGTGCGCCTTGCCTTTGCTGATACAGGCCACATGGGGCTCATGCAGGCTGTAAAGTTTGTTGCTGTCGGAACGCCGCTGTTTCAGCAGCCGTTTTGCCAGATGAAGCTCATGCCGGAGAGCCTCCGGCGGTTTTTCGGCTTTGCGTTCGATGTCACGAATGACGCGCCCCAGGTACGTGCGCAGCCGTTTGATCTGCTTACGCATTCGCTGCGTCTGCCGGGCATGGGCATATCGACCAGCCTTGAGAACCGCTTGTGGGCCCTTGCGGCGATAACTCTGGCGCAAGGTAACCCCCTGTTTCCCAGCCAGGCGAACCAGCCGCTCCCGACTGCGGTTGAATAACTTGGCGTCGGTCGGATAGGCGATCGCCTTGGGCTGAACCGTGGTGTCGACGCTGACCCGTTTCAGACTGGTCGGCCTGACCGCGCCCACATCAAGACCGACAGCCAATGTCTGTTGCAAAAGAGCTTCCATCCCCCTGCTCTTGATCCGTTTGCGCCATTTGCTCAGGCCGCTTCGAACGATGGGACGCCGATGCTGAAAGAAGGTCTCTCCGCACAGGTATTGCCAGTACGGATTTTCCGGCCAGCGATTGACAACGTCATCCTCGCTCAGCTTGTAAAGGCTCTGCAGGAGCGTCAAACCGATCATCAGTCGGGTTGCTGTCGCGGGACGACCGTCTTCGGCGTACAGCGGCGCAAATAGCCCATCCAGGCGGTCCCATTCGATCCGGTCCGCCAGCTTGACCAGAGGATGGGCTGGGTTACAAATAACTTCCAGACGAATATGGAAAAGCTCGTTTTGGGGTCGTGCAACAGGTTTCTTCGGTCGCATGGTTTTGCCAGAAAATGAGGGTTAAATGATCGTTTTCTTGCAAAACAAGATACCATAAACACGGCAATAATTCCAGTTAATTCAAACACATAAACGTTTTTAACGATCGACTAAGTATGGTTCGGGCGAGGAAAGCTACGGTCTGCCCCGGCCGCGTCCCGCGCTCTTCCGACGCCGATGGGCCTTGAAAGAAAGCCGCCGTGTCGGGAAACTGACCGCGCAGCCCTGGTTTGACGCCTATCGAGCCGGGCTGGCGGCGTTCGGCCGCTCCGGCATGACCGGCTTTCTGCAAGCGTTCGATTCCGCGGCCTGCCACGGCGACAGGCTCGCGAACGATCCTCTGTTCCGGGAGTTTGCCCGATCCGAAGGTTATGACGTCGATACTCCCCGACATCGCCGCCAGGCGGTCGCGCGCTACTTTCGGGAATTCGGGTATGACAAGCGTTTGCGCGAACCGTTCGCCAAACTCAATCGACTGCTCATCGTTAATTTCGTGACGCCGTGCGAAGCCCGGGGCGGCCTGGATTCGCTGGGCATGGACAAGCTTACTCATTATTACCACGCCCGGCTGGTGGCGGCGCGGTACGGCCTGATTGCGGCGGGCGTGCAGGGCGTGGGAGCGGAAATCGTGGAATTTTTCATGGGAGACCACCATATTCCGGTCCTGCGAGCGATGCTGGGAAACATGGACGAGACAACCCTGACCTGGGCGAACGGCTGGCCTCGGCTATATCCCACCGAGGATTTTTATCAAAACCACCGCGAGGATTTTCAGGTAGGGACCATCTCCTACGAGGAATGGAGACGGCAGGTTTCCGGCCATCCCTTCGGGTGGGGTGATGTGACGGCCTCATTCACCGGCGCGCTTGCGGAGAAGCCGTCCCGGCTCGATTTCGCGCTGACAGCCGTCTGGCTTTTGGCGGTCATGGGGTTCGCCGTCCATGTCCGAAAGCGCGCGGCCGGGGAATAAACGGCTCCCCGCTATTGTCCATCAACCGCCAATCCGTTGATGGCCTGATACCACGAAAGATTGTTCCATCCCAGATCTGTGGTGGCGTAGCGGTCCTCGCCGAAACGATCCAGAAACAGGCCGATGGGCCACTGGCTGGCCCAATATTCGGGAGTTCGGGCGTAGCCGATTCCGATTCTGGCGCTGTAAACATCCTTGCCCTGGTGATCCACGAATAGTCCGAAACCGTGCGGTTTGACCCCGGCCCCCAGGCAATCGCTGTCCGCGATGTATTCGTCATCTCCAAGCAGGTCGTAAAAAATCCCCGCGCCCCGGTCCAAGCCGGAGCCGAGGCCATGATTGAGACCGTAGTAGCTGTCGTCGCCCGAGATGTCCAGAAGCAGCCCGAAAGCCGAATGAATGCCCGCCCCCTGAACGTAATTATAGCCGGAATAGCGGTCGTTTCCGGCCCCGTCCAGGAGAATTCCCGCTCCGTAGAAATAACCGACGCCCTGTCCAAAGACATCGGAATCGTACTTGTCATTGCCCGACCAGTCCAAAATCAACCCCACGCCTCCGCTCATGGGGGCAAAGGCGCTGTCGAGCACATTGAAGCGCTGCCCCATTCCAAAGCCTTGACTCATGGACAGGTAGTGGGATGATTTCTGCGCGCGGTCCAGCACGATGCCGCCCGCCTGAAAGTGGTCGTCTCCCGAATATTCAATCAACGCGCCGAAACCGCCCACACCCCCGAACCCCTGGGCCGCGACGCCGCATTTGTAGTAATCGTTCCCGGTTTCGTTTATAAGCAGCCCCACTCCGAAAAACGCCGCTCCCTGGCTCAGGGATCGCGCGCTGAACGTATCGTTTCCCTTTTCGTCAAAGAGTATTCCCGTGCCGATGAACGCGGCTCCCTGAGAGCAATGGCTGGAATGATACTCGTCGTCGCCTTCCAGATCGATCAGCACGCCGGTTCCCAGCAGTCCCGCGCCGAACGCCGGGCCGCCTCCCCAGCGGTACTTGTCGTCTCCGTTCAGGTCGATGTGAATGGACACGTAATTGTCTATTGAAGCCGTCGACGCGGTGGAACAATTGATGACGTCGGAGCCTCCCAGATCCAGAACCAGCGCGCCTCCCTCGGTGATGTGGTCGGGACCGGTTCCATAAATGATGACTTTTCCGAGCGGCGTATCGACCGTCACGGGTTGGAACGCGGTGATTTGTCCGATTTGTCCCGACTTTGCCTTTAAAGTCTGGACAAGTAGCTCCAGGCGCCGGGCGGTGTCCATTTCGGCGATCCTGACCGGGCCGAGGTCCAGTATGCGAACCCGATCCGCCACCCATCGCTGCATGTCCGTGGGTAGGTTGTAATCCGGGTTGAAGAATTGCCGGCCGATATTTTTCAGGTTCTTCCGGTCTTCCGGCGACAGCGCGCCCAGGCAACGGCTCCAGGCGATATGCAGATCGACCATGCCGGCGAACAACTGTCCCAAGCGGAGCGAGACGTCGGCCCCCATGAGGTTCTCCAATTGTTTCAACCGGGCGAGCTGTTGGGGGGCGGGCGCTTGTTTGAAGGTGAGGAACGCCTGACCGATGGCTTCGGACAAGGGAACGCCGTCCGTTTGGGACAGGCCGGTGTCTGGCGGCGCGACGGGAACGCCGGATAAGGTTTCCTGAGCCACGGCAAGCGCGGGAGTAAGGAAAAAGGGGCCCGGCCCGCCGGGGCTGTGCGTTCTTACACAGAACCGCGCTATAGCGGGAATCGAATTCAGGGGATGGGACAGCAAATCTTCAATCCAGCTCAGACGGAACGGATCGGGAACGTCCAGGCGGCGGGCCGGAAGCGCGATCCGGTCCATCATGATTCCCCTAGTCTGAGCGTAGCGGCTCAGATAGTCGATGTCAT
Source organism: uncultured delta proteobacterium (assembly GCA_963821845.1). Taxonomy (GTDB): domain Bacteria; phylum Desulfobacterota; class Desulfarculia; order JACQYL01; family CAWGVV01; genus CAWGFI01. Next base: position 123,740 of record CAWGFI010000010.1, read on the forward strand.
CCTTCCAGGCGGCGCCGATTTCATTGAGCGTAACCCCCTGCTCGCGCCACAGAACGCTTCCGATCGCGTCCCATTCCTTTACCGTCATGCTGGTCTGAGGTTTGGGCGTTTTTTGCTCTTTACCCAGCGCGCCGGTATAGAGCTTCTTATCGCTCAGCGTGGCCACGTCGTTGAAGGTCCCCAAGGCGCGGTTGGCGATGAACTCGTTCTTGTCGAGGGTGAGCGGAACGATGCGGGGAATGGCCGAGGTCAGCTTCGCGTAGCGAACGGAACCGATAGCCTCGTCAACCAGGGGATACACTGGGAGGTTCAGGATATTATTGATACTGACACTTAACTGTTTTTGCAGATGAGCCGGCGGAGCTTCGGACCGTCCGGTCCCCAGCGACAATCCCAGGGCGCGCACGGCTTCCACGCGCAGCCCCAGAGGGCGGGAGGTGTCCAGCGCCACGTCGTTCAATGCGGCTATGTCGCCAAGCTGTCCCAGGCATTCCACGGCGGCGTATTGCACCGTCTCATTGTTATGGTTCATCAGAGGAACGACATATGGTATGGCTTTCTGGATATGCGCCCGGGCTATCAGGCCCAGAAAAATAGGCGCGGTCGCGCTGTTGACTTCGGGGATTCGGGGTTGGACGGCCTCGACGGCCGGAGCCCCCAGGATGGCGAGCGCGGCCGCCGCTCTGATTCGCGTCTGGGGCGGGCCGGTTTCGATCTCCTTGATGTATTTTTGCGCCAGTTCCTGAACCTGGGGGGAGAGCGCCGACGCCGCCGGCGGCGTTGGCTTGGGCTCCTGCGGTTTTTCGGGAGCGGCGCATGATATCAGAGCCGCCAAAAACAAAATAAGCGCTCCATTGGCGAGGAGCCGGCGAAAAGAGGGGAGCGCTACTTTTCTGAAAATCCCGGTTTTAAAACGAAACGGCGTCGTGAATCTGAAAGAATTTTTCAAGATCGTCACCAGGTTGGGGCAAAATGGATTTTTCATAGCGTATAAAACGATTTTTCTTGCATGAGACTTGGTTTATAATTTGGGGAGGACCTGAGCGCGTATAGTCTGTCTCTATCATTTTCGAATGGTTAAATGCAATCATGAGGGAGCATTAATGAACGAAGATCCTGTACTCGTGGCCGGTTCCACCGGATACGTGGGTGGCAGGCTGATTCCGCGCCTGCTGGAGCGGGGGTATCGAGTCCGCGCCATGGCGCGCACACCCGCCAAGCTGGCATGCAGGCCGTGGGCGGGACATCCCAATCTCGAGATCGCGCCGGCGGATGTCCTCGATCGGGCATCTCTCCTGGAAGCGGTAAAGGGCTGCCAGGCGGCCTATTACCTGATACATTCCATGAATCCCAAAGCCGGAAACTTCGCCGATCTCGACCGAACAGGGGCGGAAAACATGGCGATGGCGGCGTCCCGCGCGGGTCTGAAACGAATCATTTATCTAGGAGGGCTCGGCGCGGAAGACGCGGAACTGAGTCCGCATCTCCGTTCCAGGCTGGAAGTAGCCAACATATTGCGGACGAGTACGGCTCAGGTGACCTTTTTGCGAGCCGCGATCATTCTGGGGTCGGGAAGCGCTTCATTCGAAATCCTGCGTTACCTGGTGGATCGGCTGCCGATCATGATAACCCCCCGGTGGGTTCGGGTGGCCTGCCAGCCCATTGCTATCCGTAACGTAATCGCGTATCTCGTGGGATGCCTGGAGCATGAAGAGACCGCCGGTGAAACCTTTGAGATCTGCGGCCCGGATGTCGTAACCTACGAAGATCTGTTTAATATCTACGCCGAGGAAGCGGGGATCCCCAAACCTATCATCATATCCGCTCCCGTGCTGACCCCCAAATTGAGTTCCTACTGGATCAGCCTGATAACGCCGGTCCGTGCGACACTGGCCAGACCTTTGTCTCTCGGACTTAAGAACACCGTTGTTTGCAGGGATAATCGCATCAGCTCGATTATTCCACAAGAGCTGTTGAACTGCCGAGAAACAATCCGGATAGCGCTCGAAAGGATTCAGCAGCAAAAAGTCGAAACCTGCTGGTCGGACGCCGGATACACCTGTCCACCGGAGTGGATGCAGTCGGGCGATGCGGCCTATGCCGGCGGAACTGTCCTGGACTGCGCGTATCGGATCCGCCTCAAGGCCACTCCCCAGGAAGTCTGGGAGCCCATTCGCCGTTTAGGCGGGACTACCGGATGGTATTTCGCCGATGGCCTCTGGAGGTTGCGCGGTTGGATCGATAATCTGATGGGTGGGGTAGGGCTTCGGCGAGGCCGCAGAAGCCCGGTCGATGTGGCGACCGGCGACTCGCTCGACTTCTGGCGCGTATTGGAAGCTCGACCAGCGGAAAGATTGCTCCTGCTAGCCGAAATGAAAACCCCGGGAGAAGCGACCCTGGAATTTCGATTGCAGCCATACGGCCGAGAAGAAGTCGAACTCCGGCAGATCTCACGTTTTTTGCCGCGTGGATTATGGGGCATTCTCTATTGGTACGGGCTGTATCCGCTTCACCGGATGCTGTTCGCCGGAATGTTGCGTTCGATCGCCCGCGCGGCGAATCGCCCGATCACCATGGGACCTGAGCGCTTCATGCCGTCAGGGGTGGAGTCGTGCGGCTTCGGCGCCGTCGTTGTTCGTCAGGACTCTGAAAAGGATGGAATTCATGCTCGATAAAATGAAAAGCCTGCTGAAACAGAGTGATCTCTGCGTGCTGGCCACCTGTCGCGACAACAAGCCCCATTGTTCACTCATGACGTATATAACCGATGACGAAGGATTGACCATCTACATGATTACCAACGAGCAAACGGTCAAATGGGCGAACGTAACAGCCAATCCTCGGATAAGTCTTTTGATCGATACCCGGACGACTGTTTCCGCTCAGGCCGGATCGAACCTTATGGCCTTAACCGTGGAGGGGACTGTCGTGCGCCAGGAAAACAAAGAAGAAAGACGACGCGTCATAGAGCGTATTGTCAGTCGGAAGCCGCGACTCGGTGAACTCGCCGCGGATGAGCGCGCTGTTCCTCTGGTTGTCAGAGCGCATTCATTTCTCCTGCTCGATGGTATTTTGGAATCTTACTACGAAGAGGTTTGAACGTAGGCCCCCCGATCGGCTCATCATACAAGACGTTGTGTGGTAAAGATTACGTCCCCAAAACCCTCGATAGAGAAAACAAGGGTGAAACGCCGTGCGCAACGATCTTACGTTTTTTCATCCTCACACCCGAATTGTAGCAATCAATCCATGACCTCCAGATCGGTTTTACGCTCGAAAAGCGGCTTCATTTCTCGCGCATAAATGGGATGCTCGGGAGCCATTGAAGTATAAAACGCTCAATGGTGATAATTTTTGGTGTAAACGGGAGCGTGCGGCGGCTAGATGAACCTCTTAGAGCCAATCCATGGGCCGTCGAAGTTGAAAAGCCGCTGCCTGCCAACAGGGAGGTTTGACATTATAACGGCAAAGTTCAAATACTTCTCGTGCTTAAGGCGAAATAGCGCTTTTTGCTCCCGAGGCGAGCTGGTGTAGCCTGCCTTTCGGAGAATAATTTTAGAACTCTACTCAGGAGAGTATGTTATGAAACCAAAATTGCGCTTCCATGTTTTTCATCGGGAGCTTCAGAAAAATGTAAGAGTCGCCGCTGGTTTGAGCGTGGAACGATGTTTGTTTCCGGCGTTGATCTTGCTGACCTTATTGGTATTCCTGGCGGCGTTTCCCGCCAAAAGCCTGGCCGACGAAACGGGCTCGGCCACGCATGAACTTCTGGCCGATGACAGTCTTCCGCCGGACGATCCGCCGCCTCCACCCGATTCGTATGTTCCCTCCGATCCGTCCGAGACACCCTTCGACGAACCGGAAGAGCCCACTCCCCCGCCCGGCTCGGATTCAGGGGTAAACGGCTGGTGGTACAACACGGGTCTTGACGGGACCGGAGTCTCGATCGAAGTAAGAAACGGAATTTTGTTCCTGGCGTGGTACACGTACGACGGCGCGGGGAATCCCATCTGGCATATTTCGGGCGGTCCGATGTCCAGCACCTTCCAATATGACGGAACTTTGACGTGGATTTCCGGATGGCCGTTGGGTGCGCCCTATGTGCCGCCGCAACCGGCGGTTTCGGTGGGTACGGTATCGATCACCTTCCAATCGAACGACTCGGCCACTTTGACCTGGAACCTAGACGGAGAAAGCCAGGGGTCTATGGAGATCGTCAAGTTCCTGCCCGATCTGCTCGCCAAACAGGGCTCCCCGGCCGGACAGCAGGACGCGCGTGACATCAACGGCTGGTGGTGGTTCGGTCCCGAACTGGACGGCATGGGCGTGTTCGTGGAAGCGCGCGGTGGTATCATTTTTATCGCCTGGTACCAATATCGCGAGGATGCAAGCCCGCGATGGTGGTCCATGGGCGGCCCCTTCTCGGCCGTGGACACCGCGTTTACCGGCGATCTGACCGAAAATGAAGGCGGTTGGTCCATTGGGATGGACGATTCCCAAGGCGCGCCTGTCGGCGGCAGCGTGGGGGCGGCTACCTTCACCCTTCTGGCCGGCGGAACGGCTCGGTTGGACTGGAACGGCGGCGTCTACACCCTGCAACGATTTCACTTTGACGAAGCTTTATAGGAACAAAGGACAGCGGAGCGTCCCCACCGGGCGTTCCGCTTATTATTTTCCCCTAGACGTGATTCCGCAGTCGCAGCTCGAGCGGGTGGGGATGAAGATAATATTGTTGTTTCAGATAAGGCTGGTCATACTTTCTGACATAATGGTTTATCAAAGTCACCGGGACAATGAGCGGAACATTTCCCTGGTGATAATCTTCGATGACTTCCAGCGTCTCCCGCTTCTCGTCGGCGGAGATCAGCTTCTTGAAGTATCCCAGTATGTGATGCAGGACGTTGGTGTTTTTTTTGATCGTGGCCTTCAGCCGCAACGTTTCCGTCAGTTCCCGCTGATAGGCGTCGAACAGCGCTTCGATATCATGTTCCCCGACGCCCGCGACGAGTTTTCCCAGGCTTCGCGGCGCGGTTGGGCTGTGCGCCATGATCTGAAGTTTATGCCTGGTGTGGAAGTCCACCAGATCGCCCGCTTTCTTGACGCCGGTCGAAAGAGCGCGCCAGCGCTGGTACACGAAGATGCGCTCGATGAAGTTTTCCCTTAAATCCGGGTCGTGGAGCCGTCCTTCTTCCTCCACCGGAAGCAGGGGAAAATGGTCCTTGAACGCGGCCGCGAACAATCCCACGCCCTTTTTCGACGGAACCCCGTTTTGATCGTAGAGCTTTACCCGCTCCATGCCGCTGCTGGGAGAATTGCTTTTAAAAACGAATCCGTGCAAATCGGCCTTTTCCAGCTCGACCACGCGGCGCCTGGCCCAAGAAACCATCTGGTCGGTCAGGTCGCGTTTTGTCCGTGACGTCACGAGACGCGGCGAATCGGGGTTTCCTTCCAGCCGCATGGGTTCGCGCGGAACCGACAGGCCGCACTCCACTTCGGGGCACACGGGCGTGTATTCGACGTAAGCGCCCAGGGTGTCGGTCAGGAATCGATCCAGTTTGTGCGTGCCGTCGTAGCGAACCCGTTGGCCCAGCAAACACGCGCTGACTCCCAATCGCACTTTTTCCATGAATATCCTCCACTGAATGTTCACAATCCCGCGAACAGTTGATGAAAAGCGTGGAAGGAAAACGGGACGGTCGGTTACGATTATATAAAGGTATATTTACCGTCAAAAAAATATTTTTGCAATAAGGCCTTGCTCGCGGCGATCCAAAAAAAAGCCTTGCGGTGATTTCCGCAAGGCTCCTTGATCGCTCTATGTATGGCGCTTATTTGTGTTCTTCGCCCGCCGGTTTGGCCGTCTCTTCCGGGGCGGCCGGCGCCGGTTTCTTGAAGGTCAGGCGGCGCATATGGCACTCATCGCACTTGACCGGCGCAGGCTTTCCGCTTTGCGCCAGCGTATCGTGGCAGGACTTACATTGCTGATGGAAAGCGGTTTTCAGTTTGACCATGCCGTTCTGATCGGTCGGCTTATGGCATTCCTGGCATTTTTGCACCTGATCGCCGGGCTGCCAGACATTTTCACCGTTTTCATAGCGGTGATGGCAGGTGGCGCAGGCGATTTTATATTCGCGTTGATGATAGAGATGCGTGAAAGTCACCGAAGGTTCCTTACGGGGACTTTCGAACGCGAAGTGATCTATCTCGCTGTGGCATGCGGCGCAGGTGTAAGGAGCCGATGAATTGGGGTCTTCCTTTACCTGGTCCTGATGGCACGCTCGACAGGTCTGATGCATTGCGTCCTGAAGTTTCACGCCCACTTCATCGGTTTCCTGCGCTTTGTGGCATTCGGAACACTTCTTGACCGGCTCGCCTTCGGAATATTCATGGTGGCACTGGGCGCAGTCGATTCCATATTCCTCGGCGTGATTCTTGTGGGTCAGCTCGACCGGCGGTCTGTTTCGGATACCATCGTAGACGCCTGATTCAATATACATGGACTCCGGCATTTCTTGCGTTTTCTCAGCCATGACCGCCCAGGGTAGAGCGAGCGAACAAACTATGGATAAGATGCCGATAAACAAAAGACGCTTTGTGTTCATTTGAATCTTTACCTCGTGCGATCTCTGTCGAAGCCGCGGCGTTGCGCGCAAGTTAAAGCGATGACGCTATTTATGACAGACGAAGCAGGCGTTGCTGGCGCCGTTTTTCTCATGGCAATCCGAGCAATCGGTCATCTTCATGCGGTCCCAGGGATGGCTCTTCCAGGGGAACATGTTTCTGCCCCAGATGTCCCTGCTGTATCCGGTCAAGCGGTTTTCTTCGTAAACCGGAGGATTCCGTTCGTCGACTTTGGGCCCGTGACAGGTGATACAATCCATCTTGGCCAGTTTCACGTGAGGAGCGTGCGAGAAGTAGACGCATACCGGCTGTTTCGAATAGACGTGCCATTCGATTTCTTTTTCGGGGATCAGGTAGTCCTCGATAAACCGGATTTCGCGAGGATCTTCGCTGTTGGCCATTTCATTGTGGCAGTCGTAACAGGAATCGGTCTTGGGGATTCCCGAGAACGATCCGTCTTCCCGGAACGCGTGGCAGGATTCGCAAGTCAGGCCTTGGCCCTTACCGTGTCTCTCGTGAGAGAAAGCGACCGGCTGGGTTTTCTTGGAGTACAGTAGCGGGGGGAAGACAACCCATCCTATAAAGAGAGCTACCACAAATCCCACTACAAACAGATAGTTACCTGAACATTTTGACCGGCCGGGAGCAGCCATGAATGAGGGCCTCCTCTTGTGAAAAATTATACGATTTATTATACGATTATGACGAGGGAATCAAGACTTTAATGCCATCAAATGTCGATTCCATGCAAACTTGGAGCGCTCAAACAGGCGCTTGAATCTCCGTTCTCAACGCATGGGTTGATCGGAGCGAAACAACCGGGCTATACATATCATGAGGTTCGGCGTCGATACACCCTAATTATAAGAAAAGGGGCTTTTATGAGCGACCATGTATGTCCCTGGTGGCTGGCTTTCTCATTCGACAATCCACTGCGAAAACTGTTTCAGAACCCCGCGCGGATGCTCGGCCCTTATATAGCGGAAGGAATGACCGTCCTCGACGTCGGGTGCGGCATGGGCTACTTTTCCCTGGGCATGGCCCGGATGGTGGGAGAGCGGGGGAGGGTGTTCTCGATCGACATTCAAGACGAAATGTTGGAACGGGTGCGCGCTCGCGCGGAAAAAAACGGACTGTCCGGAAGGATCGCCACGGTCAGGTGTGTTCCCGAAAAGATCGGATGTCCGGAACCGGTCGACTTTGCCCTGGCTTTCTGGATGGTTCACGAAACGCCGCAAAAGAAACAATTTTTCTCGGAAGTCCGCTCCTCGCTGAAAAACGACGGACTGTTTCTTATGGTGGAGCCCAAGTTTCACGTGGGCCGGCGCCAGTATCTTTCGGTTATCGAAGAAGCGCGGGAAACCGGATTACGCCCGGTTGAAAATCCCGGTATCGCGTTCAGCCGGGCCGTCCTTTTTAAAAAGGATTGAACCGTCCGATCGCGGCGGCCTCCAGCGCGAGCTACGCGATATCCGCCCGCGACGAATCTTTATCCGGACACCTGTTTTTTTAGGGTGATTTATGCTATAAGCTCGAATTGCGAAGACATGCGCGCGGAAAGAGGCGCGCCCGAAACGCTTGTATTGCTTAACTGGTTGATATTATTGTGATATAATTGATCAAACAATGACGATAAAGGTGAGCGATGAGTCAGGTGATGTTTAGTAGTTGGGGTTCACACGTCATAGGGAGCGTCGAACAGAACGCGTGCCCGGTTGAATTGGAAACCGTGGGGTTGCCGGAATCCTTTGGCGACGGACGCCCCATCAAGGCGTTCATGGGCTGGAACGGCGTTATCCTTCGAGATCCCGCGGTGGACATCGTGGACATGGCGCGTGAGTATATGACAAAAACGCAGCAGGAATCCTGCGGCCAATGCGTCCCGTGCAGGTTGGGGACGCGGGTTATGCTCGACATTCTGGAAAGAATCTGTTCCGGCGAGGGGCGCGAGGGAGATCTTGAACGGCTCGAACATCTGGCCGTCCAGGTCCGGGACGCGTCCATGTGTGAAATCGGGCAGACCACGCCCGTTCCCATCCTGCACGCGCTCACCCATTTCCGCGAACGTTTCGAGGCGGCGATCAAGGACCGGAAAACGGCGTCCAAGGGATCGTACCTGTCCAAAGTTACGGCCCCCTGCGCGAACGCCTGTCCATCGCATCTGGACATCCCCTCGTACGTGGAGAATATCAGGCTGGGTAAATTCGAAGAGGCCCTGAAAATCGTGCGCCGGGATTGCAGTCTTCCGGGCACTATCGGGCGTGTCTGCGTGCGGCCCTGCGAATTCAACTGCCGGCGGGGATTGCTGGACGAGTCCATCTCCATCAAGTTCCTCAAGAGATTCGCCGCCGACTACGAATTGGAACACGGCAAGGAACCCCGGTTCCCCACCATGGATCCCAAAAAGGATAAAATGGCCGTCATCGGGGCCGGACCGGCGGGCCTGTCATGCGCCTACTATCTGGGTTTGCGGGGATATAAAAGCGTCATTTTCGAAACGCTTCCCGAACCGGGCGGCATGGCCGCCGTGGGTATCCCCGACTACCGGCTGCCGCGCTCCATCCTGCGACGCGAGTGCGACTTCGTGGAAAAAATGGGTTGCGAAATCCGTTATAACACCCATGTGGGTCGGGATATCACCCTTGACGAAATTTTCGCGCAGGGATTCAAGGCCGTGTTCATCGGTAGCGGCGCGCACGCGGCTTCGAGCATGCGTTGCGACGGCGAAGACGCGGGCTACGAAGGATTCATGAACGGCGTCGATTTTCTGCGGGAAGTCGCGCTGGGCGAAAAGCCGTTGCAAGGAAAAAAGATCGCGGTGATCGGCGGCGGCAACGTGGCCATCGACTGCGTGCGAACGGCCCTGCGGCTGGGCTTTACGGATGTGAACCTGGTGTATCGCAGAACCGAAGCCGAAATGCCCGCCGACGAAGTGGAAATTCGGGACGCCAAGGAAGAGAACATACGGTTTAATTTCCTGACCCAGCCCGTAAAGATTCTGGCCGAAAACAACAAAGTCACCGGCCTGGAATGTCTGCGCATGGAATTGGGCGAACCGGACGACAGCGGCCGTCGCAGACCGGTTTCGGTGGAGGGATCCAATTTCGTGATCGAAGCCGACGCCGTGGTCCCCGCCATCGGGCAGGTCTGCGACCTGAGCTATATCACTCCGGAAGCGGGAATTGAGCTGACGCGCTGGAAAACCGTGGTCGTCAATAAGGGAACCTTTCAGGTCGATAACAAACCGGTCTTCTCCGGGGGGGACTGCGAAACCGGTCCCTTGACGCTGATAGCGGCCTTGGCAGCCGGCAAGAAAGCGGCCCGCTTCATGGCGCAATACGTGGAAACCGGGCAGTGCAAACTCGATAGCAACGACCTCATGGAAGGGATGATCGAACGGTTGGGCGTTTTCGAAAAAAATGAAAAAATGCCCGTCATGGGAGCGCTTCATCGGGCTCACCCGAATATGCTCGATCCGGAAACGCGCGTGGACACGTTCGATGAAGTGGAAGAAGGCTTCAACCCGGCGCAGGCCATGAAAGAAGCTTCGCGGTGCCTGCGGTGCTACCGCATCGGACTCGCTGCGTTATAAATCCGAGGTCAATACCGGCTTCAAGCCATGGAAAAAGCACGCGCGAGGGAATCTCTTTCCCTCGCGCGCCCCGCAAGCGATAAATCCCTCACATAATTTTCCTCTACTTTTTTTTCGACAACTTCTTCGATCGGGGAGTCCGATTTTTTCGAGGCCTATCAATTGACAGGAACCTGCCCGATGATGATAATAGGATGTATTATCATCTAGGAAAGTTTCCGTGTGCTGTTTGAGCGTCAAGGTGGGCCGAGATGATTTATGTCGCGCCGAAAAAAGATTTAACTTGCATGTCAAGCCTTCTATCTATTATCATGTCTAAACACACACAAATATAAAAATATCCGAAAGGAGATTCTTCATGGCGGAAGAAGCCAAGAATGTAACGCCGGTCGTGAAGGCGCAAGAAAGAAGTGTCCTTGAAGGACAAGAGCGTAGATTCCGCGACGATAACGATGTTGGAGAAGGCGCGGAAGGATAATGTAGAGACGATATTCGACCGGGCGGAGACTATGAAGCCGTGCAACATCGGAATTCAGGGCATATGCTGCAAGAACTGCTAGCCAGGGTCCGTGCCGGCTGCCCATGCCCAAGGGCGGCATTGAAGGCGAGGACACGCGCAAGGGTCTGTGCGGGGCTACGCCGGAGACCATCGCGGCCCGAAACTTCGCGCGCATGGTGGCGGCGGGCGCGGCGGCGCACTCGGACCACGGCCGAGGCGTGGCGGAAGTATTTCTGGCCGCCGCCCGCAAGGAAACCGACGGACTACACCATCAAAGACACCGTGAAGCTTCTGGAAATCGCTCCCGACTTTGAAGTGGCCACCACGGTGGAGGTGAACGGCGAAGTCAAGGACCGCGACATCTATGAAATCGCGGTGGAAGTGGGCGAGAAGGCGCTGGGCGAATGGGGCAAGCCAGGAAGGCGAGATCTACTACGCCAAACGCGCTCCGCAAGCCCGCTACGAGCTCTGGAAGAAGCTGGACATCATTCCCCGGGGCATCGACCGTGAAATCGTGGAAATCATGCACCGCACGCACATGGGCGTGGACCAGGACTACGAAAACATCATCAAGCAGTGCTCCCGCGCGGCGCTGGCCGACGGCTGGGCCGGATCGATGATCGCCACCGACCTGCAGGACGTCATGTTCGGGACGCCGTATCCGGTGCAGCGGCGAGATCAACCTGGGCGTGTTGAAAGCCGACAACGTCAACATCATCGTGCACGGCCATGAGCCGCTGCTGTCCGAAATGATCGTGGTGGCGGCCAACTCCCCGGAAATGCAGGAATACGCCAAGAGCAAGGGCGCCAAGGGCATCACCCTGGCGGGCATGTGCTGTACGGCCAACGAGATCCTGGTGCGTCACGGCATGCCGATCGCGGGCAACTACCTGCAGCAGGAACTGGCCATCATCACCGGCGCGGTGGACGCCATGGTGGTGGACGTGCAGTGCATCATGGAAAACATTGCCAACGTGGCGACCTGCTACCACACCAAGCTGATCACCACCAACCCGCGAGCCAAGATGGCTTCCGGCGAGACGGTGCACATCGAGTTTGACGAGCACCACGCGCTGGAAGACGCCAAGGAAATCGTGAAGACGGCCGTGGACAACTTCCCCAACCGTCGCGCGGACATGCACTGATTCCCGAAGGACAAGGAGCAGATGGTGGCGGGTTTCAGCTACGAGGCGATCAACTATCACCTGGGCGGCACCTTCCGCGGCTCCTACACCCCGCTCAACGAAAATATCATCAACGGCCGTATCCGCGGCATCGGCGGCGTGGTCGGCTGCAACAACGCGCGCACCTGCCATGACAGCTCGCACCTGATCATCGTCAAGGAGCTGTTGAAGAACGACGTCATCGTGCTGACCACGGGCTGCAACGCCATGGCCTGCGGCAAGGCCGGTCTTCTGACACCCGAAGCGGCGGCGGTCTATTGCGGCCCCGGTCTGGCGGAAGTCTGCGAGACGGTCGGTATCCCGCCGGTCCTGCACATGGGTTCCTGCGTGGACAACAGCCGCATCCTGATGGCGGCCACGGAAGTGGTCAAGGCCGGCGGCCTGGGTAACGACATCTCCGATCTGCCCGCGGCCGGTTCCGCGCCGGAATGGATGAGCGAAAAAGCCATCAGCATCGGCCAGTACTTCGTGGCTTCCGGCGTGTACACCGTGTTCGGCGTGACGCTGTCCGCTGTCCGGCGCTCCCAAGTTGCAGAAGCATCTGACCGAGGAACTGGAAGGCATCGTGGGCGGCAAATGGGATCTGATCGAAGACCCCTATGAGCACGCGCAGAAGATGATCGAGCACATCGACAAGAAGCGCAAGGCGCTCGGCATCGACAAGGCCCGCGAACGCGTGCTGATGGATATGGCCGACAGACGATCTCTGGACGCCGCGTAAAACCAGCTTCAACCGTCATTGAACATCCTCAAAAAGGGGCCGTCGTCGGCCCCTTTTTTATTTCCTCGCTCGACCTTCTTTGGCCATCGCACGATCCGATTATGTCAAAAATGACATAACTAGTTGATATATCGAAGAAAACTTGCCTTTTGCCCTTCCTTATGTTACTCTTAATCTATAAAAACGCAAAAATTCAAAGGAGGTTCCGGATATGAAAATCATACGGGTGAACATGAGCACGGGAACGACCGCGTTCGAGAATGTTCCTGAGCGGTGGCTGGCGCTGGGCGGAAGAGGTCTTACCTCCACGATAGTCAATGAAGAGACGCCGCCGCTGTGCAACGCCATAGGCCCCAACAACAAACTGGTTATCGCCCCGGGGCTGCTCACCGGCACGATCGCCCCCTCATCCGGCCGCCTCTCTTTTGGCGGGAAAAGTCCTCTGACCGGCGGCATCAAGGAATCCAACGCCGGGGGCATGTCTGGACAGCATCTGGCGCGGCTGGGGATCAAGGCGATAATCATCGAAGGCGCCGCTCCGGCGGGCAAGCTGTACAAACTCATCCTCAAAAAAGACAGCGCGGAGCTTCAGGAAGCGCCCGAACTGTCCATGATCAACAATTACGAACTGGTGGACAAGATTGTTGGTTCATACGGCAACAAGGTATCGGTCATCAGTATCGGGCGGGCCGGTGAAATGCTGTTGAGCGCAGCCAGTATCGCGGTCACCGACATGGAGCTTCGTCCCACTCGCCATGCGGGAAGGGGAGGCCTGGGAGCGGTAATGGGCTCCAAGGGGTTGAAAACCATTGTTGTCGACCCCGCCGGCGGCGAAAAGGTGGAGGTTAAAAACCCCGAAGCTTTCAAGGTGGCGCAGAAGCAGTTTCTGGATGGCTTGCGGTCTCACCCGGTCAGCAGCGAGGGGCTGCCCACCTACGGCACGAGCGTTCTGGTCAACGTGCTCAACGAGGCGGGTGGATTACCCACTCGCAACTTCTCGTCCGGTCGGTTTGAAAAAGCGGAGATGGTCAGCGGCGAGAAAGCCCATGAATTCATGTCCGGACGCGCCAACGGCAATCCCACTCACGGCTGTCATGCGGGATGCGTGATCAAATGTTCCGGGATCTTCACCGACGAGGCGGGGAAATTCGTGAGCAAAGCGCCGGAGTATGAGACGGTGTGGGCGAACGGACCCAACTGCGGGATTCAGGACCTGGACGCCATTGCGCGCATGGACCGTATCTATGACGACATCGGTATGGACACTATCGATGGCGGAGCGGCGATCGCGGTGGCCATGGAAGGCGGCGTCATACCCTTTGGCGATGTTGAAGGCGCGCTTAGCCTGCTCAAGGAAATTGACGCCGGTACGCCCCTGGGAAGAATTCTCGGAAACGGCGCGTTGATTACCGGGAAGACCTTTGGCGTCAAGCACATCCCCGTGGTCAAGGGCCAGGCGCTCCCGGCGTACGATCCGCGAGCGGTCAAGGGTATGGGCGTCACCTACGCCACCACCACCATGGGCGCCGATCATACGGCAGGCTATTCGGTGGCGGCCAATATTCTGGGCGTGGGCGGCAGCGTGAACCCCTTGGGGACCGAAGGTCAGGTGGATCTTTCCCGCAGCCTGCAGATCGCCACGGCGGGTCTTGACTCAACCGGCCTCTGCCTTTTCGTGGCCTTCGCGGTTCTGGATCAGCCGCAGACGTTCCAGGCCATGATCGATATGATCAACGCCATGTTCGGATTGAGCCTAACCGCCGATGACGTGGCGAATCTGGGAAAATCAATCCTCAAGGTAGAGCGGGAGTTCAATACCAAGGCGGGCTTTACCGCCGCGGACGACCGGCTTCCCGAGTTTTTCCAGACCGAAAAACTGCCGCCTCACAACGAGACCTTCGACATTAAGCCGGAAGAGCTCGATAAGGTCTTTAATTTCTAGCTGGAAGCGTGGCTTTCAAATCAATCATGCGCGAACTTTGACCAGGGGAGGGAGGCCCGGAGCCTGCTCCCCTGATTTTTTGGAGTGAAGCCTGGTGAAGATAACGTTGAAACTCGGCGGGCCGTTGCGGAAAAAAGTCGAGGGTCTTGTGGACGGCGAAATAGTCCTCGACCTGCCGGACGGCGCCCACATTACCACCGCCATTGAAGCGTTGGGGCTCAAGCGGGAGGACGTCAAACTGGTCATGCATAACCACAAGGCGGCGCCCTATGACTATGAATTGCAGGATGGTGACCGCCTGGGTCTGTTTCCTCCCCAGTTGGCCTATAACATGTATGTGGCGCTGAGCTTCCGATCGGAACTTAAGCCGGAGGAATAATCGCGGTGAAAATCCATTTGTGGTTATTCGCCAATATCAGGAAATATCATCCCACAGGAAACGGCGATGACGCGCTGGAGGCGCCGGACGGAATCACGGTAGGCCGCTACGCCCAGCTTCTGAGGATTCCCGAGCAGTACGTGAAAATCATATTCGTGAACGGCGTGAAGGCGGACAAGGACACGGTCCTGCGGGACGGCGACCGGGTAGGCGTCTTCCCTCCTTTGGCCGGCGGCTGATTCAGCCCCGGAATTTTCACTAAATAAAAAAGGGACCGCTTTTGAGGGTCCCTTTTTCATCTTCAGACAATTGAAAGGTTCAGGCTGCTTTCTGAATCTTTACCGCGCACACCTTGAATTCCGGAATCTTGGCGATTTCATCCCGCGCGGTGTTGGTCAACACGTTGGCCGCCGCTTCAACAAAATGGAACGGCATGAACGCGGTTCCCTTTTCCACCCGGTCGGTCACGAACACCCGCGTCTCGACCGTTCCCCGGCGTGAACTGACCACGGCCAGTTCGCCGTCCTTCAGGCCCAACTCGGCAGCGTCTTCCGGATGAATTTCCACGTATCCCTCGGCCATTTCATGATGCAGCGAAGGTGAATTGCGCGTCATGGTGCCGGTGTGATAGTGGGTGAAAACCCTGCCCGTGGTGAACCACAAGGGGAAGTCCTCGTCCGGCTGCTCCGCGGGCGGCCGGTACTCGATGCCATGAAAAAGGCCCTTGCCTCGGGAAAATTTTCCCTGATGAAGGAATTTGGTGCCCGGATGGTCGGCGGCGGGACAGGGCCAGCACAGGCCGTCTCCCTCCAGCCGGTCGTAGGTCACGCCGCCGTAGGAAGGGGTCAGGCTCGCGATTTCATCCATGATTTCCTTGGGCGAAGCGTACTCCATTTTATAACCGTACCGCGTGGACAATTCCTGCAGAATCTCCCAGTCGGCGCGGGACTCGCCGACGGGCTCGATGGCCTTGCGCACGCGCTGGACCCGGCGTTCGGTGTTGGTGAAGGTGCCGTCTTTTTCCGCGAATGAAGCTGCGGGCAAGATCACGTCCGCCAGTTTGCTGGTGGATGGTGGGGAAAATATCCATACACAGCATGAATTCCAGTTTTTGAGCGGCCTGTTCCACGTGATGAATGTCGGCGTCGCTGAGCAGCGGATTTTCGCCCATGATGACCATGGCCTTGATTTTGCCTTCACCGATGGCCGGGAATGCGTCCGTGAGCGTCATGCCCGGCTTGGTGGGCATCTTGGAACCCCAGGCCCCGCCGAACTTGCCGGCCAGATCTTCCACCGACACCACCTGGTAACCGGGGTACACGTTGGGGAGCCCGCCCATGTCGCAGGCGCCCTGCACGTTGTTCTGGCCGCGAAGCGGGTTGAGGCCGGTCGGATTCCCGGCCGATATTGCCGGTGAGCATGCACAGGTTGGCCAGCGATTTCACGTTGTCCACGCCGGTGATGTGCTGGGTGATGCCCATGGCGTAGAGGATGGTGGCTCGTTCGGCCTTGCCGTAGAGTTCGGCCATTTTTTCGATGGTTTCGGCCGCCACGCCGGTGATTTCGGCCACCTTTTCGGGCGTGTATTGTTCGATCACCTGCAAAAGCTTGTCAAAGTCCTCGGTGCGTTCCTTGACGAACGCTTCATCGTGCCAGCCGTTTTTATGGATGACATGCATCATGCCGTTGATGAGCGCCACGTCGGTGCCCAATTGTTGCCGGGCGTGGACGTCGGCCATGGCGGCGAGCTGAATGCGGCGGGGGTCGGCCACGATGAGCTTGGCGCCCTTTTCGAGCGCTTCGAAGATGCGCGGCGAAATGAGCGGATGGGCGACAGTGGTGTTGGAGCCGATAATGAAAATGCAGTCGGCGCCTTCGATCTCTTCGATGGAGTTGGTCATGGCGCCGCTTCCGAATGCGATGGCCAGCCCGGCCACGGTGGGGGAGTGTCAGAGCCGGGCGCAATGGTCTATGTTGTTGGTCCCCACGGCGGCCCGGGCGAATTTCTGCATGAGGTAGTTTTCCTCATTGGTGCAGCGCGCGGACGCGCAGAAGAAGATACTGTCCGGGCCGTATTTCTCGGCGATTTCCTTGAGCTTTTTGACGCTCAGATCGAGCGCGTCATCCCAGGATGACTCCTCGAACCCGCCCTCTTTCTTGATCAGCGGTTTGGTCAGTCGCTTGGGGCTGTGCACGAATTCATGGGCGTTCCAACCCTTGATGCACAGTTTGCCTTCGTTGACCGGACTGGTTTTGCAGGGATAGGTGCCGGTCAGTTCGCCGTCGAGCGATTCCAGAAGCAAACCGCAACCGCAGCCACAGTAGGGACAGGTCGTTAGGGTATATTTGATATTCATATTCGGCTCCTTGTGATTTCTCCCATGCGCCGGCGTCGTCAGGGCTGATATCCGCGTAAAATCCGAAGCATGGAAAAAGCCCGCCCATTATAGGTGAGAAATTAAAGAAAAATCAATACGGAGTGTGTTTATTTTCAGATGACCGATAATTCAGAAACTTCCGAGCTGGCAGGGCTTGATTTTCACGCCGAGCGTCTCGCAGGCGGAGGACACGTCCATTTTTTTGATATTGAACCGGAGCGCGATCTCCCAGGCGGCGGCGCAAGGCAGCTTCCCGCCGGAAAGTTGTTCCTCGATGGCGCTTCGCAATGCTTCCAATACCTTTTCCGCCGGTTTTACGACGCTTTTTTGCGGCTGGTAGCCGAACAGCCCCAGCTGACATTTGGCGATTTTGATATCGAGCAGGTCGGCGGCCTGGCCTACCTGCCAGGGCGCGACCTTCAGTCGTTCGGCGATTCCGAAAGCGGCGGCGCAGGTAACGCCGCCCTCCTCGACTCTTTCCCGCAGGGCTTTTTCAATGGCCGGATCGGGTTCGGTCCCGGCGGGGTGTTTGGAAGCGTACGGTTCTTTTCGAGTTCCCATGCGGTATTTCTTTCGTCAGGGGGTTCCGTTCATTCATTTGAAGCCGACGAACGGACCGGCGTCATGCCTAATAAAAAAGGAGCGCGCCCTTACTTTCAAACGGTGTTGTTATCTCCGTAAATCTCCAGGAATAACCGATCGTCCTCCTGAATGCAGCGTTCTTTCAGTCCAGGTAACGATCCAGAAAATATTTTCCCTCGGGCGTCAGGTTGGAGCCGGCCCTGCCTTCGCTGCTCACGACTTTCAATCCCAGGGCTTCCTCGGTGGCTTTCAGCTTGCCCCAGACTCCCCGATAGGACATGCCCAATTCCTTGGCCGTTTTGTTGATGGAGCCGGTGCGGTCGATAATTTCCAGAATTTTCGCGCGGCCTTCACCCATCACGATTTCGCCTTTTTCGTTTTCTATCCACACGCGCGACCTAAACGGATTTTTTTCTGACGTGAAACTGCGGTGTTCTTCATCCTATTATCCCCAAAAGTTTTCCGCTTTCCGAAGCGTCGTATCCGCCCAATCGGGCGACACGGGTTCGGTACTGTTCGGAACGGGCGATTTCCAGGAGCAATTCCATATGTTCCCGCTCCAGGAAAGCGACGCGGTATAACCAAATCATACCGTTCGCGGGTCACGGGAATAAAATCCAGGTTCAGCGCTTTTGCGGCGGCGTAAATCCCCAGTCCGGCGTCGGCGGCGCCGCTTTTTACATCCACCGCCACCGCCATGTGGGTGAATTCTTCATGATCGTAACCCTTGATGGCGCTTGCGTCCAGTCCAATTTGAGCGAGCTTGTAATCCAGGAGGATGCGGGTTCCCGATCCGGCCTGGCGATTTACAAAACGGACGTCGTTTCTTTGCAGGTCCTCGACGCCCTTGATATTGAGCGGATTATCCTTTTTTATGATGAGCCCCTGTTCCCGCCACACCAGTTGGTACAGCGCGATCTGGGTTCCCTTGAGGTATCGTTCGATGTAGCTGACGTTATACTCGCCGGTTTCAGTATCCAGCAGGTGGGAACCGGCCGCGTGCGCCACGCCCTTGCGAAGGGCGAGCAGTCCACCCAGACTTCCCACGTTGGCGGACGAGACTCGGAAGCCCCGGCCCGTGCGGCGGATTTCGTCGGCGAGCACGTCGAGCGTGATATCGTGGCTTCCGATGAGCGCAACGGTTTTGAAAATTTCCGGCAGATCCACGAGCAGTTCGGCGTCCACCGCTTCGTCCTGTGAAAGGCCTTCACTCATGGCGGGAATACGGATGATGCCTTCGGCCCTGGTCAGCGTGGTTATGGAACCGGCCGCGCGGGGAAGGGGGGTGGCCACGACCTTTTCGTCCACCGCGCCGATGTTGACTCGGATGAATTCCTCGATCCCCGATTTGGAGGGGATGTTACGGGTGGGGAATACCTTGACCGTGGGCCGGGGCGGTTCGGGCAGGCCCATGATACGAAAAAGGAAGGGCCGCACGAATTGTTCGAACGAAAGGGTGGCCGAAACGGGATAGCCGGGATTGCCCACCACCGGCGTCCCGTTCACCGAACCGAGAATGGTGGGTTTGCCGGGCATCATGGCCACGCCGTGGACGTGGACTTCGCCCAGTTCGTTGATGGCGTGATAGGTGTAATCGCGGCTTCCCGCCGAGGACCCGGCGTTCATGATGACCAGGTCGGGGCCGCTGTCCACCGCCTTGACAAGCGCATCCTCGATAGCTTCCAGCCGGTCTTCGACCACCGGGTAAACTTCGGGAACGGCCCCGGCTTCGCGAACCAGCCCCGAAAGCATGATGGAATTGTATTCCAGGATTTGCCCGTCCTTCAGATCCTCGGGGCTGGCCAGGTCCCTGAAATCTACCAGTTCGTTCCCGGTGGGTATGATGATCACCCTCGGGCGCGTCCGCACGGAAACTTCAAAAACTCCGCCTCCGATAAGCGCGCCCAGGTCGTAGGATCTGATGTAATGGTTCCGGGGCAGAAGCAGTTCGGTGGCCACGATGTCTTCCCCCACTTTTCTGACGTTTTCCCAGGGGTGGGCCGGAGCGCTGATTTCCAGGGTCTGGTCATCGACCTGATGGAGCTTTTCCACCATGATCACGGCGTCCGCCCAGGAAGGCAGCTGGTGGCCGGTGTTGGTCCATTCGGCTTGCTTGCCGATTTTCAGAAGCATGGGATTGCGCTCGGTGGTTCCGTAGGTCGTCTTGGAGTTGACCGCGACGCCGTCCATGGCCGCCGAAAGATAGTTAGGGGAGGAAATACGCGCGTGTACCGCCTCCGCCGTCACCCTGAACAGCGCCTCCGGAGTCGGTACGACCTCGGTTTTATGGGTTGCGGGGGTTCCGAATTTTTCCAGAAAGAGATCCCGCGCCTCGTCCACCGATTTCATGTTCAGAAACACACGCCGCTTCATCAGTGACCTCCATAGTCCCGTTCAAAAGGTATGACTTCGACTTCATCGCCCGCGTACAGGCCTTCGGCTTCCAGGGGGATGCGGATCAGGCCGTCGGCCTCGACCATCGTGGAAATAAGCCCTGATTTGCCCAGTACCGGACGCGCCTTGAGCCCGTTATCGGTTTGGACTATTTTCACTCGGATGTAGTCTTCCCGTCCGGGAGCGGACTCCAGATTGCGTTCCAGCGCGGCCTTCACGGTTATGGCCCGCCTGCCCGAATCGATTTTTCCGGAAAGCCGTCCAATGAGCGGTTCCACCATAATGGAAAAAATGACGAGGGCCGAGGTTACGTGACCGGGGAGCCCCCACAGGGCCCGGTTTCCCTGTTGCGCGATAATGGTCGGTTTTCCGGGCTTTATGGCCACGCCGTGAACCAGGAGCCGCGTTTCGGGAAAACTTTTGAACACCTTGACCGTATAATCCCGCGCGCCCATGGAGCTGCCGCCGGAAAGCAGGACCAAGTCACAACAGGCCAGCCCGTCTTCCACCGCTTCCCGCAGGCTCTCGTACCGGTCCGGGACCACCCCCAGACGCGTGGTTTCAACGCCCAGCGCCTCCAGGCGAGCGGCCAGGGTGTAGGTGTTCATGTCCCGCACCTTGCCCGGTTCGAGGGGGTCGTCGGGGTCGATCAACTCGTCGCCGCTGGAAATGACCGCCGCCTTCAAGCGGCGATAGACGGGAACCCGACCGATTCCCAGACCCGCCAGCAGACCCACGTCCTGGGGGCGAAGCGTCATCCCCCGACGCAAAAGGATGGTTCCGGCCTTGATGTCGTCGCCGGGCTGGATGACGTTTTCCAGCGGCGAGACCGCTCGGGCGAGTTCGACCGTTTCGCTATCCAGCGGATGCGCATGTTCGATCATCACTACCGCGTCGGCGCCTTGCGGCAGCATGCCGCCGGTCCAGATTCGGGCGGTCCGGCCTGGTTTTATGGCAAATGAAGGAGCCACGCCCATGGGCGCTTCGCCGACCACCGTGAGGAGCGCCGGCAGGTTTTCGGTGGCGCCGAAGGTGTCGCGGGCTTGCACCGCGTAGCCGTCCATGGAGGATCGGGCGAAGGTCGGTATGTCGTGGGGCGCGGCCAGGTCCTCCGCCAGCACGCGTCCGGCGGATTCGGCGAGGTTCGCGATCTCGGATTCCACCGGCTGAAACGAAGCTTGAATGAGCGCGAGAACTTCCCGGACCGTCTTTAATTTAAAAAAGTCTTTCATGGGCCGTCCGCTAGATTCTCCTGGGAGGCGCTATCCTGGAAACCGAAATAGCGGATGATGAAATCGGCCATGGCTTGGGGGTCGTTCAGGTCCAGACAAGGGACCTCGGTTTCGATAGGCTCTTCGCAGGCCACGGCGATCAACCCGTTTTCCGGATTGGAAATCAAGCCCTCGCGTTGCCCCTTGCGGTGGATTTCTATTTTCGGCCCTTTTCTCCGCTTATAGCCTTCGGCGATAATCAGGTCCACATCCGATAGGTACTGTTCGGCCAACTCCTCCAGGCTCGGTTCACGTTCCACGTCCTTGACCATGCCGATCTGATTCGGCGCCGCAATGACCGTGGCGCTGGTTCCGGCTCGCTTGTGGCGGTAGGAATCTTTTCCGGGGTGGTCCAGTTCGAAACCGTGCGCGTCGTGTTTCACGCTTCCGATTTTCAGGCCCCTGGCCACCAGAAAGGGAATCAGTTTTTCTATCAGCGTGGTTTTGCCGGAATCGGAATATCCGGTTATGGCCACAATGGGAATGTCCATTGTTCGGCTACCTCATGCAAGATTGGACAACTTATCCGTGAACACGGCCGCCGTCATACCCGGTTAGGCTTTGTCCGAGCGGGCGCGGCTTAGGGCTTTTCATAGCAGATCAACGCGTTTCTTTCCAGACGCGCCGGAAATTTTCGGGCGGTCGCGGCTCGTCAGTCGTTATCGTTCGGGTTTCCCTCACCGCCCTCGAAAGGATGATCTCGGGTAAAGTCGGGAGTGTAGCAATCGGCGCTGTCCAGTTCTTGTATCAGACTGTTGTCCAATCCCAGGTCGATGGCGCGTTCGATGATAAGATCGTATTCCTCTTGCGTGAGCCTGCGATCGATGGGGCGGATGGCGCGCGATTTGTGCGTGGGAAAGTACTGTCCCATAATGGACAGAAACATGTCCCGGTCGATCCCTGCTAGAAAGTCCAGGATGTCCAGACTGTTTCGCAGGTGTCCGGGAAGAGCCAGATGGCGGACGATGATTCCGCGAACGGCGATGTCTTCATCATCGAGCGCGAGCGCGCCCACCTGTTCGTACATGGTTTCGATGGCCCGTTTGCCGACTTCCGGGTAGTCGGCGGCGCCCGAATAGCGGGCGGCGATTTCCGGGTCCAGGTATTTCAGGTCCGGCAGGTAGACGTCCACGATTCCTTCAAGCTTTTCGATGATGTCCACCGATTCGTACCCGTGCGTGTTATAGACCAGGGGGATGGTTAGCCCGCCGCGTCGGGCCATGGCCAGGGATTCCAGAATCCAGGGCAGATAGGGGGTAGGGGAGACCAAGTTGATGTTGTGGGCGCCTTGTTCCTGCAGATCGAGCATCCGCTCGGTCAGTTCGGCCGGTTCCATGCGCCCGCCCATGCCATCGTGGCTGATCTGGAAGTTCTGGCAGAAAACACAGCGCAGCGCGCAATGGGTAAAGAAAATGGTTCCCGACCCTTTCGTTCCGCTGATAAACGGCTCTTCGCCCCGGTGCAGACAGACCGAGGCCACGTTCAAGGCGCCTGGCGCCCGGCAATAGCCCGTTTCCCCGGCCAAGCGGTCAACCCCGCACATTCGAGGACAGAGATCGCACGCGGCGGCTCGCGCCAGCAGCTCCTTGGCGATCTGTTCCATATTATCGATTGCTATGCTTTCGGCCATGCTCGCTTCATTCCCGTTCCGGTAAATCATTATAAGACATGCGGAATGACGCCTTGGCCATATTCGCTCGTCTTCCGGTTACATAAACGGAAAGCGGTTGAAATTGCAAGCATATGAGGCTGGGCGGGATTTCGGGGAAGACGGTGGAAAGGTTGATCGCAGGGAGCGCGGGGCTCCCTGCCGGGGGGGATGAATCAGGTTTTGAACAGGGTGGCAAAAGTTTGAGCCAGCATAAGGTCTCCGTCCACCTGGAGCTTGCCGGACATGAAGGCGGACATGCCGTCGATTTCGCCGGTCATCAGGGCGATGAAATCGGGGGTGTCGGCTTTCAGCGTGACGTTGGGATCACCGTGCCCCCCCTTGTTGACCGTGAGCGAACCGTCCTTGACGATCAGGTGATACACGGCCGCCTGTTCACCGGTGATGTCGAACTGGAAGACCGCGTCCACTCCAGCGGCGGCGTCGGGTTGAAAAGCGTCGGGCAAACCATCGATGATATTCTGCACTGTAGCCATGACTTCTCCTCCTTTGTCTCCACAACGCCGCGTGGCGCAGCGAATATGGGCTTGTAAACCAGTCAGCGGTATGATCGTGACAAGATTTAGGGGATTGTTCCTCAAAAAGCATCAGCAATTTGGGCGCCAACCGACTTGTATGCAAAAGAGGCTTGTTTTTAGCGCGCGGGGAGCCTTCCGTTCCCGAGGGGGCGCGCGCTTATGTTATTATTTCGTCTATTGCCGGTATATCGGCATTATCCTTGACACCGCCGTACCCTTCCACTAGCCTGAAGAAGCTCCGGGCGATCCGGCGCATTACCCAACAAACCGTTTAAAGGTTGGTTCATGGACGCATCTCATCGCGAACTTCGGGCGCTTTCGGTGGCCGCTCTGCTGGCGGAAGGGGTCGCTTTTTTCGATCTCGACGCGCTGAGCGATTTCACCAAGGAGAAACCCTCCTTTTTATTCGGCGCCATCCAGCAGTGGCGCAAGAACAATTGGATCAAGCCGCTGCCGGAAAAAGGCCCCGGAGTCTTCGCCTTTTTAAAACCGCCGAATAAATTCGATTGGTGGCCCAGCCTGGAAAGCGCCTACACCGCCGAGGATCACGAACGAATGGCGGGCTATGTCCGGGCGACCATGGAGCCGGGCTTTCGGCGCGACGCCAAAATCGCCTTCCATCTGGAACAGGCGGGCAAGCCCCAGGAAGCGGCGCGTTTGCTGTTCGCCGTGGGAGAACGCCAGATAGGGGAGGGCGCGACCGCCGAAGGGGTGGCCTCCATGGAACGCGTCCTGGATCTGCTCAGGAGCGAGGAGCGATCCGAGGCGAATAACCGCTTGTTCCTGGAAGCGTTCGTGGCGGCGACCGAGGGCGATCCTTCCTTTGGGCGCAGGATGAAGCTTGAGCGGATGCTGGATGAAGCCCTGGACCGGGCGCGGGAGCTGCCCACCGACAGGCTGGTCATACAAAGCCTGCTGTACGGCGCCATGGGTCATCTGGGGCTGGGCCACATGAGCGAGGTGGAGCCGTTCTGCGACGAAGCCTGGGAACGCGGGAGCCGGCTCGACGACCCGGAATCTCGCAGGATCGCCACCCTGTGTTCGGGTACGGTGCTCTATTTGCGGGGGCGGTTCACCGAAGCTATCGAACGGTACGAATCCACCCTGGGCGACACCGAAGTATTGCCCGAAGACCCCATATCTTTAGCCACCTGCAACCTGCTGGCTCACTGCTATTCGCTGTCCGGCCGTATCTCCCGCGGCCTGGGGTTGCTGGACGCCACTCTGGAAAAGGCTCGAAACCAGGGCTACCGCTCGGTGTCGCTCTGGGCTCGAGGCATTTTAGCCTCCGTGCTTCTGGAATCGGGACGGTTCAGACAGGCGGAAGAGGAATTTCTACGGCTTACCCAGGAACCGGAATGGAAGGAACAGCTTTTCGCCTATTCGGTGTGGGCGTGGGGCATGATCTACCTGCGTTTTCGAGGCGAGGATCTGGCCGAAATCGCTCCCTACCTGGAGCGTCTGTTCCGTACTGGACCGAGAATCGGCAATTTTTTCAATCCCTCGGGATATGAAGTGGCGGTGGCGCTGAGCCAGCCTGGGCGACGAGCGAAGCCCGGGAACTGGGGCTGGCTAAATTTCGCGAAATCATGAGCGAACGGCTGGAAAAAAGCCGGAACCACGTCGGGTCGCGGGCCATCATTGCCATGTTCGAAATCATGCGAAATTACCCGGGCCACATCACCGCCCCGGCGGCCATCAAAAAACTGCAAAAGCTGGAGCGGCCGCTGGAGGATCACGGTTTTCTGCTCGCCCTGGCGCGACTCCGCGTCAACCAGGCCAGTCTGCTCTACGACTCTGGGGAGACGCGAGGAGGCCGCCGAGAAATTGCGCCACAGCGGCAGTGTCATCAAGGAATGCGGCGCCAGCTTCATGCCCCGGCAGCTCAGCCATGTCATGGGCACGGAATCCACTTACCGGCTGTTGCTGCGCGCGGTGAACGAAATAAGCCAGTCGCTGGGGACGCTCCTGGACCGGGAACGGCTCATCCGGCAGGCCATCGACACCATCAACCGCCTTACCGGCGCGGAGCGCGGAGGGCTGTTTCTGTACAAAAACGGCTCGTTCCAACTGGCCGCTTCGCGCGGTCTTTCCAGTGAAGTGGTCAGCCAGGGGGCGTTTACGGCTTCCATGGATTTTATCCGGCAGGTGGCCGCGTCGGGAAAGGGGGCCATCCATGAATGGAAGGAAAGCCCCCATTCGGAAGCGCCCCGCGTGGCTCTGGCGGCGCCGCTTATCCTGCGCGACAAGATCGTGGGCGTGATCTATCAGGATAACCGGTTGCTGCGGGGAGCGCTCAAGGAAGAGGACGTGGCGTTGGCGCAGGCCTTCGCCACGCAAATGGCCGCTTCCCTGGAAAACGCGCGGGCCTTCGCCGAAATCGAGCGACTCAACCGGAAGCTGGCCGAGGAAAAGGATTATTACCAGGAAGAAACAACTTCCAGCCAGCGCAGCGGGGAAATCGTGTTCGCCTCCCAGGAGATGGCTCGCGTAGTGTCCCTGGCGTCCAAGGTGGCGGAAACGGATACGGCCGTGCTGATCGCTGGGGAAACGGGCGTGGGCAAGGACCTGGTGGCGCGTGAAGTCCACCGCCGCAGCGTGCGATCGGAAAAGCCCTTCATCAGGGTGGACTGCGCCGCCATGCCGGAAACTCTTATTTTGTCGGAGCTGTTCGGCCATGAAAAGGGGGCCTTTACCGGGGCCGACAAATCCCGCATCGGGAGATTCGAACTGGCCGACGGCGGGACCATTTTTCTCGATGAAATCGGGGAGTTGCCCGCGGACGCGCAGGCCAAGTTTCTGCGGGTTTTGCAGGATGGGGAGTTCGAACGGATCGGCGGCGCCAAAACGTTCAAGGTCAACGTGCGGGTGGTGGCGGCGACCAACCGTATTCTGACCAAGGAGGCGCAGGCGGGACGGTTCCGCTCGGATCTCTATTACCGGCTCAACGTCTTCCCCATCGAGGTGCCGCCGCTCAGGGAACGGCCCGAGGATCTGCCGCCGCTGGCCTACTATTTTCTCGCCGTTTCAGGAAGAAAGCTGGGCAAATCCTTTCCCGGAATCACGCAGAAAAACATGAAAAAGCTCCTGTCCTACCACTGGCCGGGCAACGTGCGGGAGCTGAAACACGTCATGGAGCGTTCGGCCATCCTTTCGGCTCAGGGGGCCTTCAATGTGTTCCTGCCGACGGGGGCCGCGGAAAAAGGAATCGAAATCGAGGGCTGGCCCACGTTGGACGAGCTGGAGCGCGACTACATCGTACGCGCGCTCAATCGAACCGGCTGGAAGGTGGCGGGCAAGGGCGGGGCGGCGGAAGTGCTGGGGCTCCATCGATCCACGCTGCTTTCGCGTATGAAAAAACTGGGCGTCGAAAAGCCGTGGATCGCAAAGGCCGCCGTCTGATGTCGAAATATCGACATTTTTAAAAACCCTTTTTTGAGTGCCCACCCAGCCGGCTCCTCCCGGGCGGCAAGCCGCGATCCAAGGCGGGGAGCCGGAATGGGATTCCGGACACAGGCTTCGTACCCCCTAACTGCTTGTATACTAAACACAAAGTTTCACTCACGGTCTCCGCCGAAGGGGTTCCGAAAGCGCGGTTACGCGCCGCCTCATTTCGACACGCCGACGCCCGACAGGGACGCGGCACGCCTTTTGCTCCATACCGGGACGCACGCCCTTGATTTGATCCTTTTATCGAAAATTACTTTAGAGACTCAGGAGGTATCCCATGAGTTATCAGGTTCGGCACGTGGCCGTGATCGGCGCGGGTGTCATGGGCGGGGGAATTGCCGCTCACGCCGCCAACGCGGGTTTGCGGTGCACCTTACTGGATATAGTCCCGAACAAGCTTACCCCGGAAGAGGAAGCAAAGGGTCTGACCCTGGAAAGCCCCGCGGTTCGGAACCGCATCGTTAACTACGGCTATCAATCCATACTCAAATCCAAACCGCCGGCGCTTTTCAGCAAGAGCCGCGCCGAACTCATCCGAGCGGGTAATCTCGAAGACAACCTGGAATGGCTCAAGGACGCCGACCTCATCATCGAGGTGGTGCTGGAAAATCTGAACGTCAAACGTTCCCTGTTCCAAAAAATCCGTCCGTACATCAAGGACACGGCCATTATCGGGTCCAACACCTCGGGACTTCCCATCAAGGATATCGCCGCCGATTTCGATCCCGATCTGAAGAAGCGATTTCTCGGGGCGCACTTTTTCAATCCCCCGCGCTGGCTGAAACTGCTGGAAATCATCCCCACGGCCGACACCGATCCCGCGGTGGTGGAATACATGCTGCGCTTCGGCGAGTTCCTCCTGGGTAAAGGCGTGGTGGTCTGCAAGGACTCCCCCAACTTTATCGCCAACCGCCTCCTATCCTACGACGGCACTTTTAGCCTCAAGTACGCCATCGAGAACGGTTACACAGTGGAAGAAGTGGACGCCATCACCGGGCCGCTCATGGGACGCCCCAAGACCGCGAGTTTCAAACTCATGGACCTGGTGGGCCTGGACGTCAACAAACACGTGGTGGAGAATCTCTACCCGGCTATCCCCAACGATGAAGACCGCGAGATTTTTAGATCCGAAAAAATCGGCAAGCTGATGAACGCCATGGTGGAGTCGGGCCGTCTGGGCCGCAAGTCCAAAGCCGGTTTCTACAAGATGAAAAAAGGCCAGGGTGGCAAAAAAGAGTTCGACGTGGTGGACCTCGAGACCGCCGAATATCGTCCCGAGCAAAAGCCCGATTTCCCCAGCCTGAAAAAAGCCAAGGGCATCTCCAACCTGTCCGAGCGGTTGCGTCATCTGGTTCAGACCGAGGACAAGGTGGGCAAGCTGGTGTGGGCCGTGCTGAGCGCCGACCTTTCCTATTCTTCTCGCCGGGTTCCGGAGATCGCCGATACCATCGTTTCCATCGATCGGGCCATCAAGTGGGGTTTCAGCCACGAAATGGGTCCCTTTGAAATATGGGACGCCCTGGGAGTCCAGGAAACCGTGGCGCGGATGGAGGCGGAAAACATCAAGGTCGCGCCTTGGGTCAAGGAAATGATTCAGGCCGGCGCCGATTCGTTCTACAAGAAAGACGGCGACACGCTCACGTACTGGGATCTGTTGTCCAAGTCCTATGTGGACGTCCCGGTAAGCCCGCGCATGGTCAACCTGGCCTCCCTGAAGGAACGACAGGGCGGGCTCATCAAGAAGAATCCCAGCGCGAGCCTGGTGGACATGGGCGACGGCGTCGCCTGTCTCGAGTTCCATTCCAAGATGAACGCCATCGACAACTACATCGTGGAAATGGCCAATTTTGCCATCGAAGAGGTGGAGCGCAACTTCAAGGGTCTGGTGGTCGGTAACCAGGGGCAGAATTTCTGCGTGGGCGCCAACATTTTCCTGATGCTCATGGCCGCCAGGCAGAAACAGTGGGAACAGCTCAACATGGGCGTTTCCGCGCTCCAGAATACGCTCATGTCGCTGCGCAAGTGCGCCCGCCCCGTGGTGGTGGCCCCCTTCGGCATGGCCCTGGGCGGCGGTGCGGAAATTTCCATGGCCGGTGACCGGATCTGCGCCACGGGCGACCTGTTCATGGGGCTCGTTGAAGTCGGCGTGGGGCTGATCCCGGCCGGCGGCGGCTGCAAGGAACTGGTCCGGCGGGTTGTTTCACCCTCCATGGCCATCGCGCCGGACGCCGACGGGTTGTTGTTTATCCAGAGCGTGTTCGAAAAGATCGGCATGGCCAAGGTTTCCATGAGCGCGCTGGAGGCTCGGGAGTGGGGATTCCTCGACACGGCGGACCGCATCGTGATGAACGCCGACCATGTCCTGCATGACGCCAAGCAGATGGCCATCAACATGTTTGATCTCGGATATACGCCTCCGGCGCCGCAGAAGCTGTACGCCCTGGGCGAACGCGGTATCGCCGCGGTCAACGCCCTGATCTGGCAGATGCGGCAGGGCAACTATATTACCGATCATGACGTGACCGTCTCCAAGAAACTGGCCCGTGTCCTGTGCGGCGGCGCTCTGAGCGCGCCGGCCTGGGTGGACGAGCAGCATTTCCTGGATCTGGAGCGGGAGGCGTTTGTTTCGCTGTGCGGCGACCCCAAAACGCAGGACCGCATGCAGCATATGCTCGAAAAAGGCAAACCGCTGCGTAACTAACCGGGAACCTTATACAAAATCAAGGAGAGAAAACTATGAGAGACGCATATATCGTCGCAGGAGTCCGTACTGCGATCGGGAGAGCAAAAAGGGGAACATTGCGCAATACGCATCCCGGCTACATGGCGGCGGCGACTCTGAAGGAAATCATCAACCGCGCTCCCGGCGTCAAGCCGGAAGACATCGATGACGTGGTCATGGGCATATCCAGCCCCGAGGCTTGCCAGGGACTGAACTTCAGCAGACTGGCGTTGTTTCAGGCCGGCTACCCGGTATCCGTGCCAGGCGTGACGGTCAACCGTTTCTGCTCGTCGGGCCTGCAGACCATCGCCATCGGCGCCATGGAAATCATGTCCGGTCAGAGCGACGTCGTGGTCGCCGGCGGCACGGAGAGCATGAGCCTGGTGCCCATGACCGGATTCAATTTTCTCCCAATCCCGGCGCTGGCGGCGGAATATCCTCGAAGCGTGGTGCAGCATGGGGCTGACGGCGGAAAACGTGGCCGACAAATACAACATCAGCCGTGAGGATCAGGACGGATTCGGTCTGCGCAGCAACGAACTGGCCATGGCGGCCATCAAGGAAGGCAGGTTCGCCGAGCAGATCACTCCGCTGGAGATCCATTCAAGGAACCGGACGCGGGAACGGAACCATCAAGAAGAAGATCGTGGATCTTCAAGGTGGATGAAGGTCCTCGACCCTCCACGCTGGAAGGACTGGCCTAGCTGAAACCGGTGTTCAAGACCAGCGGCTGCAGTAACCGCCGGCAATTCCAGCCAGATGAGCGACGGCTCGGCGGTGGTCATGCTGATGTCCGAGGAGAAAATGAAGGAGTAGGGACTGAAGACCATGATGCGTTTCGTCACCTTTGCCGTGGGCGGGGTTCCGCCCGAACTGATGGGGGCCGGTCCGATCGTGGCCATCCCCAAGGCCCTGAAAAAGGCGGGGTGAGGGTGTACGACCTGGATCTGGTGGAGCTCAATGAAGCGTTTGCCTCACAAGCTCTGGCCAGCATCCGGGAACTGGATATGAACCCCGACGTCGTCAACCTCAACGGCGGCGCAATCGCCCTGGGTCATCCTCTGGGATGCACCGGCGGCAAACTGACTGTTCAGTTATGCATGAAATGAAACGTCGAGGAGGCCGTTACGGCATGGTGTCCATGTGCATCGGCGGCGGCATGGGCGCGGCGGGAATATTCGAAAATCTGACAACTAACACGCTTTATCCACACAAATGACAAGGGGGCCGCAGGCCCCCTTCTTTTTGAACGAAGGACGGAAAAAGAGGCGTCGAACATAGAAAAAGGCCTTGCCATTTTGCCTGGCAAGGCCTCGGATGAAGAAAAAAACCGCTGAGTGACTGCCGGAAGAGTTACTTTAATTTTTCCAGCTCGATGAAGATGCCGTCGCGGATCTGATCGACTTTGCCCACGCCTTCGATACGGATGTAATGCGGGCGCGCTTTTTATCGCCGCTGGTTTCCCATTTTTTATAATAGTCAATCAGAGGTTCGGTCTGGGAGTGGTAGACTTCCAGGCGTTTGCGCACGGTTTCCTCATGGTCGTCTTCGCGCTGGATCAGGGGTTCGCCGGTGCGTCATCCTTTCCTTCATCTTTCGGGCGGGTTGAAGACGACGTGGTAGGTGCGCCCGCTGGCCAGATGGACCCGGCGTCCGCTCATGCGTTTGATGATTTCCTGATCCGGCACGTCGATATCGACCACGGCGTCGATCTGCACGCCCGCGTCTTTCATGGCGTCGGCCTGAGGAATAGTGCGGGGAAAGCCATCAAACAGAAAACCCTTTTCGCAATCCGGTTGGGTAATCCGTTCTTTCACAAGACCGATGATGACGTCGTCGGGAACGAGTTTCCCCGGCGTCCATGAACTCCTTCGCCTTTTGCCCAGTTCTGTTCCCGCCTTCACCGCCGCGCGAAGCATGTCGCCGGTTGAAATCTGCGGGATGCCGAACTTTTCCTTGATATAGTTCGCCTGGGTGCCTTTTCCGGCTCCGGGGCCTCCCAAAAGAATTAAACGCATGCTGATAACCTCCTCCTGAATGAGTAAAGAGCTGCTTTAAAAAGCGTACGCGCCCGCGTATACTATTACACTCGGCGCCGGTCGCGCGCGAGCGGATTTGGAATCATGTTTCAAGAAACTCGAGCCGCCGGGTAGAAAAAAACGAGAGAAGATCATTCTTTAGCGTAGATACACGGCTATTTCAAGGCTGGAGTGGAGGCCGGTCGAAAGTCGAGTGTACAAATGAGCATAAAATTGCATAATGCTGAAAACACATGATCTAAGATGATGTATATTAAATATAGATGCTCAAATGAGCGCCATTATATAATTAAAAAAATAAAAACAAAAAAATAAACTTTCCAGCGCCCTGAAATTGTATCCAAAGATGTCCGAGTAATCTAGTAAATCTATTTTGAGCGCGCCATTAGTAAGCGCCCAATGCGGAAAAAACTATTCCAACCGGTATAAAGCGCTTCAAATGATAGCAGGATAACACGAAAATAGACACTATTTAAATAATACAACAAAAACTGTAATATTACTCAAATTATGGCCATAAAACGCAAGAAAGCAAAAATGGTTTTAATGGAGCCTAAAACTAAAGTAAAAACATAAAATAAAAACAATGCACTAATTATGTGCGTCACCAGCTACAAGGTCCCAAAATTTCTGCGATATCAGGATAATTTTAATTGACTTTTTATAATTACTCTATCATTATCCCTAAAAAGTTAAATAAATCTTAGTAGAGAGGGTAAACAAAAATCGTGGCTGCCAAAGACTTATCAAAAAAGAAGTTCTTCACGACTGGACAGATTGCCAAGATCTGTGGTGTATCGATCGCGACCGTACAGAAATGGATTGACGCCGGGGAAATCGATTCTTATCGGCTTCCGTTGACCGCTTCGGAACGAAGGGTGCCGCGCGAGAGTCTGTTGACCTTTATGAAGAAATACAAAGTGCCGACGGACGAACTTCTGGAACAGAAACCATTTCGTATTCTCATGATCGATGAAGACACCGAGTACCAGAAACAGGTGAAGAAGTCCCTGGAAGGCGTGAATGACAAAGCCGAATTCAAGGCCTTTGAAGAAGGCGCGACGGCTTTGGTTGAACTTGGCGTTTTTAGACCCGACCTGATCCTGCTCGATATCCACACGCCGGGTCTGGAAGGGATGAAGATTGTTGAAAGCTTGGGCAAAACCGATTCCTGGAAGGATACGCGTGTCATCGTCATGTCCGAACTTTCCGACGACGAAAAGGCGAGCCTTGAAGCCATGAACAAGGAGCGATTATTCCCAAACCTGTGAAGGCTCAGAAGCTGAAAAAGGAACTTTCCCGTTTCGCCGGTGACGCCTAAGGGAATCAAGTATACCTAAAACCGATCAA
The DNA here is from genome assembly GCA_963821845.1 of uncultured delta proteobacterium. Classification (GTDB taxonomy): domain Bacteria; phylum Desulfobacterota; class Desulfarculia; order JACQYL01; family CAWGVV01; genus CAWGFI01. The sequence continues at coordinate 157,051 of CAWGFI010000010.1, forward strand.
CCAGGGGGTTGGCTTTTTCGCCTTGAAGCGCTGAAAGCCGCCCCCTTCTTTATCGCCTTTCCCCAAATGGGATTTTATTCCATTCCCAGTCCCGGAATGACGCTCCCCGCAGTCGGGACACGCCCCCTTCTTCAATTTATTCCGCAGGATGGTATATCCGGCCCGGTCGATGATCAACGAGCCGCAGCCGGGGCAAAAGGTCTTTTCCCCCTCATCCCCCCGCAGATTGCCCGTATAGACGAAACGCAGCCCTTCGGAGAGCCCGATTTCCCGAGCCTTGCGGACTCGTTCGGTGGGCGTCGGCGGAACATGGCCGAGACGGTAGGTGGGATAAAATCGGCTGATGTGCCACGGTGTTTCCGGCCCCAGTCGCGGATGAACCGTGCGATATCGCGCAGTTCCTCTTCCGAATCGTTCAAACCGGGAATCAACAGGGTGGTTATTTCCAGCCAGACCCCCAAGTCCTTCATCTTTTTCAGTGAATCGAGCACCGGCTGAAGCCGGGCCTTGCACTGTTCCTTGTAATAGGCGTCCTGGAAGGATTTGAGGTCCACGTTGGCCGCCGCCAGATAAGGGGCCATCTGGTCCAGGCACTCCATCGACATATAACCGTTACTTACGAAAATATTGATGATGTCTTCGTTGGCGGCCAGACGCGCGGTGTCGAGCGCATATTCGAAGAAGATGGTCGGTTCGGTGTAGGTGTAGGCGATGGATTTGCACTTGGCGTTCCGGGCGCTTTCCACCACGGTTTGGGAACTGACCTCGCGTCCCGATATCCGGCCGTGGTCGGCAACCATCTGCGATATGTCGGCGTTCTGGCAGAACGAGCACTGGAAATTGCACCCGACGGTGGCGATGGAATAGGACAACGAGCCCGGATAGACGTGGAACAGCGGCTTTTTTTCGATGGGGTCGACGTTCTGGGCGATGAGCAGCCCATACACCAGGGAATAGAGTTGACCGTTTCTATTTTCGCGGACGCCGCATATTCCTCTTTGCCCGGGGAAATGACGCACCCGTGCGCGCACAGAAAGCAATGAACCTTATCCGAATCCTTTTTTTCCCACAACAGAGCTATCTTCATATGTACACCCGGTAAGACCGTTGCGCCCACGAAGGGACTTTTTTGGCCAAGGCTTTATCAAGGGCGGATTCTCTTTCACGAACAACGATCGCGAGATCGGCGCATACGGCGATATACGCGCCAAAGGGATTTTCCAGATGGACACGCGGCAATTCCGGGCCGCCGCCTCCAGTATCGGGCAGCGGAACCGATACGCTCGACCCCCAATGCATTTTACTAAAATCGATGTGTTCCCGTAACAATTTCTTTACGGTCCATAAATTAAAGAGATTGGCCTGTTGGTAACAATCGTTCTTGAAGATGCGCGAAACCCGCATACTCAGCGAGAGCAGGGAATAGGCGTTGACGATGACGATCAACAACTTTTTTCTGGCCACGCGCACGGCTTCCTTGAGCGCGGGATCGGGACGGTCCATGAATTCAAGGGAGGTGTTGAAAAGGACGATGTCGAAGCTCCGGTCTTCGAAGGGGAGGCGTTCGGCGTAGCCATGATGGACCGGAATATAAAAGCCTGCTCGCTGCCGGGCGAATTCGACCATGGGTTCGGACGCGTCGATTCCCGCCGGCCGCATATTCCATTCGCGGAATTTTCTTAGGTGGAACGCGGGTCCGCACCCCACGTCAAGGATGGACTCTCCCACCTGAGGCTCCAGAACCCGCCTGATCAGTCTCAATTCCAGATCAAGCGCGTGCTGTCCCTCGGTCGTTCTTCTCCACCAGTCAAACCTTTCCGCAGAGTTTCGGTCAAAAACCGGACTCATAGCTTCTCTCGTAAAAACAGTGGGTTATGTTCATGTCCATCAAGGAGCGAATATTAGTTGATCGAGCCTTTCCTGTCAAACGCCACGGAGACGCCGGCCCTTGAAATCGGATGGAAAAACGAAATATTTGTTGGAAGGGGCCAAGACGGCCGGTCCGAAGGCAAACAGGGGCCCTTTGCGTCAAAAGGCCCCTGTTTCCGTCACGCGCCATCTGAAATCACGGCGCGGTGTGTTTCTTGAATATGGGGTCGGCTTCCTGGAGTTCGCGCCGCATTACCTTGCCCACGAGCGTTTTCGGGAGATCCTCCTGAAACTGCACGTAGCGCGGCGTTTTGTAGTGGGTCATGTTTTCCTTGCACCAAGCGCGCAATTCATCCTCGGTTATCTTGCCCTTGTATTCGGGTTTCAGCACCACCCACACCTTGATGGCTTCGCCGGTGTCGGGGTCGGGCAGACCCGCCGCGGCAACTTCCGAAACCATGGGATGATGGCCCACCAGCTCTTCGACTTCCTTGGGAAACACTGCCCACCCGCGGACCTTGATCAACTGTTTTTTGCGGTCGTTGATGGTCACCAGCCCGCGTTCGTCCATAAAGCCGATATCGCCCGTGGCCAGCCAGCGTTTCCCGTCGATAACCCGGATGGTGTTTTCGGTTTCCGTGGGCTGATTGAGGTAGCTCTTCATTACTTGCGGTCCGGTAACCCAGAGTTCGCCGCTCGTTCCGATCGGCTCCTCCTTGGTTCCCGTATCCATGTCCATGATCTTCCAATCGGTGCCGGGCATGGGGATACCGATATAGCCGATGGTGCGGTAATCGGTAAGCGGCCCCGCGCACACCACGGGGGAAGTTTCCGAAAGGCCGTACCCCTCGACCAGGACGGCGCCGGTAACTTTTTCAAACCGCTCCTGCACCGGCTTATGCAGCGGACCGGCGCCGGCAATGGCGCAGCGCAGTTTCTTGGAGATAGGGTACTTGTCGATAGTCGGCAACTCGGCGATCCGTTGAAAAAGGACTTCCGCGCCGCAGTAAAAAGTGCCGTTATCCGGGGCTACGCGGCAAACGGTTTCCAGAAGCTCCTCGGTTTTCGGCGGGCGGGGAAAGAGCATCATCCACATGCCCGAACGCACGGAAACATTCATGACCGTGCTCATCCCGAAGGAATGGAACAGGGGCAGCACACCGATGCTGCAGAAACCCTCGCCGCCCATCCAGATCCACAGATCCAGCTGCACGGCGTTGGAAACGCAATTGAAGTGTGTCAGCACCGCCGCCTTGGGCACGCCGGTTGTTCCGCCGGTCATGATATAGGTGTGCGGGTCCTCGGCGGACACTTCCACCGCCGGGGGGTTGGGATCGGTCTTCAGGAGATCCGTGAAGGGAATCGATCCCGACGGCACGGGTCCGGTGGGGATCTTCTTGAGTTTCTTACCCAGCCACTTTTTCAATCCGGACATGGCCGCTAGGTCAACCACGCTGGTGGTGATGATATGCTGGACGCTGTATTCCTTCAGAATCGGTTCCAGCATGGTTTCGCACAGCGCGTCCAGCGCGATAACCGTTTTTACGCCGGTTAACTTGAACTGGTGGAGCACCTCGCCGGGTTTATAGGTGGGGTTGACTCCGGTGACGACGGCGCCGATCCGGGCGCACGCATAATAGGAAATGACGTACTGAAAGCTGTTGGGAAGAATGAGCGCCACGACGTCACCCTTTCGCACGCCGAGCTTATAGAGCCCGTTGGCGAGCGCCAGCGTGTGGCGGTGGAACTCCTTGAAGGTCATAAAGGTGTCAAGAAACCAGATAAGCGGGGAATCACCGTGTTTCTCGACCGATTCTTCCAGCATCTGGTACAGGGAAATGCTTGGAAAATCAGGGTTTTTCGGAACACGTTCAGGCCAGCCGGATTCCGGTTTAAACCAAGGCCTTGACTCGTCAACATAAAACTCGTTCATGTCGCGTTTCTCCCTTAAGAAAAGTAGGGACCCCTCCATTGGAATCCCCGAAATTCGCACGCCCTTGGTTTCCTTGTATACTAAAGGGCGTCGAGAGATTTTTCAACGACTTTGTGAGGTATTCAGCCCGCGAGGGAAGGATTTCCTTGGATAAGAAAGTTTACCGTAACAGTTTGTTCAAATGACGCTTTTTCCATTCCAGGATGCGCAGGTGATCGGGATAGGAACGCTCCAGTTCGTAAAAACGGGGAGAATGAATGACCCGCCGCCCGTTTTCCTTTTCCACGGGCACGATGTGGTGCAGCATTTCGTGAAAGATCACGCCTTTGACCACATATCGGGGCACGGATGAATGGTCCAGGCAGGGGTTGATCCGAATCAGTTTCTTATGAGGGTCGTACGACCCCAGGCGCACGCTTCTGCGCGCGCTTTTTCCGGACCGTTTGCCCCAGGTAATGGACAGGTCCGGGATTTCTTGGAAATGCTTTTGGTTGAGCTGATCGAAGAGGAGACGGAGATCGTGATACCGGCCCTTGGTTGCCAGGATCGTCGCGGCTGCGACACGAGCGGGCTGGGGCCGGATCTTATGTTCGTTTTTTTTGATAAAAGACCGGAGAAACTTTTTGTCCTCCTCGGTGGGCCGGTTCAGGAAGCTGCACAAGGTTTCGAGCACTTCCTGATCGGCGGCGCAAAACATGTGGTGCAGCCGGACCGTCCACCCCAGGCTGTTTTTCCGGGCCGAGATTATGGACGCCCGATTGTCGGTCAGAATAATCCGCACCTCGCTGTCCAATGACTTTTTCAGGACAAGCTTGATGCGGTCTGTTTCGGACCTCATGCGGTCTTCTGGTCTTTCCGCGTAAATTCGAGCTGGTTTTCCTCGGGCCCCAAACGGAAATCGGAGCCGATATGAATTTTCAGGCTGTACCGCTCTTCAAGGTTCAGAAGATCCTGGCGTTTGTTGTTGAGCAGGTACGAGGCCACCTCCGGAGAAAAGGACCCTCTCACCTGCATCACGTTGCCGCGGGAAACTTCATACCAGATCTTGCGGAAAAAGCTGAGCGCCGAGGCTTCGGGCGAAACCACCGACCCGCGGCCCTTGCACACGGCGCACACCTGGTATTTGGACTGCTGGATCGGCGGCGCCATGCGCTGCCGGGACAGTTCCACCAGGCCGAACTTGGAAAGGCCGGTCATCTCGATCCGCGCTCGGTCCAGCTTCAGATTTTCTTTCAGTTCCTTGAGCAGTTCCTTCTGGTGCTTGCGATCGCGCATGTCGATGAAGTCGATCACGATCAAACCGGCCAAGTCCCGGAGTCTCATCTGCAGGGCGATCTCCGACGCGGCTTCCATGTTCGTACGGTAGGCCGTTTTTTCCAGATCCGTGTCCTTGGTCGATTTGCCGGAGTTCACATCGATGGAGATGAGCGCCTCGGTGGGATCGATCACCACGTAACCGCCGGACTTCAAGGGCACCTTGTTTTCGAAAATGGAGTCGATCTGTTTTTCGAGCCCGTAATGCGCGAAGATGGGTATGGCGCCTTTGAAAAAACGGACCACCCGCCTCTGGCGGGGGGAGATGATGTGGATAAATTCCTGCGCCCGGCGGAAGATGTCCTTGTTGTCGACCACGATTTCCTTGATATCCGTGGAAAAGTAGTCGCGCAGAAAGCGAATGACCAGGTCCTGTTCCTTGTAGATGAGGCTGGGAGTGGGCGCTTCCTGGCCGCGCTTTTTTATTTCATCCCACAGCCGCGACACGTTGCGCAGGTCCTTGGTGAGTTCGCGTTTGGTTTGGCCTTCCGCCGCGGTTCGAACAATGGCGGCGATGTCCTCGGGCAACTTGGCCGAATCCAGGAATTGCCGGATACGCGCGCGTTCCGTTTCATCCTGAATTTTCCGGGAAACCCCGCCGCTGGCTCTGCCCGGCATCAGCACGACATACCTGCCGGCCAGGGAGAGATAGGTGGTAAGGGTGGGCCGTTTCTGGCCGGAAGCCTCCTTCACGACCTGAACCAGGAGTTCCTGCCCCGGTGATATGGCTTCCTGTATCTTGGCCCCGCCTTTTTTCCGCTGGGCTTCCTCGCGATAATATTCAGGATGAATTTCGTCGATTTGCAGAAACCCGTTGTACTCCGCGCCATAGTCGACAAAACAGGCTTGCAGGCTGGGCTCGATGTTGTTAACGCGTCCCTTGTAAATATTGCCTTTGAGCTGTTCGCGCGCGTAGGTCTCGATGTAAAATTCTTTGAGTTGCGATCCTTCGAGCAACGCCACCCGACATTCTTCGGGGTCGATGGCGTTTATCAACATTTTTTTGGCCATTCCGCTCCCTGTGTTCGTCAGACCGGGACGATCTTTAAAGAGGTCAAAATCATTGGGTCCTGTTCCCTTGGTTTCGCTGGAAATACTGCTGCGCCTGGTACATGAATGTCCGGATGACCGCCTCCCGTCCCGGTTGGTACGAACCATCGTAGGCAGCGTCCATATAAGGAAATTTCTTCTTGTGAAACCAGGGCTTGAGGATGGATGAGGTAATGGTGCTGGGCATGCAGGTAAACGGATAGATATTAACCACTCCGCTGAATCCATGCTCGCGATAGAGCATGGCGCCGGCAATGCTCAGACACGCCTCGCCTGGTATGTGAAAACAGAACTCCCCGGATTTGCGCAGATGACGATCCAACGCGCCGATTTCGTGATCCGCGTGCACGGGGAGTGACTCACAAGCCGTTTTGTACAAACTTTTATGCCGGAACTTCTGGTAGAACGAGTCTCCGGAAAATTTGAGCAGGTTTTTGAAAAGCGAACGCGCGGATGAGAAATCGAAGCGACCGGCGTGAAAGAGCAGATCGTCCCGGGTTCTCACCAACTGATCGTAGGTCGTGTAGTTGACCCATTCGCCGATGGACGCGTTCACCACCTCCGCGCCGTGTTTTTCCAGGAGTTCGATGACATTCTGATTGGACTGCACGTGCGTGCGCACATAGATTTCACCCACGATGCCGATCAAGGGCTTCTGGCCGATCGAGGGGTCCATCACGTCGCGCGCTCCCTGATAGATGTCGCGCAGCGTTTCATAGATGGGATCGAATTCCATTTTTACGGCGTGGCCGCGGAAAATTTCGACAAACCGTTCATGAGACTTTTTTATGTATTCGTTGGCCAGCCCCTTTTCCCGTTCATAGGGGCGGATTCGCCAGAGCAACCTCTCCAGCAGGTCGCCGATGATGGTCGCGGTGTAGGCCATCTTCCGGAAGTCCCGGCTGCGCGACTGTTCGATAAGACCGCCCACGGCATAACCCGATTCCGTGGACATCGAGGCGAACCGGACATCCTTGAAATCCGGATAGCTGTCCAAAACAATCCGCTTGAACTTGGTGTACATGCCGAAACGGCAGGGGCCGTCCGCGCCGGGAAAAAAGATGGAATAATCGCGCGACTTGAATGAAGCGCCGACGCGTTTTTTTTCTTCGAAAAGGAAGTGCAGAATGTCGCCCAGCGTCACCTGGCAGGGAAAGCATTCCTTACCGGAGGTGTGCTTCTTGCCCAGTTCGAGACCGATATAGGTGTCCAGAACGTGGCAGTTCACGCCGTAACTTTCGAAAACGGCGCCGAGCAACGGCGAGGTGAGCGGATTCATCGTGGGGAACACCAACGTGGTGCCCTTGACGTTAAAATAACCGATTCCCTTGCGAATCCAGTCGAAATTTTTCTGCGACACGGCCATGACCCAAATCCTCGCCTTAAACCCGATGAACGGCCGGTAGTCGTTCGTCTTCGCCCGACGCCAGACTGCTCATGAAGTTTTCGATAACGTTTTTATACGCTTCCAGTCGGGTCATAACCCCCGCCACGGCGCTGTGTTCGTCAAGCTCCAAAATCAGATAGGGTTTGGAATCCATGACGTATTTGTAAAAGTGTTCTAGAAACGAGTCGGGTCCGCAACTGAAATTGGTCAAATGGAGCCCGAACATGGTGGGCGACTGGCTCACCTTTCGCGCGGTGCGCAGGATTTTCGCGCCCAGGCCCCAATACATGTCCGGGAAGTCGCTCAGGTCCACGTCGGCGGTGTACAGAAAATCCATGGGCACGGCGTGCAGACCGATTTTGGACATGTTCTGGCCCAGCCGCAGGTTGAGCCGCTCGTCATACAGGTTGTAGGGGCGGCCGGAAACCACGATGACGTATTCATCGGGGCCTATGGCCGAAAATATTTCGCGTCCGGCGTCGTCGATATCCCTCTGGAAGGTTTCCTGCGCCGCCAGGGCGAGTTCGAAAGCCTTTCCGACGGCGCTTTTGGAAAGACGCAATTTGGGCTTGAAATTCTTGTACAGATTTTCGATGAGCCGGACATTGGACCGTTTCCAGAATATGGTCGGATTGAGAATGCGCTTCTCGTCGATGGACAGGGCCGCCTTCACCATGTACTGGTTGCTTTCCACCAGCGGACAGAATTGTCCTTTTTCTTCCTCTATTTCGGTGCGCATGTTGATCATGGTCGGCAGGAAGATGAAGGCGGTCTTCGGCCACAGGCTGCGCGCGTGGCCGTGCGACACCTTCACCGGAAAGCAGGTTTCGGCGGTTATGGTTTCGATGCCGGACAGGGCTATCTTGGGCGTGGTGATGGGAGACAACACCACCTGGTAGCCGAGTTCCTGGAAAAAATGTGTCCAGAAAACGCCCTGCTGATAGAAAAAGAGCGCCCGCTGCAAACCGATGGTGGGGCGTCCGTAGTAGGTAAGCGTGTCCGAGCCGTTCTGGGCGCGGTAAACTTCCCACTCTTCCAGAGAAATGACCTTCGGATGCAGACTTCCCTCGAAAAGGTCGAGCCGCCGTTCAAAATAGTTGGGCTTTTTGGCGCCTTCGGCGCGAGCCACGTCATAGCGGCCGCACTCGCCGCCCCAGACGCTCTTCCGGCCGTCGAAATTGTATATTTTCAGCTTGCATTGATTATGGCAGTTGCTGTCCGCCTGACAGACGATTTCCTTGAACTTCATGCGATCGTCGATCAGGTTGTCCAATCCGCGGAACGACGATTCCCGGGGCTTGGCCTCCATCTTTTCCTTGACGCTCAAGGCGGCGCCAAAGGCGCCCAGCACTTCGCGATGCCTGGGGACGATGATGGGCTTTCCGGTCACCTTTTCAAACGCCGCCACCACCGCCTTGTTGAGCGAGGGGCCTCCCAGGAACATGACTTTGTTCCCGATCTGGCGCTTGCCCACCACGCGGTTGAGGTAGTTGTGGACAATGGCGTAGCACAGGCCGGCCATGAGATCCTCTTTGCCGGCCCCCTTCTGCGCGTAGCTGACCAGGTCCGATTCCATGAAAACCGTGCACCGTTCCGCCAGCCTGATAGGATGGTCGGACGAAAGCGCGATATCCTGAAATTCGTTGACGATGTTTATGGAGTTCTTGTTGGCCAGTTCATGGAGAAAGCTGCCGGTCCCCGCCGCGCATACCTTGTTCATGTCAAAATCGAGGGGATGCGTGTTTTCCAGGGAAATGTACTTGGAATCCTGGCCGCCGATTTCGAAAATGGTGTCGATCCCCGGATCGATCTGAACCGCGCCTCGGGCGTGCGCCGTAATTTCGTCCAGGATGACGTCCGCGCCCACGAAATCGCCCACCACGTTCCGGCCCGACCCCGTCGTGGCCACGCCTTTCAATACTATGGCGGAGCCCACTTCATCACGGATCGCCCGGAGCAGGTTCTGTGTCACCTCGATGGGTTTGCCCCTGGTTTGCAGATACCGTTTGTGGATGATCTGATTCTTCCGGTTGATGATGGCGTATTTGGTGGTGGTGGAGCCGATGTCGATTCCCAGGTAGGCTTCGATTTTATTGTCCGAAACCACCATGGGGGCTACCTGGTTGTCCTCGGGAAAAAGGGTGAGATCCAGCGACAGCTTTTCGTTTACCGGAAAGGTTTCCGAATCCCTCACCGAGAGCCCGCGCAGAACCTCCGGATCGATCCGGTTGGTTGTCCCTTCCCGCTGCGCCTGCAAGGCCACTCCCAGCGCGCCCATGGAGGTGTGATAGGGCGGCACGGTGAGGCTGGGATAGTATTTGCGAAACGCATTGAGCTGAAGCGGGTTGGAGGCCATCCCGCCGATGAACACGATGGGTTCGCTCAACTTGCGGTTGCTCACGATGGTGCTCATGTAATTGGCGGCATTACCCTTGTGCAGTCCGGCGATGATGTTTTCCAGCCGCTCGCCCTTGTTTTGCAAATGAATCATGTCGGATTTGGTGAACACGGTGCACCGGCAGGCCACGTTGGCGGGCTGGTCGCTCTTGAGCCCCAGGGCGATAAAATCCCGCAACACCTGATCGATGCGTTCCTGGCTCCAGTCGGCCTCGTCCCCGTATATGGTGGAGGCCAGCCGTTCCGCCTGCTGATCGATGAACGATCCCGTTCCCGAGGCGCAGGGGCCGTTCATGTTGAACTCTTCCAGTTCCCATTGGCCTTGTCGATGCACGATCTGAAAAACCGCCGTGTCTTGCCCGCCCATGCTGATAATGGTGGCCACGTCCGGGACCTGTTCAACCACGCCCAGGATCTGGGCGATGGTTTCGAATTCATAGGGCGCCCGGAGGGCCTGGGCGACGCCCGAACCGTGGTTGCCGGTAAAGGAAACCGAGGCGATCTTTTCGAGGTCGAATCGTTGATAAATTTCCTGAAGGCGTTCCACGACGGCCTCGACGGCGCGTCCGAAATGTCTCCGGTACGGAGCTTCCCAAATAATCGTTTCATTGGGCCCCAAAACCAGCGCGTTAACGCTGACTGAGCCAACGTCTAGTCCGACATTGAGGCCTGTGCTGTGATCCATCGTTCTCGTCAGCTCCTCTAGAAACTGGACGGCCTTCTTGCACGGAGGCAAGGGGGTCATCCCGCCTGATAAAAACCTACTCCATCATGGACGGCGAGGTGTACCTGTTTGTTATCCATCAGTCTTTGTAAAATGGGCCGCACGTGATCCCGGTCTATCCCGATGCTTTGTGAAATCTCATCGAGCGGGCAGGGGCGGCGACGCAATAAATCCAGAATGTGCGTTTCAGCTCGCACCGAGGCGGTCTGCATATGGTGTTGGGAGAAGGAGACGATGATTTCCGCTTTTTCTCCGAAACTATCCTTTATTCGCTCCAGCGTTTCACGCGTCGACGGTTGGGCGATGGCGTACGCCGGAGGTCGGGCCACGGTGTTGATTTGAACGCGGTCGGGGTTGATGGCGGCGACGGCCTGCTTGAGAAGTTCGACGCTACGCTCGCTGTCGTTCATATCCTTGACGAACAGCGCTTCCAGCCAGATCCGGGCCGGACTTTCACGTCGGAGCGCCTGAAGCCCGGCGACGATCCTGTCCAGCCGCAGCGACTGATGCGGACGGTTGACCTTTTGAAACTCGCGTTCGTCCGCGCAATCAAGCGAAGGGATGATGAGGTCGATGTCCTTCACCGCGCTTCTGATGGCCTCGTCGAAAAAGAGAGACCCGTTGGTCAGCAGGGCCAGCGGGACATTCGCGCGCTTCTTGATACCGCGAGCGATTTCTTTCAGGTTGGCGTTCAGGGTGGGTTCACCGGAACCGGCAAGCGTAATATAATCGAGCTGCAATCCAGGCTGTTTCAGATAATCGTCCAACTCTTCAAGAATCTGCCCCGCGCCGACCAGCGGTTCAATGCGCGCGGTCTTGGTGGTGGTGCGACCCACTTCGCAGTAAACGCAATCAAACGTGCACCATTTATGAGGAATGAGATCGACTCCCAGTGATGATCCGAGACGCCGGGAAGACACCGGCCCGAAAATATATGACATGCCTGATTCCTGTCGCGCTTTTTTCTTTAATGCCTAATTCTACACTCATCAGGTCATTTGTAAAACCTTTTCATCGGCTTACACCGACCAATTGTACGGAAATGTTATGCCGATTTGATAAGCGTTTCATGTTTTTTTTTCAAAAGTTACATTTTCGTCACATTATACAGCGGCGTTAGTGATTTGGAATCGGCGGCCGGACGCGCAAAAAAACAGAGGGATTAAAAAAAGCCGACCCTTTCGGGCCGGCTTCGTATTCAGGATGAATGCGGGAAAAGCGGAGGATTAATACATTCCGCCCATGCCGCCCATGCCGCCGCCGCCGGGCATGCCGGCAGGCATCTTGTCATCTTCCTTGGGCTTTTCGGCGATCATGGCTTCGGTGGTCAGCAGCAGTGAAGAAACGCTGGCCGCGTTCTGAAGCGCAAAACGGGTCACCTTGGTCGGGTCGATAACGCCGGCTTCGATCAGGTCTTCGTACTCGCCGGTGTCGGCGTTGAAGCCGAAAGCCCCTTTGCCTTCCTTGACTTTCTCGACAACCACGGAGCCTTCGTATCCGGCGTTCTGAGCGAACTGGCGAACGGGTTCTTCCAGCGCGCGTTTCACGATATTGATACCGATCTGACGGTCGCCTTCGAGCTTCAGGCCTTCGAGAGCCTTGATGCAGCGAACCAGGGCCACGCCGCCGCCGGGCACGATGCCTTCTTCAACCGCCGCGCGGGTGGCGTTCAGCGCGTCTTCGACGCGGGCTTTCTTTTCCTTCATTTCGGTTTCGGTCGCCGCGCCGACGTTGATCACGGCCACGCCGCCGATCAGTTTGGCCAGCCGTTCCTGCAGTTTCTCACGGTCGTAGTCGGAAGTGGTTTCTTCGATCTGGGCGCGGATCTGTTTGACCCGGCCTTCGAGCGCGTCCTTGGTGCCGCCGCCGTCGACGATGGTGGTGTTGTCCTTGTCGATGCTGATGCGTTTGGCGGTGCCGAGATCGTTAATGGTGATGTTTTCCAGCTTGATGCCCAGATCTTCGGAGATCACCTGGCCGCCGGTGAGGATGGCGATGTCTTCCAGCATGGCTTTGCGGCGGTCGCCAAAGCCGGGGGCCTTGACCGCGGCGCACTGCAGGGTGCCGCGCAGCTTGTTGACCACCAGGGTGGCCAGGGCTTCGCCTTCCACGTCTTCGGACGATGATCAGCAGGGGCTTGCCAGTCTTGGCGATCTGTTCAAGGATGGGCAGCAGGTCTTTCATGCTGCTGATCTTTTTCTCGTTGAGCAGGATGAAAGGATCTTCCAGGGCGGCTTCCATTTTTTCGGGATCGGTCACGAAATAGGGGGACAGATAGCCGCGGTCGAACTGCATGCCTTCGACCACTTCCAGGCTGGTTTCCATGCTTTTGGCTTCTTCGACGGTGATGACGCCTTCTTTGCCGACTTTGTCCATGGCTTCGGCGATGATGTTGCCGATGGTGGCATCGTTGTTGGCGGAAATGGTGCCGACCTGGGCGATTTCTTTCTGATCCTTGGTGGGCTTGCTCAGCTTCTTGAGCTCTTCGACCACGGTGCTCGACGGCGACTTCGATGCCGCGCTTGAGCGCCATGGGGTTGGCGCCGGCGGCTACCAGCTTGGAGCCTTCGCGATAGATGGCCTGGGCCAGGATGGTGGCGGTGGTGGTGCCGTCGCCGGCCACGTCGGAGGTCTTGGACGCCACTTCCTTGACCATCTGGGCGCCCATGTTTTCGAACTTGTCTTCCAGTTCGATTTCCTTGGCCACGGTGACGCCGTCTTTGGTGATGGTCGGGGCGCCGAAGATCTTTTCCAGGATAACGTTTCGGCCCTTGGGTCCGAGCGTGACTTTGACCGCATTGGCCAGCGCGTCAACGCCTTTCAGCGTGGCTTCACGGGCCTTGGTACTATACTTGATTATTTTCGCCATGGTTGATCCTCCTTGCTACTCTATAATGCCCAGCACGTCATCTTCGCGCATGATCAGGTATTCTACGCCGTCGACTTTGACTTCAGACCCGGAGTATTTTCCGAATAGGATCTTATCGCCTTTTTTGAGCTGCATGGGCACGATGGTTCCGTTTTCCAGGGTTTTTCCGGTTCCTGCGGCGATGACTTCGCCCTGCTGCGGTTTTTCTTTCGCGGTGTCGGGAATGATGATACCGCCTACGGATTTTTCCTCTTCCTCGATTCTTTTGACAAGAATCCTATCATGTAATGGTCGAAGGTTCATAGTATCCAACTCCTCCTTTGTCATAGTGTTCAAGCCTTGAAAGGCTTATATCCGCTATGTTAGCACTCACCATCATCGAGTGCTAACAGCAAAAACGATATAATTTCCCATTGCTTACCCATTCGAGGTAACCCTTTCGGGAAGAAATGAATCGCGCGCATCCGCTCCGGTGGATGCTCATTTCGTGAAAAAACAGATCTCCGCCGTTTAATTTTGTTGAAACATAATCTTTTTTAGTCGTATGTCAAGCGGGAGCGAATTTTTTTGAACGGCGATCAGTCGGCCCCGAACGGCGGTTCGGCGTGATCGGCGGCGGAAAAAACAAGATTGCGGGATGCGCGAATCGACCGTCGGGGCGCCAAAAAAAATGAAAAAAGGACTCCGCTGGGCAGGAGATTGATTACGTTATAATTCTACGTAAAAAGGGAATTACTTTCAACCAATAAACAGGTTCGATCGAGCGCGCGGGTGTCCGGGTCTACCATATCCGCCGTATCGTTGGTTATTTCGAGCGGCGAGAAATCGCGCTCGGGGGGCGTGGAGGAAGCGATTCCCCCGCGATGCTTTTTCTTTCCGAGCTTGCATACGGGCTCCCACGATTCACGGCAAAATCGACAGTCACGGAGGAGAGCGCCGGGTCGGGGAAGGGGAGACGCTAACTTGTTGTTTACACGGTGTATATGGGTATGGTAAAACCGTATCAAAGAGATCACTTTTTTCATAAAGCCAAGAAAGATGGGCACTTAGCCCGTTCATACTATAAACTCCAGGAGGCCGATCGCAAATACCGTCTGCTGGAGCGGGGCATGCGGGTTCTGGATCTCGGTTGTTCCCCCGGATCGTGGATCGAATACAGTCTGGAGCGGATCGGCGAAGGTCGCGTGGTGGGGATCGACCGCAACGAGCCAGGCAGGGTTTTTAAAAACGTCCAATTCGTGCAAGCCGATATTTTCACCTTGGACGTCGACGCGATACGGGACCAGTGGGGACCGTTCGACGTAGTCCTGAGCGATATGGCCCCCGACACCACCGGAGCGTCCACGGTGGACGCGTACCGTTCGTTTGAACTCAGCTCGCGAGCCTTGAACATAGCGCTGGCGGCGCTCAAAAAAGGAGGGTCGTTTTTCTGCAAGATATTTCAAGGGCAGGAATTCCGCGAGTTTTTGGATGAGACGAAAAAACATTTTTCCAAGGTAAATGTTTTCAAACCCAAGTCATCTCAAAAAAACCAGCCGTGAAGTGTTTATGTGTGGCGAAAGGGCTTCGGAGCGTGGTCGAAGAGCCGCAGACGTAAAACGAGCCTGCCGTAGACACGCAACTTAAACAATATCAGGAGATGAGGTATGTCAGGTCATAATAAATGGAGCAGTATCAAGCATAAAAAGGGCGCGGCAGACGCCAAGAGGGGTAAGATTTTTACCAAATTGATTAGGGAAATTACCGTGGCCGCCAGGGAGGGCGGCGGCGACGCCGACGGAAATCCACGGCTCAGGACAGCCATTGCCGCCGCCAAAGCGGACAACATGCCCAAGGACAACATCGAACGGGCCATCAAGAAGGGCACGGGCGAGCTTGAAGGCTCCACCTATGAAGAAGCCTATTACGAAGGATACGGGCCGGGCGGCGTGGCGATTCTCATCGAGAGCCTGACCGACAACCGCAACCGTACGGTTTCCGAAATCCGGCACGTGCTCACCAAGTACAACGGCAGCATGGGCGAGGCGGGATGCGTCTCCTGGATGTTCGACAAGAAAGGATCCGTATCCGTGGACAAAGAGGCCATCGAAGAGGAACGGCTCATGGAGCTGGCGCTGGAAGCGGGCGCCGACGACATTCAGGATAGTGATGACGAGTGGACCGTAATGACCGATCCGTCCGTGCTCGAGGATGTGCGAACCGCCATGGAAGACGCCGGGCTCACTATCAAACTGGCCGAGATAACCATGGTTCCCCAGAACACCATCAAGCTGGACAAGGATAAAGCCGAGAAAATGCTGAAGCTCATGGACATGCTGGAAGACCAGGACGATGTCCAGAATGTGTACGCCAATTTCGATATCGACGAAGAAGTAATGGAGGCTCTTAGCTGAATGCGCGTGCTTGGCGTTGATCCCGGCTCGCTGGTGACCGGATATGGAGTCGTGGATTTGACATGGCGGCTCGCTTTCCCTGGTCGACCGAAGGCCGGGTCCGGCTGAAAGCCGATGATTCTTTCAGCCTCCGCCTGAAAAAAATTTACGACCGGATGTCCGAGGTCATCGACCGATATTGTCCGGAGCAGGCGGCGGTTGAAGCGCTGATTTTCGCCAAAAACGCCAGCAGCGCCTTCAAGCTGGGGCAGGCGCGGGGCGCGGCGATCTTATCCGCGGCCAACGCCGGCCTGGAGGTTTTTGAATACGCGCCTCTGGAAATAAAAAAGAACGTGACCGGGTACGGCCGCGCGGAGAAGCAACAGGTGCGCCACATGGTGCGGATAATGCTGAACAAGAAAGACATCCAGGACGACAATATCTCCGACGCCCTGGCGGTGGCCATCTGCCACCTTACCACCTCCCGCTCCCCCTTGCGGTCAAATCCAAAGGATTTTAGAGAAAGTCTTCATGATCGCAACCTTGAGCGGAACACTGACCCACAAATCCCTGGATCATATGATTATAGACGTCAATGGCATCGGCTACCGGGTCCACGTTCCCTTGAGCACCTTTTACGAGCTGCCGGAAACGGACTCCCGGGTGAAGCCTCAATATTCATACTCATGTGCGCGAAGACCTCATTCATCTGTACGGTTTCCGAACCATGCAGGAAAAGGAGATGTTCCTCAGGCTCATCGAGATATCCGGGAGTCGGCCCCAAGCTGGCGCTGAACATTCTTTCCGGCATCGACGCGGCCGAATTGCGGAACGCCATCTGGGTCGGGCGACATGACCCGGCTCAACCGTATCAAGGGGGTGGGCAAGAAAACCGCGCAACGCATCGTCGTGGAGCTGAAGGACAAGCTCAGAAAGGACGAAGCCGGAGCTGACCGAAACGGCCCGTGGCGGGGGCTCCCCCGGATAAGGTCGCCGACACGATTTCGGCGTTGCTCAATCTGGGATACACGTTGAAGGAGTCGGAAGCCGCCGTGAGGCGAACCATTCGCGAAAACGGCCAGGACATATCAATCGAAGAACTGATCAAAAAATCGCTCAAGGCGCTCATGCTAAGGCGGAAGCGTGACGGAATCCGAACAACATACGGAGAGGCTGACGGCCCCGGAGCGCGTTATCGGAGATGACGGGTTTGAGCTGAAAATCCGTCCGCAGTCGCTCGACGAATACATCGGCCAGGAAGACCTCAAGCGAAACCTCAAGATTTTCATCAAGGCCGCCCAGCAGCGGGGAGAAGCCCTGGACCATGTGCTGTTTCACGGCTATCCCGGCCTGGGCAAGACCACCCTCGCCAACATCATCGCCAGGGAACTGAAGGTCAACATCCACGGCACGTCCGGGCCGGTCATCGAACGGGCTGGCGACTTGGCCGCCCTGTTAACCAACCTCGAACCGTACGATCTTCTTTTTATCGATGAAATCCACCGGCTCAACCGCGCGGTGGAAGAGATCCTCTATCCGGCCATGGAGGATTTCAAGCTCGACGTGATCATCGGGCAGGGGCCGGGAGCGCGGTCCATCAAGCTGGATCTTCCCAAGTTTACCCTGGTCGGCGCCACCACGCGGGCCGGCCTGCTGACGCCTCCCCTGCGCGACCGCTTCGGCGTGGTTTTACATATGGATTTTTATTCGGTGGCCGAATTGCAACGGATCGTCAAACGGGCGGCGGTGGTGCTGGATATCCCCATCGACGAAACCGGGGCCCATGAAATCGCGCGGCGTTCCCGAGGAACCCCCCGCATCGCCAACCGCCTGCTGCGGCGAGTGCGCGATTTCGCCCAGGTCGAAGGCGACGGCGTGATCACCGAAAAAGTGGCGGACCTGGGCTTGCGTATGCTCGACGTGGATGAAAAGGGTTTCGACAAGATGGATCGCAAGATCCTGCTCACCATCATCGAAAAGTTCGACGGTGGGCCCATCGGTCTGGACGCATTGGGCGCCGCGGTCGGCGAAGAAAAAGACACTATCGAGGACGTGTACGAGCCTTACCTCGTTCAGCACGGCTATATTAAACGCACCCCCCGGGGACGCGTGGCGACCCGCCGGGCGTTCGAACATTTCGGCAAGGATTTCCCGCAATCCGCCCAGCGGGCGCTTTTTTAAGAGACGGAGCCATCATGAATCCCGTGAACACCTTTATCATTAGAGCCGTGGTGGGCATACTGGGCGCCGATTTTGCTCACCAGGGTTTTTCTGAAAACCAGCTCATGGGGCTGGACCATTGTCCTCGCGGCCATCCTGGTCATACTCGCCTATATTCTGGAACGGGTGCGCAGGGAGAAGAAGCCCGGTTCATGATTCGGTTGGCGGGTCACACCTGCACGATTTCGCCGCGAATGCCTTCCTCGTTTATGTGAAGCAATCCCACCGTGCACTCGCCGCCGAACCAGCTGGACGCGAAGGAGCCGGGATTGAAAAACAGGACCCCGTCCACCACATGGTTGGCGGGCCGGTGTGAATGGCCGTACACGATGGCCTCCACGTCCGGAAATCGCTCCCGGATTTTCTCTTCCAGTCCCGCCGGAGAACCCCAGCCATGGATGAGTCCGATGCGGCGCCCTCCTACTTCGATAGTTTCCTGGTCCCGGAGAACGCCTTCCGAGTCGGGCAGGTCCATGTTCCCGCGCGCGGCGACGATTTTCTTGCCTTCGAACGCTTTCAATATCTGCAAGCTGACCAGATCGCCCGCGTGAAGAATCATATCCACGTCGCTGAACACCGTACGGGTCAAGTCGATCAACTCCGGTGAGGCTTCCTTTAAATGCGTATCGGAAATTACCCCGATTTTCATGGTTTCACTCCTAGGGAGCGCAGCCATCGCCGCAATTCTCCTGAATCTACCTGGACGCCAAAAAGTTCAAGTAGGTTTATTGTAGACGCCTTATACCGCGAGAGGAGTCGATCTTCAAGTTCAGTTTGGCGCGGCGCGATGAGCCTTTATCATACCGCACTTGTGAATGGATGAGTGATCGGCCGGAGAGAAAGTGTTTATTTGTAGTAAAAAGGTACTGTTATTAAATATGTTATGGGAAATACTTGTCGCCGGAGATAGATGTTGCGACAGGACGGAAAAGAGGTCCCGCGCAAAAATATGCGACCCTTGTAGACCGAAGGCGGGGATAAACCGTCTTAACAGTTAAAGGAACAAGATTCATGAACGAAGCTTCGATGACCATGAAGGTACGCCTGGAAAAAAGATTTCGGCCGCTTTACGCGCGGGCGGCAAGCGTGATGATTGAAGCGTCGAGCGTTGTAGCTGAACATGATTGAGGAATCGACGGATATAGAGTCTCTGGTGATACTCGCCAGGGACGGGGATAGAACCGCGTGCGAACGGCTGATCGAGGTGTCTCGCGCGGATATCTTTCGCACGGTCTATTACCGGACTCAGTCCCGCATGGATGCGGAGGACCTGACTCAGGAAATCTTTATGAAGATGATCGAAAAACTCCATACGCTCAAGGAGCCCAACCGTTTCCGGCCCTGGCTCTACCGGTTGGCGATCAACAAGGTACGGGATTTTCACCGAAAGAGGAAGTTCGTGTCGACATTCTTGAATGTGGTCCAAAAAGAAGAGGACCGCAAGATCGAGGAATCGATCCATGAAGACTCGTCCACGTACAGCAACGTTGCGGGGCGGGAATTCTGGAAAATGTTCGGGCAGTTCGGGGAAAAGCTGGCCAAGAGTGAACGGGATGTCTTTTTTCTGCGCTTTCTGGATGGGCTGACCATCAAGGAGGTCGCCGAAACCCTGAAGAAAAGCGAAAGCGCGGTGAAAACCTATCTCTATCGAGCCATTGATAAATTTAAAAACGATAGCCGGATGATCGGCCTATTGCGGGAAATAAACCATGAATAAACAAACGGAACGACATCTGACCGAAAGTCAGATCATTGTGGCGACAATCTCCGAGGAAGACCTGGATGACGCGGCGCGCGGCCATCTGCAAAGCTGCGTCCATTGTTCTCGGGCGTTCGAGCGGCTGGGCAGGGACCTGAGCCTCTTCGGCGCTACGGCCCGTGAATTGGCTCCCACCGCGCCCCGGTTCAGAGTCGTGGCCAGAGAGCGGGAGCGGGCGCGACGGAAACCGGTCTGGTCATGGGGATTCGGCGCGGCGGCGGTCATGGCGTTGGCGGTGGTCATCATGCTGTTCACCGGTCCCCTGGACGGAAACAAACCGGATGTGGCCATGCTGAACGCGCCGGCGGCGCAAGATGAGATACTTCTGGCGGAAGTGGACCACCTGATCGAATATCCGCTGCCGGCTTCCATGCGTCACATCGCGGTCGAAGACGATAGTGATGACGAAGAATATGATATGGACTCGGATTTTATGCGCTTTATGGCGCCGTCCGTTGAATCGGCGCGTCCGGTCTCGGAAACGAATTCAGGAGGATTGAACTATGCGTAGAAAAGCTCGTTGGTCGGTTTTGGTGGGTTGCCTGGTAATGGCGTCGGTGATGATAGCCGGAGCGGCTTTTGCCAATAAGGACATCCCGCGCGGCAAGTGGTGGCGTTTTCCCTATGTGGTGGACAACCTGAACATCGATGACAGTGAAAAGGCGCAGCTTGACAAACTGTACGCCGAAAGTCAGCGGGCAATGATCGATCTCAAGGCCCAGATGGAAAAACAGCGGTTTGAACTGGATAACCTGATGTCCGCCGAACCCCTGGACGAGACGGCGGTCATGGAACAATTCAAAAAGCTGGAAACCGCGCGAGCGGCTCTTACCGAGGAAAAGTTCCGCTTTGTGATCGAAGCCAGAAAGCTCCTGGGTTATGAACGGTATCAACAGCTCAAATCCATCTACCAGGATATGCGAGATCAGCGCCATCAGGCAATCAAGGAACAAAAGGATGACGCCAAGTAACTTAATGGCGCGTACGCCGCTTCGGAGCGACGGCCGGAAATCCGCTCAGGCCTGGGTTTGAGCGAATTCCCAGAGCGATGAAGCGGTCGGAAAGCGATCGCTCAGATTTTCCCTGGCCCGGTTGAAGGCATGCCCCTCCCAGACGCGTCCCGCAATCAAAGCCAGGTGTCTTTCAGCGGCGGCGGCGAGTTTCCGGTTTGAATAAACCGGGATGCGCCGCTGCCTTTTTGTTTCCGAATAAAATGAAATCGCCAACCGTCGCTGTTCCAGGACGGCCGACAGGATATCCTTTCCTCCGGCCGCTAGGCTGTCGATCCAGAATTCGTAGGTCATATCGTCGCGATCGTTTACGCGGATCAGCGCCAGGAAGGGCAGGGCCTGACGGTCGAAGCGCACGGTGAAGCATCTGAACTTGACGCGCGGACTGGCGCCCAGCTCCCGTATGCGTTCACGCGTTTCACGGATGATAAACGCGGTGGCCGTTTCATCGCCGGCGTCCCGCCATCGGGCGATAAAAGACTGCCCCGGAACGAGCGACCGCGCGGCCCGCTGAATTTCCGGCGGATCGGGCTCCGTGGTCTTGGATTTTCCGACCGGCCTGACGCGCGGCGGCTTCACAGGACCACGCGGCGCTTGATTATCTTCACCACTTCTTCCGGATCGTCGCATACCCTGATAAGGTCAAGATCCTGCGGGCTGATTTTCTGTTCCTCGAGCAGGCGCTCCTTGATCCAATCGATCAATCCGCCCCAGTAATCCGACCCCACCATCAAAACCGGGAAGGCACGTATCCGTTTGGTCTGGATGAGCGTCAGGGCTTCGAAGAGTTCGTCGAGCGTTCCGTATCCTCCCGGCAGGATAACATAGGCCATGCTGTACTTGACGAACATAACCTTGCGTACAAAAAAATATTTAAAGTCGAGTTGAATGTTGGCGTAGGGGTTCGGCTTCTGCTCAAAAGGCAGTTGTATGTTGAGGCCCACCGACTTGCCGCCGGCCTCCGCCGCGCCTCTGTTGGCGGCCTCCATCATGCCCGGGCCTCCGCCCGATATGATGGTGTAGCCTTCCTTCGCCAGCAAATGGGCGATTTTTCTACCTTTCTGGTAGAGCGCGTCCTTGGGCGTGGTTCTCGATGAACCAAATATCGTGACTGCGGGGCCGATTTCCGCCAGGGTTTCGATGCCGTCCACCAATTCGGACATGATCCGGAAAATACGCCATGATTCGCTGACGCTGAGTTCGTCCACTACATATTGCTGACGTTCGTTCAATATTGCGCCTCCCTCTCCGACTTTTGAGCGCAAAAGCGGGAATGAATTTCAGGTTAAAGCGAGCGGATTATAACAGATGTTTATTTTACGAAAAAGGATATGCTACAAAAAAGAAACACGCGGGAGCGAAAAAGAAAATTTTCCCTGCCCCGGCGCGCATTTTAAACCATCGTTGGCCGAAGGACGGTCATTCAAGACGGATCGACGCCAGGCTCGCGTGTCTGCCGGGAGCCGAACTACGCCGGCCGGGTCGCCATATCCGAAGTGGAGCGTCCAGCATACATAATGGAAGAAAATAACAACCAAATTTTTATCGCATTGCGGGAAAAAGTTAAAGCGCTTCCCGATAGTCCTGGAATCTATATGTTTCACGACGGGCGCGGCGACGTGGTGTATGTGGGCAAGGCCAAAAATCTGAAAAAGCGGGTTTCTTCCTACCTGCGCGAGGATCTCCAGTTCAAGACCAAACGTCTCATGCAGCAGGCGCGCGATCTGGCCTTTATCGTGACCGAAAGCGAAAAGGACGCGCTCCTGCTGGAAAACACGCTGATCAAGGAACACCGACCCCGGTACAACATCAATCTGCGCGACGACAAGGATTACCCGTGCCTCAGGATCACCGTCAATGAGGAATTCCCGCGCCTGGAAATCGTGCGCAGACCCAAAAAGGACGGGGCGCTTTACTTCGGCCCGTTCAGCTCCGCCGGCGCGGTTCGTCAGACCATGAAGCTGATGCAGCGGCTCTTTCCGCTGCGCAAGTGTTCGGGCAGGGTAGGGGAGAGCAAAAGGCCGTGCCTCAACTACCAGATGGGAAGGTGCCTGGGGCCGTGCTGGAGCGGCATCAGCAAGGAAGACTATCACCGGGTGGTCCAGGAGGCTGTTTATTTTCTGCAAGGCAAACGGAAGGAACTGGAACATTCGCTGACCCGGGAGATGGAAAAGGCGGCCGAGGGGTATAATTTCGAACGCGCGGCGGCGTTCCGGGACCGCCTCAAGGCCATCCGCGCCACCCTGGAAAAACAGCACGTCATCCATGACACCGTCAAGGACGCGGACGTCATCGGCGCTCACCGGGGCGAAAGCGAAGCGGAAGTGGCCGTCATCATGGTGCGGGGCGGATCGATCCGGGGGAGCAGGTCCTTCGTGTTTGACTTGGAAATAGCGGGCAGGGATGATTTCCTTTCCGAGTTTATACGGCGCTACTACGATCAAAGCCACTTCATTCCCGCGGAAATCCTGACCCCCGAACCTTTGACCGATAAAACCGTGATCGAGGAATGGCTGAGCGGGATGCGGGGGTTGGCGGTCAAGGCGCTGTCGCCGCAACGGGGTCCCAAACGGAACCTGGTGGGCATGGCGGAGCGGAACGCGCTCAATTTCCAGAAAGCGCGCCTCGGCAAGGAACAACAGACCCTGGAAATCCTCGACGCCATCAAGGACGCGCTTGCGTTGAAAAACGTTCCCCGGTCCATCGAATGCTACGACATCTCCACCACCACGGGAAAACAGAACGTGGGTTCCCGGGTGAGCTTTTACATGGCGGAACCCAACAAGATGGGATATCGCCGCTACAAAGTCGAAGGCCAGGGCCATCCCGACGATTACGCCATGATGCGCGAGGTATTCAGCCGGAGATTGGAACGCGCGGACCAGGACCCGCTGCCCGAGCTTATCATGGTGGACGGCGGCAAGGGGCAGCTCAACGTGGCGCTGCGCGTGGCCGAGGAGTATGGCATGAACCCGGATATCGTCGGTCTGGCCAAGGAAGGCTTCGACAAGGTCTATCTGCCCGGCCGCAAGAATCCCGTGATTTTCAGATCGGACAGCCGGGCGCTTCATCTGTTGCAGCGCATCCGCGACGAGTCCCACCGCTTCGCCATCCAATACCATCGCAAGTTGCGAACCAAGGCGGGGCTGGAGACGGCGCTGGAGAATATCCCCGGTGTGGGCCCCAGCCGTCGAAAGGCGCTGCTGACTCATTTCGGCAGCGTGGAGCAGATCAGCAGGGCCACGGCCGAGGAGATCGGCGCCATCCAGGGGGTGAGCGGAAATCTGGCGGCTACGATTTACGAGTTTTTTCAGACGAAAAATCGTACTTGAACAAGGTTGTGGATATTTCCCCGTTGAAGCCTGTTTACAATCCTCTATTCTCTGCCGAAGTCACTAGTTTTCCTTGACCAACCAGCACGCGGGAGAGGTTGAACCTGTCTCGTAGCGCCTTTGGCCATGAGTCGTGCGTGTTTCCGGGTCTTGGAGAAGCATGTTCAGGTCGCTACCTGCTTTTGGCGCGACACTGAACATGCTTTATTTCATACCCTGGAAAGGGCCCGTCACCACTCCGGAATTAACATTTTTCCGGAGTGGCGACACTTAAGTATTAATTACCATCCCCAGCCATGGCGACGGCTGTGGGTGTAGTGTGGTTTTTTCCATAAGGGCAGGGTCACGGTCAAGGTCGCGTAGGCCGAGGTGGTGTTGTTTCCCAGGTCGGTCTTCAACGCGCCGGCATACAGCTTGTTACAATAGCTGCCCTTCTTTTTCGCGGTCACGTCCACCGTCACCGTACAGGAGCCGTTGGCCGGGATCACGCTTCCCGACGCCAGGGTTACCTGCGAGCCGCCCGGAGCGGCCGTGACTGATCCGCCGCAGGTGGAGCCGGCGTTAGCCGGGTTTGCGACGACCACGCCGCTGGGCAAGGCGTCGGTGAGTGGCGCGGTCAGAGTGGCGACCGAGCTGTTGGGGTTGTTCAAGGTAATGGTCAGGGTTGAAACTCCGTCGGCATCGATGGTGGCCGGGCTGAAAGCCTTACTGAGCGTGGGGGGCTTTTTCGCGGGAACGTAGGTCACGATCAAGGTCGCGGAGGCCGGGGTGGTGTTGTTTCCCAGGTCGGTCTTCAACGCGCCTGCATACAGCTTGTTACAATAGCTGCCCTTCTTTTTCGCGATAACGTCCACCGTTATCGTACAAGAGCCGTTGGCTGGAATCGAGCCCCCCGTCAGGATCACTTTCGAGCTGCCCGGGATGGCCATGATCTTTGCACCGCAGTATTTGTTGGACGGTTTCGAGCCCCACGTCAGGGTTACCTGCGAACCGCAGGTGGTGCTGGCATTGGGTATCGGCGCTATCACCACGCCCTTGGGCAAATAGTCGATGAGCGGCGCGGTCAGGTTGGCGACCGTGCTGTTGGAGTTGTACAAGGTAATGGTCAGGGTCGAGACTTCTCCCGGGTTGATGCTGTCCGGGCTGAAAGACTTGCTGAGGGTGGGGGGAATAATAACGCCCGTGGGGGAGGTGACGATCAAAGTCACGATGGCCGGAGCGGCATTGACGCCTTGGTCGGTCTGCAATGCGCCGGCGGCCAGCGAATTGAAATAGCTGCCCGCGCTATCCGAGGTCACATCGACCGTCACCGTGCAGGAGCCGTTGGCCGGGATCACGCTTCCCGACGCCAGGGTCACCGTCGAGCCGCCCGCGACCGCCGTTACTGATCCACCGCAGGTACTGCCGGCATTGGGTACCGGCGCTACCACCAGGCCGCTGGGCAAGTTGTCGATGAGCGGCGCGGTCAGAATGGCGTCCATGTCGCCGGCGTTGATCAAGGTAATGGTCAGGGTCGAGACTCCGCCGGTATTGATGGTGATGGGGTTAAATGCCTTGCCAAGTGTAGGGGGAACAACGCCCGGTGGGGTGATGACTGTCACCGTCGCAACGGCCGGGGCGGCATTGACGCCTTGGTCGGTCTGCAATGCGCCGGCGGCCAGCGAGTTGATGTAGCTGCCTCCGGTGTCCGAGGTCACGTCGACCGTCACCGTGCAGGAGCCGTTGGCCGGAATCACGCTTCCCGACACCAGGGTCACCGTCGAGCCGCCCGCGACTGCCGTGACTGATCCGCCGCAGGTGCTGCCGGCATTGGGCGTCGGAGCTACCACCAGGCCGCCTGGCAAGTTGTCGATGAGCGGCGCGGTCAGGATGGCGTCTGTGTCGCCGGGGTTGACCAAGGTAATGGTCAGGGTCGAGACTTCGCCGACATTCATGGTGGCCGGGCTGAATTCCTTGACAAGTGTAGGGGGAGCGTTGACTGCCGGGGTAATGACGACCAAGGTCGCGATGGCCGGAGCGGGATTGGCGCCTTGGTCGGTCTGCAATGCGCCGGCGGCCAGCGAGTTGATGTAGCTGCCTCCGGTATCCGAGGTTACGTCCACCGTCACCGTGCAGGAACCGCCGGCCGGGATCACGCTTCCCGACGCCAGGGTCACCGTCGAACCGCCCGCGACTGCCGTGACTGATCCGCCGCAGGTGCTGCCGGCATTGGGCGTCGGCGCTACCACCAGGCCGCTGGGCAAGTTGTCGATGAGCGGCGCGGTCAAGGTGGCGTCCGTGACTTCGGCGTTGATCAAGGTGATGGTCAGGGTCGAGACCTCACCTTCATTGATGCTGGCGGGACTGAAAGCCTTGCTGAGTGCGGGGGGAATAACGTCCGGTGGAGTGATGACGGTCAAGGTCGCGATGGCCGGAGCGGCATTGGCGCCTTGATCGGTCTGCAAGGAGCCGATGGCCAGCGAGTTGAAGTAGCTGCCTCCGGTATCCGAGGTCACGTCCACCGTCACCGTGCAGGAACCGCCGGCCGGGATCACGCTTCCCGACGCCAGGGTCACCGTCGAGCCGCCCGGGGTGGCCGTGACTAGTCCTCCACAGGTGGTGCCGGCATTGGGCGTCGGCGCTACCACCACGCCGCTGGGCAAGTTGTCGATGAGCGGCGCGGTCAAGGTGGCGTCCGTGACTTCGGCGTTGACCAAGGTAATGGTCAGGGTCGAGACTCCACCTTCATCGATGGTGGCGGGATTGAAAGCCTTACTGAGCGTGGGGGGAATGGGAATAATCGGCGGTTCGGCGCACGCGGAGATGGAAATTGTATTGGAATCCATCGTTACCGCGCCATTTCGCGCCAGGGCTCTACCCGATAAGGCTGCGTTAGTGTTGAGGGTAATGCTCGTGAGCGCGAGAATATTTCCTACGAACGTTGTGCCTGTACCGATAGTAGCGGAGCTGCCGATCTGCCAAAAGACGTTGCAGGCTTGAGCGCCATTGATGAACAATACCGACGAGTTGCTCGCCGTCGTGAGGGTGCTCCCTATCTGGAACACCCAGACCGCGCTGGGGTCTCCCTGGGCGTCAAGAGTAAGCGTCCCCGTCAACTGGGCCGACGTCGAAAAACAGTAGACACCCGCCACAAGCGTCTGTCCCCCAAGATCCTGGCCGGTTAATTCGGTATCGCATGCCTGGCCCGCCAGATTATTGTACGCAGTGGTGGTGTCACTCTGAGCCTGAAGCGCCACCGCGTCAGCCGCATGCGTTGTCCCTCCGACCACGATACCGGGAGGAAAGCCGGTGATCGCCGGAGTTGGAGAGACTCCCAAGTCTCCGATTATGACGGTCGGTCCGGTATTGGTCACCGCCGAACCGCCTAGTACCGCAAAACTATCCGCTACGCCTAATGACGGTGCGACCTGAGCCAATGCCGCGTGGAATGGGGCTGTGGCATAAATAGCAGTAATTAAAATTATTATGGCAATTTTAGCAAAAAAAGTCTTAAAATTTTTTTTTAAAAACCATCGAATTCGTCATATTCTCCTCCATAGGTTATAAATAATTTATTCTCCGGTTTCTATGCAGGCCCACACCTTGTTACCTGACGTAACGCCTTGTTCGGTCGAGATTCCGGCATGTCAAAAAAACCTCCAATCAGAGTGGGCGGCCCGACTGGTTCCGCCGGTGGCGTTACCCCTCTCTTATTTTTCCCCTTTCTTTTGAAGATTTAGCGCTTACTGCCCAAAAAGCTCCGGCGCTATTGCTAGAGCTGAGAAGTCGGATGTCCCCATGCATGGTAATTTCCGCCGCTTGATTCCGATAGGTGTGCGTGCGCCTCTCCTTGCCTTGATAACGAACACGGCCCGGAAAATGGCACAGTTTTATCCGTATCGGATAGGTATTGCTCTGCTTCTTGCGTCAACGGGAAAACGGTTTAAGAAGAGGCGCATACTTCGTCGGGTGAAAAAGCGACCTGGAAGTAACTCCTTCAAGCCGTGAAGTATTGCGGCTGGGGGTTCTCACTGATCGCTCGAAGCGTTCTTTATGAGAAAACCCTCAGGCACTCTTTAATAATCAGAGCGGCCGGCCAACCTACTGAAAAAACAAGTGGCCCCTTACCCCTTTAGGGAAAACATCACACAGTAATCGTCTTCAGACTTGTGCAAGGTGGATACGATGGTGACGATTTTTTTTTAACATTGTAATATATTCTACCATCATTTTAAATATAATCCATAATTATTATTTATATTTAAAAATATAAATTAAATTTTTCCTTAGGCGATCACATTGTCCGGGACCGAATCGAAGTCTCTGGCGGGCGCCATGTTTTATGGCCCGTATATGCGTCGATCCTTGACGATAATGTCTTTATGCGGCCTGAAGAGTGATATTACGGGAATGCTCTGCCCATGCGGCGCCCCGCGGTACATGGATGTTGGCTCGATAGATGCGCAATCCGCATCATGAGCGCGATGGCTTGTCGATATTTTCCTGCCGGCATAACCAAGCGCCCGGCCGTTGATCGTCACCAGGGTTTGCTTTTCGGATGCCTTTGGTGGTTTTGTTCAAGGTAGTTTTTTTAAATCTCCTCTCGGGGCAAAACCACCGAAGGCTTTGCGAATAGACGATGTGAACGGCAAGCTCTTCGCAGGTGAAATTAAACAAGGCTGAGCCGGAATGCGGCGGCTTCAATTTACGAGTTTTTTCAAA
>CAWGFI010000011.1:0-254227 GCA_963821845.1 uncultured delta proteobacterium
ACGTGTGTTCCCGGCCCTGCTTGTCCAGAATAACGGCTTCGTAGGAATTGACCGATCCGGTTTTTTGCGCCAGATCGATCTGGCGTTCGGAAAAATCGGGATCTTGGTACATCTCGGAAATGTTTCTGCCGATGGCCTCCGCCTGACTAAAGCCGGTGACCTCCACCGCCGCCTGATTGAAATAGGTGATGACGCCGTCCATATCGGTGGCGGCGATGATGTCGTGCGCCGAATTGAGGATCTGTTCCAGAAAGTGCTGCACATGGCGAAGCGTCTCGATCGCTTCCCGGCGTTTGGTCAAGTCGCGGCTGACGGCCACATAGCCGGTCACCTGTCCATTCTTGTCGCGCAGCGGCCCCTTGTTGACCGAAAGATACCGCTCCTGACCCCACTTGTCCAAAATAACCGCTTCGTAACTATGGACCCGTCCGGAACGCTCCACTTCCGCCAAAAGCCAGTCCGAATAGTGGGGGTCCTTATAAACCGACGACACGTGGCGGCCCACGGCCTCTTCGGAAGTGTAACCGGTCGCTTCCCGCCAGGACCGGTTTACGAAGGTGAAGCGGCCTTCGGTGTCCGTAACCGAAATGAGGTCATGGGCGGAATCGAGGATGGCTTCGGAAAACTCCTGTAGTTTTCGCGCCTGTTCGGCGACGTCGGCTTTGCTGACCTTCTCCCCGGAAAGCGGAATCTTTTCCCCGAAGCCGGGAGGCAGGCCCGGTTTTTCTTTCAAGCCGGAATGAGGGCCGCTCATGTCGTCTCCCATGCGATCACGCGGACGTCAACTGCCGCTTGCGGGGAAATCGTCGTAGGGGTCCCAGGGGACGATGAGTTCGTCTTCGTACTGATGAGTAAAAAAGTCGATCCGGCACATACGCAGCATTTCCACGTATCGCGCGACAGCGGCCATGAAGCTTTTCATGTCGGTCTTTTCGTGGACCAGAATCATCTTGAGCGCCACCTTGGCCTGCTGGGGAAAATCGTCCGGGAAACGCATGGGATCGAGCGTGGCGCCCCTGATAAGCGCGTAGGCCCCCAGCATGGCTGCGGCGATGGTCCATATTTCCTTGACTTTGGATTCCGGCGCGTTGAGATCTTCCAGCACCTCGGTGCAATACTTGGCCACCGTGGAAAGCGGGTCCTGGCAGTAGCCGCAACTGGATTGGCAGTCGCTGGCGGTATAGTTTTCGGCCATGTAGGAGGTCAACGTCTCTTCCAGGAGACCCACGGCCATGCTGTGGGCGCCTCTGATGACCAGGTAGGGGTTGTCCTTGAGCGACGGCGAACTTTCCGTGAGGTAATAGGCGGCGAACGCGGTGGTCTGGGCGGCCTCGCAGAATTTGTTCAGACGGACCATGTAGAGCGCGCGTTTGTAGGTTGTTTTCGCGGCCACCGCGTTTCGTTCCATGACTTCAATTTCAGGCGGCCGATTGGTCATTTCCTCGGGAATGGCGAGATCCTCGATAATAGAGAGCAGTCTGCGATCCAGTTCTTCCAGCAGGTCCTTACGCCCCGTGGTGATTTCATATTCAAAATCGGAAAGACTTACGTCCGAAAAGGCCTGTATCCGAAAATATTCGTAACGCAGAACCCGGTCCGTGGAGAACACATCCAGTGACAGTTCGCTGAGTTCCTCTTTAATGGGTTCCAGGGGTTTATAGGACGTTCTTTGCTTGTTCACCTTCCGCCTTACTCCATTGGTATGAGAATTCACTTTCCGCCGCCAGCCCGGCTTGGCGGCCGTTCCGGCGCGATCGGGGGCCATCATCTCACGGAAATAAGCGAAATGAAAAGGCTAAAATAGTTTGGGGTTGTTAAGGTGCCGTTCCTTGTCGCGGTCGGTTTTTTTGTCCAGGTTCTTTTTCATGGCTTGCGTCAGGTCCACGCCGGTCTGGTTGGCGATGCACACCAGAACAAACAACACATCGGCGATTTCGTCGGCCAGATCGGGAGACGGGTCACTGCGTTTAAAACTCTGATCGCCGTACACCCGGCACATGATCCGGGCCACTTCCCCCACTTCTTCCATGAGGATGGCCAAGTTGGTCAATTCCGAAAAATAGCGGACTCCGTATTTTTTCACCCATTGGTCGATGATGTTCTGCAACTCGCGAATCGAGACGTTCTCTTCCATTGGCGGCGAATATTCCTTATTTCAAAACATAGAAAAAGCATGCGCGAGGGAAGCTCTTCCCTCGCGGAGTGTGTTGACAAACCCGTCTAATATGCTTCGTCATTCCGCGACTTGATCGCGGAACCCAGTATTTTCAAATAGTTCCGGACCCCGGCTGGAGTCTATCCCGTACCGCGATACGGGACCGGGGCGACGAAGTGCGGACTTTCTCAACAGTCTGGGCGAGAGAATCTCTTTCCTCTCGCTCCCTGCATGAGATTTTTCGCTGCGCTCAAAATGACCCACGGCCGCATACTCTTATCCTGCGCCCACCGCTTTCCGATAGAGCGGCGACATGCCGCGCAAGGTGTTCACCGACGTGGCCAGCGCGTTGAGGAAATGGTCGATGTCGGCTTCGGTGTTTTCCACGCCCAGCGAAATAACCAAGGTGCCTTGCGCGTCGGCGAAGTCGCGTCCGATGGACAGCAGAACATGCGACGCCTGCAAGGCGCCCGCGGCGCACGCCGATCTGGTGGACACCGCGATGTTTTCTTCGTCGAGCATCAGCACGATGCCTTCGCCCTCGATGTATCTAATGGACACGGACACCAGATTGGGCAATGAATATTCGGGATGTCCATTGATGAAGATCTCGTCGATCCGTGCATTCAGACCCTTGATCACGTAATCCTTGAGTTTTTTATAGTGAGCGATCCGTTTATCCATGTCGCGCGTGGCCAAGTCCGCCGCAGCGCCCATGCCCACGATACCGATGAGGTTCTCGGTTCCGGCTCTTTTATTGTTTTCCTGAACGCCCCCATCCAGAAGAGGCCAGAGCTTGGTCCCCGAGCGAATGTACAAAGCCCCCACCCCGGCCGGCCCGTAAAACTGATTGGCCGCGAAACTGAGCAGGTCCACGTTGAGTTTCTGCACATCCACCGGCACGGCCCCCACGGAAGTCACCGCGTCGCTGTGGAAGATTATTTTGCGTTCGCGGGTGATTTTTCCGATTTCTTCAATGGGTTCGATAACGCCGATCTCGTTGTTGCTGCTCATGATACTGACCAGAATCGTATCGTCGCGTATGGCCTTGGCCACATCGCCTGGATCGACCCGGCCGTGTTCATCCACGGGAACCGACGTTACCTTGAAATCCAGCATACGCAATCTGCGCAGGGTCCGCAAGACGGCGTTGTGTTCGATATTGGAGGTGACGATGTGCTTTCCCTTTTCTTCCGCCAGCGCCAACGCGACCCCCTTGACGGCCTGATTGATGGATTCCGTGCCGCCGGAAGTAAAAACCACCTCTTTGGGTTGTTTGGCGTTGATCAGCCGCGCCACCCGCTCCCGCGCCTCCTCCAGGGCCTCCATGGCGCGATCGCCGAGCCGGTGCTGGCTGGAAGGGTTGCCGAAATTATTGTTTATGGCCTCGATCATAGCTTTTTTCACTTCCGGCGCCGGTTCGGAGCCTGAAATGTGATCCAGGTTGATAACGCTCATAATTGACCTCCTTGCCCCTTATTTTTTACGCGCGGCGGAGAAAAACTTGTCAAGCCATGGGAAAATCGGATTTCTTCAGTGTATGGCCACATCCTTCGCATATTTCGGAATCAGCGGGGACATCAGCGTCGCAGTAGGGGCAATAACATGAGTCTCCATGATCGTGCGCGTGCGCTTCCACACGCGTCACTTGAGGCGTCTCCTTGCCGGACTTCCTGGCTTCATAGTTGCCGATGGCCAGATGGAGCGCGTCGGCGCCCAGGTTGGAACAATGCAATTTGTTCTTGGGCAAGCCTTCCAAGGCCTGAGCCACGGATTTATTGGTGATTTTTTTGGCATCTTCCAGGCTCTTACCCTTGGCCATTTCGGTCAACATGCTGGAAACCGCGATGGCCGCGCCGCAACCGAACGTCAAAAATTTAATATCTTCAATCACTTCCTCCTTATTGATCTTGAGATAGATGGTCATCATGTCGCCGCACAAGGGGTTACCCACCTCGCCGACTCCATTGGCGTCCGGTATTTCGCCGACATTGCGAGGGTTTTTAAAGTGGTCCATAACGGTTTGTGAATACATGGCCATGCCTCCCTCTTCTTGTTTGAAACAATTTTCTTCGATATTTAAATAATTAACCATTTGTAGACGGATTGGTAGGAGGCGCGGAGATATTTTTGGGGCAAGGCGAAAAGAGGGACATCCCTGAAAGTTTGACCGCCCAAGAATAGGGTTGAGTATTTACCCGAACAGGTGAAATCGTATATCATGAACAAACTCGAGACAGCGCAGCCGTAATTACCATGTCGAACCTGAAAACATCACCACTCGATTCGCTGTTCGAGATAAAAGAGATGGAATAACGAGATAGAAGTAATTTATTGTATGCTACTTTGCTATGTAGTAGAAAAAGACACTAAAAGAAATATATTTGGTTTATAAAGTTCAGAGCCTACTCTCTTATAATGGTCGGGGATAATCATGACGGTTGATTTTCGTGATGCGGCAGAACGCCATTGGGAAGACGCGGGATATTTACTGACGGATTCACGAGTCGCAAACGCCGATCATCTGTTTGGATTATCTGCGGAATGCGCGCTGAAGGCCGTTATGCATGCCTTGGGTATGCCGCTCAAATCGGATAGATCGCCGAAGCACCAACAACACCGTGTACATATTGACCGGTTATGGGATGAATTCGTATCATTTGCGGGTTCAAGGAGCGGCAGCCGTTACACTTCTAAGCTTTCTGGTGTCTCCAATCCATTTATGGATTGGAATGCCAATCAACGGTACAATCACAGCGCCGGGATTACAGCTGCAACTGCCGAAGCCCACAAAAATGCGGCGAAATTAGCCAAACAGATCCTCGATCAGGCCATCTTGAATGGAGATGTCAAATGAACGATCATCCCCCAGTTCTTTTTGAGAAGGCTTTAGATATTGCCCTCGAAAAAGCCCAGGCTTTAGTTGAAGTCATCGACAAAGAGATTGTTCTAGTGCGCGATCTTCGTGGACGTATTCGGGTTGTTCTTCCCGGGTATTATAAAGATTTCTCGAAAGAACAGATGGAGGCGTTGGATAAATTTAGTAAGGAACTGTCACGGAGCCTCGGGGCATACGGGTTTCCGTCAGACAGAGCGATCCTATATGCGGTTGATCTAGCGCAAGGTGAAGAAACTCTCGGTTCCAGTGACCGTCGACTTATCGCGGAAAAGGATGGATTGAAGATTTGGCTCCTCGATCGGCAAATCATTGGTCAAGATTGGATGCGCGCTCCATTGCAACGAGAGACGACAAACCCTCGTGTTACCTTTTTCGGTATCAAGGGTGGTGTGGGTCGCTCGACAGCCTTGGTGATTTGGGCTTGGTGGCTTGCTAAGCGGGGGAAAACCATCCTGATTTTGGACCTGGACCTTGAATCCCCCGGAGTGAGCAGCACCTTACTGCCGGCAGACTATCAGCCTGATTACGGCATTGTAGACTGGTTTGTCGAGGATGGAGTCGGCCAGGCAAAGGCCGTGGAAAACAAAATGATCGCTTCGAGCCCTCTAGCTCGCGACCTTCCCGGCGA
Organism: uncultured delta proteobacterium; assembly: GCA_963821845.1. Classification (GTDB taxonomy): domain Bacteria; phylum Desulfobacterota; class Desulfarculia; order JACQYL01; family CAWGVV01; genus CAWGFI01. The sequence continues at coordinate 5,683 of CAWGFI010000011.1, forward strand.
GATCAAGATAGTCCCGGCTTTTGGGAGAGAAACCAAAGATTACTTGCCCAAGCTCGCCAGGTGTTACGCAGACTCAGGCGGCGTTGGAAGCTCATCCTGGGCTGAACGACTGCAACGGATGGTCCAACAAATAGAAAAAAAGGAGGAGCCGGATCTGGCCATATTGGACAGCCGGGCTGGTCTTCATGACATCGCCGCCGTAACGGTCACGCGCATGGACGCTGACGCATTCCTCTTTGCCGTCGATTCAACACAGACCTGGAGCGCTTACCAGTTTCTTTTCAGACATTGGCGTGATCATCCGCAGGTGCGAGACTTCCGGCAAAGGATTCAGATTGTCGCTGGTATGGTCCCGGAAACCGAACGTGACCAATATCTTAAACGGTTCCGAGTGAACTCATGGGATCTGTTTCGGGAGCATCTATATGATGAAGCGGATGCTGAATCCGCGGGTATATTTACTTTCGATGTCGATAGCGAAGAAGCGCCGCACTTTCCGCTGCCCATTTACTGGAATAGAGCGATCCAGGAATTTAATCCCCTGCAAAATGGTAGTGGTATTGATGAACGTGTGATGGAAGCGGCTATGGGTACATTCATGGCCGAGGCGGAAAGAATGTTGTTTGCCAGGGAGAAGAATCAATGAAGCAATACCGCTTCCCCAGGGAGATACGAGAGCTTATCGAGGATGCTATTCCCGTTGATACGGCGGTTTTCGGGAAAACGCCGGATCTCAGGAATATGTTTACTCCGGCCGGGCACTCCAGGGCATTGCATCCGGACGCCATGCTCGTAGTTGGTATCCGTGGCGCCGGCAAAAGCTTTTGGTGGACTGTTCTTCAAAGTGAGGAACACCGCAGGATGGTCGCGCACTTAATGCCCAGATCCGGTATTCGGGAAGCGACTAAGGTTTCCGTAGGATTTGGTGAACGATCTTCGCCCGATGATTATCCGGGGAAAGATACTCTTACCCAGCTAAGCAAACATTTCGATCCCCGGCAGGTATGGCGAGCAATTACTTTGCGCCAGCTCATCAAGGGGACCGCTGTCCCCCAGGAATTTATGTCTGGGCGCTGGTCCGATGCTGTTAAGTGGGTAGTTGACCACCCGGAGGAGGTGGAGCGGCTATTGTATCAGGCCGATCAAGACCTTGAGAAGCAAGGGGACTACCACCTGATTCTTTTTGATGCGCTGGACCGATCGGCGGATGATTGGCCGACCATGCTAAAAATCATCCGTGGCCTGCTACAGGTTCTTCTTGAATTCAGGTCCTATCGGCGCATTCGGCCAAAAGCGTTTGTCCGACCGGATCACCTGGAAGATACCAAAACGGGAGGTTTCGCGGATTCATCCAAGGTGCTCAACCAAAAAGTAGAGCTACGATGGCCCAGAAATGAGCTTTACGGTTTGCTGTGGCAGTACATTGGCAACGAACCGAGTAATGGAGAGCTGTTCAGGGAAGGCTGTGAAAAGATTCTTGGATTGTCATGGGATCAATATATAAACGTCTGGACGGTACCGAAGGAACTACGGATTGAAGAGGAAGATCAAAGAAAAGTCTTTCATGCCATAACAGGGCCCTGGATGGGTCGGGACCGTCGTCGCGGCTTCCCGTATACTTGGTTGCCGAACCACCTGGGAGACGCCGGAGGTCAGGTAAGCCCTCGAAGCTTTCTGGCGGCCATTCGTTACGCCGCCACTGACAATCCTCGTTCCGAGTATGAATTTTCCCTCTATTATGAAAGCATAAAACAGGGAGTTCAGGAGGCGTCACGGATTCGGGTTCGGGAAATGCAGGAAGACTACCCCTGGATGAAAACACTCATGGAACCACTGTCGGATCTTACGGTCCCCTGCCAATTCGATGAAATAGCCCGGCGTTGGAAGGATCAAAAGAGTTTGGACCGTTTGCAAGAAGATATTGCCAGTGGGGGGGTAAAATTACCTCCAGTGCATCTTAAAGAAGGCCCGGAAGGGGTGCGACAGGATCTCGAGACATTGGGGGTATTTGACCGCATGAGTGATGATCGGGTAAATATGCCGGACGTTTTTCGAGTAGGCTATGGGCTAGGGCGGAAAGGCGGTATCAAAGCGGTCGCTCGCGCATAAATAATGAGGTAAATAGTTCCCACCCAGACTATTCAAGCGTAAGTCTTCGGATGCCGGCTTGAAACGCTTCTTCCAAGTATGTTTTTCCTACACCTTGAACAGCCAAAAGTTCATTCAAATCAGCGGCGCCAACAGCCGGACGGCGCCTTCCAGGGTGTCGCGGACCGCGCTCACGTTTTCGACGCCCGCCGTGGATTTCAGAGCCAGCGATTCCATCCACGATTCGATGGATCGGATTTCCGGAGCGGTGTAGATCAGCAGGGCGATTTCATAGTCCAGGAAAAGGCTGCGCATATCCATGTTGGCCGATCCGACAATGGCCACCCGCTCGTCGATGAGTATGGCCTTGGCGTGGACCATGCCCTCGGTAAAGAGCATGACCTTGCCCCCCGACTCCTGGACTTCCCGCAGAAACGCTCCCCGCGCCAGATCCGCGATACGATGGTTGGATTTTTGCGGGGTTATGATGCGCACGTCTATTCCCCGGCGGGCGGCGAGGCACAGCGCTTCCACGAGCGCGTCGTCGGGCACGAAGTAGGGCGTGACGATCCAGAACCTTTGCTCGGCGGCGAAAACCGATGACAGAATGGCGCCGTAAAGCGGGTCCTCTTCCACGTCCGGGCCCGAAGGAATGACCTGCAGGACCGCGTCGCCCGGAGCGTCCGGTTCCGGGTCGTCGGAATTTTCGCTCGGTTTCAGGGTCTCCTTGGTGGCGAACTCCCAATCGGAGGCGAACACTTCTTCATAATTCTGCACCGCCGGGCCTTCGATGAGAAAGCAGAGGTCGCTCCATCTTCCGGGCTTTGGCGAGGGTCCGATATATTCGCTGGCGATGTTGGCGCCCCCGGCGATAACCCGGACACCGTCGGCGATGGCGATTTTGCGATGATTGCGCAGGTTGGCCCGTCCGCCAAAGGGACTGCCGTAAACCGGGAGAAAATAACCGACGCGGCCCCCCGCGCGGGTCAACGGTTCCAGCGAACGTCTTTTGGTCTGCAACGCGCCGAAGCCGTCCAAAAGTACCCGTATGGAAACGCCTTCCAAAGCCCTTCTGGTCAGACGGTCTATGATGTCCCGGCCTACCTCGTCGGCGTGCAGAATAAAGGTGGTGATGTTGATGCTGCTTTGGGCGGATTCTATGAGATCCACGATGGCGAAATAGGCTTCCTCGCCGGTGGAGTACAAGGTCAGCTTGTTCCCGGTGGTCGCGCCCGGGAGGCCGTAAGCCCGCAGCATGCGGTCCAGGGAATTGGACGCCGTGAGTGGAATCGTTTCCGTGCCGTCGAGTTGCAGGGTGTGTTTGGCTCGCATCTGCCGACGCATCTTGCGCCCGCCGAATATGAAATAGAGGGGCACTCCTATGTACGGAACCATGATGATTCCCAGAAGCCAGGCCATGGCGCTGGCCGGGGAACGCTTCTGCCTGATCATATGCGCTATGGTCACCACGGTCAGAGCGACACCCAGAATGTATACGACATGTTCGACAGCCCAACTCATAGGTTTGTACCCTTCGCATGCGACATCGGCGCCCGCCACGGTGAAAGAAAAGCCCTACGTCCCGGTGGATATGATTCCCGCTTCATACCGCCTGTTATCTTAGTATCGTGTATTGGAGGAAAAAAATGAGCCTTTAGAAGAGCGGCAGGTCACTTCAAGACGAATTCCTGTTTTCGGCCTTGCCGCGTTCCGACGACCGAATCGCTCTTCCATAGATATATCAGGGAAATACCGAAACCCCCAAATAAATATTATTCAAAGATCCCTTTTTCCGACAAAATATTTATATGCATGGTCATCGACTCCGTCAACGCCGCGGGTCAGCATCCCTTTCGATCCTATTGATAAATATATATTGGAATTTAGGGTAATTATGCTATAAACATAACCGTTTGTCTTGATTCCGATGCTGATAATCTTGAATTCCCCGGTTCATTTTGCCGATAGTTGAGATTGGGTGTAACTGAATGACCGATGAAAAAGAGGTTCATCTCTCCAGCTCCGATGAACCGGATCTCCCGCGAAAACAGAATCGAAAATCGGAAACCTCCGATGTTCGTTCGGAGGAGCCGACAAATACCCTCCACGAAAACGGCCTTTCCTACCGATCGTTTTTAGACGCCGCGAACGACGCCATATTTATTTATGGGCGGGAAGGGCGGTTTCTTGAAGTCAACCGGACGGCGTGTCAGCGGTTGAAATACAGTCGCGAGGAACTTTTGAACAAGGGGCCCGCGGATATCTGTTCCCAAAGCCATGTGACGCTGGCCTGGAACCAGACGGAATTGACCTTCCGCAAGGGGCGGTTGATATTCGACATCGACCACCTAGCCGGCGATGGACACGTCATACCCACCGAAATCAGCGCGCGGGTCTTTACGTATCTGGACCAGCCCGCGATCATGAGCATCGCCCGCGACATTTCCCGGCGGAAAAAAGAGGAAGAAGCGTTAAGGCTGGAGCGGGATCTCGCGGAATTGCTGATCGATACCGCGCACGCCATCGTCATGGTCCTCGACAGACACGGCAAGATTCTCAGGATCAACCGGTATTTCGAGGAATTGACGGGGTGGCGGCGCGAAAACGCGCGGAACCTGAATTGGATCGATACGTTTGTCCCGCCGCGCGAACAATCCCGGATATGGACGCTTTTCGAACGGGCGCTGCATGAAGCGAGCAGCGAGGGCGTCATTAATCCCATCCTGACCAAGGGGGGCGGTGAACGTTACATACGCTGGTACGATACGGTCCTGTCCGATTCAAGCGGCGCGATGAACGGCTTGCTCTGCGTAGGCCAGGACATCACCGATTTGATCAAGGCGCAGGAGGAGTTGAAAAGGGCCCGGCAGGAACTGGAACTCCGGGTGGAGGAAAGGACCTCGGCGCTGGCCCGGTCGAACCGGGATCTGGAGCTGGAAATAGGGAGCCGGCGGGAAGCCGAGGAGAAGCTCAAGGCTTCCCTTAAGGAGAAGGATTTTCTGCTTCAGGAGATTCATCACCGGGCCAAGAACAACATGCAGATCATATCAAGCCTTTTGAATCTTCAGGCCGAAAGAGAGGAAGACCCGCTCCTGAAATCCATGATCGTTGACAGCCATCGCCGGGTAAACGCCATGGCCTTGGCTCACGACGCGCTCTGTTACACGGAATCCATGGCCGAAGTGGACCTGAAGGGGTACATCGAAAATCTGACCGGCGCGCTGTTCGAAGCGCATTCGGCTCAAGACCGTGGCGTGGAACTGGTTCTGAACTGTGAAGCCCTGGAGATCGGAGTGGATCTGGCCGTGATCCTGGGACTGATAATAACCGAACTGGTGACCAACTCCTTTAAATATGCTTTTTCCGGCGTCGAAAAAGGCCGCATGACCGTCGAAGCGCGTGAAACCGCCGATGGTGAGTTGGAACTGATCGTCGCCGACAACGGGACGGGGATTCCCGAAACGCCGGTCCTGGAAAAAAGCAAAAGCCTGGGGCTCAAGCTGGTGATCGGCATGGTGGAGCGGCAGCTTGGCGGCGTGGTGAAACTGCAAAACGAACAGGGCGCCCGATTCGCCATGACCGTGGGCAAGGAAGCCTATCGAAAGCGTTACCTGCCGCCACGGGAGGACCGTGAAGCGTAAGGTCCGGTAAAATCGAACGACAGCGTCTTACGGGTATAATGGCTGTCATGCAGGTAACTCTCGCGAGGAGATCGCGCCATGCGTCCGGAAAACGCATACCTTGTCACCGACGTCGGACTCTTTCGAACCAACAATGAAGACACCGGTCTGATTCGCGCCGCCACCGATTCCACGGGAATGGAATACACCCTGGCGCTGGTGGCCGATGGCGTCGGCGGAGCGCCCGCGGGCGAAGTGGCGAGCCAAATAACCGTCGACACCATTGCGCGCCTGTTCGATCCTCACGCTCGCGACAATCCGGAAGCGTCCCTGGCCTGGGCCATCAGACAAGCCAACAGAGCGGTTTATGAACGGGCGGAGGGCGACCCCTTCCTGCACGGCATGTGCACGACCATAACCGCGGCCGTGGTCATCGGCGCGACGGCCTATTTCGGCCAGGTTGGGGACAGCCGGGCCTACCTGAAACGCGGAAAAGAACTCCGCCAGATCACCGAGGATCACTCCTACGTGAACGAGTTGGCGAAAAAGGGGATCATCGACCGCGAGCAGGCCCGCGTTCATCCAAACCGCAACATCATCACCCGGGTCATCGGAACTTCTCCCACGGTCCAGGCGGATATCTACCGGATCGACCTGCAAAAAAACGACATTCTGCTTTTGTGCAGCGACGGGTTGTCCGACATGGCGCCCGACGACGCCATTCTGGCGGTTCTGGCGGCCAGCGATTTCAGCGAGGCCGGCGACCGATTGATCAAGCTGGCCAAGGATTACGGCGGCAACGACAATATCACCGTGGCGCTGTTCACCTACGCATGATTTGATTTGCCGTCGACCGGGTATTATAGTTCCGTTCCATGGCGGCTACTTCCCACATATCCAAACCCCAAGGCTCCCCCGAACAACCTCGTTTCCTGCCCATGACCTCGGCGGAAATGGAGCGGCTCGGCTGGGATCGACTCGATATCCTGCTGATCAGCGGCGACGCCTACGTGGATCACCCCGCGTTCGGCGCGGCCCTGCTGGGCCGATGGCTGGTGGCGCGCGGCTACCGGGTGGGCGTGATCGCGCAACCGACGTGGGAGGGCGTGGAAGACATCACCCGTATGGGACGCCCCCGGCTGTTCGCCGGAGTGACCGCCGGGGCCATCGATTCCATGGTCGCCCATTACACCTCCTTCCGTAAAAAAAGAAGGGATGACGCCTACACGCCCGGCAATCGAGCGGGCTCCCGGCCCAACCGCGCCGTCATCGTGTACGCCAACCTGGTCAAGAGCGCCTTTCCGGGGCTCCCGGTGATCATCGGGGGCATCGAGGCTTCCCTGCGCCGGGCCGCTCATTTTGATTTCTGGAGCGACAAGCTGCGCCGCTCCATTCTTCTGGACAGCAAGGCCGACCTCATCGTGTACGGCATGGGGGAACGCGCCACGGAAGAGGCGGCTCGCAGGCTGGAAAGCTCCCTCGCCTCCGGCGAAGAGGACTGGAAAGCGTCTTTGAAAAATATACCCGGCACGGTGTACGCGGGCCGCTTTTCGGATATTCCGCCTCGCGCCACGGTCCTGGAAATGCCTTCCCATGAAGAAATTCAGCGCGACCCGGCCAAACTCATGACCGCCACCCTGGCCCTTGAAGAACAGGTGCACCGTTCGCTCTGGGCCACCCAGGGAAGCGGAGACCGGACACTCATTTTCACGCCACCCGCCGACCCCCTGTCCACCGCCGAATTGGACGAACTGTACGGCCTGCCCTTTGCCCGCCTGCCCCATCCGTCCTATTCGGAATCCATCCCGGCGGCGGACATGATCGAATCGAGCGTCACCACCCATCGCGGCTGCGGAGGAGGATGCTCGTTCTGTTCGCTGGCCCTGCATCAGGGCCGGAAGGTGTGTTCGCGTAGCCGGGGTTCCATCGTCCGGGAGGTTGAAGAGCTTACCCGCCATCCCCGTTGGCGCGGTTCGATCAGCGACGTGGGCGGCCCCAGCGCCAACATGTGGTTTGCCTCATGCGCGGGAGATCAGTCGCAGTGCCGCCGGTCCAGCTGCCTGTATCCGTCCGTGTGCGCCCAATTCAAGATAGACCAGTCGGCGATCATCGATCTGTTGCGGACTCTGAAAAATATCCCCGGCGTCGGTTCGGTGCGGGTCGCTAGCGGCGTCCGGTTCGATCTGGCCTTGCGGGAGCCCGCCTTTTTACGGGCGCTCATCAGGGAATTTGTCGGAGGGCAGCTCAAGGTGGCCCCGGAAAGCCTGTCGCCGGAGGTCCTTCACCTCATGCGCAAACCAAAGCCCGAGGTATTCCAGAAATTCGTGGAAATTTTTCAACAGGAATCAAAACGCGTGAACAAGGAGCAATATCTCGTGCCCTATCTGATCGACGCCTTCCCGGGCTGTTCGGATAAAGAAACCCGGGAAACGGCCTCCTGGTTCCGGTCGCGCGGCTGGCGGCCTCGCCAGACCCAGCTCTTTCTGCCCACGCCGGGCACGGTGGCCACGGCCATGTATTATGCGGAAATCGATCCCCAAGGCCGGAAGATCTTCGTGGCCCGTACGGACAAGGAACGAACGCGGCTGAGCCGCGCCCTGTCCGGAGAAGGCGGGCAACGCCGCCCGCCCAACCCGCCGGGCGCGGCGAGAGGTGGACAAGCAAAACGGGAGCGCGGTCGATAAAAGAAAATAAAGGAAATTAAAAGAACGGGAAAGAAGCGAAGAGAACAGGAAAGAAAAAGCGTTGCGGGGGAATTTCTCCCCCCACGCCTCCCGCAGGCGATTTCTCCCTTCGATCTAAAGGGGGAAGCGACGAGAAATTTTGAGCGATATACAATAAAACCACCAAAAGGAGGCTGAAAATGTGTCAGAAAGGTCAGTGCTGCCAGAACCCGGTGCAGTTGAAGGGCAAACCCGGTGAATGTTCTCCGCAACAGGTCAAGGAATGCCACGGCGATCAAAAAGGCCATACCTGCGAAAACGACGATAAAAGCTCCAAGGAATAAGTCACGAACCGTTTGTCATTTCTCGCGCAGCGGGAAATCAGCCGCAGGGGGCGCGGGGGAAGAAATTCCCTCGCATTGCTCCGAATCCCATACTCTGGGCAGAGCGATAGATGAGCTTGGGATTTCCTGGGAGTCTTTTCTTCCTATTCTTCTCACGTTCATGGTGAGACGCCGAATCGTCTGACGACTCACGTAATCTTGCGGAACGGCCCGTTAGAGTATACTATGGGATCGGTTTCACATCGGGTTTAAGGAAGAAAGGCTCCCATTCCATGGACATGAAAAAGCTGACGTTTTTTCTGGACGCGTTGGGATACGACGAAGAGCCGTTTGGCGTGTTTTATACCGACGAACGGCCGGAGCAGGGGTATTCGCCGAAAAGCGCGGCTCTGCCCACCCGCCGGGATGAAGAGGTAGGCGCGGCGGATCTGGCCGCAACGTTCCGCGACTGGTCCTGTGTGCTGCAACACATTTGGCTGGCGCGCAAAAAGAAATCGGTGGCTTGGTTCGATCACGAACACTTCGGCTGCCTGGGCGGCGCTTTTTTCCTGGGGTACAACAAGCCGCAGCTCGAAGCCATCGTTCATTACGTTTCCGTCGGTATCCCCGGCTACATGGAGGGCGAGCATTATTTCGATTCGCCGGAAAAGGCCCGGCGGTTTTACGCGGCCATCGACCCCCCGCCCGCGTCCAGGCGCTATTGCGTGTTCAAGCCCATCTCGCACTTCGAACGGCATGAAACGCCGCTTTTGGTGAGTTTTTTCGCGCGGCCCGAAGTGATCTCCGGGCTTCATCAATTGGCCATGTTCGTGGCCGACGATCTGGAAGCGGTCCAGTCTCCCTGGGGAGCGGGCTGTTCCAACCTGGTGGCCTGGCCGCTGCATTATCTCGGCGAAGGCAAAAACAAGGCGGTCCTGGGCGGTTGGGATCCTTCCTGCCGGAAGTTTCTGAAAACGGACGAAATCACGTTTACGATCCCCTACGCCATGTTCGAACAGATGCTCCTGCGCTGGCAGGACTCCTTTTTGACCGCCGACGCCTGGGAAATGGTCATGAAGAAAATCGAACGCAGCAAAAAGACCTGGGGAGAAAAGTAACGGGAGAAGACGCCATGGACAAGGATACCGGAATCGTCCGTACTTCCTGCCGAGGATGCCACGGCGTGTGCCAGGTATTGGTTCATCTGGAGGGCGGCGGGTGGTCAAGGTCACGGGCGATCCCTCCAGCCCCACCAGCAAAGGCTATTTGTGTCCCAAGGGCGCGGCCGCGCCGGAATTGCTGTACCATCCCGACCGGGTCCTGTACCCGCTGGAACGCGCCGGAAAACGGGGCGAAAACAAATGGAAACAGGATCTCCTGGGATGACGCCATCGCGCGGATGGCCGAGAAATTTTCCACCATCAAGCGGAAAGTGGCCCGGAATACGTGGCGGTGGGCCAGGGCACGGGAAGGCCCTATACGGAATTTACCGCCCGTTTCGCGCACGCCTTCGGAACCCCCAATTTCGTCAATCCGGGTCACGTCTGTTATCTTCCCCGCGTCATCGCCAGCGGTATCACCATGGGCGGGCTTCCGGTCTGCGACATCTATGGTTTTGGCGGGGTATATCCCGAGGTCATCATGATTTGGGGCTGCAACATCACCGAATCGGGCGCGGCAGACGGCATGTGCGGCGGCATGCTGGCCAGGGCCATCAAAAAAGCGCGCAAGGTGATCGTGGTGGACCCCCGGCGCATCGGCCCGGCGGAATCGGCCGATCACTGGCTGCAATTGCGGCCGGGGAGCGAGGCAGCGCTGGCGCTGGCCATGATCAACACCATTATCACCGAAGATCTCATCGACCATGACTTTGTCCAAAAATACACCTACGGCTTTGATCGGCTGGCCGGACACGTTTCCGGCTTCACCCCGGAATGGGCGGAACCGATCACCGGAATAAAGGCCGAAAAAATCCGCGCCGCGTCCCGCGAATACGCCACGGCGTCATCGGCCTGTTTGCAATGGGGGAACGGCGTGGACATGAGCGTGGACAGTTTTCAGACCGCGCGTTCGCTGCTCATTCTGCGAGCCATCACCGGCAATATCGACCGTCCCGGCGGGGACGTGTTCTGGGTTCCGCCGGAGGGGCTGCGATCGAAATCCCCGCTGACCAATCACGAACAGACCGGAGACCAATTCCTGTCGGACCATCAGCGGGCGCGGATGATCGGCGCGGGAAAATTTCCCTTCGGACCGGCCACGCATCCCCCGACCTTCTGGAATTCTTTGGTCACCGGCGATCCCTACCGGGTCCGGGCCCTGTGGATTGTCGGCTCCAATCCGCTGCTTACCCAGACCTCTTCGTTGATCGCGGAACGCGCGCTCAGGGAACATCTGGAATTTACCGTGGTTTCCGACTTTTTCCTGACGCCCACGGCGCAACTGGCCGACTTGGTGTTGCCCGCCGCCACTTGGCTGGAACAGGACGACGTCGTTAACTTCCATAAAATATGGTGCGTGCTGGCGCGAAAAAAGGTCGCCCAGCAAGGGGAAGCCCGCGACGATCGCGACGTCATCCTGGACTTGGCTCATCGGCTGGGGCTCCACGAAGCCTTTCCCTGGCCGGACCGGTACGCCTACCTGGAGTGGCTGCTGGAAAAAACCGGCATGAATTTCAGCGAGTTCCGCGACCGGGGCATCCTGCTGGGAAACATGCGGTACCGGAAATATGAAACCGAGGGTTTTCACACCCCCACCGGCAAGGTGGAGCTGTACAGCACGATCATGGAAGCCAAGGGCGCCATGCCCCTGCCCGTTTATCGGGAGTCTCCTTTTTCGGCGTCCATCGATCCCGAACTGGCAAAGAAATACCCCTTGATCCTGATGTCCGGCGCAAAAATCAGACAGTTTTTCCATTCCGAACTGCGCCAGATAGAAAGGCTCCGCCGCGCCAATCCCGATCCCATCATCGAACTGAATCCCCAAACCGCGCTGGAACGCGGGGTGGAAGACGGCGATTGGGTCTGGGTGGAAAGCCCAACGGCCCGCATAAAAATGAAAGCCAGGATTTTCGACGGCCTGGCGCCCGGCGTGGTGAGCGCTCAACACGCGTGGTGGTTCCCGGAAGAAGAACCGCCCGAATACGGCTGGAAACGATCGAGCATCAATCTGCTGTTCGGGAACGAGGTTTTCGATCCGGACAGCGGCGCCGAACCGCTCAAATCCTATATCTGCCAGGTTTCCAAGGTCACCCCGGCCTGAATAAATTTTTGAAAAGAAAAAGCATTGCGGAGGGAATTTCTTCCCCCGCGCCCCCTGTAGGCGATTTCTCGCTGCGGAGACTGTGTCGTATTTAGTTTCCGAGATAAAATTTCAAAGCTTTTTGACAATAGAATATTAGCCCGCTTAATTGATGAGTCTTAAAAAGTAACGTTAAAAATCTCTGTGCGGACGTCGTCTCTGGAGTATTTTTTAAGCTCAAGGTTATTACAGAGAAACTATTTGCTGAGAAGAAAGCTGATTTTTTAAGAGGCGCTCAAAAAAGGGCGTACTTGTCCGACGGGTGTTCATTTACCATTGTGCAGGCGAACAACCGCTAGCCTGGAGCCGCCCTGATGTTATTGATAACCTGGGCGAAGAGTGACTGATACGGATAGCTTGAGGCCATGTGGAGCCAGATTCGACGGCTGGTCTGGGTAACCCGGGCGCCGATTTTAAGGAGCTTGAGCCTGATCGTTCCGGCCTGGGCGGCGCTCAGTTCGGTCCCTTTCAGATGTCGGCGCAAAAGCCAGAACAGACAGTAGGCCGTGGTATGGAGCAGGAGCCGGAACTGATTGGCCTGGAAGCGATGGCAGCTGAGCCGGTCGGCTTTAAGATCGAGCTTCAGTTCCTTGATCCGGTTCTCCGCCTCGCCCCTCATCACGTAGACGTCATCATAGATGGTTTGGGCGTTGGTCGAGAGATTGGTAAGCACAAAGCGTTGGTTCGGCCCTTTGGGAAGCCATTCCACCTTGGCCACCACCCGGCGGGAGCGCTTCCAGGAGTCGGCTTTATATCTGAAGGAGGTAAACCGTCTTTGCTTCTGTCCGGTTTGCTCGAAGGCCTGTCGAGCCTGAACGGTAAGGCGTTCGACTTTCTCTCTGAGTCGGTTATTGGTAATCAGACCGATCACATACGAGATGCCGTGCTTTTCCAAAAAACGATAGAGCGCCGGGATGGCGAAGCCGGCGTCGGCGCGCAGCAGGATGCCCGTCCGAGGGTAGGCTTTCTTCAGCTTTTTAATCAGCCGCTTCAGGATCGATACGGCCGCTTTTGAAGCGTGCGCATTGCCGGGGCGGAGAATCGCGGCAAGAGGGAATCCGTCGAGGCCATCGAAGATCAACAGCGGGTGGTACATGTGCTGCTCGTAGTAGCCGTGAAAGAAACTCAACTGCTGGTTCCCATGGGTGGGGTCGTCGGTGGAGTCCATATCCAGTACGATCCAATCCGGAGAGCCGGGATGCGTCCGGATGTACAGATCGGCCAGGAAGTCGGCGAGGCGGCGGCGGTCGCTCATGGTTACCCGGTTCTCAAACCGGCTGATGGTCGGCTGACTGGCCAGATCGGCGCCGGTCTCCGGCAGCCTTCCCGACATGATCTTGAGCGCCGGATCGCTTCTCAGCGTATGAGCGTCATTGGCGTCTTCATAGCCCAGAGCGATGGAAAAGATACGCTGCCTCAACAGGGCGACAATATCATGGAGCGTTCGCTTCCGATCGCGACGATCATGAATGCTGAACGCGGCCGAGGCCGTGACGCCATATCGTTCGTCGATTTCTCGAAGCAGCAGACCGCCCCCGTCGGAGGTCATGCGACCGCCGTCAAAACAGGCGATGATTTCTTTACCAAAAATACTTTCAAAGCTGAGTTGTTTATGGCAGACTGTTTTCATAAGGGTGTGTTCCGTCTTTAGGTTTTTGTTAGGAGTAACAATACCTTAGACCACACCCTTTTCCTTTTCAAGACAATCTAGTGAATTATTGGAGTTAGTTGTCAGGAAAGTAGCACAATATCTATCATTCCCGGCAGAGGCGCACGATGATATCTGTTTCTTGTTTCTAGGTTGCACTCGGGAACACATGTGTTCTAGGGAGCTTAGCTCCCAAAAGAGGAAGACGCTAACCAAGCGCAACTCGGTAACGAGAGGAAACCTCACGGTAAAGACGTGGAGTTAGTGCACGCTTCCTCGATCATCAAAGTTTGCGATCCAGCCTTTTCGCGATAAAACATCGGCCGCAAGTATAATCTGGCGTTCCGAAAATTGCCGTTTCCGATCATTCCAAGCATGGACGCTTGTCACGACGTCGCTCATAGCGTGGATCGGTTCGTTTTTAATGACCCAATGAACGGTGGCTAACAGTTCAAGTCCGAATGGGGATTCAAACCCCTCAACCAGCTCTGCCACTTTATCGAAGCGGGCACGGGTCGCCGCATGTTTTTTCAGGAATGTATTGGCATCTTCTATAGCCCCGGGGACAAGGCGGAGTTGCTTATCGGGCGCGTCACCGCCATCCGCGTAACCGGATACGAGGTGTCCCTCTATCGCATTCAGCACATGGCGAAGGTTTTCCGCATAGGGTCCGTAGGGCGCCTTGCGGAATGTAAGCCTTAATGGTTCGCCAGCTACTTGCATGAAATACATGAGTTTGTGGACTTCAAGCAATGTCACGAAGGGATCAAGGAGCCCGTCGAGATAACGGCGCATTAATTCGATAAGCGCGGCGCGTCCGGCCGTCATTCTGGGGACGGCCCGGTTGTGCGCCATGGCGTTGGTATGAGGCGCGCCCATAGGCTCGAAAACGACGATCCGCACATCATCCAAGTCCGCGAGTTCACGTTCAATTCTTGTTCTCACCTTAGACCAGTCTAGTCCCCCCAATCCGCTGCCAAGAGGCGGAATGGCGATTGATCGGATATTGCTATTCACTATGACGGCTTTAAGGGATTTAAGACCGGACTCGATATCTTCCATGCGACTCTTGCCACGCCAATGTCGTTTAGTAGGGAAGTTTATGATAAGGCGTGGATTAATGAGTTGTCGGCCGGTCGAGAACACGAACATCCGCCCAGGCTGCACTTCACCTCGTTTGCAAGCGGCGGCATAGTCCCTGAAATTTTCCGGGAATGCATTTTTGAATTGAAGCGCGATTCCACGCCCCATCACTCCTACACAGTTGACAGTATTAACGATGACTTCGGCATCTTCGGCAAGAATATCACCCGTTTTATATTCAATCATGAGCCTCACTCCTCATCAATAATACCAGTCAGATTTGATTTCGAGCAATGGCTTGTGTTTCGCATGCTCCAATATAGTGGAAACTCGCTGGTAAATCGACATTGATCTCACACCGATGCGTGATATTAGTATCCAGGGAAGCGATTTTTCGATAAGGAACTCGGCCTGCTTCCCTTCTTTTATTGCTTGCGGGACGCCGTCGCCGGCCCACCGATTTGCCTGAACCGCGTTCCAGTTAATATCACCTAATTGCGCCAGGTCACAGCGATCTTCGAAATAGTACGCGCCCGCATTGGAGAGAGTAAACGCCCAGCGCCTTTGATTTTTATCGGCCCAAGCAACTGTCTGAAAGAGATCTGCTTCAAGATGGATAATCGGATCTTGGCCACCTCGATAAGATAACTCAGGATGGTTTGCCGAGTGGATTAGGAAAAGCATAATCGAGCGGGGGCAGAAATAAAATGGCGCGCATTCACCTACTCGCAATTGCGGGTGACTTGTCAAAGTCAATTCATTAAGTCGCCGCATTTTAATTTGGCGCATGCCAATAGTGGTTCCTTCCCGTGACGCGCGACGATCAATCTCAGCATCACACCATATATTGCTCCGTCGGCAATGATGGAAGCTAATCGATCGACATGAAGGATATGATAAATTTTCGGATTAGCGGGCATGGACATAGTCAACCTATCTCCAAATCCTCATACTATCAATCTCCGGGGTTACCGTGAGAAACCGGCGACGAAGTCAAGAATTATTTAGAAGCTTAGGACTTGAGAGATGAAGAGCGGATGGCGTATACACCCGAACGGTCACAACAACACAAGCCAATCCTTTAATTTTGTCACCGGCCCGCGCAACGTGGCAACGTCATTATGGGGGCTTGGCCCCCATAAATCTTGGGCGTGCCGCATTACACTTGATCGAATTCGACGATGGCTACCGGCCTGACCCAACCGGCCGAGGCGGATTTGATTTTCACCGGAAAGCACGCCACCTTGAAGCCATGCGCGCGGGGGATGGCGTTCAGGTTGGCCAGCTTCTCCATGTGACAGTATCCTTTTTCGATGCCGGCGAAATGAGCTTCCCATATGACGGACGCATCGCCGGTTTCCCGGAATTCCTTGGCCAGAAACGGCAGGGGACGGTCCCAGGACCAGGCGTCGATGCCTACCACCTTCACGCCGCGGTCGAGCAGATAGAGCGTGGATTCGCGGGTCATTCCCGCCCCTTTGACCAGATATTCCGGTTTGCCCCAGAAAGCGTCGGCCCCGGTCCGTACCAGCGCGATGTCCAGCGGCTTGAGCGCGTAACCGATCCGGTCAAGTTCCGCTTGCACGTCGGCCGCCGTGATGCGCTCGCCATCGGCCTTGGACGAAAAATCCAATATCACGCCGTCGGCGAAACACCATTCCAGCGGAATTTGGTCGATGGTCAGGGCTGGTTGGCCTTTGTCCATGGTGGGGTGGTAATGATAGGGAGCGTCCAGATGCGTGCCGGAATGTGTGGTGAGCGTGATCCTCTCCACCGCCCACCCGAGTCCCTCGGGAAGCTTGTCCGGAGTCAGACCGGGGAAAAACTCCTTCATCTGCTCGGCGCCGAGCTTATGATCGAGGTAGTCGATGTGGGGGATCATCATTTCAGGGTCAGAGGGAAGGCCACTTTCAATACTTATGGAAAGGTCGATAAATCGGGTCGCCATGATGACACGTTCCTTCCAGGTAAAGGGGGCCGGGGCTTGTTGGTCATCCGCCGTTAGGAGCCGAGTATAGCACAACTTCAGGCATGCCGGGACGACTTTTCACGAATGGACAAACGCCGTCTTATAACTCTTGTCGCGTACGGAGCATAGGATGGACAGCCTAGCTTAGGCAAGTGAAAGGCGTTACCATGCGCGACTTGGTAAGGAGGGGAAAATACCTGAAAAGGATTGTCGCCGGTTGTCTTCAATGTTATAACATACTGAGAAATCAGTATTATCAGTTCTGGGGAGAGTTCGATGTTATTCACCCTGCCGAAATCATCGTCGATTTGCCGGAGCCGTGCAATATCCACTTGGCCGTAATGCGCTGCCGCGGCCGCAGCCGACCGTTTCCGGCGCGCAGCGATACGATCTCAATGTTTCGGGCTGAACATCTTCATTTCGGAAAAGCTCCATAGGGGAAATAGAGGGCATGGGCAAGCGGCCAATAAACATTATCGCCGTATTGATCTTGATCAGTGTGGCCGTTACCTATCTTCTTCCGCCCATGGGCGCTCTGAGCAAGGAGGCCATACGGGCGTCCGCCCTTGTGTTGTTTGCCATCGGCTTCTGGGTGGCGGGCGTTCTTCCCAACCACCTCACGGCCCTGCTGTTCATGCTTCTGGCCATGGTTTTAAAAGTGGCCCCGGCTCAAACCGTATTTTCCGGTTTTGCCTCTTCCGCGGTCTGGCTGGTGTTCGGCGGCATGGTCCTCGCCGCGTCCGTAAAGGCCACCGGCCTGGGCCATCGAATGGCCCACACATTGCTTAATTATCTGGGGTCTTCCTATGTAGGGGTTATCAGTGGGATCGCTCTACTGGGCTTGTTGTTCAGCTTTTTTATCCCCTCCACCATCGGCCGCGTCGCTCTCCTGACGCCGGTAACCATGGCCGTTGCGGAGCGGTTGGGCTTTAAAAAGGGCGACCGCGGCTATGACGGCCTGGTCATGGCGTGCGTGCTGTCGTGCTTTGAGCCGTCGTGCTCCATACTGCCCGCGAACGTGCCGAATATGGTGGCGGCGGGGACGGCGGAAACGCTCTATAATCTTACCTACCAGTACGGTCAGTACTTAAAGCTGCATTTTCCGGTGATCGGCGCGCTTAACACCATCGTCATCATTATCCTGACGCGGCTCTTGTTTCCTGCCCGGATCCAGTCCGCCGCCGCAGGCCCGAGAAACCGGCGGAGGAGTTCAGCTCCCAAGACCGCACCCTGGCCGTCATTCTATCGTTGACCTTGATCCTGTGGGGCACGGATTTTATTCATGGAATATCCCCCGCCTGGGTGGCTCTGGCCGCGGGCATCGTCTGTCTGCTGCCCCGCGTAGGGTTCTTTGCGGCCGGGGATTTCAACAAGATCAATCTTGCGCCTCTTTTCTACGTGGCCGGGGTGCTGGGCATGGGCGCGGTGGTGGCGAAGACCGGATTGGGAGAGCGCGATGGGAAAGGAGCTGATCGACCTGTTCGGTTTCAAGCCGGGTCAGGATACGCGCAACTTTTTCGGGCTTGTCATTCTCGCCATGACCCTTGGCCCGGTGACCACCTCTCCGGGCGTCCCGGCAGTCTTCGGCCCACTGGCGGCCGATCTTTCCGCGGCGACCGGGTTTCCGCTGGTCACGGTCCTCATGACGCAGGTGATCGGCTTTTCCAGTATCCTTTTCCCCTATCAGTCGCCTCCGGTAATGGTGGGCATGCAGCTGGCGGGGGTGCGATGGGCGAGCGGCCTACGATTAACCCTTTGCCTCGCGGCCATTTCCCTTCTGATTCTCACACCCATCAACTACGCCTGGTGGACTTTTCTAGGTGTATTCAACTAGTAACCAGATTATCGTGCTTGTCATTTTCGGTCTGAAACGGCTGCCCGACATCAACGCCGGAATCGGGAAAGGAATTCAGGAGTTCAAAAGAGCGATTTCGCAAAAGCAGTTTTCGGTGGAAGATTCGTCAAAAAAGTACCGTAGCCGATGTGTCGGGCTAGCAAGAAAAGACCGTATAATGCCCGTACATAGGAATATAAATAGCCGTGCTCAGGGGCGCCGCGAGGGTATTTTCTACCCGGCTCCGAGGATAAACGCGTCCTTGATGACGGCCTTCAGGTCGTTGATGACGCTCAACGAATCCTTCAAGGTGCGACGGTCCAAGTCCGACAAGGATTCGGGGTCGATGAAGTTGTCGGGCTCCAAGGCCTCTTCATACAGTTCCTGCTGATGCAGCAGCCGGAGGTTCATCTGAAACTCGAAGGCCTGGCTCGCCTGAATCATCAATTCCTCGCTGATGCGCTTCCTTTCCGCCAGAATTTGCAGCCGCTCCAGCGTGTTGGTTTCCGCAATGCCTGCCTGCAGTGACATAAGGCGGGCAAAATCCACAAATGGAGTGATCCCTTTTATTTTTATATCCAGCTTGTTTTTGTAAGGACCGTTTTTTTCCACGTTGAACTGGCGGAAGAAGGAGATCGCCGGGGCGGTCGTCACGCTGTCGCGCGCCAGGAACCGCAGGAAAACCTCCTGTCCCTTGAGTTCCGCCATGAGGTAATCCCGCAGGCTGTGCCCCAGTTCGAGATCGCCGCACCCCGGACGGAAATCGAAAAATATGGTGGAGAGCATCACTTCGTGGGGATTCGGTTTGCGAATCCAGTAATCGAAGTATTTTTGCCAGACCGAGTAGGGCTGACACCACTTGGGGTTGGACGCCATGATCCCGCCCTTGCAGAGTGGAAAGCCGCTGGCCACCAGATCGCTCACCGCCTGCTGGCCGAACGCTTCGAAGTACTCGGCCGCGGCTTTTCGTTCCGCTTCGCTTTCCGGGTCGCGATAGATTATGCCATTATCCTGATCGGTGCGGAACGTCTGTTCCTGACGGCCCTCACTGCCCATCAGCAGCCAGCAGTACGGCACCGGTGGATCCCCGAGGATTTGCTGCAAGAGATAGAGCAGACGGTCGAGGATGGTGTCGTTGATCAAGGTGATCATACGGGTAATGTGGCGGGGCTTGGCGCCCTCCAGAATAAGGGTCCGCACGATCCTTGGACTTTGCAGCGCGATGTCGAAGAGGCCCTCGACTGTCTGCTGGTCCCGAATGGTTCGGATCATGAAGAGCGGAGACGACCCCTGAAGCACCATCAAGTCGTGGCCGGAGAGCACGCCGATGATTTGCCCGGCTTTTTCCAGAACCAGATGATGAACCCTCCTTCTCATCATATCCATCAGGGCGTCAAAACAGACGGTATGGGAGGGAACGGTCTGGAGCGGGGAGGCCATGATCTTTTCCACGGTGGTTTCCGGGTCCAGACCCTGAGCCAGAACCTTGGTCCGCAAGTCCCGGTCGGTCATTATGCCGATGATCTTGCCCGTCGTGTTCTTGACCAGCAGGCACCCCACGCGCTGCATGGTCATGGTGCGGGCCGCCTCGCTTATGGAAGAGTACGCGGAGATGACGACGGGGCGGCGGCGTACTATATCTCCGACCTGAGCGCTGAATAAATAGAGGGACCCCTGGGTACTGGCGGAAATCCGCGTCCTCTCCAGGGTGTCCAATGCCTTGCCCACGTATCCTTCGGAAAGGGCCTTGAGGTAATAGCTGGAAAAGCTCAGGTGGGCGCCGACCAGCTCGAGGAAGTCGTCTTTGGCTATGGTGAGAAAGACGGAGTCCTCGATGGCGTGCACATCCAGATTGGACAGGCTGCCGCGAAGAATCGCCAGATGGCCGATGGCCTCGCCCGAACCCCGCACGTATTCCAGGCTCACTTCGCCCTGTTCCCCTTTCAGAAAAACCTTTACGCGGCCCTCGTAGACCAGGCGCAGGTGGTTCACGACCGATTGCCCGCGCTGGAGTATGGTGGCCCCTTTCGGCGCATGTTCCGTGCCGCAGCGGGCGACGACTCCATCGATAGTGATCGGAGAAAGGGTGTTGAAGGGAGGTGTCCGGGTGAGAAACTCCCGGATGGCTTCAGTGTCCGGACCGCTCATCGTTTTCGCTGGAGACATTCGGGGGACCTTTGCGTGATTTCAACGGATACGCCTACGGAAAATCGATACCATTCCCGTATAATAGTAAAGGGGATGGAACCGTTATGACAAGATGAAAATGCGCGGGCGGGGGACGGTTCATCAGCCGAACAGTTCCCCCGCCTTTTTCTTGCCGTATCGAAAGATGCGTGATTAACGAGTTTTCGTCTGCATCAGGGTATCTACCACCGACGGATCGGCCAGGGTGCTCGTGTCTCCGAAGTCCTTGGTGTCCCCGGACGCCATTTTTCTAAGGATGCGCCGCATGATCTTCCCGGATCTGGTTTTCGGCAAGCCCGGCGCCCAGTGAATAACGTCAGGCGATGCGATGGGCCCGATTTCAGAGCGGACATGGGTCACAAGTTCTTATTCAGCTCATCCGTGTACTCATGACCGAGCTTCAGCGTCACGAAGGCATAGATTCCCTGGCCTTTTATGTTGTGGGGGCACCCTACCACGGCCGCCTCGGCGACCGCTTGATGGCTGACCAGGGCGCTTTCGACTTCGGCCGTACCCATGCGGTGGCCGCTGACGTTGATCACGTCGTCCACGCGCCCGGTGATCCAGTAATACCCGTCCTCGTCCCGGCGGGCGCCGTCACCGGTGAAATAATATCCGTCAAAATGCGGAAAAATACACCTACTCGAACCGATCATGGGAACCGTAGGTGGTACGGAGCTGACCCGGCCACGGCGCCTTGATGGCGAGGTGGCCGTTGACGCCGTTTCCCTGTATCTCCTTGCCTTCTTCGTCCATAAGCGCCGGCTGGACGCCAAAGAACGGCAACGTGGCCGAACCCGGTTTCGTCGGGATGGCTCCCGGAAGAGGAGTGATCAGGATGCCGCCCGTTTCCGTCTGCCACCAGGTATCGACGATGGGGCAGCGGGCCTCCCCCACTACTTCATGATACCAGCGCCAGGCCTCGGGATTGATGGGCTCGCCGACGGTGCCCAACACCCGCAAGGACTTACGGCTGTGCTTGGTCACGAACTCATCGCCCATGCGCATGATGGCCCTGATGGCCGTTGGCGCGGTATAGAAGATGTTCACCTTCCGTTTGTCGACCACTTCCCAGAATCGGCCCGCGTCGGGATGTGTGGGCACGCCTTCGAACATCAGGGTCTGCGCGCCATTGAGCAGCGGGCCGTACAGGATATAGCTGTGTCCCGTAACCCAGCCGATATCCGCCGTGCACCAGTACACATCCCCATCGTGATAGTTGAAGACGTATTTGTGGGTTATCGCGGTATACACCATGTACCCGCCGATGGTATGCAGAACGCCCTTGGGCTGTCCGGTGGACCCCGAGGTATATAAAATGAACAGCGGATCTTCCGCGTCCATCCACACGGGGTCGCACTGGTCGTCGGCTTTTTCCATCAGATCATGCCACCATATGTCGCGGCCTTCTTCCATGGAGCAGTCGATGCCGCGCCCCTTGCCGACCCTCTCCACGACCACGCAGGTGGGGACCTTCACCCTTTCCATTTCCGACTCGGACAAGGCCTGGTCCGCGATATGCTTCAGCGGAACCGCCTTGCCGCCGCGGTATGTCCCGTCGCTGGTAATCAGCAGACTGCACTCGGAGTCCACGATCCTGTTCTTCAGCGATTCGGCGGAAAAACCCCCGAATACAACGCTGTGCATAACCCCGATCCGGGCGCACGCCAGCATGGAAATGGCGAGTTCGGGGATCATGGGCAGATATATGGTTACCCGATCACCCTTTTTCAAACCGAATCCCTTGAGCACATTCGCGAACTTGCATACTTCCCGGTACAGTTCCTCGTAGGTTATCACCCGGTCATCACCCGGTTCGTTTCCTTCCCAGATAATAGCCGGCTGCCCGCCCCGAGTCTGGAGATGACGATCGAGGCAGTTATAGGTGATATTGGTCTGGCCCCCTTCAAACCACTTGATGTGGATCGGGCCTTTGCTCCGATGGAAATTGAAGTCGAGGACCTTGTCCCATTTCTTCTTCCAGTAGAACTCTTCGGCCACCTTTCCCCAAAAATCCTCGGTCTTCCCGACGGATTGATCGTACATCGTCCGGTAGTCCTTGATGCTGCCGATCCAGGCGTTTTGGGAGTAGGATGCAGGCGGATAATACAGCCCGTTGTTCATGGTGATCTTCTGTTCGGTCATGGTAACTCCTTTCCGGGATTTCTCCACGAGTATCCTGTTAAAAACGGCGGTAATGGCTCGTCACAATGTGGTCGGCCGGCTGCCTCGCGCGCCGGGGAATCACCATACGCCGGCCACCCGGATCAAGTCCCTCAAAGTGCCCCACCCCGCTCTTTCCAGATCCACCAGCAGACGCTGGAAGACGAGCGCCGTCGCCAGGGCGTCTCCCAGCGCCGTATGCCGCTCGGGAACATCGATCCCATACCGTAGGGCCAGCGCGTCCAGGCTGCACCTCCTGGCTCCGCGCCGCTGACCGTAAGGGTCCGGTTCCAAAAGAGCGTGCCGACACATCAGCACAGTATCAACGACCAGGTTCTGCAAGCGGAACCCATGCTGCTGCCGCATCACCCGGTTGATGAAAAAGAGATCGAACAACGCGTGGTGAGCCACCACGATGTCATGTCCCAGATATTCCAGAAAGTCGTCAAACACCTCCCATGCCATCCGGGCCGAGCGGATCATGTCCGGCACAATGGCATGGACGTAAATAGACTCCACGGGAATGAAGCGGCCGGGGTTCACCAATTCATCAAAAACGTCCCCCAGTTTGATTCTCCCGTTGGCCACCCGAAACGCGCCGACGCTCACTACCCGGTCCTTTTTATAATCCATGCCGGTGGTTTCGAGGTCCACGACCACGAAACTATTGTTCCTGGCCGGCTCCCCGGGCCGCAAACCGTCCAGCGCTCCAAGGTTGTGCCGCGCCCTGGGCCTCAGATTGCTTCGGCTCCTTCGGCTCCGGACCCAGCGATTGTACAGTTTGGGGCCGAAAACATTCATCTCTCCAGCCTCATAGAGAGTCTCTCATAGGTAATTGCGCTCCGGCCATGTTCAGGGATTTTCCAGGTTCGCGTCTCCCCCTAACATGATAGTCCCCGGCATAGCGTTCCTGCAATACGACCTGCAATTGCCGGATGGCCGCAAAGCTGTTCTTCAGGGTTTTGCGCTGTATCAAGCTCATTCCCGACGCCGACAGCGAGCGGTCATCCTTGCCCCCGGTTTCCGCCACTTCCAGATACCTGGATACCCACAGAAATGTTATGAAACCGAACGCTTCATGCAGATCGTCTTCCAGCCCCTTGTCCAGCGGCAATGCCTCGGCGGCCCGCCTGAGCCTGACCAGGGTGTTGGTCGATTCTATCCCCAGGTCCAGAGCCATAATGCGGGCCGCATTCACGAGGGGATCCAGACCGTGGCGTTCGATATCCAGCGTGTCGGTATAATTTCCATCCATCCCGACGACGTAATTACGGAAAAAGCCCAGTGGCGGCAGGGGCGAATACAATCCCTTGGCCAGAGCCTGAAATACGCCGGGAGCTTGCAGCTCGGCCCACAGACCTTCTCGAAACGACTCCCCGATGGCGAGGTCGTCCTTCAGGACCCGCGTGTCGAACATCAGTTCCGGGTAACGTTCCGGAATGTTCATGGACCTCTTCAACCACTCACGGAACTGTCCGTGCCAGGCCGAGGCCTTTTGGCAGCACACGGCGACGCTGAAAGTAGCCTGTCTCGTAGGCTCGGTGGGATTCATCCAGGGGCTGAGAGCGTCGTTTACCCGTCTGGCGAACCCCATAAACCACTCCCGCACCCCGCCTTCCAAGACGTCGGGCACGTCCTCGTAAATCAGTATATAGTCATGACGGTAGGGAGGCGCCTGTTCGTTTCTTCCCGCCCGGCCCATCGCCAGCCAGGTGTAGCGGACCGGCGCGCCGCCAAGGCCTTCCTGAATCATCCGCCGCTCGCAAATACCGAAAAGCTTGAGGTACAGTCGGTCGATGATTTCGCTCACCAGGTCCATCATGTAGTCGGACGAGCTATTCAGGTGTACGAGCAGTTTCAGGACCCGCAGAAGTCTGGGATAGAAGCGGGAGACGTCCTCCGGCGAGGTGACCTTGTCAATTTCCCGGGCCAGTCCGAGCGGCGAACTCCCGGTCACCATGTTGATGTCATGATCGGTAATGATGCCCACCACCCGGTCGGCGTCGGTGACCAGCAGATGGTGCGCCGCCCGCCGGGTCATTTCCAGCAGGGCTTCGAACGCGAACGCGTCCTTGGAGATGGTAAGGGGTGGTCTGCTCATCACTTCGACGACCGGCGCATCGGGCGAGAGACCCACGGCCAGCACCCGTGTCCGCAGATCCGTGTCGGTGACCAGTCCGAGCGGATTTCCGGAGCCGTCGGCTACCACGATGGAACCGACTTCCTTCCGGGTCATCTGAATCGCCGCCTCGCGGATGGTTACCTCGGGGGCGCAGGTAAACACTTTGGGATTCATCAATTCGGAGGCTCTCCCCCGCATCTGCACGGCCATTTCCATCAGGCCTTCCCGGTTGGAATCCCGGTAGGCGTAGGTGGCCGATTCCGTGAAGTACGCCCTGATCATGCCTGCCAGGGGAAGCGTGAAGTGGCGCCGGAAGGCGTCATGGCTCGCCAGGAGTTCGGTGAAGTCCCGAGCGGGCAGCAGAAATACCAGCAAGTCTTCCATGGCGGTGATCGTGGCCGCCGGTAGGCCACCCTGTATGATGCCGGCCGCGCCGATGGTTTCCCCTTCGCCCCGGATATCGACGAGACGCTCCTCTCCCTCGTCCCCGGGCTCGGTGAGCCGCACCGATCCCGAGTAGATTATCATGAGGTCCTGTACAGGCTCGCTTCCCGCCCGGACGATTACCTGCCC
Organism: uncultured delta proteobacterium; assembly: GCA_963821845.1. Classification (GTDB taxonomy): domain Bacteria; phylum Desulfobacterota; class Desulfarculia; order JACQYL01; family CAWGVV01; genus CAWGFI01. The sequence goes on from CAWGFI010000011.1 coordinate 31,256, forward strand.
GCGCGGGAAGTAGGCAATTTCGGACCGACGGAAGATGACACGCAGATCTTCCTGGCTCAGCGTGTTGAAGGGGAAAACTCTGGAAAGAAAATCAAGCATCCGGATGACGGGAAACCTGCCGGAGTCCCGATCGGTTGACGAACCCCGGTTCGGGGTCATACTATTTCGATTCTCCTTCGCCATTCGCTTGGATGCCCATCTGGTTCAGTACGGCGCGAGACTGTTTCCTCAGGCATTCCAACCCGGGACCCGGCGCGCCCAGGCCGAGGCGCAAAGCGGGCACTGCCGCGGAACCCTGTTTCAAAAGCATTCTTTCGGCCTCCTGCCGCTGAGCCGTATCGCCAAGGCATAGTCTAAGCACCAGGTCGTCGGGATTTTTAACATAGCGCCAACCCACTCCCTGGTAAGCCACGTCTCCCAGCAATACCATCAGCCATACAATCAGGATGCCCCACGTTTTCATCGACACCCTGCCCGGCTTGCCCTTACCGACCATTCGAACGCCCTTGTAGCTGAACCTTGCCAGAGCGACGGCCAGGACTACGATGACCAGGGCGGGTGAAACCATGAGGAAAGGCGTTAGCCCTCCGCTTTCCCCCTGGAAGGAGTTCGCCTGATAATACGCCCAGAGCGGACGGATGGCCTTTACGGCGAAAATTACTCCGGCGAGAGCGAAAACAGCCATTGAAGGCAGGCCAGCCCACCATTTGCCCTTCCAGAGAAGGTAGGCCAGGATGACGCCGATTACCGCCAGGGCCAGATAGCCCCATCGGTCCAAGGGGGCGAGCCGCCGCATGGTCAGAGCGTCGGTGCTGATGATGATCACCAAGGGAACCAGCGCCGGCGCAGCCGCGGCCAGACAGTATTTGAATCGTTCCTTGGCTTTCTTATCCCGTTCCGAAGCGTGTACGGCCAAGTGAAACTCCTGCTTCCGTAGCGAGCCGCCTGCCTGTTCAATGGCAACCCCGGCGTCTGGCCATGGCTTCTTCGATGATCAAAGGTTTGAAATGCGGGATCCCCGCTTTCGCGGGAATCCCGCATTTCTCATTGAATCCGTTCAAACGCTCACCGGAAAGATGCGCCTAATGAGCGGAAACTTCCCCGGACCCCTTGGGAATCCGGATGCTTTCGACGATCTGCTTTACGTGCTCGGGAACGGGGGCTGTCACTCTGGAGACGAGGATGGCCACCACGAAGTTAATCAGCATACCGATGGTGCCGATTCCCTCGGGAGTAATTCCCAGGAACCAGTTGGGGTATCCCATGAACTTGGTCTGGATGATGTAGACGGCGGTGAACACGATTCCGCATACCATGCCCGCGATGCATCCCTCCTTATTTGTGGTCTTGGTGAAGATGCCCAGAAGGATGATCGGGAAGAAGCTGGAAGCCGCCAAGCCAAAGGCGAAGGCCACCACCTGGGCCACAAATGCGGGTGGGTGTATGCCGAAATAACCGGCAGCGACCACCGCTACCACTATCATGAGCCTGCCCACCAAAAGCCGTTGTTTTTCCGTGGCTTGGCGGTTGATCACCCTATAGTAGAGGTCGTGGCTGATGGAAGACGAGACCACCAGGAGTAAGCCGGCCGCGGTGGAAAGGGCCGCGGCCAGACCGCCCGCGGCGACCAGTCCCACGATCCAGGCGGGTAGTCCGCCGATTTCCGGGTTGGCCAGCACCATGATGTCACGGTCAACGTAGAGTTCATTGTCGTTCTTGGTCAGTTCGTTGGAAACGAGCGGCTGACCGAAAGAGCCATCTTTTCCGGTAAAAACGGGCCGCCCCACGAAAGGTGGACCCGGTTTGTACTCGATTTTCCCGTCGCCGTTCTTATCGACCCAGGCAATGAGTCCCGGCTTCTGCCAGTTCTTGAACCACTGCGGCGCATGCTCGTAGGCGACTCCTTCGAGGCTGTTCACCATGTTGTAGCGGGCAAACGCGGCCACGGCCGGGGCGGTGGTGTACAGAATCGCGATGAAAAACAGGGCCCAGCCAGCGCTCAAACGGGCGGCGCGAACCGACGGAACCGTATAGAAACGCACGATCACGTGAGGCAGTCCGGCCGTTCCCACCATGAGCGCGAAGGTGATGCAGAGCACGTTGAGCATGGAGGTGCTCTGTGTGGCGAATGCTGCCGTATACTGGGTGAATCCCAGGTCCGTGGCGATCACATTTAAGGTATCCAAGAGGTACTTACCCGCATCGGGACCCCCTGCGATAGTGCTGCCGAAGCCGATCTGGGGTATGGGTATGCCCGTTACCTTCATGGAAATGGCAATGGCGGGAATGAGATACGCCAAAATGAGCACACAGTATTGGGCCACCTGGGTCCAGGTGATGCCTTTCATGCCGCCCAAGGCCGCATAGAAAACGACGATGCACATTCCGATGATCACGCCGGTGTTGATGTCCACCTCGAGGAAGCGGGAAAAAACGATTCCCACGCCGCGCATCTGACCCGCCACGTAGGTGAAGGAAACGAAAATGGCGCAGACGGCGGCCACCAGGCGGGCGGTGTCGGAATAGTACCGGTCGCCAACGAAGTCGGGCACCGTGTACTTGCCGAATTTACGAAGGTAGGGGGCCAGCAGCAGCGCCAGCAACACATAGCCGCCCGTCCAGCCCATCAAATAGTAACAGCCGGGATACCCCAGGAACGAAATCAATCCGGCCATGGAGATGAATGACGCCGCGGACATCCAGTCGGCGCCGGTGGCCATTCCGTTGTACAACGGGGGAACGCCCATCCCGGCGACATAAAACCCTTTCGTGTCTTTGACGCGGCTGCGCCAAGCGATCACGATATATATGCCGAACGTTATGCCGACCATGACATAGGTCCAACCAAGTATACCCATAGTAGCTCCTCCTCCTGGAAAGGGGATCGATTGAACGGGGGTGGTTCCCCTTATTCTTCCACCTCGAATTCGCGATCGAGTTTCCTCATCAAAACCACATACACGAAGATCAGGACAACGAAGACGTAAATGGAACCTTGCTGCGCGAACCAGAACCCGAGAGGAAAGCCGCCAATTTTTATGGTATTGAGGGGCTCGACCAGGATGATGCCGCAGATATAGGACACGAAAAACCAGACAGCCAGAAGCCAGAGCATGATCTTGATGTTCCTTCGCCAGTATACAGTCAAATCCTTAGACATGTTCCTACCTCCATTTCTCGCGCAGCGATGCCGCATTTGAGGGTGGATTGCCCGCGGTGAACGGGAGATTTGACGAATCCGTCCGAATACCCGGCTCCAGAGCTCCTCCATGCTCCGACGATAAGCGTGCGCCTCACAACGGAATCAATCGACATCTTCCGGTTCGGAGAGCCTTGGCCTTTCACCAGTACCTACTAAGAATGCATGATTTATTATTTAACGGAACTCTGGAAGGAATGCTATGGGGGGTAACCTGTATTCAGCGGGGGAACGCCCCCACTACCCGGCGAATTTCAGATTGGTTCGACCGGGCCGGGCGCGGATACGGACGATTCCTGAGAGGAAAAAGTCAATTCCTATGGAGCGTGGGGAATGAACCAAGGAAAAGGCTTTGACCGACAGGCTATCGAGTGTTTTTATAAAAAACCGATAGGTGGATAGCATTTTGAAAAGTTCCGGTTGCTCATGGTTATTTCTCCCAGAGATCCGGGTTGAGAACCCCGATCCTGATGGCTTCCTTCACCAGCTCCATCCGGTCCTTGAGCCCCATTTTTTTCATGATGTTGCCGCGATGCTTTTCTACGGTTTTGGGGCTGATGGACAGAAGCTGGGCAATGCGGTTGGTGGAATTGCCTTCGGCCACCAGCCGGAAGACCTGCTGCTCCCGTTCGGACAGCAGATCGTACCCCCGGACCTGGGGCTTTTCCTGCCTGCTTTTCAGGTAAACGGAAACGAGTTCGGCCCGTATCTTGGAACTCATGTAATATTCCCCGCGATACGCCGAACGAACGGCTTCGATCACGTCCGAGGCGGGGGACGCCTTGAGGACGTACCCCAGCGCGCCGGAGTCCAGCATGTGATGAATCATGGACTCCTTGCTGTGCATGCTTAGGACAACCACCCTGCATTCGGGCACGATTTCACGGATGAGCGTAATGACCTCGAGGCCGCTGACGCCCGGCATGGCCACGTCGAGCACAACGACGTCGGGCCTCATCATGCGCGCCATTTCCAGGGCTTCCAGGCCGTCGGCGGCTTCACCCACCACCTCGATGTCGTTTTCCTTACCCATGATCTGCCGCAATCCTTCCCGAACTACGGTGTGATCATCGGCGATGAGTACCTTGATTTTGGCTGCCATGCCTTCCTCTGCCGCATAGAAGTAGTTGCCGCGTTTCCTGTTTCTCTTGACCGGTTGTCTAAATGGTCACCCGAATGGTTGTACCGTGCCCCGGCGAACTTCGGATATCAATTACCCCGTTGACCGCGGCTACCCGCTCCCTCATGGAGGTCAGGCCGATTCCGGTCCGGGTGGAACCGACCTCCTCGTGACCCGTTTCCAGATTGAATCCGCATCCGTTGTCGGAGATGACCATGATGACGGTGGGATGGCTGTAGGTCAGGCTTATCTTGACCCGAGTCGCCCCGGCGTGCTTCACGATGTTGTTCGTGGCTTCCTGGAGCACGCGATAAAGTATGATTTCCACATTGGAATTGATTTTGCGGTTTTTAAAACCCATGGCCTGAAAGGTCACGTCGCACCGCGGCAGGGTCTGTCTCAGTTCATTCACGTACCACTGCACCGTAGGGACAAGACCCAAATGATCCAGCATGTCGGGCCGGAGATCGCCCGCGATATTTCGGATGGTTTCCGCCATCCGTTCGATGACGGAGGTTTGCTTGTCGAGTGTTGACTTTACGCCGGCATAGGTTTCCGGCAGAGCGTTTCGCGCTGACTCGATCCCCAGGTACAGGGCAGTCAACGTCTGACCGAATTCGTCGTGCAGGTCGGCGGCCAGCCGACGGCGTTCATCTTCTATGCTCTCGATCAGGCGCCGGCTCAAGTGGTGGATCTCCTCCTCGGCCATGCGCCTTCTGGTAACGTCCCGGAGGTAGACCAGGTTCAACCGCTGTCCATGATAGTACAAGGCGGTCGCGCTCACCGCGATGTATATCGGCGTGCCGTCCTTTTTGATGCCCTTGAAGTCGTACCGCGACGGAGCGTCCAATCCGGCCTGACGCCTCCTGGCAATATCGAGCACGCGCACCCGCTCTTCGGGGTGAACGATAAGGTCGAGGCGCTGACCGATCACTTCCCCAAGGGAATCATAGCCGAATATCTCCGACAGTCTGCTGTTGCCCCACACGAGCCTTCCGTCGCCGACTACAACGATGCCGTCGGTCGATCCTTCAATAGCCAGACGATACCGTTCCTCGGATTCCTTGAGCTGTTCTTCCGCGGCCCGCCGCTTGACCATTTGTTCTTCAAGCTCCCGGATTTTCTGGGCCAGTTCTTCCGCATGGGCCTGAATCAACATTTCCCGCTCCCGGTAGTAATCGATCTTCTTGATTAAATCCCGCGGCGTGGCTCTGAGATTCGTGAGGATCTCCGCAAAATGGGACTTGAGAGCTTCCGCCTCTTTGGCTGTAAAGAATTCCGACTTGATGAGGGCGCGGTTGGCCATTGCGGCTCCGATGGACCCGGTCAGGGACTTCTCCACCAGACGGTGCAGTTCGGCAAGCTCCAGAATGGTGGCTTTGCTCTTCCCTACGAGCCGGGAGTCGCGGATGGCGTTTTCGGTCAACTCCCTTGCCTTGTCCGGCGGAAAATACCGTTCGAAAATCTCGAGGATGATCCCGTATTTCTTCGCCACCGGGCTGGCGGCTTTCCCTTTGGCGCCTCCGCTCAAAATGGGCGCGCTTCCCAGGGCGTCCATGAAGGCCTCTTTTTGGCCCTGGCTGTCCGAAGCGGATTCCCATATCAGGCTCCCCACTATATAGAGGGAGAGGTTGGCCAACAGGCTCCAGAACGCGGCGTGAGCTATGGGGTCCCACCCTTCGAGGAGAAAGAGGGCCTCCGGGCGCAGGAAGGCCCACCCGCCCGGGCCGTAGTCCAGGATGCCGTGGTCCAGAATGCCCACTCGAGCCAAAATGGGAATGACCAGGGTGTAGGCCCACACGGCAAACCCCGCCCATACTCCCCAGAGGGCGCCGTTCTGGTTTCCTTCCTTCCACAGCAAACCCCCGAATACGGAGGGCGCCAGTTGAAGGATGGCGCAAAATGATACGAGGCCGAGGTCCGCCAGAGGAAAATGGCGCCCAACCAGCCGCTCGAAACCATACCCGGAAACGATGAACACAGCCACCGTGATCCATCTGGTTTGCAGCAGACGGTGCGTTATCACGTTGAGGCGGGGTACCGTATCGGCGAGGGGAAGAAGCAGGTGATTGCTGATCATCGTGGCCATGGTCATGGAACAGATCATGATCATCGAGGTGGCCGCCGAAAAACCTCCGATGAACACGAGAAGCGCGAGGGTCCGGCTTCCGTTATCCAGCGGCAGCCGCAAAACAAAGGTGTCGGCCATCTCGGGAGAATAGCCTTTCAGGAGCCCGCCCAGGGCAATGGGATGAATAAAGAGATTGATGAGGAAAAGGTACAGGGGAAACAACCAGATGGCCCAGCGGAGGTGTTGCTCGGACTGGCTTTCCACGACCGTGATGTGGAACTGGCGGGGCAGACAGATTATGGCGTTGGCGGATAACGCGAAGTAGCTGAACCAGGTGATCAGGCCGATGTCTGTCAACTGGTGGTCGGTCAAATCGGATATTTCCGGGTTTTGGCTCAGGTGAGTCAAAAGGTCGCCAAAACCGCCGAACAGGGAGTACACCACGAAGATGCCGACCGCCACCAGCGCGACCAGTTTGACAATGGATTCGATCGCGACGGCCATGACCATGCCTTCGTGCCGTTCGGTGGGGTCCAACCGCCGGACGCCGAACATGATGGTGAAAATGATCATGAGGCTGACCACGATCATTCCGACATGCGATTCCATCCAGACGGATGACTGCTTGTCGTTGCCGGTGATCACGGAGAACGTGGAAAGGATGGATTTGAACTGGAGGGCCACGTAGGGAATCGTGCCTACCATGGCCACGATCGTCACCGAGGCGGCAAGCTTTTCGGACTTATCGTATCGGGCGGAGATGAAATCGGCGATGCTGGTGATCCGGTACGCCGATTTCAGACGGATCATTTTCTGCAACAGGCGGGGCCAGAGGACGATCATCAGGGTGGGGCCGAGGTATATGGCCAGAAAAAGCGGGCCGCGGTGGGCGGCGAGGCCGACGCTTCCGAAGAACGTCCATGAAGAACAATAGACCGCCAGGGACAGGGAATAGACGACGGGGTTGTTGACGAGGCTGTAGCCGGTCGTGGCGACGCGTTTTGTCCAGAGAGCGATGAGCCACAATATTCCGATATATAGACAGAAAATCAAGATGACGAAGTAACTGGTCGCCATCCGGAGTTTATCTCCTTCTCTTCTCTTGCAGCATTCTCGAAAACATGCCGATGACCATCGAGCCCACGATGACGATCAACCAGACTACGTTGAAATATAAATAATAGCGATGAAAGGGCCAGCTTGCGCCCGAGGATATGAGCGGAATTGAAAAAAGAAGGAGGGTTCCAAGAGATATAAGAAACCAGAACGCCGGTTTATACAGCAATCCGGGTTTGTTTTTGCGACTGTCCGCCATTCTGGGTCTCCGTTGGAGGTTTTACATACCCGAAAACGGTAACAGGATTAACAACTTCTTCTCGGAAATGGAGTTATGGTGGAATAGGGAAAGTTATAATAGATTTTGAGGGTTGAGGTCAAACTTTATCGGTGGGCGCCGGCGCGCAAAAAAGAGCGGGGCCTTCATGCCCTGTTGATGGAGGCCGAGGGGCGTGGACGGGGAGGGACGGCCTCCCCGTTCATGAGCTTGTCTTTACTGCCTTGCTTTAGCGAGCCCGATCGTTTCGAGGGCGGACTCCATTTCATTCAGAACATCCGGGTCTTCGATTGTCGCCGGCTGCTTGTACTCCTGGTTGTCCGCGATGTTCTTGATTGCGCCGCGCAGGATTTTTCCGGAGCGGGTTTTCGGGAGTCTTTTGACCACCACGGCCAGCTTGAAGCTCGCCACGGCGCCGATCCGTTCCCGGACCATTTTGATGACTTCCTTTTCGATTTCTTCGTGGTCGCGTTCCACTCCCGCCTTGAGCACCAGCATTCCGATGGGGATCTGACCTTTCAACTGATCGTATACCCCCACGACGGCGCATTCGGCCACGTCGGGATGGTCGGCCAATATTTCCTCCATGCCGCCGGTGGAAAGCCGGTGCCCGGCCACGTTGATGATGTCGTCGGTGCGCGTCATCACGAACACGTATCCGTCCTCATCGATAAATCCGGCGTCACCGGTCTTGTAGTAGCCGGGAAACTCCGAAAGATATGAATTGATGTATCCGTCATCATTGTGCCAGAGCGTGGGCAGGGTTCCGGGAGGCATGGGAAGCCTGACCACGAGGGCGCCGATTTCCCCCAGGGGGACCTGTCGGGCCATGGGGTCCACTACCTGGACGTTCCAGCCGGGTGCGGGCTTCGTGGCGGACCCGGGTTTGACGTCGTATAAATGCAGCCCCTTGCAGTTGGCGCAGATAGCCCAACCGGTTTCCGTCTGCCACCAGTGATCGATGACCGGAACATGCAGATTGTTCTGCGCCCAGACAAGGCTGTCCGGGTCGGTCCGTTCGCCGGCCAGGAAGAGCGCCTTGAAATGGGAGAGATCGTATCGATCCTTGAGTTTGGCTTGAGGATCTTCCCGCTTTATGGCCCTGAGCGCCGTGGGCGCGGTGAACATCGCGTTAACCTTGTGCTGGGAGATGACCCGCCAGAACACCCCGGCGTCCGGAGTGCCCACCGGTTTTCCTTCGAACAGCACCGTGGCGCATCCCTTGAACAGGGGCGCATAGACAATGTAGGAATGGCCCACCACCCAGCCTACGTCCGAAGCCGCCCAGAACACATCCCCGGCTTCCACGTCGTAAATGGCCTTCATGCTCCAGCGCAGCGCCACCAGGTGGCCGCCGTTGTCGCGCACCGCCCCCTTGGGTTGGCCGGTCGTTCCGGAGGTGTAAAGAATATAGAGCGGGTCGGTCGCGGCCACCGGTACGCACTCATGAGGCCGGGCCTTGGCCATCTGATCATCCCAGTCGAGGTCGCGGCCGGGAATCAGTGTGGCTTTGGCCATCTCTCTTTGGTAAATAATGCATTTGTCCGGTTTGTGCCTGGCCAGTTCGATGGCCCCGTCCAGCAACGGCTTGTATTCGATGACGCGCGCGACTTCGATGCCGCAGGAGGCGGAAACGATAATCTTGGGCTGGGCGTCGTTAATGCGCGTGGCCAACTCGTTGGGCGCAAAACCGCCGAAAACCACCGAATGAATCGCCCCCAGCCTGGCGCAGGCCAGCATGGCCATGACGGCCTGGGGGATCATGGGCATGTAGATGATGACGCGGTCGCCCTTGGTGACGCCCTGGGACGCCAGGACGCCGGCGAAGCGGGCCACTTCGTCCCGGAATTCGGAGTAGGTGTAGGATTTGATGGTGTTGGTGACCGGGCTGTCATAGATCAATGCCGTCTGCCCGCCACGCCCTTCATCGACGTGCCGGTCCAGGGCATTGTAACAGGTATTCAGCTCGCCACCTGCAAACCACCGATAGAAGGGTTTCCGGGAATCGTCCAATACCTTGTTCCACTTCTTGTACCAATGGCACTCTTCGGCATGCGCCCCCCAGAACCCTTCCGGGTCCCGCAAGGATTTATCGTAGGCTTCAAGGTAAAGGTTGGTCATGATTTCCCTCCTGCGGATGATTGCGGTAGTAACTGAATGATGGCTATCGTTTTTGTTCGATATGACAGATCGAATAGTTCCCGGCCATCATAAGCCATGCCACGAAGCCGCACAATGGGGGCAGTACCCCCATTGTGCGGGAGCAGACACCCTACCTTCGGCCGAAAATGCGGCATGCGCGGCCTTCCGCACAGACCGCAACCCATGCGCAACCCGCTCAAAATAAAAAAGGCGTAACCCGTATTGATTACACCTCTGAAAAAACTATCCGCTTTGATATTTATGCGCGCACGATTTCCGGCAACCCATGGCGCACGGTAGGGCCGGGTTTAAAACCTGCCCGCGTGTGTTGACAAACCCGATCTATATGCTTCGCCATTCCGCGACTTGATCGCGGAATCCAGTATTCTCAAGTAGTTCTGAACTCGGCTTTCGGCGGGGTGACGGGGGAGGACTTTTTCAATAGTCTAGGGGCAGGTTTCAAACCTGCCCCTACGGCCAACATGATGACACCGCGTTCATGATTGGACACTGTCCAATTAACGCGTTCAATACAACCTATTTCGTTGCCTGTCGTACCGCTCGCAGCACCTTTATTCCCAATTTCACCCCAACGCCGCCAGGGACAAAATCCAACGACGCCCAGAGCGCGGCTTCAACGGCGTCACGCGCCTTTTTGTTGTTACTCCAGCGCTTGAGGCGGGACAGAAAACCCTCGGACTTGAGGTCGGAAATCGTCTCCGCTTGTTCGGGGTCAACACCCTCGGCGATCAATCGCTCGACCAGTTCGTGGCGCAAGTCGGCAAGGATTTGGAACATTTTGTCATGATCCGCGCGGACCTCGAGTCGAAACGTTTCAATTTGGTTCCGTAGATCCGCGAACTGCTTTCCAAGATCCGACGGTGGCGAGGACCAGCGTTCGAGAACCTCATTCGTTATGTAGCTCAGATAATCCACCGAAGCTTCGATACGTTCCGTATCCCTTACATACGCATCATGCCCCTCAACGGATCGAACGAGCGCTCGCGCCCTGGATTCCAGAAGAGGTACCTCGGTGTCCTTATCCAAGCCCAGATCCGAGCAGCAGTGCTCCAACAAAGTGCGATATGGTTGCCATTGCTCGTCGAATCCGTAAGCGGCGAAGATGATTCCTCGCCATACGCAATAGGTGAGCATGAAAAAGGTGAGCGGAGGGACTTCGCCATTGATCCGGGAACGCAACGTCGATAATCGCTCCATTATCGAGAGGACGATACGGTCCATTTGATCCCGCAACTCTTGCGCGGTCGTCGGAATATCGACATCGTCACAGCCGTCGATATCGTCCAGGAGTTTGACGATTTCAGGCCTGATGGACTCGTAGTATTGTTGATCTCGCTTGGGGTAAGACATCTCCGAAATCATCATCGACACCATACTCGCATTGAGCGTGGTCCGGGTAATGTCGTTGATCATTTCAGCCTCCGATCGTTCCGATTGGGAATGGGGGGAGATGTTTTACCTGCGCACGATTTTCGCCGGCCCGTGGCGCACGATACGGGAGGGTTTAAAACCCGCCATCCAACCGCCGGTCAAAAATAAGACTCAGAAAGCCAAGGTCTTTAATTTTCAGTATAAAGTTGGCGCCGAAGGCGGGGTTGAACCCGTCGCCGATTCCCGCGCGTTATCAAAGGTTGCGTTCCAGGTTAATGGTTTTGGAGGGGCTGAAGTGGTTCGCGCTGAAAAAATGAATCAGCTGCGAATCATTCCAGTTCACCAGGGTGTTTATTTTTTGTACGCCAAGACTTCGCAAGTGATCTATAAATTCATTGATTAATCGTTCACCGATTCCCTGGCGCCGATGGTCGGGATCGACGCCGACGGTGTCCAGGGTCGCTTCTTCCTGAACGATGCCAAACTCGCCCATAAAGAGTTCTCCCATTACGAATCCCACCACCGTTCCGTCTTCCTTTTCCGCCACCAGTGACGTGGGCAGATAATCGCTCGATTTAAAAAGCTTTTCAAACTTCAGCTCATAGTATTCCCGCCGGGAAGCCTTGACTACCTTTTCATCGATTCCCACAATCGCCTCGAAATCATCGGCCTGCATGAGTCTGGTCTTGATGGCGCTGTCATTCATGGGCTTCCCCTTTCTCTTTGAGTCAGATTGTAAGATTCCATGCGGAACGTTGAACGTGCGGGATGGGTATAGGATAATCTTATTTTATCCTATAAATGAGTGAATTGATACGGGATTATCCCTAATGGCATTAAAAAAGATAGATGATGGTAAGTATTCAATGTATTGAGTAAATAAGGGTAAATTTATTCCCCATGGTCATCCGTTGTCGTTCGTACGCTCATATTCTTTTATCCTCTCGTGCAGTTTCCGAATCCGCTTCCCACACATCGGGGTCTTGTAATTTGACATAGACAATTGCCATGGCCTTGTCATCGGATTGTTCAACGGGAACGATAAAAGGGCAAAAAACAAGACCTGACCCTAACTCCATTATAATCGATTCTTGAACTGGAATCTCGGCACTCGCTGAAAAACCTGCACCTAAGACAAAGACTGTTCCACTCATCTCAAAACCCTTGCGGCACGAGTCCAAGACTGTTTATAGACTCATTTACCATTTCAAGCGCTTCATGTATCTCAAGTACCTTTTTGTAGTCCCAGTATTTCAGCTTCCTGCTCAAATCACCGACATGAGCGGCATGCCTCTGTATCTTTTCAAGCTGACCTGCATCAGAAACAGCGACGACTCCTTGAACCGCAGGATTGTTTAACGCCTTAAATAAATTGATGATAAGGCTATCGATGCTTCCCTTTGTCTGTACCTCAAAGACATATATCACGCGCCCCATATTGCCGATAGTTGCTTCCCAAATCGTGTCAACCTTCGATCCTTCTGAAACTTTCACTTCCACCTGGCTTTTGAAGCCCAGCCAGGTACCGATCTCAGAGAGCTTGTCACGGATTTCATCATGAATAAAATCCGATGTTTCTTTATCAACTTGGTCTATTGGTGGTATCTCAACCGGTCCCTTTTTATCATAGATTTGAGTCAGGTTATCCTCGACCTGTAGTTCATCCCAGATGAAATAATCTACTGTCAGTAGGTTTACGTTGCTTAAGCCAGCCTTAGTAAGCTCCGTCGCAATATCTTTTTCAATATGGCACAGTTCAGCGTATTTCTTGCCAGTGAGTTGGTAATTATGGCGAGGCAAATTCTGGATACCTAGGTAATTCAAACCGACGTATGCCCGACGATTCCAAATAATGAAATCCTCAGGATGGACATGGCATAGGATTTCACTCATCATGGCTGGCCCAACACCTTTTATGCTCTTTCTGAAAGCATCCCACCGTTTCTCAATGGGGCCGTTTCCCCATACAAGGCTAGCAAGGCCCAATTTAAGAGCATCAAACCCGTTGTCCTTGATAAGCTTATCGACGATATACCTCTTATTTCCCCAAATCAGCATAGCCCACAGCTTTGAGAGGTATTCGTGGAATTCTTCCTCGGACATTTTCGATAACCGATCTTTAGACCAAGACTGATAATATTCCTTGCGTTGTTTTCTTTCTTCCAGCTCTTGTAGACGCTTTTCAGAACTTTCATGTAAAGCTTTTTCGTAGGAGACTATGTGCTTCGCTAAAAGTTGTTTATTCATTGACATCCCTCAGCTTTACCGAACTTTTTACGATTGGCATAAGAGATTGAAAGCATGAATATGGGGTCAGGTCTTGTTTTTTGATTTTTTCTTCATCCTCGTCCCCAAGTTGCACTTGGGAATGCAAGTATTATCGGGATCTTAGCTCCCATTGAAGAAAGGTGTTGCCTAGCATAAGCTGGAGGCCCTTTCCTCAATAATACTTGCCTTATTATTAAAATATATCATGATCAAACATACGCTTGGCATTCTTAAGTGTTCAGATCAGTGAACAAATCAGACTATGTCGATGATGAACTCTTGCATCCACCTCTCTCCGACTATAGTAGAACCCATAAAGTTGTGTGAATATGGGGTCAGGTCTTGTTTTTTGACTTTTTCTTCATCCTCGTTCCGAAGTTGCACTTGGGAACGCAAGTATTGTCGGGAGCTTAGCTCCCACTGAAGAAAGATATTGCCTGGCATAAGCTGGAACAAAGGCCAAAAGGTTTCAAAGCACAGCTTTGAGCGATGTCGCCCGTCCCCACGTGCAACTTGGGAACGAGGGGGCCGGAGACTCTTTCCTCAATGATACTTACATTATTTTTGATTTATATAATGATCAAGCATATTTAAGGGTTCGGATCAAATAACAAATCAGACTATGCCGGTGATGTACCCCTGTATCCACCTATCCGACTATAATAGAATCTATAAAGTTGCTACAAGCCATTTTTATGTTTTTGACACAAAATCATGGATGTGAGCGATAGTCCCCTCGGGATAAGCCCGTGGGGAAGCGTTGACATTGCGCGTTTATCGGAGCATTATGTGCGTCATTAAATAACAAAATAAGGATAGCGTGAAATCAATGGCTAAGGGCAAGAAGAGAATCAAAAATCAAAAACCGTACAGACCCGAAAAGTGGGACGCTAAGATTTTTAAACCCGGGGAAAAGAAAGAAGCGCCGGCCATAAAGCAATCAGACGATGAAAAAGCTCAAACAAACTGAGTCTGCCGGACCGGGAAGACCAAAGGAGCTTGACGCTTGGAAGAAGACAACGGTTATCCTTTTGGAAAGCCAACTGGACTTCCTCAAGCAACTGGAGTTCGATATCTGGAGTCGATCCAAGGTCACGGTGAATCGGTCTGAAATCATCAGAGCCTTGCTCGGCTTTATCCGGGAAAGCGGGGTCGATCTTTCAAAAGCGTCCTCCGAGGACGATCTCAAAGCCGTTCTTGCATCCCGCTTTCTCAATAAGGACTAGTCAAACCTTTCAAGCCGCAAACCAACCAGCCGTTTGAGAGATACTACGGGATCGAGGGAGAAGCGTCGGGGGACATTTACCCGGAAACGCGGCCATCCAATCACACAAAAACCGACCAACCGCAGGCCAAAAAAAAAGACCCTGGCCAAAAAAGCCAAGGTCTTGAATTTGCGCTATAAGGTTGGCGCCAAAGGCGGGATTTGACCGCGCGGGCGTAACCCACCACATAAAGTTGGTGCCGAAGGCGGGATTTGAACCCGCACGGGCGTAACCCACCACCCCCTCAAGATGGCGTGTCTACCAGTTTCCACCACTTCGGCACGTAGAAATCATATATTACTTTTTGGCCGGCTTCTCAACGGGCTGATTCTGCGCGGGCGCGGCGGGAGCGGGTTCAGCCGCTTTTTTGCTCTGCGCGGGCGCTGGAGCCTGTTGGCTGGCGCTCGGTTGAGCCGCCGGAGCCTGCTCTTTTTGGTTCGTAATCGGTTCGGCCGCCGGAGCCTGCTGTTCGTTGGCCACGGGCGCGGGCGGTTGGGCCTGTTCCGTGGTGGCCGCCGGAGGCGTGGATTCCTGCGGGGGAGTCGCCAGCGGCGCGGGCTCTTCCACCGCGGGCTTACCGGACATAATGCTCGAGTCCGGGCTGGGCGCGGTAAAGCGCGTCAGCATGAGCGAGGTGATCATGAACAGGCAGGCGATGACGGTGGTCATTTTGTTGAGAAACGTCAACGCGCCGGCGGCGCCGAAAATGGTCTGGCTCGAACCGCCGAAGGCCGCGCCCATTTCCGCGCCCCTGCTGCTTTTCTGTATCAAAATAATGAAAATGATGGCAAGGCACACCAGAATGTGCAATGCCATCAAGGCAGTATACATCTGTAGGGTTCTCGCTTTCTACGAAAAGTTGATGATGTTCAGGAAAACATCCGCCTTCAGACTGGCGCCGCCAACCAAGGCTCCATCCACGTCTTTCCGGCCCATCAGGTCTCCGATATTATCCGGTTTAACTGAGCCACCATACAGTATGACCGTCGATTCCGCAACCCCCTTGTTGTAAATTTTCTCCAGGGTTCGCCGGATAAAATCGTGCACATCCTGCGCCTGTTCCGGGGTCGCGGTTTTGCCGGTGCCGATGGCCCATACCGGCTCGTAGGCCACCACGACGGGAGCGAACGCGTCCGCGCCGACGCCCTGAAAAGCGCTCCAGAGCTGGCGTTCGATGGTCTTGAGGGTCTTTTCGGCTTCGCGTTCTTCCAGGGTTTCGCCCACGCATACCACCGGGGCGAGCCCGGCGTTCAGCGCGGCGATGACTTTTTCGTTAACCCCGGCGTCGGTTTCGCCGAAGAGCTGACGCCGTTCGGAATGGCCGATGATGACGTGCGTGCAGCCCGCGTCCTTGAGCATGGCAGCGGAAATTTCGCCGGTGTAGGCGCCCTGTCCGGCCCAATGAAGATTCTGTCCGGCCAGATACACGCCCGAGCCCTCGATGGCCTTGGCCACGGCTGAGAGCGCGGTGAAGGGGGGCGCCAGCAGCGCGTCCACGTCGGATCTGCGCTTGGCGGACGCGATGGCCTTGGCGAGTTCCACCGCTTCGGGAATGGTTTTATGCATTTTCCAGTTTCCGGCGATCATGGGAGTCCGGGTATTCGCCATGGGTTCCTCCTCTTTAGCAGGATGTTGAAGAAGCCCCGGCTACGCGGCTCCGTTGTAGTTCGGAGAGCAAAGGCAGCCGATACTCCTGGATTCCGCGATCAAGTCGCGGAACGACGAAAAAACGAAGTAGCTTTTCAACACCGCCTGTCAGGTATCGGTTAATCCGAGAGCGCCGCCACGCCGGGCAGGGTCTTGCCTTCCAGAAGCTCCAGGAAGGCGCCGCCGCCGGTGGAGATGTAAGACATCTTGTCCGCGGCTCCGGCCTTGTGCACGGCCATGTCCGTATCGCCCCCGCCGATCATGGTCAACGCGGGCGATTGGGCCACCGCCTCCACCAGGTCATAGGTTCCCTTGCTGAAGGGTTCCAGTTCGAAAGCCCCCATGGGTCCGTTCCAGATGACGGTTCCCGCGTTATTAAGGGCTTCTTCATAGAGTTTGGACGTGGCGGGCCCGATATCCAAGGCCATGAGTCCTTCGGGTATTTCCTGGGCGGTCGCGACTTCGGCCTTGGCCGAGGCGTCCATTTTCTCGGCCACCACGCAATCGACCGGCAGGTACAACTTGATGTTCCGCTTGGACGCTTCGTTCATGACTTCGCGGGCCGCTCCGAGCTGTTCGTCTTCCACCAGGGAGGTCCCCACCTGGCCGTACATTTCCTTGAGGAAAGTGTTGGCCATGGCGCCGCCGATGATGATCTTGTCCACATTGGACATCAGGTTGCGCAGCGCCCCCAGCTTGCTGGAGATCTTCGCGCCGCCCACGATGGCCACCAGCGGGCGCTTGGGCTCCTTCATGGCTTTCTTGTAGTATTCGATTTCGTTTTTCAGCAGAAAACCGGCCGCCTTGACCTTGAAGAACTTGGTTATGGAGGCCACGGAAGCGTTTTCCCGGTGGCACACCGCAAAGGCGTCGTTGACGTAGATATCGGCCAGGGCGGCGAGTTTTTCGCCGAACCCGGCGTCGTTATCGGTTTCTTCCTTGTGATAGCGCAGGTTCTCCAGCAGCAGGACCTGGCCCGGCTTCAGGGCGGAAGCCATCTTTTCGGTTTCCGGCCCAATGCAATCCGGGGCCAGGGGGACATCCACCTTGAGCAGCTCGCTCAGGCGAGCCGCCACGGGTTTGAGACTGTATTCCGGGACAGGTTTTCCCTTGGGCCGCCCTAAATGGGAGGCGAGGACGACCGCGCCCCCATTGTCCAATATATATCGTATGGTGGGCAGGACGCTTTGGATGCGGTTATCGTCCGTGATATTGCCGGCCTTGTCCAAGGGGACGTTGAAGTCCGCCCGGACAAAGACGCGTTTGCCCTCGAGGTCAAGATCGTCAATATATTTCATCCCGGTTTCCTCCGGATTTAGTCAAGCATGCCGCCCATGTACATGGCCAGATCGACCAACCGGTTCGAATAGCCGAATTCGTTATCGTACCAGGAGATGACCTTTACCATGCGTTTTCCGATCACCTTGGTGAGAGCGGCGTCCACGATGGACGAATAGGGTGTGGTGTTGAAGTCGCAGCTGACCAGCGGCTCCTCGCAGAAAACCATGATGCCTTTCAACGGGCCGTCGCACGCTTCCTTGAGCGCCGCGTTGACTTCATCGACCGTCACGTCCTTGCCCAGTTCGGCCACCAGGTCCACCACGCTCACGTTGGGGGTGGGCACGCGTACGGACATGCCGTCCAGTTTGCCTTTCAGTTCCGGGATGACCAACGTTACCGCCACCGCCGCTCCGGTGGTGGTGGGGATCATGGAGAGAGCGCCCGCTCGGGCCCGCCGCCAATCCTTGTGCATGGTGTCCAGAATGCGCTGGTCCATGGTGTAGGAGTGGATGGTGGTCATGAGGCCGCGCTCGAGGATAAAGGAGTCCTGGAGGACCTTGGCCACCGGCGCGAGGCAGTTGGTGGTGCAGGACGCGTTGGACACCACGTGGTGCTCGGAGGGATTGTAATCAGTGTGGTTTACGCCCATGACGAACGTGGCGTCTACTTCCTTGCCGGGAGCGCTGATGATGACCTTGCGGGCGCCCGCGTCGATGTGTTTGGTGGCGTTGGCGCGGTCGCGGAACAAGCCGGTGCTTTCGATAACGATGTCGGCGCCCAGGTCACCCCAGGGCAGGTCGCGCAGATCGCCGATAACGCGAAGGCATTTGATCGTGCGTTTCCCCGCGATTATGGTGTCGCCTTCGGCCTTGACGTCCATGTGGAGCACTCCGTGCACGGAGTCGTATTTCAGCAGGTGGGCCAGTTCGGCGGGACTGCCCAGATCGTTGACCGCAACCACGTCCACGTCGGCGTCTCGCGCGAGGATCGCTCTCATCACGTTGCGTCCGATTCGTCCAAATCCGTTAATGGCGATTTTGGTAGTCATGTCTCCCTCCATTAGTCTTTCATTAAGAGATATCCATGGATCTTTGTTTCAGGATTTTATTGGTTTGAAATAGATAGTTGACCACAGATCAAACATCGTCGTCAATAATATTTTACGCCTAAATCGTTACTATACAACGATGTCTTAATCCGGTCATAAAAACCGAACCAGGCCGGGCCCCGAACCTGTCCGGTTTTATCGGGAGCGCGTTTTTCCGCGCGATGGTTATCTCGGCCGTCCCGGTTTCAATCGACCATGGATTCGGCCACGGTGATGGTGCGGTCGGCGAGCATCTGCACGTAGCTGCCCAATTCATTGTCGTACCAGCCGTACACCACCGCCTGGGTTATGGGGACTTCTATCTCCCGGTGGGGCAGTTGGTCGAGGATATCCTCGAAGCCTCTGATTTGCGCCAGGTCCACGATGGCGTTGGCCGTGCGGGTGTGCGTTTCATGCCCTTCGATGATGGACGCGGCGTACGGCCCCCCGACGATATCGGCGGAGACGTTCTGTTCCTCGGTGTAGCGCAGGTAATGGCGGGTGTCCGCTTCCGCCGCTTTTTTATAGATCCCGTTGATGGTTTCCCTGCGGATGGGGCTGCTGGTTTCTTCGTGCAGATTGACCACCAGGATGATGAGCGAACCGGTCATCAGCGGAATGCGCACTGATTCGGCCATGAACCCGATCTGGCTGATTTCCGGGATTACCAGGGCCAGGGCCCGCGCGGCCCCGGTGCTGGTCAGGATGATGTTGTCCATGGCGCTGCGGTTTTTGCGCAGGTCGGTTTCCCCGGCCTTGGGGAGATGGTCGAGCACCGGCTGGCTACCGGTCGTGGCGTGCACCGTGGTCATGGAAGCGCTGAGCACCCGCTTGAGGCCGAAATGGTCCAGCAGGGGTTTGACCATGTGCGCCAGGCAATTGGTGGTGCAACTGGCGTTGGAAATGATGACGTGGCGGGTGGGATCGTAGGCGGGTTCGTTCACTCCCATGACGTTGGTGACGGCGTCGTCGGGCATGGATTGGGTTTTGTCCTTGATTTTGAACGGCGCGGAAACCACCATCTTGCGAGCCCCGGCTTCCAGGTGGCCACGGCACGATCCCTTGGGGGCGTCCGGCGGAACGGTGGGATCGAGGAACTGGCCGGTGGCTTCCACCACCAGTTCGACGCCATGATCGCGCCATCCGATTTGGGCGGGATTGCGGTTTTCCGTGAGGAACCTGACCTTGACGCCGTCGATGGTCATGGACTTGTTCGCCTCGTCGAGGTCGCTGAATATGTCATGGCCGGCGTACCCGTACAGATAGTTCGCCAGCCTGCCGTAGGTGGAATCCTTTTCCACGAAACGGGCCACGTCGGCGATTCCGGTCCCGACCTCCCGGCCCACGTTTACCACTATTTCCTTAAAATGTTTGCGAACGATGTGTGTCCACAGGGTCATTTTTCCGATTCTGCCGAGTCCGTTTATTCCCAAAACCTGCAAAGCGTTCATCGCCTTGTGCCTCCTTATATTTTACGCCCGGCGCCGAGCGCGTTACGACGACGGCGCGGTCAGGACCGGAATCCTGCCCAGATAGATTTCGCCGCTTCTGCCGTCGATGCTGATTTCATCTCCCGCGCGGATTTTCCGGTCCGCGATCGAACATTCACTTTGGTTTTCATAACAATCCAGAAAAGCGCAACCCACCACGCAGGTCTTTCCCAACCGGCGCGCCACGATGGACGCGTGGGACGTGGAGCCTCCCCGCGCGGTCAGCAGACCGTCGGCCAGGGAGATTTCCCGGATGTCGTCGGGCGCGGTGTCGGGCCTGATCAGGATGAGCCGGGTATCCGGTTCCTGTTCCCGCCAGCGCTTGATTTCTTCACGGCTGAACACCGCTCGCCCGTTGATGGCGCCGCCGCTCACCCCCAACCCACGGCACAGGAAGGTTCCTTCGAGCGCCTTGGCGGCGGGATCGAACACGGTGAGCGCTTCCCTCCGGTTCATGGCCATGTCGCGGGTCTGAAGAATGCGCAACCCCTCGGCGTCGGCGCTTTCAAAGGTGAATTCAATGTCCTGCGGCCCCCAACCCTTTTCGAGGATCAGTTTCCGGACCACTGTCAGCAATCCCTTATAGACCTCCGGAAACAGTTCCTGCAGGGAAGGGGATTCGGTCCGGTTTTCAATCTCCGCTTGTTTGCGGCTCACCGGAAGCGTGCGGGTCGTGCCCGAAACCACGTCTTCGCCCTGGCCGCCGCGTGTGAAGTCGCCCCACATCCGGATTTTATCACTGGGGAACATGGGGCTGTGGGTAAAAATAACCCCGGCGCCGGAATTTTCGTTCAGATTGCCGTAGGCCATGGACTGGACAACCACCGCCGTGCCCCAGTTGTCCGAAATGCCCAGCAGCGTCCGATAGGTCCTGGCGCGGGGGGAATTCCAGGAATTCTGGACCAAGGGGATGGCCGCGAAAAGCTGCTCCCAGGGGTCGTCGATCCAGGCCGCCGAACGTTCGGCAAGCATATCCCGGTAGGCCAGGGCCCGCCGTTTCATGCGTTCCGCGTCGTCGCCTTGATCCGTCGATCCCGCCGATTCACCGGCCCGCGTAAAATCGGATCGGCTCACGCCGTTGATCAGTCCCCACCCCAGCAGATACCGCCGTAGACAATCCCAGGCAAAAGTTTCGTTCCCGTAATCGCGGGCCAACGCCGCCACGACCGCTTCGTTGACGCCCACGTTCAGGATGGTTTCCATCATGCCGGGCTGGGAAATGGCCGCGCCGCTTCGCACCGATACCAGCAGGGGGCGTTCCTTCCCGCCGAACACGCGGTCGGTCCGCTCTTCCAGCGATTTGACCGCCTCGGTCACCCTGCGCCGGAAATCCCTGTTGACCGGATCGTACCCGGCGATCAGGTCCCGGCGGCGGAAGGCTTCGGTGGTGATGATAAAGCCCGGCGGAACCGCCAGCCCCTCGGACACCATCCTGACCAGGTTGAATCCCTTGTTCCCCAGGAAAATGGGGTCGTCCACCTCCTCCGGCGGGTTGTCCAGCGGGCAGATGACCTTTTCGGGGTTGTAGCTCAACAGGGCGTTTCGGTGTTGCGGCTCCAGTTCCTCCACCACGGCGTACAGACGGTCCCGCGCGCGGTTGATGAAGCGGTCCAGGGTCTGGATAGCCAGGCCGCCGGCGATGAGATCCCGCAGAAACTGTTCGCTCACCCGCTGCGTCAGCTCTTCACGGGAAGCGTCTGAGACGTTTGGGGTATATTTGGGCGCCAGGTCCCCTTCGTCCAGGGAGGAAAGAATTTCCCGCAGATTCTCGTCGTGCGCGTCCTGAAAGAAGAAGGACACGAGTTTTTTGACGGCTTCGGCCAGGGCGTCTAACACGTCTATGTATTGGGAAAGCGTGAATTCGGGATCAGTGGTGGCGTGGCGCAGAAAATCCAGCCCACGGTCGAACTCCGGCGACACGATTCCGTCAATTTCGAGCGCTTCCCGGAACAGCCGCAGAAAGCCGTATAATCGATCCATGGCCGCCTTGGTGACCAGCCGCAAATCGAAATTTTCCACCAACTCTTCGAACAGGGTATTGGACAGCTTTTCAAGACGCAGGGTCAGGCCCAGGGCATCGAACTTCTTTTCGTGGTATCGGCCGTACATGCTGGGGATATCCACCGCGATGTGGCGCTTGCGGTAGATATCCTCGGTGATGGCGTAGCGCTCGCCGGAAAGGATGATCGCCTTCAATTCCTTCAGGTAACTCATCGCCGCCTGGAGGCGATCGGTCGCGTCTTCCTGTCTGAGGCCGTTCAGCAGTTCGGGAATACCGTGAAAGCCCATGGTTTCGTAGGGCTTGAGCTGGGCCTCGAAGTCTTCAAACCCCATGTTGTATTTCTGGTCCAGCAGCCGGTACAGCTTGATGGCCGGCGCCACGCGTTTGCGATCCACGGGATCGATATCGGTCAAGGCCTGGACGCGTTCGTCGATCTCTTCCGGGCGCAACCGCAGCAGGTCCGGGATTTCCGTGAAACCGGCGTCTTCCATGAGCTTTTGCATGGCCTGGTGGACGCCGTCCACAAAGCGCCCCCGGGTCTGTGTCCATTCGAAAAGCGAAGGAGGGATCAGTCCCCGCAGGACTTCCTTGTCCAATATGAACCAGAAGGTCAAAGTAGCTTCGGTCAGACGCAGGGTGAGAAAACTGCTCTCCACGTGCGCCTGTTTTCTGAGAAAATGGACCAGTTGATCGTCCCGGCGAAGCAGTTCGTCCATGTCCGTGGACAGGTCCCGCAGTTCCCCTTCCGCGCCGATTTCGTTGAAGTAGACCGGGAACTGGCGGACGAGTTGTTTGGACAGGTTGTACACCCGTTCCAAGGGCGCGTTGAGCAGATCGGTGACGTCGTGCGGAAACAGATCCGTATCGCGCACGAAGATCCCGCCCAGGGCGATATTGACGATGAGCGCCGAAAGCAGCTTTTTGGATCGCGCGGGGTCCAGCGCGATCAACTTCATCCACACCCGCACGTTTTTCAGATGCGCCAGGTTGACCAGCGCCTGCCACTCTTCGGTGACGCCGGCCACGCGGGGAAATTGAAAACCCAGTCCGATAGTGTGATCGAGGAAAGAATCGAGCAGCCGGTCGTCGTCGGTTTTGTACACTTCCTGGCCGATGCGCAGCACACAGTCCAGCGCGCTTTCAGGGTAGCGCCCGGCGCTTTCCTTCAGGATGGAGAAGGTTTTTTCCAGCGCGCTTTCAACCGTCTCGGAATCGCCGTGCGCGATGAGCCACGCCGCCACCCGGTTGATTTCCCGCAGCGTCTCTTCATGAATCCGAGCCAGGCCCGGAATGTCCATGATATGGAAGAGGAAAATCAGTTTGTGATAAATCTTCCGGGCGTCGCCTTCCTGCAGCGAGGCCAGCCGGTTGGCGATGGAACGGTAACCGCCCACCCATTGGCCGAAAGCGGGCAATTCCAGCAGGTTTTCCAGCCGTTCGGGGGCGGGAAGGGCGGTTATTTCCTTGAGGCGGTCGTCCAAACGTTCAACTTCGGCGACCGAAACCAAGTCGAACAAACGGTTCAGTTCCTCGTCATCGGGCGCGGCGCCGGATTCCTTTTCAAACCAGGCCCGCGGGTCTTCCCGCGAACGCCAGTAATCGTACACCGCTTTGAAATAGCGCGTTAGCGCGGGCGTGAGCGTTTCCGCTCCGCCCTTCGATTTGGTCTTATCCCAGTACGTTTTAACGGTCTTATCCAGCGGATAGTAACTGAACACCACGCGCTGAAACGATTCCTCGGGAAGACTGTCGATCAGATCGATTCCACGGGCGATCACCGGGGAAAACGGGTCGTCGGCGCCCCGCAATTCGGCGGAAAGCTTCTGTAAAAAGACAATAAGGTTGTCCACGGCCTCATGCCGGATGGACAGATGACGCGCCTCAACGGCCGCGTCGCTGATTATGTCGAGCAGCATGTTCGCGGCATCCGCGCCGCTGGGACTTTTGCGCAGAATATTCAAATGCTTGAGGCCGTAATTGCGGGCGCCTTCAAGGATGTATCCCCAGTTTTTAAGCGGATGGGTCAGTTCGCACAAAAAAGCGTGACTCGCTTCCATCAGCCCAGCGTAATCCGAAATGACGTCCAGCAACACCAGGTATCGCGGGTCGATGCTGTCGTGGGTGGGGCATTGCGCTATATTGGCCGCCAGCGCCTGGGATTGTATGGGAAGATCCTTGAGCGCTTCCTTTTTTACGTCCTCTTGGCCCATCGGTCCGAGATCCTTTTCAAGGTAAGAAATGTGAGCGAGACTTTTTCTTCCGATACGGTCCCCGCGTCGGCGTCGGGACAGACGTACGCCTCCCCGCATTGAAGGTTTACTCAATATGGTACCATAGGGCGGCCTTTTACGGTGAAACCTAATTGGGAATTAATAATCGATTGCAGGAAAGATCGATGCAGGAAAGGAAAAGCAGCGCGGAGAAAAGCCATGCAGGCGAAAGAAGTGTAGCGCAGGGGAAGAAAAAGCCTTGCGGGGGAGTTTTCTCCCCCGCGTCCCCCGCAAGTCGTTTTCCTCCAGCGCCTGAAACCGGAACCTCAGTCATCCCCCAGATAACGATCCATGATCACCGCGCCGGACCGGCCCTGGTCGTAATAGCCCGGACGGTATCCCACGGCCTGATACCCGTGGGTGGCGTAGAGGCGTT
The DNA here is from genome assembly GCA_963821845.1 of uncultured delta proteobacterium. GTDB lineage: Bacteria > Desulfobacterota > Desulfarculia > JACQYL01 > CAWGVV01 > CAWGFI01. The sequence goes on from CAWGFI010000011.1 coordinate 56,199, forward strand.
TAGCGTGGTCGTTTTTCTCGTGGACTTCCAGGGTCAGGCGGCTGATACCCACCTCGTGCGCTGTGCGTTCAACGAATCTCAGAAGGGCCGAGGCCACGCCTTTTCTGCGTCGCGCCGGGTACACGGCGATGTTCATGATCGTCCATTCATCGAAGACGCGGCGTAAAAGAACATAGCCCACGATTTCGGTCCCTTCCCATGCGGCGAAACCGGCGCAGCAGGGATTGTCCAATTCTTCCCGCAACGATTCCCGGGACCAGGGCTCGTCAAAGGAACACAGTTCGATTTCCCATATGCGGTCGAAGTCTCCCGGATCAGCCGGTTCAATAAGAATATCAGTGGTTTTTCTCATATCGATATAGCGAACAACAGGATAAAAATTACGGAAAACAGGATGAGCGCTTTTTTGCTGCGCGTGGCGCTCAAGGCGGCCGAAATCCCCACCACCGGCGCCACGAGGCCGGTGAAATAGAGCGCTTTGTTAAGGAAAGCGGGGAGCAGGGGAAAGGTGAGGCGGATAAAGTACAAGCCGCCCAGCAGAAAACCCAGGAGCAAGAGGAAGTGGGCGGAAAACGCGATGGCGGCGGCGCCCCAGTGGTAGAGCGGCACGCGGCTGTCCTGGCCGTTTTCCACGGCCTGGCTCGCCAGGCGCCACACGGCGTTATTGACGTTCCTGAGCGCCAGTTCCACCTGAAGGCTGAGATAGGTGGCGGGCAGGAATATCAGCAGCGCGTATACGTACAGGGAGATTTCTTTCCAGCCGGAGGCGTCCAGCCGCAGAACGCCCACCGAAGCGACGAGCACGGTCAGGATGGTTTCGTCGGGAGGAACGAAGGTCCCCACGGGTATGTCGCGTATCCACAAAAGTTCGATGATCGCGCCCATCAGCAGTCCCATGCCGACGTTTCCCGCCAGGAAACCGATGATCGTCCCGGTGACGACGGGACGCGAGATCATCATTTGCAGGGCGTGGGTGCGGTCGAGATAGATGAGCGCTCCCGCAAATGAAAATTTCAAGGCATTGAAGATCAGATCCATGAAAATGCCATGCCGATCCGGCGCGCGCAATCGCCTGGATATTTTTTTATGGCCACTTAATATGAGACAGGCTGACCGATTTTTGTTTGGGAACCGTTTTAAATTCTACCAGCACGCCGTTTTCGGCAAGCGATTTGAGCCATGTAAAATCCTCTTCGGTGAGAGCGACGCTGGGAGTGACTTTAACGCGGCCCTGAGCGTGATGAATGTTGCCGATGTTCAGTTTGGGAAGATCCAGCCCGAAATGCAGCGCCTCGCGGACGGTCTGACAGCTCGAAAAAATTAGCAGGCAATTGCTCTTCGCCCATTCGCCGTCATTTATCCTGGCTACGATATCATGCACCGATCCGATTTCAACCCGAATGTCACTGGGCACGGCCATGCGCATGATGGTTTTTTGCATGGAGTCGGCCGCCACGTCGTCGTCGGCCACCAGGATACAGTCCAGCCTCAGGTGTGGCGCCCACGCCTCGATGATCTGACCGTGGATCAGACGCGAATCAATCCTTACGAAAAAGAGAGACATCAGCGAACGTCGTGGTTAAGGATCTTGCTGGCCAGATTGATGCTGTTATGACCGGCCGTCAGCAGGGATTCAGCCAGCTTCCCCAGAGGCTGGTTCTTTCTGTTGGGCGAAGCCAGCTTGAGCAGCATCGGAAGATTGACTCCGCTGAGCACCTCCACCTTTCCGGTCGCCAGAAAGGTGAGGCTGATGTTGGAGGGCGTCCCGCCGAACATATCGGTCAGGATGAGCACTCCATCTCCCTGATCCACACTGGCGATGGTCTCTTCTATGGACCGGCGAATCTCCTCGGAACTAGCCTGAGGGTCAATGCACAATCCTTTTATGGCCTCTACCCTACCGACGATGAAGTCGGCGGTTTTTATCAATTCGGTCGCCATTTTGCCGTGCGTGACGATGATGACACCTACCATATAATCACTCCCGATCCACGTCGCGATATCGCAGGGTTGCGTGAATGCCCAGCTTTTTAAGCTCTTCGTCGAGGGCTCTGGCCACCGCGACACTGCGATGCCGTCCCCCGGTGCAACCGACCGCCACGGTAAGGTACGATTTCCCTTCTTTCCGGTAAAGGGGAATCAACATGTCCAACAAACCGGTATAACGCCGCAGAAATTCCTTGGCTTCCGGCCGTTCGAGCACATAATCGCTCACGTCCTGGTCCCTGCCATCCTTGTCGCGGAGGTGAGTGATGTAAAAAGGGTTGGGAAGAAACCGCACATCGATCACCAGATCGGCTTCGTGCGGCACTCCGTGTTTGTAACCGAACGCCAATATCTGAATGTTCATCCGTTCGGGAGCCGCTTGAGGCGCATGCGCCTGCGTGATGACTTCCCGAAGCTCGTGAATGTTGTAATGGCTTGTATCGAGCACCCGATCGGCGAGCGCTTTTACCGGCGCCAGAAATTCACGTTCGATCTTGATTTTTTCCGGGATGGAATCCGTCGAGGTTATGGGGTGCTGCCGCTTGGTATGGCTGAAACGCTCAATCAGGATTTCGTCGGAAGCGTCCAGGAAGACCATTTCCACCTCGGCGCCCCGGCTTTTCAGTGTATTATACTGTTCCGGAAAGCGCTGGGTGAAATCTTTCTCGCGCAGATCCATGACCAGCGCGAGCCGCATCTGTCCCCGGCCGAATTCCGATTTCAGATCCAGGAGCTTGGTCAGCAGCGCGACCGGCAGGTTATCGATACAGAAAAATCCGGCGTCCTCCAAAGCGCGCAGCGTGGTGCTTTTACCGGAGCCGGACATCCCCGTAACAATGATAATATGACTATTCGCCATGGAGGTGACACGCCTTTCGGAGAATACTGGGAACGGAATGTGTCCAGGGGCGAGGCCAGAGGAGCATGTCTCCAGGGATACCGCTTTGGCGGAAGGGGACGTCGGTCCACCGCATCGACGATTAATAATCGCGATCGCTCTCGGCTATAATCTGGTAAATCTCCCCACGGTCCTCCGCGTCTATCAACCGCTTCCGTGTTTCACGATCTTTCAGGAGTCTGGATATTTTAGCCAATGCTTTCAAATGATGTCCCGTGGAACTCTCCGGCGCCATCAGAAGAAAAAGGAGGTGCACCTTCTGCGAATCGTTGGAGTCAAAATCGATTCCCTGCCGGCTGCGGCCAAACGAGATAATGAGCTTATCAAAGTTTTTGACCTTGCCGTGGGGAATCGCCACTCCTTCTCCGATCCCGGTGCTGCCGAGTTTTTCCCGTTCCAGGAGGACCCGCAGGAATTCATCCTTGTCAATACCCGGGTATCGTTCCGAAAAAACCGACACCAATTCCTCTAAAGCGTTCTTCTTACTTTCCGCCTTGAGCGAAGGAATGATAAATCCTTTTTCCAGGATATCAATTAACTTCATTTATAAGGATTCCCAACTGTCGACGGCGTATTCAGTTCTGTGGTTGTATCAAACCGTAGTTGCCGTCCCGCCGCTTATAGACGACATTTATTTTCTGGCTTCTCGCATTGGTGAATACCAGAAAATCGTTCTCGGACAGGTCGAGCTGCATGACCGCTTCCTCGACGTCCATCGGTTTCGCGTAAAGCGATTCGGTGGTTACGATACGCACTCCATCTTCATCCGATCCCTCGGAAGCCAGGACGTCTTCGGTGTACGCAAGCTGTTCGACTTTCTGTCTGCCCCCGCCCTTGCGGTTGGTCAATTTTCCCCGGTGTTTCTTCACCTGGCGTTCTATCTTGTCCATAACCAGGTCAATGGCCGAATAGAGGTCTTCCGTCTCTTCCTCTCCGTTGATGGTCTGCCCGTCGAAGGAAATGGTCACTTCGGCGATGTGCCTGAACTTTTCCACCGAAAGAACGATATTGGCGTCGAACGGCGATTCAATATATTTTTTTACGCGAGATACGCGGTCCGTGGCGTAATCTCGAATCGCATCCGATGAATCAAGGTTCCTGAAAGATATGTTCACAGCCATTATTACCTCCTTGACAGCCGCTTCTGAAAATCGATCCGTATCAACCGAATCATACAGGTAAAAGAGCGCTTCTCGTTATTGTAAGTCCGTCGTCCCGAGTCGTCCACCTGGGAACGTTCGGAAACCTAAAAAGTCATTTACGGTTGAGCTTGGCGAACGGATCCTTTCGTTTGCTGGAGGGTAGGATACCCATCATTTCGCGGTATTTGGCGACGGTTCGCCGGGCGATGTCAATGCCGTCTATCTTTAAAATCTCCACAATTTTCTTATCGCTGAGCGGGCGGGCGCGGTCTTCATCGGACACGATCTTGCGTATCTTTTCCTTGACGCTTTCCGAGGCGATGGAATCGCCCACGATCCTGTTGATGGCGCTGTTGAAGAAGAACTTGAGTTCGAACACGCCCTGGGGAGTATGCACGTATTTGTTGGTGGTAACCCTGCTGATGGTGGATTCGTGCATGTTGATGTCTTCGGCCACGTCCTTGAGAATGAGGGGTTTGAGATGGGCAATGCCGTGGTCGAGGAAATCGCGCTGAAATTTGACGATGCTTTCGGTGACCTTGTAGATGGTGCGCTGCCGCTGATGAATGCTCTTGATCAGCCATACCGCCGAACGAAGCTTGTTTTGCAGGAATTCCTTGCCGTCCGCCCCCAGCGACTGTTTCCCTTCCAGGGCCTCGCGATACAGGGAGTTGATCTTGAGTTTGGGCAGGCCATCCTCGTTCAGCATGATCACGTACTCTTCGTCCATCTTGTGGACGTAGATGTCGGGGCTGATATAGTGCGGCCGATCGGCGCTGTACTGCCTGCCCGGTCTGGGGTCCAGCTGGGTGATGACTCCCACCGCCTGGCGGATGTCGTCAACGCTTTTGCCGAGCTTTTTGGCAAGTTGCATGTAGTTTTTGTTCTCCAGTAGCCCTATGTGGTCACGGATAATGGCTACGGCCGTCTGGTCTGCCACTTCCAGTATGATCATCTGGTTGAGCAAACATTCCCGGAGGTCGCGGGCGCCGACTCCCGGCGGGTCGAAGCGCTGGATTTTCTCCAACACCGCGCGGGCCGTTTCTAAAGGGACGTTCGTGGCCTTGCAGACCTCTTCCAGTTCGGCCTTGAAATAACCGTCCTCGTCGATGTTGCCGAGGATCTCCGATCCGATCCGCTCTTCATCCTCCGACAGTTTGGACAGCAGCAACTGCCACATCAAGTGTTCTTGCAGGCCTTCTTCCTTGGAAAGAAAGTTTTCAAAAGAAGGGCCGGCTTCCCGGGGTTCATAGGTCGAGGCGAGGCTGCGGGAGCTGTATTCGTCGATGTAGGTTTCCCAGTTGAAATCGTCCTGGGTACGCTCCTCCACCCGGACTTCGGCCGGATCGCTCATGTTTACGCGATCGTCTTCCTGCTGTTCAAAAGTTTCCTTATCGTCTTCCGAACTTTCCCACGGCGATTCGTCCAGGAGCGGATTGGTTTCCATTTCCTGGCTCACGGTCTCGATGAGTTCGAGGCGGGAGAGCTGGAGAAGTTTTATCGCCTGCTGAAGCTGCGGCGTCATAATAAGCTGCTGCGTCAGCTTAAGCGTTTGTTTTAGTTCCATTGCGGCCATTAAAGTTCGAACCTATCCCCTAAATAGACTGATCGTGCCCTGTTACTGCTGACAATCTGAGCGGGCGTTCCATCCTCCAATATATTCCCTTCGTTCACGATATAGGCTCTGTCGCAAACGCCTAAAGTTTCTCTCACGTTGTGGTCCGAAATGATAACCCCAATATTTTTGGCCTTGAGCTGAAGAATGATATTCTGAATGTCGGCCACGGCCAAGGGGTCGATCCCGGCGAACGGCTCATCGAGCAAAATAAAAGATGGAGACGTGACCAGCGCCCTGGTGACTTCCACCCGGCGGCGTTCCCCGCCGGACAGCGAATACGCCCGGTTTTTGGCCAAGTGCGTGATTTTCAGCTCGTTGAGCAGATCACGCAAGCGTTCCCGCTGAGCCTCCCTGCTCAAATGCAGGGTTTCCAGGATGGCCAGAATGTTTTCTTCAACCGTCAATTTCCTGAAAATGGAGGGTTCCTGAGGCAGATAATTGATGCCCTGCCTGGCCCTCCGGTACATCGGCCAGTCGGTGATGTCCCGTCCGTCCAGTTCGACCGTGCCCTTGTCCGGTCTGACGAGACCCACGATCATGTAAAACGTGGTGGTCTTTCCCGCGCCGTTGGGGCCGAGCAATCCCACGATCTCGCCGCTCGTAATATTGACGCCTACATTGTGGACCACCGTTTTCCGATGGTAGCTCTTTACCAGTCCGCGAGTAGCCAACGTCCTCGTTTGGGGGGCCTTGTTCGGCTCATCCATCTAGCCACCGTTTTTTTGGTCGGGAAAGATGACGGCTTCGACCTGCTTGGTCCGGGCCCCCTCGACTACGCTTTTGTTTTCGTCGATGTAAAAGGTTATCTTACCACCGCGTATGGTATTCTGACCTTCCTTGGCCACCGGGTCTCCGGTGATGACGATGGTCCTGGTTTTCTGGAAAAATTCAGCCTGCTTCCCGGTTATCACACGGTTTCCCTGGGTGATGACCACGTTTCCCTCGGCCACGATATGTTCGATATCCTGCCCGCCGGAAGGGGTCGAGCCTTCGGCCTTGCCGCCGGTCGAGCCCTCGGTCTTTCCGCCATAGGTGACGGACATAGTGTCGCAGGTGATGTTGATGTCATCCTGAATGGCGCGCACGGAGCCGCGGAAATAAATTTTCTTGGCGTTGTTGTCCGCTTCCAGACTGTCGGAGGTGATTTTGATTGGTTTGTCGGATACCATTTTTTCGGCTGAAAAACCCGAGGTCGGGCCCGCCGTCACGCACGCGAACGCCAGGAGGAACAACAGAGCCCGTACGAGGCCCGCGCTCACGATTTTGGAGCGTCTTTCCACACGTCCCCCCATACCGTAGCCGATACCTGGTTGAGAATATTCAATTTGCCGAGATCCAATTGCACCAGCAACCCCCGTCCTTCAACCTTGAACCGCGGTCCGGAAAAAAACACGTCCTGGTCCGAGGTGATCTGTCTCGATTTCGCGGAATAGTTCACGGCCGGGGTGTGGAAGCTGTATCCGTCTTGGGATTGCACCCGGACGTTTCCCCACGCCTGAATATCCTGTGTTGTGGTGTTAAAACGGCCTTTTTCAGAGGTCATCACCACCTCGCCTCCGTTTTTTGGATAAAAGGTAATTCGCACGTCGTCGAGTTCAGCCTCGTTTTGATCCTTCAAGAACTGTGCCTCTTGCGCGACCAAAATCCATTCTTTATTTCCGTTCCGCGTCTGAACGTATTCCAGCCCTTCCATTTGGAGGTCGGCGTCGGATACGGCAAGCTTGGCTTCCGCCGAAAGTTCCGGCTCGTCCCTGTTTTCCAGCCAGACGAAGAAGCCCGCCGCCGCCACGGCGACCAGGGTCAGGGCGATGAAAATCCATTTCTTGTTCATGAACGGTCCGCGGTTCTTTTGGGCCTAGTATAATTTTTGCATACACAGGAGTAAAGCGGTTTTTAATTCCGCGTCTACCGGTCGGTCCATTTTCCCTGCGCCCGCAGAATAAGTTCGACGGCTTCCCGCACCGCGCCGAATCCGCCCTTGAGCCGGGTCGCCACGTGCGAACGGTCCAGTATCTCCGGACAGGCGTCCGCCACGGCCACGGCCAGGCCCACTTGGGAAAAGACCGGCAGGTCCGGCATGTCGTCCGCGACAAAGGCGGCTTGATCGGCGGTGATGTTCCAGCGGGCCAATACTTCCCGAAACACCGCTACCTTGTCGGCGACCCCCTGGTGAACCTCGGTAATTCCCAGTTCCCGAGCCCGCCTCGCCACCACCTCCGCCGATCGCCCGGTTATGATGGCCACGCCGATTCCGGCCTTGATCAATCTCCGCAGACCGTAGCCGTCCCGCACGTTGAACCACTTCAGCTCATGGCCGGAGCCGTCGTAGGTTATGCGCGCGTCGGTCAAAACCCCGTCCACGTCAAGGAACACGCCCTTGATCAGACGCGCCCGTTCCAGCGCCGCGCGGGTCCGGGCGGAATCTTCATTCATGAGCCGCCCGGTAAATGATCATCAATCGTTCCAGCAGGTCTTTCATGCCGTCCAGGGGCAGCGAATTGCTCCCGTCGCAGAGCGCGTTGTCCGGGTCGGGGTGCGTTTCGAAAAACATGCCGCCGACCCCTACCGCCATGGCCGCCCGGGCCAGGTGAGGAATATATTCGCGCAACCCTATGGTGCATCCGGCGCCCTGGCCGGGAAGCTGAACGCTGTGAGTCGCGTCGTACACCACCGGGGTTCCCATCTTGCTGATTTCGGGAAGCGCCGTCATGTCCACCACCAGGCGGTTATAGCCGAAAAACGATCCCCGTTCGGTAATCAGGATGTTCTCGTTGCCCGTCGAGGCGGCCTTGTCCACCACGTACCGCATGTCCCAGGGGGCCATGAACTGGCCTTTTTTTATGTTGAGCGGTTTGCCGCTCCGGGCCGCTTCCACGATGAGATCCGTCTGGCGGCACAAAAAGGCGGGGATCTGGATGATGTCCAGAACTTCGGCCGCGGCTTCCACCTGTTCGGGGCCGTGTATGTCGGAAGTCACGGGTATGCCCAGTTCTTTTTTCACGTTGCCCAGTATCCGCATGCCCTCGCGCAGGCCGGGTCCACGAAACGAGCTTATGGAGGTGCGGTTGGCCTTGTCGAACGAAGACTTGAACACGAAATGGACGCCCAGTTCCTCGGCGATTTCCTTGAGTCGCTTGGCCACGGTAAAAACCAGCGACTCGCTTTCGATAACGCAGGGCCCCAGAATAAAAAATGGCGGGTTGGAACCGCCCACAACAAAAGACCCGATAGATATTTCTCTCGTCATGATGTCAGGATCGTTTTTGCCGGTACGCCAGCGCCGCCTTGATATAGGACGCGAAAAGCGGGTGCGGCTTCATGGGTTTTGATTTGAATTCCGGGTGAAACTGACAACCCAGGAACCAGGGATGATCCGTAAGCTCAACGATTTCGATCAGATTGTTGTCGGGGCTCGCGCCGGAAAATATCAGGCCGCTCTCGGTCATGTCGTCACGGTATTCGTTGTTGAATTCATAACGATGCCGGTGGCGCTCCGAGATCTCTTTCCGGCCGTACGCCTGGTACGCCAGGGTTCCCTCTTTCAATGAGCACGGGTACGCCCCCAGCCGCATGGTTCCGCCTTTTTCCGTGTTGACGTCGCGCGTCATAATCCTATCGGTTTTCGGGTCGTACCATTCACGCATGAGATAGATGATGGGGTAGGCGCTCTTTTCATCGAATTCGGTGCTGTGCGCGTGTTCCTTGCCGGCGACGTTGCGAGCGAACTCGATTACCGCCACCTGCATTCCCAGACAGATACCGAAAAAGGGAATTTTGTTTTCACGCGCAAAGCGCGCCGCCAATATTTTCCCCTCCACTCCACGGGTTCCGAATCCCCCCGGCACGAGCACGCCGTCCACGGAAGCCAGCACGTCCATGGCTCGCATATGCCGGGAGTCGTTTTCATCGGCCTGCAAGTCCTCGGAGTCGATGTACTCCAGATGCACGTGGCTTTCGTTGGCGATTCCGCCATGAGTCAGGGCTTCGTTCAGACTTTTGTAGGATTCGCGCAGGTCGATGTATTTTCCCACGATGCCGATGGTGAGGTGGTGCTTGGGGTTCTTGATTCTCCTCGCCAGATCCTCCCAATCGGTGAGGCGGGGGGCGCGGGTCCAGATATTCAGTTTTTCTACGATCCGGTCGTCCAGTTCTTCCTTGTGGTAGCGAATGGGCACTTCGTAGATGCTTTCCACGTCCCGGGCCGTGATGACCGCTTCCGGCTCGATGTTGCAGTGCAGGGCGATTTTGGCCTTGATTTCGGGACTGAGGTCATGCTCGGAACGGCATAAGAGAATGTCGGGCTGGATGCCGATGCCGCGCAGTTCCTTGACGCTGTGCTGGGTGGGCTTTGTTTTTACCTCGCCCGCCGTCTTGATGAAGGGAACCAGCGTCAGATGGATATAGAGGACGTTTTCCTTGCCCACGTCGGAGCGGAACTGGCGGATGGCCTCCAGGAAGGGCAGACTCTCGATATCGCCGATGGTTCCTCCGATTTCGATAATCGCTACGTCGGCGTCCTCGAGCTGCAAAATGGCGCGTTTTATCTCGTCGGTTATATGCGGCACCACCTGCACGGTGCCTCCCAGATAATCGCCGCGCCGTTCCTTCTGGATCACCTCATTGTAGATTCTGCCAGTGGTATAGTTGTTTTTATTGGACAAATGCGCGTTGGAGTAACGCTCGTAATGCCCCAGATCCAGGTCGGTCTCGGCGCCGTCGTCCAGCACGAACACCTCCCCATGCTGGAAGGGATTCATGGTGCCCGGGTCGACGTTGATGTAGGGATCGAGCTTCTGCAGCGTTACCCGCAGGCCCCGGCATTCGAGCAGAGCGGCTATGGAAGCAGAGGCTAATCCCTTGCCCAGAGACGACAGCACGCCGCCGGTGATGAAAATGTACTTGTTTTTGATGTTCTTTGCAGTCATTTTTCTCAGATATCAAGAGGTTAAGGTGATAGGAAAAAACCAACCGAAGGCTACCTTAACTGCCTTGAAAAGTCAAGAGCGCGCTTGCCGGAACGCCGAATTATCGCGGAACCTTTTCCTTGCATTGCATAGGCGAGCCTACTACAATAATGACAAATACGATCAACAGACACATTATCGCGCGAAACGGCCGCGCAACGCGGGCCGCGTTTGATTACCGGCCCGAAAAGAGGTTTGCGCAATGAGCATTCGACAATACATGAAAACCGATATCGTGACCGTCAAGCCGGACGCCACGATTCAGTCCGCCATCGATCTGATGAAGAAATTCTCCATTCGTCACCTGCCGGTGGTGGAAAATTCCGAATTTATCGGGCTGGTCACGCAAAGCGATCTGAGAGGCCTGATCATTCCCTCCATGTATGGCGAGATCGACGTGAAAGACGTCATGGTCACCGATCCCATCACGGTGAGGCCGGACGACGCCATAGAAAAAGCCGCCAGACTGATCTATGAAAACAAAATCGGCGCGTTGCCCGTTATTCAAGACTCCCAGCTGGTGGGCATTCTCACCGTTACCGACATCGTGTACGCCTTTGTGGAGATGATGGGCGTGTTGGAGGAATCGGCGAGGCTGGACGTTTCGCTCAAGGACGCCCCCAACGCCTTTGAAGACGTCAGCAGGATTATTGCGGAAACCGGCGGTGAAGTGATAAGCGTGGGTCTTTTGGGCGGGAAGTCCAACGGCAGGATCTACTCCTTCCGACTGGCCCGGAAGAACGTGGACACGGTGATCGATCGACTCGAACAGTCGGGCCACCGCGTCGTCGCCACCTACGATTGATACGATGGAACCGGAACAACTCCGCGAAGACGCCGAACGCAAGCTGCAAGCGCTCAAGCGGATCATTCAGTCCTACGGATCGGCACTTATCGCCTTTTCGGGAGGCCTCGATTCAACGTTTCTGCTGAAAGTCGCCCACGATAAGCTAGGCGACCGGGCCGTGGCCTTCACCATGGCTTCCCCCCTGACGCCACGGGCGGAACTGAACGAGGCCGATAAGCTGGCCGATGAAATCGGTGTTCGGCGCCTGGTACGGAACATCAACACCCTGGATGACCCCGTCGTCCGCTCCAATCCTCGGGACCGCTGCTACCACTGCAAAAAAATCATTTACACCCAAGGGCTGAAACTGGCCGGGGAGCTGAATCTGGCCGTGTTGGCCGACGGCACCACGGCCGAGGACCTCAAAAACGGGCGGCCCGGACTGCGGGCCATCAGCGAGTTGGGTGTCAAGACTCCGCTCGCCGAGGCAGGTTTCACCCGGTCGGACATTGTCCATCACAGCCGGATCATGAACCTTTCCACCTGGAACAAACCCTCCCAGTCATGCCTGGCCACCCGCGTGCCCTACGATACGCCGCTCGATGAAGTAACGCTGCGCAAACTGGAAACAATCGAAAAAACGGTCAAGGAGTACGGGATCACCCAGGTTCGGGCGCGATTGCACGGCTCCGTGATCAGGCTGGAAATACCCGATGGCGAGCTTTCCGGGATCGTGGAACCGTCGGCCAGGGCGGCCATCATCAAGCTGGCGCGAGAACTGGGATTTCCCTACCTTACGCTCGATCTGGAAGGTTTTGTCAGCGGCAGCATGGACCGGGTATAAATCGATTCGACCATAAAAAACGGGCGCCGCGTGGTTGCGCGGACGCCCGTTTTTTAATATCACTCGACGATTTTAGAAATCGCTGAAGTCGTCGTTTTCAAGCGGTATAACCTCTTCCGGTTTTACTTCCTTGGCGCCGTGCGACCCGATTTTTTTCACGTTCTTTCCCTTGGGCTGGGCCATCTTTTTGGATTCCAGCTTCGGGGCGCTCGCCGCCTTTGATCGCTTTACGGCTCGGGGGCGCGGAAGATCCGTTACCACCCTTCACTAAGGTTACCAGGTCGTTGACCAATCCGTGCATGCTTTCGGCCTGGGCGGTCATTTCCTGGGAAGATGAACTAGACTCCTCCGCGCTGGCGGCGTTCTGCTGCACCACGCGGTCCATCTCGCTTACGGCCCGGTTGACCTGACCGATACCTTCGGACTGTTCATGGGACGCGGTGGCGATTTCTTCCACCAGGCTCCCCACGTGCCCGGACCGTTCTTCCACTTCCTTGAACGCCTCGGAGGTTTTCTGCACCAGATCCGAACCGTCGTGAACCTTTTTAACGGTGGTTTCTATGAGCGAAGCGGTGTTCTTGGCCGCGTCGGCGGCGCGCATGGCCAGGTTGCGCACTTCATCGGCCACCACGGCGAATCCCGCTCCCGCTTCTCCGGCGCGAGCCGCTTCCACCGCGGCGTTGAGCGCCAGCAGGTTGGTCTGGAAGGCGATTTCGTCGATGGTCTTGATGATCTTGGAGGTTTCTTCACTGGCGTTGGAAATTTCTTCCATGGAAGTGGTAAGTTCTACCATCGATTCGTTGGCCCGCTTGACCACAGTATTGGTTTCCTTCATTAGACCATCGGCCTGGGCGGCGTTATCCGCGTTCTGCTTGGTCATGGAGGCCATTTCCTCCAGCGAGGAGGATGTTTCTTCCAATGATGCCGCCTGTTCCGATGAGCCCTCGGCCAGGGTCTGGCTGGAAGTCGAGACCTGCCCGGCGGCGTAAGCCACCTGGGTCGCGCCTTCGCTAAGCCCCCTGGATATGCGGTTAACCGGTTTTACAATGGACCGCGCGATCATAAATACCACCAACGCGGCCAGAAGCACGATGGCCAGGCCCACGAAGAGGTTGATGAAGCCGATCCTTTTGGCGGGCGCCAGCAGTTCGGAGGTGGGAACTCCCGCGGCGATGATCCAGTTCATAACTCCGGCCTTTTTAAAGGCCACCGCTTTTTCCACGCCCTCGTAGGTATAGGTTATAGCCCCCGTGCCTAATTTTATGATCTCCCGGCCGAAATCGTAGTCCGTCATTTTCAGCTTGAGCAGGATTTTATCGTTGGGATGAGAGACAACGAGCCCGTCGCTGACCTGGAAAACATACGCGTAGCCGGACTGGCCGACTTTGATGTCGTTGACAAAGAGCTTGCCGAAATATGACAGATCGACCATGGCGCACAGGACGCCTTTCTGAACGTCTTTTTCCGATCACGGGCGCCGCAATGGCAAAGATTCCGCTCCCCGGTTGCTTTGCTTATCATGACCTCGGAAATGAAAAGGGAGCCCTTCATGGCTTCCTGAAAGTATTTCCGGTCTTTAACGCTTATTTTGCCAATTATTCCGGGATCCGCGCTACTTACTATGTCACCGTTCTGATTCGCCAGGAAGATATTCTCATAATAGGGGTAGCTCTTCTTTAAAAAGGCCATGTCTTCATCGGCGGTCTTGCGGGCGGCTTTGCCGAAAAAGGTGTCTTCGAGAGCGGATATGTAAATCTTCTGTTTGGACCAGGTTGTCGCGTCCTTTTCCCGGTCATGCATCCATGAGGTGACGACCTGGTCGAGTGAAGTTACGATCTGTTTGATTTGATCGTTGAGCGCATGCTTGAGCGCGTCACGAGAATACACGTACCCCACCATGCTCGATACCGCCATGCCGATAATGATAATCAAAAGCGTGGGAACGAGAAATTTGTTACGTAGACTGAGCTTCATTAATTTTGACCTCCTAATCCCTGGAGAACTTAAAGTACGCGGTGAGCGTCGCCCGACCCTGTTCCACGTCCGGGTTCCAGGCGTGAAAAACTCGGCGCCGGAGGGACTCATTCAGGTCGGAATGGAGTGACGAACGCACGCTCGACCGCCGCGCTGGTTATTACATCGGGACCGCCCTGGAAACACTTGAGAGAAATTGTCATTTTCCCGATCAATAAAGACGCGCGGCGCCGATTGAAGCCCGCCCTGATCGCTTTTACCGGTAAGAAGTCGTATTAAATGTTATAATTCCGGGCGTATGGGTAGCCCCCTCGATACAATCCGGGGTCGGGATGAAATTTTTTTTGTAACCGGACGGCCGGAACCGGCTCAAAAGAGTGAACGGCATCCAACGCCGAGGGATATATCAAAATTGGGGATGGAACCTCGTTTCCTTGGAAGAACTTGACGTTAAACATCTTTTTGTATAACTATATCTAATTGTTTTTGGGTAGCAATATCATTTGTTCTCGGATTACAATCCGTTTTAAATTCCCGTTTTTAATTCAACCAGGAGGATTCGTCAAAATGCGGACGTGTCGTCTCATGATAACCGCTCTTTTGATTATTACCGCAACATGCGCCATGGCGCCCATCGTCTACGCCGACCCGCCGGTCCCCCAATTCAGCGCCAACCAGGAATTAAGCGCGCTTTATTTGCGCTACGGCTCGGAAGCGTTCGCCAGAAACCGTTACGAAGACGCCAAGTATTATTTTCAGAAAGCCGTGCAGGCCGATCCGGGCTCCAAGAAAGCGTGGAACTATTATGACCTCGCTTCTTTTTATTCGGTCGGCGAACAGATGAAAACCCAGGGTAAGTACATATTCCGACCGACCGCGCCCGCCGCGCAGCCTGAAATCTCTTCATCGGCGCCCCCCGCTCGGGAAAGCGCCGAGGCGACGCCTCCCGCTCAGGCCGCTCCGGCTCCGGAGAAGCCCAAGGGAGACACGGGATTCAAGATCTTGGACGATGAGGGGTGCTGATCTTGTCGGATCTCGATACCATATCATCCGGCCACCATTGGGCCTTCGACGAGCGGCCTCATGCGATGCGCCGCGTTCGTAGGGGAGGGAATTTCTGATGCGCGCATCCTCCTTGATCGCCTGTCTGTCGCTGTCGGTCTGCCTGTTCGCGGTCGGCGGATCGTCGTGGGCGGTATCCGAGGAAACCATGGCTTCTCAATCCTGGAAGATGATCGGCGCCGTTCCAGATACGCCACTGATTCTAGCTTCCGATACCAAGGCGCTCGATGCGCCGCCGCCCGATGAAGTCCCGCCGCCTCCGGATGAGGACGCTCCGAGCGCGCCTCCGGCGCCGCCTTCGGAAATGGCTCCGCCGCCCGGGGCCCCTCCCGGGGCGGAGAACAGTCGGGCCTCCCCCGGTTTCGGCTCCACCGTCCATGAAGCGGCCAAGGCCGGATCCGGCGCCGCCCATGCCTCCGAAGGACGTTACTCCTCCTCCGGATTCGGGCGTTGCGCCCCCGGCGATGAAGGACACCGGTAGCGGGACGAAATTGAAAATAAAAGACGATCAAGGCTGCTAAAGGAGGAATCGTTAGTGGCAGGCATTTTTAAGGAAAAGTTTACGGAAGCGTATGACCGGGCGTTCAACAATCAGTGGCCGCTGTGGCTTGGCGGCGTTCTCATCGGGTTGTTGAGCGTACTGACGTTCGCCTGGTCGCGCCCCTGGGGCGTTTTTGGCGGAATAAAAGTATGGGGCGACTGGGTGTTCTCGACCCTGGGCCTTTACAAAAGCTCGGGATTGGACCCGGTTACCTCTTCTTCATCCATATTGAGTTTCGGCCTTATCTTCGGCGCTTTCGGCTCCGCGCTGTTGTCCAAACAGTTCTCGATCAGAAAGTCGCCCAAACTGGAACTGGGCAAAGGTTTGGCCGGCGGAACGCTCATGGGCATCGGCGCCTCGATGGCGGGCGGCTGTAACGTCGGCGGATTTTATATAGCCACCAGCGCCTTGAGTTTCAGCGGCCCGGCCATGATGGTCGGCCTGATCATCGGCGCGTACATCGGGTTGCGCTATCTGTTATGGGAAATGGAAAAATTTCCCACGGCCCCGACTTCGGCCCGCCGCTTCCAAGGAAGGCGGAACCGACTGGTCCAAGGCGCAGCCGTGGATCGGCGTTGCGGTGTTCGTCGCCGGTATCGTGTTCGCGCTCATGTACTCCAAGCGCGCCTATACCGCCCTGGGCGGCCTGCTGCTGTTCGGCATGGCTTTCGGCCTGGTTATCCAGAGAGCCCGGTTCTGTTTCGTGCGGGCTTTCCGCGACCCCTTTATGACCGGTGAAGGCGAAGCCCCCCGCGCGGTGGCCATCAGCCTGATTATCAGCCTCACCGGGTTTGTCATCATCAAGTACATGGGATTCCGTCCCGAGGACATGTACGTTCCGGCCCGCTTCTGGATCGGCGGCCTGGCGGGCGGCGTGATTTTCGGCATGGGCATGGTGGTGGCCGGCGGCTGCGGAAGCGGAACGCTGTGGCGGGTCGGCGAGGGTCACGTCAAGCTCTGGATGGCGTTGATTACCTTTGCTCTGGTGGGGTCGCTCTGGAGCAAGTTCATGGACACCACCGGCCTAATCGACTACATCGGAGACGCCCTGTATATGCCGAATATTATGGGATACTTGTGGACCTATGTCGGGATCGTGGTCCTCATGCTCGTATACCTCTGGGTGGCGACCTGGAACGAAGAAACCGATAAATTTACCGTATTTTAATAGCAAGGAGGATTTGAACATGGTAGACGATATCAAAGCCGATGAAACGTTGGACGCGCGGGGACTGAGCTGTCCCATGCCTATTCTCAAAACCAAGAAGCAGATCGGCAAAATGGCCGCCGGCCAGATCCTGGAAATTTACAGCACCGATCCCGGAACCGGCAACGATCTCCCCAGTTTCGCCAAGCGCGGCGGGCATGAATACCTGGGAAACAAGGAAGATCAGGGATTTGTCCGCTATTATATCAAAAAGGGTTAAGTAAGGAGATCGCTCATGCCTTTATTGGGTATTCTCGTACGTTCGGACAAATACCTGGATGAGTTGATCGAGTTCGTGAAAGCGGCCAAAGAGGAAAAGGTGGAGATGAAGATATTCTTCACCCACAAGGGTGTGCTGCTGTCGCAGCAGCCCCGCTTTACCGAATTGACCGGTCTGGCTGATCTGTCGCTCTGCAACGTGGGCTATGAATCCAATAACCTGAAAGGCAAACCGGCGCCCGGCGTGCCGGAAAGCGGTTTCGCCACCCAGGCCAGAAACGGAATCATGATCGAAGATTGTGATCGGTACGTGGTGTTCTAGGAGGCCGTGATGGAAGAAATTAAAAACGTCGCCTTTTTGATTCGCGAACCCGAAAACGACTGGGAAGGCGTCCGGTCCAGTCTGGGGCTGGCCGTGGAAAACTTCTGGGTGTCCACCTTCATCATCGACCACGAAGTCAAAATGACCGACGAATTGAAGGAAAACCTGGAGTGGCTGGAAGACATGGAATGCTCCTATTATTCCAATGTCCAGGCCAACTGCGACAACCACGGTTTTCAGTTCATGAGTCTGGAAGAGATCGGCCGGAAACTCCGCGAAATGGATCTGGTCATCCCCTTTTAGCCTGGAGGCCTTATGAAGCTGCTGCAAATCCTGAAGTCCGAACCGGACGAGGTAACCGAATCCTTAATACAAGCCACCAGCGAAGGGCATGAAGTCCAGACGTTCCGGATGTTCGGGGATAGCGTCGATTATCGCACGCTCGTAAAACTCATTTTCGAAAACGACAAGAACATCAGCTGGTGGTAAAATAGTCATATACGCGGAGGGACGCGTTAAGCGCCCCTCCGCTCTGCCTTAAGAAATTTACGCGCCGCCGCCCGAAGCCTGGGGCTCCGGTTACGCTCTAGAACTTAGCTTATGAGAGCGCCCTATTTCCGGCTCTTTTTCTGGAGCTTCATCCTGCTGCTGACGGCCGTGTTCGCGGTCCATCGTTTTGCAAACCCCCCCTGGGAAGCCTATCAGAAACAATTCGCGGCCAGTGAGTTGGCCCGCCTGGAAAAACTCAAGTCCGAAAATAAAATATCCTCGGACGACTTCGCCGGAAAACAAAGCGAACTCCTGAAGTTCCAACCACGTATAAAAGAAGTGTCCATTCCGCGCTGGAACCGCCGGGACCGCTGCCCCACCTGCCACCTGGGACTGGAAGAAATCAGTCCGGCGCACCCCGTGGAAACCTTCGGCTGCACCATCTGTCACGAAGGGAACGGGCTGTCGCTGGACAAGGATGAAGCCCACCAGGGCATGTTGGGGGGAGCCAACCCCTCCCGGCTGGAGGCGGTCAACCGTTCGTGCGGCAGGGTGGCGCCGGACGGGACCAAGTGCCACGCCGGCAACCCGTCCATGGAAAGGAACCAGGCCGAACGGGTTCCCCGCGCGATCATGGCCACCATGACCGGCGTCATCACCAGTTTGCGGGTGACCTGGGGGGCGCAAACGGACTTCGCGTCCCAATACGCCACGGTGGGGCTTCCGGGCAGGGACGGGACGTTGCGCTTGAAGCCCGTCCCCTTTTTCTCCCTGGATCAGGCGCCGCTTGGGCCGGATGGCGCTCCCCAACTGACCGACATCCTGGGCAATCCCATTGAAATTTCCGGACAATACGCCGACGACCAGTGGCGCAAATTTTGTTCCCAATGCCATTTGTGGGTCGAACGGCCGGAAGGGCTCAGCGCTCACGCGGCGGGGTGCGCCGCCTGCCACGTGTCGTACGAAAGTAACGGGTTTTACCGGGGCGGGGACGTTTCGCTACCCCGCGACCGACCCGGCTACGGCGCCCGGCACGAATTCACCACCGCCATTACCGTGGATCAATGCATGCGCTGCCACAACCGCAGTGGCCGCATGGCCATGGCCTATCAGGGGTTGGTGGAAAACGACGGCTACGGAACCCCCTACCAGCATGGAAAGTTGCGGCAGGGTCCCATTTCCGGCGACCGCTCGGTCCTCCATCTGGCCGGAGACGTCCATGGGGAAAAGGGCATGGGCTGCGTGGACTGCCACACCGGAACGGACACCATGGGCGATGGCAAGGTGTACGAACGCATGCGCGACCAGGTGGAGATCCGTTGCCGGGACTGCCACGGCGCGCCCGACGACCCGCCTCGCTTTAAAAAGCTGGAACCCGACGATTACGGCGTGTGGGCCTCCTGGTATCTGAGCATTCCGGAAAACAAGCCCGGCGACCTGATAGCCCTGTCCTCGCGGGGCGGACCGCTCGTCAACGTGAAGCGGGAAGGCGCGGAAACGGTCCTGTACTCCAAGGTGACCGGGAAACGCCACGTGATCCCGCTCCTGTCCGACAAACCCGGCCCGCACACCATCGCCGGGCATCAACGGATGGAATGCTTTTCCTGCCATACGCGCTGGACCGCTCAATGTTACGGCTGCCACGACTACCGCCGAGCCGGACAGCCGCAATACGACGCCATGACCGGACAAGCCGCGCCGGGGCGTTGGAGCGAAACGCGCGACTATTACCGGTTCATGTCGCCCGCCCTTGGAATCAACGCCAAGGGGAAAATCGCGCCGTACATGCCGGGATGCCAGGTGCTCTTCAACAACCTGGACCGGAACGGCCGGATAATCGAGCCCTATAAAAATTACGTGTATCCAGGAGACGGCGTGCTGAACGGCATCGTGTCCGTCCCCATCTATCCGCACGCCACGGGCGGGGAGACGCCGCTGTGCGAGGACTGCCATCTGGACCCCAAATTCCTGGGGCTGGGCAGCGGCGTGAGTTTGGACGGCGCGGGAAAAGGTTTTGAAACGCTCTTTGACGCCCAACGGGCCGGGTATCCGCTTTCCTTTTCATGGGAGAGCCTCATAAGCCCGGACGGTAAGGCTCTGCAGGGCAATTCCCATCAGGGAGCGCGACCCTTCAATGGGGAAGAGGTGCAGAAAATTCTGGCCGTGGGACGCTGTCTCGCCTGTCATGACAGCGCGCTCGACCCCATTTACCAACGGGACTTTGGACAGTCCCTGAAACAGGCGGACAGCGACAAACACCGGAGCCTGGAAGAGGATTTGCTTGCGGGCAAAATAACCATGAAACATTCGCGCGCGCCCCTGTGGCGGGCCGGAGAAGCCGAACATGGCCAGCCGTAGCGCCGGGAGGCGAACCTCTTATGCGGACAGGGCGTTCAGGACCGCGCTGTTCGTGGTTATGACGCTGGCGTTTTCGCTCATGGCCCGGAGCGGCGCGTACGGGTGTCTGTCCTGCCACCAGGGGATCGAGGAAATCAGCGCCACCCACCGCTTTTCCTGCGCCAAATGTCACGACGGCGACGAACAGGCGGCGGAATTGGGGCGGGCGCACGCCGGGCTCATCGCCAATCCGTCAGCGCTGGAACACGCCGCCCAAAAATGCGGCCCCTGTCACCGAGACCAGGTCAAGCATGTCCAATCTTCGCTCATGGCCACCGCCGCGGGCGTCGTGAACCAGACCAGGTATCTTTTCGGCGCCCAAAACAAGGGGGAGACGCGCTACGCGGCTTCCTTTACCTCACCCCTGGAGTCGCTGCCCGATCCCCGAACGTCGGGACAGCCGGTGGACGATCTTCTGCGCCGCAAATGTCTGCGCTGCCACCTGCAAAACCGGGGAGCGGGCCGTTACGGCGATTACCGGGCGGACGGCTGCGCCGCCTGTCATATGGTGTACGCGGACGATGGTTTGAGTTTAAGCCGGGACCGCGCCATGAGCGCACTCATGCTTAAGGCGCAAAGCGGCGGCGGGACGCTCAAGCGCGGCTACCCCATCGTTCATCACATCGATACCGCCATCCCGGTTTCGCAATGCGCCCACTGCCACAATTCCAACCATGTGGGGGCCGACTACCAGGGGATGTTCGAACGCGATTACCCCGCCGCCTACCGCTTTCTGTCCGAAGACGGCGCGTCGCTTCGGGCAGTTCACGGGCTGGACCACCACCGGCTGCTCCCGGACGTCCATTTCGAACGGGGGCTGGCCTGTATCGACTGCCATGTACAGTCCGAACTCATGGGCGACGGCGCAGTGTACGGCTTTTCCCACTCCGCGCTGAAGGTGGCTTGCGATGATTGCCACGGGACCCCGGACCAGAGCCCGCGTTCCACGGTGGTCGAAGACCCGGACATCATCCGCATGGCCCGGGCCAACCCCAATTACCAGGTCTCTCCGGGCGACCGGGTCCTCAAGGCCAAGAGCGGCGCGGTCCTGGCCCACGTGCGGCAGGTGGACGGCTTCTGGGTCCTGACGTCCAAGGTCGACGGTCTGAAACACGTCATACCGCAGCTCGAGGGCAAGGACATCGTCAATCACAATATCCCCCGGCACATCACCGGCATGGAGTGTTACGCCTGCCACGCCGCCTGGTCGTTCCAGGATTACGGCCTCAACCTCATGTACGACGAAACCCCGCGTTACGAGCAGTGGCGGAACCTGTGGGCGCAAAACGATCCCCAGATCCGGGAGTTGCTTATCAGCCAGCTTCCGCTCGAACCCGGCCAACAAACGCTTCCCGCAACCCGCGACTGGCTGACGTCGGCCTCGAAACCGGGCGCCTGGTATGGGGGCTGGCTTTACCGGCGGTGGGAAAACAACATCCTGGGAAGAAATGAACGCGGCAGGGTCGGCGTGTTCCGGCCGCAATTTCAGTTTCTGGTGACCCGGGTGGACGCGGCGGGAACGGTCCTGGAAGACAGCCGCATACCCCGGACCACGGACGGGCTGCAAGGCTGGGCCATGAACCCCTACGCGCCGCACACCATCCGGCGGGGGACGGTCCGCTGCGAAGGCTGCCACCTCAACCCAAAGGCAATCGGACTGGGACTGGTCCGTTTTCGGAGCGGCAAGGACGGTTATGCCATCGAGCCCCTCACCCGGCCAAAATTGGACAGTCTGGACATCGATCACGGGCTGGAACAGATCGTTCGCATCGATGGCCGCCCGACCCAAATCTCCACCCATCCCGGCGCTCGCCCCTTTAACCGTGAGGAAATCAAGGAGCTGCTGGAAAAGTCTCCCGCCTATGTACAGTACCGGCTGGAGGAGTGGAAGCGGGGCTCGGAGGGGGCGCGCGAAAGACCCAGATAGCTACTTTGAAGTCATCGAGCCGCGTGAATATAGTATAATTGAACCTTGTTCGTAGCTTCTTTATCTGACGGTCAATCATTCGAACGGAGGAGAAAAAAATATGAACAGGAAAATCTTCTTATCATTCGCATTGTTTCTGGGACTGGCGCTGGTATCCGGGCTCGCGGCGGCGCAATCGCAATCCGCCCCTCCGGAACAACGGGTTTCGGGGGATTTCAGATACGTCAGTGGCGGTATCGGGCTCATGGAGCGAGGCATGTTGGAAGCGATGGCCCGCGATTATAATTTGAAACTGGTATTCGCCGGCGAATCGGGACCGTACCTGTCGGATGTTCAGGTTTCGGTCAGGGATATGAGAGGGATGGAACTCTTGAACGCCGTTTCCAACGGCCCCTGGTTTTTACTGAAAGCCCCGGAAGGAACCTACCTTATATCGGCCACGTTTCGGGGAGAAACCGAGACGAAAAAAATCACCGTCGATAGGTTGTTGAAAACCGTCGATTTCTACTGGCCGGCCCCGGCGGAGCGCCTTTCCGGTATCGCGGGGGCGCAATTACAACCACAACCGCAACCCGCTCCCCTGGGATATAGGATGTCGGGAGAATTCGTGTACGTCAGCGGTGGAATCGGGAGCGCCGAGCGAGAAGCGCTGGACGCCATGGCCCGCGATTATAATTTGAAACTGGTGTTCGCGGGACCGGCGGAGTCCTCCATTTCGGACATCCAGGTGTCGGTGAAGGACACGAGAGGAACGGAACTCCTGAACACCGTTTCCAACGGCCCCTGGTTTTTACTGAAAGCCCCGGAAGGAACCTACCTTATATCGGCCACGTTTCGGGGAGAAACCGAGACGAAAAGAATCACCGTCGATAGGTCGTTCCAAACCGTCGATTTCTATTGGCCGGCTCCGGCGGAGCGTCTTCCCGGTATCGCGATGACGCAATCACAACCGCAACCGCAACCCGCTCCTCAAGGATATAGGATTTCGGGAGAATTCGTGTACGTCAGCGGTGGAATCGGGAGCGCCGAGCGAGAAGCGCTGGACGCCACGGCCCGCGATTATAATTTGAAACTGGTGTTCGCGGGACAGGCGGAGCCGTATATCTCGGACGTCGAGGTGTCGGTGAAGGACACGAGAGGAACTGAAATCTTGAGCACCGTTTCCAACGGCCCCTGGTTTTTTCTGAAAGCCCCGATAGGGACCTACCTCATATCGGCCACTTTTCAGGGAGAAACCGAGACGAAAAGAATCACCATCGATAGGTCGTTGCAAACCGTCGATTTCTACTGGCCGGCTCCGGCGGAGCGTCTTTCCGGTATCGTGGCGACGCAACCGCAACCGCAATCCGCTCCCCTGGAACAGAGGACTTCGGGAAACTTCATGTACGTCAGCGGTGGAATCGGGAGCGCTGAGCGAGACATGTTGGAAGCGACGGCCCGCGATTATAATTTGAAACTGGTTTTTTCAGGCCAGGCGGGTCCGTATATCTCGGACGTCGAGGTTTCGGTCAGGGACACGAGAGGAATGGAACTACTAAACGCCGTTTCGGACGGTCCCTGGTTTTATCTGAACGCGCCAGAGGGGGCCTACATCATATCGGCCACGTTTCGGGGACAAACCAAGACCAAAAGAATCACCCTTGGCAGGTCGTTGAAAACAGTTAATTTCTTCTGGGTAGCCCCGGCGCGGCGGCTCCCGGAATGGGAAGAGCAATAATTCGTGGACGCGGCTCGAATGAAATCGGATTCGACCATCCCGCTTACCAGGAACGCGCTGGTTGTTTTGGAAAACCGCTATCTGCGCAGGGACGGGCAGGGTAACGTTATCGAGACGCCCGAAGCCCTGTTCCGGCGGGTAGCCCGCGCGGTGGCGCGAGTGGAGGCGGTCTATGACGCGAACGCGGATCTGGACGCGCTTGAAGATCTTTTCTACGGTATGATGGCGGGCCTGGAGTTTCTGCCCAACTCTCCCACGCTGATGAACGCCGGGGCTCGGTTGGGCCAACTCTCGGCCTGCTTCGTGCTGCCCGTGGAGGATTCGCTGGAAAGCATTTTCGAGGCGGTCAAAAACACGGCGCTCATTCACAAAAGCGGCGGGGGCACGGGGTTTTCCTTTTCGCGGCTCAGGCCCCGGAACGACATGGTCAATTCCACCCACGGGGTTTCTTCGGGTCCGATTTCCTTTATGCGCGTCTTCGACATGGCCACCGAAACCATCAAGCAGGGAGGGACCCGGCGCGGGGCGAACATGGCCGTGCTTCGCGTGGATCACCCGGACATCGAAGAGTTCATCGACTGCAAGCGCGACCGGAAAACGACTCACCAATTTCAATCTGTCGGTGGCGGTCACCGACGCATTTATGGAAGCGGTGGTGCGGGAGACGATTCCTTCGGCCTGATCAATCCCCGCGACGGCGGCGAAAAGGT
Organism: uncultured delta proteobacterium; assembly: GCA_963821845.1. Lineage (GTDB taxonomy): Bacteria > Desulfobacterota > Desulfarculia > JACQYL01 > CAWGVV01 > CAWGFI01. Next base: position 81,003 of record CAWGFI010000011.1, read on the forward strand.
GCGGAAGGCGGCGCGCGCTGTTCGAAAAAATCGTCCGGTCGGCGTGGAAAATCGGAGACCCCGGCGTGATCTTTCTCGACGCGATCAATCGCGCCAATCCCACACCTAACGCTGGAGCGATGCTGAATCCACCAATCCCTGCGGCGAACAGCCGCTGTTGCCGTACGAGTCGTGCAATCTCGGCTCCCTGAACCTCACCACCGTTTTGAGCGATGACGGGATCGATTGGGAAGTTGCGGCGGCTGACCGCTTGAGCGTCCATTTCTTGGACAACGTCGTCGACGCCACCCGTTTTCCCCTGGAAAGATCCGCAGATGACACAGGCCAACCGGAAGATCGGCCTGGGCGTCATGGGTTTCGCCGATATGCTTATCGGTCTGGGCGTTCCGTACAATTCGGATGAGGCGGTGGAGATCGCCGGAAAAATCATGCGTGTCATCCGGGAGGATCCAAACAGGCCAGCGCTGAATTGGCCAAAAAGCGTGGCAATTTTCCCAATTATCCCGGCTCGGTCTATGATAACGAACCCACGCCCTATATGCGAAACGCCACCACGACGACGATAGCGCCCACCGGAACCCTGAGCATCATCGCGGGGGTTTCCAGCGGCATCGAACCCCTCTTCGCGCTGGCCTATACCCGCCTGGCCATGGAGGACAAAAAGCTGATGGAAAGCCACCAAATGTTCAAAAAGGAAAGAGCGGGAAGGGCTTTATTCGGAAGAACTCATGCGTAGGGTGGCGGCGGCGGGAAGTGTCCGGAAAATCGCTGAAATCCCCGATTCCATCAAACGGGTGTTCGTCACCGCGCACGACATCACGCCCGAATGGCACATCAGGATTCAGGCCGCGTTCCAGAAAATGACCGACAACGCGGTGTCCAAAACCATCAATTTCGCGCCGGACGCCACCGTGGAAGACGTGAAAAACGCCTATCTGCTGGCCTACCGTGAGGGGTGCAAGGGAATCACCATATACCGCTATGGGAGCCGCAACCAGCAGGTACTCAGCTTTACCACCGAAGCGGATGGGCCGCTCCTGGGGCCCACGCCGTGCGCGCGGCCTTTCTACCCGCACGAAGAACACGCCTCGGGCATGGTCTGCGGCGGATGATCGCGCCGGAAAGCTACTGATCTCATGCCTTGTCCATTCCCTGCACGATTGGGAGGTAATGCCCAGGGAGGGATCGCGCCGGAAAAACGGCTCCGTTTATGAACAAACGAAAGTATAAATGAATCAGCGGTGCCTTTTGGCTTTGATAGTAAGAAATATTTATGGTATCTGCACTTCTGTATACAAAGAAACCGCGCGATTGGCGCGGGGGATGGAACGATGTCGATAATCGAAAAAGTCGCCGAGCGCAAGATTAAGGAAGCGATGGAACAGGGCGCTTTCGAGGATCTGCCGGGTCGCGGCGAGAAAATCAAGTACGAAGACGACCGGCATGTCCCGGAAGATCTCCGGATGGCCTATAAAATTCTCAAGAACGCCAATTGCGCTCCTCCTGAACTGACCTTGAAAAAGGAAATTCGTCAGGTCGAGGATCTGCTGAATACGATCACCGATGAAAAGGAAAAGTACAAGCAACTGAAACGGCTTAATTTTCTGGTAATGAAACTGAACATGCTGCGTGATCGTCCCGTCAATTTTGAGGAAAACCAGCGGTACTACGAAAGCATCGTCGATAAGTTCGATAAGGGAAAAGGCTCGTAATCCTTTTCGATTCCGTTTCTCGCTAACATAGTGGTCTGATTTTCAGGAGGTTGCGTCCATGGATATGAAGCGTGACTATTACGAGGACATTCAGCTTCTTGATAGTGGCGTGAAAATATTCTGGTTCTGCTTTCTTATCGCCGTCCTGGCGGTTTTTCCTTTTTTTTATCCCAATTATTATCTGTATATGATCAATTACATGGCCATCAACGTGCTGGTGGCCATGGGATTGAATATTCTGGTGGGCTACACCGGGCAGATTTCGCTCGGTCACGCGGGGTTTTTCGCCATCGGGGCCTATACCACCGTGCTGCTCATCCTCGAGTGCGGGTTCCCTTCCTCCTGGCGCTCCTGTGCGGGGGATTGCTGGCGGCGCTGTTCGGTTTCATCCTCGGGCTTCCGGCGCTTGCGGCTGGAGGGTCCCTATCTGGCCATCGCCACACTGGGCTTCGGCATGGCCATCATCCAAATCATCGGCCGGTGGGAATTCCTGGGCGGCCGCATGGGCATCGAAGTTCCGCATATGACCATCGGGCCGTTGACCATAGCCAGCGACCGCAGCCTGTACTACGTGATCATGACCATAACCTTTCTCATGGTCCTGGCGGCGCGGAATATGCTCAAAACCCGCGTGGGCCGCGCCTTCATCGCCATCCGCGACAGTGACATCGCCGCCGAAACCATGGGTGTGAACCTGACCTACTACAAGACCTTGGCCTTTGCCGTAAGCGCCTTTTACGCGGGCGTCGCCGGAGGGCTCATGGCGTTCGTGCTGGGTTACATCAGCCCTAGCTCTTTCAATTTCATCCTGTCCATTCTTTTCCTGGCCATGATCGTGGTGGGGGGCGTGGGGTCGGTCCTGGGCTCCATCATGGGCGGCGTGCTCATCTCCTTTCTGAATCTGAAACTGGACGCCATACAGGATCTCCCCGTGCTGGGATCGATTTTGGTCACCATATCCAATAATTGGATGTCCGTCAGCGGACTGCCCAATGTGGCGTCCATTGTGTTCGGACTGATCCTGATCGCGATCATCGTGTTCGAACCGCTCGGCTTGTACGGAATCTGGATTCGAACCAAGCTGTACTGGAAAACCTGGCCCTTTTAAATCGCGAAGCAGCCGGAATCCGGGAGGTACTGTGTTTGCGCAACTGATTGTCAGCGGCGTTTCCATGGGAAGTCTTTACGCGCTCATCGCCATCGCGATGGTCATTATTTACAAGACCTCCGAAGTGCCCAACTTCGCTCAGGGCGAAATGGCCATGATTTCCACCTTCGTGGCCTATTCGCTGTTATCCGTCCATGAATGGGGCTTTGTGGCGTCGTTCATCGGCGCGCTGATCTTCGCCGCCGGGTTGGGCGTTTTTCTGGAATTCGCGTTCCTCCGGCGGGCCAAGAACCCCAACATCCTGGGATTCATCATCATCACCCTGGGTTTTGAAATGGTGCTGTACGGGCTGGCGAGCTGGAAGTGGGGCGCCGATCAGAAGGATTTCCCCTTTCCGGTATCCGACTTCGACATCATCTCCATAGGTCCGGTGGTGGCCAGCTATCTGAACCTGGTGGCGCTGGCCGCGGCGATTTTCGTGATGGTCGGCCTGTATTTCTTTTTCAAACATTCCAAGGTGGGCATCGCCATGAAGGCCACGCAGCAGAACAGCATGGCCGCCCGCATCAACGGCATTCGCACCAACCGCATTCTTTCGCTTACCTGGGCGTTGAGTTCGATCATTGGCGCCATCGCGGGAATCCTGCTGGCGCCGTTCGCCACCCTGGACCCCAACCTGATGCTCGATCCGTTGCTCAAGGGTTTCGCCTCGGCGGTGCTGGGAGGCATGACCTCCCTGGTGGGCGCGGCGCTTGGCGGCTACATGCTGGGGGTGATCGAAAACCTGTTCGGCGGCTACGTGTCGTTGGAATTTAAATCGGTGGTGGCTTTTCTGGTCATCGTGGTGGTGCTGTGCTTCAAGCCCAGCGGGCTGTTCGCGCGCCATTACGTGAAAAAGGTATAAGGGGATCGACTTGACTGACGCGGCCCAGGGAAACAGATCCAACGGCGACGGGCTCCTGTCCATAAAGGACCTCACCGTCCATTTCGGCGGACTGGTGGCGGTGGCCAATGTGAACTTCACGCTGCGCAAGGGCGAAGTCTATTCCATTATCGGCCCCAATGGCGCCGGCAAGACCACCATTTTCAATTGCATCAGCGGCATCTACAAGCCTTCAGGCGGATCGATCACGTTTAAGGGCGAACGCATCGACGGCAAAAAGCCGGACCGCATCGCCCGGTTGGGAGTGGCCCGGACCTTTCAGAACATCGAGCTATTCGCCAAGATGACCACCATGGAAAACCTCATGCTGGGCCGCCACTTGCACATGAAAACCGGTCTGTGGACCGGGGCCACCTTCTGGAGACGGAAATCGTACGCGGTCCGGGAGGAAATCGAACACCGGCGAAAGGTGGAAGAGATCATCGACCTCCTGGACCTGCAATCCGCTCGCGACCACTACGTGGGCATGCTTCCCTACGGCGTCCAGAAGCTGGTGGAACTGGGGCGGGCGCTGGCTTTGGAGCCGGAACTGCTCCTGCTGGACGAGCCTTCGGCGGGCATGAACAGCGAGGAGCGGCAGGATCTCATTTTCTGGATCAAGGATATTCAGGACGAATTGGGGGTGACCATCCTGTTGATCGAACACGACATGGGCATGGTCATGGATATATCCGACCGCGTGCTGGCGATCAACTTCGGCAGACCCATCGTGGAGGGGTTGCCCGAGGAGGCGCAGAGCCACCCCGAAGTGCTCAAGGCCTATCTGGGGGAGGAAGACCTGTTTGTCTAGCCTGCTGGAAATAAAAAACATCGAGACCTATTACGGACTGATCTACGCGCTGCGCGGCGTGTCGCTTTCCGTGCCGCAAGGGGAGATCACCGCCATCCTGGGGTCCAACGGCGCGGGAAAATCCACCTTGCTGAAAACGGTCATGGGCCTGTTGGACGACCAGCCCGACAAGGGGATCATCGAGTTTGAAGGCAAACGCATCGACCGCAAGGACCCCGAAGTCATCGTGCGCCGGGGAATTTCCTATGTTCCCGAAGGCCGGGAGGTGTTCGAGGAGTTGACGGTCCATGAAAACCTGCTCATGGGCGCGTACATACGGCGCGACCGGGCGGGCGTCCGCAAGGACATGGAGACCATTTTCACCCATTTTCCGGTGCTGCGGGATCGCCAGGACCAGTGGGCCGGGACCCTGTCAGGCGGCGAACAGCAGATGCTGGCCATCGGCCGGGCGCTCATGAACCGGCCCAAGCTCCTTTTCCTGGACGAACCCTCCCTGGGTCTCTCCCCGCTGCTGGTCAAGGACATCTTTTCCATCGTCAAGGCCATCAACGACCGGGACGGCGTGACCATTCTCTTGGTGGAACAGAACGCGCGCATGGCCCTGGCCATCGCCCACTTCGGCCTGGTCATGGAAACCGGCCGGTTCGTGCTCAAGGGCAGCGCGGCGGAATTGCGTGAAGACGAGGACGTGCGGGAGTTTTACCTGGGCATGAAAGCCGATGAGTCGGCCAAGGGGTATCAGCGCTGGAAGCGGAAAAAACGGTGGCGCTGATGTGAGATCAGAGTCTGATTTTGACCGACACGAAATTTCTCGCTTACCTAGAAAATAGTTTTAGACAGGGTTGAAAAAGCCATAGAGCGTCTTTCGTCATTCCGCGACTTGATCGCGGAATCCAGACTTTCAGTTATTTCCGGACTCCGGTTTCGCCGGGGTGACGGACTTGGGGACTTTTCCAATAGTCAGAGAGAAATCAGTTTCAAATAATAGTGCTTTTTTCATACCCAAAAGAACTGTAACGATTTCCGGAGTCAGAAGCATGAGCGGACAGACCGTTCCCGAACTATTTCAAGCGACGGTTAAAAGAATCGGCGACCGGACCGCCTTGCGCAAAAAGGAATTCGGTATCTGGCGGGACATAAGCTGGAACGATTATTTCACCCGGGCCACATACGTCGGGACCGCGCTCATGGCCATGGGGCTGGAAAAAGGAGACTGCGTCAGCATTATCGGGGACAACTGCCCGGAATGGGTCATCATCGACATGGGCGCGCAGTGCGCGGGCGGCGTATCCGTGGGCGTATATTCCACCAATGCCTGGGAACAGTGCGAATACGTGGTCCGGAATTCCGAATCCAAATTTTATTTCGTGGAAAACGAAGAGCAGTTGGATAAGTGGCTCAACTTCCGCGACAACGTTCCCCTTCTGAAAAAGGTCATCGTGTGGGACCTGGAAGGTCTGCGCCATTTCGAAGACCCCATGGTCATGACCTTTGAAGAACTCCTGGAATTCGGCCGCCTGGAAGCGGAAAAAAATCCCTCCCGGTTTGAAGAGCGCATGGCCGGAATCACCCCGGACGATCTCTGCGCGCTCATCTATACCTCGGGCACCACCGGGCCGCCCAAGGGCGCCATGCTGACGCACCGCAACGTCACCTGGGAGGCGGAAGTCATTTCCACGGACAACCCCATCTATGAAAACGACGAAGTCTTGTCGTTTTTGCCCCTGTGCCACATCTTCGAACGGCTGTTCTCGGTGTTCTGTCACGTCCGTGTCGGGTATGTGGTCAATTTCATCGAAAACCTGGACACGGTGACCGACAATCAACGCGAAATATCCCCCACCGTGGCCTACGCCGTGCCGCGTATCTGGGAAAAATACGCCTCGGCCATCTATATCCGCATGTCCGACGCCACCTGGTTCAAAAAGATAGTGTTCGCCGCGGCGCAGAAAATCAGCAAGAAAAGAACCGAAATCAAGTTGCGGTTCGAGCCGGTTCCCTGGTATCTGGAAGCGGGCTATCACCTGGCTCATTTCGCCGTGTTCAAGAAACTCAAGGAACGGCTGGGCTTCGACCGCGTACGGGTGGCCTATTCGGGGGCCGCGCCCATTTCGCCGGACGTGCTCGGCTTTTTCCAGTCCATGGGCGTCAATCTCATCGAAGGCTACGGCCAGACCGAGGGAACCGGCGTCACCTGCGTGTCGCGAGTGGGCAAACTCCGGATCGGAACCGTGGGTCCGCCCCTGACCGGCATGCAGGTGAAGATCGCCGAAGACGGCGAGATCCTGGTCAAGGGCCCCAACGTGTTCGTGGGCTACTACAAAAACCCCGAAGCCACCGGGGAAAGCCTCAAGGACGGCTGGCTCCATTCGGGCGACGTGGGGGAACTGGACGAAAACGGCTTTCTGAAGATCACCGACCGCAAAAAGGACATCATCGTTACCGCGGGCGGCAAGAACATCACGCCTCAATACATTGAAAACAAACTGAAATTCAGCCCCTACATCAACGACGCGGTGGTGATCGGCGACAAGCGAAAATTTCTGAGCTGTCTGATCATGATTGACGAAGAAAACGTGATCAAGTACGCTCAGGACAACAAAGTGCAGTATTCCACCTATCGGGACCTCACCCAGAGCCCTGACATCAACCAGCTCATCGAAGAAGAAGTGAAAAAGGTCAACGGCTCGCTGTCACGGGTGGAACAGGTCAAGAAATTCACCATCCTGCCCAAGAAGCTGTACGAAGAAGACGGAGAAGTCACGCCCACGATGAAGATCAAGCGCAAATTCATCAACGAGGCGTTCAGCGATTTGATAGAGGCCATGTACCGGCGTTAAGGGGAAAACGGGGCGCTGGTCATGTGGGGGGGAGCCCGCTTGGACTCCTCCCTTTTTTTTGTGTCCGCCGGTCGCCGCTTCGCCTCGGGGAATTTCTTTACACCGTTCCGCCGGTGGGTTACTCTATCCGAATAATGCCGGCCGGGATGGTCCGGGCCGCGTCAACGCGGTTTTCCCGCGTGAAAAGGCTTAACCGCAAAGGAAACCCCCATGCCCACCCTGGGAATCATAACCTGTCAGATCCTGGAACTGGAATTCGCCGATTTGCTGGCGCACGACCCTGAATTGGCTCGCGTGACCGTCCTGCGGGACGACCACAGCCAGGGGCTGATCGAGGCCATGAACGAACGGCACGGGTTCGAGCCGGTTATCATCCGTTCGCTCGATGAATTCAGGCCGCTCGCGTCCGGCGGGCTGGAGGCGCTCGTCCGCGTCATGGAGGTGGGACTGCACTCGGTGATCAAGCGGTTGCAGGCGGGCGTGGTGGAAGCGGCCGAACAGATGGGGCGCTGCGTGGACGGGATTCTGCTGGGGTACGGCATGTGCGGCAACGCGCTGAACAAACCGGACGAATTGCTGGAAGGCGCGGGCGTGCCGGTTTTTATTCCCATGGACGAGGACCACCCCGTGGATGACTGCGTGGGAATGCTCATCGGAGGCCGGGAGAACTATTACAACGAACAGCTCAAGGTGGCAGGCACCATGTTCATGACCACCGGCTTTACCCGCCATTGGAAAACCATGATGACCAGGGGCAACGGCCGGAAAACGTTCGACTGGGACATGTCCAAACGAATTTTCGCCCATTATGAGCGGAACCTGTTCCTGCCGACCCACATTCTTTCCCAGGAAGAGATGCTCGCCAACGTGGAGGAATTCAATAGCCACCACGGTTTTCGCAACGAAGTGCAGCCGGGTACGCTGGATATCCTGAACGCGACCTGGGAGAACGCCAAGAAGGCCCTCCGGGACTGATACGGCATGGTCTTTCCTCATCGCTCCCGATACAATTGAACGATAATTTTTTCCAACGCAACGGGTAGTGGTTTGTCTTTTGATTTCCTTGAAATATTGTCCATCGCCGTGGCCCTGGGTTGCGACGCGTTCGCCGTGGGCATGGGCGTGGGAATCCGTTACTGCGAGCCAGGCCAGGTTTTCCGCCTGTCGTTCCACTTCGGGCTTTTCCAGTTTCTGATGCCGCTCGTGGGCTGGTTTCTGGGGACGCGGTTGGCGGGACCGTTTCAACGGTGGGGGCCGTGGGTGGCATGCGCGCTACTGGTTTTCCTGGGAGGCAAGATGCTCTACGAGAGCTTCCGGTCGGGGGAACGGAAGGCGGGGTGTGGTGACCCCACCCGGGGCGTGAGCCTGCTCATGCTTTCCCTGGCCACCAGCATGGACGCGCTGGGGGTGGGTTTCAGCCTGGGCGTGTTGGGAAAAACGCTCCTGCTGCCCGCCGTGTTCATCGGCGTCACCGCCGCGGTCATGACCTGGGCGGCCATGAAGCTGGGAAGCAGGCTTTCAGCGTTGTTCGGGCGGGGCGTGGAGGCCCTGGGCGGCGTTATTCTTATCCTTATTGGTTTGAAGTTTCTCATTTCCTGAGAAAGGCGCGGAATGGCGGCGGTGGCGCTCTACCCCTACCTGAACGGGTACACCATGGCGGTGGTGGCCGGAATCATGGTCATTATATCGCTGGACGAACTCATCCCGGTTGCCAAGTCCTTCGGGTCCGAACACATGCCCATCTTTGGCGTGCTCACGGGGATGGCGGTCATGGCCCTGAGCCTGTGGATGCTGAAGTGGCGGTTCAGGACGCGCGGCTCATGCGAGGCCTTACCGGGAGCGCTCCGAGGCTTCCCCGCGTCCGACCCGCGCCCGGTTGTTCGCCCCGGCCAAAGAGCATCAACCACCGGATTCCTTCATAATCGTCCGTCACTTCGAGCGCGAGACTGTGTCGTAATTAATTTTTGCCATTTTTCACTACAATATATTGAATACAAAATTAATAATTCTAAATATATTGTGGGTGACGCAGCCAACTTTTTGATTACGACACAGTCTCCGCAGCGAGAAATCTCTCGCAGGGAGCAACCCCCTCATCATTCTCATATCCGAACAAACAGATCCGGAAAATACGTTTCCGCCCCTTGTGCTGGAGTGAACAAGGCGTTATAGTGGTAAGCTATATTTCTTTTCCCGCGAGAACGTATTGACTTTTCACCCGCGTTTTCCAACGGAGAGCGAAGAGGAGAGAATATGCTAATCATTGAAGATCTTCAGGTTGAGCTGGGGGAGAAGACCATACTTCAGCACATCGATCTGGAAATAAAGCCGGGCGAGACGCACATCCTGTTCGGGCCCAACGGCTCCGGCAAGACCTCCCTGCTCATGACCATCGTCGGCTATCCGCAGTACAAGGTGGTGGCCGGAAAAATGACGTACAAGGGGGAGGACATCACCTACATGCCCATTGACGAGCGCGCTCGGTTGGGGATCGGCATGTCCTATCAGCGCCCCCCCACCATCCACGGCCTCAAAACCAGGCAGATGGTAAACATCTGCGGCGGCGGCCGGGAGTTGAACGTGGAGCGTCTGGCGCGGGAGGTCAACTTCGTGGACTTTCTGGACCGCGACATCAACTCGGGATTCTCGGGCGGGGAAATCAAGCGTTCCGAACTGCTGCAACTCATGGCTCAGGACCCGGATCTGATGCTGTTCGACGAACCGGAATCGGGCGTGGACCTGGAAAACATCCAGCTGGTGGGTGAAACCATCGCCACGCTGCTGGAGCGGGAACCGACTCCCGGGCTGCAGCGGTCGATCATGAAGCAGAAAAAAGAACGAACCAAGATGGGTCTGATTATCACCCATACCGGGTATATTATGGATTACGTGGCCGCGGACAAGGGCCAGGTGCTTTTTGACGGCGTCTTGAGCTGCATGGACAATCCATCGGAAATTTTGCACTGCATCAGTGAATTCGGATACGAGGAATGTGTGCGATGTACGATAAATCGGAGCTAAGGGAGAAGGCGGAAAAAGCCGCGGGGAAAAGCGCGGCGTTGGGACCGGACATCGATCTGAGCAAGTTCGACAAAACTCCGGTGGAGCACCATTACCTGTCGGATACCGAACTGCACTCGCTGCCCGAGGCCGATCGCAAACGGCTGGTCATGGCCGGTCTGGATGTAACGGAAAACGATCGCGGCGGCACCTTTTTCCAGATGGACACGGAAGTCGTTCATTGCAAGAGCAAGCAGGAGGGGATCGAGGTCATCCCCATCAAGAAAGCTCTGGAAGAGCATGAATGGATCCGTGAATATTACTGGAAGCTCATTTCGCCGGATACCGACAAATACACCGCCTCGGCGGAGTTGGACCTGCAGAACGGTTACGTGATCCGCGCCCTGCCGGGAGTCAAAAGCGTTTATCCCGTACAGGCGTGCCTGTACATGGACAAAAACAACCTCCAGCAGACCGTCCACAATATCATCATCGCCGAGGAAGACTCCGAACTGCACATCATCACCGGCTGTTCCACCTCGGAACACCTGCGAAGCGGTATTCACGTGGGCATTTCCGAGTTTTTTATCAAGAAAAACGCCAAGCTCAGCTTTACCATGATTCACAATTGGGCCGAAGACATGGCCGTGCGTCCCCGTTCGGTGGCCCAGGTGGAAGAAGGCGGGTTGTTCCTCAACAACTACATCTGTATGAAGGCGGTCAAATCCCTGCAAATGTATCCGACCACGCATCTCATCGGGAACGACGCGGTGGCCCGATTCTACAGCATCATCGTGGGAAGCCCCGGTTCCGAGTATGACCTCGGCGGCAGGATCTACCTGAAAAAACCGGGCTCCCGGGGGGAAATCGTGGCCCGCACCATCACCAACGGCGCCAAGATCATCGCGCGAGGCCATCTGATCGGCGAAGTCGCGGATATCAAGGCGCACCTTGAGTGCAAGGGGCTGATCCTCAACGGCGGTATCATTCACGCCATCCCCGAACTGGAAGGCCACGCGGACGGCGTGGAAATGTCGCACGAAGCGGCGGTGGGCAAAATCGCGCAGGAGGAAATCAATTACCTCATGTCGCGCGGTTTGAGCGAGGACGAAGCAACCTCGACCATCGTTCGCGGCTTTTTGAGCGTGGATATCGAGGGTCTGCCGCCGCAGCTCCAGGCCGAAATCGACCGGGCCATCGAAGCCAGCGACAAGGATGTCATGTAAATAAAGCCTGCCCGTGGGGAGGAGTCTCATCGAGAGGCTCTTCCCATCATCATATTTTCCGGCGCAAGACAAAGAAGATTGATCAAAAGCCGGAGATGCGTATCGTCATCACTTTTTATTCACAAAAAAAACTTAAGATTTCCAGCAAGGCGCCGATTTTCCCTCTAGGAGCTTTCCTTCCGTTCGTGAAAGCAGGCGCGTTTCTGGCCATATTCCCCCGCGGTTATTATCTTTAACCAAAGGATATGGCCATGAGCAAAGAGCAATTAAAAGGGCCGATCAAGGCGAAATATAAACGGTATCTGTCTGGTGGGGGATTATTTTTAGTCAAAGGCAAAATTGCGTGTAACGAGTAAAAGAATATACAGATTAATAGTGATTGCAGTACAATAAAGCTCTATTTACAAAAAAAACGATAAATCATTAAAAATGTGACGATGTTCAGGTTTGATGTTGCACTACGGCGTTCGGTTGCGCGAAAGGCGGGGCTTATGGCTCGTATTCTGGTAATGGACGATGACGAAATTTTTCGGCCTATCCTGAGGGAAATGCTGGAGTTTTCGGGTCTCGAGGTCGAAGAGGCGGCCAATGGCGCGATCGGGCTACTGATGTGCAAAGAGAAGAAGATCGATCTGGTCATCAGCGACGTCATCATGCCGGAAAAGGAAGGGCTGGAAGTAATCCGGGAGCTGAAAAGGGACTATCCGAACATCAAAATCATCGCCATGTCCGGCGGAGGTCATATCGGTCCCGTGGATTATCTGGACATGGCCCAGAAACTGGGCGCCCACGCCACGCTCATGAAACCGTTCAGCCATCAGCAGCTCATGGACGCGGTGAACGATCTGCTGAACCGGAACACCATCACGCTTTCATAAAGCGCCGGAGAAACGATTCAGCGTAACGCGCCTCCAACCATCCGATTGGCCCAGACCCGTCGGGCGCACTCTTCGCACAGAACCTGCCTCGACTTCACGCCGGGAGATCCTTCCATCCGCTTTTTCAGCAAATCGAGGTATTCCCGTGAAGCCACCGGTTTGCCGCACTCCTCGCAGCGAACCAGCTTGAATTCCTTGATCAGCGAACCGCAGCAGTAGACCTTGCGGACATCGTCCTCGTCCTTGATCCACATGTTTCCGGTGGGACAGACGTTGGCGCAGCTTCCGCAGCCCACGCACATTTCATTGGCTCGCGCGAAATCGTTGAAAACCAGCCTGTCGGCGTTGGCCGGAATCATCTTCAAGGCTTCGACGCCCATTTCCTTGCATACCATCTGACACAGACCCTGCCCGGCGCACATATCGCAGCGCAGACACCGTTTGGCCTCGTTCAGGGCCATCTCCCGGGTGAGCCCCAATTCCACCTGCTGAAAGGTGTTCTTGCGAACATCCAGGGGGACGAGCGGGATTTCGGACCGTTTCAGGTTCTGCTTTTCCAGGTAGTATGAAAATATGGGCTCAATAGAGGCGCGCGGGGCTTTTTCCCGAGGCCGGGACGGAAGCTTTTCTCCTCGCAGATACCGGTCGATGGCCTCGGCGGCGAGCTTGCCCGCTCCGATGGCCGCCACCACGGTGGCCGGGCCGGTCACCACGTCGCCCCCCGCGAAAACGTCCGGCGCGCTGGTCTGCATGGAATTGGGATCGACGTCGATGGAGCCCCGGCGGGACACCTCGAAATAATCCGCTTCGTTGACGCCGCTCAAATCCGGACCCTGTCCGATGGCGGTTATGATGGCGCCCGCTTCAATCGTGAAGTTGGAGCCCTTTACCGGGATGGGACGCCGCCGCCCGGAAACGTCGGGTTCGCCCAGCGCCGCCTGGAGACATTCCAGTCCCGTCACCACGCCGTTTTCCCCCAGCACGCGCACGGGGATGGTGAGGTAGTTCAGTTCCACGCCCTCGTCGACGGCCTGAACGATTTCCTCCTCCCACGCGGGCATTTCCTCCCTGGTGCGGCGGTAAGCCATGATCACTCGCGAACAGCCCAGCCGCACGCAGGTGCGGGCCGCGTCCACGGCGGCGTTTCCGCCTCCGATGATCACCGCCTTGTCGGCGGGTTTGCCCATGTCGTTAAGGCTGACGTCGCGCAGAAAACCGATGGAGTCGTACACGCCTTGGAATTGATCTTCGCCCTCGATGTTGAGCGAATATCCCTTATGCGCGCCCACCGCGATAAAGATGGCCTTGAAGCCCCGCTCCCGGAGGTCGTCGATGGTAAGGTCCCTGCCGACGGCGGTGTTGGTTTCAATGCGAACACCGTACGACCGGATGTGATCGATCTCCTTGCGCACGATTTCCTTGGGAAGGCGATATTCGGGAATGCCCATCCTGAGCAGGCCGCCCGCCTCGGCGAGCGCTTCGAACACGGTGACCCGGTACCCTTTGAGCGCCAGATAGTAGGCGCAGGTAAGCCCGCCCGGGCCGCTCCCGATCACCGCCACCAGAGGGCCTTCGGGCGCAGGCGGCTTTTCGCGTTTATCCTCGTACGCGTCGAACCCCTTGGACGCCGCGAACCCCTTCATGGCCCGGATGCTGATGGGGCGGTCCATCTCGGCTCGCACGCACACGCTTTCGCAGGGGGCCGGACAGATCAGGCCGCAGGTCCAGACAAAGGGGTTGTCCTTTCTGATGAGTTCCACGGCTTCCTCGTACTTGCCGTGGCCCACCAGCGCCAGGTAGCTGGGGATGTCGATTCCGGCGGGACAGGCCTGTTGGCACGGCGCGGAAATCATCCTGAAACAGGTGGCCGCGGGACATTTTTTCTCCCGCGCGTGGGTCAGATATTCTTCATGAAAATGGCGCAGCGTGGACAGCACGAACGATCCGCCGGAACGGTTGGTTCCGCACAGGTTTTTGTCCTGCAACTCCAGACAGGTGTTCTCCAGGGTCGAAAGATGCTGGACGGTTCCCATACCTTCCAGAATTTCGGTGATCAGGCGCAGTATCCGTTCCAGCCTTCCCCGACGTTCTCTCCGTTCGCAGACGCCCTTGGTCTCGTCAAGATAGGCCAGCAGCGTGTCCCGCGCATACAGGACCACGCAACTCTGTTCCGGCGGCAGATGAACGCTTCCCGAACCGAAAGAAGCCAGGACCTCCGCCAGGTCTTCGTAATTGAGCGGCGTATCGATGCTCTCGGAGGACAAAAGACCGCCGTACGGGCCGCCCGCGTGAATCATGCGCGGCGCCGCCTGGGTATAGGAGCGGCCGCCCACGTCGTAGATCAATTGGTAAAGCGGCGTTCCCAGAGGAATTTCGACCAGACCCTGCCGGGGGATGGCCCCGGTGAGGCTCCACAGCTTGGTTTGCCTGACCGGGTTATGCCGCGGATACCACTCGCGGCCTTTGCCGATGATGGGGGGGATGTTTATCCAGGTTTCCGCGTCATGGATCACCGCGTCCCGGTAGTCGCCATCGGTTTGAACCGCGCCAGAAGGACAGATCGGCGCGTTCGGGCCGGAAACGCATTCCAGGTCAAAATCAAAACCGCTTTGCAGCGCGTTGGCGCCCAACAACCCATGCTCCCGAGCCTGCTTGATGGCCCGGCGCATGCGGTCGGCGGCCAGTGTGTACCCCTGGCGCACGATCACGGTACCCTTGGAAGCCCCCAGGGCCCGGGCGCCGATGAGCATGCCCTCGATCACCGCGTGCGGGCAGCTTTCCAGGATGTCGCGGGCCACGAACGATTGAGGATCGCCGCTGTCGGCCAGGGCAATGAGCGTTGTCGCCTTTCCTCGAGCCGACCGCCAGCGGAAAAAGACCGGCATGCCTTCAAGCGCGCGTTCCCGCAGGCCGGACCCTTCCAGGGTCTTGATGACCGAACCCGGCTCGGCCGTGAAAGCCTGCCGGGCGGCTTTGTAGCCGCCGTTTTCCAGATAAGTGGCGATGTCGTCCGGGTCGATGGAGGGCCAGGAACCGGTGAGCGCGCGTTCCTGTTTGGACTGAAACGTGTTCCAGTCATCGTCCGCGAGCCATTCCGCGATGGGATTCCCCCCGATGATGTGATCGTTGACCAGCCTCGCCGCCATATCCGGAGTGATGTGGGCGTAGAGCCAGGTGACCCCGTTGGAACTGATTTGTACCAGCGTATCGCGCTGATAAAAACCCAGGACCCCGGTTTTCCCGAGGTTCACCGTGATGTTGATGGGGAGTTCGGGCGAGTTTATCCGCTCGGCTAAAGCGTCCAATACCCGTAACGCGCCGGCTTTCACGCCTTCGGAACCGGCCGACACACGGACCGTGAAGTGTTTCTTTCGGGGGGAATCGTTTTCCATAATCATCATACAACTCTTTCAAGAAAATTGCGCCGCTCCGCGCTGACCTTTTCATATAACATCTTTTGTTCCCTTTTGAAAAGGATTCAGGCCCGCTTGGGGGACCGGGCGCCGGTAAAAACCGTCGGCCCGGAAAATCATTTTATACCCACGGGATCAGCCAATGGCCTGTCCGGTGGACATCGATCATCTAAAAAACGCCGTTCACTCAGTATAATTCATTGTTTTGGCAGCTTGTTCGTTTCACGCCTATAAGGACCGCGAACATACTGGACCATAAAAGAATTCTCGGTATAATTGGGGAACGACGAAAAACCCTCCCACGAGCGCTTGCGCGCCGGTCGGCGGGTCCATGGTCGTAATCGATAAAAAGAAAGGAAACTTGTATGCCGGAATTTGCGTCCCCGTTCGCGGGGCTTGCGGCGGACCGCAAGCTGACGAAATCGGAACTGGTGCGGGCCATCAGGTATTCAATCGCCGCTGAATATGAAGCGATACAGCTTTACCTGCAATTGGCCGAATCCATTGATAACGAACTGGCGATAGCGGTCCTTAAGGACATCGCCGAGGAAGAAGTGGTTCACGCGGGAGAATTCCTGCGCCTTCTGAAGCATCTGGAGCCGGAAGAAGAAAAATTCTACGCCGATGGCGCCGAAGAAGTCGAGGAAATGGCCGAAAAACTCAAAAAGTAACGGCCGATCGAGCGGCGCTCGGAGGACGCCCGATCCACGAGCGCCGTCCCGTTATTTGAAGCGAGCCCGGATCGCTTCGGCGTGAAGCGGCAGACCTTCGTATTCGGCCAGGGTTTCCACGGTTTCCCTGAGCGAACAAAGTCCATCCTTCGAAAGATACTGGAAGGTCGGCCGTTTGATGAAATGGTCGACGCTCAAGCCGCTGAACATTCGGGCGGTTTGCCCGGTGGGCAGCACGTGGTTGGTGCCCGAGGCGTAATCGCCCGCGGGAATGGGGGAGTACGGCCCCAGGAAGATCGATCCGGCGTGGCGCACGCGGGCCAGCGATATCCAGGGGTCCCGGGTCATAATCTGTAAATGTTCGGGTGCGTATTCATTCACAAACTCCAGGGCCTCGTCCATGTCCGCCGCAATGAGCGCCGCGGAATTGTTTTGCAGGGCCTGGGTCACGATTTCCTTTCTCTGCGCCGTCTCCAGCTTTCCGGGAAGCTTTTCGCACACCACCCTGGCCAGCTCCTCGCATGTGGTCACCAGCGCGGCGGCCGAGTCGGGGTCATGTTCCACCTGCGTGAGCAGGTCCGCCAAAACCAGTTCGGGATCGGCGGAATCGTCCGCCAGGATCAGACCTTCGCTGGGACCTGCGGGCGCGTCGATGTCCACCGTTCCGAACACCGCGAGTTTGGCGGCGGTCACGTAGCGGTTGCCCGGCCCCACGATCTTGTCCACCTTGGGAACGCGTTCCGTTCCGAACGCCATGCTGCCGATGGCCCAGGGGCCGCCCAGACGGAACACGTCGTGAGCGCCGGCCAGATCGGCCGCCACGATGGTGGCGTCGCTGACTTCCAGATTTTTGCCTGGAGGCGTGCATACGACGATTTGTTTCACGCCCGCCACCCTGGCCGGTATGACGGTCATGAGCACGGTCGAGGGGTAGGAGGCCCGGCCTCCGGGAACGTAGGCGCCCACCACGTCGATGGGGCGGCGGAGCCGGCCCGCCAGAATGCCCGGAGCGATTTCCACCGCCCACATTTCCCGGTCGCGCTGCGCCCGGTGAAACCGTTCTATGTTCAGGGACGCCGTCCTGAGTGCGTCCATCACCGCGGGATTGAGCCGCTTGTAGGCGCGGATCACCTCTTCGCGCGTAATCCGAAAGGATTCGGGCGAAACGTCCTCCTCGTACATTCTGCGATGACCTTCAACGTTGACGACGTCGCCTCGTTGTCGGATATCCTGGACGATAGCCCGCATCTCATTGTAAATCGAGGATATATCATCCATGGAGCGGGTCAGGATCTTTTTTTTACGCTCAGGCGACAGATCGCCGATTTTTTCGGGTTTCAGCATGGCAAAACCTCGCGCCCTTTCTTGCAAAAAGGTCTTAAAGGTATTATGAATAATAGGTTCGGCGGCTTGCTCGGCCTCCGAGGTTCATAGCAACAGCCGACCGGTGAATCAAGAAAATAAAAAAATCGCGTTCCCGGCCGCTTCAAGGGATCGGAGCGTGTATGAAGGATTCGATGGCAACCGGTAAAATCGCGGAACCCCGCCTCGCTTCAACTATTATTATGGCGCGTCCGGCGAGAGAATCATATGAAATTCTGCTGATCCAGCGAAGCTCGGGCAGCCGTTTCATGGCGGGCATGGGCGCTTTCCCCGGCGGCGTGGTGGAACCCGGCGACGCGGACCCTCGATTCGACCACGGCGGAGGGATCGACGCGGCGCCGCTTCTGGCCCCCGACTTCGACGCGGGCGCCAACCGTTCCTTTTACGTGGCCGCCATACGGGAGCTGTTCGAGGAATCCGGCGTTCTACTGGCCTGTGACCGGGATTCGAGCGGGCTGTGCGACAACCGGAACATCGACTGCGAAGGTCTGCGCGCGGAAGCCCTGAACGGCTCCGATTTCGGCCAAACCCTGGACCGCCTGGGGCTCCGCCCGGCGTTCGATTCGCTCATACCCTACGCCCGCTGGATCACCCCGGAAGCGCGTTCGCTGAGGTTCGACGCCTTTTTCTTTCTCGCCGCGGCCCCTCCCGGCGCCTGCGCCGTGTCCGACCGGCGGGAAACGTCCAAGGCCTACTGGATGACCCCTCGACAGGCGCTGGCCGCCCAGCGGGACGAAACCATCAGCCTGAGTCCGCCGACCCTGAAAATCGTCCACGAACTCTCCGGTTACGCCCGTTTCGAAGACCTGATGGAAGCGTCCAAAAACACCGATCTGCGGCCGGTTCTGCCGGTATTGCTCAAACCCGAGGGCCATGTGTCCATTATTCTGCCCGTCGATCCGCAATACGAAGCCGCGCGAGATTCCCGGAAAGCCACCCTGGGCCGCCCGGCCGCCGAAGGAGAAGCGGTGACCCGGCTGACGCAAATCGGCGAACAATTCTGCCTGTATCGCGCCGACTCGGCGGACGGTTGAAAAGAGGAGCTTGCCATGCTGGACGATCTGAAAAAACGCATTCGCCGGGATCTGGAGTCCATTCCCTCCGGCTATAAAACCGATCGCGTGATCCGCGAACTCATTCGCTGCGTCGTCTACGGGTATGTGAAGGATCAGGGGTTGATCCCGGTGCCGGACTACCGGGTTCCGCGCTATCCCGAAGGGCCGGTGGACGTGGCGGCTCTGGACGACAAGAACAACGTGAAGTTCGCCTTTGCAAGCGCGCCGCTGGTGGAGCTGGATCAGGTCAAGAGCATGGGCCGGATCGAGGCGGAGCGCAAAATCATCATCACCTTTTCCGAACATGCGTCCAAGGTAAAACAGAGCGCGTTTTTTCTGAACAAGGACATAGAACATCTGCATCTGCATGCGGACTGAAATAACATCTAAAAGAAGAAGTCTCTTATGAATTGCGAAATATTGACCATCGGTTCCGAATTGCTGCTGGGCCAGATCGTGGACACCAACGCTTCCTGGCTGGCTCAGACTTTGAACGGCGTGGGCGTGTCCATTATCCGCCACTCCACGGTGGGCGACACCTTTGAATACATCACCGACGCCATGGACGCCGCCTTGGGGCGGGCCCAGGTGGTGATCACCACCGGCGGCATCGGACCCACCGAGGACGATCTCACCCGGCAGGCGGCGGCGGAAGTCCTGGGCGTGGATCTCGAATTCCGGCAGGATCTGATGGATCACATCGAGGCGCTGATTACCGGCGCCGGTTACCAGCTGTCGCCCAACAACCGTCGGCAGGCGTTTATCCCGCGCGGAAGCGAGGTCGTGCACAACCCGGTGGGCACGGCGCCGGGGTTTATCGGGGAGAAAAACGGCTCGATCATCATTTCCCTGCCGGGCGTGCCGCGCGAACTCAAATACCTCATGAAAAACACCATCCTGCCCTATCTGCGGGACCATTTCAACCTGGGTGAGGGAGTCATCCATTACCGGGTGCTCAGCGCCACCGGATTGGGCGAGAGCAGCCTGGATCGGCAGATCGGCGATCTGATCAGAGCCAACACCAACCCGGAAATCGGGCTTCTGGCTTCGCCCGGACACATCAGAATCCGTCTGACCGCGCGGGCGCAAAACCTGAAGGCCGCCGAGGAGCTGATCGCTCCGGTGGAGGCGGAGATCCGCGCGCGTTTGGGCGAGCTGATCTTCGGTGAAGGGGAAGAGACCCTGGAAGGCGTGGTGGACGGCCTGATGGCCGAAGCGGGCCTGCGGCTGAGCGTGGTGGAGAATTTCACCGGCGGCCGGGCCGGTTACCTGCTCGGAAGCGGCGGCGCCCAACGATTCACGCAGGGCCGGGTTATCGGGACCGCTCGTGAAATGAGCCGCTGGCTGGAACTGGACGACAATGCGGGCGCCGAAGACATCGCCGAGGTCGCGGCTCAAACGATAATGCGGGAATCCGGGGCCAGCGTGGGGCTGTCGTTTATCGGCGCCCTGGAACCGGGCCCGCGCGGCTTCAAGACCTTGAGCGCCTACAGCGCCGGCGGCCCCTGGGGAACCAAGACCATTTCCCACGAAATCGGCGGCGACCTGCGCTCCCTGAGCGAACGCGGAACCATTATCGGCCTGAATCACCTGCGCAAGACACTGATCGCGTGGCGCAAGGAAACGGAAGGATAACAACGGCATGACACCAAATATGGCTATACCCGAACTACCCCCGGCAATGGAACTCCTGAGCCTGACTCAGACCCTGAAAGGCTACAACCCGTTCATCGGTTCCTGGGTTTTGCCCGGCGACCCCTTCATGATATTCGACGTGGGTCCCAGATGTTCCATCGACACCTTGTTGGACCACCTGAAAAACGCGGGCGTGGAAAAGGTCGATTACATCCTGCTGAGCCACATCCACATCGATCACGCCGGCGGCGTGGGCCATTTTCTGGAAACTTATCCCATGGCCAAGGTGGTGGCTCACGAGAAGGGCGTCCGCCACCTGGCCGACCCGGAAAAACTGTGGCAGGGGGCGCTCACCGTCCTGGGCGACGTGGCCCGCACCTACGGCAAAATGAAACCGGTCCCCCGTGAATCGCTCATCCCGCATACCGAAGCGAACATCCCGGGC
Organism: uncultured delta proteobacterium; assembly: GCA_963821845.1. GTDB lineage: Bacteria > Desulfobacterota > Desulfarculia > JACQYL01 > CAWGVV01 > CAWGFI01. The sequence continues at coordinate 102,102 of CAWGFI010000011.1, forward strand.
CTGACCATCGTCGAAACCCCCGGCCACGCCCCGCACCACCTGAGTTACGTGTACCGGGATACGCTGGTCGCGGGCGAAGCGGCGGGCATTTACCTGCCCCTGACCGGCTCGGCCTATCTGCGGCCCCCCACCCCGCCCCGGTTTATTCTGGACATCGCCGTGTCCAGTGTGGACAAGCTGCTGGCCCTGCCGGACATGCCCATCTGCTATGTCCATTGGGGCGCGAACAAGTCATCCCGGGGGATGCTGGCCAAGTATCGCGACCAGCTCTATCTGTGGCGCGACGTCATTGCCGACGTCATGAAACAGGGAGTCGGCGACGACATATTGAAGCGCTGTCGGATGGCCCTCATGGAACGCGACCCCGCGTTGGAACCGTTCCCCAACATGGACCCCGACACCCGCCACCGCGAGGATTATTACATCGAAAACAGCGCCTGGGGATTCGTGGAGTTTTTGAAAGAGGTGGGAACGAAATAACGCGGGCAAAATTGTCATGCCGGATGATGTCGGTCATCAACATGAGGGCGGCGGATATGCCCGCCGTAGGGGCGAAAAATTTTTCGCCCTATAACAGTCAAGAATATCAGGCCGGTGGGATGAATTATAATTCCGAACATCATCATCGCCGTTCTATACGCCTCAAAGGGTACGATTATTCCCAGGTGGGCGTCTATTTCGTGACCATATGCGCGAAAAATCGCGCCTGCATTTTCGGCGATGTGGTGGACGGCCAGATCGTATTGAATGATACGGGGAGGGTTGTACAAAGATGTTGGGATGAAATTCCCGTACATTTTCCTCACGTGGAAACAGGCGAGTTCATGGTCATGCCGAATCATGTCCAAGGCGTTTTGTCGATTGCCAAAGGGGCGAAAAATTTTTCGCCCCTACAAACGCGGGAATCAACGCGCGGAACGTCAAAAACAATCGGATCAATTGTTCGCAGGTTTAAAATCGGTGTAACGAAATGGGCGCGCCAACAATATGGTCAAGAGAAAGATCGCCGAAAAACGATTGTGGATGTTTGGCAACGCAATTACCACGAACATGTCATACGAAATGACGATGAATGGAACCACATCCGCGAATACATCATCTACCATCCCCTGCGCGCAGGCTGCGGGCCAGCCGATGGGACAGTGCGAATTTTGCGTCGCTCGCGCCGGCGGCGGCTACGCCACGGTGGTGATCAAGAAGTCCGACGGCCGTACCCGCGCGATCTTTTTCCGCATGGGTAAACCCATTGGAGCGGACACCAGCCAGGCGGAGGGCTATCCAGAATTCAAGGCGACCAAGGAAAGCGATCTGAACATCATCCGCATCGGGAACGAACGCTACGAAATTCCGGACGCGGTTGCGCTGGGTGGCTGACATCCAATTCTTCCGGGAGACATAATGCAATTCCTTGCATGGTTGTTCATAGGGAAACCGCTGAGCATCCTGGCGGCGGCGGCCCTCTTCTTTGCGGGGTACCTTACGCTGCGGTTTACGTCCCTCGGAAAGGGCCGCCGTCCGCGGCCGCTCCTCTGGGTGGCCGTCCTGTGGACGCTCTACGCCTTGTGGGAGTGGCTGGTCCTGGCTCGCACTCCCGACGCGAATATTCGCGTCGACCTGATGCCGATCTGGCCGATACTTCTGATCGTCTCGGTGTGGCTCACGATCAGGGCGTTGAAATAATCGATCGAACCGCTTGCGCCTGACGGCGCCAGGACAACGAGTTGTCCTGGCCACCCGAGAAAACCTCTATCACCGAGACCCCATGTCTAGTCTTGCCCGGAATGTACATGGAGGCAGCGCTCATTCAGCGCCATATCATTTGCCATTTCGAGCGAAGCGAGAAATAGTCTACAGGGGGCGCGGGAGAAGAAATTCCCCCGCCATCCTTTTCCCTTCTATCTCGCTTACAGCAGCCTCGCGCCCAGTTCCGCCACCTGCGACCGTTCGCCCTTGACCAGGGTTATGTGGCCGGAGATATTTTCCTGTTTCAGCTTTTCCACCAGATAGGTCAGCCCGTTGCCGCCGGCGTCCAGATACGGATGATCGATCTGGTCCGGGTCGCCGGTAAAGACGATCTTGCTTCCCTCTCCGACGCGCGTAAGCAGGGTTTTGACCATGTTTGGGGTCAGGTTCTGGGCTTCGTCGCAGATAATGAACTGCTTGGGCAGGCTCCGGCCTCGGATATAGGTGAGCGCTTCCATTTCCAGCATGCCCCGCCTTGAAAGGTCGTCGAGGATACCGTACGGGTCCGGGCAACTTTGCAGCAATAGTTCAAGGTTGTCGTAAATGGGGCCCATCCACGGGCGCAACTTTTCCTCCTTGGCGCCGGGCAGATACCCGAGATCGTTACCCATGGGGATTATGGGCCTGGTCACCAGAATCCTGCCGTACGCTCCCTGCTCCAGGACCTTTTCCAGTCCGGCGGCGAGCGCCAGGAGGGTCTTGCCGGTGCCCGCCTTGCCGACGAGGCTCACCACCCGTATGGAATCTTCCAGCAGCAGTTCAAAGGCGAATTTCTGTTCCTTGTTACGAGCCTTGACTCCCCAGCTTTTGGCGTTTTCCTGGGTCAGCGGCGACAGCGATCCGTCGATGTAGCGGCACAGCGCGGATTGCGAGGAAGAGGCGCTTCTCAGCACGAAAAAGCAATTTGGACAGGGATCGGGCCCGGCGGACCAGGGAAGACGCTCCTGTTTATAGAGTTTGTCGATATCCTCGGCATTGACGTACAGCTCGCCGCACCCGGTGTACAACTGATCGTAATCGACCTTGTCTGTGATGAAATCCTCGGCCCTGATGCCCAGAACATCGGCCTTGATACGCAGGTTGAGGTCCTTGGTGACCAGCACGACCGGTTCGTCCCGTTCCTTGCTCAGGTTGTAGGCCACGGCCAGAATCCTGTTGTCGTATTTATTGGGGTCCAGTCCCTTGGGAGGCTCTTTCATATCCTGGTGATTCAGTTCGATCCAGACTTTCCCGCCGTTGTTCATCTGAACTCCGTCGGAGAGACGCCCGATCGACCGCATGGCGTCAAGTTCACGGGAGACGAAACGGGCGTGCCTGCCGATTTCGTCCTGACTCTTTTTCCGGTTGTCGATTTCCTCTATCACCGCCAGAGGCAAAACGACGTTATTGTCGGCAAACGCATACAGCGCCATGGGGTTGTGCAACAGCACGTTGGTGTCCAGCACATAGGTTTTGCGCATAGCGATACAACCTGCCTTTCGAACGGGTCGCCGACAGGGCGATCTGAAGTTAATAAACTTTCACCAGGGACCTCATTTTCGGAAAAGATCGTCGCGGCGTGATGTAATCGCTCCGATCGAAGTTGACGCCGAGGGAGGGACCGCGCGGTCCGTTTGAAATCAATCGTGTGGGTATGGCCGGCAAGAGCCGGTCGTTGGTGGCGATAGGGGGCAAAAGGGGTGGGTAAGGAGAATGTTCGTTGATAATGCCGTGATCCGGGCGCCATTCACATAAAAAAAGAGCCGTCTGCATTACGCGGACGGCTCGAGTGAGGAGAGATAGTTCGTGAAAAGCGTCTCTTAGTCATTCGGCCACCTTTCGGTCAGCCGACGGGGATTGACAAGAGAGCGTCGAACCTTGTTCATGTGGAAGGTTATAGTGGAGGTCTGTTAGGGTTTTGCAAAGGTACGCTTAGAAAGGCATGTGCCGGCGCATTGTGTTTTGCCGCCCCATGAATCCCTGAAAAAAGGTTGTACTGGGAAATAATTTCACATAGGCTCCTGTTTTACGTCCTATCCGGTAGCAGGGGAGTTTCCATTGGCCGGCTCGCGAAAAATCAGGATAATCATTCTGTGCGCCCTGTTTGCGCTCCTGGCTCTGGTCCGTCTGTCGGCCCCGGTCGATCTGTTCGAGGGCGATCAGCAGAAGCAGGTGGGATACGTCATGGACGTTTTGAAAAACGGCCATTGGCTGACCCAGTACGAAGTGAACGGGAAAATCGCCACCAAGCCGCCCCTGTACAACTGGCTGGCCGCGTCGGTCTGTTTGGTGACCGGCTCCACCGCCCCCTGGGCGATGAAGCTCCCTTCCCTGCTTTCGGCTATGGGGCTGCTGGTTCTCATCTATCTGCTGGCCGCCCGTTTTTTTGACGAATCGGCCGCCTTCTGGGCGGTCCTGGCCTGCATGGCTTCGCACCACTTCATCAAGTTGGCGTGGTTCGCCCGCACGGACATGCTCATGACCTTCGGCCTGTACCTTGCCATTTACCTGGCCCTGTTCATGCGTTCTTCCTGGGGCGGGCCGGTAGTCGTAGGCCTGCTCATGGGGATCAATTACCTGATCAAGGGACCGGCCGGACCGGTCCTGTTCGCGGCGTGGCTGATCATGTGGATGGCGGTGGAGCGGCGGAGTTTGCGCCCGGCGCTTTTTCTCCGCGCCGTCACCGGCGCGCTTCTTTTCCTGATCATAGCCGGAGCCTGGCTCGCGGCCATGTGGAATCAGCCGCAATTTCAATCCGTGGTGATCGGGCAGGAGCTGAGCGCCCGCATTCCCGGCGTGGCGCATGAGGTGGACCCCTTTTATTATTACGTTCCCCTGCTGTTTCAGCGGATCGCGCCCTGGAGCCTGGTGGCGATCGTCACGCTGTTCTTCGCCCTCAAGCGTGTTGAACGGGAAAAGGCGATATTCTGCGCGTTCTGGGCGCTGTCCATGCTCGTTCTCCTGAGTCTGGTGCCGGAAAAACGGCACGACCTGCTCTTGCCGGTCTATCCGCCCATTTTCATCCTCGCCGGACTGGGCTTGCGTTACTTTACCGAACCCGCTCTTTCTCGCCACGGCGGCTGGATTCTGTGGCCCGTCAGCGCGGCGCTCATTTTTTTCCCCGCCCTGGTTCCTTTTTTGTTAAAAGGAAATTCGTCCGCGTGGGTCTTAATTTTTATTTCCATGGCCTGCCTGCTCGGGATCATGGCCGCGTTTCAAACCCGGAGAAAATCCGCCACGGCCATCGTCTGGGCCTGCGCGGGGATTATCGTCTTTCACGGTCTGTATTATCACGGCGTGGCCAACAGGCGGCCAATCGATCTGTACGAACGGCTGGAAGCCTTTACCGCGCCGGTTAAGCAAGACGCCCGGCGGGGGGAGGTTCTGGTGTGGCGGGAGCATCCCCTGATGTCCTATGAACTGGGGCTGAGCCGGCCCGACGGCGATCTCTCCGGGCTGGCGGAAGAGAAGCCCCGCTGGTTGATAACCGAACGCGCGCTGGCGCCGGAGATTGAGAAGGCGACCGGCTGGCGTTTGACCGAAAAGGCCGCCCTGACCGTCAATGAGCGGTTCACTAAAATCGACGCCCGGCTGTATGAGGTTCGACGCGGTTCATAATACGCGATCAGATTGAAACGGATTCGGCTCTGATGACCAAACGCGATATGACAGTTCTCCTTTGTTTCACGCTTGTCGCCCTCGACGCCATTTTGTTGGCCATGGCTGTGGACAAACCACTTACGCTGTTTCTCCAAAATCACAAACGGGATCCCTACAACGATCTGTTCCGGTTCATCACCCATTTCGGCGACGCCATCTACTACGTGATCGCGGGCATACCGCTCTTCTTGATATTGCGCAAACGATACCAGGCGCTGGCGAAAAAAATATGTTACCTTTTCCTGACCGTCGCGGTTTCGGGAATCGTGGCCGATATTCTGAAAATCATATTCGGCCGGTCGCGCCCCAAGCTTCTCATCAACGACACCATATACGGGTTCGACTTTTTTAAATTCAACTCGGAGTATTTTTCGTTTCCATCCGGCCACAGCGCCACGGCGTTCGGGCTGGCCACCGCGCTCTCCTATTTTTTTCCCAGGGCGCGGATTCCCTTGTTCCTGTGCGGCGCGTTGGTGGCCATGAGCCGGCTGACTCTGGTGGCTCACTATCTGAGCGACACCATCGCCGGGGGCCTTCTCGGCGTTTTGATCGCCGTTGTTCTCAGGCGCATGATGTTCAAAAAAAGCGGAGTTCACGTTGACACGACTGAATAATCCTCAACTGCTGGCGCCGATCCTGGCCATTGCCATCGCCATGAGTTTTTTCTGGGGACTGGGCAATACGCCCCTGTTCGACGAGGACGAAGGGGCTTTTTCCGAAGCCACGCGGGAAATGCTGCAAAACGGCGACTACGTCATCACCTATCTCAACGGCAATCTGAGGTTCGACAAGCCGGTTCTCATCTACTGGTTGCAGGCCGCCAGCGTGAAACTGCTCGGCCTCAACGAACTGGCCCTGCGGCTGCCGTCGGCCATCGCCGCCACCCTGTGGGCGCTGCTCACCTTTTTCTTCGCGCGGAGGTTCTTCGATCTTTATCGAGCCTTCTTATCGACCTTTTTCATGGTCACCGCGCTTCAGGTCACGATCATCGGCAAGGCCGCCATCGCCGACGCGGCGCTCAATTGCTTCATAGCCGGATCGATGTTCTCCGTCTTTCTCTATTACCGCTTTAACCGGAAAATCTACCTGATGGCGGTGTTCGCGCTTTGCGGCCTGGGAGTGCTGACCAAGGGGCCGGTGGCGATCCTGATTCCGTTTTGCGTGAGTTTTATTTTTTTCCTGTGGAAAGGCGAGTTCAAGCGCTGGCTCGCGGGGGTGTTCAATCCGTTGGGCATCGCCCTGTTTCTGGCCATAACGCTCCCCTGGCATATCATGGCCTACCGGGAGCAAGGGCAGGCGTTCATCGACGGATTTTTCCTCAAGCACAATATCGAACGGTTTCAGACCCCCTTCGAAGGCCACGCGGGCAGCCTGGTGTATTACTTTCCCGTGGTTCTGATCGGTCTTCTGCCCTATACGGCGCTGCTGATCGCGGGCGCCCGCCGGGTCCGGGAAATGGCGCAAAACGACCTGTACCTTTTCTGCGGCCTGTGGTTCGCGTTCGTATTCGTGTTTTTCTCCCTGTCCGGAACCAAACTTCCCCACTACGTCATTTACGGCTATACGCCGCTTTTTCTACTCATGCCCCTGTGGCTGGAACGTTTCACCTCCAAAACCGCGCTGCTGCTCCCGGCCATCATTCTGCTGCTGCTTCTGGTCCTGGCCCCGTTCGCCATTCCCCACGCCCTGGAATACATCCGGGACGAGTTCGCGGCTATCGTCGTTTCCGCCGCCTCGAAGCAGATCGGCTGGTCGTACTGGGCGCCGGTCCTGGGAACGCTGGCGGTGACGGTCGCCGTCCTGGTCGCCAAACCGGTCAGTCCGCAAAAAAGCCTTTTGGCCACGGGTTTCGCCTTTATGCTGCTGGTGAACATGTCCCTCATGCCGTTGGCCGGAAAGATCGCCCAGCAACCGGTGAAGGAAGCGGCCATGATTGCCCGGGCGAACGGCTATGACGTGGTCATGTGGAAGATCAACGTCTACAGCTTCCTGGTGTACACGCAGAAGAAGGCGCCTCAGCGCCGCCCCATGCCCGGAGAGATCGTGCTGACCAAGGTCAACAAATTAAAACAGATTAAAAGCTACGATTTGTTGTTCGAAAAGAACGGCGTGGCCCTGGCCAAGGTGCTCGAGGTAAACTGGTAAAAAGAAAATGAAAAGCATTGCGGGGGGAATTTCCACGCCTCGAAGATCCCGACGCAGTCGGGGAGAGCCCCCTGTAGGCTGTTTCTCGCCGCGCGAAAAATGACAAGCGCCTTCCTTCTCGTCATGCCCCGGCTTGACCGGGGCATCCATGGTTTTCCGATTTTTCAGGGGAAACGCAGTCGGGGCGCGTCCTCCCGAAAAATGTAGGCCGAAAATTTTTCGCCCTACCGCGCCGCCCTCCGAGGCCGAGACAGCGCAAGTCCTTCACGCCCTAGCCCTTTTCCACCTTTTTGGTCCGCTCGCCCATACGCTGGAAAATAACGTACAGCGACGGCACGATGATGACTCCCAGGAGGGTGGCCGTCATCATGCCTCCGAAAACGGCGGTCCCCAACGCCCTCCGGCTTCCCGCGCCCGCGCCGGTCGCGATCAGCAGCGGAACCACACCCAGGATGAAGGAAAACGAGGTCATCAGGATGGGGCGGAACCGTAGCCGCGCGGCCTCGATGGCCGAATCCACCACGCCCTTGCCCTTCTCGTGCGCGTCCTTGGCGAATTCCACGATGAGAATGGCGTTCTTGCTGGCCAGCCCGATCAACAGCACCAGACCGATCTGCGTGTACACGTTGTTGTCCATGTGCCGGGCAAGCAAGGCCCCAAACGCCCCCAGCAGCGCCATGGGCACCGAAAGAATAACCGGCGCCGGAATTTTCCAGCTTTCGTACTGCGCCGCCAGCACCAGATACACGAAGATAACGGCGATGGCGAAAATATAGACTACCTGTCCGCCTGCCAGAATTTCCTGGTAGGAGATGCCCGTCCATTCATAGCCCATGGAGGACGGCAGCTTCTGCCGCGCCATGTCGCTCATCAGCTCCAGAGCCTGGCCCGAACTATAGCCGGGGGCCGCGGACCCTTGGATCGAAGAGGACGGATACATGTTGTAGCGGGTTATGACCTGGGGCCCGAAGTATTCATCCACCGAAACGAGCGTCCCCAGCGGCAGCATGTTGTTGTCGGCGTTCCGCACTTGCAGCTGCTCGATATCCGAGGTATGGGCCCGAAACGGCGCCGCGGCCTGGGCTCGCACCTGGTAGGTGCGCCCGAATTTGTTGAAATCGTTTACGTACGTCGATCCCAAATATGATTGCAGGGTGTCGAACACCACGCTGAGCGGCACATTGAGCTTCTTCACCTTCACGCGGTCCACATCCACGAAAAGCTGCGGCACGTCCGCGCGGAACGTGGTATAGAGCGAGGTCAAGCCGGGCTGCGCGTTTCCGTCCCGGATCATTTCATAGGTGACCTTCTGCAGCGTGTCCAGTCCCACGTCCCCCCGATCCTGCACCAGCATGTCAAAGCCGCCCGCCATACCCAAACCGGGCAGCGCCGGGGTGGTAAAAGCCATGACCATGCCTTCCTGGATCCGGGCGAAGTTGCGCCGTAAATTATTGAGAATGGCCTCCTGGGTCATCTCGGGATGATCGGCCCGCTCGTCCCAATTCTTGTAAATCACGATGTTGGCGGCGGTGTTCGAATTGGCCGTGCCGTCGAGCAGGGAATAGCCGACGATAGCCATATTGTTTTCCACGCCCGGCGTGTCCGCCACGATTTTATTGATTTTATCCACCACCTTCTGGGTGCGCTGGAGCGAGGCGCCGTCGGGAAGCTGCGTATTGACCATCAGGTAGCCCTGGTCCTCGTCCGGCACAAATCCGCCGGGTATGTTAATCATTCCGAAGTAAACGCCCGCCGCGCACAAGGCGTACAGGGCCACGGCCAGGATAGTCCGCCGGGTCATGAGGCCGACCACCTTCTCGTACTTTCCGGTGGCCCCGCTCAATCCCCAGTTGAACAACCTGAAAAATCCTCGTCTGCTCTCCGGCCCCGGTTTGAGAACCAGCGCGCACAAGGCGGGGCTCAAGGTGAGAGCGTTGATGGAACTGAACACGGTCGCGGTGGCGATGGTCAGGGCGAATTGTTTGTAAAGCACGCCGGTCATGCCGCCCATGAAGGCTATGGGCACGAAAACGGCCAGAAGCACCAGCGTGGTCGCGATAACCGGCCCGGTGACTTCCCGCATGGCCTGTATGGTGGCGTCCTTGCGGTTCAGTCCGGTTTCGTCCATGTTGCGCGAGACGTTTTCCACCACCACGATGGCGTCGTCCACCACGATTCCGATGGCCAGCACGAGGCCGAACAGGGTGAGCGTGTTGATGCTGAACCCCATGACCGTCATGACCGCGAACGTGCCGATGAGGGAAACGGGGATGGTGGCCGAGGGAATAAGCGTGGCCCGCGAAATCCTGCAGGAACACGTACACGGTGAGCATGACCAGCAGGCAAGCGATGAGCAACGTTATGATGATTTCGTGAATGGAGGCGTTGACCACATTCGAGGCGTCATAGGTGACCGTGTAGTCCAGGCCTTGGGGAAATTGTTGACCAAGCCGTTCCATGGCCGCCCGGCACCCCTTGGACAGGTCGAGCAGGTTGGCGTCGGGGAGCTGATAAATCATGATCAGGGATGACGGCGAGCCGTTCAACTGGGTGACCGTGCTGTAGGTCTGGGCGCCAAGCTCCACCGTGGCGATGTCCTTGATGCGGGTAAGCGCGCCCCCCTCGCCGGTTTTGACGATGATGTTTTCGAATTCCTCGGCGTCCTCGAGCCTGCCCAGCGCGTTGACCGTGTATTGAAAAGCCTGATCTCCCGGCGCCGGCGGCTGGCCGATGACGCCCGCCGCCACCTGGACGTTCTGTTCCTGGATGGCGTTCACCACGTCGTCGGTGGTGAGGTTCCGGGCTCACAGTTTCTGGGGGTCCAGCCAGACGCGCATACTGTAGTCGCCCGCCCCCAGCACCTGCACGCTGCCCACGCCGTTGATGCGGCTCAGTTCGTCACGTACGTGCAAGGTGGCGTAATTGCTCAGATAAATTTCGTCGTATCGGCCGTCCTTGGAAGTCAGGTTGATACACATGGCGAAATTGGTGGACTGCTTGGTGGTGGTGACGCCGGTTCGCTTGACTTCCTCGGGCAACTGCGGCGTGGCGATGGACACCCGGTTCTGGGTCAGGACCGAGGCGATGTCCAGGTCGGTTCCGACTTCAAAGGTGATGGACAGGTTGTAGCAGCCGTCCGAGGCGCTGGTGCTGGACATGTAAAGCATGCCCTCCACACCGTTAACCTGCTGTTCGATGGGCGCGGCCACCGTATCGGCCACGATCTTCGCGCTGGCGCCGGGATAGGAGGCGCCGACCTGACGGTCGGCGGCTCTATGTCCGGATATTGGGCGATAGGAAGCGTAAAAAGGCAGATCGCGCCACCCAGGACGATGATGATGGAAACCACCGCGGCGAAAATAGGACGATTTATAAAAAAAGCTGAAAGCATATCACCACTCAAGAATTATCCGAGGTTTTTCCTCTGGCGCAAACAGGCCGGCGGTTCGTTCCTAATGTTTCTTTTCCTCCGCCTTGTTCTCCTTGGCCGGTTCGGACGCGCCGCCTTCCGGCTTGGCCGCCGTGGCGGCCGGAGCCTTTTTGCCGTCGCTCACAGTCACCTTCGCGCCCGGCCGGGCCCGCTGCAAGCCGTTGACGATCACCCGGTCATCCGGCTTGATCCCCTCGGTTATGACGCGCATTCCGTCTTCCAAGGCGCCCACGGTCACCTTGCGGTATTCCACCATATCCTGGTCGTTCACCACCAGCGCGTACCGGCCGCCCTGATCCGAGGCCAACGCGTCCTCCTGGATCAGCAGCGCGTCCGTTATTTTGGCCAGCGGAATGCGCAGGCGCACGAACAATCCGGGCAGGAGCGTATTTTTAGCGTTTTGAAACACCCCCCGGAGCTGTATGGTGCCGGTGCCGGTATCGATCTTGTTGTCCGTGTAATCGATGTACCCTTCATGCGGGTAGCCCTTTTCATCGGACAAACCGAGATAGATCATGGGATAGCCCTGGGCATTTTTCAGCGTTTTGTCTTCCTTGGACATCTTCATGTAGTACAGCAGGTCCGTTTCGCTGATATTGAAATAGGCGTAGATGGGATCGTCGTCCATGATGTTGGCCAGAAGCGTCGCCTGTCCGTCGCCGACCAGGTTCTCCACATCGACCAGGTTGCGCGTAACCTTGCCTTCAATGGGAGCGCTTATTTTGGTGTATCCCAGGTTGATCTTGGCGTCGTCCACCGCGGCCTGGCCGGCCAGAATGGAAGCTTTGGCCTTTTTCTGTTCGGCCCGGGCTTCCAGCACTTCGACCTCGCTCACCGCGTTTTCCTTGTAGGCGCGTTCTTTTCGCGTCAAGGTCGCCGTGGCCAGGTCGAGTTCGGCATTGGCGGTTTCAAGCTGCGCCTGCGCCCCTTCAAGGGCCGCCTGGAACGGCTTGGGGTCGATCTCAAACAGCAACTGCCCCTTTTTCACCCGCTCTCCGGGTTCAAAGGCCATTTTGATGAGATAGCCTTCCACGCGGGCGCGGATGTCGACCGACGCGTAGGCGGTGGTGGTCCCGGTATATTCGGCGAAATCCGTCACGGTCCGCTGTACCGGCTTGGCGACGGTGACTTCCGGCGGAGGAGGCGGCTGAAAATGCTGCTCCTGCGGCTCGCACGCCGTCAAAAGCAGGAGCAGGGCCGTCACGACCGTCACGGCGAACCCGGCGGGGAAACCGCCGCGGCGAAAAATTTTAGAGGTAAATTCCTGCGACTTGGCGCCTGTCTTCATTGTACGGTCATCCATTAGATCTCATCCATCCGCTGCGTTTGATCGGGGTCCCAACCGCCTCCCAAGGTCCGGTACAAGGACGCCAGGCTGATGGCGGCGTCGCCCCTGGCGGAAACAAGCTGATTCTCGGTGTCCAGCAGGGAACGCTGGGCGTCGAGCACATTCTGAAAATTGGCCAGGCCGTCCTTATACAGCCTGATCGCGAGGTCGAGCGTTTTTCGCGAGGCCGTGACGGCCCGTTTCAACGCGTCCACCTGGATGCGCCGCTGATTGTAGGTGACGATGGCCACTTCCACTTCCGCCAGCGCGGTCAGAAGCGTCTGTTCGTATTGATAGAGCGCCTGTTCGGCCTGCGCGTCGGCGACCTTGAGCAGGCTGCGCAAGGCCCCGCCCTGATATATGGTCCACAGCAGCGAAGGGCCGACGCTGTAAAACGTGCTGCCCACTTTAAAGAGGTTGCCGAAATCCTTGGCCACCAGCCCGATGACTCCGCTCAGGGAAAACAGGGGGTACATGTTGGCGGTCGCTTCACCCACGCGCGCAATGGCCGCCGCGAGTTGACGTTCCGATCTGCGAATGTCAGGTCTTTGACGCAGTATGTTGACCGGCAGTCCCGCCTCCGCCGAAACATCAAATTGCGGAAGCCTTTCCGGGTAGATCAATTCCTTTTGCAGGTCTTCGGGACGCTGCCCCAAAAGCACGGCAATGGTGTTGATCGACTGGCTCAACGCTATCCTGAGAGGCGGCAGTTTGGATTCCGAGCCGGCGAGCACGGATTCCGCCTGTGCCACGTCCAACCCCGATGCGAGACCGTTCCGGAAACGAGACTTGGTAAGCTCGAGGACCTGGAGCTGTGATTGAATGTTCTTCTCGGTGACCGCCAGCGCGGCCTGGTAGGTTCGGACCTGGAAGTAGGCGGTGGCCATATCGGCGAACAAGCTGATCATCAGGTCGTTCCGGTCTTCCTCCGTGGCCTGGAGATCCGCCTTGGCGGCTTCCACCGCCCGTTGTATCCGGCCGAAGACGTCGGCTTCCCAGCTCACCCCCACATTCAGATTGTACTGGGTATCGGTCGATCCGCCGGGAGCTATGTCGTGCTTGCTCGTCCTTTGCACGATGGCCTGTCCGCCCGGCTGAACGGTGGGATAATCCTGGCTGGCGGCCACGCCGACTTGGGCTCGCGCCTCCTTTACCCGGGCGTAGGCGGTCTTCAGGTCGAGGTTCCCCTGGCGCGCCTGTTCTATCAGATCGTTCAACAGGGGATCGTCGAACGCGGTCCACCAACGGCCGAGGTCCGTCACGCCCTGGATGGTCCCGGGCTGGGGTTGATTGTTCCATGACGCCGGAAGATTGGCGTCCGGAGGTGTGTAATTGGGGCCCACCGCGCAGCCTGCAAAGAGGAACGCCGCGAACATCGCCGGTAGGAACCGGCGGCGCCATCTCCGACATAAATATCGATCGAGTCTCAACATGCGCGCATGTAAAAGCAACAAGCGTACCAACGATCCGAAAAAATCGCCGTCATTTGGCCGACACAACCGGTATTTCATCACAAACGGGAGATCCGGGTGGTGGATATAAAAAGAATCGAAGCCGGGGAGCGAGCGCGCCCCCGGCCCTTTATTTGGCGGTATTATTTCCGATAGTGGAGAACAGAATATTTTGCGGGGGAAGCTCTTCCGCGGGAGATTTCTCGCTACGCGCGAAATGACGGGTTGGCGTTACCGGAGCCTTGAAGATCGCCGTCATGTCATTTCGACCGGAATGTCGGCGCCGGGATCAGGCGCCGGTTCAGGGGCAGGCCGTCCCTTCCACAACCGAGCCGTTGGACTGGCAGAAGGTGTAGGGTTTGCCGCAAGACTGATGGGTGACCTGAATGGTTCCGTTATTGTCGGTGTTCACATTGAGCCGCACGGTTGTCGGGACGCCGTTCAGGGTGGAGGCGCGGAATTTGTCGGCGATATCATCCATGGCCACGTCCCAATCGTTATTCTGGTGAGCGTAGGCAAGAGCGGCCATGGCCGCGTTACGGGCGTCCGACTTCACCGTGGCGCACACGCTGGTTTCCCGGACACTGGCAAAGATCGGGACCGCGATGGCGGCGATGATGCCGATGATGGCCAGCACCGTCAGTAACTCGATAAGGGTAAAGCCGCTCTCTTTTCGAACCATCTTCCGCATCATGGGGAACCTCCTCGCCGCTTGATCTCACGATTTCCTGAAAATTCGCCTCATCGACCAGCCCCCTGTCAGTACATTAGCAATATACGCGCCAGTTCCGATCTAGCTATTTTATTACGTTTTTTCAGCAAGTTACATATAGTTCCTTCAGCCCGAAGCGTTCCGGCAGGAAAAATGGTAAACTTTTCCGACACTGATCTTCATTATTTGCCGGGCTTATCGGTCCGATTAATCAGGGTTCTGAATTCGGATTCCGCGATCAAGCGCGAAATAGAGGAAGAGCGCGGAGCGTTTCAGCCCCGCGTCATCATCGGTAGAGGATGGAGTTGAACACGTACTTGTCGCCCCGGATATAGTTGACGTAGTAGGAGACGGGGTGTTCTTCCCGGTCGCACAGCGTCCGTTCCATCAGGAGAATGGGATCTCCGGGTTTGATCTTCAACAGGTTCGCTTCGAACGAAGTCGCTTTTACCGCCTGGATATTTTGAATGGCAAGTTTTACGACAATGTTATAGCGCCGCTCGACCAGCGAGGAGAGCGACCCCTCGCCCAGTTCGCTCTCCAGAAGACCCGGACAGAGACTTTCCGGTATATACGCGTAATTCACCGCCAGCGGCTCCCGGTCGACGAACCGCAATCGTATAATCTTATAGAGCCGCTCGTCTTTTTTAACCCTGAGCCGCCTCATGAGACTGGTCTTGGCCTGGATTACTTTCTTTTCGATGATCTGGGAACCGACGCTGAAACCTTTTTCCCCCAGATCGTCGTAAAAACTGACAAGCTTGGTGGCTTTGCGTTCGATCTTGGTTTCCGCCAGGTAGGTGCCGGAGCCCTTGCGCCTGATCAAGACTCCGTCGTTCACCAACTTGGCGTACGCCTGCCGGATGGTCATCTTGCTGACCTGAAACATCTTGGCCAGTTTTTCTTCCGGCGGGAGCTTGGCGTGGGGCTCCAGGTGTTCCCGGTTTATGATTTCCAGAATGATTTCGCTGATCTGGTAATAAATGGGCACGGGGCTGTTGCGATCTATCTGATTTTGCAGTTCCCCCAGAAAGGGATCGAGGTTATGCTCATAATTCAATATCTTTTATGTTTTCCGTAACTTCAATACTGGTTTCAATGAAAACGCGCGTTCATCGTTGGAGCCGCCCTTGTTCTTGCGTCTTCAATAAAACGAGCCGCGGCGTCAAGAAGTCTTTCACCATCGGATAATCGGATTAATACTCAAGATTTTTACTTGTATCAAGGAGTAAATCTGGTTCGCCAATCCCGACTGGCGCGGAATATTTTTACACCATGGTCGAGACGCCTGGACCAGCTCCATGTCAGTCCGTTTTTCAAGAAATGAAGGAGGAGATAATGATACGGTTTTTTTCCGAACTGATTCCGGATTTACAAACCGATCAAGAAATCCCAGGGATGGAGGGAAAGCTGGAAGGGGTCTATCGATGAGAAGGGGAAGGTGTTTCAAGGTCAATCCAATGGCTTTCAGACCCGGCTCGAGTTTCTCCGTGTCCAGCCGTTCAATTTCCTGCCCCGCCAGAAACCGGGAACAGAGTATATCCGCCAGAAACACAAGATTGGTCAGTTCCGGGGCTATGATCGCGCGCTCGGGCAGGTGATGGGTGGCGATAACCTCGGTGAGGTTGCCGGGAAACAGCCATTCCTCGGCCAGCATTTTACCCGCTTCCTGGTGCGTGAGCCCCAACGCCTGCCGTTCCACGTCCGTGAAATCGGCGCCTTCCAGCTGGGTGCGCCGATAAAAAAACGGGTAATAACTTGCTATGTACTGATCCAGCACCACTTTCCCGATGTCGTGCAGCAGCCCGGCGGTATAGGCGAGATCCGGGGAACAGCCGTTGGTCATGCGGGCCAGCCGTTCGCTGACGACCGCCACGCCGAAGGAGTGGGCGTAGAGGCCCCCCTTGCAGAGCGAATAGCCGCCCACCGGCGTGGGAAAAAACACTTCCAGCGACGCCGAAAGCATCAGGGCCAGCACCTTTTTTTCTCCGAGGATCACCAGAGCCCGTTCGACGGTGTCGATGTTCCGCTTCATGCCGAAAAGCGCGGAGTTGCACAGCTTCAACAGCTTGGCGCTGACCACCTGGTCCTGGCGTATCTCCCGGGCGATGTCCAGCAGCCCCAGATTGGGCTCGTTGAACAACTGCACGATTTTCATCGCCACCTGGGGTATGGGCTGCACGGCCCGGACTGCTTCTTCGATTTCGACTTCGGTCGGCTGCTTGACCGGCTTATCGGCGCTCGCGCGGAACGGCGCGCCGGCCGGTTCGATGAGGTTTCCCAGGTCTGCAAATTCAGGGACAGGCAATACCCGTGATAGCCGCCGGTTTCCATTTCCCGAACCGGGATGTTTTCCTCGCGCAGGATTTTTTCCACTTCGTCCGCCGTTCGTCCGCCGATGTTGAGCGACAAGTCCTGCAGGGTAGGCTCGCCGATCAGGGCCCCTCCGGCCACACAGGCCGTGAGGTTTTCCTTTTCCGCGCCCGCTTCATAGAGGGATTGCAGAAAGAGCGGCAAACCGCTCCGGGCGTACGAGACAGGGTAAAGGGGTTCGCCGCTTCCCAGGGCATGGGGAAGCAGGAAGTGAATCAATCCGCCCACGTTGGCGAATTGATCGCAGATGGTCACGCCGACACAGGTTCCCAGAAAAGCCGTGAGCTTTCCGCGCTTGGACTCGCTTACCACAAAAGCGCCCGATCCGATTATCCGCGCCGGCGATGAATTGTCATTCTTCATTTCTTTCCAATACGTTGCGTTACCGTAATAAACAGGTCTTATAATTCCGGACGATCTTCGGCGACCAGATCATATCCAGGGCGCTTTCTCTCAAGTATCGGCGTTTTCGCACTCCTTCTGAAGCCAAAACGGCTTCCAGGATGCCGACGAGGACGAGAGGTTCGTTGAGTCGGGAGGCATGTGAAGTCTTTGTTCGGGGACAATAGAGAAGGCGGGCCCGTCATTTCGAGCCGGGCGAAAAATTCTTTCGCCCCCGCATTTTTCAGGGAGCGCCGGGGAAAAATCGCCCCATATGATTCTCCGCCCCTTTACTTCTTTTTTTAAGCCGCTCGTTCGTCCAGGCTTTTTCGTATGGCGCTACTCAGATCGAGCCTCGAGAGCGGCTTTAACAGGAACGACTTGATGCCCAACTCCTCGGACCTGGATTTTGAAATAAGTTCGCTGTAGCCCGTGCACAGGATTATCGGGATATCGGGCCTGACCGTCATCATCTTTTTGGCCATTTCGACCCCCGTCATGCTGGGCATGGTCATGTCGGTAATGATGAGATCGAACTCGTTCGGTTTTTCTTCAAACAGTTTGAGCGCTTCGATGCTGTTCACGCTGGTCGTGACCTGGTAACCCAACTTTCCCAGCATCTGCCCCGCCATGTGCGTGAGCTGTTCCTCATCGTCCACGAAGAGAATTCTCTCGGTTCCGCCCATGACGGCGGCCAGGGTCTTTTCCGCCCCCGTTACCTGTTCTCCAACCAGGGGCAGCAGCACCTGGAACTCCGACCCCTTGCCGATCTCGCTGGTGACGGTGATCGCGCCCGCATGGCTACGGACAATGCCCTGGGCCACCGCAAGCCCCAACCCCGTGCCCTCGCCTTTCTTTTTGGTCGTGAAGTACGGATCGAATATTCGTTCCTTTGTTTGTCGATCCATGCCGACCCCGGTGTCTCGCACCGTCAGTTTCAGAAAAGCGCCCGGCTTCAGGTTCGGAAACGTCTCGGCGGCGTGGGCGTCCAATTGGACTTCATCCAGAAACACCTCTAAGAGTCCCCCTTGCTCCCGCATGGCCTGATAGGCGTTGGTGCACAGATTCATGATGAGCTGATGAATCTGCGTGGCGTCGGCCACGACCACGCCGTCGGAACGTATTTTCTGTCTGATTTCAATGGTGGCGGGCAGGGACGGCCGTATCAGCTTTATGGTTTCCCGCACGATGGCGCTGAGTTGCAGGGGCGCCTTTTCGTTTTCGGAGTGGCGAGTATAGGTAAGAATCTGAGAAACCAAGTCCTTTGCCCGGCGTCCCGCCTTCAAAACCTCCTCCAGATTATCCGTGATGTAACTCTGGGGAGGCAGATCGGTTATGGACAGTTCCGTGTAGCCGATTATCGCGGAGAGAATGTTGTTGAAGTCATGCGCGATGCCGCCGGCCAGCGTGCCGATGGCCTGGCTCTTCTGGCTTTGCCGCAGTTGTTCCTCCAGCTTCACCTCCTGGGTGACGTCCCGCTTCACGGCCACATAGTTGACGATTTCTCCCTGGGAATTGCGGATAGGCGTAATGGTCGCTTCTTCCTCATAAAGGGCTCCATCCTTTTTCTGGTTAATGAATCGACCCTTCCAGGTTTCACCACGGCTTATGGTTTTCCAAAGGCGTTCGTAATGATCGTCAGTGTGTCTGCCGCTTTTCAGGATCCTGGGGTTCTCGCCGACGGCTTCGCTCCTGCCGTAACCGGTGGTCTTTTCAAAGGAAGGATTTACGTACTGGATGGCGCCTTCGGTATCGGTCACCACGACCAGTTCCGTGGCCTGCTCGACGGCGGTGGCCAGCAGGAACTGTTCGGCTTCCGCAAGCTTCTGTTTGGTGACGTCAATGTTCAGGTTGACGCCGCACTCGATTTCGCCGTTGGCTTTCATCAGCGGGAACGAGTTCCCCACTCGCCAGCCGACTTCGCCGCTCTTGTTCCGGTCCCGCCATTCCCATCCCACGATATATTCGCCTGAGAAGACGCGCATTCTGATATTGTCACAGGTAAGCTTCACTTCCGCGAGAACGATCAGCTCATCGCATCGTTTTCCGATGGCCTCTTCCTTTGAATAACCGTAAATTTTCTCCGCCTGCTGGTTCCAACTCAGGATATGACCCTGTTTATCATAGGTGAAGCAGGCGATCGGCATGTACTCGATGAGGGCGCGGTAACGGGCCTCGCTCTCCCTGACCTGCTCTTCCGCCTTCTTGCGCGCCGTTATGTCGTGAGCGACCGCCGTGGCCCTGACCGCGTGATCGTCGCTATAGTTGATCCGGATATTCATCAGGCAGCACACTTCGTCGCCGTTTTTCTTTTTCGAATGGCACTCGAACGTGTCCGCCTGGGCCCGTTTCTCAACCAAGGTCCGGATGCGCTCGCCGAATTGGCGTTTGCTTTGTTCGACCGGCGTATCGTACGGGAGCCCGGCTATGAATTCTTCTTTCGTATACCCGAACACTTCCTGGATGGCGTCGTTGGCCCCGGTGATTCCCCCGGTGTTCAAATCGATCTCGAATATTCCCGCGGGAGCGTGTTCGACAAGCTGGCGATACTTTTCCTCGCTTTCGCGCAACGCTTCTTCCTGATTTTTGCGGGCGGTTATATCCCTGCTGACGGCCACCAGTCCGATGACCCGGCCATCATAAAAAGGCGCCTTGACCGTTTCCAGGTACCTGGTTACGCCGTCACCGGATACCGTTTTTTCCTCGAACCGGGAAATACGGCCGCTGATCAGCGTCTTGCGGTCGCTGGCCTTCCACGCCTTGGCCAGCGCGGGCGACATGATCCGCTCGTCCGGTTTCCCCTTGATTTCCGCGTGGCTCAAACCCACCAGATCTTCGAACGCCTTGTTGACGATGATGTTCCGTCCTTGCGAGTCCTTGAAATAAACAATATCGGGAATGGTGTTGATCAGCGCCTGGAGCCTGGTGCCGGTTTCCGTCAATTGCCGTTCCGCGCGTTTACGCTCCGCGATTTCAACCTGCAACTCCCGGTTGGCCTTGGTCAGTTCGGCGGTCCGTTCCTTCACGCGTTGTTCGAGTTCTTCGTGCGCCCGCTGCAATTCCTCCCGGGCCCGTTTCCGCTCGGTCACATCCCGGGCGATCCCCAGTATTCCCATCACCGCGCCGTTGTCGTCTTTCAGAAAGGAGGAAGTTATCTCGGCCCAGATGCTCCCCCCGTCCTTTCGGACAAATCGAACCTCGATCGTTATGGGCTCCTTTGAATTGCCGGCGTCCCCGGGCTCCGGTTTCATGTATTCCTCGAATGCGGCCTGCATGGATTTCAGCGAGTCCTCGGCCATGAAATCCTTCATGCCCATGTTCATCAACTCATCCGCCGTGTAGCCCATGACCCTGTTGACGGACGGGGTCACGTAGGTGAGCTTGAAATCGAGATCCTGGGTATACACGACGTCCGACACGTTCTCCGCCAGCAGGCGATACCGCTTCTCGCTCTTTTGCAGGGCTTCCTCCGCCCGTTTGCGATCCGTCACGTCCCTGGCCACGGCGTGAAAACCGCGGACGACGTCATCCCCCACAATCAACTGCACCTGTTGACCGAGCCAGGTTTCCACGCCTTTCTTGCCGATCATGGGGAATTCGAAGTAAGTGCTGGGCGCGCGTCGTTCATATTGCCGACGGTAGTAATCGGTCACTTCATGCAGGTAATCCGGCCTGATCAAATCCTGGAACGACTTGCCGAGCAACTCGTCCAGCGAATACCCGGTCAGCTCCTCGCCGGCCGGATTCATATAGTTGAAGCGCCCGTTCATATCGGTTTCATAGATGATGTCCCGGGCGTTCTGGACCATGAAACGATATCGCGCCTCGCTCACCCGCAGGGCCTCTTCCGCGCGCCGCTGATCCGTGATGTCCTGCGAGATGCCGACGACCATGGACACGCGCCCATCCGGGTCAAGCACCGGCTGCAGCCGGGTTTCATAATAAAAAATACCGCCGGGGTCCGACGCGGGCGGAATTATCTCCGTATACCAGGTCGGTTCGCCCGATTGCACCACCTGCTCTTCAACCTTGTTCCAGAATATCTTCGTGTCATCCTGCACGCCCGTTAAATCAAGCGTCTGGATACCGAGCTGTTTTTCCCGCTTCCGCCCAGAACATCATTGACCGCTATCCGGCGGTGCTCGCTGTCCAGAACGAATGAAAGCGCGGGTATGTGTTCGAACAGGGTTTTGAACTTCTTTTCGTTTTCCAGCAGGGCGTCTTCGATCTCCTTGCGCCGGGTGACATCCTGGACCACGAGGCGGGAGCGGGCGGGTTTGCCGTCTTCGTAAACCAGGTTGGCGGCGAACATGGCCCAAATCTCGCCGCCCTCCACCGTGGCCATCCTATATACGTTATTGGAATCGGTCCCCTGATCGAGATCGCACCGGTTCAGGCTTTTCAGGAACCGCTCCTTTCCGGCGCCGATCAACAGATCGGGCGCTTTCATCCGGAGCAACTCCCCCCGGGGATAACCCGTGTAGTCGCACATCACCTCGTTGACGCTTAAAAAGCTAAAATCGTTCAGGTCCAGTTCGCAGAGGCCGGCGGGCGCGTATTCCACCAGTTGTCGATACGCCTCTTCGCGGTCGCGCAAGGCGTCGGTTGATTTTTCCTTGGAGATGGCGGCCCCGACGCAACTCGTGGCGGTTTTCAGCGCGTCGATCTCCGCTTCGCTCCACGCGCGATATTCCGCGCAATCGTCAAAGCCCAGCGAGCCCCATAACAGATCTCCGCAGAACACCGGCGCGAACAGGAGCGCCTTCACGTTATTTTCCGCCAGCAATATTCTTTCAGTCAGGGGGAGCTCATCCGTCAGGCCATGGACGACACGGCCCTCGGTCAACTCGATGTGCCATTGCTGCTGGTTTGTAGTCCCCAGCGAAAATTCCCGGAGACTTCCCGCCCGCGGCTCGATATCGGCGGCCAGCCACTCGAAACGCTGGCGCACCCGGACGGTTCCTTTTTCGTTCTGGAGGTTTTCCAACAAATAGACCCGGCTCACGCGAGCCGCTTTTCCCAGCTTCTCCAGGATTTCCTCGATGCCGGTTTTCCAGGATTCTTCCTGTAAAAGCCGCTCCGCGACGTAGCTCACCGTTTCCAGAATTTCGTCACGCCGTTGCAGGTTCCTTTCCGCCTCGCTCCGACGCTCTATCTCCCGGCACACGTTTTTCCATCTACGATAGGAAAACCAGCACAAACCTATGATCAGGAAAAAAAGGCTTAAAAAATACTCATCTATCTCGACGCCCTCATAGCGAACGATAAACGCTCTCCATTTGTCGTACATATCGAAATGATGAAACACCAAAGAAGCCAGGACAGTGAAGACGATCACCAGGCTAAGCTCTTTATAAATTTCCGCTTTATTCGTTTTTTTATTATTGTTCATACACTCGTTGTCCATGACCCGGTAAAGCGGTTGACAAGAGGAACCCTTTTTCTCCCGTGGAACAGGAAAAGTCTCCGGAAAGCATTCAATACCCCGGCTCCAACGCCGGGAGGACAACCCGCCCTGAAAAAACACTTTTTTCCTTATAGCCGCATTTAAAGATAATTATGCTTTTTTTTCAAGGAAATGTGTTTCTTTTGCGACGACTCCCGGATATGGATGGTTTTGCGCATTTTCGCTTGATTAGCGGGAAAGATTTCGGCTCATACGGAGCAGTTCGACGTCGCGCTATTCGAGGCTTTCGATTTTGATTTCGATATTTCCCGCTGTGGAGACTGTGTCGTATTAGTTTCCGAGATAAAATTTAAAAGCTCTTTGACAATAGAATATTAGAAGTAGGTTGCTAAGGAAGCATATCGATAAAATATCGCAGGTCATGTGAGTATTTACCTGATGCGAGACGATTACGCGCCTGAGAGTAACATATTTCCAGTTGTTGCTGTCAGCAACAAACCTCGGCGGGATGAAACGATCGCAGTTTGTCAATCAAGGATTCAACTCCGAAGATGATGATCATCCGGGCGATGTTAAAACAGGTTGCCAAAAGGGACGTTTCGGCTTGTACACCGTCTCGTCCTCGTAAGAGAAAGGCATCTGTTTTTAGATTCCGCTTGATATGACCAAAGGGGTGTTCTACTTTCATTTTTCGTCTGGCGTAAATCTCCTGTGAGTCGATTTCTGAATACTGCGCATCAAGTCTTTCCTTTACCTCTTCATCGGGCAACCGGATTATGTTACGCCCTCTCTCGGACGTGGTGGGTTTTTCTTCCCAGAACTATTCTCCGCGTTATCATTGCCGCTAGGCGCCTGTATGGGCAATTCTCGAATCGCCCGCCCCCGTCCCGGCCTTCTCCCGGAGGCGGACGAAAACCTCATCTGCTCTCCGAATATCAATCAAGCCTATCTATTTGGTTTTCCGATTTTACAAATCGGTTGATCTATATGAAGCTCGGAGGGTCCGCGAGGGATCGCGGACGCTTGAGAAGCGCAATTTCCCCACAGGTGGAGTGAATGATCAAACCAGAGTATGTCGCGGGAATAGATATCGGTTCACGATCCATAGAGCTTGTCGCGCTCGAAGGTTCGCGGGTAGTCCATGCGGAAAAGCTGCCCACCACCTTCGATCCCCTGGGCCAGTGCCGGAAACTGGTCAGGGAAACGATCTTTTCCAGGGTGGTGGCCACCGGATACGGCCGCAAGCTGTTCGTGGAGGCGCTGCATTACGAAAACGCCACCGCCATCACCGAAATTCAGGCCTATGCGCTGGGAGCGCATCATCTTCTGCCGGAAGCCCGGACCATCCTCGACATCGGCGGGCAGGACACCAAGGTCATTTCGCTTTCCCCGGAAGGCAAGGTGGCCAAGTTTGAAATGAACGACCGTTGCGCCGCCGGCACGGGCAAGTTTCTGGAATTCATGGCCACGGCCCTGCAGATTCCCATCGAGCGATTCGGCGATTACGCGCTGCAAGCCGACAAGAAGATCCACATCAACAGCATGTGCACGGTTTTCGCGGAAACCGAGGCCACCTCATTGATGGCCCAGGGAGAGACCCCGGCCAACATCGCCATGGGGCTCCACGTGGCCATCGCGCAGCGGACCATGTCCATGCTCAGGCGGCTGGGAGGGGCGGCTCCGTTGGTGTTCGCGGGGGGGGTGGCGCACAACCCGTGCATCAGAAAGCTGTTGAAGGAAAGCCTCAAGCAGGAGGTCATAACCCCGGACGATCCCGACATGGTGGGGGCCCTGGGGGCTGCGCTGCACGCTCGGGATATCCAATCAAGGAACGAGTAACCCTGGCGATACGCGCTTCATTTTTAAAAGAAAAAGGAAACAAGCGATGCGACCGGATTCCATGAAATATTTCGACGATTTTCGCGAACAGAACATCCTGGCGCTGGAAAAGGCGAAACAGGACAAGACTCCCGTCATCGGGACCTATTGCGGATTCGCCCCCTATGAGATGATCTGGGCCGCGGGCGCCATACCGGTGGGGCTGTGCGGAACCAGTCAAACGCCCATCGCCGACGCCGAAGCCATCCTGCCCCGCAACCTGTGTCCGCTTATTAAATCCAGTTTCGGCTTTTCCATCACCAATAGCTGTCCTTTTTTCCGTTTTTCGGATTTCATCATCGCCGAAACCACCTGCGACGGAAAAAAGAAGATGTTCGAACTGCTCAAGGAATACAAACCGCTGCATGTGATGCATCTGCCCGCGGGAGCCGACCGGCCGAGCGCCCGCGAATCCTGGATCGCGGAATTGCGTCTTTTACGGGAGGTGTTGGAGGAACAATGTTCGAGCCCCATAACCGACGAGCGGTTGTGGGAGGAGATCAAACGATGCAATTACCAGCGCGCGGTTACCAAATCGGTGCACGAACTGAACAAGTTCGATCCGGCGCCGCTTTCGGGCATGGACATGATGAAGGCCCTGCTGCTGCTTTTTTTCAACGCGGACCGGGAACATGGGCTGACTCTGTCCAATCAGCTCATCGATGAAGTCCAACAGAGCGGGGGCAAGGGATTTTCTCCGTTTCCCCAGGGGACGCCCCGGATTCTGCTTACCGGCTGCCCGGTTTCCATCGGGTCGGACAAACTGGTCAGGATCGTGGAAGAAGTGGGCGGAAGCGTCGTCTGTTATGAAATGTGCACCGGCGCGCGCGGTTTTTCCCTGGTAAATGAAGACGATTACACCGATCCGATCGAAGCGCTGGCGGATCGCTATCTGTCCATACCCTGTCCCTGCATGTCGCCCAATCCGGGCCGGCCCGAGCTTCTGAGCGAGCTGATAGGGGATTATAAGGTGGACGGCATTATCGACATCACCTGGCAGGCGTGCCATACGTTCGCCGTGGAAGACGCCCTTCTCCAGAAAATCAACGAACAGGAGTGGGACCTGCCGTTCCTGCACGTTGAAACCGATTATTCCACCGCCGACGTGGAGCAGCTCACCACCAGGGTGGGCGCGTTCATTGATCTTATAAAATAAATATTGAAATAAAATCATATTTATTCTCTTCCCTTCCAAGGTTGCCATGGCTATTATGGGATGACGGCGCAAGCCGCCGTCGCCCATCCTTCCATTGACGCTCAGGTGTGTTCGGCGGTATGCTGGAATTATCGAGGTCGGCCGTGTCGGACGAAAGCCGCGCCATCCGGCGGTTTTTCACGCGGATTCCCAAAGCCCCGGCGGACTCGAAAAGGATGCGCCACCTCTCAAGAAAATACGAGAAACGTTCGATGTTTAAGGAAGATATCGGTTATTACAATGGCCTTAACACGATAAGAACATTTCAGTTGTGAAATGCGCCTTTTTCACCCCGGCGCGGAGCTACTATATGGAGCAGGACAAGGTCATGGTTTTGCTGGTCGACGACCGGCCCGAACGATTACACGCGCTGGAAACCGCGCTGGACAGCCCGGAGCTTGAAATTGTTACGGCTCGCTCCGGCCGGGAAGCTCTTTCCCGTACCATCGATCGTGAGTTGGCCTTTATCGCGTTGAATACCCGCATGCTCGAAGAGGACGCGTACGCGACGGCGAAGCGTATCAGAGCGGATGAACGCTTCCGGGACGCGCCGATCGTCTTTATCACCGATAGCGCCGCGGCGGCGCCGCCCGTATTCGAGGGATATGAAACCGCGACGGTCGATTTTATCTGCGAACCGATCGAACGCGCGGCGCTGAAAGGCAGGGCCCGCATTTTCCTGGAACTGCGCCGCCGGAAAAAAGAACTCGAACGGGTTCAACGTAGTCACTCGGAAGCCCAGGAACAACTCACCGTAACCGCCAAATCCCTGGAGGCGGCCAATGCGGAGCTTTTAAAACGCCAGAAATCGGTGGTCGAGGAGGAGCGTTTGAAGGTGCTCCTGCAGATGGCCGGGGCCACCGCGCACGAACTGAACCAGCCCCTCATGACCCTGCTGGGGAACATCGAATTGATGCGGCTGAACAAGGACCGCAAGGACAAATTCGAAAAGAACGTGGAACGGGTCGAGGAGGCGGGCCGGCGCATAGCCGATATCGTAAAGCAGATCCAGACCATACGGCACGTGGAAACCAAACCCTATTATCAGGACCACAACATCATCAACATCAGCCAGGACATCAACACGCTGGTGGTCATGGAAGATGACCGGGACTACGGGATAATGCACGAAGTCCTTACCTGCCACTCCGTTATTAAAGCCAACAGAAGCTCGTCGATGGAGCAGGCCACCAAACTGCTGTCGGAACAGTCGTTCGATTTGATCCTGGTGGAGTTCACCCCTTCGGACGGACCAGGGCAGGAAATATTGTCCACCCTGCAAAAGTGGCGGGTGGACCTTCCCGTGGTGGCCATTCTGGACCGGGAAGACGAAGCGCTGGCGACACGAGCCTTGCAGTTGGGCGCCGAAGACTATATCACCAAGGATAAAATCAACCGGCAGCGTCTGGCGACCATCATTGAAAGCGTCATGGAAAAACACCGGCTCAAGCTGGAGATCAAGGCGGCGGAAGAGAAAATCGCCGAACTGACCAACAAGGACGAATCCACCGGGCTGTTCAACAAGGCTCATTTCATGGAAGCGGTCGACGTGGAACTGGAGCGGTCGAAACGGTATCACACCAACATCGCGGTTCTGATCGTCAAGCTGAAACGTCTTTCCCAGATAAAGGAAACCTTTGGCGCGGAGATGGCCGACAAGGTGCTTTCCGATACGGCCGGTCTTATCATGTTCTCCATCAGGAAGTGCGACCTGGCCTGCCGGTTCAGCGAAAACGAATACGCCCTGCTGCTTCCCAACACTCCCCCGGAACGAGCCTATCTGGTGGCGGGAAGGATCAGGGACGCAATCGATAATCAATTCTTCGCCTTCGGGCCTTCCCGCTTCAACACGACCGCGTCGGTCGGCGCCGCGGCCCTGGAAAAGGCGACGGGCGAATCGGCCGGGGAACTGCTGGATATGGCCGCGGCCATGTATGAACAATCCATGGATGAGGCTGCCGAAAGCGCCGGAATCGAACAATAGGACCATTGATTTCACCGCTCTTGGTCGGCGCCGGCGCGATTCGCCCGACGGACCCATATCCCCGTCTGTCCTCGGAGATCCGCAACCTGTTTATCCGTGAAGGAAAATCTGATATAAAATCCCTTAGTTTCGGTTTGTAACGAGCGGAAGACCAATGGCCGACCGACTCGCGCTCGTCGCGCCGCCATGGTTTCCCTCGATAACGCGTCCGTTTGCGCCCCGCCAGCCCCGCGCCTCGCGAATAATCATCCGGGCGGAGGATTCATGAAGCTTGCCACCAGACTATCGGCGCTCTTCTGCATCTTGTCGATCATACCGTTAAGCGTCGTAGGCTATCTCGCCTACAACAACGGCCGGATGGCTCTGAATCAAATCGCCACCAACAATCTGAAGAGCGTCAACACGCTCAAACAGTCGCAATTGGAGGAATGGATTTCTTCCGACATGCGCGAGGTTAAAGAGCTGGCGCAGCATATGCTCATTGCGGACAGCGCCATTATCCTGGCCAACGAAGTGTCCGTGTCGCCCGAATTCATGTCCGCCCGCAAGAAAGTTCTGCAAGACTATTTTCTTCCCACCCTGAGGCAGAACGCGGGGTTCGGCTGCTTCTTTTTAATTCGGGCCCGTGACGGCCGAATACTCGTTTCCACCAAACCGGACGAAGAGGGCCGTTACATGAAAACGGAGCCTTACTTCAACAAACAGACCGGCCAGCCCCATATCCAGGATACCTACTACTGGGTGGATTCCCGGAACACCATCATGCAT
The DNA here is from genome assembly GCA_963821845.1 of uncultured delta proteobacterium. Taxonomy (GTDB): domain Bacteria; phylum Desulfobacterota; class Desulfarculia; order JACQYL01; family CAWGVV01; genus CAWGFI01. The sequence goes on from CAWGFI010000011.1 coordinate 130,535, forward strand.
ATCGGCGCGTCGGTGACCGACCGGCGCGGAAACCTGATCGCCATCGTCGGCGGATACGCGGACCTGAAAGGGCTCACGACGCTCATGCGGCATGAAGACGGCTCCAGTTCCAGCGTCTCCACCTGTCTGATCGATGAATCCCGTACCTGGATTTCGTGGAGTTCCGAAGCGGGGGGAACGCGGACGAGAAACAAACGGCGCAATCGGAAGGCATCACGGCCTGCCTCAAACAAAAGAACGGGGTAGGGCTGTATGATAATTCCTACGGCGAACCGGTCATTGGCGTATATCAATGGCTTCCGCGATGGAGACTCTGCATTCTGACGGAGGAATCGCAGGCCGAGGCGTTCGCTTCGGTTACCGCCCTGCGCAGGGCGGTGATCATCGTGGGGATTTCGGTGGGGCTGCTCGCGGCGCTGACCGGGATCTTTTTCGCCCGCACCATAACGGGCCCGGTCCTGTCCCTGCTCAAGGGGACCGAGGAAATCGGAAAAGGCAACCTGGACTATCGCATCGATACCCATGGCGGAGAAGAACTCGAACGGCTGGCGGCGGCCTTCAACGTCATGGCCGCGCAGCGCCGGACGTCGGAAGAGGCGCTCAGGGAAAGCGAGAAACGGTTTCGGGCCATTTATGAAAGCGCCGGTATCGGTATCGCGCTTATCGATCTCAACGGTTTGATCATCGAGTCCAATTTCGCCTTTGAGAAGATGTTCGGGTACGATGGCGACGAACTCCGGGAAAAACCGTTTAAAACGTTGTTCCACGCAGGCGACGAAACGCTCGACGAGAATCACATCCGGGATCTGCTCGCCGGCGGGTTGGAACTGTTCGCGGAGGAAAATCGTTTTGTCCGGCGGGGCGGCGAAGTCATTTGGGGGCGCATGACGGCCACGGTCATTTTGGACGAGCAGAAAACGCCGTCCATGGGAATAATTCTGCTGGAGAACGTGACCAGCCGCAAAAAAGCCGAAGAGATGCTGCGCGCCAGCCAGGAAACCAACAAGGCCATGTTGAACGCCACCCTGGACCCCGCCCTGCTGCTGGACACCGGCGGTAAAATACTGGCCATCAACAAGGCGGCTCTCAACGTGTATGACAGGAAACCCGGAGAGATGCTCGGGCGGAATATCCTCGATTACATGACCTTCGATTTTTCCGCGGAAAAAAAGGACCTGCTGCTCCAAACCGTCAGCGCCGGAAAGAGCGTGCGCTTTGAAAACGAACTTAACGGCAATATTTACGATGTGAACGCCTACCCGATCATGGACGATCTTGGCCGGATAGACCGGTTCGCCGTATTTACGCACGACATTACGGCGATGAAAAAGGCGGAAGAACAAATCAGGGCCTCGCTGCGCGAAAAGGAAATTCTGCTGAAGGAAATACATCATCGGGTCAAAAACAACATGCAGGTGATTATCAGCCTGCTCCGGCTCCAATCCCGCGCCATTGACGACCAGCGGGTAAAGGATGTTTTCGCGGAAGCGCAGCTCCGAGTGCGAGCCATGGCCCTGATACATCAGGTCTTGTTTCAATCGGGCGACATGTCCAGAATCGACCTGAAATCGTACGTCAAGAGTCTGGCCGCCAGCCTGTTCGAGGCGCACAAAAATCCCCCGGCGGACATCGTACTCAAGGTGGAGGCCGAAGAGATCGAAATCGGGATAGATCTGGTTTCACCGTGCGGCCTGGTGCTCAATGAACTGATCTCCAACAGTTTCAAATATGCCTTCCCGGATGGGCAACCAGGCGAGATCAGGGTCGAGGCGCGCGCGTCCGATGACGAAGTCACCATTTCGGTGAGCGATAACGGGGTGGGCATGTCCCGGGATTTCGATATTCGCGGGGCCAAGACCACCGGCCTTTCGTTGGTCCTCACTCTGGTGGAGTATCAGCTGCACGGCCGGTGGCGGCTCGAAAACGAGCACGGAACCCGCTTTTCATTTACCTTTAAAAATACGCTCTACCGGGAACGGTTGTAATTTAGGGAAAGAGCGCCCGCCTCGCCGAAGTCGGTCCACGAAACCCTTGCGCTTGCAGCTTTCGGTTTCGGTATTATAATGAACGGACGCGAAGAACCCGGCGCCGCTGTTTTTCGCGCGCTCATGTGTAACCTTTTGCGGCCCTGTGTCTCTTTATATGGTAGCCTAAATTCCTGGAGGAATTCCCGATGCCCTTGTATGAGTATAACTGCCCGAAATGCAAGAAAATCTTCGAAACCATCGTTTCCATTTCGCGTCAGGACGACGTGAAGTGCCCGGATTGCGGCTGTTCCGACGTGGAACGGGTGCTGTCTCTCTTTTCGACCGCCGCCGGTAGTTCGTCTTCTTGTTCCGCGCCGTCCGGCAGCGGATTTTCCTGAGGCTGAAACAGCGTCAGCCGTGCGCTGACAAAAGGAGTGAAGCCGTGAATATCTTGGTTATCCTGGGAATTGTTGTCGCGTGGATCGTGCTCCAGGCGTATATCCTCCCCAAAATGGGAGTATCCACCTGAATGAAGCCAAGCTGTCAGGTTGACAGCGCCCGCCAACCCGAGGACAAAAAAGGCCGGTAGAAAAAGCCGTCTGTAGGCGTGGGGGCGGTTCGCGAACCGCCACCGCCTTTTTCGGCCTAGCGGGTTTACGCCGGATCGAAGCTTTTTCCGCGTCAATCTCCTCCCCGCCATCTGCTTGCGATAAATTACGGACGAAAAAAGAAATAATCCTGACCATCCGGCGCCAATGCGCGAACTGACCGGCGATTGCCTGTATAAAGAAGCCCCCGGGAACGTCCCCGACGTTGCGGTCCGCCGATATCCGGCTACAATGCGAAGGTTAGAAGTTTTAAAGCCTTTGATTTTCAATTTCCGGAGGATTGCATGGTAAGAAAGACGTTGTTGATAGCTTTAATGGTGGCGCTTTTGAGCGCGTGTTCAACGGCCAGCAAGACGGAAAAAGGCGCGGCGATCGGCGCCGGATCGGGCGCGGCGGTAGGCGCCATTATAGGCCAGGCCATGGGGCGCAACACAGCCTCGACCCTGATCGGGGCGGGCGTGGGCGCGGTGGTCGGTGGCGTCACCGGCGGCGTGATCGGGAATTACATGGATAAGCAGGAAGCGGAGATGCGCCAGACCCTCTCCAATATGGAGGCGGCCAGCGTGCAGCGCGAAGCCGACGTGCTGGCGGTCACCTTCCGTTCGGACGTATTTTTCGACGTCAATTCGGCGCAACTCAAACCGGGCGGATTCGACGAGATATCCCGCGTGGCCGGGGTGTTGCAACGGTATCCGCAGACGACCATCCAGGTGGAAGGCTACACCGACAGCACGGGAACGGAACAGTACAACCAGGAACTGTCCCTGCGCAGAGCCGAGGCCGTGCAGACCGCGCTGGTCGGGCAAGGGGTCAATCCCGCGCGCATTCGCACGATAGGCTATGGGGAAAGCCTTCCCGTGGCTTCAAACGACAATCCCGGCGGCAGGCAACTCAACCGCAGGGTTCGCATCGTCATCACGCCCAATCAGAACGTTCAGGGCTGAAAAGCTTAAAAAAGAAATAAGATGCGGGGGAATCTCTTCCCCCGCTCCCCCCGCGGGTGATTTCTCGCTGCGCTCGAAATGATAAGGCTACGTTTCTTTTATTGTCCACTCAAACGAAGACTTCACGCGCTGTCCGACTTAATAGGCCTTTTGTTTTCGTCATTCCGCTCAGCCTGTCCACGACCTGTTGGGACTCGACCGCGGAATCCGGGCTTTTCAAATTATTTAATAACTTCCTGGACCCCGCGATCAAGTCGCGGGGCGACGGAACAAGAATCGTGATGTTATCCTAATAACTTAGGCCAGTTATGTTCTTAAGCCCTCATCCTGGCTTTCTCCCAGAGGAGACTGTCGATTTTGGATATTATTTTCTGGATCCCCCGGTCAAGCCGTGGGATGATACGGGGTGGTTGTTGTTCGTCATTGCCCGGCTTGACCGGGCAATCCAGTCATTTCAACCAGTTGTGTGACGCGGTTCCTGGACGAGCTTTTTCTTCCCTACCGTCTGCCCCGCAGGTTTTGTACAATCGTCACATACCGGTCCACATCCCGCACCCACCAGGCGGCGGCGTCCGGTTTGCCTTGATCGTTGATAAATACGACTTTCAGCAGTGGTTTGAAGCAGCTTTTTCCCAGGAATATGCCGATCTTTTCCGCAGTCAGCACCTTATGGTAGGGGATGTGGAGCTTTCTGCGGGGCGCCCACATTTCATAGTAGATCCCGTCGTCGCCCAGGACCAACACACCGTTGCCGCGAAGCTGGCCTCTCCCCCTGGTCTGCTGGCCGAAAAAGCTGGCGCCGCCTTCCATCGCCCAGATCTGCCGGCCGGCGTACAGCTTCATTACATCCTTGACCCGTCGCGTTTTCAGGTTGCGAAGAAGCGCGAACAGAGCGATCAGGCACAGAATGAGCGCGGCGATCCCCGCGTAGCCCCATATCATGATTGGCGGTCCTTTCGATCCTCAGGTTCGCGAGTCCGGGATTTAAGGGCGGGCCGGTAAAATCGTTCCGCCTCGCTGTAGATGCAGCCGCAATATTGCTGCCGATACAAACCCGCTTCCTTGGACAAGCGGATCCCTTCCTTCCAGCCCTGGCGAAAATCGCGATAGAGAAACTTCACGCCATGGCGGCGTCCCAGGGATTCCCCAATTTCGCGGATCAGTTCGTGGTTCTGCATCTTGCTGTAGAGCAGGGTGGAGGAATACCAGCCGAAATTGCCCTTTTTCGCGGTTCGCGCCGCGGCTTCCAGTCGCATGTAGTAGCAGACACGGCAACGGTCGTTTTCGCGGTATACCACGTCCCGGATGAACTGGGCCACGTCGTATTCGTCACGCACGATGAGCTTCACGCCCAGGGTTTCGGCGTAGGCCGCGGCCGTGTCCCGGCGCAGGGCGAATTCTTGGTAGGGATGGATATTGGGATTATAAAAAAAACCGAAGGTCTCCAACGGCTCCTGTTTGAGCAGGGACAGCGGGTAGGCCGCGCACGGCCCGCAGCAGATATGGAGCAGCAGTCGTTCGTTTTTTTCGGTCATGGGTTCGTAAAAATCAGGTCCGGACTTCCGGCTTTTGGGGTTTTGAACCTAGGGGAAATATGACATAATAAATCGCGAAACGCTACTCATCATCATAATAGGTCCCCCGCGATCGAAAAGGAAGGTGGTCAATGGCTCAGGTAGAGTGCGAAGTTCCCCAGGAAAACGCCACATCGGAAGAGATCAAGGAAATCCTCAAGGAAAGCAAGACCGTAGCCGTTGTCGGGCTGAGTCAGAACCCGGATCGGGACAGTTACAAGGTAGCGCAATACCTCTTGAAAAACGGATATAGAATCGTGCCCGTCAATCCGGCCATTGACGAGGCCCTGGGCGAAACAGCCTACGCCAGCGTAAAGGATATTCCCTTTGACGTGGACATCGTGGATATTTTCCGCAAGCCTGAATTCATCCCCGAAGTGGTGGATGAGGCCATCGCCAAAAAGGCCAAAACGGTGTGGATGCAGCTTGGTCTGAGCCACAACGAAGCGGCCGACAAAGCCCGCAAGGCGGGACTGAAGGTCGTTCAGAGCAAGTGTCTGAAGATCGAACACCATAGAATGGCTTCCGAAGCGTGAGGCTGGCAGGCAGGGTCGCGCTCGTTACCGGCGCGGGACAAGGCATCGGCGAAGCCACCGCGATCAAACTGGCTCGTGAAGGGGCGTCCGTGGCGCTTCTTGACTGGCGGATCGAAACGGCCGAGGAAACGGAGCGGGCCGTGGCCGAACTGGGCGGAGAAGCGCTGGCCGTGCAGGCCGACGTCCGCGACCGGGAACAGGTGGCCGAAGCCTTCAAAAAAACGCGCGCGCGCTTTTCAAGGATCGATATTCTCGTGAACAACGCCGGGTTCGACCGTCCCGGAGGTTTGGGGAGAATTACCAACGAGGAGTTCGATCAGGTTCTGGACGTCCACCTGAAAGGCTGCCTGAACTGCTCCCGCCTGGCGGCGGAAATCATGAAGGAGCAAAAGCGCGGCGCCATCGTCAATGTGTCCTCCATTTACGGCAAGATCGGCGCGAAGGGCGAACTGGCCTACTGTGCGGCGAAAGCGGGTCTGATCGGATTGACCAAAAGCATGGCCCAGGAACTGGGGCGGTATAACGTGCGGGTCAACGCCGTGCTGCCGGGACTGACGGAAACGCCCACGATAAAGAACTTCATGAAAGAGGAATTCAAACAGGACATCATCCGCGAAACTCCGCTGGGAAGGTCGGCGCAACCCGAGGAAATCGCCAATGTCATCGCCTTCCTGGCCTCGGACGAGGCTTCGTTCGTGACCGGCGCGACGCTCGAAGCGGGCGGAGGATGGGGCATGTGATGATTGGGGAGCGCTCTCAATGAGCGCTCACTCGCTTACCCTTAAAATTTCTCGGCCATCTCCCTGGCTTTGGCCAGCGCCTCCTCACGCCGCTTCCGCGCCTCCTCGGCGGATTCGGTCAGGGTGTGTTCGATTATCACGCTGCGAATGTCCGTCAGGCCGATGAATCCCAGAATCGTTTTCATGTATTTGGTTTGAAAATCGTAAGCCTCGAAACCCGATCCCTCCGGATACATCCCGCCGCGAGAAAACGCGATGAACACCGGCTTGTCCGTAACCAGCCCCCGATACGCCCCTTCCGGAGTCACTTCGAACGTATATCCCGGCTGAATGATGATATCCAGGTAATGTTTGAGCCGGTAGGGAATTAAAAAATTCCACATGGGCACGGCCATGACATACTTGTCGGCCGACTTGAATTCGTCGATGATTTTTTCCACCTCGCGCCAAGCGGCCAGTTGTTCCGGGGTATGGTTTTTCCCATGCATGATGTTGTACTTGCTCTGGATGGTGAGCCCGTCAAAGGGCATCATTTCCTTGGAGAACAGATTCATGGTTACGATGGTGTCGTTGGGATTTTTTTGTGTATAGGTTTCCAGAAAAGCGTCGGCGACCGCTATGGAGTGCGACCTGCCGATGCGCGGAGAAGCTTGAATGTAAAGTATTGCGCTCATGAAAGCCTCCTTGTCGGTGGAACATCGAGAATATTCGTTTTAACTCGCCCGCGGTTTCTCTCTCCTTCAATGGAAAAGTATCCTGGCATTCGTTCGAGCCTGCGCATACGCTTCCAATGTCTATAATAGTATATCCCGATAGCGCATAAAGAGGACGAATTTTCCGAGGCAAAGTGAATTCGAGGACATGGGGACGACTTGAAGGGAAAAAAGCAAAAAAAAATGAGTCGGGCTGGGGGGACCCGACTCATCGGTAAGGAGAAAAGAGTTTTGAAACCGTTAAGGTTGCGGGGGTTACTCGCTTATAGGTTATAGCAAGGACCTTGCCAAAGTTATGGTGAGAGGAAGTATAGCAATAATTACAGTAGGTTAGGTGTTATAGAGAAAAGATGGGCACCCCGGTTCGGTGCGTGTTGGGTACAAATATTTTCACCGGCGCTCATCGGGGCCTCTCCTCCTCACCACGGTCGGTATTAAGTGTTTGATTTCATTAAAACTAGTAAGGTTCAAATATTTGTACTTTTGATCTGGTACTTTTTCATCTTGTATTGAAACAGGTTCTTCCCGATCCCCAACAGTTCGGCCGCGTGCGCCTGCACGTTGTTGGTCTGTTTCAAGGCCCGCCGGATCATGCGTTCCTCGATCCGCTCCAGCGCCTCGGACAATTTGATGTTGATGGGCACGAACCGGTCGATATCGAATTCCGGCTCTCCGGCGTTCTGGATATCCTCGGGCATGTCGTTTTCGGTTATCACGTTGTCCGCGCAGAGGATCACCGCGCGTTCCACCACGTTTTCCAGTTCCCTGATGTTGCCGGGCCATTCGTAGCTCAGGAGCACCTTCAGGGCGGACGGCGTGACCTTGATCTCGTCCTTCCCGTTTTCTTCCGTATATTTTTTGACAAAATGCGAAATCAGCAACGGAATATCATCGCTTCGCTCCCTGAGCGGCGGCAAACTGAGATGCACCACATTCAGACGAAAAAACAGGTCCTCGCGGAAATTTCCCTCTTCCACCTCTTTTTTCAGGTCCTTGTTGGTGGCGGCGAGGATGCGCACGTCCACCTTGAGGGAGTTGGTGCCGCCCACCCGTTCGAACTCCATTTCCTGCAAGACGCGAAGCAGCTTTACTTGCAGCCGCACGGACATTTCGCCCACTTCATCCAGAAAAAGGGTTCCCTTGTCCGCGACTTCGAACCGGCCGCGTTTGGTGGCGGTGGCGCCGGTGAAGGAGCCCTTTTCATGGCCGAACAGCTCGCTTTCCAGCAGCGTTTCCGTGAGCGCGCTACAGTTGACCGAAACGAAGGGCTGGTTTTTGCGCCGGCTGTTGAAATGAATGGCGCGGGCGATCAGCTCCTTGCCGGTCCCGCTTTCCCCGGTGATCAGCACCGTGGCCTTGGTGTCGGCCACCTTGCTCACCAGGTCGTAGATCTGCATCATGGGCTTGCTCTTGCCCACGATGTTGCTGAAGCTGTATTTGGCGGTCACCGCTTCATTCAAAAGCCGGTTCTGTTTGAGCAACGAACGCATTTCCAGGGCTTTCTGGACGGTGACCTTGAGCTGTTCGTTCTGAAAAGGTTTCAGGATGTAATCGAAGACGCCCTTTTTCATGGCTTCGACGGCTTTTTCCACGGTTCCGAAGGCGGTCATCATAATCACGGGCACGCCGTGATCCATTCGTTTGATCCGCTCCAGGAATTCCATGCCGTCCATTTTGGGCATTTTCATGTCGGTGATTACCAGATCTATACCGAAGCTCTCCAGAAGTTCGAGCGCGTGGATGGCGCTTTCGGAAGTCAGCACGTCGTAGCCTTCTCCCGACAGCAGAGCTTCCAGCACCACCAGATAGTTTTTTTCGTCATCGACAATGAGGATTTTTTCCATGCGTTAACCTTTTATCGAGGGGATTACGTGGGAATCGACACTCAGGGTGATAATGACCGATGTCCCGCAGGAATGGCCGTGCTTGTTGGACTGAGTGGGGCTATTGATGTTTATCCGGCCTCCATGGGCTTCGATGATGTTCTTGACGATGGCCAGACCCAGCCCGGTTCCCTTTTCGTTCGTGGTGAAAAACGGCGTAAAGAGGTCCTTTTTCGCATCCTCCGGTATACCGCATCCCGTATCGTCTACAACGACACGTTGTATCTTTCTACCATTTTCTCGTCCGTTTCCTATAGCGACCCGCAGTTTCCCCCCTCCGGCATCGCCTGAATCGCATTGTTGAAGATATTCAAAAACCCTCGGTATAAGAGATCGGAATCGGCCGCGATCGGCTGAAGCTTCGGATCGAAAACCTTTTCCACTTCTATATTGCGGCGGTCCAATTGAGGAGCGAGAGACGACAGGTTGCGTTCCAGCACGTCCTGCAGTTTGATCGGCTCCCGCTTGGGCGCCTGAGGCCTCGCAAAGTCGAGAAATTCTGTGACGACTCGGTTCATCCTTTGCGATTCTTCCAGAATAACATCGGCCAGACGGTTTTTGGGTTCATATTTAACGATCTGCTGAGCCAGGATTTCAGCCGTGCTGGAAATAATGCCCAGGGGATTTCTGATTTCATGGGCAACGCCGGCGACCATGCGGCCCAGTCCGGCCAGCCGTTCGGCCTGGTTGAGCTGCTCCTCCAGCCGTTCCTTTTCCTGCTGACGGCGGTCGATGATCAGTTCGGCCCTGCGAACGATGCCCAGCAGGGTGAGAAAGAGAACGAACATGATCACGAGCGCGGCGCTGACGGTGAGAATTTCCTGCTTCCAGATTTCACGCATCTCGTCGGTGACGTCCAGCACGATTTCCAATGCGCCCATGACCGGCTCGGTTTTGGTTTCCACCTTCAGGTCGGTCCGGAAGGGGGCCATGGTTTTCATCTTAACCCGGCTCGTCTCGGGTTCCAGATAAAGCCGCAAAATATTGGCGGTGGAGATGATTTTGGTTTTGTGAAACCCGTTGAGCGCCAGATCGAGGTCCGGATCCTCGTCGGCTTTTACGCCCAGCACTTCCGACTGGGAACTGAATTCGATCATCCGGTCGAGCGGGTACTTGGTGGAAAAAACCATCATCTTATCGTGGCTGTAGAGGGTCACGCTGTCCACATCGAAGCCGTAGATGGTGGTTTCCACAATGGTGCTGAGAAGCTGGTACTGGGCTTCCTCGCGCAGCTTTATCTTTCCGAAATGCTGAATGGTCGGCAAAACGAATTTGCGAAAAATCTGGTTGTTGAGGTTATCGGCCAGCAGCAGCGAAAAACTCTCATTGGTTCTCATGAGGTGCGTTTTTCCCTGGTGGAACAGAAAGAGGGACAAAAGAACGGCGCTAGCCGTTATCGCGACCCATCCGCCGAAGGCAAAATACTTGAGCAGGCGGAAGGGTTTGACTTCCGTTCTGTGGTGCGCGGTTTTAGACATAATCTGCTTTTAGAGAGCGATCCCTGTTCACGCTCGTTGCGGCGCGGGACCGGAAAAGGCTTCTTCATAAATGTAAGGTACAGGAAATTCCATCATCCGGGGGCAAAATATTTCCGGGAAGCCTTTTCTGTTCGCGGCTGATTCAACCCGGTATGTCCGCGCCGTTTCGTGGAAAGCGGCGCGGGATCATAGAATGAATGGTATGTAGTAACTTAAAGATGGGTAAAAAGTCAAAATGTTGCGCCAGGGGCGGCTTCCCGGCTTTAACGAGGGCGCCGTGGCATTATTTGACTCTTTGGAAACGACATTTCTCACTACGCTACCCTCGAGATGACAAACAACAGCATCCCGGCGCTCTCCAGCCGTTTTGCAATCGCTCTCGGTAGATCGACCCTGAAAGGCGCCGACTCCATGCATGCGGGGCGCCTGTCCGCGCGTCTTTCCGGACTCCGGAGCGCGTCACGCGTACATTTCGAAGTTGCTCACAAACTGTCCAATCTGCATTCCCAGATACACGCATCTGGAATTATCCAGACACGCGTCCGCGTCCTTGCGGTTGAGCAGCGTGTGCAGCCGGTGGTCTCCCTTGGACAGCTTGACGATCCAGTAGTCCTTGTCTTCCCGAAATTCCAGGTCCAGGTCGAGGTCATGTTTGTCGATCTCGGAATACATCTCCCGCAGTCTTTGGGCCAGCTCCGTGGACGAATGATGTTCATGATGTGTCATGTCTGTCCTCCTTTCTCGGTTTTTCTAGAAATTAGGATTGAGCCCGGAAGGTGTCAATGGCCATGGGCGGGGGAGCGTTTTTCGCGGGCGAGGCGCCGAGGGAGAGATTCCTCCGCAATGCTTCAAGAGTGTCGATATGCTTCGTCATTCCGCGACTTGATCGCGGAATCCAGTATTTTTAAAAAGTTCCGGATCGTGGCTGGAGTCTTTCCCGTACCGCGGTGGGGGCTTTTTCAACGGTCGGAAGGAATGCTAGCGTTCCTTGACCAGACGGTTGAAGGCGTCGTAGAACCGGTCGATTTCCTTGGGGAGACCGTAGGTGAAGGTCACGTTGGGTCCGGCGACGCTTCGGACGTAGACGTCGAAGGCGTTTTCCTGGTCGTAGGCGTTGACTCGGACGATGAGGAAATAAGAATACTCGGTGGGCGAAGAGCCTTTCACGATCTTGGCGCGCAGGTAACCGGTCGAATCGTCCGCTTCCAGAATGGTGAAGCCTGTTTCCCGTAGCGCCTGGGCGGCGATTTGGGTAACCTGAACCGTGTCGGTCGGGCGCAGGGCGTAATAGGTTTCCGTTTTGTCATATTCGAACCCGGATCCCCCGGATGTGGCGCATCCCGCGAGAAGGACACATACGATCCAGACAAAAAGCGTTCTCGATTCTCTCATCATGCGTCGCGCCCCTGTAGTCGAAATGAAGGAGTTTCCCTCCTTCCACCGAAAAAACCGCTCCAGCTTAACCGCATGGCGGGCCGGGCGCAATCTTTATTTTTCGCCCCACTCCCCATGGCTTCCCTTGCGGGCGTCCTTGCCATCTGGTCAATTCTGAGCTATGTACTTTTGAGGGTATAAACCTTCCAGGGAAAAAATATTCCATTTTAACACCTAAAATGGCGAAAACGACTCCTAAAACACATATATTGTCTCATGATTATCCTTTCGCCTTTTTTCAGGGGAAGCCACAATGAAATTCATGAGCCGGATACTTTGCCTGTCGATCGCGCTGTTTGCCCTGTGCGCGTGTTCCCCGTCGGAGCGTGATACGGAGAAACAGCTGCAAACTCCGGGGGTTACGGACGATGAAATCCTGATCGGATCGTCGCTCGCCCTGGGAGGTCACGCCAGTTACCTGGGCGTCCAGACCCTGCATGGAGCGTTCTCCTACCTCAATCAGATCAATGAAGAGGGGGGCGTTCACGGGCGAAAAATAAGGCTTGTCGTTTACGATGACGGATACGACCCTCCCCGGTGCGTGGCCAACACGCAGAGACTGATTGTGGAAGACAAGGTTTTCGCGCTGTTTTGCTATGTGGGGACCCCCACCACGGTCAAGATCATCCCGCTCGTCGATAAAGCCAAGATCCCGCTGGTGGGGATGTTTACCGGCGCCAACGCGCTGCGGGAGCCGCTGAACCGGTACATCATCAACGTCCGCGCCTCCTATTACCAGGAAACCGGGGCCGCGGTTGAACGCTTCGTGGAGACGCTGGGCATAAAAAGAGTGGCCGTGTTTTATCAGTACGACGCCTATGGTTTCGACGGGCTCAAGGGAACCGAACTGGCGCTCCAGAAATACGGTCTGGCGCCGGTGGCGCGGGGAAGCTACGTCCGCGGCATGGTGGACATCGGCGAGGGGCTGGAACGGATCATGGGCTCGGGCGCGCAGGCGGTGGTCATGATCGGCGCCTACGATCCCTGCGCCAAATTCATAAAAACGGCCAAATCCAAGGGATTCAATCCTCTGTTTTACAACGTCTCCTTTGTGGGGGCGGAAGAGCTGGCCCGGAAACTCGGCCCGGACGGCGAGGGCGTCATTATTTCACAGGTCGTGCCGCCACCCGGGCTGCCGATAACCCGAAACCTGCTGTGGGGCGTGGAGGAGTACTGCGAGCTGCTCAAAAAATATTACCCGGCCGACCAACCCAATTTCGTAGGGCTGGAAGGTTATCTGAACGCGCGGGTGCTGGTGGAGGGGTTGCGCCGCGCGGGCAGGAACTTCAATCGCGACCGGTTTATCAACGCCCTGGAATCCATACAGAACTATGATCTGGGAATCGCCAACACGCTTTCCTTCAGCCCCGAGAATCACCAGGGGCTGGAACGGGTCTATTTCACCCGCATCAAAAATGAACAATTTGTCCTGATCACCGATTGGCGGGAACTTAAAGAGGAGCTGGCGGCCTCCGGACGATTCCAAGCCATGATTGGAGAGGCGTTAACTGGGTTTACACAAGCAATATGAGTATATTTCATCATCTCAGTCTGAAGAATAAGATATTTCTGTCCATTCTTGCCGTCATCGTGCTGTTGAGCGTGGGCATCGCCCTGGCCACCCGGCTGGTGCTGGTGTCCAGTCTGACCCAGGAACTCACCCTGCGCGGCATCGCCATCGCTCAAAGCGTGGCCGACCAGGGCAAGAGTTACGTGCTCACCAAGGATCGGGCCAGTCTGACCAGCCTCGTTTTCGACACCACCCAGCTTCAGGAGCGGAAGATTCTCGTCTCCTATATCTTTGTCCTCGACAACGATAACCGGGTGTTGGCGCACAGTTTTATCGAGGAATTCCCCAAGGAGCTGATTTACGCCAACTCCCTGCTGTCCAATAAGTCACAGAATATAAAACTGCTCAGCCTGGGTCCCATGCAGGTTTATGACGTGGCGGTGGCCATCAAGGAGGGCATTTACAAAATCGGCACCGTGCACGTGGGGATCGACAAACAGCATATCGAAAACCTGATCGCCAAGCTGAGGCTCACCTATCTGGGCGTCATCGCGGCCATCGTGATCCTGTTCTTTCTGGTCAGCCACTGGCTGTCCCGCTACATCACGCGGCCCATCACCAAACTGATCGAGATATCGGACGAAATCAGCCGGGGAAATTTCGACATCCGGGCGGAAGACGGCCGGGATATGCTGTGCTGGGACACCAAGAACTGCAAGAAACATCGATTGTCCGGCCTATAAAAATATCGGACATCCCCTGCTGGTACATGGATGAGACGCGGCCCGACGGGAACACGGCGAGCGCATTCCCGGAAAAGCTGGACAGTGCAGGGACTGCCCGGTCTACCGCAAGGACGCCAAGGATGAGGTGCGACAGTTGACCAACGCCTTCATGAACATGACCCGGCGGCTCAATATTTCCCAGGCCAGGATGAAAGAGTCCGAGGAGAAATACCGGTCGCTGTTCGACAGTGGTCCGGACCCCATTTTTGTCTGCGATACGAGCGCCTACTCCATTCTGGACGCCAACCCCAGCGCGGAGGCGTCCTACGGCTATTCGCGGGAAGAACTGATCGGTAAATCGTTTCTGGAGATCCAGTCATCGGGGATCAGGGACCTGGACGATCCGCATTTCGAGGAGGACCACGTCACCACGGGGTGTGTGATCGGCGCGAAAGTGCAGCACCGGAAAAAAAGCGGCGAGGCCTTTTACGTCAACGTGCACGCGTGTCCCACCAAATATCGCGGCATCGACGCGGTCATCATCGGCGCCACCGACATAACGGAAATGATGGAAAAGGATTCCCAGCTCATCCAGGCCAGCAAAATGACCTCTCTGGGGGAAATGTCCGCCGGCATCGCCCATGAACTGAATCAGCCGCTGAACGTCATCAAGATGGGGAGCGAATATCTGCAACTCATGATTGAAAACGGCGCGCTTTTTTCCGAGGTGAACCTGGCCAAGGTTTCCGGGGAGATCAGCGGCCAGGTGGATCGGGCCACGGAGATCATCAGCCACCTGCGCGACTTCAGCCGGAAAACGGAGTTCAGCAAACGGGAAATCGATCTCAACAACCCCGTAAAAGAGGCGCTTAGCCTTATCGGCCATCAGCTCAGCCTGCAGAACATTCAACTGACGCTGGATCTGGACCCGGACATTCCGCTGATTCTCGCGCACAACAACCGTCTGGAACAGGTGATTTTCAACCTGGTCAGCAACGCGCGGGACGCCATCAATCAGAAAAAGGAAAGCGCCGACGGCGGCCGCGAGATACGTGTCCGCACCTTTCGGGAGGACGGCCGGGTGGCTATGGCCATATCCGACACGGGGGTGGGAATCCCGCAAAAGACGCTCAACCGGATATTCGAGCCTTTTTACACCACCAAGGACGCAGGCAAGGGGCTTGGTCTGGGGCTCTATGTAACCTATGGAATTATCAAGGATTATGATGGTGAAGTGCGGGTGGAGAGCGAGTCCGGCAAGGGAACCACGTTCACCGTCAGCTTTCCGGAGCCCGGCAAATCCTCGGCATTTTTGCCATAGGACTTTGCTCGTAAACTCCGATACAATGCGCGTTGAGGTTGAGGTTATTCGCTTGGGTTTTTACTGAACCGCGATAAAGGAACCATTACGGTGACATTGCGGCCCCGTCTTCTCGGCATTCTTCGCTTTATCGTCAACCACCCGGTCGCGCCGGTCCTCGTGGTTTTCCTGATTACCCTGCTTTTCGCCGTTCATCTGCCCCAGCTCTCCTTCCACACCTCCATTTACGACCTGGTTATCGAGGATCTCCCGGAAAACCAGGCGTACGAACAGTTCAAGAAAACCTTCGGATCGGACGAAATCATCAGGCTGGTGGTCAAGGCGGATAACGTGTTCGACCCGGCCACCTTTCGGAAGATAGCGCTTCTGGCGGACGCCGCGGCCCACATTCCCGGTGTGAGTCAGGTGGTCAGCCTGCCGGACGTCAAAAAGGCCATGGACATTTCCGGACACTGGAGTCTGGCGCAATTCCGGTCCATGCTGGCGCCGGTCACCTTTTTCGAACGAAACATCCTGTCCAAGGATTACCGTTCCACGGCCATAACCCTGGTTCTGAAGGATGGGGTTCCGCGGGAAGAGGTCATCGCCGCGACCCAGAAGCTGATCGATACCGCGCCCCGCGATCTCACCCTTTACCAGATCGGATTGCCGCTCGCTGTCCCAGGCTCTGATGGACAACAGCATCAAGGATTTTTTCACGCTCCCGCCTCTTGACGCTGTCTGATCATTTTCCTGATCTTGCTCGCCCTGTACCGGAACCTGCCTTGTCTCTTGCTGCCGACGATCTGCGTGCTGACGGCCCTCATATGGACCCTGGGGTTCATGGCCTGGTCGGGCGCGGCCGTATCCATGTTGACCCTGGTGGCGCCGGTGCTGGTCATCGCCGTGGGCACGGCCTATTGCCTGCACATCTGTTCGGAATATCTCCAACGCGCCGGGCGAGACCCGCTCGCCCCGCGATGCCGCCTATTTTACCTTTGAAACCATATCCTTCCCCACCACGCTGGCCGTGGCGACCACGCTGGCAGGGCTCGGTTCGCTTCTGGTCAACCGCATCGCGGCCATCCAGGAATTCGTCCTGATGGCCGGTTTCGGGCTGTTCAGTCTGTACCTTGTTATTTTCGCCTTGTTTCCCGCCGGGCTCGCCATGCTGCCGCTGCCCCGGAAGCGAAAAGAGAAGCTTCACGCCATCGACAAAATCACCGCGAGACTGATCGATCTGATTGTCGGGATCAACTTGCGGCATCAGGGAAAGACCATGATAATTCTGGGGCTTTTCATCGTTTTCTGCCTGGCGGGCATATTCCGGCTTCAGGTCGAAACCAGCCCCATGGAGTTCTTCCGGGCGGACAACCCCATCAACCAGCGATTCCACGACATTTACCGGGACCTGTCGGGAAGTTTCCCGGTCAACGTGACCATGAACGGCGAACAGAGCGATTTCTTTGAAAAGCCGTCAAACCTGAAGGCCTTGGAGGAACTCCAGGGCTTTCTCCGGACCTTGCCCCAGGTGGACAAAACGGTATCCTTTGTCGATTACCTGAAACTGGTCAATTACGCCTCCAACGAGTATAAGCCGGAAGCGTATTCCATCCCGGAAAACGATTTTGAAATCAGGACCCAAATCAACAACTTCAAAAACATGCTGGGCCGGGACCTGCTTTCGCGGTTTATGAGTCCCGATTTTTCCGAGGCCAACACGCTGCTGCTCACCCACCTGTCCAATTCGCGGAATTTCCTGAAGACCCGCGACGCCATTCTGGACTATGTCCACACTCATTTTTCCAGGGACATCTCCTGGGACGTCACCGGTCTGGGCATGGTCATATCCGCCAGCAACGACGTGCTGACCAGAGGCCAGGTCAAAAGCGTGTCCCTGACCCTGGTTTTGGTGTTCGGGATCATGTTCCTGCTGTTTCTCTCGCTCAAGGTGGGGCTGGTGGCCATGGCGCCCAACCTGTTTCCCATCGTGGTCAATTTTGGGTTGATGGGATGGTTCGGGGTGGAACTGGACATGGGCACCAGCCTTATCGCCTGCGTGGCCATCGGTCTGGCGGTGGACGACACCATCCATTACCTGTTTCGCTACAGCCGGGAGATCAAAAAGGATTTGAACCGCAACCGCGCCCTGGTCTCCACGCTCCGAAGCGTGGGCGCGCCGATCATCTTTACCACCCTGACCATCAGCGCGGGTTTTTCCATATTGATCTTCTCCCAGTTTCAGCCCACCGCCATCCTGGGCGTCATGATGGTGATCACTCTGGTTTCGGCGCTGATCGGCGACCTCATCGTCCTGCCCGCGTTGATGCTGCACGTGGAACTGGTGACGGTGTGGGATCTATTGCGGGTGATGAAGCCCATGAGCCGGGTGTCCGCCGATACGGCCCACGAACTGAACCAGCCGCTCAACGCCATCAAGATGGGGAGCGAATTCCTGAAAATGATGGTGGAACGGAAAAAGGCCATCCCCGATAGCCAGATCTATCAGGTGGCCGGGGAAATCAGCGATCAGGTGGACCGGGCCAGCGATGTGATCCGGCTTCTGGGCGACTTTGACCGGCAGAAAACCTTTGCCCGGGAACAGGTAAGCCTGAACGAGCCCGATCAGGGGTGTGCTGGCCATCATGGCGCCGCAACTGGAACTCCAGGGAGTGCGCGTGGAAACGGAGCTGGATGAACGGATTCCGCCCATCGAGGCTCATTACAACCGTCTGGAGCAGATCGTCTTCAATCTCGTGGCGAACGCTCGCGACGCCATCATCGAGAAACGGGGCGCGGACGGGAACTCAGGCGCGGAGGCGGTCGTCACCATCAAGACCTACCGTAAGGGCGATGACGTGGTTCTCCTGGTTTCGGACCGGGGGAGCGGCGTTCCCCGATATGCCCGGGAGCGGATTTTCGAACCTTTTTTCACCACCAAGTCGGATAGAGGCGCGGCGGGATTGGGATTGTCGATAACTTATGGTATTGTTGAAGACTATCGGGGACGCATCACGTTCACCAGCGATGAAGGGCGGGGCGCCGCGTTCAAAGTCACGTTCCCCCGCGCCTATGAAAGCGTGGACGATACCTCGTAAGACGCGCCGCGCGGGATCGGGATTCCCGGAGCCGGGGCGGCTGTTCGAGCCCGCCTATTGAAGGAAGAGACATTCGACTATGAAAAAAATACTGGTTGTGGATGACGAGCAGGCCACCTTAAATATGTTTCAGCTTTTTCTGAGCGCGTACGGGTATGAAGTCTTTGTGGCCGGCGCCGGGGCCGAGGGTCTGGAGCTGTTCGAAAAGGAACGGCCGCGAATCGTGTTCACCGACATCAAAATGCCGGGAATGGACGGTTTTGAAGTGCTGAAACGCGTCAAGTCTATCGATCCCCGGACGGAAGTCATCATCATCACCGGCCACGGCGACATGGACCTGGCGGTCAGGGCGCTCACTTTGGACGCCACCGATTTCATCAACAAACCCATTCACCGGACCGCGCTCGAAGAAGCCCTGGGTAAGGCCGAAGCCAGATTGGACGCCGAGCGGTTGGACAAAAATCAGGTGGACATCGTTCTCCGGGAGAACGTGGCCCTGCTGTCCATCGAGGGCGATTTGACCGCCGATTCGCGGGAAGTCCTGGAAAAGGCGTTCGAACAGGCCCGCGAAAAGGGGTCGGCCGGAATTGCGCTGAGCTTCGACCGCAAGTTACGCGTCAACGGCGAGGGGCTGACCCTCCTCAAGGAATTGCTCGAAGACGCCAAGAGCCAGCGCGGCAAGGTGGCGCTGACCGGACTGTCCGAAAATCTCAAACGGGTGTTTCAGATGGCGGGCTTGGCACGCCTGGGGCAGATTTTCGAAAGCGTGGACGAAGCCGTCCGCGGCCTGCGGGAAAAGAGTTAAAAAGCCCGCCGGTCAGTGATTTCTCATTTCCGCGTCTTTCCTCCTGAACGTTATGAGAAATTCGGCGCCATGACGGCGATTGAGGTTAAAGGTGCCGTTGAGCTGCCGTTCGACCAGATTTTTTACCAGACGGAGCCCCAGAGTGTCGGACTGATCGAGATCGAACGTCTCCGGGATGCCCGGGCCGCTGTCGCGCACGACGAGCTGTATGTCATCCTCTCCCAGCAAAGAGCTTTCAATAACGATTTTTCCCGATCGCCCGCCTTCCAGCGAGTATTTGAGCGCGTTGGAAATGAGTTCGTTGAGCACGAGGCCGCAGGGAACCGCCTGATCGATATTCAAGTTGATGCCGTGAACCATTATCGAAACCTTGACCTGGTGGGCGGAGATTCCATAGACTCCCAGGAGACTCTTGCTCAACTGACCGATATATTCCTGCAAGTTGATTTCGGAGAGCAATTCCGACTGGTACAGGGTTTCATGAATCAGGGCCATGGAGCTTATCCGGGACTGACTTTCCCTGAAAACGTTCTTCAGCGCCTCATCCCTGATGGTTCGCGACTGAAGCCTCAGAAGGCCGGTGATTACCGCCATGTTGTTCTTTACACGATGATGCAGCTCTCGCAGCAGGACCTCTTTCTCGTCCAATGAAGCCTTGATCTTGTTTTCCGCGCGCACGCGTTCGGTGATGTCCCGCATCACCGCCCAGCATTGCCGCACCTGTTTCCCCTCGCCGAATACGGGAACGCATTTCATTTCAGCGGGGAAATGGCTCTCTTTTCCCCGTTTGAATCCCACCTCGATGGTGGATTCTCCACCGTCGAACACCAGCCTCAAGCTCGCCAGAAAAAGCTCTCGGGATTTCGGGTCTATGCCCGTCACGAGCGGTTTCCGCAGCAATGAATTTTTGTCTCGCTCCAGCATTTCCGCGCCGGTGAGATTGACATCCAGGACAATTCCGTTGCGATCGAGCGTAAAGTACCCGATGGGAGCGAAGTCGTATAACTCCATATATTTCCGGTGAGAGTCTTCCAACTCCCGATGGAGCGCCATCAATTCTTCATTTTGAGTTTTCAGCTCTTCCTGATGCACGCTCAGGGAATGCAGCGTTTCTCGCAGCTCTTCCTGATCGCTTTGATGTTTCATCTCTTTTTGCCGGCACGCTTCCACCTCCTCACGCAATTGATCGATTTCGAAGAGGAGTTGCTCCCTCGGTTTGAGCGCGTCGACATTCTGATGTTCCCGGCCGTGCTTACTCATTCAGGTCAGCCTCATACTATGGTTGCACGTAAGTAGTTCCTGAAATATTCAAATAATAACTAAAATCATTACGAACAAGAGCGGAGTCAACCTTTTTTGAATAATCATTTTCCAAAGCGCCGTGTCGCTTGGCAAAAGAAGCAGGCTCCGCTTATGGAAACAATCCGCTTCCGTTCTAGGTGAGGGGGAGTATTCGCGCGGCGCGGGGCGCTATCATCGATACGTAGCTGTTGATCGCTCCTTTGGAATCGAACATCGGTAAAACCGTGATATGCGCGGGGATGAGATGACCGTCGTGGTGTTTCATTTCCGCGTCGTAATCGCGTATGGCGGTAGCGTACTCCGCGGAATGGTCGTCGGCAAGCAAATCGGAAATGGTACCATGTAAAAATGATTCTTCATCGTAACCCAGCAGATCGGTCGCGGACTGGTTGCGGTCGATGATGGAACCGTCACGGGGATCGGAGGTTACAAACGCCATGGGCGCCCTGGAATATAATTCATGATAAAAGGTCTTGGCGCGTTCGTGGGCTTCCTGTGTCTTTTTCCTGTCTATTTCCATCGCCAGATGATTCGCGATCACCTGAATGGTGGTTTTAAAGTTGTTTACATCGCTCCGCCGCTTTACGTCGGCCAGCGTAATGACGCCAAAAACCTTATTTCTTACTCTGAGCGGAACACAAAATATCGTTTCCAGTTTGACATCGTTCAGCAGGGGAAATTGAATATCATCGTCGGCGGATACGCTCTCCACGTAATAAGGTTCGGCTTTATCGACCACCAGCCCGCAGATGGTCGCGTCGCTGGGTATGCGTGACGTCATTTTTGAAGCGTCGGATATGCCGTGGGCGCCCGTGACAACAAACTCACTGGTCTTTTCATCATAGAGTTCTATGGTCACGAAGGGAAAGCCGTATTGATCCGCAAGAATTCCGGGCAAGTCCAGATAAGTCTTTTCAAGTGATCCCGTACTCATAAAGAGCTGCGAGATTATACCAATTACCGTATGCTCGCGTTCGGCCTTTACGATATCGGTCTTATCGACAAAAATAAGAATCGCCCCCCTCGTATGCTCATGCTCGCCATAATGCGGGTGGATCTCCATGGTATAGGTCCGCCCGTTGGTCTGAACGACTTCCGAAACATCGTGGCTCGATTCGATGACCTGCAATAGCTTGCCGCGCAGGTTGGGGAGATTCACATTGCTGCCGACCGTGGTAATCACCTGCCCGATATCGCCGGCCATCAGATGGAAAATCCGGGTCGCCTCGGCGTTGAATCGCGTAACCTTGAGATCGCTATCGACAATGATCAGGGGGAACCCGATCTTCTTGAGGATGTTCTCCAGATCGATATTCGCCGTCGCCAGTTCTCCCGATTTCACCTGAAGTTCTTCGTTGACCGTGGTGAGTTCCTCGTTACTGGATTGCAACTCCTCATTGGTCGTTTCAAGCTCTTCGTTGGAAGACTGAAGCTCCTCGTTGCTGGATTGCAGCTCCTCGTTTAACGACATGAGTTCTTCATTGGAGGTCTCCAGTTCTTCGACGGTCGTCTGGAGATGCTCTTTCATGGCGGCGAGTTCCTGTTCCAATTCATAGATCCGTGGATCGGAACCGTCCGATGGGGTCGCCGTCTCCTGGCGTTCGGGGGTTGTTATCTCCTCGAAGGCGACCAGGGTCATGCCTGACGGCGCGCCCGCGACCTGAACCGGGTTCACGTGTATTTTAAACCACCGTTCAGAGCCGAGGGCCGAGATGGACAGCGGATGGCTGGTCACCGGGGCGCTCTCCCGCTTGGCGCGATGTATCTGCGTCCGGAGATCGATTCGCAGACTGGGCTTGGCCAGATGGAGAATGTCGAGCATGGCTTCCCCTTCGGGAAAGGACAGATAGGAACTGAGATCTCCCCGCACGTACACGATGTGCAGCCGGTCGTCGATGAGCGCGCTGCTGGCCCCGAAGGTGTTGGCCAGCGCTTCATTGATGATTTCCCTGCTCGAAATTTGCCGGGAAGTGGTCTTCGGTTTGCGGATGACGTCGCGGCGATCCTGGCTGCTCTTGAACTCGATGACCGGGGCGCGCAAAACATCGCGTTTTTGGTAAAGCTTGCCCTTTTTGGACACGGTCGTGAAGAGATCGGAATATTGCCCGATGGATTCCGATTTTCCCAGAAAAAGAAATCCGTTGGGGTTGAGAATGTAATGGAACAGGGGAACGACCCGTTTTTGCAAGCGTGAATTGAAATAGATCAGGAGATTGCGGCAACTTATCAGATCCAGGTGCGAAAACGGAGGATCTTTTATGAGATTATGTTTGGCGAACACGATCATTTCGCGAATCGACTCGACAACCTGGACGGTATTGTCCTTGCGCACGAAATATCGATCCAGGATGGATTTTTCGACGTCGATGGCCGTCGCTTCCGGGTAAACGCCTTTCCGGGCTTTGTTGATCGCTTCCTGATCCAGGTCGGTCCCGAAAACCTGGACATTATAACTGCCCATTTTATCCCGCAACGCCTGGGTGAGCAGAATGGCGATGGAATACGCTTCCTCGCCCGTGGAGCAACCGGGGACCCAAACCCGGACGCTGTCTCCGGTCTGTTTGCTTTGGATCAGTTTGGGTACGAGCGAGAAAAGCGACTTGAACGCCTCGGGATCGCGGAAAAAGCAGGTCACGGAAATGAGAATGTCCTTGAAAAGCAGATCCAATTCCTTGGGTGAATGTTTCAGGTACTGCACATAGTCGTCCAGCTCCACCAGTTTATGGACAATCATGCGCCGGCTGACGCGACGATTGATGGTATTGAGCTTGTAATCGGAGAAATCACATCCCGTGTGATCCTGCAGCATTCTGAAAACCTGATCGAGTCCCTCGGGCGCTTGTTCGGCGGGGATCGCGCCGGTCGGTATGATGTGCGGGTACTTGATAACCGCCAGCAGTTCCTTCCCGATTTTTTCGGGGGGAAGCGTCAGATCCACCACGCCGGTGTCAATGGCCGCGTGGGGCATGCCGTTGTACCGGGCCGTTT
This sequence comes from uncultured delta proteobacterium, assembly GCA_963821845.1. GTDB lineage: Bacteria > Desulfobacterota > Desulfarculia > JACQYL01 > CAWGVV01 > CAWGFI01. The sequence continues at coordinate 154,140 of CAWGFI010000011.1, forward strand.
CTTCGGCTTGAACGATGGTAATGCCGCCCTCGGCCTTGATGGCTCGAATACCGTGCGCGCCGTCCGATCCGGTGCCCGAAAGAATGATCCCCACGGATTTTTCGCCCTTGTTCTCGGCAAGGGATCTGAACAACAGGTCTATGGACGGCTTGGGGCCGATCGATGAGATGGGCTTGGTCAGCCTCACGACGTCGCCGGAAAGCGTGGCGTTGAATCCGGGAGGAGTAATAAAGATGTGCCCGGGTTCGAGCCTCTGATTGTCCTGGACTTCCAGAACGGGCATGGATGTGTATCGTTTCAATAACGACACCAGCATGGTGGGGTGCGAGGGATCGAGATGTTGCGCGATTATGTAGACGATATTGTCTTCTTGCGGCAAATTGGGCAGCAGACCCTGAAACGCTTCCAACCCGCCGGCGGAAGCCCCGACTCCCACGTAAACCAGATCGTCCATGTCATCATGAACGAGATCGCTCTCGTCATCCTCGAAGGAGATATCTTTTTTTATTTCGGTTTTCTTTTCGGAAGGTGGCTTGGACGTTTTTTTCATGGTCATTGTCCCGTGGTAGGTGAACTGTTTATAAAAATCAGCGCTATAATAGCGCACGACCGGGAAAAATTCGACAAAATTTTGCCTGGCGCGATATTGTGGCGAAATTTTGCGTTACAAACCAAGATACTATAACCGTAGGGCTGACAAGGAGTGGCCTGAAAGAGCGCGGAAAACCGGAGGCGCCGCGGCGTATCGGCGGATTTGTCGGGCTGGCGGAATGGCTATAATTTCCCGGCGAACCTGAAGATCTTCACGATCGGGACAACCATGAAAACAAGAACCGGCGCCGCGCCGAGCGCCAGCGCCGTAAAGTCTTTATTTGGGTCGTCAAGGGGGATAAAGAGGAGAATGATCCCCACCGCGATCAGGGCTAGGGACCAGATAATCAGTTGCCTTCCGCCATAGGCGTTGATTTCATACCAGTTTTCATCCGACTCGAAGGATTTTTTGAGCCGCACTCCATACCAGCGGTTCATTTTTATCTTTCTTTTAACCAGCGGAATACTGACGCCGATGATCATAAGCGCACAGGCTATGTCCGTCAGCCCAAAGACAATGTTTGGTTTCATATGAACGCGTTCCTTGAGAAGACTATTTGCCTTTTACCTTGTCCAGCCATTCGCGGATGAGCCGTTCGCGGCCGCGATCGCTGGGGTGGTAGAAGCGGCGGGAGGCGAGCCGGTCGGGGAGATACTCTTCCTTGACGTACCCGCCTTCGTAGTCGTGCGGATATTTGTATTCCTTGCCGTAGCCCAGCTTTTTCATCAGGCCGGTGGGGGCGTTGCGCAGGTGGAGCGGCACGGGCAGCGTTCCCAGCTTTTTGATTTCTTCCCTGGCGGCGTTATAGGCCTTGTACACCGCATTGCTCTTTGGACAGCAGGCCAGAAAGATGGCGGTCTGGGCGAGGGGCAGGTAGGCTTCGGGCATGCCGATAAAATGGACGGCTTCCTTGGCCGCCACCGCCATGGACAGGGCGGTGGGTTCGGCGTTGCCGATATCTTCCGACGCCAGCGCGATCATGCGCCGGACGATAAACAGCGGGTCCTCGCCCGCTTCCAGCATGCGCGCCAGCCAGTACACAGCGCCGTCCGGATCGCTGCCCCGCATGGATTTTATAAAGGCGGAGATCAGGTTGTAGTGCTCCTCGCGGTCCTTGTCGTAGCGCAGGAACCGCTCCTGCAGCGCCTCCTTCATGGTGGAAAGCTCGATCCGTTTTCCGGTCGACATTTGCGCGGCCAGTTCCAACCCGTTCAGCAGGGTACGCGCGTCGCCGTCCGCGGCTTCGATAAGCAGGTCCAGGGCCTCGTCGTCCGGCGTGAGACCCAACCCGCCCAGGCCGCGTTCGGTGTCCTCGAGCGCGTTCTGGGCGATCTTGCGGAGATCGTCGGGAGACAACCTGCGAAGGGTCAGAACCCGGCAACGGGAAAGCAGGGGGGAGATGACTTCAAAGGAAGGATTCTCCGTGGTGGAACCCATGAGGACGATCAGGCCGCTTTCCACATGGGGCAGAAAGGCGTCTTGCTGGGCCTTGTTGAACCGGTGGATTTCGTCCACGAACAGGACCGTCTGCAAGCCCTCGTCGCGCAGCTTTCGAGCCTCGGCTATCACCTCCCGCAGCTCTTTCACCCCGGACAACACCGCCGAAAAGAACACGAAATGCGCCCCGGACGACGCGGCCAGAATGCGGGCCAGCGTGGTTTTGCCGGAACCTGGAGGCCCCCAGAGGATGAAGGAAATGGGAGCCCGCGCCTCGATGGCTCGCCTGAGTATCCGCCCTTCGCCCACCAGATGTTCCTGCCCGATAAACTCATCCAGAACGCGGGGCCGCATGCGTTCGGCGAGCGGCGTGACCGGCTGATCCGTTTTCTTATCCTGGTCCGTCATAACGATTTTCGGCTCGATTGGTTCAGCGCCGTTTTTTGGGTTTGATTTCCCGCTGAGCCGTCTGCTTGATAATCAGCCTGATGGGTGTCCAATCCAGCTTGAACGCGTCCCGTATCTGGTTCACCAGATAGCGGTGATAGGAAAAGTGAATGGCTTCGGGCCGGTTACAGAATACCACGAACGAAGGCGGAGAATCCCCGGTCTGGGTGATGTATTTCAGTTTTACCGCCAGGTTACGAAATCTCGGAGGCGTATGTTTTTCGGTGGCTTCAATAAGCATCCGGTTGAGCGCCGGAGTGGGAATCCTGGTGATGTACTGCCGGTGTATTTGCTTCACGGTCGAAAAAAGTTTATCGATCCCCTTGCCGGTCAGGGCTGAAATGGGGACGATCGGCGCGTAGGAAAGATACTTCATCTTGCGCGCGATTTCGTCGATAAAGGGATTTTTGTTTTTCTTATCCGTGGGTACCAGATCCCATTTGTTGAGGACCAGCGCCACCGCCCGGCCCCTATCATGAGCGTACCCCGCGATTTTTACATCCTGGTCGGTGATTCCCTCGGAAGCGTCCATGAGCAGCAGCGCCACGTCGCAGTGCTCGATCCCCTTGAGCGCCCGGATGATCATGTATTTTTCGAGCCTGGCGTCCACCTTTGATTTTCGGCGAATGCCCGCGGTATCGGTGAAGATGTAGGAGCGGCCCTTGAAAATCACCTCGGTGTCGATGGTGTCGCGCGTGGTCCCCGGCGCCTCGCTCACCACCAGCCGCTGTTCGCCCAGAATATGGTTGATGAGCGACGATTTTCCCACGTTGGGGCGGCCGATGGCGGCGATTCGGATAGGCCGTTCCGCAACCCCCGCGTCGGACGTTTCGTCCGGGACGCTCTGCATGATGGTATCCAGCAGATCCGGCACCCCGTACCCGTGAGCCGCCGAGAGCGGGTATATCTGATCGATTCCCAAGGAGTAAAAATCGTGAACCAAATCTTCATGCTCCGGCCCGTCGATTTTGTTGACCGCCACCAGCGCGGTCTTTTCCGAACGCCTGAGCAGGTTGAAAACCTCGCGATCCGCCGGGGTTAAGCCTTCCCGGCCGTCCGCCATGAACACCACCAGGTCGGCTTCTTCCACCGCCACCATGGCCTGTTCGCGCATGCTGCTCAGGATGGGGTCTTCACTGAGCGGTTCGAACCCGCCGGTGTCCACGATAGAGAAAGATTTGCCGTCCGCGTGGACCAGCGCGTAATTCCGATCGCGGGTCACGCCGGGCTCATTGTCGACAATGGCGCCGCGCGATTTGGATAGGCGATTGAACAGCGTTGACTTACCAACATTGGGTCGACCTACTATAGCAACCAAGATTCCCATTTTTTACCTTTTTAGCTATTACGATGTCTTATATTCATGGAATTTTGATGAATTTTGATGTATGAAATCCAAATTCATATTATTGCGGTTTTATAACGATAGCTTTATTTTCTAACAATTTATACGATTTAATCGATACTAAATCAAAGATATTGTCTTTTAATCTTGATTTTACAGCAGTTAAATAGTATTAGCCAAAATTGGCGAAACTATTTCTACTAATTTATCGCGCCTGACAAAAAAGTAACCTCATCCTATCACCGATCCCAGGGCTCGGATCGTGTCGAATAGCCGCCCGGCGCGTTCCGCTTGTTCTGTCTTCTCACGGCGTACGATTTAATTCAATATATTTGTTTCAACCCTATCAAGGAGGTAGTTTTATGGCGCATCACAGATCTTTGAGGGACGAACTGATCTCCAAAGGGGTGTCCCGCCGCGATTTTATGAAATATTGCGGAACACTCACCGCGGCCTTGGGCCTTTCTCCCCTGATGACTCCGAGAATGGCGGAGGCGCTTACCAAGAAGCGACAGCCTGTGGTGTACCTCTCGTTCGCGGAATGCACCGGGTGCGCCGAATCCTTGTTACGAACGACCTATCCGTCCATAGAGGAAGTATTGTTCGAACTGATTTCCCTGGATTACCATGAAACGGTAATGGCCGCTTCCGGCCAGCAGTCAGAAGACGCGCTCATGGGTTCGGTGAAGAACAATGAAGGCAAATTTATCTGTATCGTGGACGGCTCCATCCCCACCAAAAAGGGCTACGGCATGATCGGCGGTCAGGAAATGATCGACATCGCCAAGGAGATCGTCCCCAAGGCCCTGGCTACTATCTGTGTCGGTACCTGCGCGTCGTTCGGCGGCCTGCCCGTGGCGGCGCCCAATCCGAGCGAGGCCAAAAGCGTCAAGGAAATCACCGGCGTGGACACCATCAACATTTCCGGCTGTCCCCCCAACTCCATCAACATCGTCGGCACCATCGCTCACTATCTACTGCTCGGAAAACTTCCCGAACTCGATCCTCAAGGCCGCCCGCTGTGGGCCTACGGCATGACCATTCACGATTCCTGTCCCCGCAGAGCCCATTATGAAGAAGGCAACTTCGTGCAGCAGTTCGGCGACGAAGGCGCGCTGAACGACTGGTGTCTGTTCGAGATGGGTTGTAAGGGGCCGGAAACGCACAGCAATTGCTCATTGGTGAAATGGAACCAGGGCACGAACTGGCCTATCGGCGCCGGTCACCCCTGCATCGGATGCACCGAACCCGCGTTCTGGGACAAAATGAGCCCCTTTTACGTTTCCAAGTAGCCAGGCCGTCTGATTTTCAGGGAGGATTTCATTCATGGCGCAAAGAATAATCGTAGATCCTATTACCAGAATTGAAGGACACCTCAAAATCGAGGTGGAAGTAGAAAACGGAAAAGTAAAAAACGCCTGGAGTTCGGGGACGCTGTTTCGCGGCATCGAGATGATTCTCCAGGGAAGAGACCCGCGCGACGCGTGGTTGTTTACCCAGCGAGCCTGCGGCGTGTGCACGTACGTGCACGGCCTGGCGTCGGTTCGATGCGTCGATGACGCCATGGGCGTGACCGTTCCCGCGGGAGCGCGCCTGCTGCGCAACCTCATGATGGGCGCCCAGTTTCTGCACGATCACCCTGTCCATTTTTACAATCTGTCGGCCCTGGACTGGGTGGACATGGTCTCCGCGCTGAAGGCGGACCCCAAAAAATCGGCGGAAATTTCCAACTCCATCGGCGAAACCGATTCCGGCATCAACGATTACAAGGACACGCAGCTAAAACTCAAGGGCTTTGTGGACAGCGGCCAGTTGGGTCCCTTCGCCAACGCCTATTGGGGCCACCCGGCCTACAAGCTGCCCCCGGAAGTCAACCTGATCGGGGTCAAGCATTATCTGGACTGTCTCAAGATCCAGGTGAAGGCGGCGCAACTCCACGCCATTTTCGGCGGCAAGAACCCCCACATCCAGAGTCTGGTGGTGGGCGGCGTAACCTGCGCCCGCGATCTGAACGCGTCCAGGTTGGCCGATTTCCTGTTTCAGCTCAAGGAAGTGAAAGCCTTTATCGACAACATCTACATTCCCGATATCCTCGCCATCGCCGGCTATTACAAGGATTGGGCGGCCATCGGCGGAACCACCAACTTCATGGCCTACGGTGAATTTCCGCAGAGCGAGAAGGAACCCGAAAGCCTCTTCTTCCCGCGTGGAACGCTGTTCAAACGGGACCTGTCCAAAGTCGGCGACGTGGATGTCAGCCAGATCAAGGAACACATCGCTCACTCCTGGTATGACGGCAAGGAAGCCAAGAACCCCACCCAGGGCGAAACCAAGCCCAACTACACCGGTTATAACACCGACGGCAAGTACAGCTGGCTGAAAGCTCCGCGCTACAACGGAGAACCCATGGAAGTGGGGCCGTTGAGCCGCGTGCTGGTGGCCTACGCCGCCGGCAATCCCATTGTCAAAAAGAGCGTTGACGACGCGCTGGCCAAATTGGGCGTGGGCGCGGACGCGCTTTTCTCCACCCTGGGACGCCATGCGGCCCGCGCGCTGGAAACCAAGATCATCGCCGACGCCATGGTTGACTGGACCATGGAACTCATAACCCTGGTCAAGAACGGCAAGGCCGATACCTACCAGGCGTGGGAATGGAAAGACGGCATGGGCGCCGGGTTGAACGACGTGCCGCGCGGCGCTCTCGGCCACTGGGTAGACGTGAAAGACCAGAAAATAGCCAACTATCAGATGGTCGTGCCGTCAACCTGGAACCTGGGACCGCGCTGCGAAAAAGGCAAGCTGGGCCCGGTCGAGGAAGCGCTCATCGGCACTCCCATCGCCGACCCCAAACAGCCGCTCGAAATCATACGAACAGTCCACTCCTTCGACCCCTGCATCGCCTGCGCGGTGCATGTGATCGATCCGCACACCAACGAGGTCTATAAAATCCGGGTGGTGTGATTGATTGTTCGGATTTATGAGTTAGTTGGAATTAGAACCCTTTTGAAAAAGGGTTCTAAAACTCCCAAAACTTTTTAAATTATGGTTTTGATGTTGAATCGGAGGAACCTTTTGAAAAAAAGATTCCTCCGATTTTTCGAAAAAATTCAGATTATCCCCTGACCGACGGTTGGTAATAATAACGGGATTCCGTCATCTTGAGCGCGACGACAAATCGCCCAGGGGGGCGCGCGGGGAGAAATTCCCCCGCCGGCTCTTCTCGCCAGAGACCATGGACTCATGCAAGAAAAAAAAATCATACTATTAGGCGTCGGCAACGTGCTGCTCAAGGATGAGGGCGTAGGTGTGCGCATGATCGAGCGCATGTTGCGCAAGTACGCGTTTCCGCCCGACGTGGAAGCTGTCGACGGCGGCACGCTGGGGCTGAGTCTGCTGTCCATTATCGACCGGGCGGACCGGTTGCTGGTGGTGGACGCCATCAAGAACCGGGGAAAGCCGGGCGACACCTACCGGTTCGATTTTGAAGACATCCCCTATGCGCTGCGAGCCAAAAACTCGCTCCACCAGGCCGACCTCATGGAGTGCCTCAAGCTTATAGAACTGGTGGGAACCCGCCCGGAAACGGTCATCGTGGGAGTTGAGCCCAAAGACATCTCGCCCTACGGCGTGGAGCTTACCAAGCCCGTGCAGGACAGCCTGGAACGGCTGGAGGCCATGATCCTGGCCGAATTGGAACGCTGGGGCGCGAGTCTGTGCCCGTTGGATTCCGAGGAAGCGGAAGAGCCGGGCGAATGGAAGCCGAGGAACGGCAAGGCCGGAGACGCGTCTTGAAGGACGTAAGAAGTTTCCTTCTCCTTTGAGGCTGTCGATTATGACTTTTATGTCTTTTCGAGATGTACCGGTACTCGTCCCGGTCCCTCGCTCACAAGCGGTAGAAATGCTGGATGCCCCGATCAAGTCGGGGCATGACGACAAACAACCACCTCGTCATACCCCGGCTCGACCGGGGTATCCAGAAAATTAAGATTCCGAATCGACACCCTCCTCTGGGAGAAGGCTAGGATGAGGGTTAATAAAATATTGCTGGGGAATCTCTTCCCCCGCGCTCCCTTATATGGTAGGGGCGCTTCGCGACTCCTTGCAATAGCCCCAAAGGCGCCGTACCATAGCCGGTGAATCTCGCTCCTCAAAGGTAAGGAAAATACCATGTGTCTGGCAATACCCGCCAAGATAACCGAACTCAACGGAAACTTCGCCACCGTCGATATGGCGGGCAACACCATGAAGATATCGACCATCCTGATGCCCGACCTGAACGTGGACGATTACGTCATCATCCACGCCGGTTTCGCCATCAATAAACTCGATGAATACGAAGCCCAGGAGTCGCTCAAGGTGTTACGGCAGATCGCCGAAGCGATGGAGGGGTAGACAAAAAACAGAGCCTGAAATTTTTTGGAAGAGAGTTTGGGAGGAAATCTTTTTTATAAAAAAGGTTCCTCCCATTTTTATTCTTAACCAATTTTCTCCAAATCGAATTCCGCCCACACCGGGGTGTGGTCGCTTGGTTTGGGGAGTATGCGGGGAGCGGTGTCCACGGCGCAATCGAGCAGGGCGGGCATGAGAGGTTTTGTAGCGAGGATCAGATCCAACCGCCAGCCCAAGTTGCGCTCAAAGCTTTTGGGCAGGCGATAATCCCAGAACGTGAACTGGCGTTCATCGGGGTGTTTGAACCGGAAGAGGTCGGTGAGCCCCCAGTCAATGACCGATGACAAAGCTTCGCGTTCCAGGGGATGAAATCCGACTTCGCCCTCCATTCTTTCCGGATTGAACACGTCGATGGGTTCGCGCGCCACGTTCAGGTCCCCGACCCAGATCAGCGGCCGGTCGGGCGCGAACCGGTTTTCGAACCACCGCTGCAACCGTTTGAAAAAGTCGAGCTTGTTCTGGAAGGCCGGGTCGAGCACGGCGCGGCCCATGGGGACATAGGTGTTGACCACGATCGCGCCGTCCACCCGGGCGGCGATCAGCCGCGCGTCTTCTTCCAGGCCGCCGTCGCCGAATTCTCCCCATACCTGTTCGGGCGGATTTTTGCTCAGGATGGCCACGCCGTTAAAGGACTTCTGTCCGCGGATGTTGACTTCGTAGCCCAATTCCCGGAACGTTTCGGCGGGGAACGTTTCGTCCAGACACTTGGTTTCCTGCATGCACAGCACGTCGGGCTGATGGGCCCGCAGCCAATCCTGCACGATGGGTAGCCGGGCCCGTATGCCGTTTACATTGAAGGTGGCGATTTTCCAGGTCATGACGCGCTCATACAGGGTCTGTGCACGATTCGCGGAATAGAATCGATCACAGACTTATCGTTTCTCCGACCTTGGGGGTCAGAATTTCCACGCCGGGGTTCTTTTCCGCGCACAGTTTTCTGAATTCATCCGCTGTCTGGGCGATGATGGGGAACGACCCGTAATGGATGGGCATGACCTTCTTGGGGTTCAGCAGGCGTACCGCTTCGGCGGCCTGGTAGGCGTCCATGGTGAACACGCCGCCAATGGGGATCATGGCCAGATCCAGGGGATACAACCGGCCGTAGAGTTCCATTTCGCTGAACAGGCCGGTGTCGCCCGCGTGGTAGATTTGCGTTCCGTCGGCGGTGGTGACGATGGTTCCCAGCGGGCAGGCGGAATCGGAGGAGTGAAGGGCCGGGGTGGCGGTTACCTTGACCCAACCCAGATCGACCCCTCCCCCCACCATGTAGCCGTAGCCGAAATTGACGACGAGATCGTCCTTCAATCCCTGTTCGGTCAGCTTGCGCATGGTCTGCACCGGGCCTCCCAACAGCGCGCCGGTCTGGTTGCAGATGGCGATCGCCGAGCCCATATGATCGAAGTGATCGTGGCTTATCAGCGCCAGGTCGGCGCGTTCGATATCGCCGTTTCCCAAGGGACAGGCCGGATTGCCGTCATCCTTGGACCAGGGGTCGAACAGGACGATCCCTTTGTCGGCGGTCTTGTATTCGACAAACGAATGTCCCAGCCAACGAATTTCTCCTTGCATAGGTCCTCCTTGTATCGCTGATCGGTTCGCTTATGAGCTTGCCGGCTCCCGGTCATCGCGCTCGGCGTCACAGCCGGTCCATGTCTCCCTTTTCCCGGAAACTGTACCAGGAATCGCCGGCGACGATGAGATGGTCGTGCACCTTGATGTCCAGTTTGCGCGCGGTTTCCACGATGGTGCGCGTGATCCGCACGTCGTCGGGGGACGGCTGCGCGTAGCCGGATGGATGGTTGTGCACCAGGATGACGCCCGAGGCCTTGCGCTTGAGCGCGTGTTCGAGCACCTTGCGCGGGTACACCGGAGCCTGGTTGACGGTTCCCGTTTGCAGGGTTTCCACGTCGATGATGTGGAGCATGTTGTCGAGGTAAATGACGCGGAATTCTTCTTCGCGGGCGCCACCGAAATAGGCCTTGCAATACTTGATGAGTTCGGGGGTGGAACCGAGGTGGGGTTTTTTCTTGGCGGTCTGTTCCAGGCAGCGTACGGACAGATCGCGTACCAGGCGTATGAGCAGCCCGGAGTCCGGGCCCACGCCTTCGGCCTGCGTTAATTCCTCGAGATCGGCTTCCAGGACGCCCTTGAGGTCGCCGCATTGTTTGAGCAGCTCCTTGGCCAGAGGCTTGACGTCCTTGCGGGGCTGCGCGAAAAACAGCAACAGCTCCAACGCCTCGTAGTCTTCCAGCGCGTCCAGCCCCCGAGCGCGATATTTTTGTTTCAAACGGGAGCGGTGTCCGTGGTAATGTGGCTTGTCCTGCGCCATACGATTCCTGTAGGTAAAAACGAACAGCTTCCTTATAGCGTCCTCACGGGCGTAATGCAATAAACTCGATTGAAAATCGGGAGGAGCGAATGAAGGATTGGGAAAAACCCACCCGGATGATGGAAAAGTATCTGCGGTTGAAGACTTTTCCCATGGGATTCAAGCTGTTGGAGCGGAAGGCGGAACTGGATGGAAACAAGTGGGCGCGGCGGCTGCCTTACAAAGCCACCCTGTGCCAGCTCGTCACCATCGCGCGGACCTTTGACTGGACCGTGGGGGCCACGGCGGACGAACTGGTGGCCCCACAATGTCCGAGCGTGATCGGCCTGCGCGAAGAGCCGGATTGGGTCAAGGACGGGACCATGCGCAGCGTGATCTGGGTGGCGGACAAGGAACAGGGCAAAAAGTGCGAGGCCGCCATCCCTCGGATCGCGCCCGGCCGGTACGAGGCGGTGCTCGTGGCCCCCATCGTGTACAACCCCTTCGATCCGGACATCATACTCCTGTACGCCAACCCGGCGCAGATGTGCATCCTGATCAACGCCATCCAGTTCGATCGCTACGAACGGCTGGAATTTTATTCCTCGGGCGAAACATCCTGCGCGGACGTCATCGCCCAGTGTTATCTGTCGGGTAAGCCGTCTCTGTCCATTCCCTGTTACGGGGAGCGGAGATTCGGCCACGCGCAGGACGACGAGCTGGCTATCGGCATACCGGCGGACGATTACGCGCGGATCGCCGACAACTTGGAAACGCTCTACAAGCGCGGAATCCGCTATCCCATTTCACAGTTCGGAGCCACCTCGAACGTGGAGCCCGCGCTCAAGATGGCCTATAACCTGCCCGGAATGGAGTAGACCTTACTTGAGTTTGCTGGGCAGCCGATCGAGCGCCTGGCGGTGTTCGGGCGTCTGGCTGAGCAGCGCCAGTTGGGACGAAATGTAATCCAGGTGCGCCCGAAAGGATGAAACGGCCCCGTTGTAGGCCGCACGCTTGATCATCCGCAGCGCGGGCAGGGACCATTGGGAGAACGAGCGGGCCAGGTCGCGCGCTTTCCCCTGCAATTCATCGTGGGGCGTGACGTGGTTGACCATGCCCAGCGACAGGGCTTCGGAGGCGTCGATGGTACGCCCGGAAAGCATGAGTTCCAACGCCTTGGGCATGCCGATGATGCGGGGCAGGTTGAAGGCGCCGCCGCCGCCGGGGGCCAGTCCCAGATGGACGTAGCTAGCGCAGAAGGTGGCCCGCTCCGAGGCGATGCGCATGTCGCAGGCCAGGGCTATGTCGAGGCCGCCGCCCGCCGCCGCGCCATTGATCGCCGCGATGACCGGCTTGTCGATGTCCTCCAGGGTGAGCAGGAACCGGTGTACGTGGTTCCAGAGATAGTTTTTCATTTCCCAGCCGACGAGCTGCCCGTGAACCATGTCCTTGACGTTGCCGCCCGAACAGAACGATTCGCCCTGGGCGGCCAGCAGAATGACCTTTACGGCGTCGTCGGCTTTGGCGTCTTCCAGAGTCCAGGCCACGCTGTCCAGCATATCCGTGGTAAAAGCGTTGCGGGTTTCCGGCCGCGCCAGGGTAATCCAGGCTAGATCCGTTTCCTTGCGATATTCGATGTCCTTCAGGTCCATACCTTCTCCTTTAACCGGGCGGCGTCGTTCCGATAATGGTTGTTGTCATGAAGCTTCGTGATAGCCGTTCTTACTCTTACACCAGAGTCGAGTCATGAATCAATTTTCCTGGCGTCCGCTGACGTCAAAACGTGTCTGGGGCTGGTCTTTTTACGATTTCGCCAACTCCGCCTTCGCCACCACCATCCTGGCGGTGATCTTCAACAAGTATTACGCGCAGGTGGCGGCCGGAGGAGAACAGGGCGTTCTGGTATTCGGATTCCGCATTCAGGGCGCGGCCATGTTCGGGTACGTGGCCTCGTTCAGCTACGCGCTGGTGGCCGTGTCGTCCCCCATCCTGGGGGCCATCGCCGACTATTCCCACGCCAGGAAAAAATTCTGGATGACCTTCATGTTTATCGGCGTTATCTTCACCGGGCTGCTTTATTTCGTGGGGCAGGGAGATTATTGGCTCGGCGCCGGGCTGTTTATCATGGCCAATCTGGGGTTCGCGGGCGGCAACGTATTTTACAATTCGTTTTTGCCCGAGATATGCGACAAGCCGGACATGGGCGTGGTGTCCGGGCTGGGGTGGGCGCTGGGCTACCTGGGCGGCGGGCTTTTGCTGGCCATCAACCTGGTCATGCTGCAATTTCCCCAGGCGCTGGGGTTTGCCCAGGGCGCGTTTTCGGTGCACGACTGTTTCGTATCGGTGTCCATCTGGTGGTTGGTCTTTTCCATTCCCACCTTTGCCTGGGTACGCGAGCAGCGCCGTCCCCCGCGCTCCGTCCCCCGCGAGAGCTACGCGTCGGTGGGGTTCAGGCGCATCCGGCTCACTTTAAAAGCGTCGCGACAGTACAGCCAGTTCAGGACTTTCCTCATCGCTTACCTGTTTTTCAATGACGGTATCGAGACGGTGATTATTTTCGCCTCCATCTTCGGGGCGCAGGTCGTGGGCATGCAAACGACCGAGTTGATCCTCTTCTTCCTGGCCATCCAGGGCGCCGCCTTTCTGGGATCGCTGGTTTGCGGCGCGCTGGCTCACTGGCTGGGGAACAAGCGGGCGCTGATCGCAACCCTTTTTGTCTGGATTCTCGTGGTGGTCTGGGGCTATAAGCTGGGAATTTTCGGAGCGCTGAAAAAGGAATACTGGATTCTGGGAATCATGGCCGGAAGCGTGCTCGGCGGCAGCCAAGCCATTGCCCGTTCCCTGGCGGGCACGTTCATTCCCCGCGAGCGGTCGGCGGAGTTTTTCGGTTTCTACAACATCGCCGGGCGGTTCGCGGCCATCTTCGGCCCGGCCATTTTCTCGGTAGTCCTCACCATCACCGGGGACATGCGCAAGAGCATCCTCAGCCTGATCATCCTTTTCATCGCGGGGCTGATCCTGCTCCTCAGAATCGACGAACGCGAGGGGGAACGGCAGAGCGAACAGGAGACGGGCTTCCGTTCGGAAGCGGCGCCGTAACCATCGCGGCTGGAAATGCTTCAGGGTAAATCGGATCCCCTGGTGATGACGCAGCGGTCTTCCGGGCAAAACAGGTTCAGCCACAAGCCGCGCTTGCTCTTTTCCGTGGCTTCCTTGACGATGGGGATGCTGGTTTTTTCTTCTTCGCTCATGCACGATTCATTGGGGCAGAACACTTCCAGCCACAATCCCTCATGGCCCGAATCCTCCGCGGCCTTCCTCTTTTCCGTAGGCAAATCAAGGATTTCCTCTTCCCCCAAACATCTGGCGTTGGGGCAAAACACCTTGAGCCAAGTTCCCTCGTCCCGTAATTTATCTTCCATATCGCCACCTCTTCCGGATGCGCCGTAACGGCGTCCGAACGCTCATTCGTTATTACTCCAGCCCTCGACAAAACCATACGGATACTTACTACGAAAATAAGTATCCGCGCAGAGGTGTCAATTCGGAGCGCGAATTCGGGCTCCCGGTCAGGAAGCCTTGGTTCCCTGAAAGTAATCGCACCACGAGGAGAGGGGGCAGACGTCGCATTTGGGTTTTCTGGCCACGCACACGGTTCTGCCGTGCCAAATGAGTTGATTGGAGAAGGTGGTCCACCGCTCCCGGGGAATGAGTTCGTTCAGGTCGAACTCGATCTTGGTGGCGTCCCTGTTTTCCGTGAGCCCGAGCCGCTGGGAGACGCGGGTGACGTGGGTGTCGACGATGACACCAGGTATGCCGTACGAAGCGCCCAACACCATGTTGGCCGTCTTGCGCCCCACGCCGGGGAGCTTGACCATGGCGTCGAAGTCGGCGGGTATTTTGCCTTCGTGCCGTTCCACCAGCGCTTCGGAACACGCCTTGATGTTTTTGGCCTTATTGCGGAAAAAGCCGGTGGATTTGATGGTCGTTTCAAGCTCATTCAAGTCGGCGTCGGCCATGGCGTAGGCGTCGGGATATTTTTTGAACAGATCGGGAGTAACCTGGTTGACCCGTTCGTCGGTGCACTGCGCGGAAAGTATGGTGGCCACCAGACATTCGAAGGGATTGGAAAATTTCAGCGCTATTTGGGCTTTGGGAAATTCCTGGTCCAGCGCGTCCAGGATATGCCGGATCGACGCTTCATCTTTCATAGAGCCTCCTTCTTTACGGCTTTCTTTGCCGCAGCCATTCCTCGACACCGTCGAGCGGCATGGTGTTGATGACGTCGTTCGCTTCCAGCCATCCCTTGCGGGCGGTCTTCAGTCCGTAAAACACGTCCTTGAGCCCCGGGCCGCTGTGAGCGTCAGGGTTGACGGCGATCTTGACCCCCAATTGCCTCGCAAAGGGTATCAGGCGCCAATCGATATCGAGCCGGTAGGGGTTGGCGTTGAATTCGATTACCGTTCCGGTCTCGGCGGCTTTCCGCAAGATGCGATCCATGTCCACCCGATAGGGTTCCCTAGCCAACAGCAATCTGCCCGTGGGATGGCCCAGCATGGTGGCGCAAGGGTTTTCCATGGCCCGTTCCATACGGCGGGTCATGTCCTCCACGCTCATGGTAAATTGAGAATGGATAGAGGCGATGATGAAATCGAAAAGCCGCAGGGTGTCTTCGTCGTAATCCAGGTCGCCGTCCGTAAGGATATCCGATTCCACGCCGAAGAAAACCTTGAACCCGCTTTGGGTGGCGTTGAACGAGTCGACCTCTTCGCGCATGGCCCGGACCCTGTCGGGCTTCAGGCCTCCCGCGTAGGTGGCGCCCTGGCTGTGATCGCTGACGCCCAGATAGGAAAATCCCAGGCCCTTGGCCGCTTCGGCCAGATCCTGAAGCGAATCGGACCCGTCGCTGAAGGAGGTGTGGGCGTGAAAAACGCCTCGCAGATCCCCGGCTTCCAGCAGGCGGGGAAGGGTTCCGGATCGCGCGGCTTCGATTTCGCCCATGGCTTCGCGCAGTTCGGGTTCGATGTAGGCGAGCCCCAAGGCGCGGTAGATGTCCTCCTCGGAGGCGCAGGCAAGCGTCCGGTCTTCCCGGAACAAACCATACTCGTTGAGCTTCAGCCCCTGGGCCTTGGCGATGCCGCGCAACTCCTCGTTATGGCTCTTGCTTCCGGTCAGATACTGCAGGGCGAACGGGTACTGGTCGTTATCAACGAGGCGCAGATCGACATTGACGCCGCCGGCCAGGGTCGCGCTCACCTTGGTGGGGCCGGAACCGATAATGGATTCGAAGACATCCAGGCGAGAAAACCAGGCGGCCAGTTCCGGACCATCGGCGGTGGAAACGACCAGATCGATGTCTTTTACCGTTTCCATGCCCCGGCGCAGGGAGCCGCCGATGTCGGCTCGAATGGCAAGCGGGTGTTCGCGCAGTTTGTCGAGCAAAAGAGATGCCTGCGGTTCGCAATCGCCGCGCAGCCGTCGTTCCCGGTATTTGAGCGCTTTCCGGATATTGCGGATGATATTCACTTGGGTTTTCTCGCCAAAACCTGCAAGGTCGAGCAGTCTGTTTTGATGGCAGGCGTATTCCAGTTCGCCCAGGGACGTTATGTTCAGCTTGTCATAGAGATTTTGATTTTTCGAGGGCCGAGACCGGGAACTCGAAACAGCTCCATGAGGGTAGGCGGAAACGACGCTTCCAGTTCCTCCAGATGTTTGAGCTTACCCGTGTCGAGCAGTTCGGCGATGTCGGCGGCGATACTCTTGCCCACGCCGGGGATTTCGGTGAGTTTCCCATCCTGGTGGAGCTACCGATATCGTGAACCGCTTCGAGCGACCGCGCGGCCCGTTGGTAAGCGCGGGACTTGAAGGAGCTGGCGCCTTGCAATTCCAGCAACAGGGCCACACGTTCAAGAATAAGACCAATTTCTTTTATATTCATGGCTCACGAGGAACGGTTGGTCGTTGAAGTTTTCAATTCTATCACGCGTGGTCCGGGAACAAAAAAGGATAATCGTCGAGGGGCAAAAAAAAAAGCCCCCCGCGAATCGCGGAGGGCTTTTTGCCTGCTTTAGGTTAAGCGATTTTTAGAACACGAACTGGAACTGCACACCGCCCAACACTTCGTAACCAGGTCCGCGTTGGTAAAGGCGTCGTCGCCGTAGTCATAGTACATGACTTCAGGGCTGAGGGTGAAGTTAGCGGCCACTTTCCACGCGCCGCGGGCTACAACGGCCCAAGCTCGTTGTTAGTCGTCGATAGACGTCGTTGTCAGTATCGGCATAACCGCCCATCAGGTGGACCAGGAAGGGATCGCCGCCGAAGGTCAAGTCGACATAACCGCCCCAGCTGTCCGTGTCTTGAACCTTGCCGGCTGCGTCGACAACCGCGCTGGAAGAAGCCGCGAAGAAGGGATCGATGCCCAAATTACCGACGTTCTGGCCGTACTAGGGCTGCACTCTGACTGTGACGATGTTGAACTTCAGATCGACAGCCAAGTCACCGACCCACCCGGTGGCGCTGTCATCGGCTCCATTGGGCTCGTCCTTGCTGCTGCCAACGTATCGACCATACCGTCGAGGGTTACGTCGATCATTTTGGTTCTGAGACCGGCAACATCGGCGACCTTCCAGATGGGCGAATATTCGTTGCCTTCAAGACCGAAGGAACTGGGGCTGTTGATACCAAGACCGAAGTACCACATACCGGCGCGGTATTCGAGGTCGAGCTGAGCAACACGAGTATAGAGGTTACCAAAGCCGAGCATGATGATGTGGTTGTATTCATTAAAACCGAACAACTGGCTGGGGTTGTAACGTGAAGCGCCGAGAGGCTCGGTGTGACCCGCGGTAACCTGGAAGTCGCCGAACTTGTAGAAGCCGTACAATTTACGGAAGTTGGTGTCTGGCGCCGCCAGAAGAAGGACCGCCACTGCCCATGCCGATTTCCATGTAGGCGCCCATGTTTTCATTCCGACCAACGGCCATAAAGACGTGAATGCCGGGCCAAGTCCACGAACGCGTTGTATTCTGAATTACCGCCCGCGTTACTATTGCTCTGATACAGATAACCGATATCAGTGAAAGCCATAACGCCCATGTGGAAATCCGCCGCGGCGGGCATAGTGAACATCAAATACCAGCGCTACCGCCAAAATAACAGTGAGTAACCTTTTCATTCTCTCTCCTCCTTAGAAAGTTTCATATAAGATTGATGCCCTCAAAACGTAATTTGGTTTCTTTACTCCCGCTCACCTCCCTTCCGGCCCAAATATCCCGTAACCATGGTTGATGCTACTACGCTTTTTCATAATTCTCACAAAAATTATCCAACGCTAACATTATTCGAACATGATGTCAAGAGAAATTCTTATTTCAAATAGGTAAATTAGTAACTTACCACCTTTCTCCCTCCGGGTCGATCCACTGCGAGCCGCGATGGAAAGGATTAGCTTAGGCGATCTTTTCCAGTAGTCATTGTTCATTTTCTTTATCCGCTTGAAATACGGCAAACGGCTTCAGCCTACTGAAAACCAATTCGCGCCTATGAAAATAGGAATAAAGGTGAACGTATAGCCTACCGTCTGCGCCGAACAGCGGCAGCGTTACCGGCAGCGTAAAGGTCACGCCCGCAAACCGCGTGTGCATCCAGGCCAGCGCAAAGCAGGCGGGCCACAGGGACGAAGCCGACAAAGCGCAGCATGAGAAAAAATTGCCTGCCGAACAACTCGTTCGCCATCTTATTGCAGGCAGTATACCCTTCCTTGCTTCCCCGTTTCAGCGCCGTGATCGACAGGTTGTTCATCTTAACCAACTCGTCGTTACCCTCTTCGATCTGCGACCGGTTGACCAGATAGGCGACCGACATGGTCAACTCGCCCACCATCACGGCCAGGAACGCCAGAACGGTGGTGCCCAGATATATAATCGAACAGGGCATGCCGGTCAGACGGTAAAAGCCGATCAGGAACGAGTCTATGTCAGTCAGGAAACCATGCATCTTCGCGTACTCGACAACAACCTTTCTCGCCGATCAAAACGGAGGTACGATGCTCTGGCCGAAAAAGCCCTTGGTCGTATACCGCAATCCGACGTACAGCGCCAGTATGACGAAAATACGCAGCAGCCAGATATCGGGAATGTACTTGGAAGTACGGGGGCCGATCATCGAACCGATGAAAATCCCGATCAATTCGGCGCCGATCAGCGGCCAGTAGACCGGCACGTTTTCGAACGCCATGTAGGAAATGATAGAAACCGTCATCCCGATGAGTACGGTCAGCGCGGAAGTTCCGGCGACCAGAAACATGGGAAGACCGGCGACGGAAGTCAGGAACGGGACGAACAGAAAGCCTCCGCCCACGCCCAGGAAAGACGCCAGCGCCGCGATGATGAAACCGCCGATCACCGGAATGATCGGACGGAAGCTGAATTCGACGCCGTAAAAGGTGAAGCGGATCTTGGACACGCTCCACTGCAGCACCTTGACTCCCTGCTGAGCGGCCGTTTCGGTAACGCCTTTTTTGGATTCGGCTTCAAACCGCGAAGCCGCTTCCTTGGCTTTTTTCTTGCCCCGCTGGCCGCGTTCGGTGGTCTGATAAAACAGGAATCCGCCGATGAGGAACACGCAGAGTCCGAAATAGCCCATATAGCCGCTGAGGCTTATTTTTCCCGCGGTCAGCCAGGGAATGATATAGGAGCCCAGGACGGAGCCGATGGCCAGGCAGATGCCCAGCGGAAAGACCAGACGGCCCATGCGGGCGTAATTGATGGAACTGATGAGCGCGGAAAGGCCGACCAGCCACTGGTTGGAGACGCGGATGGAGTCGGTGACCACTTTATTGAGAGGTGTGCCCTTGCCGAACGATTTGGCGTAATCGCCCAATCCGAAAATCGTCAGGTGGCCGACGCCCGCCATGATGCCCCCGAAAGCGCCTACCGTGGAAAAGATCCAGCCTACCCAGACGGCCCACAGGAATCCATAGATCAGATTCACTTTCACGCCGCCCGGCAGATCCAGATACCCCTTGGGGGTGTCCGGATTGAGTTGGCCTTTTTCCACGCCCTGCGGCGTTTTGGCGATGGCTTCTTCCAAAGCGCCGGCGTTCGCGGTGGACGCCAGGATCATGGGCGTGGCCAAAAGCACGGCCACGGCGAGTAACGCCACCCACGCCTTCGATTTCATTGACATCTCATACCTCCCAACAGTGCGGAACCCCCGCCGACTCCGGCCCTCACGAACTATCACACGCCGGGGCTCCCGATTACGATAAAGAACATGTGAACACAAGACTCCTATACATGTACAAAATATCATCAGGAATTGTCAATGTTGGAGTTCTTTACGCATATCTTTCACGGGTTGGTTCCGCTCTGTAACGCCTCGATAACAGTATCGACAAGACCGGCGTAAGCTTGAGCGGTTTCGGTTTGGCGGTCCTGGAACAGGTACGGACGCCCTTCGTCGCCGCTTTTCACCATCTCCGGGTCCAGGGGAATCCGGCCCAGAAAGGGGATGTTTTCCGCCTTGGCCAGCTTTTCGCCGCCGCCGCTGGAGAAGAGGTCGATATGTTCGCCGCATTTGGGGCAGACCAGCCCGCTCATGTTTTCCACGATTCCCAGTATGTTCAGCTTGACCTGACGGCAGAAATTGATCGACTTCCGCACATCGGCAAGCGCGATCTCCTGGGGGGTGGTCACGATGATTGCCCGCGCCTCCCCGATGGTTTGCGCCACGGTCAGCGGTTCGTCGCCGGTCCCGGGAGGAGAATCGATCACCAGATATTCCAGGTCGCCCCATTCCACGTCGGAAATGAACTGGCGGATCATGTTCAGCTTGAGCGGGCCTCTCCACACGATGGCGCTTTCCTTGTCCCGGACGATGGATTCGATGGACAGGACTTCCATTTTGGATCCGAACGGCACGGGCATGATGTTGCGGTTTTCATCCACCATGGCGTTGGCCTTCAACCCCAGCATTCGGGGCACGCTGGGGCCGTGCAGGTCGATATCCAGCAATCCGGTCATGCCCGTGGTCCTTTTGGACAAGGCCAGCGCCAGGTTCACGGCGACCGTGCTCTTGCCCACCCCGCCCTTACCGCTCATGACCACCAGCTTATGTTTGATACGATCGAGCGCGCGGTTGATGACCATGTCCTGGAGTTGCCTGAACGCGCGTTTGGATTTTTTCGGTTCTTCTTGTTCAGCCATTATCGTTATCCTTATTGTTTATAAATCAGAAAGATACGGACGCGAACAGCAGGTCTTTTGAAAACGCGCGGTTCGATTCAGTTCGCGCGCTTTCGCCATGGCGTGTTCGGACTGGATCGCGATCCGGTTGACGCCGCCTTCCAGCGCCAGGGTTTCCAGAATATAACCATCCTTGCCCCGAGGCCGTTCGCATCCCAATGATTGCGGCGTTTCCGGCGCCAGAGTTCGCGCATAGGCGAACAGATCCGCCACCTCGTGGGGAGTGGGCGGCTTCGCGCCGGCCATGGGAGTGTTGGCGAAGGGAAACAATACCACAAATACCACGCATGAAGGCTCAAAAGCGCTGATGATTTCCAGAGCCCGATATTCGCCGCGGATTTCCCCGTGATGAACCCCGGCCACCACATGCGGCGCGAACTCCAGCCCGGATTCGCGAATCGCCTCCAGGGTCCGGCGCAGGGCTTCGGCGCCCCGCTTCAAATGAAAGACCTCGGAAAAGGTGGCCTCGTCGCCGATCACATCGATGAGCGCCTGGCTGACTCCCGCGTTTTTAAGGTCGAACGCGGTTTTCAGATCGAGCAGCCCCGCATGGACGGTCAGTATGAGCCCGGTTTCTTCCCTGATCCGAGCGATAGTCGGCAGAAAGGGCTTCCAGTCGATCCGTCCTTCCCGGTCGGAACCCCCGGTCAGCAACGCGCCCAGGGCGCCTCCGGCCGCCAACGCCGAAAGCTTGCGGTACAGCTCGTCGGGTGTCGGCGCCGCGATCATGGGTTTGAGCAATTCAGCCCGGCAATGGTCGCATTGCAGTTCGCACCGCGTTCCGGTCAGCGAAAGCGCCGGGTAGCGCCCCCGTTCCTTACCGTATCGTATCATGCCGGGGAGGTGAAAGACGACCTCGTCGCCCAGTTTTTCGCGGGAAATCCGGGCCGCGGCGGCAAGTTTTTCCGCCAGCGCGGACGGAACCCCGCCCAAGGCGGGATCTTGGTTCGCTTGTTCGCTGAGGGGCGCCGGTTTCATGTCACTCCAAACCGAGCCCTTGCCGGATCAGCGCCAGTTCCTCGTCATTGGGCGGATAGGGGTAGTTCCACTGTTTGGGTCCGGGCAGGCAGTTGCCGAACGGCCGGTTGCAGGCCACTTCGCCGTCTCTCCCCGGACAGCCCGAAGTCATGAAGGGCCGGCCGCCGTTGACGATTTCCCTCAGTCGATCCCCAGCCAGGCCCCAGTCGATGATGGCGCCGGCGGCATCGAACCCCAGGTTCTCCAGGCGGGAAATATTTTCCTCAATGAGATACCGGGCCAGTTGGAGCCGCAGGTAGCGTTCCCAGGGAGGTTGCGGTCGATTTTGCAGAACCGAATCGGGTTCGGCGAAAAAGGAAAACAGGTGGATCAGCGCGCCTCGGTCGTGGACGTCCTGAAAGGCCTGGACCAATTCCCGGTCGGTTTCTCCCAGCCCGACGATCAGGTGGACGCTCACCTTGTCCGCTCCGAAAACGGCCAGGGCGTCATCCAGCGTGCGCCGGTAATGGTCCCATTTATGGGGGCCGCCCACTCCGGGTCCGCGATGGGCGTTGAAAAGCTCCTCGGTGGCGGTGTCGATGGCCACGCCGATCATGTCCACACCCGCCTCCCGGTATTGCCGAAGGGCATCACTTTTTATGATCGTGGGGCTGATGAGGATGGACAGGGGCTGGGAGATTCCTGCCGTAACCGCGCGAGCCACAATGAGGGAGTCTTCCACGCAGCGATGGTTGGTGATCATGGACAGGCAAACCCGCTTGATCCGGCCGGGCCGTTCGTTGACGCGGTCGATAATGGTATCGAGCGCCAACGTGGGCCAGGCCACGTGGATAAAGCTCTTCTTGTCGTAAGAGCCGGGCCGTTTGCTCGCCAGACCGCAATAGGAGCAGTTGGCGTAGCAGCCCTTGTCATAAGTGAGCAGCATGTTGACGCAGGGGTTGGTCGCGCCGCGATAAAAACGGCCCTGCTTGAGATCGAGGGCCATGGCCGAAGCCGTGGATATCTTGAGATGCGATGGGCTTTCCATAATGCCTGAACTCCGCGCCGATCAGGGTTGGGCCGAAAGGCGCTCCTTGGCCAGCAGGATGGCGTCCGCCAAGTCCTCTCTGGTGACCCCGTAGATAACGCCGTCCCGCCACACGCTTTCCAGGTTGGCCAGGATGCGCTCCCGTTTGGCCGGGGTCCACTTCAGGGCCGCCTCGATGCGGTTGATGTCGCTGCTGGTGGAAAAGAAATCGCCGGTAATGACCACCTGATCGATTACCGACCCGGCCAGCGCCAGATAGATCTGAAGCAGCCCGCCGGGAGTTTTTTTGAACGCCTCCCCCATTGTGCTGCGCGGGTGCTTGTGTGAAAATATCCAGTCGGGGTTTTGATAGCGTTCCCGTTCAAGCCGTTTGGCCGTGGCCTTTTCCCATTCGGTGAGCGGTGAAGGTTCGAACCGGACGTCGAATTCCGTTTCAAAGGATTCCACGATGGTTTCCATGACCGTATCCACGTCCACCGGCGCGCCGATTTCGCGTTCGATGGTGGTGAGCCGTTCGCTGAAACAGCTGTAGCCCTTGTCGTACAGTTTTTCCGAGGGCAGATTCATGATGTCGAGCATCAAGCCGATATCGAAATCCACTAGCATGGAGCAATGGAACAGGACGCAGGAACCGACTTCGGCCGAGGCGGAAAGGCCGGCGATTTTCTTTCCGTTCACTTCCAGGTCGTTCTTGGGCCGGAAAACCGCGTCAACGCCCAGCTTGCGCAAAGCGCGAATCAGGAGCGGAACTCATGATCCCGAAAACGGAATCGATGCCCCGCCCCATGGGGCCGTAATCCAGGGGGACGCCGAACCCCAGGGCCACGACCTTTTCCCCCATGATCACCGTGCCGCCGCCGGTGGAGCGCCGGTTGAATTCGACGCCCAATTCCCGGCAACGGTCGATCTTGAGGGCCGCCTCGATGTCCTGATACTTGCCCACGATGGCCGAGGGCCGGAACCGGTACAGGTGAAGAATCGGCGCGGAGCCCCGCTCCGAAATGGAGTAGGCCAGCATGTCGTCCACGGCCAGTCCTTCCGCCGCGGACATCATGAGGTCCCAATGGTTGAACAGGCGCCAGGTAGGTTTCACGCTTATTCCGCTTTCGCCTTTTCCTCTTCGGCCCGTTTGATTTCCTTTTCGATCCAGGGCTTGATTTTATCGCCGGTGAGCAGGTTTTCCAGGTCGGATTCCAGATCGGAAGCTTTGATCTTGACCACCCACCCGTCCCCATAGGGATCGCTGTTGATCAGCGAGGTGTCGTCTTCCAGCTCCTCGTTGATTTCCAGGATTTCGCCGGAAACCGGGGCCACCAGGGTGCCGATCCATTTGCGGGACTGGATCTTGCCGCACACTTCGCCCTGTTCCACTTCATCCTCTTCCTCGGGCATATCGATAAAAACGATGTCACCGGCTTCCTTCTGGAAAAAGTCGTTCATGCCCACGGTTACCACGCCGTCGCTCCCCACTCGAGCCCAACTGTGATCGTGATGGTAATACAATTCATCGGGAAGATTGTAGCCGGCAATGTCCATTCGCGCCTCCTTCGGATTAACTGGTTTGTATGGTAATAAAGCAAACTTTGTCGTTTCGCGGGAAATGGGGAAACTTTTTGGAAAAAGTTTCCCCAAACCCTTTCAAAAACTTTTCAACTGCGCCTTCGGCGCGTGACGAAGCCCTGATACACGCCGAACCTGATACTGCTTGCGCCTGACGGCGCCAGGACAACAAGTTCGGGGTATTGAAAAAGTCTCTCATGCGTCACCCCGGCGAAAGCCGGGGTCCAGAACGACTTGAATTTACTGGATTCCGCGATCAAGTCGCGGAATGACGAAGCATATTGGACGGGTTTGTCGACACACTCCACAAAGCTTTTGTCTTTTTATTTTTATAGTTATTTCCCCGGCAATGGATCGAGCCCGCTCAGCGTCTTTTTAAAATCCGCGATTTCCCGTTTCAGTTTCGCTCCCATGTTGGAGGCCAGGGGGAAAAAGCGGATTCGTTCCCGTTCCCACCCGATGGATTCCAGCGCATCGGCCGCGACGGCCGTTTTGCGCCGGGCGTAGACGGTTCCCGCGCCCGATTTGCAGTTATCGGTATGGCAGCCCAGCGTCAGAACGCCGTCCGCCCCGCCGGCCGCGTTGAAGGCGCCCAACATCGCCGTGAGTCTGATGTTTCCGGCGCAGGGAAAGGTGACGACCTTGGGGTTGAGTTCCTCCCTGACTTCGGCTGGCAGGGATTGATAGGCGTTGAAGCCGGATTTTTCACAGCACAGGATTACCACGCGCGGATCGCCGTTTGCGCGAGGAGAAGGTTCGATGACCGTCTCGCCGCCGTAGCCGAAACCGATGAGCGTCAGCGCCTCGGCCGGGCATTCGCTGACGCAGACGCCGCAGACCTGGCAGGACCAGGGGGAAAACAAAGGCTTGTTGTTCCAGGAAATTGCGCCGTGCGGACAGAGACGCACACAGGTCAGGCAATAGGCGCACCGATCCTGGTTGTAGTCCACCTTGGGGTAGACCAGGGAGTCGGCTTCGACGCTCAGGGTTCGGGCGATTTCTTCCACGGCGGCCAGGGTGGCTCCTTCGAGCGCGGACGGGGCCAGGGGTCCGGCCGCGGCGCCGACGGCGAAAATACCCAGCCGGTTGGTCAGAAACGGGGCGCGGAGCAGGTTGTCTTCCTGAAGCCAGCCGTTGCAATCCATGGTCAGCCCCAGCGGCCCGGCCAGATAGGCCAGGTTCGCGGGCGGAATGTCCTTTGCTCCCACCACCACCAGATCGGGGCGCAGGGTCAGCCGCGCGTCAAGCAGGGGTTCGTCCAGGGAAAGGATCACGCCTGGGCCGTCCCGACGAATGTCGGCCTGTTCCGGGCGCAGAATCAGGACGCCGTTGTCCCGCGCCCGCCGGTACAGCCGCTCCAGGCCGCGATCGGCCACCTTGATCTGAGGGCTTACCAGGTAGCATTGGGTAACGCCGGGGTTTTGCAGGTCGCCGGCCAGCCGCAGGAGCCGCGCCGTCTGCCAGGGCGTTCCGATTCCCGAGGGATGATCCAGAAAAAGAATATGTTGTTTCGGAGAATCGGGCGGATTCGATTCCGCTTCGCCGACGGTGAGGATGGAAGCCGAACCGCTCAGGCCCCATTCATCATTCAGGGGACGCTCGGCCCGATCGGGGGCCACGGCCACCGCGCCGACCGCTCGGGTAGCGGTTTTCCCGCCGCGCCGGATGAGCGCTTCGTAACGCCCCGGATCGCCGGTCACGTTCAGCAGCTCCGCGTTTTCCAGAAGTTCGAAATCGGCGTGTTCTCCCCCGGGGGCTTCAACAGCCGATGGCGAACCGATCACCACCGCGCCCAACCCGGCGGCGGACAGTTCCCGCGCCAGCAACATTCCCTGTTTTCCCGCCCCCAGAATAAGGACGGACTTCAGAGGCGCCAACGGGCTTTTCAGTGTTTCCGCGGCGCTCATGAGGTGGCCTCCAGAAAGCCGATCAGTTTGCCCGCGGCCCGGTGAGCGTCCTCGATACATTCCTTGATGCCCATGGGGCCGGTGGCGCTTCCGGCGGCCACCACCCCGGCGGGTCCGTCGAGGGCCAGAAAGCCGTCCTCGTCCAGATCGACCCCCAGTTTCCGCGACCATTTTTCATGATCGGCGCCGGGAGTCATGCCCACGGAGAGCGCCAGCAGGTCGAAGACTTCCTCGCGGGACCCCTCCGGGTAGGGAACCACCACGCCCACGCGGTCGTCCGGGGCCTGGTAATATTCCCCCGGCATTTCGCGGATCATGCGGATTTCCTCGGAAACGGCGGGCCAGATGGAGGCGAAGCTCTTGCCGAAGGTCTGAATGTCCATATAAAAAAAAGTTATGTCCAGGGAGGGCGTTTCGCGTTTGAGCAACCGCGCGATCCTGAGCGCGTAGGCGCAGCAGACCCGGGAACAGTAGACGTTCCCCAGGGAGGCGTCCCGGCTTCCCACGCACTGCACGAAAGCCATGGTTTGCGGGGGGCGTCCGTCGGAAGGCCGCGTCACGGAGCCCTTGTCGCGCAGCGTTTTTTCCAGATCGGCGCCGGTGATCATGTTGGCGATGCGGCCGTATCCCAGGCTCGCCTTCCGGCGAGGGTTGAAGGGTATGAATCCGCCGCTCAAAAGGACCGCCGGAAATTCGGTCCGTTCCTGTCCGCTCCCCACCGACAGGGTCGCGGTAAAGCCTCGTTCGTCCCGGTCGATGTCGATGACTTCGGCGCCCAGAGCCAGTGAAATGAGCGGCTCCGCTTCCACCTTGCGCGCCAGATCGTCCACCAGGCACGCTCCGCACTGCTGGCAGCGGTCGGTGGCCTTGCAGCAGTAATTGGCCGCGTACCCGCCCAGGGTCTTTCGTTTTTCGACCAGACGCGCCGGTCTGCCCATGGCCGCCAGATCCAGCGCGGCCGTCATTCCGGTCACTCCGGCGCCTACGATCAGTGTCTCCCGCAATCGCGCAGTCAAATGACGTCTCCCCGCTCGCTATAGTGGTCGTATTTGATTTTGAATTATCAGAATCTTTTTTCCGATAAATCGGCCGTTGTCAACCGGTAAGGCGCCGAAAGTCAGGATAATTCCTTGAGCGCCTTACAATAGGCGTCATAGGAGTCATTTCCAAAAAGCACGAAACGGACCTTTTCCGGAAGCAGGTTACGCTCCATGAATTCCTTGACCGTGGAAAGGGCGATGGCCGCCGCCTCCCTGAGCGGGTAACCGTAGGCGCCCGTGCTGAGACTGGGGAAGGAGACGGATTTGAGTTTTTTCTCGGCGGCCCGTTTCAGGCTTTCACGATAGGCGCCTGCCAGAAGGGACGCTTCGTTGGAGTTTCCGCCGCGATAAATAGGCCCCACGGTATGGATTACGTATTTGGCCTTCAGCTTTCCGCCGGTGGTCACCACCGCCTCGCCGGTCGGGCATCCCCCGATTTTGCGGCACTCCTCCATGATGGTCGGGCCTCCGGCGCGGTGGATCGCTCCGTCCACTCCGCCGCCTCCGGCCAGCCTGCTGTTGGCGGCGTTCACAATGGCTTCGGTTTCCTCCCGGGTGATGTCCCCCTGGACCAGTTCCAGTGTCCGTCCCTGAACAGTCAGTTCCATCACTTTCCTCCTCGGCTGGGGGCAAACCGGAATCGCCGGAGATTCCGCTTCGCCGGTCGACGGCTACCGCGAAAGCTTGGATTCTTTGTTGGACAGCAGCCGTTTAATATTTTCATGATGCTTCATGACGATGATCAGGGCGACAATCGCTCCAACGGCCACCAGAACTCCGTTGTAGCCGAAGATCGCCGCGAAGATGGGAAAGGACAGGCTGGAAATCATGGAACCGAGCGAGACGTATTTGGTCAGGATCACGATCAGCAGAAAAATCGCCACGGCTGGCAAAACCGCCCAGGGGGCCAGCGCGATGAAGACTCCCAACGCGGTGGCCACGCCTTTTCCGCCCTTGAACCGCAGAAAAACGGAAAACAGATGGCCCAGAAAGGCGGCCAGTCCCACCAGGGCCACCCACACCACGTCGCCGCTGCCGGGGACGGCGAGGCTTTGGGCTATCCAAACGGGAATGGCGCCCTTGAAGACGTCCCCCAGCAGGGTGACCATGCCGGGAAGCTTGCCCACGGAACGGGCAACGTTGGTGGCGCCGATATTTTTGCTCCCCACGGAGCGGATATCGACGCCCTTCCAGAACCGGGCCACGACCACTCCCACGGGGATCGATCCCAGCAGGTAGGCGGCGAGTATGAGCGCGAGCCAAGGCGTCATGAATATACCTTTATGGCGCGGTCGAGGCGCCGGCAAGAGAAACGGGTAAGATCCGTGAACTTAGCATGAAAATAAGTGTATTTCCATACCGGGGACGACCGGGACATCCTTGATTAGCGGCGTCGGTTTCTATATAGTTTCGAATATTACATTCCCGGAGGCTCATTGGTGAAAATCTGCGTAATAGACGGTCAAGGCGGCGGAATCGGTAGCGTCATTATCAAACGGATCAAGGAAGAATTCGGGGAAGGCGTGGAAGTGATCGCCTTGGGGACCAACGCCATCGCCACGGCGCAAATGATGAAAGCCCGAGCGAACCGCGGAGCAACCGGGGAAAACGCCATCGTCCGCACGGTGCGTACCGCCGACATAGTGGTGGGGCCCCTCGGGATCGTGCTGGCCCATTCCATGATGGGCGAACTGACCCCCAGAATCGCCGAAAGCGTGGCCGGTTGCGACGCCTGGAAGCTTCTGCTGCCGCTGACACAGGAAAAAGTCGATATCGTCGGATTGCGGCCGGAACCGCTGCCGCATCTTGTGGAAACCATGGTGACCGAAAAAATCAAGGAGCTTATGAATCATGTGTGAAGCGAACGCCTTTGTGCTGCGAAACGGAAAAGAAGAACCGCTCATGGAAAGCGTCGACGCGCTGGAACCCATGGGGGACGAAATCCATCTGACCAGCCTGTTCGGCGAAAAGATGGTGATAACCGGCGCCATAAAATCAGTGTCCCTGGTGGACCATCGGATCATCATCGAGGAAAAGTAGGCGGAAACATAATAAGATCCGGCTTTTAATGGGTGATGGGGAAACTTTTTGCAAAAAGTCTCCCCAAGCCCGTTAAAAAATTCTTCGACTGCGCCTGCGGCGCCAGGGCAACTTGTTCGGGTTGTTGAAAAAGCCGTCTTGCGCGCTTCGTCATTCCGCGACTTGATCGCGGAATCCAGTAATTTAAAATACTTCTGGATCACGGCCTTCGCCGGGGTGACGTGGTGGGGGACTTTTTCAACAACCCGAACAAGTTGCCCCGGCCACCCTTAAACGCCTATATCAATGAAAATACAGTTTTGTCATTTCGAGCGTAGCGAGTCTCCCTCGGGGAGCGCGAGGAAGCGATTCCTTCGCAAACGCTAGTTTTTTCCATTCCTGATTAGTTCCAAGATCGTCCCTCCACCAATCTCGCCTTTCCAAATCTTTCCACATGGCGATATAATGAAGCATGCATCCATACACGCTTATTGACCACACCGCGGATTTGGGAATCAGGGTAACGGCCGGCAGTCTGGAAAGGCTGTTCGAAGAAGCGGCCGACGCGCTGTTCGATCTGCTTTTACGATCCAAACGCCATCAGCGAACCGAACGGCGCCTGTTGGAGGTGGAAGGGCTCGACCTGGAAGATCTCATGGTGAACTGGCTCCGGGAGTTGCTTTATTTTTTCAACGGCCAGGACAAGGCCGCCGCTTCGATTTCCGTCGCCAGGGTGGAGCCGACCCTGGTCCGCGCGGAAGTGGAACTGTATGAAATCGATTTTTTGCGCGACGAGATCCTGCGTGAAATCAAGGCGGTGACGTATCATCGGATCCAGGTCGAACGCTTGAACGGAGATTTTGTAACCCAGGTAATTTTCGACATCTGACCGACCATCAACGGAGGCCTTTATGGCTGCGAACGTTTTGGAGCTGAAAAAGCTCGATACCTACCGCTGGAGCGTGCCCCAAAAGGGGAAAATGCGCGTTCCGGGAATCATCTATTCCAATGAAAAGCTGATGCGGGATTTGAAGAACGACGAGAGTTCCCAACAAGTGGCCAACGTGGCTGAACTGCCCGGTATCGTTAAATATTCCCTGGCCATGCCCGACGTGCACTGGGGCTACGGATTTCCCATCGGCGGGGTGGCGGCGTTTGCGGAAGAGGGAGGCGTGGTGTCGCCCGGAGGCGTGGGCTACGATATCAACTGCGGCGTCCGCCTCCTGACCACCGGTTTGCGAGTGGAAGACATAAAGGCGCGCATCAAGGACCTCACCCAGGCGCTCTTTCGAGATATCCCCTCGGGAGTCGGTTCCACCGGCCAGATCAAGCTGTCGCACAAGGAAATCCGCAAGGTTCTGACGCATGGAGCGGGCTGGGCCGTGGAACAGGGCATGGGGGATCGCGAAGACCTGGAACGGACCGAAAGCGAAGGCCGTTTGTCCGACGCGGACCCCGACGAACTGAGCGACCGGGCCCTGGAGCGCGGATTCAAGCAACTCGGCACCCTGGGCGCGGGAAACCATTTTCTGGAAGTGGGCGTGGTCGACCGGATCTACGATGAAAAAATCGCCCACTGTTTCAATCTGTTCGAAGGGCAGGTCACGGTGTTCATTCACAGCGGGTCGCGCGGGCTGGGCCATCAGGTCTGCGACGATTATCTGCAAGTCATGGGCAAACTGGCCCAGGGCGGCGCCTACGATCTGCCCGATCGCCAGCTCGTCTACGCGCCGCTGGGCAGCGACAGCGCCCGCCGTTATTTCGCGGCCATGGCCTGCGCGGCCAACTACGCCTGGGCCAACCGGCAGTCGCTGATGCATTGGACGCGGGAAGTATTTGAAAAAACGCTTGAATTGACTCCGCGCGAACTGGACATGCGGCTTTTGTACGACGTGTGCCACAACATCGCCAAAATGGAAACGCATACAATCGACGGCGCCACGCGCAGGTTGTGCGTGCATCGGAAAGGGGCCACCAGGGCTTTTCCGCCCGGCCATCCCGAAGTGCCCGAGATCTACCGGCCGGTGGGCCAGCCCGTGCTGATTCCCGGAGACATGGGCCGGTATTCCTATGTCATGGCGGGCACTCAAAAGGCCATGGAAGATACGTTCGGTTCCACCTGCCACGGCGCGGGGAGGCTCCTGAGCCGGACACAGGCCAAGAAAAAAGCCAAGGGGCGGTCCATCGGCCGGGAACTGGAGGACAAGGGTATTTATGTGGCCTACGCCGGGCGGTCCACCATGGCCGAAGAGATGTCCGACGCGTATAAGGACGTCAGCGAAGTGGTGGAAGTGGCTCATGGCGCGGGCATATCCCGCAAGGTGGCTCGCCTGCGGCCCTGGGGCGTGGTAAAAGGATAATAGGAAAGGATTGTTTTTTCATGGAAAAAAGACTGCGCACACTGGCGAGCATTCGCGCGCCTCACTTTTCGGCTCATCTCGATCAGGTTGAACTTGTTTCCGGCAGAATCAGCGAACGCATTCGTATCGAACATCCCGTCGCTTCCGCCGTGCTGCCGCTCACCGATAACAATGAAATCGTCATGGTGCGCCAGTACCGATACGCCCTGGGCAAGGATTCCCTGGAAATACCGGCCGGCAAGGTGGACCCCGGCGAAGATCCGCTTACCTGCGCCCGCCGCGAACTGCTGGAAGAAACCGGTTTCAAGGTCCAAAAGCTCACGGAGATCTTCGAATATTACCCGGCCATCGGCTATTCCAATGAAGTCATCAAACTTTATCTGGGCAAGGGGCTGGAATGGGTGACCCGGGACGTGGACGAGGATGAAATCACCGGCGTGGAAATCTATCCCGTGGATCAGGTCCGCGAAATGATCCTGGACGGTCGCATCCGCGACAGCAAAACCGTCCTGAGCGTGGCGCTTCTGAACCGGGTTGAGTTGTGATAGCGCGCGTGGGAGCGCATTGGAAAGTTTGTTGAAAAAAAGCATGCGGGGGAATCTCTTCCCCCGTGCCCCCTGGGGCTATTTCTCGCTTCGCTCGAAATGACAAGGGCGGTATTTACGCGTCTCAGTCATCCATCTGCTCCGTCCAAGCATTCGGATAACACCATGATTTTAGTGTTTCGTCGCCCCGCGACTTGATCGCGGGGTCCAGAAGTCATTCAATAATTTGAAGACCTGGATGCCCCGGTCAAGCCGTGGCATGACGAGTAAAGGAACGCATTGTCGTCTCGAAGCGCCTTGCGTTCCCAGCCGCGTTGGACATTTCGACGCCCTTATTCCCTCATTTCGAGCGCAGCGAGAAATCACCCACGAGGGGCGCGGGGGGAGAAATTCCCCCGCATTATTGCTTTTTCTTCGGTTTCTTCAGTCCCGCCGGCCTTTCAGTAGTTCCTTGACCGCCTTCATCAGCATGAGGTTCTGGCGTTGCAGGCGGTACAGTTCCTTGCGGATGAGCGATATTTTTATGGCCACCAGCCCGAAGGAAAACATAAAGAGGCCGGATATGATCAGCATGCCCATGAGGGTCATGAAGGGGCGGGTGGGGTTGAGCCGGGCGCTCAAGTAGAGCGTGAACATGTAGGCGCCGATGGCCAGCCCGCCCAGGACCAGCAGCAGCCCCAGCAGGCCGAACAGGAGCATGGGGCGTTCCAGGAAGGAAAAAATCAGGTGTGACGAAGCGGTGCGCCGGAAGCGGAAGGAGCTCTTTCCTTTTTTCCGACTGGTGAGCGTGGCCGGGATCTCCTTGATTTCCCACCCCACGGCGAGCGCCTTGGAGAGGATTTCCAGGTGGATTTCCTTGCCGTCGGATTCCAGCTCCATGCCTTCCAGCACTTCCCGCCGGTATCCGCGAAACACGCAGGTGATGGTGTAAATCTTGGTGGGCAGGGTGGCGCTGAGAACCAGGTTGCCGAGCTTGCTGATCAGAAGGCGCGCAAAGGGAACGTCCTCGGCCCCGCCGCCGGGCATATAGGGGGAGGCCAGAACGATGTCGGCTTCGCCGGCTTGCAGAATCTTCAGCATTTCCGCCATATAGGTGGGGCTGTAGCTGAGATCGGCGTCGGTGGCGATAACATAGGCGCCGCGAGCCGCCTGAAAGCCGGTCCTGAGCGCGCGGCCTCGGCCTCGGTTGGGATGATAAGAAAGCGGGCGGATGTGGTCGAACTCCCGCGCCAGTTCCTCCAGAACCTCCTCGGTCCGGTCGAGGCTCCCGTCGTTGACGGGGATCAGTTCCCAGGAAACGCCCAGCGGATCGATGAACTCGGCGATACGCCGGGCCGTGTCGGCCGCGTTGTCTTCTTCGTTATACATGGGCACGACAATGGACAGGACGGGCGTTTCATCGTTCAAGACGTCGTGCGGATCGTTTTTCATGCGTGTCATGGCCTTTTCAACCGGAGGATGTCCCACTGCTGGTGATTATCACGACCTCGGACGGTTGTCAACCTGCTGAAATCATGGGGATTCTACTTCGCCGCGCATGACCGGGCCGTGGTCGTCGTCAACCTGGGTAAGCCTGACGTCGACGAGCCCCCGGTCGAGGCCGACGGGGAGCGCGAACAGGACCGGAACGTAGCGTTCGGAAAGCCCCCGGTGGAGGCCTTTTTCATCGGGCCCCTCCTGAACGAGGACCCGGGCGGGCGACCCCACCAGTCCTTGAAAGTAGGCCCTCTTTTTTCCCACGCCTAAATCGCGTAGCAGGCTGACGCGCCGTTTTTTTTCGTCATCGGAAACCTGATCCGCCATGTTTGCCGCCGGGGTTCCCTTTCGCCGCGAATAGGGAAAAACGTGAAGATGAGCCAGGGGCAGCCGTTCGATCAGCCGGGCCGTGTATTCGAAGGCGGCTTCGTCTTCGCCCGGAAAGCCCACCAGGACGTCGGTCCCGATGGCGATATGGGGGATGGCCTCATCGAGCGCGGTCACCACGTCGGCGTATTCTTCCGGGGTATAGCGCCGGTTCATGCGTTTTAACACCGCGCGGTCGCCGCTTTGCAGCGGCAGATGGAGGTGGGGACACACCAGGCGCGACCCCTTGAGAAAGTCGATCATCTCGCGGCCTACCTCCACCGGCTCCAGGGAACTGAGCCTGATCCTGCCATCGAACGCTTCATCTTCAAACCGTTTGAGCAGTTCCAGCAGGGAGGTGGAGCCCGGCAGGTCTTCGCCGTACATGCCCAAATGCACGCCGGTCAGCACGATTTCCCGGAAACCGGCGTCGACCAGCTCCCGGAACCGTTTCAACGCCAGGTCCGGCTCCAGGCTCCGGCTGGCGCCGCGGGCGTAGGGCACGATGCAGTAGGAGCAAAAGGAGGAGCAGCCGTCCTGGATTTTCAGAAAGGCGCGGGTCTTGGCGCTCAGGTAACCGCTCCCCATGTCCTCGAACGTTTTTTCCCGCAGCACGTCGCCCACGGAGGTTCGTTCCAGGGAGTCGTTTTTCAGATCGCGGGCGATTCGGGCGATCAACCCTTTGCGGTTGGACCCGACGATGAAATCCACCTCCTCGATTTGAGCCAGTTCCCGGCTGCGCAATTGCGCGGAACATCCCGTGGCCACGACCGCCGCGCCCGAACGGGCCATCCGGAGCAGCGCCCGGCGGGATTCGGCTTCGGCCTTGTGGGTCACGGCGCAGGTGTTGACCACCGCCAGATCGACGTCCGTTTCCGGGAATCCGAATGACACCTCGTAGCCCATGCTTTCCAAAAGGCTCGCGATCTGGGCGGATTCCACCTGGTTCACCTTGCACCCCAGGGTGTGGATGGCGGCTTTTTTTAGCCGTGTCGAATCGTTTTCAATCGTCATGGAAATTTCTTACCGTTTTTTCTATCCAGCCCCCGCCCAGCGTGATGGGCCCGTCGTAGAACACCGCCGCCTGGCCGGGGGTGATGGCGCGGACGTCTTCATGAAAAACCACCCGCGCCGTGGTTTGGTCCAGCGGCCTAACCGTGGCGGGGGCTTCCCGGTGGCGGAACCTGATCCTGACCCGGGCGTCGAACGCTTCATGGGGCGTTTCGGCGATCCAGTTGATGTCCCGGACGAGCATCTCCTTGGCGAGCAGGTCGTTTTTTCGGCCCAGGATCACTCGGTTGGCGGCGCAATCGATACCCACCACGTAGTAGGGTTCGGTGGAGGGCAGGTTGAGGCCCCTCCGCTGGCCGATGGTATAGCGATGGACGCCCTTGTGGCGACCCAGCGGATTGCCGGCCGTGTCGACGAAATCGCCGGGGACCGGCGTGATCGAGGTTTCCAGAAACTCCGTGTAGTTCTTTTCGCCCATGAAACAGAATTCCTGGCTCTCCGGCGTGACCAGCCCGGCCAGACCTCGTTCCCCGGCCATTGTTCTGACCTCGCTCTTGAGCAGATCCCCCAGGGGAAAGACCGTTTTGCTCAGTTGCTCCTGATTCAGCCTGCTCAGAAAGTATGACTGGTCCTTACTCGAATCCGCGCCTTTGAGCAACCGGTAGCGCGACGAGGCGTCGGCGAATCGGATACGTGCGTAGTGGCCGGTGGCGAAGGCGTCGGCGTCCAGATCCAGCGCCCGGCGCAGCATGACGCCGAACTTGATCCGGGGATTGCAGATCACGCAGGGGTTGGGCGTTTCCCCATTGGCATAGGAACGGACGAAATAATCGGTGACGTCGCGCTTGAATTCAGCGGAGAGATCCCAGAAAAGCAGCGGAAGCCCGAGAGCCTCCGCGATCGCCGAAACATTGCGAAGGGATGGATTCGATTCGTCGGCGCCGAAAACCCCGGTCAGCATGTGAACGGCGGTAACGGCGTCGAACCTTTCTTTTAAAAGAGCCGCGGCGACGGCGCTATCCACGCCGCCGCTCATGGCGATGACTACATGGGACATAAACCGGATGATACGGCGCGCTTTCTCGGCGCCGGGGTTACTCGCTTTCTGAAACGCTTTTTTAAAGCCCGGAATGGACTTTTCGATCACCCAGTCCGGGATGCAGTAAGACAGGCGGATGTGGCCGGGGCCGCCGAAACCGCTGCCTCGAACCGCCAGAATCCGTTCTTCCTTCAGCATATCCACGAATTTCACGTCATCGGCGATGGGCGTTTTGGGGAACAGGTAAAAGGCCCCTTCCGGTATCTGGAACTCGTACCCCGCGTCGGCCAGGCCCGCGCACAGTTTGTCCCGTTTGGCCTTGTACTTGGATATGTCCACGCACTGGCCGCGCAGTTTGCCCACCACCCGCTGCATGAGCGCGGGCGCGTTGACGAACCCCAGGATGCGGTTGGCCAGGGTCATGGCGTCCATCAGTTTTTTGATGTCGTCGGCTTCGGGATGGGCCACCACGTAGCCGATCCGTTCTCCGGCCAGGGACAGATCCTTGGAAAAGGACGCGCCCAGGATGGAGTTTCGATACACCTTAAATATGGACGGAACCACGGCCCCATCGTACACGATGTTGCGGTAGGGCTCGTCCGCGATCAGATAAATGGAGCGGCCGTACTTTTTTTCGGCCTGCGTGAGCATCTCCCCCAGGGCCTTCAACTGCTGTTCGCTGTAAATCATTCCCGTGGGGTTATTGGGGGAATTGATGATGATGGCCGCCGTTTTGGGCGAAAGCTCTTTTTCGATGGCCTCCACGTCCAGGGCGAAATCCTCCTTGGTGGCCGCCAGCTTCAGGACTCCATTGTGGTTGTCCACATAGAAGCGGTACTCGGGGAAGAACGGTTTAGGCGATATGACCTCGTCGCCGGGGTTGAGCACGGCCTTGAGCGCGATGTTGAGCGCTCCGGCGGCGCCGCAGGTCATGATGACGTGTTCGGTCTTGAATGGCGCTCCGAGCAGCGGCGTCAGGTATTCGGCCAGGGAAGCCCGGACCGTGGGATAGCCCGGATTGGGCATATACTCGTGATGTTGCACGCCGCGCTGTTTGGCGAAATCCTCCAAGGTTTCGTAGAAGGAGTCGGGCGGATCCACGTTGGGATTGCCCAGGGAAAAGTCGAACACGTTTTCCGCCCCGTATTTTTGTTTCATCACCGCGCCTTCTTCGAACATTTTCCGAATCCAGGACGCGCCCTCGATAAAGGTTTCCATTTTCGTCGCTATAGCCATATCTGCTTCTCCTACGTAAAGATATCGGAATTTTGGGGCGGATTTTAAACGGCTGAAAATCACATCATCCGAATCCGGCGCCGTTCTCCGTGTTTTCGCGCCTTGCCAAAGCGAGACGCAGCGCGTATGTTAACTGTTATGGATTTTAATCGGGAGCAATCTGCAAGCTTTAAAAGTAAAAGCGACTGGGGTAACAATAGTAAAATCGTATAGGATAGAATATGACCGAGAAAGAAGCCATATTTGGATTTATGATGGGGGAAAGGATCAAGTCGAGCCTCATTGCCGCCAATACTCTGATATCGCTGGTGGCCGGATTGCCGGCGATGGACCGAAAAGGCGGCGAACAAACGGTTTCCGTCTATCTGGGATATATCGCCAGCGAAGTCGCCCTTGCCGGGCGTGTATCGCCTCAGCCTGAATGGCAGGCCGTATCGAAATCGGTGGAGCGGGCGCATGTGAAAGTCGATTCGGGCATCGCCATTGAGGCGACGCAGGACCTTACCACGGCCATCAGCCAGGCGGTAACGGTCAGCCACAGGACAATGTCGCATCTACAAGAAAAGGGGCTGCTGCTTTAGACGGCCCGGAATGCCCACTACACACGGTACTGTATATTATTGGCAGAGCTTAAGCTACGGTCTTCGAAACCGTTCGATGGCAGGAATCACAAAAAAAGTAGTTGGGTCCGTCGATGACCTGACCGCATTTTCGACAGATTCTTTTTTTGCTATTCAAGTTAGCTTTCATGCGATTTTCTTTTCTGATAGATTTGACTGATTTCCTTCTGCTCATAATTCTATCTATTAACCCCCAGATCGCGGATTTTTATTGGCTAACAATGAAAAATCCTGCCGAGGGGACCCGTTCCCCCTCCCGCAGGAGTTTTCCCTAGAGTTCCCGAATAATTTACGCTATACTATTGGAATCTGTCGCGAATGTCAAGGTTTAATTGAAATCTCCAGGGTAGCTGCGTAACCTCACTGATATGGCCAAAGTTCTACAGTTTAAAGGCGCGGAATTTCCTCCCCCTAATATCATAATCGAAAAACCGCTCCAACTTCGCTGGGCGGATTGGGAAAGCGGCGCCTCCATTCTGGTGTCCGGCCATGAAGCGGCCAAGTACGAGGAACACCGCAAGCATGTCCTGACGCAGAGCCATTCTCACATTTCCAATGTGCCCAACCATCTCACCATCAAGGATGGTCTGGAATATACGCTCCAAGGGCTCTACCGGCACCGGAACAAACCGGAAGCCATGCTGGATGTGTATTATCTGGCGGGGCTCATGGAATGCCTCACCAGTGTCCCCCAGCCCGTGCTCAGAACCGCGTTGATACGGGGCTTTTACCAGACGGTGATCAAGCTGAAAACGGAGCTGTCGGTAAACTGGCACGGCCACGTCAGCCATTTCCTTTTTCCCTTGTTCCCCATTCACTACGATACGAACCAGTTCACGCAGAGCCTGGTCAAGGCGGAAACGCTCAAGGATCTCTACTCTCGGATTCGTGAAGGAACCGAAGAGCAGTTTCTCATTCTGGGCAGTGAATATGTTTTCTACCTTCCCCGGCCGAAACGGGCGTAGAATATCCCATAGGGGCCGATCCGTCGCCGGCGGCGCCCTTGACAGTCCGAACCGGCCATACTACAAATTCGGTTTTTCACGTTAGTCGACCATAGCGCGAAAGCGCCCGACATCATCATCGACCTGTGTACGGAGCCAATTTTGGGTCTTACTACCGAGGAGAAACCAATTGTGAGAGAACTTATCAGCGACAATCTGGCGCCCGAAGCCGAAGAAATCCTGCGTTCAACGGGCAAAATCCAAGTCGACGCGCGCCCGGGACTAAGCGCGGAAGAACTGATCGCCATTATCCCCGAGTACGACGCGCTGATTATCAGAAGCGCCACCAGGGTAACCGCCGAAGTGATAAAAGCCGGGGAAAAACTCAAGGTGGTGGGACGAGCGGGCATCGGTCTGGACAATGTGGACATACCCGCGGCGACGGCGCGCGGGATCGCGGTCATGAACACGCCGGAAGGCAACACCATAACCACGGCCGAACACGCCATTTCCATGATCCTGGCCCTTTCCCGGAACATCCCCCAGGCCACGGCGTCCATGAAAAACCGCAAATGGGAAAAGAAGAAATTCCAGGGCAAGGAAGTCTACGCCAAGACGCTGGGCATCATCGGGCTGGGCAAGATCGGCAGCATCGTGGCCGACCGCGCCCTGGGCCTCAAAATGAAGGTGCTGGCTCACGACCCCTATCTGAAGGAAGACGCCGCCCGTAAGCTCGGGGTCGAACTGGTGTCCTTCGACGAACTGCTGAAGCGCTCCGATTACGTGACCATCCATGTTCCCCGCACTCCCAACACCGTGGGATTGATCAACGAGGCGGCCATCGAAAAAATGAAGGTCGGGGCCATGGTCATCAACTGCGCGCGGGGCGGCATGGTCGACGAGAACGCGCTGCACAGGGGACTGACCAGCGGAAAGCTGCGCGGCGCCGCGCTGGACGTGTTCGAAACCGAACCCCCCGGCGACAACCCTCTGCTGGACCTGGACAGCGTGATCTGTACGCCGCACCTGGGCGCATCCACGGAGGAGGCGCAGCGCAACGTGGCCATCGACGTGGCCCGGCAGATCGCGGACTACCTGTTGAGCGGCGCCGCCAAGAACGCGGTAAACATGCCTTCCATAGACGGCGAGGAAATGGCCGCGCTGGGGCCCTACCTGACCCTGTGCGAGAAACTCGGCAACTTTCTGGGCCAGTTGATCAAGGGCGGTTTGGAATCCGTGGAGATTTCCTATCGCGGAGACGTTTCCCATTCCAATTGCAACCCCCTTACCATCGCTACCCTGGTGGGATTGCTTTCGCCGCAGCTCAAGGACATGATCAATTTCGTCAACGCCCCCCACATCGCCAAGGAACGGGGCATCGCCATCTCCGAAACCAAGAGCGAGTCGGCCGAGAATTTTCTGGACCTCATCTCCATCCAGGTAAAAACCGATGAGGGCGATTGGTTCATCGCCGGCACCCTGTTCGGAAAAAAGGAACCGCGGGTGGTTCGCATCGGTCAATTCCACCTGGAAGCCGCTCCCGAAGGGCATCTGGTGTTCATAAAGTCGGTGGACGCTCCGGGAGTGATCGGGGAGATAGGTCTTTTTTTAGGCAAAAATAACATTAATATTAATCGAATGAACGTCGGACAGGATCTAGTGAATAAATTGAACCTAGTTCTCATAAATACCGACGTAGCCGTACCGGGCCCGGTAATGGATGGATTGCAAAAACTTTCCAATGTAATAGCGGCTGTTCGTTTTGAAATGTAGACATGAGGACAAGGATCAAGAGGAGGGAATTCGATGGGCGATGAAGATCGTGGTTTTGTCATAAAAGATCGACGGCAATTCAGCGCTGAAGGTGAAACCAGAGAACGTGAAGAAGAGAAGCCCGAGAAAACCGAGCCAAAAGCGGAACAGGAGAAGCCTCGACCTCAATCCGAGCAGGCGGAGGCCGAACGAAAACGGCCGCCGTTGCCTGAAGTCACTTTTTCGACTTTTATTCTTTCATTGGTTTCCTCGACACTGGTCAACCTGGGCGAAGCTCCCGATCCCGCTACTGGCGCAACCTCGAGCGACTTGGCCCTGGCCAAGCACACCATCGATATGATCGCCATGATTAAACGGAAAACGGAAGGTAACCTTACCAACGACGAGCAGGCGATGATCGACAGTTTACTCTACGATCTGAGGATGCGATACGTCGCAAAAAAAAGTTAAGGAGTCGCTTATGCGCACGATGCATGGACTTTTGGGCGGACCCAAAACCCGATCGGTTTTGGCCTTTATGTTCATATTCTCCCTATTAACCTTCATGTCGGCGCCTCAACAGGCCGCCGCCGCTTCACTGGCCCCCGATTCATTCGCGAAACTGGCGAAGGACGTCGGGCCGGCGGTAGTAAACATCAGCATAGAACACAATGTCAAGAGTTCGGATTTTCAATTCCAAGGACCCGAAGGCCGGAACGATCAATTTCAGGAATTCTTCAAGAAATTCTTCGGCGATCAGGTTCCCCGCGAATACAAGCAGCGCGCTCTGGGGTCCGGTTTTATAATCAGCAAGGACGGCCTGGTAATCACCAATAACCACGTGGTGGACAAGGCCGACGTCATCAAAGTGAAGCTTTCCAACGGCGAAGACCATGACGCCGAGGTCGTGGGACGCGATCCCAAGACCGATATCGCGCTTATCAAAATCAAGGGCGGCGGCCCCTTCCCCTTCCTGGAACTGGGCGATTCGGACAAAATCCAGGTCGGCGACTGGGTCATCGCGGTCGGTAACCCCTTCGGCCTTGAAAGCACGGTGACCGCCGGTATCATCAGCGCCAAGCAGCGCAACATCGGGGCCGGTCCGTACGACGACTTTCTCCAGACCGACGCGCCCATCAACCCGGGCAACAGCGGCGGTCCCCTCGTCGATCTCGATGGGAAGGTTATCGGCATGAACACCGCCATCGTGGCCAGCGGTCAGGGAATCGGCTTCGCCATCCCCTCCAATATGGTCAAGAGCATTATCGACCAGTTGAGGGAATCGGGGAAAGTGGTTCGCGGCTGGCTCGGCGTCATGATCCAGCGCATTACCCCGGAACTGGAAAAGTCCTTTAATCTCAAGGACGACCAGGGCGCGCTCGTGGCGGACGTTCCCGCAGACAGTCCCGCCGCCAAGGCCGGTATCAAGCGCGGCGACGTTATCGTCGAGTTCAACGGCAAGCCCATTAAGGACTGGTCCGATCTGCCCACGATGGTGGCCAACACCAAGGTCGGCGAAAGCGTTCCAGTGAAAGTGCTCCGTGAAGGCAGGGAGCAGCTTGTCAACGTCAAGATCGGCGAGTTGAAGGAAGAAGCGGTCGCCTCCCGTGAAGGTCAGGAACCCCAGGAGCAAAAGCTGGGCATGACGGTGGAGGAGATCACTCCCGATATCGCGGCGCGGCTGGGCATCAAGAATGAAGAAGGCGTGATCGTCACCCGCGTGGAAGAAGGCAGCCCGGCGGCCGAAGCCGGATTGCGCCCCGGCGACATCATCAAGGAAATCCAGCGCGAACCGGTCAAGGACATGGCTACCTACAACAACCTGATCGGCAAACTGGAAAAGGGAAGCGCGCTCATCCTCATTAAACGGGGTGGCAGCACGTTCTTCGTAACTCTGGAAATGAAATAACATGAATAACGCCGGTGTCGAACTGCTCTGTCCCGCCAAGATCAACCTGGGGCTTCGGGTCGTCCGGAAACGTGAGGACGGCTATCATGACCTGGAAACCGTTTTCCAGCGAGTGACCCTGTTTGATCGGCTGCGGGTGGAGCGGGCGCCATCGGAAGGCGTACGTCTGGCCTGTCCGGACAGCGATTTGCCTGAAAACGGCAAGAACCTGGTCTGGCGGGCCGCGGAAGCCTTCCTGAATCGCGTCGGCGCCGAACGTGGCGTTTTTATCACTCTGTGGAAAACCATTCCCGTTTCAGCCGGTCTGGGCGGAGGCAGCAGCGACGCCGCCTCCGCTCTGCTGGCGCTCAACGAACTTTTCGGAAATCCGCTTTCACACGCGGACCTGTCGAATCTGGGCGTGTCCCTGGGCGCCGACGTTCCTTTTTTTATTATGGAAACATCGACGGCGCTCGGCGAAGGGATCGGCGATCGCCTCACGACGGTAACCCTGCCTCGAATGTGGTTTGTTCTGGCGCACCCGGCGTTTGAAGTTTCAACCGCCATGATTTATGGGGCGCTTGATTTGAGGTTGACAAGAGCAGGATGGGACGTTAAAGAAGCTCTTTTAAATCAAAGCTCTTTTAAAATAGAAAATCTTTTGTATAATGACTTGGAGACGGTGACGGTCAAAGTACGTCCTGAAATCGACGCCATTCGTGAGGCGTTGGTTTGCGCGGGAGCGACCAGGGCGTTGATGAGCGGCAGCGGTCCCACGGTTTTCGGACTGTTTCCCGGCAGGGAGGCGGCGGTCGGAGCAAGCCGTTACCTGACGGCGAATCATGGCCTGAAAACAAGTATTGTGCGGAGTTTTTGAATCGCTTTGATTAAAGGAGTTCCGGCGCGCGCGCCGGCGCCCGATTCTTCGCCTGCTGGGGCGTCGTCAAGTGGTAAGACACGGGTCTTTGGCACCCGCATTCGCAGGTTCGAATCCTGCCGCCCCAGCCAAATTATGAATACGTAAAAACAGAGGCGCGCCCCCTGGAATTCGGACCAAGGGGTTATTTTTTTGGGGATAACGAGTTATCGCCAATCACGGTGAAGAATCCCTTTTCCCTGAAAGGGCCCTTCGGCCATCTGTTCCCGGCGCGATAGCCGAATTCATCCACAAAAAGAGACTGGTCGTGAAGACTTCCTCCATACATGAAAGCGAAAACGATCTGCTTGTTTTTTCCGGCTCGGGGAACCCGCAACTGGCCGAGGAAATCAGTTCGTTCATTGGCCACCCCCTGGGCAGCGCGAAGATCCGTACTTTCAGCGACGGCGAAATTTTCGTGGAAATTCAGCAGAACGTGCGGGGCAAGGATGTCTTTGTCATTCAGCCCACGTCCGCGCCCGTCAACATCAATCTGATGGAACTGTTGATCATGGTCGACGCGCTCAAGCGGGCCTCGGCCAAGCGGATTACCGCCGTTCTTCCCTATTACGGCTACGCTCGGCAGGACAATAAAACCGCCCCCCGCGTACCCATCAGCGCCAAGCTGGTGGCCGATCTCATCACCACCGCGGGAATCAACCGGGTTATCACCATGGACCTGCACCGGGGGCAAATCCAGGGTTTTTTCAATATCCCCGTGGATCATCTGCTGGCGGCGCCGGTGCAGACGGCGCATCTGAAAAGCGAATTCTCGGAGGATGTGGTCATCGTGTCCCCGGACGCGGGCGGCGTCGAACGGGCCCGGAA
Organism: uncultured delta proteobacterium; assembly: GCA_963821845.1. GTDB lineage: Bacteria > Desulfobacterota > Desulfarculia > JACQYL01 > CAWGVV01 > CAWGFI01. Next base: position 198,474 of record CAWGFI010000011.1, read on the forward strand.
TTTCGCGGAGCGCATGGGTTCGGATCTCGCCATAGTCGACAAGCGCGAGGATGACGGGGAGAAGCAAGAACACTTTGAAGTCATCGGCGACGTGGGCGGCAAAATAGCGGTCATTTTCGACGATATGGTGGATACCGGAAACACGCTCACCCAGGCCGCCGAAGCCTTAAAAAAAGGCGGCGCCAAGCTGATTTACGGGTGCGTCACCCATGGGGTCCTTTCCAACTCTTCGTCGCGGAAAATAGAGCTGTCGCCGATCGAAAAGCTGGTGGTCACCAACTCCATAGCGCCTTCGGAAAAGACGCTCGCTTCGAAGAAAATCGTCAGACTCTCGGTGGCCCATCTCTTCGCCGAGGCCATCCTCAGGGTCCACAGAAACGATTCGGTCAGTTCACTTTTTGTTTGATTTGTATTATTAAAAATGCAATTAATCTGGGCTTGATGGCGGTAGGCGGGCGCTCCCGTATCTTCGCCCCCATCGTCTCAGGAGGCAAATACCAATGGATTACGCAACATTAGAAGCAGAAAAAAGAACAGAAACCGGGAAAGGCCACGCCCGAAAGCTTCGTTCGGCCGGACACCTGCCCGCTATCTTTTACAGCCCCAAATCCGAGCCGGTTCCGCTCACGCTGAAATTGTACGACCTGGACAAGATCCTGCGCGCCGGCGGAAGCGAATTTATCCGGCTGAGAGTCAAGGGCGATGACGATTCTTTTGAAAAGATGACGCTCATCAAGGAAATCCAGCGCGACATCCTCAAAAGAACGCCGACCCATATAGATTTCTGGGAAATCGATATGGACCGTGACATTGAAATGGAACTTCCGGTTCGTCTGATCGGTAGCGCCGCGGGCGTCAAGACGGGCGGAGTCCTGGAACAGATCCGGCGTGAAATCATGGTCATGGGCCATCCCCATGACCTTCCCGAAGTCATTGAAGTGGATGTCAGCAAGCTCGAAATCGGCGATGTCGTTCACGTATTCGATATAGATCTGGGCGACAAAGTGCGAGTTATTTCCGATATCAATTTTACCATAGCCACGGTCGCGGCGTCCGCGGGAGCCGAGGCCGAAACCGCCGAAGGCGAAGAAGAAGCTGACGGAGAAGAATCGGAAGACGAGGAATAATCGGTCTTTCGATGGCGATGGGAAAGTCGGAGGGAGCGTGCGTCTGGTTTTTGGGCTGGGTAATCCTGGAGACCGGTATACCCAGACAAGGCATAATGTAGGTTTTTTAGTCCTTGACCAGGTCGCGCGCCATTTTTTTCTTGAACTAGTTCGGGAAAAATTTCACAGTGTGTGGAACGAAACCCGGTTCGGCGACGAACGGGTCATGCTTATCAAGCCACAGACCTTTATGAACCGCAGCGGTCTGGCTGTCCAGGAATGGGTAAACTTCTTTAAGACGGAAATAAACGACACGCTGATCGTTCACGACGATCTGGATATGGACCCCGGAAAGCTGAAGTTCACGCGAGGCGGCGGCGCCGGCGGACACCGGGGCGCCGATTCGGTAATCAGGGAACTGGGCGGCGGATCGATACCGCGCCTGAAAATAGGGATCGGCCGTCCCCGTCATGGGGAACCGATCGAGGATTTTGTGCTTAAACCGTTTTACCCGGATCAGCAAAAGGATCTGGAAGAGGCTGTAAGTAAGGCTGCCATGGCTGTGGAAACCTGGGTGAAGGAAGGTATGTCCAAAGCCATGAACCTTTATAATTAACTAACCTTTAAAAGGAGGTAGAATAAAAGATGCTCCATCTTACGGTTTACGCGCCTTATTTGGGTGGGCTCGGTATCGTGATTGCCTTCCTGATTTACGCCCATGTCAAAGGGCAACCGAACGGCAATGAACGCATGCAAGAGCTGGAAGAAATGATTCATGCGGGCGCAATGGTGTTTCTGAAAAAAGAATACACCATTCTCGTTTTCTTCGCGGCCGCGGTTTTCGTTCTGCTTGGCGTTGGAGTAAATTGGGAAACTTCCATCGCGTACGCGTCGGGCGCCATATGCTCCATGCTGGCCGGCTTCTTCGGTATGAACGCCGCCACCAGGGGCAACTCCCGCACCGCCGAGGCCGCGAACAAACACGGCCAGGCCGCAGCCTTGAACATCAGCTATTTCAGCGGCTCGGTCATGGGACTTTCCGTGGCCAGTCTGGGCCTTCTGGGCGTTGGTATCTTCTATCTTCATTTATGGTAAAGATCCCGCCACGGCGAGCATCATCAACGGCTTCGCCATGGGCGCCAGCTCCATCGCGCTGTTCGCTCGTATGGGCGGCGGTATCTACACCAAGGCCGCCGACGTCGGTTCCGACCTCGTAGGTAAGGTCGAAGCCGGTATTCCCGAAGACGACCCGCGCAACCCCGGCGTTATCGCCGATAACGTGGGCGACAACGTGGGCGACATCGCCGGTATGGGCGCCGACATTTTCGAATCCTATGTCGGATCCATCATCGCCACCATCGCCATCGCCGCCACCATGGTCATGCCTGAAGGCCACGAAGGGCTGCGCTCCGCCTACATGGCGATTCCGCTGCTGGTGGTCATGGGCGGCCTGCTCGCGTCCTTCCTCGGCGTGGTTTCCATCAAGATGCTGAGAAGCGCCGAACCCGCCGGCGGCTCTGCGGTACTCCACGTTTATCGCCGCCGCCGCGCTTCGTCGCGGCCACCTATTACGCGGTGACCATGATCGGATTGCCCCTGGGCGTGTTCTGGTCGGTCGTTTCCGGTCTGGTCGTCGGTATCATCATCGGTCTGCTGGCCGAGTACTACACCTCCGGCAAGCCGGTGCACAACATCGCCGCCAGACCGCCACGGGCCCGGCCACGGTTATCATCACCGGTATCGCCGTTGGCTTTGAGAGCTGCGCTCTGCCTGTGGCCGGCATCTGCGTCGCCATCTACGTGGCCTACCAAATGGCGGGCGTTTATGGAATCGGTATCTCCGCGGTTGGCATGCTTTCCACCGTCGGCGCCACCATGACCGTTGACGCGTACGGCCCCATCGCCGATAACGCGGGCGGCATCTCCGAAATGGCCGAACTTGGACCCGAAACCCGCGAAATCACCGATAAACTGGACGCGCTGGGTAACACCACCGCCGCTATCGGAAAAGGTTTCGCCATCGGTTCCGCGGCGCTGACCGCTCTGGCTCTGTTCGTGGCTTACACGCCAGGCGGTCGGCCTGACGACCATCGACATCACCAATCCCCTGGTGGTGATCGGCATTTTCATCGGCGGTATCGTTCCTTATCTGGTAGCCGCCATGACCATGACCGCGGTTGGCAAGAGCCGCCGGACAGATGGTCGAGGAAATTCGCCGTCAGTTCCGCGAAATCCCCGGCCTCATGGAAGGCACCGGCAAGCCCGATCCGGCTACCTGCGTCGCCATCTGCACCACTTCTTCCCTCAAGATGATGATCGCTCCCGGTCTGGTCGGCGTATTGACCCCCGTCGCGGTCGGCTTCATCATCGGTAAGGAAGCCCTGGGCGGCATGCTGGTCGGCGCCACGCTCACCGGCGTCCTCTTGGCCCTGTTCATGGCTAACGCCGGCGGCGCCTGGGACAACGCCAAGAAATACATCGAATCCGGTCACTTCGGCGGCAAAGGTTCCGACAACCATAAAGCGGCCGTCGTTGGCGACACCGTTGGCGATCCTTTCAAGGATACCTCCGGACCGACCATGAACATCCTCATCAAGTTGATCTCCGTCGTGTCCCTGGTCATCGCGCCGATCCTGATGCAATACTGGAAGTAAGCGCTGACCGATAGTCATCAAAAAGGCCGCCCCCGCAAGGGAGCGGCCTTTTTTTATTGTCCGGCTGTCGATTTTGGAATCTTAATTTCTGGATGGCCCGGTCAATTCGGGGCATCCAGTATTTCTACCGCTTGTGGCGCGGGACCTGGACGAATATCGGCGCATCTCGAAAAGTCACATACGCAAAACCGACAGCCTCCGGAGCAAGAAGGAAAATCTTGATCGACCATGGGCGCCTCTCTTACCAGGGAGTGACATATTCCACCCACAGGCTGATGAATAGGGCGGCCACGGTATTCATGATCAGGCCCGCCACCAGCATCCGCCACAGGGAGACTCCCCGCAGGCCGCCGAAGGCCAGCCCGTTGACCCCCGTGGCGATGGGACTCATAAAGGCGCAGGTGCAGGAAAGGGTGATCACGGTCAGGATCTTCAGCTCGGAAAAGCCCAGGCTCTGGGCCATGGGCGTGACCAGCGCGAACATGCCGATCTGCGCGGCGGTGTTGCTCAGGATTTCGGTGGAAAAGGACGTAATCAGCGCCACCGCCAGCAAGAAGGAAAAAAGACCTATTTGCCGGGGGGCCTGGCTGGTCAGCCAATGGGCGATTTTATCTTGCGCCCCGATCGCGTACACTCCCACGGCGATGATTACCGCCGCTCCCACAAAGGCGAAACCGCGCAGGGGCAAATCGCTGTAACAGTCCCGAATGGTGAGCAGGGGAAGCCGGGCGTTCCCGGAGTAACGCGGCGCCAGGGGGATCAGGAACAGAACCAGCGCGAACAGCGCGGTGAAAACGCCGGTAATGACGAGAAAGGCGACCGCGCGATCCGTGAAGAGCAGCATGAATCCGGACAGGATGATTGAAGACAGGAAATAGAGCGCGGTAAAAAAAAGCGCCCAGCGCCGTCTTTGGCGGTTTTCCGGATCAGGCCGCGGTTCGAAGAAAATCGACTCTGTGAGCCGCCAGGGCCTGAGCGTTCCCGCGATGACCAGCCAGGCGAGAAGGATCAGGCAGACCACGAGCGGGAGCCCCCATTTCAGCCAGGTGACATACTGCACGGATTTGACGCCCGGCGCGGAGGCCGCCTCGGCGAAGGCCACCATGAGGCCGTTGGCCGGAGTTCCGGTGATCACGCCCATGCCGCCGATATTGGCGCCGTAAATGACGGCCAACGCCAGCAGGGTGGGCGGTGTCGCGCTCCGGTCGCCGTTTTCCTCGAACGCGTTCTTGAGCAGCGTCAAAATGGGAAGCATGGTCAGGACGGTGATGACGTTGGGAACAAAGCAGGATAAAAAGGCCGAAATCGCAATGAGATACAGGACGAGCCGGGACATGCCGATCCTTCTGTGGCCGATAACGTAGCCCACGATTTTCTCCGGCAGTCCCGAAGCTACGATCAGCCGCGACACCAGGAATCCGCTGATAAAAAAGAAGACGATTTGCAGCTTGTCCATACCAGCGCTCGGGTCTCCCGCCCGGGAGGATGTCTATTTCGCAAATTAAATGAAAAGCATTGTGGGGAATCTCTTCCCCCGCACAGATTTTTTTTGCCCTGGAGGTCAGGGCGCAACGCCAGAAGATACCTTTTTCCGGTTCAACGCGCAAACGGAACCACAGGCCCAGCCGGAGCGGCGGCCGCGTTTGGCGATTTTCAAAAATTAAAAAGGCCGGAAACGACGCATGACGCGCGAGACCAAAGACAACACTTTCTTTTTCCGTTTTTTGCGGCTATAGTATCCGTTTTTCGGCCAAAGTTTTTTCCTTTCTGGCCACACAATCATAGGCGACGCTGGTGACAACATGAGAAAGAAAGTTACGCTCGAGGAGGCCGTCGGCCTTCCCCTGGCCCATGATATTACCGAAATCAGACCGGGTGAATTCAAGGGCCCCGCTTTTAAGAGGGGTTATGTTGTTCAGGAGAAAGATCTGGACCATCTGAGAAGACTTGGCAAGATGAATCTGTACATTTTGTCGATCGAGGATGACGAGTATCACGAGGACGAGGCCGTCGAAGTGCTGGCCAAAGCCCTGTGTGGGGAAAATGTCGGCTGGGACGGCGAGCCTCACGAGGGAAAGCTGCGGCTCAAAGCGCGGACCGACGGGCTCCTGAAGGTCGACGTGCGGGCGCTCATGCGATTCAACATGGCCGCCGAGGTGATGTGCGCCACCCGCCACACCAACACCGTGGTTAAAAAGGGTCGGGACGTGGCCGGAACGCGCGCCATACCGCTCGTGATCAAAAAGGAAATCGTGGACCAGGCGGCCGAGATCGCCAGGAAGGTCGGCGGGATCGTCCGGGTTGTGGAACTGAAGTCCAAAAAGGTCGGGGTGGCTATAACCGGCAACGAAGTCTTTCACGGCATTATCCAGGATAGATTCGAACCCATCATCCGCAAGAAGACCGTGGCGCTTGGTTCGGAAGTTCTTGAAGTGCGATTCGCCCCGGACGACATAAATCTGATCGCCGGCGCCATAAAGGGGATGATCGAAAACGGCGCGGAAGTGATCGTGACCACCGGCGGCATGTCCGTGGACCCCGACGATGTCACCCGCATGGGCATCCGGGAAGCGGGCGCGGAAGAGATTCTTTACGGATGCCCGGTATTGCCCGGCGCCATGTTTCTGGTGAGCCGCATCGGCAAGGTGCCCATCATCGGCGTTCCCGCCTGCGGATTGCATTACGAGGCCACGGTGTTCGATCTCATGTTCGCGCGCGTGCTCGCGGGCGAGAAAATCAGACGGGAAGACCTGGCGGCCTTGGGCCATGGGGCGCTCTGCCTGCGCTGCGAGACTTGCCGGTTCCCCGACTGTCCCTTTGGCGCCACCGGAACGTGGGTCGACGAGTTCTAGCGGTTTTCGAGCAGCCTGGTAAGCGCGAGGGCGCCGACCTCCGCCACATCGGCCGGGGCGCGGTCGCCCCAATCGGCGTCCATGGCGACGAACGCGTCGTCTTGGGTATGCATGCCGGTCAGCCCCGAATGGCCGAACAGCGTCGCGCGGTGGAAAGCGCCCTTGGGATCGTAGCCTTCGGCCGTCCTGACAATCAGGTCCGGGGCCTGATCGACGCAGGGGCCTTCGTAGAGTTCTTCCTTTCGGAACACGTGCCTGACCACGGTGCGCCCCGTCTCGGGATCTTGTGCCAGCGACAGCTTGCCGATGATCTCCTCCCGAAGCTCCTCATACTGGCGCCCCGGCTCCACCGTCCCCCGCGGGTACTTTCCCTTGACCCGCAAATAGATCCGCGACGGATCGAGCGCAAAGGCCCGGCTTCCGAAGCCGATATCCTCCACCCGCGCCGCCTCCCGGCTTCTGAGTTCCAGATACCGGTTTTCCTCCAGCCAGCGGTTGATATAAAATTCCTTTTCCAGCGTTCCGAATCCGTGATCCGACATCATGATGATGGAGGCCACGGGCCCCAGCCGTTCCAGCAGGCGTCCCAGCAGATCGTCGAGTTCCCGGTAAAAGGCCAAAACGGTTTCATGTAGAGAATGGGCGGGGTCGGCATAGGCGTTCCACAGAAAGTGGCTCAGCCGGTCGGTTTCGGTGATGACCGCCATAAGGAAATCCCAGGGTTCGGTAGCGATAAGGCGCAACAGGACTTCGCCGCGAATGCGCAGCACGTCGAACAGATCCCGCAGAAACGGTTCCGGGTTGGCGGCCGCGTTTCGTGTTTCCGGATCGACCCGGTAGCCGCGTGCGGCGAGATAATCGAGCACGCGCGGGGGATGGACCGCATGTTTCAGGTCCGGCGCCACGAAACCCGACACCAGCGTTCCGTGAATGGGCCGGGCGGGATAGGTCTGGGGAACATTGAAAATGAGCGAGCGCATGCCCCGCAACCCCGCCATGTCCCACAGGGTGGGAGCCCGCACATGGCTGAGATTGGTGAAATAGCTCCGGAAGGAGGAGGCGTCGATGTCATGAAACCCGTACACGCCGTGTTCGCCTGGGTTTTTGCCGGTGTAGATCGAGGCCCAGGCCACTGACGATACCGGGGGCCATGTGCTGGAAAGTTTGCGCGGGGGCCGCGATTCCAGCCAGTGGGCCAGGTTGGGCATGACGCCGTTTTCGGTCAAATGGTTCAGCGCGTGGATGGGAACGCCGTCCAATCCCAAAAGCGCGATTTTTGGCTTCATCGGTAGTTCTTTTCTATCCGTCGCTCAGATGTAGCCCAGGTCGGTCAGCCTGCGCCGGATCTCCGCTTCCTCCTCGGGAGTGTAGGCGGAAGCGGGGGTGGAAGGAATGAGATTGAGAATTTCCAGAACCTGGACGATCCTGGCCGCGCTTTCGTCGGGCGTCTCCCGGTCGGTAAAAATCTCCGTTTCGGGCTGCTCGGGCGGTTCATAGGGAACGTCCACACCGGCCACATCCTTGGCGGCGCCGGTTTCGGCCAGCCGGTACAACCCCGAGCCTTCCCGTCCCTTGCAGACTTCCAGCGGGCAACGGACAAACGCTTCCACAAAGGGGCTCAACTTTTGGCGCGCTTCGGCGCGGTCCTTTCGCAGCGGCGACACCGCCGCCACGATGGCGCTTACGCCGTTACGATTCAGCAGCCCGGCCACGTAGACCATCCGTTGCAGGTTCAGGGAGCGGTCCGCCGGGCCGAAACCCAACTCCGGGCTAATGGCCCGCCGCACGCGTTCCCCATCCAACACCTCCACCAACACTCCCCGCTCCAGCAGGGTTTCTTCTATTTTTTCGGCCAGCGTCGTTTTGCCGGAACCGGAAAGGCCGGTAAGCCACAGGGTAAATCCACGCCGCACGGTAAATCTCCTTATGAATTAAAAAAACATTGCGGGGGAATCTCTTCCCCCGCGCCTCCTGAAAAATGGAGGGGCGAAAGATTTTTCGCCCCTACGCCCTTTGCGCGTTTCGTCATTTCGCGACTTGATCGCGGAATCCATTCATTTTGAGCGCGGCGAGAAATCTCCCTCGGGAGCGCGAGGGCATGTATCAGCCCTTGCCGGGGCCGAAGAAACGTTCGACCGTCTCGGCCACCTCGTCCAGCCATTGTTTCCGCTGTTCTTCTGAACTGGTCACCATGACTTCGAACATCCTGCGGTAAAAATTTGTTACCCCGCATAAACCGAACAAGCAGTTTTTCCACAGGGTTTCCAGGGGATCGCCGAACACTTCAAGTTCGCGTCGCGCGGGTGTGTTGGCCGTATTGAAGACCAGGGCCGCCCGCGCCCCGAGCAAACCGCGCGGCACGCCTTCTCCATCATCCCCATCCAGGAATTCATAAGCCACGCCCGGACGAAAAACCCGGTCGATCCAGCCCTTCATAACCGCCGGCGGCTGTCCCCACCAGTTGGGGTGGACAATAATAAATCCTTCGGCTTCGGCGATATCCCGACAATAGCGCGCTATATCGGGGCTTAGGGTATCCGATCTCGCAATTTCATGCGCCGGCAGGATGGGGTTGAATCCGTCCCGGTACAGATCATGCTCCCACACCTCGCGCCCCATCGAAATCAATGTTTCGCGAGCGGTTTTGGCGATGGCGTGGTTGAAGCTTCGATTGTCGGGATGCGCGATGGCCAGGACAATCCCCATGAGGCCGCTCCTCTGCTCGCGTGCGCTGAAGTTGAAAAGGTTTGCTGCTATCGCGCCCGGGGAAGCGTTGCCAGGGCTAGGTGGTTTGTTCGGAAGGGGGCGATGACGATCGGTCAAGATCCTTCAGCAGCGACCGGATAAGGCCGACGCTTTCCCGCGCCTGGCTTTCCGAGGCGTCCGGGCCGATTTCCAGTATCCATACTCCGGCGGTTTTCAGCTTTGGCGCCAGGGCGGCAAAATCCAGATCGCCTTGGCCGGGCGCCAGGTGGTCGCGCAGCCCCTTGACGTCATGCAGATGCGAGCCGATGATGCGCGTTTCAAAACGGCTCAGCCATTCGTCGGCCTTCCACAGGCCGTATTTTTCCATTCTGACCGCGTGGCCGACGTCGTACCAGAGCCCCAGGGGCGCTCCGTCGAATTCTTCCACTATGATTTCCAACTCCTCCAGCCCCACCATCTCCCGCAGCCAGTCCCGGTTCTCCAATCCCATGGAAACATGCAGGGCTTCGGCTCTCCGGGAGACTTTTTCCAGGCTGAATTTCAACCGGTCAAGAGCCCTCGGCGCCAGTTCCTTCCGGCTCTCCCGGCTGCGCCGCAACCGGTCTTGCGCCCGCTCGTCTCCCTGTTCCAACCGGTCCCGCCACTCGCGGTCCAGGACGTCCATTTCCTCGATAAACCCGCAATGGATGACCACGCGGTTCGCTTCCAGTTCGTGAGCCGTTTCCAGGGTGCGGATGGTGTATTCCACCGCCTTGGCGCGTTCGCCGGAATCGGAGGATGCGAGATTGAACAGATCGCCGGAAGCGCGGTCGGGCGGTATATCGGGCGGGACGGGGAAATAGTTATGGATCGAAACCACGTGGAAATTTCCCGCCTTGAGCGCGGGACGCATCTCGTTCCACTGGGGCGTGGTGATCCGGTATTCCATTTCCAGGGAATCGAGGCCGAGCTTCTCCATATACGCGAGCAACTCGTCGCCGCTTTCCGCCTGAGCGGAACGCCAGCAGGTGGAAGCGCCGAGAATCGGTCGCGCCGCGTTCACGAGGACGCCCTTTTCCTGATGTAGTCCTTCCAGAACGGCGATATTTCGCGTAGCCGGGAGATGATGTCCGGCAGGCGTTCCAGAACGAAATCGATTTCCTGTTCCGTGTTGTAGACGCTGAGGCTGAACCGGACCGAACCGTGCGCCGCCGTGAAGGGAACGCCCATGGCGCGGAGCACGTGCGAAGGCTCCAGGGATCCGGACGTGCACGCCGACCCGGAGGAAGCGCAGATGCCCAGGTTGTCCATGAGCAGCAGGATGGATTCGCCTTCCACGTATTCGAAGGAAACGCTCAGGGTGTTGGGAAGCCTGCGCTCCTTGTCCCCGTTCAGAAACACGTTGGGGATGGATTCCAGAAAGCCCCTTTTCGAGCTTGTCGCGTAGCGCCCGCACCCGGGTGTTTTCGTCGTTCAGATTCGCGACCGCCAGTTCGGCGGCCTTGCCCAGCCCGATGATGTAGGGAACATTTTCCGTGCCGCCGCGACGGCCGTGTTCCTGGTGGCCGCCCATGATCAGGGGCAGGTAGGGCGTGCCCTTGCGCACGTACAGGATGCCGATTCCCTTGGGCGCGTGCAGCTTGTGGCCGGACAGGGCCAGCATGTGAATGGAGTTTTTGGCCATGTCGATGGGAATCTTTCCCGCCGCCTGCACGCCGTCGCAATGGAAGATGGCGCCTTTTTCCACGGCCATTTCGGCCAACCGCTCCACGTCAAAAATGACGCCGGTTTCGTTGTTGGCCCACATGACGCTGACAATGGCGGTATCCTCGGTGATGGCCGCCGCCGCGGCGTCCATATCAAGGTTGCCGTCGCGGTCCACCGGCAGGTAAGTAACGCGATATCCCTGCTTTTCCCAGAATTTCGCGGTGTTGAGCACCGCCGGATGTTCGACCCTGGTGGTCACGATGGAGCGTTTGTTGGGCCTGGCCTGTAGCGCCGACCAGATGGCCGTGTTGTCGCTTTCCGTGCCGCAACTGGTAAAAATGATTTCTTCGGGGTGAGCCCCGATCAGGGCGGCGACCTGCTCCTTGGCCGATCCTGACCTCTTTGGCCACTTGTCCCCCAAAGGTATGCATGCTGGAGGGGTTGCCGTACAGGTCGCTGAAGTAGGGGCGCATGGCCTCCACCACTTCCTCGGCGGTTTTGGTGGTGGCGTTGTTGTCCAGATAAATGGTCGTCACTATTTGACCTCCCGCACCACGAGATCGTCTTCCACGAGTTCGCGCAGCTTGGCTTCGACGTAGTCCTTGAGCGTTATCTGGGCCGCCGAACAGGTGGAACAGGCGCCCGCAGGGCCACCAGCACCTTGGAACCTTCCACGTCGATGAGTTCGATGCTGCCGCCGTCGGCTTCCAGCGCCGGTTTTATTTCCCGTTCCAGGGTCTGTTCGATCAGTTTGATCTTCTGGATGTTGGTCAGCTTCCGGCTCGGTCCCGCCGCGCCCAGACCCTGATCCTGCTTCTGTTCGTTCAGGATGCGGTCGATGATGGCCTGGATCTTGTCGTGGCACGATTCGCACCCGCCGCCGGCCTTGGTGAAGTTGGTGACTTCTTCCCTGGTTTTGAGATGGTTTTCCCGGACCACCCGTTCGATCTCCCGGTCCGTGACGCCGAAGCATTCGCAGACGATTTCCCCTTCTTCCTTGGGGATTTATTCCGCGGTAATCGGCGATGGCCGCCTGGAGCGCTTCCATGCCCATGACCGAACAGTGCATTTTTTCCTTGGGCAGGCCGCCGAGAAAGTCGACGATGTCCTGATTGGTCACCTTGGCCGCCTCGTCGAGGGTCATGCCGATAATCATCTCGGTGAGCGCCGACGACGAAGCGATGGCGCTGGCGCATCCGAAGGTTTCGAACTTGGCGTCCGCAATGCGCCCGTCGTCGCCGATTTTCAGGGTCAGCCGCAGCGCGTCGCCACAGGCCAACGACCCCACTTCACCGACACCGTCCGGGTTTTCCACTTCACCCACATTTTTGGGGTGTTCGAAGTAATCTTTAACTTTATCAGTATATTCCCACATGCTTGGATTCCTGTTTCCAGCCGTTTGAGCATTTCACCCAGCTGATTTCAGTGTCCCTGGGGGTATTCCACCAGTTCGATCAGGACACCGTGCGTGGCCTTGGGGTGCAGGAAGGCGACCTTGCAGTTGTGAGCGCCCGGCCGGGGCTCCTGATCGATCAACTGCACGCCCCGTTCCTTGAGTTCTTTCAGCGCTTCTTCGATGTTTTCCACTTCAAAGGCCAGATGATGGATGCCTTCGCCTTTTTTGCCGACGTATTTGGCGATCACCCCGTCTTCCTGGGTGGACTGGACCAGTTCCAGATTGGTTTCTCCCACCGGCACAAAGGCGACTTTCAACTCGCCGACCATTTCTTCACTTGCCACCGGAAGGTCGAGGTTGTCGGCGTAAAGCATTTTGACTATCTGATTGTCCTGGCAGGCCAGGCCCAGATGAGCGATGCGCTTGATTTTCATGAGGTCACTCTCCTTTACGCGTCCTTAAAGGTAAGGGGATATTTTTAGCTTAATAGTGAACATGTTGTCAACCGGCCCCGGTCGCGCGACCGCTCCCGCGATTCGCCCGCATACCGGATAACGGACGGCGGCCTGTGGGATTATTTTGATTTTAATACATTTATGCCGCTTATTCCATGCGCTTATAAGGGCATTTTTAAAAAAATGACCGTCGACAGCGTTGAATGAGCCTTCATTCTTCCTCAAAACGCCTTGACAATGACGGGCCTCGGTCCCTATACTGGCTCTTCCAAAATCTGTCTTTAACGAGATTCGTACTTTTCTTTCTAATGAGCGGTTTATGAACGAGGCTCATGGAGCTTCGCGTGTGATTCCCCATGCGGGCAAGGAGGCTTCGATCGACATGGCGGAGGATTTCAGCCCTAAAATCATCGCATTCTGCTGCAACTGGTGCGCGTACGCGGGCGCCGATCTGGCCGGAGTCAGCAGGCTGCAATACCCGGCCAACCTGCGGGTCATACGCGTGATGTGCAGCGGGCGGGTGAACCCCAATTTCATTCTGCGCGCGTTCACCAAGGGGGCCGACGGCGTACTGGTGGCCGGGTGACACATCGGAGACTGTCATTACCTGGATGGTAATGTTAAGGCTCAGGAGATGATGAAACAAACCGAGGAACTTCTTCAGGTTCTCGGGATCGATAAGGCTCGGGTCAGGCTGGAATGGATTTCATCGGCCGAAGGGCCGAAATTCGCCGCGACGGCCCGTGAATTCACCGAACAGGTTCGCGCGCTGGGACCATCCATGGCGAGGGCCGCATAATGTCGGTGATCGAGCAACTGGTCAACAAGACCGAAACATTCTATTGTCTGGACTGCGGCGTCTGCACCGGAAGCTGTCCGGTAAGCCGGGTTCATCCCGAATTTTCCCCGCGCCTCATCGTCGAGCGAAGCCTCTATGAACTGGAAGACTTCGCCGATGAAACCATCTGGAACTGCCTGACCTGTTCCCGCTGCTTCGAACGCTGCCCGGCGAACATTAACTTTCCCGAATTCATCAGGCTGATCCGCGACGAAGCCAACCTGCGCGGCCTGACCGGAACGCCCGCCCACCATGGAATCATGCAGTCCATCATGGCGCTCCACACCGGCGGACTTTCGCAAAACCGCAACTACTGGATCGATGACACCATCAGGGTGAATCCCAAGAGCGACACCATGTACTTCGTGGGATGCCGGCCCTATTTCGACATCGTGTTCCGGGACGTAAACGCGGGTTCCATTCAGGGAGCCCGCAACGTGGTCAAGCTCCTGAACGCCGTGGGCATCGAACCGCTGGTCAGCGAGCAGGAACGGTGCTGCGGCCATGACGCGCTGTGGAACGGCGACGAAAAAAGATTCATACAACTGGCCCGGCTGAACGCCGAACTGATCAAGGCCAGCGGCGTCAAACGGATCGTGCTGAGCTGTCCGGAAGGCTATCATACCTTCAAAGAATACTACCCCAAATATGTGGGGGATCTGGGGGTGGAAATCGTCCAGATCAATCAGCTCCTGGCGCAAAGCAACGGCCAGTTGAAGCTCAAACCGGCCGAAGGCGTGGTGACCTACCACGATCCGTGCCGGTTGGGCCGCATGAGCCACATCTACGACGAGCCGCGCGAACTGATCGCCAAGATTCCCGGCGTCTCATTGGTGGAAATGGAGCGCAACCGGGAAAACGGCGTGTGCTGCGGCACGTCCGCGTGGATGAACTGTTCGAGCTGCTCCAAGGCCATCCAGGTGGAACGGCTGAAAGAGGCCAAGGCCACCGGCGCCTCGACCGTGGTTACCAGTTGTCCAAAGTGCGCCATTCATTTCAGCTGCGCCGTGAAATCCTTTGAATTGGACATTCAGGTCAAGGAACTATCCGATCTGCTGGCGGAAAACTTGACGGAGGAATAACGTGAGTCAGGACGTATTAGTGATAGGCGGAGGAATCGCGGGAATCCAGGCTTCGCTGGATCTCGCCGAAATGGGACTCCAGGTGAAGCTGGTGGAACGACTGCCCAGTATCGGCGGCGTCATGGCCCAACTGGACAAGACCTTCCCCACCAACGACTGCGCCATCTGAATACTTTCGCCGAAGCTGCTGGATGCCGGTCGGCATCCCAACATCGAGTTATTGGCTTACAGCGAAGTTGAAAAAGTTGAGGGCGAGGCCGGAAACTTCAAGATAACGGTGCGCAAAAAAGCACGGTACGTGGACGCGAACAAATGCACCGGTTGCGGATCGTGCGCCGAAAAGTGTCCCACCTCGGTTATCGACGACTACAACGAAGGTCTGGCCGAACGTAAGGCCATCTATAAATATTTCGCCCAGGGAATCCCCTCGGTTTTCACCATCGACGCTCCTCACTGCCGCCAATTGGGACAAGGCAAGAAGTGCGGCGTCTGCGCCAAGGTCTGCCAGGCGGGCGCGGTCGATTTCGAGCAGCAGGACCAGGTGATCGAATTCAACGTGGGAGCGATCGTCTCCTCCGTGGGCTACCATGTCTTCGATCCCACGGTCATACCCGAATACGGCTACGAAAAGATCGATAACGTGCTGACGGCAATAGAATTCGAACGGCTGCTCAGCGCCAGCGGCCCCACCGGCGGCCACCTCGACCGTCCTTCGGACATGAAGATCGAGAAGGAAATCGAGGAGCTGAAAAAACAGGTCAATAAATCCGGCAAGGTCTTGCAGAAGCTGGAGGAAAAATTCCAGGACAGCTCCGCCGAATTCCATGGGAAAGTCGAGGCGGGGGCCGTCACTCCCGATGACGAACAGCGGCAGTGGATGGAAAAATACGGCGAATACGCCGCCATGGAAGCGCGTCTCCACGGTCTGGAAGCCCGTGCCGAGAAATTCGACGTGGCCACCCGGCTGGCGTTCATCCAGTGCGTGGGAAGCCGCGATTTCCGTTTCTATCCCTTTTGTTCCGGATATTGCTGCATGCACTCCATCAAGGAGGCCATCATCGCGCGGGAGCATGAGTCTCGCACCAATTCCTTTGTTTTCGGCATGGACATCCGCGCC
This sequence comes from uncultured delta proteobacterium, assembly GCA_963821845.1. Classification (GTDB taxonomy): domain Bacteria; phylum Desulfobacterota; class Desulfarculia; order JACQYL01; family CAWGVV01; genus CAWGFI01. The sequence goes on from CAWGFI010000011.1 coordinate 214,365, forward strand.
GTGGGCAAGGGATTCGAGGAATACAAGGTCCGCGGCGGCAATGAGAGCGGCATCCAATATATCCGCGGCCGCGTGGCCGAAATCACCGAGGGACCGAACAACAATCCGCTGGTGTGGTACGAAGACACCCGGGCCCGCGAGGTCAAGGCTAAGGAAGTGGACATGGTCATCCTGGCCACGGCATGCAGCCCGGCCAAGGGTTTGGACAAGTTGGCCGTGATTCTGGGCATCGAACTCGACGAGTACGGATTCATCAAGACCAATCCCATCAATCCCCTGGACACCACCCGCAAGGGCATTTATACCTGCGGATGCGCCCAGGCGCCCATGGATATCCCCGAGTCGGTAGCCCAAGCTTCCAGCGCCGCGGCCAGAGCCGCGGAACTCGTAATCCAGTCCGAGGAGAAGCAAGTTGCCTGATAAAGAAGATGTGAGAATCGGAGTATTTGTCTGTCACTGCGGGTCAAATATCGCCGGCTACCTCGATATCAATACCTTGGTGGAATACGCCAGGACGCTGCCCAGGGTAGCTTATGTGCAGCCCAATCTCTATACCTGTTCCGAAGGCGGTATCAACGAAATAAAGAAGTCCATCAAGGCGGAGAATTTGAACCGGGTGGTGGTTGCCTCCTGTACGCCCAGAACACATGAACCGCTGTTCCGCAGCGCGTGCGCCGAAGCGGGGCTCAACCCCTATCTGTTTGAAATGGTCAACATCCGGGACCAATGTTCCTGGGTCCATATGCAGCAGAAGGAACAGGGCACCCAAAAGGCGGCGGACCTCATCCGCATGGGGGTGGCCAAGGCCGCTCAGTTGGAGCCTTTGCAGGAGAACGAACTGTCCATAACCAGGGGCGCGCTGGTCATCGGCGGCGGTATCGCCGGCATGAGCGCCGCCACCTCCATGTCCAGAATGGGCTATAAAGTCTACCTGGTGGAAAAACAGGACCGGCTGGGCGGCATGCTCAACGAGCTGGGCACCCTGGCTCCCGGCCATTTGTCGGCCGCGGACGTGGTGGCCGAGAAGGTGGCCGAGGTAAAGGCCATTCCGAACATCGACGTCAGGACCTCCTCCACCGCGACAGCGCTGGACGGCTATATCGGCAATTTCAAAGCCACCATCGAAACCAAAGGACAGACGGAATCGGTCATGGTGGGCGCCGTGGTCGTGGCTATCGGGGGGCAGGCGCTCAAACCCGAAGGATACTATAACTACGACGGCGACAAAATCATTTCCCAGTATGAATTGGAAGGCCGCCTGAAAGCGGGACTGGACACATCGGTCAAGAACGTGGTGATGATCCAGTGCGTGGGCGCGCGTTCGCCGGAACGCAAATACTGTTCGCGGATCTGCTGCCAGACGGCGGTCAAGAACGCCATGCTCATCCGGGAAGCCAACCCCCAGGCCCATGTGTCCATTCTGTACCGTGACATGCAGATGTATGGCGTGGAAAACGAAACCCTGTTCAGACAGGCCAAAGCCAAGGGCGTGCGGTTCATGTATTACGACGCCGCCATGCCTCCGGAAGTCGGCGATGGACAGGTCAAGGTGTTCCATCAGCTTCTGGGCAAGGAAATGATCCTGCCCGCCGATCTGACCGTGCTTTCCACGCCCGTGGTGGCCGGAGACGACGCGGACACCATCGCCAAAATGCTGCGCGTTCCCCTGGATGAAAACAAGTTCTTCCTGGAAGGCCACGTAAAGCTCAAACCGCTCGACTTCGCCACGGACGGCGTTTTTCTCTGCGGAAGCTGTCGTTACCCGGCCAACGTGCGGGAAGCGGTGGCCCAGGGGCTTGGCGCGGCTTCACGCGCGGCCACCCTGTTGTCCAAGGAAAAAATGTACACCAGCGGAATCGTGGCCCGCATTAACGACGAAACCTGTATCGGCTGCAAGGGATGCCAGGACGTCTGCCCCTATCAAGCCATCTGGTTTGACGAAAAGGCGGGCGTGTGCAAGGTCAACAGCGTCCTGTGCAAGGGCTGCGGCGCCTGTTCGGCCACCTGTCCATCCGGTAGCGCTCAGTTAAGGGGATTTACCAGTAAACAACTCATGAACCAGATCGATGAAGTTCTCGCGGCGTAGATCGATCGAGGAGATTTTCAATGTCCGATGCGAGTTTCGAGCCCGTCATACTGGCGTTTTTGTGCACGTGGTGAACATACGCCGCAGCTGACCTGGCTGGGGTCAGCAGGTTGCAGTATCCCCCGAACATCCGCGTTATCCGCGTTATGTGTTCCGGGACGGTTTCGGCCCATCATATCCTGAAAGCCTTTCAGAAAGGCGTGGACGGCGTATTTGTGGGCGGCTGCCATATCGGCGATTGCCATTACATGTACGGCAATTTTATGACGCGCAAACGGGTCACCTTCATGCAGGACCTCTTGGCGTTCGCGGGCATCGAACCCGAGCGGTTGCGCGTTAATTGGATTTCCTCGGCCGAAGGCCCCGAGTTCGCGGAACACGTGACCCACTTTATCGAACAGATAAAGGAACTGGGACCATCGCCGTTCTCTAAAACTTTGGCGGCGGCGTAAGTGCGGTGGGCGTATGTACGAAAAAGTGATCGAACACGTTAAGGGTCTTCTCAACGAAGGCGTGATCCAGGGATTCCTGGGGCTTCGCCAAAACGAAGGCGGGGTGACGCCCTATTTCTTCACCAAGCCGGAGGAACTGGACGAATTCAGCGCCGGGGATGTCCAAAAACCGGGAGACGCCCGTTATCCGCTCAACAAGATGATGCTCCAGATGATTCGCAAGTACCCATCGGCGGTTATCGCCGTGCTGGTTCGCGGATGCGACGAGCGCAACATCATCGAGATGATCAAATGGAACCAGATCAAGCGTGAAAACGTGGTTCTGGTGGGGATCGGCTGCCCGGAGGAACTGGCCGAATACTGCGAATGCCGGAAGCCTTGGCCGGACGAGATGATCGAAGGAACCCAAACCGAAGGCAAACCCAACAAGAGCGTGGAGGCCATCGAACAACTGGGGCTGAGCGAGCGGTTGGAACACTGGAAAAAGGAATTCCGGCAGTGCATCAAGTGCTACGGCTGCCGCGATGTGTGCCCGGTCTGCTTTTGCAAGGAATGTACGCTGAGTTCGGACGAAATCGTTCCCGGCGGGGAAATTCCGCCGGCCAACCCCATGTTCCATCTGGTGCGGGCCACGCATATGGCGGGGCGCTGTATCGATTGCGGATTGTGCGAAGAGGCGTGTCCGGCGCACATCCACCTGAGAACGCTCTACAAGGAAGTGGCCGAGATCGTGGACAAGCAGTTTCAGTACCGGCCCGGCTACACCAAGGATAAAAAGTCGCCGCTCAACATCATCGGCGATCAGCCCGAATGCTGAAATAAAAAAGGCGGATCATCATCCGCCTTTTTTTATCGTCACGTATCCCGGCGCAGTCAGGCGACCATCTGCAGGGAGTCGAGGCCTTTTTCCATGAGCCGTTCGTCGCCCAACCGCTCGCCATACTGGTCGTGAGCCAGTCTGCTCAAGGCCTTTCTCACCACGCCCTGGGGCCGGTTGTCGCTCGGATATTCGGCGAAACCGAAATAGGCCCTTCTCGAATGAACGTTCCAATACGGAATGTTCATCTCCTCGATCCCGCCCTCGAGTCTCTTGCCCAGGGATTCGGCCCCGAAGGACGACGTATTGGGCAGGATAAGCGCGAACATATCCCCCCGGAAGCGGGCCAGAAAATCGGAGCCCCGCACGCACTCCTTGAGAATTTGCGACACGTTTTTTATGATCGAGTTGACCTGCTCCACGTCCAGCGCTCCGGCGCCGTTGTCGTTGACTTTCCTGGAGAAGTTCAGCTTGACGAAGAGCAGCGCGAACTTGGAGTTGTACCGCCGGGCCCGTTCGTACTCCTGGGTCAGCCGCACGTCAAATTCGGGCCGCGCCAGAAGACCGGTGAGCCGGCAGCGGGTCGCTTCCGTTCCCTCCAGAAAATTAACCACTTCGGGGATGGTGGAGGAAAAAAAGTCCTTGGGCCTGCCTTCCAGGATAATCTCGCCCTGGTTCACCATGGCCACGCGGTCGGAAATATCGAAAATCTCGGGGATCTCGTGGCTGACGATTAGCGCCGTATAGCGGTACAGCCGTTGGCTTACCTGAATGAGATCGTGGACCTCGTTTTTGCGTACCGGGTCCAGCCCGGTGGTGGGTTCGTCGAACAACACGATTTCAGGGCGGTTGACCAGCGCCCGCGCCAGACCCACTCGTTTTTTCATGCCCCCGCTCAGCTCGGAGGGGTGCTTGTCCACCGCGTCTTCCAGCCCCACGAGACGGAGCTGTTCGATAACCCGGTCGCGGATGTCCTTTTCCCTGAGCGAGGTTTTTTCCCGCAAGGGAAGGGCCACGTTTTCATACACATCGAGGCTGTCGAAAAGGGCGGCGCTTTGAAACAGGAACCCCATGCGGGAGCGCAGCTTGTTCAGTTTTCCGCTCCGCGCGCGGCATATGTCGAGCCCGTCGATGGCCACGGAGCCGCAATCGGGCCGCATGAGTCCCATGACGATTCTAAACAGAAGACTTTTCCCCGCCCCGCTTTTTCCGATGATGCTGGTGACAAGGCCCTTTCGGATGGATAAATTTATTCCTCGCAGCACCTGTTGCGTGTCGAAACTCTTTTCGAGATTCACGATATCGATGATGCTATCAGCGTACGTCATTTTCAAAATCTCTCACTTAGGTAACGGCGTCGGGGGGTGGGGGTTAGTTTCCTAATCGACGCTCGTTTGGAAAATCTTGAGCAAATATCCATATCTTAGACCATCGGTCCTTGAAAAACGGATAATAAAATTTTGGGATTCGGAATTATTCCAGTATAGATCATATAGTAACAAGAAATTATTAAATCAAGGCCCCTTTGAGCGCGCCGGTCGCGTAATTCCGAAGAGTTACAAGCAAATTTTATACCTTTCGCGATTGCAACGCTCGGGAAGGCGAGCTGTCCGGGCCGTTCCGGGATCTTCGAGGGGTGTGACACCCGCAATTTTTTCTCCCGATAACCGAATAAATGGTTGAAAAAGCGCGTTGTATACAAATAGTCGTGATTTTTCGGTTTATTCGAGCCTGCTTAACGCAACATAATTCGGAATCAGGGAATGTCGGAGAAATATTTGAATTGTCGGCGGTCAGTATGTTAGATTCTTCACAAAATCCGCAAGGAAAGGCGTACTGTATATGAATGAGTTGCGAATGCACGGCCGGGGTGGCCAGGGAGCGGTCCTCGCGTCCGAAATTCTCGCCTACGCGCTGTACCTGGAAGGCAAGGAGGCGCAGGCGTTTCCCTCCTTCGGCGCCGAACGAAGAGGAGCGCCGGTCATGGCCTTTGTCCGTTTTGACGATAACCCAATCAGCGCCCGGACCGAGGTTCGAAATCCGGACCATGTCATTGTCATGGCGCCCGCGCTGATCAAGATGAAAATCGATTTCTGTTCGGGCCTTAAACCGAAGGGCACGTTGCTTATCAATTATTCCGGCGCCGATCGGGAGTTGGGCGCGTTCCGAGATTACAGTGTCTATACCGTGGACGCCACATCCATCGCCGCGAAATATAGACTTGGGCCGGCAACCGCGCCCATTGTCAATTGCGTTATGCTGGGAGCGTTCCAGGGCGCGACGGGACTGGTTTCCATGGAAAAGCTGTCCGAGGCCATCCAACAGAGACTGTCCATCAAGCCCGAGGACAACATTAAAGCGGCCGAGGAAGCCGCGCGGGAAGTGCGGCGCGTCGCTTGGGAGCTTGATACATGAAACAAAAGGAACATACCGACGATTATTCGCCGTACCCCATCGCCAGAAAGGGGATGCTGGATAACCTCACCGGTTACTGGCGGGAAATGAGGCCCTCCCGGGAAGAACGGCTTTCCCCCTGCCGGGCGGCCTGTCCCGCCGGAGAAGACATACCCCGGTACGTGGCCCTGGCCCTGAACGGCAAGCCGGACGAGGCGTTTTTTACCATTTCGCGGGAAAACCCCCTGGCCGCCGTGTGCGGAAGGGTATGTTATCATCCCTGTGAATATAGCTGTCTGAGAAAGGACTTCGACAAGTCGGTAACCATCCACCGTATGGAACGGTTTGTCGGCGATTTTGGACTGAACCATCTGAAATTTGAAAAACCGGCCGCCAAAACGGGAGCTAGGGTAGCGGTGGTCGGGAGCGGCCCGGCGGGTTTGAGCTGCGCCTATCACCTGCGCGGGCTCGGCCACGCCGTAACCATTTTTGAAGCGGAAAGCGAGCTGGGCGGCATGTTGCGGCTGGGTATTCCCGCGTACCGGCTGCCGCGCGACGTCCTGGACAAGAGTATCCGCATGATCCTGGCTCTGGACATAGAGGTCCGAACCGGATTCAAAATGGACAGAGCCGAACTGGATCGCTACGACGCGGTCTTTCTGGGCATCGGCGCGCAACGGCCCATCATGCCCGGCTTCACGGGATTGGACAACCCGCGCGTGATCGGCGGGCTGGATTTCCTCAAACGGATAAACCGGGGAGATATGAGTTCCCCCGGCGATAAGGTCGCGGTGGTCGGCGGCGGCAACACGGCCATCGATGCCGCGCGGGTTGCGCTCCGTCTGGGGTCGGAAGTGACCATCCTCTATCGGCGTTCGCAGGGCGATATGCCCGCTTCGCTGGAAGAAATCGGCGACGCGCTCCAGGAAGGCGCCAGCCTCATGGACCGGACCCTGCCTTTGGGCGTGGAAAACGCTCCCCATGGCGACCTGACCATACGTTGCGCCAAAACCGAAGCCCGGGACTTGGACGCTTCCGGCAGAAACCGCTTTGAAACCACGCCGGGTTCGGAATTCGACCTCCGGGCCGACACCCTGGTCATGGCCGTCGGACAATCGGTCGAGTTTTCCGGTGTCCCGGAATCCCTCGGTCGCGAAGGCGACGGACTGGTGGTGGACGGATTCCTCCGCGCCGGAAACGGCAAGTATTACGCCGGTGGCGACGCCGTGGCCGGGCCTCGCCGGGTCTGCGACGCCATTGGCGCCGGAAAGCTGGCGGCGCTGTCCATTCACGCCAAACTCGACAGTCTGGACATGAAGGAAATCTGGCCCAGGGTCCAGTTGGGACAGGGCGCCACCTTTTCCATGGAGCAGTTCCTCACGGGCGAAACCGAGACGAGTCCCCGGCTGCAAAAGCCGGTGGAAGTATCGGAGGTCAAGCCGGACCGCTTCGATTCCAAACCCGCGCCGGAGGTTCCCCGGCTGGACATCGAGGAAGCCATCAAATCCTTCCGCGAAGTCATCGGGGATGTCGACGAAGAGGAACTCCGGCAAGCGGCCGAACGCTGTTTTTCCTGCGGGACCTGCACTCTGTGCGACCTCTGTTACGAATACTGCCCGGATATGTCCGTGTGCAAGCGGGAAGAGGGCTACGAATACGATTACGACCATTGTAAGGGCTGCGCCATCTGCGCCGAGGAATGCCCGCGCGGTGTGATCCATATGGAGGTCGAGGAATAATCATGAAAGAATTCATGGAAGGCAGCCACGCCATCGCCGAGGCGGTGGGGCGCTGCGGAGTCCAGGTTATCGCGGCGTATCCCATCACGCCGCAAACCCATATATCGGAGAAGCTGGCCGAACTGACCGCCAGTTGCGAGGTCGACGCCCGCTTTATCATGGTGGAAAGCGAACATTCGGCCATGGCCTGCTGCGTCGGCGCCTGCTCCACCGGGGCGCGAGTTTTCACGGCCTCGTCTTCCCAGGGGCTGGCGCTGATGCACGAAATGCTGCACTGGGCGGCCGGGGGAAGGCTGCCGGTGGTAATGGCCAACGTGGGTCGGGCGATCGGTCCGCCCTGGAATATCTGGGGAGACAATTCCGACTCGCTGTCCCAGCGCGACACCGGGTGGATGCAGTTCTATTGCGAATCAAGTCAGGAGGCTTTGGACAACATCATCCTGGGGTACAAGATTTCCGAGCAGGTCCAATTGCCGTCCATGGTGGTTTTGGACGCCTATGTGGTTTCGCATATGCACGAACCCGTGGACATACCGACCAGGGAAGAGGTGGCGGCCTATTTGCCGCCTCGCGTCGCGGCCTATAAACTGGACCCCGAAGATCCGGTGGTCATGGGTCTCATGACCGGCGCGGACCATTTCATGGAATACCGCTATGAAATCCAGAAAGCCATGGAAGATGCCATCGGGGTCATCCGGCGGGAATTCAAGCTGTTCGAGGAACACTTCGGCAGGCGGTATGAACTCGTGGAAACCTATAAGGCCGATGACGCGGACACCGTGCTGGTGACCACCGGGGCGTTGGCCGGGACCTGCCGGCCGGTCATCGACCGGCTGCGTTCGGAGGGAAAGAAGATCGGCATGGTCCGCCCCAAGCTGTTCCGTCCCTTCCCTCACGAGGACATTGAAAAGACGCTGGGCGGCCGGAAGACCGTGGTGGTGGTCGACCGCAATCTTTCACCCGGCGTGGGCGGTATTTTCGCGCAGGAAATACGGGCCGCCCTGTGCGGTCTGCCGAACCGGCCGTTCATCTGCGGAGCGGTCGGCGGGTTGGGCGGACGTGAAATCAGCGAAGCCGAGCTTTACGATCTGGGTCTCAAGGCCCTGAACGGGGAACTCAAGGAACGAGGTATCACATGGATCAACGTACATCCGCGGTAAAGGGAACCATCGACAGCCTGCTGACGCCCGGACACGCCGCGTGCGGCGGATGCGCCGCGGCGCTGGCGTTGCGGCATACCCTGGAAGTGTTGGGCAAGGACACCGTGGTGGTTTTGCCCGCGTCCTGCACCGCCGTCTATATTGGACAGTATAACCGGACCGCGCTGAGAACCCCCGCCACCATGGCGGCGTTCGAAACGGGCGGTTCCATGGCGGCCGGCGTGCGCGCGGGATTGCTCGCTCAAGGCAAGGACCACGTGCAGGTGGTTTCCTGGGTCGGCGACGGCGGCACGTTCGATATCGGGTTGCAGTCGCTGTCCGGGGCCGCCGAACGCAACGACGACATCATCTACGTGTGCTACGACAACGAAGCCTACATGAACACCGGCGTGCAGCGGTCCTCGGCAACTCCCAAGGGGTGCTGGACCACCACCACGCCGCTCGATTCCACCAAGCGGGAAATTAAAAAGAACATCGTGGAGATCTTGGCCGCGCACCGCGTTCCCTACATAGCCACGGCCGCGGTGGGCTTTCTGGACGATTTCAAGCAAAAGGTGGCCCGAGCCAAGGAAATACGCGGCATGCGGTTCTTCCATGTGCTGACGCCCTGCGCCACCGGATGGCGTATTCCCACCGCCAAAACCATCCGTTACGCGCGATTGGCGGTGGAAACCGGGTTGTTCCCGCTGCTGGAGATCCGTGACGGGCTGGACTGGAAGATGACCTACAAGCCGGAACGGCTCAAACCGCTGCGGGATTACATCACCACGCAAGGACGCTTCAAACATCTGAGCGAGGATGAACTGACCTTCGCACAGGACGATGCGTTCAAAAACTGGGACCGGATCGTGGCCCGCTGCTCGTAATGCGGTTTCGTAACCGGCCTGACTCACAAGTGTCTCATCCGCTTCTTCCCTCCGGCGTTCTTCGCCGGAGGAAGGGAAGGCTTCTATGGATCCGAGAGCCCATTTTTCCTTCGCCTGGGACCTGTGGCTGAAAAACATCGCGCCGCTGGCCATCATGACCCTGTTGATGTTCGTGGTGGCGACGGTCACCCTGGGTATCCTGGCGCCTGTTCTCATCGGCGGATACGTCCATTCCATCCTACGTCTGACCCGGGAGGGGCGCCCGCCCAAAATGGGGGACCTGTTCGGACAGATGCGGCTCTTCCTGCCGCTGCTGGTCTTCGGACTGGCCCTGTTCGTGGTCGCGGCCATCGCCTTTTCGCTGTTCTTTCTGCCGGGCGTCGTGCTGGGAATGGTGATGACCTATTTCCTCATGTACATGATCCCGCTCATGGTCGACCGGGGGCTTCCCCTCGTCGAGGCCGTCAAGGGCAGCGTCGCCATGGTCACCGGGCAGGGCATGGTCGACCAGATCGTCGTCGGCATTATTTTTATCGGGCTGACGGCCATCGGCAACTCCATTCCCCTGGCGGCCCTGTTCGCGCAGCCGCTGGCCACCGTTTTTCTGATGTCCGTGTACGACGAGCGGGTAAAAGAGGTGGATTTGTAAGAATCCGTGCGGGGGAATTTCTTCCCCCCGCCCCCTTATATTGTAGGGGCGATTCGCAATAGTGGACAGTTAAAAAAACCTACGCGGCCATTCGGTAGAATGCCTCTTCAAACAGGAGAGGAGACAAATATCCGATGGCCGAGTGGATTCGTTGCCGGTTATAAAATCCTTCAATATAGCTGAACAGAGAACTCCTAGCCGCCGATCTGCTCTGATAGTGGCAGTGATGCACGCATTCTCTCTTCAGCGTGCCGAAGAATGACTCGGTAATGGCGTTGTCGTAGCAGGAGCCTGTGGAACTCATGCTCTGTACGCCTCCAGCTTTATCGAGGAGAGCGCGGTACCGCCTGCTACAGTACTGTGAGCCCCGGTCTGAGTGAAAAATAAAGCCAGGGGCTGGCTTGCGCCGGTACAGAGCGTTTTTTAAAGCTTCAATCACCAAGTCGTCCTTCATACGTTCGTTCATGCTCCAACCTACGATCCTCCGCGAGAACACGTCCAGTACCACCGCCAGATAAAGCCATCCTGCCGCTGTGAGGATGTAGGTGATGTCACCAGTCCAGAGCTTGTCCGGCGCCTCTGCTTCAAACTTTTGAGCCACCAGGTTGGGCGCCACGGGCCGTTTATGGTCGGCGTTGGTGGTGACCACGAACCTTCTCCGAGTCTTCACCTTCAAGGCCAGCTCTTTCATCAAACGCGATAAGCGGTTTTTACCGGCCCTGACGCCCTCCTTGCGTAACTCCTGCTGCATCCTCAGTATTCCGTACGTGGCGTTACTGCCGTCAAAAATTTCTTTTATACGTTGGCCAAGAATCCTGTCGCCGATCCTACGGGCTGACAGCTCCCGTGCGCTCCCGGCGTAGTAGCCCGACCGAGACACTCCCAGCACGCGGCACATCTCCACGACTCCGTATTCGGAGCGGTGCTCGGTTATGAACCCGTATATCGATTCGGGTCCGTTGAGAAGATGGCCACTGCTTTTTTTAGGATGTCGCGCTCCCTGGTCAGACGCTCGTTTTCCTTTCTCAGCAGCTTGTTCTCTTCTTCCGGACTCAAGGGACCGCCCTTAATAAAGGCTTGCTCCTTTTTTACCGCGTATTTTGCCACCCATCCCTTCAACACCCCGATGGTGATGCCCAGCGACCTCTCTACGTCGCGTACCTTTCGCCCTTCTTCCTCCACCAGACGCACCGCCTCAAGCTTAAACTCCGCATCGTATCTCCTATTCATCTCTACACCTCTACACCTCCTGTACCCACAGAGGGTAACTCAGGTGTCCACTAAAGTGAAGATACTTCAGTAGGGGCGATTCGCGAATCGCCCCTACGGCGCCGGAAATTCCCTCGCAAATGCTTTTCCCATGTTTTAAGATTCTGAATTCCGCTGAAAACTCGGGGCGAAAAATTTTTCACCCCTACATCATCATCGAGGCGATGACATCAGGGAGCATATCTTTAACGGTTTTCCGCATCAGGCGGTGGCGTTTCTTGCGGATCTCGAAATGAACAACCGCAAGGAGTGGTTCGACGAACACCGGGACGATTACGAACGCTACGTACTGGAACCGGCGAAAGCGTTTGTCGAGGAAATGGGCGTCATGCTGCGAACCCTTTCCCCCGGAGTCATTTCCGACGCGCGCGTCAACCGGTCGCTCTTCCGAATCAACCGGGACACGCGGTTCAGCAAGGACAAAACCCCTTACAAAACGCATCTGGGCATTTGGTTCTGGGAGGGCGCGGGAGGCCGCATGGAGTGCCCGGGGTTTTACTTTCAGCTCGACGCCGGCGGAATCAGGTTGGCCGCGGGGCTGCATGAATTCCCCAAGCAGATCCTGACCGCGTACCGCGACGCGGTGGTGGACCCTGAATTGGGAGCGTCGCTGGGGCCGGCGATCGAACAGATCCGCGAGGCCGGTTTCACGATCGGATGGGTGAAGTACAAGAAAACGCCGAGGGGCTATGATCCGCGTCACGAAAACGCGGAATACCTGCTCCATGGAGGGCTGGCCGCCTCCTACCGGGCCCACTTCCCCGAGGAGTTGGGTTCGGCGCGGTTTCTGGATTACGCTTTTTCCTATTACAGGAAAATGTGGCCGCTGTTCAAATGGCTCCTGGACATGAAAAAGGCCATGGACGTGTAGTCGCGATTCAGCGCAGAAGCTCCGAAGCCAGACTTTCCACCATGCGCCGCTGTTCCTTGAGGTTCTTTTTTATCTCCTGCCAGGATCGCGGCGACAGGTTCAGGTGATCGATCACCAGGGAGGAAGGAGGATCGGGGATGGAGTTGCCCGAATTTCCGAGCTTTATGCGGTGAACCACGAAATCGGCGAAATTGACCACCGCCTCTTCGTCAATGTACCGGTCGTCTTCCTGCACGTTGTGATGTTTTTTCAGCACCTCGCACACTTTTTCCGGCACGTTCCATTTTTCGGCGATCAGCCACCCGAGCAGCGAGTGCGAAAAGCCGATCAATTCCTCCATCTGGTTCAACGAAATGGATGATTTCTGGGCCGCCTCCAGGAGGCTCTGGAAGAATTCGGGGGTCTCCTTGAGGTACACCAGCTTTCCGATATCATGGAGCAACCCCAGGGTGAAGATCTCGTCCGGCTTGCAAATACCGGTTTTTTCCGCCACCAGTTTACTCAGATAGGCCACCCCGATGGAATGAAGCCAGAACTGGTCCACTCTGACCTCCCCCACGGTGTCGCTCCAGTCGAACACGCTGGTGATGGAAGCGCTTAGGGCCACGTTTTTCAGGGTATTGAACCCCAGCAGCGTGATGGCGTGGGCGACCGAACTGATGTCGCTGTAGCCGTACAGCGGCGAATTGATCAACTTGAGCACCCGCGCCGATATGGTCTGATCGAGCTTGATGATCTTTTCCAGGTCGTGAGCCGAGGACCGTTCATCCTCCACGAGCGACAGTATTTTTTCAAATACCGTGGAGATGGTGGGCAGATGATTCACATTCACCAGCTTCCGCCGTATATCCTCCAGACCACCCGGGAAAAAGCCGTCCGTATCAATCTTATGTTGGAGCATCGATTAACCCTCTGAAACCGTGGCCCGCCGTCCAGGCGGCTCTTTTCCTGTTTGCCCGGCGAAAAGCGTTTCACCTGGTTCTCTTCAGTGGTAATCGGAATTTTCGCGAAACAATTGAGACAATTGTGGGCGCCGGTTGGCGTCTTTGGAAAAAGGAGCGCGGCGGGCGAGCCGCGCGGCCGGAAATTTTTTGGGAAGCCGGGAATCACGGCGGAGAGGCGGGACGCCGGTTCGATCCCCGGCGGTCCCTCGCCGGATTTATTTCAGAGAGGGTATCCCCAAGATTCCACGCGCTTCCTCGCAGGACGCCACTTCCCGCTGCGCCAGGGCGGCCAGTTTGACGGTTCGCTCTATGAACTAGGCGTTGGTCTGGGCCAGAACGCCGCGGCTTTGGTAAAGGTTGTCTTCAAAGCCCACGCGGACGTGGCCGCCCATGAGCATGGCATGAGTGGTCAGGGGGAGTTGATGCTGGGCCACGGCCAGCACGGACCACTGGCATCCTTCGGGAAGATGGTTTCTCATGGCCATCAGGCTTTCCAGATCCGCTTCCGCGCCGAACTGGACTCCCAGGCAGATTTGAAAATAGGGCGGCGGATCGAGCAAGCCGCGTTTGTTCAGCGATTTGGCCTGGCTGATGTGGCCGAGATCGAACACTTCCATTTCCGGCTTTACGCCCTTTTCCCGGAAACGGTTGGCCGCCAGTTCCACCCAGTCGGCAGGATTAATGAAAACGCGGCCGCGAAAATTGACGCTCCCCACGTCCAGGGAGCAGAGGTCCGCGCCCAGTTCCAACGGCATGAGCCGTTTTTCGCCCAGATCCGGACCTTCAAGATTAAAGGCGCTTGTGGTAAGATTGATGAGCAAGTCGCTTTCGGAACGCACCCGTTGCACGACTTCTTCAAAGAGATCGCGCCTGAACGCGGGCTGTCCCGTCTCGGGATCTCGCACATGTACGTGAACCACCGCGGCGCCGGCGCGCCAGCAGCGCAGGGCCTCCTCGGCTATTTCCCTGGGGCTTTGAGGAAGGTTGGGGTTCTGGGCCCGTGTGGGGGCGGAACCGGATACGGCGGCGGTAATGATAAGTTTGTCCATTGTGCTCCCTATGCTTTTTTTGCTGTAGTTTCGGGCATGTACGCGATGCGGGGTACCGTATACAGAAATCCTTGACAAGGCGTGCATAAATAATTTATCAAAAAAGTAATTTTATAATTTATAAAAATCAAGCGGCTTTTATTGGACATCAACGATTTTATCCGGCGCTTCAAAACCTCTTCCGGCTGGTGGAAGACGGATGCGGGCGCCATCGCCGGCATGTGATCGAATTTATGAAGGGGCCCGATTCTTTTGCGGAAAAAGCGTACCACATCATAAAGCGTATGCTTTTAACCGACGAATTGGTCAGCGGTCAAAAGATCCTCTACCGGGACATGGCCGAACAAACTGGGTATGAGCCAGACGCCGGTTATCCTGGCTTTGACGCGGCTGAAAGACGAGGGCTTGGTCCGTTCCGAAACCAACAAGGGTTTCTCCGTTCCCGAACTCGACTTGCAGGAGGCCCGGGAACTCTATGACATGCGGTCGGTGGTCGAAGAGTTTCTGATAAAACGAACCGCCAAAACCATCACCGACGAGCAGCTCAAACTGCTGCGCGCCGTGATGGACACAACATCGGGAGCTTCGCGGCGAAGTCTATTGCCGCGAACGATTGTGGAACGACGCCCGGCTGCATCTTGCCATCGCATCATTCGCGAACCATCCCACGGGAGAGCAGATCCTGCGTCGCATATGCGACCGTATTTACTTGCGATACCGGCCCGAACGGATGCCCGTTGTGCGCCTTCTGGAGGCGGAAGAGGAGCACGAACTGGTATATCAGGCGCTGGAGGAAAGAAACCCCGCGAAAGCCGCCCGCGCGTTGCGGCGGCATCTGGAGCGAGGGGCTCAGCGCATCCTGGAGGGAATGCGGCGACAATCACAGCAACGGCAGACACTCACCTTGTGGGACTAGCGCCGTTTCGGTTTTTGCGTTGATACGCCATCCAATATGGCGACGATAGACCTATTAACCATAAAACATGGAGGGTAATATGGCAAGAAAGGCTCTGATCTTCGCAGTGATACTCGCGGTGGGGTTATGTTTCACGGCCCCGGCGTCCCAGGCCCAGACGTTTTTACGCATGTTCTCCGGGCCCGAGGGCGGTTCCTGGTATCCGCTCGGCTCGGCCATGATGGGCATTGTGGAAAAGAACCTACGGGGATCTCCACCTCCAACGGCCCCGGCGGCGGCGTGGGCAACTGCAAGGCGGTCAACGCCGGCCGGGCCGACTGGGCTGGTCGTACACCCACACCGCCTATAACGCCTACAACGGCCAGGGCAAATTCGACAAAAAAAACACCAATCTGCGGCATCTGATGTCCCTGTACCCGGGCGTGTTTCAGATGGCGGCTCCCCGCAACAGCGATATCAAACGCTGCCGACCTGCAAGGACAAACGCATCGTCCCCGGCAAGGTCGGCTTCACGGGCACCGTCATCGCCGAAATGGTCCTGAAAGCCTATGATATTACCTTCGACAGCATCAAAAAGAACGGCGGATCGGTGAGTTTCGTCGGTTACGCCGACTCGGCGGCGCTGATGAAAGACGGCCACAGCGACTGCTACATGGCCGTGACTTCCTGCCCCCAATCCACCATCATCGACCTGAATTTCCGCCCCGGAATCAGATTTCTGCCCGTTGACGAAGAGCACATGAAAAAAATTCTGGAACTGGAACCCGGCCTGATGGCAACGGTTATTCCCAAAACGGCCTACAAAGACCTGGAAGCCGATGTGCCGGCGGTCGGGACCGTGACCGGCATCGTCATCAACAAGGACGTACCCGACGATATGGCCTATCAGATCGTCAAAACGCTGTATGCCCACTGGGCCGAGCTGGCAAGGTCAAAAAGCAGGCCATCGAGGATTCCAAACCGGAACAGGCCCTGCTGGGCGCCCGCATTCCGGTTCATCCGGGCGCGATGCGCTATTACAAGGAAAAGGGCTATGTAAAATAACCGTCGGGTCAATGGCCCAGGTTACGCCCCAGAAGGGCGCCGGGCCTTTTTTTCAGCTTGCAGCGACGCCGATTCACGGACAATCTCGCATCCGAGCGGCTTACAGGTGAGAGCAAAGTGTGCAGGCGCAGGAGCAACGAAAAGCTGGATTACCAGGAAGAAACGAACGCAGAGTGTTCTGGAATGGCTGGTGAAGCAGAAAAGCGGATTGTTCCATACCCCCTGGAATTGACCGTCTGCTTCTTATGCGATTACCCTGAGCATCTATCATCTCTTTGTGGCTTATGCCGGTTCGCTGGAAGCCCACGCCTTTCGCTCGACCCACCTGGCCTTCATGATGATCCTGTGTTTTTTGCTGCGCCCGCTGGGCCGCAAGAAATGGACGGATCCCAGGAACGCCTGGTTTGCCGTCGATCTGATGCTGTGGTCTTGCTCACACTGGCCGTGCAGGTTTACACCCTCTGGGATCTGGATGCCTTCATCTTCCGCCGCGGTGATCTGAGCCAGTTGGACATCTATGCCGGCACCGTGTTGCTGATTCTGCTGCTGGAGGCCACCCGGCGGGCGGTGGGATGGGCCATGGTGATCATCGCCGGTTTCTTCATCATCCAAACCGCCTTTTCGGATCACTTCTTCGGCATATTCTATGGCCCCCCCAGCTCCTGGTTCACCATGATCGATTATCTCTTTATGCGGGAAAACGGCATCTACAGCATTCCCCTGATGGTCATGGCCACTTACATTTTTCTGTTCATCCTGTTCGGGGCCATCCTGGTGCGATCGGGGGCCGGCCGTTTTTTCATCAACGTGGCCCTGGCCCTTACCGGCAGCAAGGTGGGCGGGCCGGCCAAGGCATCGGTGGTCAGCTCCTGTCTGATGGCCATCGGTTTCCGGCTCGGCCGTGGCCAATGTGGTGACCACCGGCAGCTTTACCATCCCGCTGATGAAACGTATCGGTTACCGGCACTATTTCGCCGGTGCGGTGGAAGCCTGCGCTTCATCCGGCGGTCAGATCATGCCGCCGGTAATGGGGGCGGCGGCCTTCGTGATCGCCGAGTTTCTCAACATGCCCTACCTGCAAGTGGCCGTTGCCGGCCTATTCCCGGCCCTGATCTACTTTTTTTCAATCTTTGTCATGGTTCATTTCGAGGCACGCAAGCGCAACCTGGCGACGATCTCCGGCAGCCGAACTCCCCAATTTCAAGGAAGAGGTCAAGCGCGGCGGTCACCTGTTTATTTCCATCGCCATTATCATTGTTCTGCTGGTCATCGGTTACACGCCCATGTTTGCCGCATTCTGGGCCATCATCTCGATTCTGATATTGAGTTCTCTGCGTCCGGAAACCCGCATGAGTCCCGTTGACATGCTCAGCGCCCTCGAAGAAGGGGCCCGGATGGCGGTCTCGGTTTCCGTCGCCTGCGCCGCCGCCGGGGTCATCATCGGCTGTGTGTTCGTATCCGGCCTGGGCCTTAAATTCACCAACCTGATCGTGACCACGGCCGGCGGGTTCTGCCCATCGCGCTGATTTTAACCATGATTGCCTCCCTGATACTGGGCATGGGGCTGACCACCACAGCCGTGTATATCACCCTGGCGGCTCTGGTAATACCGGCCCTGACCAAAATGGGCGTCGTTCCCATCGCGGCCCATTTTTTCGCCTTTTACTTCGGCCTGGTTTCGGCCATCACGCCGCCGGTGGCGCTGGCATCATTTGCCGCGGCCGGCATTGCCGGTTCCAACCCCATGCAGACCGGATTTCACTCGTTGCGGTTGGGCATTGCCAAGTATATTCTGCCTTTTGTTTTCGTTTACGCCCCGGGAATGGTCTTTGTCGGCGCCTGGCCGCAAATAGTGCTCGGCATCGTTGGCGGCTTTGCCGGTATTTATGCCCTCACCATCACCACCGAAGGGTGGATGATCGAGCGCGTGGGCTGGCCCACCAGAATCGTCATGGCCATTTGCGCCGGGATGCTGTTCCATCCCGCCATTCTGACCGACTGCATCGGGTGGGTTCTTCTAGTGATAATGTATGCGCGGCAGTGGAAACAAACCCGGAACATGAACCTTGCGCCGGCCCAATAACGGCAAAAAATTATCGAAACGGAGTAGTCACGTGGCAAGCGAAAAGAAATCAGTATCGAACCTGATCCTGGGCTGGCTGGCGATCGCGCTCACCGCTGTTCTGTTGGTATATATGAAATACCTGCATATCGGCGTGATCCATTACAACATCTTCCTGCTCATCCTCATCGGATGGGGGGCGACGCTGGTCGTGGGGTTCCGTTGGATGGGAGCGGGAGAGCGGAAAGAGTCCGAGAACTGAAATTTTAGCAGAAGACTAAATTCTTCGGGGAAAGAGCTTTTCCGAAAAGCCCTTTCCCCTTCTTTTTCGCCCATATACCAGACTCCCCACGGCGTTCTTCCGTCATTTCTTCACATCTCCAATCCAAGAAAAATGGCGCTTCTGGAATCAGCGCGTTTTACGGAATCAAAGCGGGCTTAGGGGCGGATGACCCTCTCTGTTTCAACCGGGATCGATTGAAAAAGAGGTTTGACAAAAAGTCGTTGATAAATTAAACAAATGATTAAATCAATTGATTAAATATCCTTGAAAGGCGGACAATCTCTTTGGAAAAAGAAGGTGTGAAAACTAAAATCTTGAAAACAGCGGTGAACGTTTTCTCCGAAAAAGGATTCAAAGCCGCCACCACCCGTGACATCTGTGGCCGGGCGGGGGTTAACATAAACGCGGTGAGCTACTACTTTGGCGGTAAGAAAAAGCTGTATAAGGCTGTTCTCGAATATATGTTTGAAGTGGCGACCAAATTTTTGCCCGATAGTAATCGGATAAAGAGCGCCGAACATGACCCGGAAGAGCTGTTACAGCTTTATATTCACACGTTCACGAAGATAATACTTTCCATTGAAGATGACATTGACGCGCGCCTTGCCGTTCTATTCGCTAAAGAAGTCGCCAATCCTTCGCCATTCCTCGATGAAATGGTCGACAAGCGCATCATGCCGGGAGAGCAATCGCTTCATAAAATTTTACGAAAAATCTTAGGGTCGGAAATTCCACAAGGAGTGATCAGAGACTGCGCATGCAGCATAACCGGACAGGTCTATTACTACGCGTTCGCCTGGCCGCTTTTTATACGAACCTATCCGGACCAACCGGATATGCATCAGAAAGTGGATCATCTTGCCGCGCACATTTTCCGCTTTTCTCTGGGCGGACTGCACGAAGTCAAAAAAGCCCATCAAAACAATCAGTTCCCATGATAACGGGATTGACGTTTGTTCCTTTGCAGCCCCACGTGCGATCCCACAAAAGACGTTTAACATTCAACTAGCGCTTGATAGGGAGTTCTCGCGATGCAAAACAACTCAGACCGCCAAATCTACAGTTGGAGCGTTTCGGAGATCATTCGCGCCATGCGCGATAAAGAGGTTTCCTGCCGGGAGGTCGTTCAAGCCCACCTTGACCGGATAGAGGAAGTGAATCCCAAAGTGAACGCAATTACCGTCGTTCTGGAAGACGCGCTGGCCAGGGCGGACGCCGCGGACAAGGATATTGCGCGCGGGGCGGCGTTGGGCCCGCTTCACGGCGTTCCGTTCACGGTCAAGGAAAACATTGATGTCGCCGGGTCGGCCACCACCTACGGGATCAGGGCAATGGAGAACGCGCGTCCAAAAAACGACGCTCCCCATATCGCTAAACTGAGAAACTCGGGCGCAATACCTATTGCGCGAACGAATATGCCTGACCTGGGGCTACGCCTTCACAGCGCAAACGAATTGCGGGGAGAAACCTTGAATCCGTGGGACGCTTCTCGCACTCCGGGTGGATCGAGCGGCGGGGACGCGGCGGCCGTGGCCACGGGTATGACTCCTCTTGGTATCGGCAACGACTATGGAGGATCGTTACGAGGCCCGGCGCAATTCTGCGGCGTGTCCAGCGTGCGGCCTTCACTAGGCAGAATCCCGGATCACATGTCGCTTCTGCCCGCCGAACCGTCCATCACGCTGCAGCTCTGGATGGTCGAGGGTCCCATCGCGCGGCGTGTGGAGGATTTGAAAATGGCCTTGGCCTGCATGAGTGGGCCGGATTCCCGTGATCCCTGGTGGACCCCCTGTCCACTTGCGGGTCCGCCTCCGAACGGTCCGGTCAAAGTGGCTGTGACATTCAACCCGGGCGGAATAGGTGTCGACACAGCGGTTTCGGAAGGAGTGAAAAAGGCGGCGGACGCGCTCGCTTCGCGCGGTTATGTGGTGGAAGAAGTAGAGTCCCCCATGGTCCGAGAAGTATTTGATCTTTGGATCAGCCTGACATCGGCTGAAATACGTGAGCTTACACTGCCGTTTGTGAAGGGCCTTGTATCCGCGGACTCCCTGCGCGCGCTGGAATATTGGGTGGAGACATTTCCTCCGCTGGATCTGGGCGGCTATATGCGGGGGCTGGCCGACCGTAAAAGGATAGCCCGCAAATGGGCTCTGTTTCAGGAAGAATATCCCCTGATCCTGGGACCGGTCCTGACCATCCAGCCGTTTAAACTGAATTACGATGTTCGGGACGTGGAAAGCTTCCGGGAAACCATCATCGCCTCACGGTTCAATATGGCGGCTAATATCCTAGGGCTCCCTGCCGTGGCGCAGCCGGTGGGGACTAGCGAGGGGCTCCCCCAAGCCGTTCAGGTGATTGGTCCGAGATACAGGGAGGACCTCTGTTTCGAAGCGGCCCAGGCTCTGGAAGACACGTTAGGGACGCTCACCCCCATAGATCCTCGCGGCGAATCGATAACATGAGCCCGCTGGACGCCTCAATCAGTACGCATAGGGAGGATCGTCGTTGAATTCGAAAATATAGGCCACTTCCGGCGGGTCGATTTTTCCCACGCGATCGGCGACCAGGATATAATCCTCCTGCAGGGCGGTGAAGAATTTTCCATTCTGTTGCACGCTGGACAGCATTTCCCGTGTGAGCGGTTCCGGTTCCAGCCTCCCGAACACGTTCACCCACGTTCCGTCCTTCAGATCGGCGAGATCGGCGTATTTTACCCGGATTCCCATGCCGATGGAATCCGCCAGGCAGCAGAAGACGGTGAGCCTGATAAGAGAAAATTCTCCCTGGCGTTCCAGCATGCGGCCTTTCTTCACCACCCCCCGGACCACATAGGGCGCGGCCATGCGTTCCGTGCGGTCGGTTTCGCACATGATGTTCAATTCGGCCAGGTTTATCTTGATGTAGTCCACGTCCTTATAGGAAAGGGTTTGAGCTTCTTCCTTGGCCGGGGCCTCGGTTTCCGCCATGGTATTGACGAAATCCGGGGAAGGGGGGGATATGGCGGCGTCCAGTTCCATGGCGAACAGGCCCATGAGGAACACGAAGACCACGATATTGGACAACGACGGCCTCCGGTTGGGGCGTATCAGAAGCGAGAACCCCAAGAGCAGCAGACCCACGGCGGCGATAGCGGTGAGCCACTTGAATTTCGGGTTCATGAAAAAGCCGTAATCGCCCACCCAGCACAACCCGGACATGTACAAGCCCATACCGAGCAGGAGCAAACCTTCCAGCAAACCGCCGATTCTGTTCATGTCATTGTCCCGTCACGGCTCCCAGCAACAGGGAAAGCCCGTAAATGATCAGCGTGGGCGCTATCATGAGCGCCAGAACCATGCGCTTACGAAACGCCGCGCCGTACATGGCCATCAGTTTCAGGTCCAGCATGGGACCGATGCCGACAAAGGCCAGCTTGGCCGCTGCGGGAAAGGAAGCGAAGGAAGCGGCCACGAAGGCGTCGGCTTCCGAACACACGGAGAGGAGAATCGCCAGGGCCATCATGGCGGCCACCGACAGGAAAATATTGTGTTCCAGCAGGATCAGGACGTTGTAGGGAGTGTAAAACTTGAACAACGCCGCCGCCGTGGCGCCCAGGATGAGATACTTGCCCATCTGCAGGAAATCCGTGGCCGTGTGGGTTATCACCTCGGAAAGGTTGGACCGCTCCGGGTTTTCGCCTTGATTGTGACCGCAATGAGCGCACGGCGACCCGTGGTCGTGGGCCATGGCCATTTGGAATCCGTGTTCATGTCCATGGTTATGAACGGGTAGGGAACCGCCTTTCACGATTTCCTCGGCGCCGCGTCCGTACAGCATAAGGCCGATCAGCAGCGCGGGGATGACCGCCAGGAAAACGCGGCCCGCCACCATCCACAAGCTGCCTCCAAAGGCGATATAGGTGGAAACGAGCACGATGGGATTCACGCTCGGCGCGGTCAGCATGTAGGTGACGGCCATGTGCGGCGGGACCCCTTTTTTGATAAGCCGCTGCACGATGGGGACCACGCCGCATTCGCAGGTGGGAAGAATGAAACCGGCCCCCAGGACTCCCCCGAAGACGCTTTTGGGGATGCGTCGGGCCAGACGGTCGGGCGACACGTATACTTCAAACAGCGCTCCCAAGAGCGAACCGAACAACAGAAACGGCGACGCTTCCAGCACGATGGCGATGACGAAACTGACGAACACGGAGAAATCTTCGGAGAACATAGTCTTTTCCCGGATCAGGCGGTCGCGGCGCTTCGTTGATCGGCGTCGGAGGGCGTTGAGAATTTTGCTATGTATAGCAAAGAGCTACCGCGACGCCAAGCGGTCCGTGGGTCGGCGCGGGTCGAAAAAAGCTTGACATCAGCACGCAACTGAGTTGCATAATAGCTTGTGCAACTCAGTTGCGTTTACCGCACGAAAATTTACATTTTCAAGCAGACTCCATGCCTGCGACGGAGGATAGTATGAAAAAAATTGCCGTATGCGCCGTGTTCGCGGCCATCCTATTCGGGGCCGGCCCGGTTATGGCGGAAAAAATCATCGCCTTTGTGAGCATCGTTCCGCAAAAATATTTCGTGGACCGGATAGCCGGCGACAAAGTCGAGGTGGAGGTCATGGTTCCGCCCGGCGCCGATCCCCATACCTATGAACCCAGACCAAACCAGATGGCAAGGCTTTCCAAGGCGGCCGTCTACTTCGCCGTGGGCGTCACCTTTGAACAGGCCTGGCTTCCCCGCTTTGTCGATCTCAACAAGAATCTTCTGGTCGTCCACACCGACGAGCAGGTGAAAAAGCGCGCCATGGAAGCCCACCATCATGAAGGCGAACATGAGGGCCACGGGCATGAAGCCGCGGTTGAAGGCGAGGGCGCCCATCACCGTCATGAAGGGCTGGATCCGCACATCTGGACCTCTCCCCCGCTGGTGATGATTCAGGCGCGGACCATCCTGAACGGCCTTATCGCGGTGGACCAGGTCAACCACGAATATTATGAAAATAATTACGAACGTTTCATCGATGAACTGGCCGCGCTGGACATGGAAATCAAAACGATTATCGGAACC
Source organism: uncultured delta proteobacterium (assembly GCA_963821845.1). Taxonomy (GTDB): domain Bacteria; phylum Desulfobacterota; class Desulfarculia; order JACQYL01; family CAWGVV01; genus CAWGFI01. The sequence continues at coordinate 238,017 of CAWGFI010000011.1, forward strand.
GGGAACGAGGGTAAAAGCTTTCTGGTTTTCCATCCCGCGTGGGGGTATTTCGCCGACGCCTACGGGCTGGAGGAGATCGCCATCGAGTTCGAGGGCAAGGAGCCCAAACCGGCGGAACTGGCGGAGCTTATCGAGGAGGCCCGGAAAATGGGTGTGAAGGCCGTTTTCGCGCAGCCCCAGCTGGCGCGGAAAAGCGCGGAAACCATCGCTCACGCCATTGGCGCGCAGGTGGTGTCGGCCGATCCACTGGCCGCGGACTGGGCCGAAAACCTCAGGCGCGTGGCCCGGGAGTTCAGCCAGGCGCTGCGCTGATTGATCGAACGCGTCAAAGTGGTTATAAGAATAATGCCGAAGGAATAACAAGAGTGACGGAAGGTCTCCATGTGCGAATCATGTGACACGTCTCGCATGCTGGCCAGGGCCGGTATCAAAAGGACCAGAAATCGCCGCCTCGTGCTTGATATCATCTCCGAGGCCGGGCAGCCGGTTTGCGCTCACGAAATTGAGTCCGGCGCTTCCGGGAGCGTCTTCGAGACGCCGGTAAACAGAGTCACCGTTTACCGCATCCTGGATCTGCTGGAGGAAAAGGGGCTGGTGAACCGGCTGGTGGCGCCGGACCGGATCGAGCGGTATTGTCTGGCGGGTAACGAGAATCATCCCTCGCACGCCCACTTTTTCTGCGAGTCCTGTTGCCGCGTGCAGTGTATGGACCCCGAATTGGCGCGGATACCGGCGGCGCGTCCCCGGTTACGGTACGGGCGGGTGGATTCCGTTCAGATTTTTTATGACGGCGTCTGCGAGGATTGCCTCCGGAAATGAGGTACTCGCGGGCCGGGCATCCGATCGTCTGCCCCGCAGAATGGAAAAAGTTTTATCCGGGGCGAAAAGTTATATAAAATAGCGGGTGGAAGATTTAGTCTTGCGCAATGAGGATCGATCCCGTAAGCGGGATTTATTGAGAAATAAAGAGATAACTTCAAAGCGCGGTTTTTACCCGCGACCGGTTGAGACACGATGAACGAAAAAATATATGACACGGTGATCATCGGGGGAGGCCCCGCCGGCGTGGCGGCGGCCGTTTACGCGGCGAGAAAACAGCTCAGCACGGTGGTAATCGCCGAATATTTCGGAGGAAAGTCGTTTGTTTCCAGCGGTATCGAAAACTGGATCGGAGAGATAAACCTTTCCGGCGGCGAACTGGCTGAAAGGCTTGAAAATCATACCCGCGCGCAAAAAACCATTGACGTCAAAGCGCCGGACAGCGTGTTGAACGTCAGAATGGTTGACGGCGACCTGTTCGAACTGAAAACGGAAAACGGCGACACGGTTCGGTCCAGAACGCTCATTATAGCTTCGGGCGCCCGCAGGAGGCGGCTCGGGGTCCCCGGCGAAGACACCTTCGAGGGCAGGGGCGTGGCCTTTTGTTCGACTTGCGACGCGCCTTTTTTCCGGGACACGGTCGTGGCCGTGGTGGGAAGCGGCAACGCGGCGCTGGAAAGCGGGGTGGACCTGCTGAGCTACGCCAAAAAGGTGTATATGCTGGTCCGGGGCGACGATTTCAAGGGCGACCCGGTTACCCAGGAAAAGCTGCTCCGTTCTCCCCAGGTTGAATTGCTGCGCAACACCGCGATTGTCGAGATCGAGGGAGAAGACAGCGTCACCGGCCTGGTGTACAAAAACACCAAAGACGGGACCATCAACAAGCTGGCCGTGGACGGAGTTTTCGTGGAGATAGGCTCCATGGCCAATACCGAGTTTTTGGACAAGCTTGTCCAGACCAACGGCTACGGCGAAATCGTCATCAACAGCAAGACGGCCGAAACCTCCAGGCCCGGCGTGTTCGCGGCGGGCGATGTCACCGACGATCCGTACAAGCAGAACAACATCGCCGCCGGCGACGGGGTGAAAGCGGCCCTGTCCGCATACGGCTATCTGATCAAGACCGTAAAGCGCAGCCCCTGCAGCGATTGCGAAGAATAAAGGGGTGGCCGCCCGAGGCCCCTTTCCGCCGCCGCTCGGTTTCCCTTTCGCGGGTTGGTGGAAACTCCCCCGACCCGGAATTGAAGTATCTTCGTTTTAGTGGACACCTGGAGTACCCTAAGGTGCGAAGGAGATGAAGAGATGGGCCAGAGACGAAGATACGACCCGGAGTTTAAACTGGAAGCGGTGAGGCTGGTAGTAGAGGAAGGGCGGACGATCCGCGACGTGGAGAAATCACTGGGCATAACCTTTGGAGTAGTGAAGGACTGGGTGGCGAAATACGCGGTAAAAAAGGAGCATGCCTTTGTCGGAGGTGGTCCGCTGACGCCTGAGGAAGAGATTAAGCGGCTCAGGAAAGAGAACGAGCGTCTGACCAGGGAGCGCGACATCCTAAAAAAAGCAGTGGCCATCTTCTCAACGGACCCGAATCGATACGTGGGTTCATAACCGAGCACCGCTCCGAATATGGAGTCATGGAGATGTGCCGCGTACTGGGAGTGTCTCGGTCGGGCTACTACGCCGGGAGCGCACGGGAGCTGTCAGCCCGTAGGATCGGCGACAGGATTCTTGGCCAACGTATAAAAGAAATTTTTGACGGCAGTAACGCCACGTACGGAATACTGAGGATGCAGCAGGAGTTACGCAAGGAGGGCGTCAGGGCCGGTAAAAACCGCTTATCGCGTTTGATGAAAGAGTTGACTTTGAAGGTGAAGACTCGGAGAAGGTTTGTAGTTACCACCAACGCCGACCATAAACGGCCTGTAGCGCCCAACCTGGTGGCTCAAAAGTTTGCAGCAGAGACGCCGGACAAGCTCTGGACCGGTGACATCACCTACATCCTCACGGCGGAAGGATGGCTTTATCTGGCGGTGGTATTGGACGTGTTCTCGCGGAGGATCGTAGGTTGGAGCATGAACGAACGTATGAAGGACGACTTGGTGGTTGAGGCTTTGAAAAACGCTCTGTACCGGCGCAAGCCAGCCCCTGGCTTTATTTTTCACTCAGACCGGGGCTCACAGTATTGTAGCAGGCGTTACCGCGCTCTCCTCGATAAAGTGGGAGGCGTACAGAGCATGAGTTCCACAGGCTCTTGCTACGACAACGCCATTACCGAGTCATTCTTCGGCACGCTGAAGAGAGAGTGCGTGCATCACTGCCACTATCAGAGCAGATCGGCGGCCAGAAGCAGTCTATTCAGCTATATCGAAGGCTTTTATAACCGGCAACGAATCCACTCGGCCATCGGCTATATGTCTCCTCTTCAATTTGAAGAGACATTCTACCGAATGGCCGCGTAGGGTTTTTTAACTGTCCACTATTGCGAAGACAGGTCAGTCATTTCGAGCGAAGCGAGAAATCTCCCGCGGGAGGGAAAATCCCCTCGCAAAAGTTTTCCCTGTATTCCGCCGCTCACGGCGTGATGTGAATGGTAGGGAAGATCCCTTCCAACTCGCCCACCGCGTAAGGCTGAATGGTGTTGAACGAGATGTGCTGTTTTTTCTGCGCGTGGCCGATTTTCTGATCGCCGTCGAAATACGCGCCGTTGGCTTCCAGAATGTGCTCGATACGGTTCTGGAAGGAACGCACGAACCGGGCGCCGTCTCCCTGGAAACGCATATCGCCCATGGTGTGTTCGCCGTTCACCTTCATCAGGTCGTCCAGCGCGATCATATTGGTCGCCAGATCTTTTTTGTTGCGGATAATTCCCCACACCACATGACGCGGTGGTATTTCCAGGGATTCCTCCAGGTCGATGATGGTATGCGGGACCACGATGGATTCCGCGCCGACCCTGAGGGGCGTATGCTCTCCGCCGCGCAAAAAGGAGTTGAACCCCGTAAAGGCCTTTGGTTCCATGATGGCGTTGATTATCTTTCCGCCGTGAGCCGTCACGTTTTTGCCTTCCAGGCGGGAATTTATGATGTAGCAGTTTTCCTGCGCGTTGGCTCCGGCGCCCAGGTAACTTGATTCCACATACGCGCGTTGGGCTATGAGCACGTTGTCGCCGACCGAGCTGTCCTTGATCAGCGCGTACTGGCTCAGGTGCGATCCCCTGGGCAGATCGCAGACATCCCCGATGTAGAACGTGTCATAGACAGGCTGAAAAGCCTCCTTGCGGGCTTCGACAAAGTCCATGAAAATTCCCGAGGGATTACGGCCGGGTTGGGATTTGACGTACCGGTCGAGCGTCTCGCGGGGGTATTGATAGGAAAAGTCGAATACATCGGGATTGTTGATCCAGACGCGGCCCGGTTCTACCACCGAATGAATAAGTTCCCCCACCTGCACATAGGAAAAATCGCCCAACACGCTGTTATGCGATTTGGTCAGGTCCAGCGTGCTGAAGGGTCCGAGGAAACTGCCCTCGGCCGGAGATCCGTGGATGTTGGCGTAGGGCATGGAAATCGTGTTCTGGATCACGAATTCCTCCGGATTTTCCGGGTCATGGGAATTGCTGTGCACCAGGGTCTTGATGAGAAAGCTGTCGCTGATCCGGATTATTTCATCGTCATGGATCTGGATTTCGAAGTCTTCGCCGTGAAAAATCTCGCCTTTTTCCTTGAGTTCGTCGCCCCGCACATCGGTTTTATAAAGAATGGATCGTTTGACGACGCATTTCCCCAGAAAGTAGCTGCCGGCCAGACTGGAATCGCTGAAATGAAAGAGGAGCGGATGCGTGGTGGTGAGGCCATAGAAAGCGTAAAACTTGATGAATTGTTCGTAAGGGACCAATCCTCGCACACGCGTAATGACATCGAATTCGGGTTTTCGCAGATTGATCGTTACTCGGCCGATTATCCGCTCAAGGAGTTCTTCGATTTTTGTCATGGGGGGAACCTCGTTTCATACACCGGCCGAAGCGTTGTGGAAACGCGCTCGGCCCATTGGAGAAGGAATCGGTTCCCGGAAACGCGCGTCCGGGAACCGGTTTCAGGTTAATGCGGGAGGGTTATGGGCATGCCCATAAGAGGCCAGAGCACACGGGTCGCGAAAGCGACCACAATCAAGAGAAGTATGCTCGCCGGTACGCCATACATAAAGAACTCCCCGCTGGTGAATTGCCTGGAGTTATACGCTATGGCGTTGGGCGCCGCGCCGACCAGCAGGAGGAACGGCATGCCGGCGGTTACCAGCGAGGCGAAGAGGATAACCTCGGGCGCCACATGGAGGTAGGGCGCGATGACCAGCGCCACCGGCAGCGAAATGGTTATCGCCGCCACGTTCATGATGAAGTTGGTCATGACCAATACAAAGAAAGCGATACTTAGGACGAAGATAAACCAGTTGGCTTTCTGGAACATGGCCAGCCAGTTGATGGCCAGCCACTTCGCGGCCCCCGTGTCCCACAGACAGAAGCCGATACTCATGGCGCCGCCGAACAGCAGAATGATGTTCCAGGGTATTTCCTCCAGGTCTTCCAGGTCCAGAATGTTGAGGATAAAGAAGAGAATGGTGGAAATCAGGATGATGGCCGTTTTGTCGATGGGCTTCAGGGCCGGAATGACCGAACGCAGCGACATGACCAGGATCATCAGGAAAACTATGACTGCGGCCAAAAGCTCCTTTTGGGTGATGGAGCCCAGTTCCGCGTTGAGCATACGGGCCTTTTCCCGCAAGCCGGGGATGACCTTCTTTTCCGGTTTCAGGAAAATCATGAAGAATACCCAGAGAAGCAGGGTCATCAACCATCCAATGGGGAACATGTACTTGGACAGTTCGAAAAAGCTGATGTTGCGTCCGACGATGTCCGCGTAAAACCCGATGGCCACGGCGCCTCGGGCGGCGCCCAGGAGGGTTATGATACTGCCGGCGCCCGCCACGTAAGCCATGCCGATAAACAATCCCTTGCCGAATTTGGTCGGCTTGTCGCCTTCCCCGTACAGGCTGTAGATGGTCAGCAACAGGGGATAAATGGTGGCCGCCACCGCGGTATGCGCCATGATGTGGGTGAGCGCGGCCGTGACCACGAATACGCCCAGGTAGATCATGCTTGTTTTTTCACCGACGATGGCCAGCATTTTGTAAGCGAGGCGTCTGGTGAGGCCGGTCTTGGTAAAAACCGCGCCCACGACGATGGAGGCGAAGATAAAGAGGACAGAGGGTTCCATGAAGTTGCCGAAGGCTTCCTTGGCCGGGCGGATCAGAAACAGCGCCTGCAGCACGCCGATGGCCAGGCTGGTCACGCCGATCGGCACCACTTCAAATACCCACCATACGCCGGCCAGGAGAAAAACGGCCAGAGCTCCCTTTCCTTGTCTGGACAGTTCGAAGTGTTTGCCCATGGGATCGACCGCGTCGGGCCAAGGCGGATAAAAATACACCAGGATAAAGAGAACGACTCCCAACAATAAATAAAACAGGCGAGACCAATTGATCTTTTTTCCACTTATATCAACTGAGACGGCGGCGCTCATGGACAAATTCCTCCTTTAACTTCCTTACCCAAGCCATCGCAAAGACGTCGCGAAAAATATCTTTGACGCGTTCTAGGTCGTGCAGGATTTGATCCTTTCGCAGACCGCTTTGAATACGTCGGTCAATCTCAAGACTCCCACGATCTTTTCGCCGTCGGTCACCAACAGCGACTGATGATGTCCCACGATGAGCTGGTGTATACCCGCGTCGATGGTGGCGTCCTGGGGGACGATTTCGCCTTCGACCGGCTTGTACATAACGTCCTTGACTTTCAAGTCGGCCGCCTTATTGCAGATATGATCTAGCGGCTTTTCCCAAAGCGCGTAATGTTCCATCATCCCCTTGATGAACTTTTCGGTGAGACCCCATTTGGAGAGTGATTTCACGTCGCCGATCTCGTTATATTTGGGCTCCAGGCCTCTGAGCACATCCAACTGGCTGACTTTGCCCACGACATTACCGTCCTGATCCAGCGCCAGGATGGCCCGATGCTTGTAACCTTCGGGAATCTTCCTCTGCGCTTCCTCCAGAGCTAAAACCGCATCGTATAACGTGGCGTCCTGGGAAACGGTGGCGTATCCTTTAAGAGGGACCATCAATTCTTTTATTTTTATTTTTTCCATGACTTTTTCTCCATAATAGACAAGAAACCAAATTCGCCCTGATTGTATTGGCCAGCCGATTTTCGCTGGCGACTTATGAAAAGGTTCTTCGTGTGTTTCGCCCTGGTATCAGTACGTGAAAAAGTTAACAAAGTATCACAAAAAAAAGCGGCGTGGGACCGGCGTTTGTTCTGAAAAACGCCTCTTTGCCATCCTCGCCGACATTCGCATGAGCCCTCCCGTATTGAAAGCCTGTGATTGCACAGACGTCCGAGTGTTTCTTATTATCATAACTATATCTTTTGTTCGATATTTTTTTTGGATAAGCCGGAGTTGTCGGAAGGCTACGGACCGAGGTCCGGGCATAGGGGACGAGAGGCCGTCAGGCCGGTCGCATTGGGGGTTACAGGGAGCCTTACAAGCGGGGAGATTTGACCTGTCTTCGCAATAGTGGACAGTTAAAAAACCCTACGCGGCCATTCGGTAGAATGTCTCTTCAAATTGAAGAGGAGACATATAGCCGATGGCCGAGTGGATTCGTTGCCGGTTATAAAAGCCTTCGATATAGCTGAATAGACTGCTTCTGGCCGCCGATCTGCTCTGATAGTGGCAGTGATGCACGCACTCTCTCTTCAGCGTGCCGAAGAATGACTCGGTAATGGCGTTGTCGTAGCAAGAGCCTGTGGAACTCATGCTCTGTACGCCTCCAGCTTTATCGAGGAGAGCGCGGTACCGCCTGCTACAGTACTGTGAGCCCCGGTCTGAGTGAAAAATAAAGCCAGGGGCTGGCTTGCGCCGGTACAGAGCGTTTTTTAAAGCTTCAATCACCAAGTCGTCCTTCATACGTTCGTTCATGCTCCAACCTACGATCCTCCGCGAGAACACGTCCAGTACCACCGCCAGATAAAGCCATCCTGCCGCTGTGAGGATGTAGGTGATGTCACCAGTCCAGAGCTTGTCCGGCGCCTCTGCTTCAAACTTTTGAGCCACCAGGTTGGGCGCCACGGGCCGTTTATGGTCGGCGTTGGTGGTGACCACGAACCTTCTCCGAGTCTTCACCTTCAAGGCCAGCTCTTTCATCAAACGCGATAAGCGGTTTTTACCGGCCCTGACGCCCTCCTTGCGTAACTCCTGCTGCATCCTCAGTATTCCGTACGTGGCGTTACTGCCGTCAAAAATTTCTTTTATACGTTGGCCAAGAATCCTGTCGCCGATCCTACGGGCTGACAGCTCCCGTGCGCTCCCGGCGTAGTAGCCCGACCGAGACACTCCCAGTACGCGGCACATCTCCATGACTCCATATTCGGAGCGGTGCTCGGTTATGAACCCACGTATCGATTCGGGTCCGTTGAGAAGATGGCCACTGCTTTTTTTAGGATGTCGCGCTCCCTGGTCAGACGCTCGTTCTCTTTCCTGAGCCGCTTAATCTCTTCCTCAGGCGTCAGCGGACCACCTCCGACAAAGGCATGCTCCTTTTTTACCGCGTATTTCGCCACCCAGTCCTTCACTACTCCAAAGGTTATGCCCAGTGATTTCTCCACGTCGCGGATCGTCCGCCCTTCCTCTACTACCAGCCTCACCGCTTCCAGTTTAAACTCCGGGTCGTATCTTCGTCTCTGGCCCATCTCTTCATCTCCTTCGCACCTTAGGGTACTCCAGGTGTCCACTAAAACGAAGATACTTCAACAGCAGACATATCGAAACATGGCGAAGACGCTCCATTACCGCCCCTGGAGCGAAAATTTTTTCGCCCCAGGGGCGCGGGCCCGTTACCGGGCGCGCTTCGAGGCGCGGGAATTTTTCCCCACGAGATTAGCCTCTTAAAGGCGATAACCAAACCTTGCCGGTTTTCCGTCGACCCACACTCCCTGGTTTTCGTCCAGCGCGAACCTGCCCTGAGCGATCATGAGGATGGTTTGCCGGAAAAATTTCCCAATCGCCGACCGCTTTCAGCCGCTCCTGATGTTCGTCGGCCACCCGGCGTAACCGGGCTTCGTCTTGTACAAGCTCGTCCAGCGGCGCGGGCAGTTCCACCTCGAGCGGCCTGGAAATCATGAGCAGCGGGCCCGAGTCCACGCCCAAATCGGTCCATAGCGTGCTGGCGCGCAGTTCGGTCCGTCCGGCCTTGATGGCGTCCAGGACCGCGTCGTCGCCCACGAAACGACGCGACCCTTCTTCATCGAGCAGGGAAAGATCGGCCGGGTGCACGTTGACGCAGCGATCCAGGGTGGTAACGCTCATGTAGCCCCCCAGGGCGATGACGTCCACGTTGAACGCCTTTACCAGGGCCGCCGGAACGCGGTCGTATTCCCGTCTGAGTTCCATGCCCCGGGGCGTGAGGGTCGTGCGGCGCTCGTGTTTCAGCTCATGAAATTTGCGGACGTCGTAGCTGAAGTAGGGAACGCCCGCGTCCAGGGCGATGGCCTCCCCCCGGCTTGTGCCGTCGCTTCGATCGCTGTAGATAAAGGCCACCTCAAAGGGGCTTTGGCCGTGTTCCTTTTCCAGAGCGCGTTGCAGCTCGATCAATTTGGACAGGTTGGTGCCGGAGCCGGACATGAATCCGGCCACGCGCGGGGCCGCTTCTCCCTGGACGGATCGAAAATCGGCTGGGGGGGCATGAAAACTCCTCTCGTCAATGAAATTTCGGGCCGATTATATGAAAATAAAAAGGTTCGGCGCAAGGATCTTTAACCGGGAAGCTTCGAGGTGATTCACAATCGGCGAGAATCGTGTTAGAATGGTGGTCATACAATTGACTCTTATGAAGGCGCCCAGCCGATAAATTTATTGACTTTCAGGCTGAAAGTCACTATATAGTCCTTTTGCATTAAATCGGAGGATACAATACATGTACGCTGTGATCAAAACAGGCGGAAAACAATACCGTGTAGCCCCCGGCGATACCATCCACGTGGATAGGCTGACGGGGGATGTCGGCAGCCTGATAGAGCTTGACGACGTGCTCGCGGTCAGCGGCGCCGATAAAATGGTGATCGGACAGCCCAAGGTGGAGGGCGCCAGCGTCGTTGGCGAAATCCTCGCTCATGACCGAGGCAAGAAAATTCTTATTTTCAAAAGCAAAAAGCGGAAGACCTATCGGAAAAGACAGGGCCATCGTCAAGACCTTACCGAGCTGCGCATCAAAGAGATTAAGGAGAGTTAGCCATGGCTCATAAAAAAGCCGGCAGTGGTTCTCGAAACGGTCGTGACAGCGGCGGTCAGCGGCGCGGTGTGAAACGCTACGCGGGCCAGGTCGTCAAGGCGGGCAACATTCTGGTTCGTCAGTGCGGCACCGTATTTCATCCCGGCAATAATGTCGGAATGGGCCGCGACTATACCCTGTTTGCCCTTGTCGAAGGCGCCGTGGTGTTTGAACGGTTCGGCAAACGCAGGACGAAAGTAAGCGTTTACGCTGAAGCGTAACCTGCCTTCGCGGTCGACGTCTCCTGACGCCCGCGCCTTCTGGTTATCAAGCTGAGCGGGCGGCGCATATGAAATTCATAGATGACGTAAAAATCTGGGTAAAATCAGGAGATGGCGGAAACGGCTGCGTCAGTTTCCGGCGAGAGAAATTTGTTCCCCGTGGCGGCCCCGATGGTGGAGATGGCGGGCGCGGCGGGGATATTATTTTTGAAGCCGACCCCAATCTGAACACACTCGCCGATTTCATTTTCAAACCCCGCTACGCGGCAGGCAGAGGCGGCTCCGGGCAAGGCTCGAACAAGACCGGCCGGTCCGGGGGCGATCTCGTGCTCAAGGTGCCTGTCGGCGTTCTGATCAAAGACCCTGAAACAGGCGGCGTATTTCACGACCTTTCCGAACCGGGAGAACACTGGACGTTCCTTACCGGCGGCCGGGGCGGCAAGGGAAACGCTCGTTTCGTCTCGTCGGTCCGACGCGCTCCGCGCATAGCCACGCCGGGGGAACCCGGCCAGGAAAAATGGGCGCGGCTTGAACTGAAGATCCTGGCCGATATCGGTCTGGTGGGGCTTCCCAACGCGGGCAAGTCCACGCTTTTGAGCAAGCTGACCAGCGCCCGTCCCAAGATCGCCGACTACCCATTCACCACGCTTTCCCCCAAACTCGGGGTGATCGACCGTGGCGCGAAAACCCCCATCACCCTGGCCGACATACCGGGGCTCATCAAGGACGCGCACAAGGGTTCCGGCCTGGGCGTGCGCTTCCTGCGCCACATCGAACGCACCAAGGCGCTCGCCCATCTCATCGATATTTCCGAAGTACCGTTTGACGATCCGTTGCAGCCCTTCAGAATAATCAGGGAAGAACTGAGCCAGTACGGATCGGGGCTGGAATCCAAACCCTTTATAGTGGTGTTGAACAAGGTCGACCTGGTCGAAGCCGACGGATGGCTGGACATCGTGGCCCAGGCGTATGAAGAACGCGGATACCGCACCGTACGCGTCAGCGCTCTTAATGATATCGGCCTGGATGCATTAATGGTCGCACTGGAAAGCCTGGCGATAAAAAAACCGGGGGCGACCAACAACCGGCGGGCGATTGATTTTTTGGCTTATGGAAATGCGATGTGGGAGATCTTGCGCGCCTGGGAAAACAATTTCCGCCTGGCCCCGCGCCTGATCGCCGGAATCTGATTTTCCGGATACCCCGGTCAAGCCGGAGTCCAGATCTATTTGAAAATACTGGATTCCGCGATCAAGTCGCGGAATGACGAAGCGCATGAAGCCGGTTGTCAACCACTCGGGACAACGGTTGTCCCGACCACACTCGGTCGCCGTATCATCTTCGCTTGTCATTTCGAGCGCAGCGAGAAATCCCCCGTAGGTATTGTAATTGCATTGGACAGACGCAATGGATGAACAACAGGAAGAACAGCAGGACGAAATAAGGGGCGAGGGGATACTTTATCAGACTTCGTCCCTGGAAATGATCGACGCCGCGGTGGAGCGGCGGCAGCTGGCGCTGAAAAACGTCCGGCGGGTGGTGGTCAAGGTGGGAAGCGCCGTTTTGACCACGGCGAACGGGCTGGACATCGACGCCATCGAGCGGCTGTGCGAAGAGATATCCTGGCTGAAGACCCGGGGATACGAGATCATCGTGATTTCTTCCGGGGCGATCGCCGCCGGTGTAAGGAAGATCGGGCTCAAGAAAAAGCCCACCAACATCCCCGAAAAGCAGGCCGCCGCGGCCGCCGGGCAGTCCATTCTGATGCAGGCCTATGAAAACGCATTCGGCAGGCATGATCAGCAAACGGCGCAGGTGCTGCTGACCAGGGACGATCTGTCGCACCGGAGACGGTTTCTGAACGCGCGCAACACGCTCCTGACGCTGCTGCGGTGGAAAGTCACCCCCATCATCAACGAAAACGACACGGTGATGGTGGAAGAAATAAAATTCGGCGACAACGACAACCTGTCCGCCATGATAACCAGTCTCATACAGGCCGATCTGCTCATCAATCTCACCAATATCGAAGGATTGTACGAGAGCGATCCGAGGCAGAACCCGAACGCGCGGCTGCTGGACGTGGTACCCAAAGTCGACCGGCGGGTGGAGCGCATGGCGGACCGAAAGCCGGGAACCGACGGCCGGGGCGGCATGTATTCCAAGATTCAGGCGGCCAAGAAAGCGGCCATGACCGGAGCGCCCACCGTCATCGCCAACGGCAGGCGCGAAAACATCCTTCGTGAAATCCTGGGCGGGGCCGACGTGGGCACGCTTTTTCTGCCGCAGTCCCGCACCATGGCCAGCCGCAAGTACTGGCTCGCGTTCACCACGCATCCTACCGGCTCGCTCTATCTGGACGAAGGCGCGGTAAAGGCCATCGTGGAACAGGGCAAGAGCCTGCTGTCCAAGGGAATCAAATCGGTGGAAGGCCAGTTCGGCGTGGGATCTCCGGTGAGTTGCGTGGACGGCGCCGGAAAAACGGTGGCTGTCGGACTGGCCAATTACCCTTCCGGGGACCTCAGGAAAATCGCCGGGGCGGGCAGTGATGAAATCGAACGCATTTTAGGGTATAAGTTTTACGATGAAATTATCCATCGCGACAATCTGGTGGTGTTGGACAGGACATTCTATGACGAAGGGGGCGAGGAGTAGTGGAAGTTAACAAATTAATGCTGGAGTTGGCTCGGAAGGCCAAAGCAGCGGCGCCGCTGCTGGCAAGGGCTTCGACCGATCAGAAAAACGCCGCGCTCATCGCCATGGCCGAAGGTCTGCAACAGAGAAGCGGCGACATCATCGCCGAAAACCGGAAGGACGTGGATCTCGCCCGGTCCAAGGGAATGGCCTCGGCGATGGTCGACCGGCTGACGCTGAACGAAAAGGTCATTCAGGGGATGGCCGACGGGCTGCTGGACGTGGCCACCCTGGCCGATCCGGTGGGCGAAATCACCAACATGTGGCTGCGGCCCAACGGGCTGAAGGTTGGCCGCATGCGGATTCCGCTGGGCGTCATCGGTTTTGTGTACGAATCCCGTCCCAACGTCACCGTGGACGCGGCGGCGCTGTGTCTGAAATCGGGCAACTGCGTCATCCTCAAGGGCGGATCGGAAGCGATCAACTCCAACCTGGTCCTGGCCGAAATTCTGCGGGACAGCGTCAAGGACGCGGGACTGCCCGAAGGCGTGGTCCAGGTCGTGCCCACCACCGACCGGGCCGCCGTCGACGAGATGTTGAAGCTGGACGATTACCTCGACCTGATCATTCCGCGCGGCGGCGAAGGGCTGATCCGCTACGTGGCGGAGCACTCCCGCATCCCGGTGCTCAAGCACTACAAGGGCGTGTGCCACGTGTACGTGGACTCGTCGGCGGATTTGACATGGCCCTGGATATCTGTTTCAACGCCAAGGTGCAGCGGCCCGGGGTGTGCAACGCCATGGAAACCATGCTGGTCCACGAAGCGGTGGCCGAGGACTTCCTGAAGACCATGGTCGCCCGGTTTCAGGCCGCCAAGGTGGAGCTGCGCGGATGCCCGCGCACGCGGACCTACTTTCCCCGAACTGCGGGAAGCCGCGGAAGAGGATTGGGCGCCGAATATCTGGACCTGATTCTGGCGGTCAAAATCGTCAACGACATGGACGAGGCGTTGAAGCATATCGCGACCTACAGCTCCAGCCATACCGAATCCATCGTCACCAACGACTATTTCCGCGCGGAGAGGTTTTTGCGCGAAGTGGACTCCTCGGTGGTGCTGGTCAACGCGTCCACGCGGTTCAATGACGGCGGGCAGCTCGGACTGGGCGCCGAAATCGGCATCAATACGTCCAAACTGCACGCCTTCGGCCCCATGGGATTCACCGAACTGACCACCACCAAATTCATCGTGTACGGCCATGGACAGATCAGAACGTAACGGGTGAGAGAGGGTTTCCTATCTACAAGCTGGGCATATTCGGCGGGACGTTCAATCCCGTCCATTTTGGCCACTTGCGGTCGGCCGATGAAATACGCGAGCGCTTTCAGCTCGACAGGGTCCTGTTCATGATCGCCGCCCGCCCCCCGCACAAAGATCCCAAGCCCATTCCGGACTTCGAGATTCGCCGTGATATGCTCTCGCTGGCCCTGGAAGACATCCCCTATTTTCAAGCTTCGGATCTCGAATATCGCCGGCCCGGGCATTCATATTCCATCGAGACTTTCAAGCATCTCAGTCAAAGCCTGGGGGACGCCGCCCGGTTCTTCATCCTGGGATTGGACAGCTTTCTGGACATATCCACATGGAAGGATTACCACGAGCTGTTCAAACATACCGCGTTTGTGGTCATGAACCGGCCGGGTTTCGACGCCGAAAGGCTCGACGATTTTATCCGGGAAACCATCTCCCCGGATTACCGCTATAACGGGAATGAAGACGCTTATACTCATCCTGTGTTACAATCTATCTATTATTGCGAAACCACGCTCATGGACATTTCTTCCACCCGGATACGGGATCTGGTGGCGCGGGATCGATCGATTCGGTTCCTGCTGCCCGAGAGCGTAAACGAATTCATCCAGAGGAAAGGGATTATACAAAGAATGAAGGAAGGATCATTGCAGAAGGTCCTGCTCATAGGAAAAGCGCTGTCCGAGCGCAAGGGAAAGGATCTCCTCATCCTCGATGTGGCCAAACAATCCTCGTTTACCGATTATTTCGTTTTAGTAAGCGGAAGATCGATCCGTCAGGTTCAGGCGCTCGCGGACCACGTGCAGGAAGCCCTGCGCGAGCAAGAAGATGAAACCCCTGGGAGTGGAAGGGGTTCGCGAGGGCGGCTGGGTGCTTTTGGACTATGGGGATGTGATTGTTCACGTCTTTTACGAGCCCACCAGACAGTTCTACGACTTGGAGAGCCTCTGGTCCGACGCTCAAAAAGTCGCGATCGATCTGTAAACATCGAACTATCGACCTTTCGATCATCCTCTTCATTAAACGTTAGCCGGTGGGGATTATCAATACAGTGTTGAAGTAACGCTTCACCGGAAAGGATACGCTCGCATGCGCCGGTTGTTTGGACATAAAGGCTTTCGATCCGTGATTGCGATCCTCGTCGCGGCGCTCCTGCTGACGCCGGTCGAACGCCGGAGCTCTGATGAGCATAAAAGAGGAAGCGCGAAGTCGGGGAAAAGGTACTGCAGCAGGTACGGGAACAATTGCCTATCATCGACGATCCCTTTATCGCCAACTATATCCAGCGCGTGGGAGAAGAAGCCCTGCGGCAGGTGGACACCAAGCATTTTGATTTCGATTTCTGGGTGATCGACAACCCGGTGGTGAACGCGTTCGCTATTCCCGGCGGCCATATTTTTATGTTCCGGGGGATCATCGAACTCATGGACGACAAGGATGAACTCATGGGCGTGATATTCCATGAAATGGCGTCACGTACAGGCCCGCCATTTCGCCGAAAGAGTCGAAAAAGCCAAAAAAGTGAACATCGCCACGCTCGCGGGAATGATCGCCTCCATCCTGATAGGCGGCGGCGCGGCAGGCGGCGCGCTTATGTCCGGGGCTCTGGCGACCGGACAGAGCATCATGCTGAAATACAGCAGAACCGATGAAGAAGAGGCCGACCGGCTGGGGCTTTCCTGGATGGAGCGGGGCACATACGACAGCCCGGCCATGGCCGCGGTATTTTCCAAGATGATCAAATCGCACTGGATAGATACCAACGCCTATCCGCGCCTACCTGTGCGTCGCACCCCGGCCTCGACGAACGTGTAGCAATACGTAACGAACCAAGGCGTCACAGAAGG
>CAWGFI010000012.1:0-210252 GCA_963821845.1 uncultured delta proteobacterium
GTCAAGGCGTCTGACCTGATACCCGCCGCCAGCCAGGGCACCATGAACAACACCACCATCGGCGGCCTGGACGAACTCAACGGCAGGCCCTTCGCCTATTATGAAACGCTGGCCGAGGTACGGCGCTCGGCGCGGCAAGACGGCGAAAGCGCGGTCCATTCTCACATGACCAATACCCTGAACACCCCCATCGAAGCCCTGAAGATAATACTCCTTTCTGGTGACCGAATATTCTATTCGCCGAGGTTCGGAGGAGACGGCAAATTCAAGGGCGAGACCGCCTGGTTCGCGAATCACTGCTTTCCGAGGCGGAAGTAACCGTTCTGTCCGAACGCCGTGTAACCAGGCCTTACGGCCTGAATGGCGGTCAACCGGGGCAATGCGGGAAAAATACCTTGATCAAAAACGGTGAGGCTCAAGACAGGCCCGGAAAGTTTACCGATCACGCGCCCAAGGGGACGATCATTCGCGTGGAAACTCCAGGGGGAGGCGGATATGGCGAACCGGAAAAGGAAGATCTTCCCTGAACCCCGGATCGCCGAACATCTTACACTTTACGATATGACCCGTTCCCTGACTTCCAAACCGAACGATCCCCACACCAGGCCATCGTCGTAGGCGCCGGCGTCATACACCACCACCGTGGCCGTATATCTGCCGGGCGCGATGTTTTGTTCGCCCAGACGAAGAATGAGCTTCCCGGCTCCATCGCTCCAGTCCACCACGCCGGTCCCCGCCGCATCGGAATCGATCACCGCGCTCGCGGGCCCGCTCAGTTTCACCGCGATCCTCGTGATGGACGACAGGTCCACCGCCGCGTTTTCTTCCCGCAGCTCCAGTTCGATGGTGTTGTCATGGCCGTTGAATATTTTTTCGGACATTGTTTTAGTCGATCGTTCTAAAGCTCGAAATTAGGCCATGATAAATGTTTTGTTTGATATTTCGTTTTGGCCGTTCGCCATTTTGGTCAACAGCTCTTTGAGGATTTGCAGTAAAAAACTCAGGGCTTTCAGAATCAGCCTGAGATTGTAACCGATTGCGGCCATGAGGGCGTTAATCTGATCACCAAGAATGCCTCGCAGACGGTTCCAGCCGAGTCGTCCCTCGGTCTTCTGGTGTCCGATGACCGCTTCGATGGCGCTGCGGCGCTTCAGTTCCCGTTTTATCGTGGGAGTTGCGTTGCGTTTTTGACCGGACAGAAACACCTGAGTGTCGGTCACTCCATGCCCCCGGTATCCGCGATCCACATAGCAGCGTTCCGGTCTGACGCCGGTGAGTTCGGTTACCTGATCGAGAGCGCCCTTGAGGGAGTGCCCGTCATAGGGATTGCCTTCCAGACCTTGGGCGCCCAGGATGAAGCCCTCCCGGTTGGTGACGCAGATGCTGACCTTGTTTCCGAACTCGTATTTTTTGTGCGCCTTGCCTTTGCTGATACAGGCCACATGGGGCTCATGCAGGCTGTAAAGTTTGTTGCTGTCGGAACGCCGCTGTTTCAGCAGCCGTTTTGCCAGATGAAGCTCATGCCGGAGAGCCTCCGGCGGTTTTTCGGCTTTGCGTTCGATGTCACGAATGACGCGCCCCAGGTACGTGCGCAGCCGTTTGATCTGCTTACGCATTCGCTGCGTCTGCCGGGCATGGGCATATCGACCAGCCTTGAGAACCGCTTGTGGGCCCTTGCGGCGATAACTCTGGCGCAAGGTAACCCCCTGTTTCCCAGCCAGGCGAACCAGCCGCTCCCGACTGCGGTTGAATAACTTGGCGTCGGTCGGATAGGCGATCGCCTTGGGCTGAACCGTGGTGTCGACGCTGACCCGTTTCAGACTGGTCGGCCTGACCGCGCCCACATCAAGACCGACAGCCAATGTCTGTTGCAAAAGAGCTTCCATCCCCCTGCTCTTGATCCGTTTGCGCCATTTGCTCAGGCCGCTTCGAACGATGGGACGCCGATGCTGAAAGAAGGTCTCTCCGCACAGGTATTGCCAGTACGGATTTTCCGGCCAGCGATTGACAACGTCATCCTCGCTCAGCTTGTAAAGGCTCTGCAGGAGCGTCAAACCGATCATCAGTCGGGTTGCTGTCGCGGGACGACCGTCTTCGGCGTACAGCGGCGCAAATAGCCCATCCAGGCGGTCCCATTCGATCCGGTCCGCCAGCTTGACCAGAGGATGGGCTGGGTTACAAATAACTTCCAGACGAATATGGAAAAGCTCGTTTTGGGGTCGTGCAACAGGTTTCTTCGGTCGCATGGTTTTGCCAGAAAATGAGGGTTAAATGATCGTTTTCTTGCAAAACAAGATACCATAAACACGGCAATAATTCCAGTTAATTCAAACACTTAAACGTTTTTAACGATCGACTGTTTTAGCCCTTTCGTTGAATTCAGAACCCTTTTGAAAAAGGGTTCCGAAGCTCCCAAAACTTTTCAGACTATGTCATGGGAGCGCGAGGACGCGAGCCCTCGCAAATTTTTTTAGATTACATCCCCAATCTCGATATCCCACGCCGGCGTGTTGACCGTGTTACCGGCGGTGAGCGTCTGCGTGGTCGCGGTGGTCACATAGAGCAGCGTGTCGGCCGAGCAGAGCGCGATATGGGCGGCGTTCCCGTTGGCGTCCACCGTAATTCCTGTCTGCGCGTTCACCGTAAGCTTGCGGCCGCCGGCGTCTCCGTCGGCCGGGCCGGTAAAATCACTTCCGGACAAGCCGGTCTTGTCGGCCAGCGCCACGGCGGCCACTCCCGCGTAGTTGGCGGGCTGGGCCGAGCAGACAAACATCTTCGTGGTATTGTTCTTGATGTAGTTGAGCGCCGCATCCAGCATCGCGTCGATTTGCCATTTGGCCATGATAGTCTCCTGTTTTATGGAAGAGTTTTGCGGGGGATCTCTCCCCCGCGCCCCCGTGACTTGTTGTTCGTCATGCCGCGACTTGATCGCGGCATCCAGTCAGTATGTTGCCTTTACGATTGCCCGATGCGGCGTGACCGCGATCAGTGACCGTTCCGGCGTAAGTGAAACGATGTTTCTCGTTGGCGTGAGCGACGCCAGCGAAGGATTGAAGACGGCCAACACATTAAACACGGCCATGCCCGCCAGATGCTCGTGCCGGGCTTCGGCCACTACCAGACCGTGAATCTGCGCCAGGACCAGCGCGTCGGCGAGATGATCGTGTCGGCCATTGTTGGCCGCCAGGTTATGCGTCTGAGTGATCTTCGCTCCATCCGCGATGTGGCCATGATCCGCGTTGGCGATTTCCAGCGACGCGGCGCCGGACAGGCTTACCAGATCGGCAAGGTGCGCATGGTTCCCGTCCAAAACGATCAGCGCATGGATCTGCGAGAACGCCGGAGTTTCGGCCGTCTGTCCATGAGCGCCACCCAAGAGCGCCAGGACATGGACCTGGGTCGGCGCGATTCCGTCGGCCACCTGACCGTGACTGGAATCGGCCACGGCCAATTCGTGGATCTGCGTCAAGAGACCGCTGTCGGCCGTCTGTCCATGCGATCCATCCAGTGCGGAAAGGCGGTGGGTTTGCGTCAGGGTCGCATTTTCGGCGGTGTGCGCGTGAACTCCATCCGCGCCGACCAGCGTGGAAACCTGCTCCGGAACCACGTTATCCGCCGATTGCGCGTGAGACGCATCGGCTACGACAAGATCGATGGAGGCCGAGCCTTCGGTCCAGGCCAGGGAAAACTCGGGCTCATTGCCTCCCGGCGCCTCATAGGCTTCGAAGGCGAAGTCGTTGCTTGAGCTGACATCCCCGTGGTTGTACAGACAAACATTAACCCGGCCGTCCGCCCCGATTCCGTAGGCGTCCAGCAGCGATTGGATATCCGCGGCAAGATTGAAGGGATAGGTATCGTTTTCTCCGTGATACC
This sequence comes from uncultured delta proteobacterium, assembly GCA_963821845.1. Lineage (GTDB taxonomy): Bacteria > Desulfobacterota > Desulfarculia > JACQYL01 > CAWGVV01 > CAWGFI01. Next base: position 3,874 of record CAWGFI010000012.1, read on the forward strand.
AGAGGTAACTTCCGTGCTGCCAGGCCGAAAAGGCGCGCGCGTTCACCCATGGCGCGTTCGAGGGCAAATGGCTCGCCCCGAAGGCGTTGTTGGACGCCGGGTTGGCGTTTTCCACGCGCAGGCTCAAATGAAAGGTGGTCGAAGTATTATCGACCACCCGGCCGCGAAAATAGGCTTTGTCGATGGTCGATCCCGCCGGGATCGCGGCCAGGATAAACGAGCATCCTATGTGCTGATGGTGATTCGAGCTGTAGGTCCCGCCCCACAGCTCGGCGTCGCTCCCATACCAGGAGTCGCCCACGACCTGGTAGCCGTCGTTTGATCCCGTGGCGACCGAGCCGCTCCAGGAGTCCGGGCAAAGGGTCTTCTTTTCCTCCTTGGCGTAGACGCCCTGCTTCAGATGGATGGCCAAGGCGTCAGCCTTGTCCTCGATGACGTGGTCGGCCTCTTCGTCCGGCGCCCACATCCACCGCGACAGGCCGAAGTCGATCCCCACGAGCGCGCCTGGCGAGCCATCCTTAAGCCGCGCGTGGATTTGCTTGCAGGTCCCCGTCTCCAACCGGGTGAGGTTCGGGGTGAGGGTCAGTCTCTGCTCACCGGCCTCCTTGGCGTTGATTTCAAAGGAAAAACGCGCCTTGCCATTTCCACACACCGCGATGGACACGGTTGATCTCTGATCGTCCGTGTCCAGGTCATAGGAGATGAGCAGCCGGTCGGCCGAGTCCTCGGTAATGACAGGCTCAACCCGCAGACCGCTCGCCACGGCCTGTTTGCGTTCGAACGCCGCGCCGCTTTTCATCTCCGGATGGAAGGCGCATTCGAAAAGGAGACTCCCCCCTTGGCTTTCCCCCTCGTCGAGAGGAGCCAGGGGGGAGCTTAAACGCCGGAACTCCATACCCACCGCGGTGAAACGCAGCTCACAATCGCCGAATTGTACCGCCTTGGCCTTGGCGTCCCACACGTACGCGGCGAAGACGTCAGGCGCGGTCTCCACGTTGACCTGGCCCGTCCGCGAACGGTAGACATATTGGCGCTCCTCTCCGGTGGAGAATATGCGCCCGTGGCGGGTATATGCGTGGTGGGTCGGCGGCATGCCTGCAATCACCTCACGTTCAAAAGGGGTTTACTGCTTTACGGGTCCTTCCACCGCCTTTGCCTTCCCTCGGCTCAAGGCGTAGCCAATGACGGGCGCCACCATCATGCCCGCGCCTATGATCTGGTTGGCCGCTTCGTTTACCGCGCCCTGATGTTCCGGCTGTATCACTCCAAACAAAACCAGCAGGCCTGTCAGAGCCGTTGTCATGGTCGCCCAAAACTCGCTTGTCTTTATTCCCGGTTTCATAGATCCCTCCTTCTCTTCATTGCTTTATCTCTTGCTTGCGCCACCCTTCGCGATCGGCTACATACACCTGCGTCGAGGTGGCCAGCATCTCTCCCACGGCGTGGGTTTGTTTGATTATTCGATCCAAGGGCGCATCGGCCGAAATCAGCGAACGCAGATCCCGCATATGGCCGCACAGGCAATCGATGGTCATCAACGCCGTTTCCTTTGGGGTCATGTTTTTGCCTCTTTGGTGGGCGTTAGGGGCGTTGGGGCGGTACGGGCGGGTTTCAAACCCGCCAGTACAAAACCATCCATACAAAACCCGCCCGTACAAGACGCCCGCATGGTTCAAAACAGCAACTTCACGAATCCCGCCGCGATGAAGGCCGCCTCAATCGATATGCCCGCGATCGCGCTCCACAAGCTCATGACCAGTACACCAGCTCCCATCGGCCGGACATGGCCCGATCATTGGACGCGCCGCGTGATATGTTGATGGTGGTGGCGTTGACGATATATCCGACCGGCGCGCTGATGAAGCCGCCATCGTAATTGTCGAAAGTGAAAGCGCGACATTGCACCGGCAGCAGAAACGCCTTATTTATGTTCGGTATTGCGGCGATCGTGACGTTCACGTTGGTCTGCGTCGAGGTCATGTTCCAGGCGCCCCGCTGCGCCGTAGGGTTGGCTCCGCCCACCGTGGAGACATACGCGTTGAGGAAATCAAGTTTCTCTATGCGCGCCGAGGTGAGCGCTGCGGCGATCGTGGCTAGCATGCCGTACATGGCGTCGATTTCATCCGCGCGTTCGCCGGATATGCGCGACAGCAGGGTATTGAGCTTACCCGGCGTCCCTAGCAGTTCATCGCTCATGACAGACTCCAGGATGTGGACGCGACGTTACCGTCTTCGTCCCAGGTTATGGTTTTGCGTCCGATAAAATCCCAACTCGACCCCGCGTCGTCGGAAAAGTGATAGTCGATGGTCTTCGGATTGCCGGCTTCGCCCCCGTCTGTTCCCCACTCGATATTTTTGCGGAGGATCGTTGTCCCTTTGGTTTTGTGTATTTTGGTGGGCCGGTCGTTGGTCCCTTCCTCCACCGAATAAGCCCAGCCGGGCATGTCGCTTATGATGACGCCGTCATTGAGGGCAAGCAGGTTGGCGCGGGTGGCGTCGAGATCAGCTTGCCAATCGGGCGCGGAAGGCGAGGGGCGTTCAGGGTCGAATTGCGTGTAGGCCATGTGGTTTTACCTCTTTCGTCATTCTTGTAGGGGCGGGTTTCAAACCCGCCCTTACGTGTCCGGCAGTTCGTCGCGCAGGGCCACAAAGGCGTCGGTGATCTGGTCGCGCAACTCCACAAGTCGCCTTTTCATATCGGTCAAGGCTTCGTCGTCAAAACGCAACGATTTCTCGGCCACCAGCACCCGCCCTTTCTTGTACCGGGTGGCCAGATGTTTCACCTGACCCAAAAGGGCCTGTAGTTCGTGGGTCATCGTCCATATTTTTTCGGGGTCGATTGCCATTTCGTTTCCTTCCGCTACGGGCGGGTTTAAAACCCGCCCGTACAAAACTGCCCTTACAATTTTACGGCCCCGAAACCTTCCAGGCCACGTTACCCACGGCGTGGTTGCCGGCCGCGTCATACAGGTACAGGTCGCCTCCATCCGGGTCCAGGTTATGCCAGCAGGCGGTCAGGACGCCGGGCGTGGCAGCTTCGACACCGAACTCGAAATCCGCCAACGCGCTGAAGTCCCTGGTAAACGCGACACTCACCGGCTGGTTGCTCGCGGTCATGGCCTCCACTCCGCTTTCCGCCACGGTTTCCTTCATCACCGCCATGCGAGCCGCCTGGGGGATGGAAATGACGAACCCGGCGTTGGGGCCGTCGCACAGGTCGCGCACGTAGGGACGCGGATACCGGGTGACGCCCGAGGCGTGATAGGAGTTCTGATCAATCCACGATCCGCCGATATTGAATTGCAGTCCCTGGCCCACGGCCGCGTTGTCGCCGTTTTTCAGCAGCTCCACGGTCATGCCGCTCAGGGTACAGCTCACGTCCTTGATCGCGCCCAGGTTGCCCAGGTTCCACAGCCCCACGGCCAGGATAGTATCGTTGGTCCCCGCGGCGCCGCCAAACGTGGGGCGGGGAAACATCCAGGGCGTTCCGGGGGCGCACCTGCTGGTCCAGGCGGCTCCCGGCCAGGCGTCCGCCCAGGACCGGCCGTCCGCCGGGACTCCGACCCATCCGCGTCCGCGAATTTTGGCAAATCGCATTTTCATGGTCTGGGCGTTGATCATGTCAGCGCCGGTCCAGTGAAAATCGGCGATGCGCGCCAGGTTTCCGTCCTGCACGGTCACGTCGGCGTACTGATCGGGCCCGGAAGAGTAGTTCTTGTATTCGTCCCGAGCCTTGACAAAGTAGCGGTAGGTTCCCGCCGGAACCATGGGATCGAAGAAATAGGTGGCCTTCACCCGATCCACCAGTTCGGCGTCGTCCCAGGAATCGCCCGCCGACCCCACGCGGATTTCATAGTCCAGGGGGCCGATATCCACCGCCGGCTCCCACCGCAAATGGACCGCTCCCACCAGCCCGAGCCCGGCCATGAAGGGAACACGGGAAGGTTCGACGCGTTTGCCCTTGGCGATTACGCTTTTTACGGCCGCGGCCGACAACCTGCCTACCGTGGACCTGATGTACACCTTGACGGTGTAGGTCGTCCCATCCACCGCCGGACCATAGGTCCATTCATTGACGAGCTTCGGTTCGCGCGACGCAAAGAACGGGATCTCGACTTCATAGTGTTCCACGTAGGGATACTCGACGGTCATGTCGCCCCACACGGCGCGGATCTGCGTGTACACCCGGCCGTCCAGACCGGTTTTCAACTCTTCGGTGACCGTCAGCCCGGTAACCGTCGGAGGCTCGAACGGGCTCGGTTCGTCCACCGAGCCATACGCGGACGGGGCGGCCACGGCGTTGGGATAGACGTTCTCGTCGTATGCTTCGGATTCCAGCCCCCAGTTCCGATCGCCGGTCCTGCGTTTGTTCAGCACGCGAAAAAGACCGGCGGTGATAGGCAGGTTGTCGTCATCGATCTGGATCACATCGCCCGGCGTCACCTTTTCTCCCTGGGAGAACAGTTCCAGCCGGCAGGTCCTGGTTATGAGAGTCCCCCGGTTGGGCCGTTCCAGCGTCTCACGATAGGCTTCGCTGCGATTGACGATCCCCGGCATGGCGTAACGGGCCGAGCGTGTTTCGTCTCCCGTGGTCGCCCGTTCCAGGCCGCTCCGCCACTTGTTTTCCGGATCGGAATCCCGGTCGGTGAATTCCACCTCCACCACATTGGGCAGGTCCTCTTCCCGCTTGGTAAACACTTGCAGGCTGCCCGGCTTGATGTCGTCCGTGGTCAAGTAATGATCCACGGATCGCGGCCGGTCAGGAACCATGACCGTCTTGCCGCCGTCCTGGTGCAGAATAGCGTGAGCGTAAGCCCGCAGGACTTCCCGCCATTCGCGAACCGGGCGGATCTGCTCGATGGAGAGCCCGATGGTGTGGCGCGGTCGATCATTGATCGTGGCGCCAGTCCATTCGGCCGCTTCGGCCACGGAATCCCAGTTGAGCGAATCGAAGCCCCGGCCTTCGCCGTCGTCGCGCCAGATCCAATCAGCCAGGGCCAGCGCCGGATTTTCGCTCCACGTCCAGGTCTCCGGATCTTCCTCGTCGTGGCCCGCCTGCCTCGGATCGTACAGCCAACGGCCGGAAAAATCGGCGCCGGCGGTCTTGAACGGGTCCTTGCCGTTGTAGGCCATGCCGAACGTCAGATAGGTGTAGGCGATGTTGGCCAAATCATCTTCATAGGCCGGGTACGCCGCATGTAGTCCGGACGGGTAGGTCTGCGTGGCCGTTCCATAATAGTGATACGCGCCGAAGCCGGTCAGCCGGGAAGCCGGACCATCGTCCAGATACAGCTCGTTGACGCCCTCGCAGCGGCCCATGGACCACACCGTGATCACGTGCGCCCGAATGGCCCCGGTAAAGGTTTTGGCCACCGCGATGGTCCCGCCCAGCTTCACCCGGCCGTACACCATGGGGACCACGCTGCCCCAGCCGCCCACCACCATTTCCCGTTCGGCCTGCGTCTGCGCCGCGGCTCCCAGCGCCGCCGATCCGGGACGCGCTCCACCCGAAGGCGAGGCGGTGGGCCGGATAACAAGCCCGGAGCCGGAGCCGCCGGGAATGATGATAGGCGATTGGGTTGGTATGTATGAACGTCTGGATGGCATTGTTTCCCCATCCCCCCTTCAAGAGCTTTAGGTTTGATGACCCTGCCGCCGCGACGTGATCGCGGGGTCCTGATATGGAAGCGCGAGGGCGTGAACCCCCGCATGTTTTTCATCCCAACACCTCCACCAGATTAAAACTCATGCCGAACACGGCGTACGATTTGCGGTAACAGGTCAGGCCGCCGTTGAAACGGGCCAAATACCTGTGGCGGCCGATGAAATCCACGGTGACCGTGGCGCCGTCGGCGGGCTTGGCCCCGGAATCAAACATCACCCGATCCTCACCATTGGTACCGCCGCCCAGGTCGATGGCGTAATCTTCGGAATCGATTTCAACGCCGTTAACGTACACGGTAAAACCCGATCCGTTTTTGCCGGTGATGGTGAATGTCCCCAGCGACCCGGCGCCCGTTTCGTCGCACGCCACGCCCATGTGTTCCTTCCACTGGTCGAAATAGTAAAACGGCGCTTTGTTGGCCGCGTGGAACTCGCGTATCCGGCGTTCTTCGGACATGGTCACGGCGGGACCGCTGAACTTCCAACCGATCTTGGATTGGCCCGCCCAGGTATCCGCGCCCCAGTCCTTGCCGGATGATCCTTCCTGCCATTTCACGCCGTCCGTGACCGCGCTCTGGATTTCAAAACAGGTTATGTCGGGAAATACGGCCATTTGGTTCCTTGTTGTCGGCTTCGCCGTTTATCCTGGACCCCGCGATCAAGTCGCGGGGCGACGCGGCTGTTTGTTCTCGTCATGCCGCGACTTGATCGCGGTATCCAGGGCATTCCTTGTCGTAGCTCATCAATAACTTCCTTCCGGAGTCAACGTGGTCCCCACGCCGTTGAACCATATTTTTTCATGCGGCCTGGGCGCATGATTGAACACGGGCGGGGTGATCCGGCGCCGGGGGGCTCGTCCATGCCGCGCCGCCGCGCCTTCGGCGATGTTGAGCGTCACGTTGTTCTCATCCACCGATCCGTAGTCGAACCGGCCCGCCAGCAGCAGGTCCGGGGTTCCGATCACGGCGCCGCTTGAGTCGAGATAACCCTTGAAAATATCCACCGGCCGGCCCCGCAGTTCGTCTCGCGCCACCATGGCGGCCAGCGGGCCGGGATGCTTGGGGAAGACGAGCCGCGCCTGCGCGTTTCCATCCACGCCCTGGATGAAGGCGTTCACGTTAGCGTCCAGCCTGGCCCAGGTTTTGGAGTCATGGGACACCTCAATGGTCGACGAAGCGTAAAAAGGTCCGGCTGAATGGCCGATCACGATGAGGAAGGCCGGATTATGCTTCCGGGCGGCCAGTTCAGCTTCGGTTTGCGCGTCAAATGATTTGGGCATTTATTGTCGACTCCGCCTTCGGTCCTGGCCCCCGCGATCAAGTCGCGGGGCGCCGGGGTTGGTGGTCGCGGGGCGACGCGGCTGTTTGTTCTCGTCATGCCGCGACTTGATCGCGGCATCCAGGATTGCCTCTTGTTGCTTCGCGCCCTCGACAACGGAGTTGTCGAGGGCGCCCCTTTAATTGGGGGCGCGAGGGTGTGTGAACCCTCGCGTTGTTTTTTCTTTTTCTTCCTACCCGTTCACTTCCGGCGTCCAGGCCAACTGGCCGGCCGCGTTTTGCAGGGCGGCGGTTGCCTCCCGCATGGCGGTGGCCAAGGCAGCCACCTCCAAACTCATAGTGGACAGGTTCTCGCTCAGCGCCGGCAATTCATCGTTGAGCGCGCTGAAACTACCCACCGTATCGCTCACTTGGCCGGTCAGATCTTCCTGTCCCTTGACCAGTTCATCGATGGAGGTCTGGAGGGTTTCCGAAATATATTTGTTCAGCGCGTCGGCGTCGGTTTCGAAGGCGTTGAGGTTCTGTTCGGTCCAATCTTCGCCGTACAGCGACTTGCCGAGATTCCACTGTTGGCCGGTCCAGCTAAGATATTGTTCCACGGCGTCGGCGATATCCGCTTCGGACCGAGCGGAGAAAACATCGGCCCAGGATTGCGACCGCATGGACTCGGCATAGGCGTACCGTTCCTCTTCACTCATCGCGTCCCAGCGGAAACCTTCCACCTGGTCGGAGATGGATGCTGTGAGGTTTTCCTGCAGGGCTTTGAGCTGCGCCAGGTATTGCAGCCGCATTTCGTAATCCTGCCGTTCCAGATCGGCGATAGTGGCCAGGGCGTTGGCGTATTCCAGGCCCTCCAGATCGTTGACGGATTCGGTGATGAACTCGATCTGGGTTTTGATCTCGGCCAGCCCGTCGCGGAACTGATCGAAGGGGGTAGCGTTCGTGAGCTTGTCCAGATCTCCCATGAGATCGGCGTCCTTGTAGGACATGATACCGGACACGCCGCTGAAAAAGCTGGAGAGGTACTGCCCGTACTGCTGGATGGCCGCCTCGACGGCTTCGGGATCTTCGGCGGACGCCAGCAGCGGATCGAACCAAGCGGAAAGCTTTTCGTTCCACAGCTTGCCCAGCGCCGCGCCATGTTCTGGACTGAATTGCTCGGCGGTGGCGTCGATGAGGCCGGTAGTCAGCGTATCGTCCAGGCCGCCCACCCATTGCTTGAGATGGTCGGCGATGGCCAGGGAGGTGGTCTTGCGTTTGGACACGCGCGGATCGTGGGTAAAGCTTTCCACGTCGATGGCGTCCCAGGCGTCCTGCACGGCGTCGGGCATCATTTCATAGACATCCCGAAACATAGACTGGAATCCGCCGGTAACCTTGTCGTACATGGCCTGCACGGTCGCCGCGTCCGTGCCCGCCGACTCCCGCGCGTCGGAGTTCATTTCGGTGACGGAAAGCAGTTCGTCCGGACCGGCGCTCAGGAATCCGCTCAAGCTGCCGGGCACATATCCTTCCGTGCCGAAGCGGGGCTGGGGCCGGTCCTCGAAGAGCGTCGAAACAAGCGATATCCCGAAACCGGCTAATCCCAGGGCGGGCGCGACATAGTTCATGACGCCTCCACAGAGACCGGAGTTATCCTGGACAACGTTCGGCGCCATGTTTAATAAACCGCTCGATCCACTCCCGCCCATGGAAGCGGAGATGGGGATGATCAATTCATTGGCGGCCATCATGTCCTTGAGCCGAATTAACAGGCCGCCGATCAGATCGACCACATATTCAGCGGTGTCGGAACTCGAATCCATGAGGTTCTGAAAAAGGGCTGAAAAGCCGTGGTCTATGGAATCCCACATCTCGGTCCACGCGCCGGACTGACTGTCCATTTCAACGCCAAAGGCGCCGGTCACATCCCGCAGTCCGGTTTTCATTTCCGAGAATGATTCCGCGGATACTTCGCTCAGGGAGCGATTGGCGTCGATGTATTCATCCAACACATTGGTTTGCGCTGTCCATTGTTCTTCCAACGTGGCCAGGCTCAGGGTGGTTTCATCGAGTACCCGGACCGTTTCATCCAAATCGCTCCGCAAGCTCTCCGTCGCGGACCCGTTGTGGGTAAGCTTTTGATTCAGGCTTTCGACGCTTTGGGAGACGCGATCGACCGCGGGCGAAGCTTCGTCATTGGCTTTGAGCGTTATCTGCACGGTGGCCGGCATGTTTATTTCTTTCGCTCCGTTATTTTGTTCCAGGCCCGAAACATTCGGATTATTTCGGTTCGGGTAAACGTTACGTCGAGCAGTTCGGCGGTGTCCAAAATGGCGCTCAGGCTAAAGCCGGTCCACAGGGACGGCGCCGCCAAACGCAGCGTTTCCATGAGGGCATGGTTTTCTTTTTTCAGTTCAAGGGAGCCCACGCTGCCGCAGGTTTGGCAGGTGGGAAAACGGACCGCGTCCAAAACGCGCCCGACGTGACATGTCCGGCAGTCCGCAGGCTTATTTCTCAGCCATTGGACGTAGAGGACAAATTTTCGGTAAGCTCCTCTTCTTTCCGGGTCAGATAGTCCTGGACATTGGTGGACACCGTATGGACAAACCGTGAAAACTCGAAGATCTGGTCAATCATGAGGTACTTGTTTTCCCCGCCGCACGGCAGGTCATTGCCGTCCTGGTCCTGAAAATTCTCCCAATCCTCGATGACGTAATCCGCCAGGAGACGGTCGTAGAGGCGCTCGTCCACCCGTTCTCGCTCCAGCATCTGTCCATTCTTCCATTCGCGCTCCGACGTCGTGGCCCGAGCCCGTAACTCGCGTATCTTGCTTTTGGATATGGGGCGGATCTTCACGCGCGCGTCATTCTTGTATGGCGCCCAGACGCCCGATGGTTCTTCTTCCTGAAAAAGTTTCACCTTGCAGGACATGGCTTTCTCCTTTGGTGGTTTTTATAGGGGGCTCGGGGGAAGAGATTCCCTTGGATGGTTTTTCTTTCTTTTCCAGAATCACGTCTCCGATCCCACGGTCAGTTCCAGTTCGTCCGATCCGGCGTCTTCGGTGAGTGAAAAATCCACGAGCAACCCACGCAGCGCGCCCTTGTCCTGCCATCTGACGCCTCGATACTGGCAGCAGGGCGAGGTCACGCGGACCTTGGCGGCGCCGGTTCCCCATTCGGCGGTGAGCGCCGAAGTTTGTCCCGATTTCCACAACCCGTAGAAATCGTGCGTCGCGACCAACTCCAGTTCCGGGTCAAAGGAGCCGGAAGCGTCGCGGCCGGTGATCATGGCCGAACGGTGGCCGCTCTGGGAGGTGATGTCGCGTCGCAGTTCCAGTTGATTGTTGAGGGCCAGGTTCAGCGAACCTACCTTGAGCGCCTGGCCGTTCATGGTGAAGGTAGCCCCTTTGAAGGGCGCCGGAATGGCCGTATCGAACGACGGCGCCGGAAGCGCGGTATCGGTGATCTCAAAGTCGGCTCCCTGGAACGAGAACCGCACGATACCCGGCTTGCCGCTCTCCATTATCAGGCTCGCGCTACCGCGCGCGCCCCATAGTTTTGACAGCAGCCCATCGGTATAGACGCCGATGGTCAGGCTTTTGAAATCGCTCGGATTGCTGGACAGGGAGTAGGTAACCACGCCCGACGCGGCGTTCTCCACGAATCCGCATCCTTTCATGAGCGCGCTCCATTCCGGGGCGGTTCCACCCAGGGAATTTCCCACCAATTCCACGTCAAAGGTCACCTGGGAACTGCGGACTCCCGGCAAATCGGGTATTTTGGAGACACTGTCGCGCATGAGCGGCCGCTTATTCATCTCCATATAGGGGGTGAAATTGACGTTGGCTACTCTCAGGCAGTCGGATGCGCCCAGGGATTGGGCGGTTCCTTCGACACTTTAGATCGCGGCGGCTAGAATGGTTCTCCGCGCCAGAATCATGGTTTTCTCCTTCGCTCGTTAAGCAAGATGCGATACATTTGTTGCACGGTTCACTGGCTTTCCAAACCTCGCCGCCAGCGGATTTCCACTTCAACAGCATAGAGCGCGATCGCGCCGTCGGCCCGCAACAGCCTGCGTTTGGTCGGGCGGCAGCTCAACAACCCTTCCACCTCGACGGCGTTGTCGCGGGAAAGTGTCCTTCGCACGCCGTCGACCAGGTCATACACTCCTGTTTCCTCGGCCGCGCCGCCCTTCAGCGCCGCGTGAGGCGCGCGCAGGTTTTTGTTGACGCACAAAACGGCGAAGAGCCCGGTTTCATCCTGATACGCGGTCGCATTTTCCTCCCAGTATCCTTCGTAGGATATCACCGCAATGGCCGGATATTCCTTGATAAGGCCGATGATCCGATCCTCGCCAAGGTCGGGAAGAACCATGAACCGCTTCACCCGGCTCGATAGCGCGGTATCCCGTTCCAGCGCGCCCCGGATGGCTTCTTCGACATGTTCAACGGTGATTGTCATACGTCGCTCGGTAGTAAATGTTTCAGGATAGCCGACTCGATGGCCTGCCAATCCTCGGTTCGGACTCCCAGGAACGGCCGGGCCGGAATGATCGCCTTCCCCCGGCGGCCCGCTTTGCCCCCGAATTGATGAACCGCGGCGTACACGGCGTTGGCTTCAATGGACAGGGACTCGCCGCCGACACGCTCCCGGATGGATGACGCCAGTCGGCCCGTCTTCATGAGCGGCTTGCGGCCCCGATCGGCCCGGCCTTTCAGCGGCGCCCACGGTTTCCCTTCCGGGCTCCTGCTCTCCTCGAAATTGCGCCGGACCGAGTTTGTTATAATCTCGCCTATCTCGCGGTAGACCGGCTCCAGGCGTTCCAACCGCTCCAACAAGACGTCCAGAAGGTTGCGGGCCGAGGCCATTTCCACATCGGTTTGACAGGAAACGAGGCTCATCTACATACGCTCCAGGGTTTGCCGGGTTATAAGGCGGTCGCCTTGGGATCGCGACGCCTTGACGTGGCGCGTGGCCGCTTCGTGGTTTTCCCGCGCGTCGATGGTGATTTTGCCCGCGGCCAATTTATCCAGGGTTTGCAGAGTCAGGGCGTGACGATCCTTTCGGATATCGGGAACGGCGCCTCGTCTGCTGAAAAGATTGAAAATGGACAGGTCCACGCTCATGGTTCTGATGAGATCCGGGACGGATTCCATCGGAAGGCGGTACCGCGATCCCAGATAGACGTCGATCAGGCGGTCAGCGTCGGAGATGGCCCGCAGTACCGTGTCCGAATCCACTACTTCCGATCCGGAATCGTCGGTCAATTGAATCAACTCCGTTTCGTCCATGTTCAGCAGTATGTCGTCGAGCGTCGAGTAAGCCATGGTGAACCTGTCCAAAGTAACGGTTTAGAGCGCGCTTAACTGGCGATGGTGTCGTAGAAGAGGTAGCCCAGGTCGGCCCCGGTGATCTTGGGATCGAAGCATTCGCTCGCCTCCACCACATCCTGATGTTCGGCTTCCTCGCGCCACATTCGTATGATCCGGTACTGTCCCGCGTCGCGGGCCTGATCGCGGATCGTTTCGCTGTGCTTGGTCCAGGTGAAGGAGTATCCCGCGCTGGGGATCTTTCTTCCCGGCGCCTGCGGCCGGTAATAGAGAAGCGCCGAACCTTTTCCCGCGTTTACTTCCCAAATGTCCACACCGTCAAAGTCGGACCCGTCGGCCTTTTCGGGCGCCGAAGAATAGATCGCTTTTCCCACCAACACTTCTTCCAGCCCGAAAACGGCGGCGATCATGCGGGCCGTCACCCGCGCCGGGTCCACGTTGGTTCCACCGTACTTGATCCGGTCCAGAACGGTATCCTCCTGGCGGATCTGGCGGAAGGTGTCGTCATCCATGAGCATGACGTTGGGTTCAAACCCGGTAAGGCCGCGCACGGAGCCGATGGCGTTTTCCACGTCGGTAATAAAGGTGTTGGCTTCGCTCGCCGCCCAGCCGCCTTCGGCGTCCTGCGAACCGGTCCAATTGGAGGCGTTCATGCATTTTCCCGCCACCAGCCGTTCCTTCTTGAGCGCCACCTTGTCGCTGGCGAACTCCACGGCGGTGATCTCCGGTTCCAGCGCGTCGTCGGCGTTGGCCCGGTCCTCGTCGGTGATCTCCTTGGCGAAGGCGTATTCGCTGCAAAAATATTGATCCTTGGACAACGCGTACCCTCCGCGCCGCGCTTTCGCTCCCGGAGCGCGCAAACCGGCTTCGTCGCGAAACCACGATCCCTTTAAATAGATGAAGTAGTAATCGCTTTGCTTGCTCACCGGGACCGAGGGGAATACCCGGTCGGCGATATAGAGCTGGTTTCGGTAGGCCATGGAAACGGCGCTCAACGCGGCGTTAATATGCCGGTCCTTGGAAGTGGGTTGAGGCATTTCGTATTCTCCTTGCTCGGGCGTTCGCTATGACGCCGCGTTGGTCTGGAAAGGGAAGGGAAGCACGGACACGGTAATCAGTTCGTCTTCATCGCCTCCGGCCAGGCAGAAGGCCGAAGCCAGATCCAGCGCGGTATTGGCGTCGAGCCCCTTACCGGCGTCCCCGGCGTCCACATACTCCAGTTTTACATATTCGTTTTCGGCGATGGTTTCCCCGGCCACCAGCTTGGATATTCCCAGCATGCGCACGGCGGCGGCTTCCCCGGCGGCAGGGTTGTTCTGCAGGATTCCTATGGCCTTATCCGCGGCGGAATTGGGCCGGTAAACCTTGCCTCCCGACAGAATGACGAAGCGGTATTGATCATTGGACAGGTCCTTGCCCGCTTCAAACCCGATGTCCAAAACACCATTTTCAAACGCCATGAACGGTATCCTCCTAATTTTCCAGCGCGTATTCTTCGTACAACTCGGGGTGAGCTTCGGCGGTTTTGCGCAAGGCCTCGGAAAAGGCCATGCTCTCGTTTTTCGCTCGTTTCTTGGCCAGTTCCACCAACTGCAGCGACGCCGACGAGATCTCGGGTATGACGGTCGTTGCCTTCCTTCCGGCGAATTCCCCCAAGGGGACCGTTTGCGGAAGACTCTCCAGAAACGATATCATCCATTCAAAGGGCGACTGATCGGGTCCGTTTTCGGCGAAATGAACGGTTTCTTCGTCCGCGCCGGGCAGACACTCCAGGAACTTGCGCAGCCCCGCCTTGTTCCACGCGGGAAGCAGCCTGCCCGCCCTGGTCCCGGTTTCGAGGAACTCGGCCACGAAACCCTGGCGGATTTCCCGGCGTCGGGCGCGGCGGTCCAATCGTTCTTTTTCCATGAACTCGGCCACCGCTTTTTCACGCGTTTCGCGGATGGCTTCTTTGATTCGTTTCTCGACCGGGTCTTCGGAAATTTCCGCGCCATCGACTTCGGAGCAGTTATCGATGGCTTTGTTGAGAAAAGACTTCATGCATTCCTTGAAATTCATTGATTCCTCCTGTTCGGATTGCGACCGATGTTTATCGCGGAAGGGCGCCCCGCCGTCCGCGCCCGCGACCCGCGCGTCTTTCAGGGGGCCATTACCCTCGATGGACAAGGCCGGATTAAGCTCCATGATCACCGCGCCGTCCTTTTCATAAAAGGCGACATCGGGCAGGCCCTTGATCGCCGGCGGTTGAGCCCCCAGAAATCCCACATGACGCAGATACCACCGGCCCGGTTTGGGGTTACGCGGATCGCGAGGGTGATAAAACGCGGCCGATCTCTTTTTGAACAACCCGTTTCGCACCAGTTCGCGCAGCGCCTTGGTCGGCGTCAGCCTGGCCACCAACCGGTCGCCCTTGCGGACCAGGGATTCCACCCAACCCAGCGCGGGATCGTCATGGCTGGGGTGACCGAGCACGGCCGGGGCTTCATGGCTGGTGGGGTCGTAGGCGCCGGCGATTTCTTCCAGGTCGTCGTCCGTCCAGAAGCGGGATCTTCCCGCTGAATCCGTTTGCGCACCCGCGGCGAAGATCTCCATTTCCACGCTTTGATCCGCCGTCCGATTTTGTTGTGCTGTTGTTTTCATGCGACCTCGTTCGTTGAACGCTTCGTTCAGCGTTGGAGGCGACTATATCGCAAGGGGAAAAAAGTGGTGTCGCGGGGGCGTCCTGCTGTCACGAAAAGAAAGGAAACAGGAAGATGGGTTCGGGCAGATTTTGATTTACCGGGAGGGGGCGCCGTCACGTTCGAACGGCGCCCGGTTTTTCATATTTCTCCGATCCGGAACGTTTTTCAATTTTCGTAAAATAGCTATTCTGTCCTTTATCTTTTCCGATCCTGGGCGTTTATAAGCCGTAAAGGGCTTCATATGTTAGAAGTTGGTTTGAGGCCTTATTTATCGGCGTCCAGTGTCGATTAGGTAACTGAAATATGGCAAAGTCGGCGCCGATGGATTGATAACGCCCGGGAGACGACACGAGAAGGGTGGTCCTCCTTTCTCGGGAGAATTCCTCCGGGTACGCCGAATGAAAAAGCAAAAACGGACGCCGGCGATTTACGCGCCGCCGCGGTCCTTCGGGACGCGGGGAGGACCCCCCGCGTCCGCTCCACCATTCCCCGGTCGGCCGGGGATGTCGCAACGGATGACTTCAAATGGAAACCATGACCGAGAACAACGCCGGACTCTCACACAGCGCGCTCATATCCGATATTACCTCTGGTATCACCACGGATGTTTCCTCCATTTCCATGTCCCTGGACTACGATAAATTTACGCCTGAAGTTTTTACCATCGGGTCTCTGGTGGAAACCTCCATGAACATCCCGCCGACCATCCTTGTTCAGGACTTGAAGGAATTGCTGGTGGATACTCCCCCCATGAAAGGGATCGTCATTGTAGAAGGGCGCAAGCCTTTGGGATTGCTTATGAATTACAATCTCGACCGCCAGCTCGGCACCCGATTCGGCGTGGCGCTCTATTACCATCGCGACATTACCTTTCTCATGGACAAGGAACCCATGATCGTCGATTGCTCCTCGCCCCTACAGCGGGTGGCCAGCGCGGCCATGAACCGGGCCAATGAAAAAATTTACGACGATATCATCGTCACCCTGCAGGACGAAGTCATCGGCACGGTATCCGTGCAGAAAATGCTGCTCACCATGGCCAAGGCGCAGGTGGAGATGGCCAAGGAAATGGCGCTCCAGGCCGATAAGGCCAATACCGCTAAAAGCCAGTTTCTGGCCAACATGAGCCATGAAATCCGCACGCCGCTCAACGGCATCATCGGCTTTACGGAAATGTTGCAGGACACCGGGCTCAATGAAAATCAGTTGGACATGGTTTCCACCATCAAGAATTGCGGAGACGCGCTGCTCTCGCTGATCAATGAGATCCTGGATTCATCGAAGATAGAGGCCGGGGAGTTGAAGTTCGAATGTATCGAATTCGACCCCGAACTGATCGCGTACGACGTCTGTGAAATCATCGCGCCGCGCATCGAAGCCAAGCCCGTGGAAATTATCTGTCACGTGGACCGCGACGTTCCCGCGCTGGTCCGGGGAGACCCCACTCGCTTCCGGCAGGTGCTGACCAACCTGATGAGTAACGCTCCCAAATTCACCGAACGGGGCGAGATTGAATTGTCACTTGAAGTGGATGAAGAAAGCGATGGTCGGGTAAGGCTGCACGCCAAGATACGGGACACCGGAATCGGCATCGCGCAGGAAAAGCTATCGATCATCTTCGATCCCTTTCAGCAGGCGGACGGCTCCACCACGCGAAAATACGGCGGCACGGGGTTGGGGCTGACCATTTCCAGACAGTTGGCGCGCATGATGGACGGTGACGTATGGGCCGACAGCGTGGTGAACGAAGGGAGTGTTTTCCATTTCACGGCCTGGCTGGAAAAAGGGGCGAAAAAATCCTGCCGCAGAATAAAACCGGCCTCCCTGCGCAATAAAAAAGCGCTTATCGTTGACGACAACCAAACCAACCTGAATATTCTGTCCAACCTCTTGCGCTGCCTGGGCATGAATGTTTTCGAGCTTTCGGACAGCTCGAGGGTCCTGTCCACGCTCACCTATGCGTCGGAAACGGGAATTCCCTTCGATATTCTTATCTGCGACATTCAGATGCCCCGGTCCAGCGGCTATGACATCGCCCGCCAGATCCGCGCCAGCGATCGCGCCTTTTCCCGCATACCGCTTATCGCCCTTTCATCCCTGATGGAGCGGGACGCGCAGGCCTGCGGAAAAGCCGGTTTCAACGGGTTCCTGAGCAAGCCCATCCGGCGTGACCGGCTCTTCCAGATGCTGGAACGGGTCATCAGTGAACCCGATCCCTGCGCAAGGAAAGATCAGGCTCCGGACAACGGGATTCTTACCCAGTACTCCATCCGGGAGGAGTTCAAACATTCGGTGCGTATTCTGCTCGCGGAAGACAATCCGGTTAACCAGAAGCTGGCCAAGATGATGCTCTCCAAAGCCGGCTACCATGTGGACACCGCGGACAACGGAAAGCAGGCCCTGCTGAAATTCACCGGTTCGCCGGAAGAATATGACCTGATTCTCATGGACATTCAGATGCCCGAAATGGACGGTATCGAAGCGACCCAGCAAATCCGAAGCATGGGCTTTACCACGGCTCCCATTATCGCCATGACCGCCAACGCCATGTGCGGGGATGAGGAGAAATGTCTGGCCGCCGGCATGAACGCGTATATCACCAAACCGTTCAAGCGGGAACAGGTGTTTAAAATTATCGAAGAATGGCTGGTTAAAAGGCTCAGGACGCTGGAAGACTAGAGAGCGGTTATCGAAAAGGTTCCCCGGCGTCCGTGGCCGTCCCGTTTCTCCACGCCGAATGCGGTTGTTTCAACCGGTTCAGCTCCGGACTGACCGTTTACAAAGGTCGGATCATCCGAACCGATTATTCAGACTGGCCCGCCAAAAGTCCCATAGAAAACGCTTATTTTCTTTTCCCTCCGGCTTTATAATACTGAAAGCGTGTTTTCGAGAGGGCTACCCCGATGAACAGGATTATGGCTTGCGCGCCGCTTACGCTGCGTATTCTGCTGTTGTTTCTCCCTTGCCTGCTTGCTCTGCATGGCTGCGCTTCACTCCCGTCCGCCGAGAAAGACATTCGGCGCGCTTCGGCGCGGACCGCCGGTCCCCCGGAGGTCGTGGGGCCGTCCGGCAAACTGTCTCCCGCCCAAAGCAAGAACGTTATGAAGCGCCTGGAAAACCAAACGGACGCGACCCGTATTCTCCAACACTATGTTTCGGTGATGGAAGAATTGAGCGGCAAACCCTTAACCGTCGGCAATCGGGTGGATCTGCTTATCGACAGCCCGGCGGCCTACGCCGCCATGCTCCAGGCCATCGAGAACGCCCGGGACCACATCAATCTGGAAACGTTTATTTTCGCGGATGACGAGTCCGGAAAAAAGTTCGCGGACGCCCTGCTGAAAAAAAGCGCGGAGGGCGTTCAGGTGAACATTATTTATGACAGCATGGGCAGTTTGGACACCCAAGTAGAATTGTTTCAACGGTTGCAAGATGGCGGAGTTCGAACGCTCGCCTTCAATCCGATAGATTCCCTGGAAGTGAGCGAGGAAGAGTTGAAACTTATCGAACGGGACCACCGCAAGATCCTGGTCGTGGACGGCAAGGTCGCTTTTACGGGCGGAATGAACATCGGTCATGATTATTCGGAATCGATATACGGCGAATACGGAGGCCAGGATGGGCGAGCGATCTGGCGGGACACCCACATCCGGATAACAGGGCCGGCGGTGGCGGAGTTTCAGAAGCTGTTCCTGGAAACCTGGCGGGAGCAGAACGGACCCGAACTGGGCCCGGCAAACTGGTTCCCCACCCTGAAAAAAGAAGGCGACGATCTGGTCCACGTGATCGGAAGTACGCCCGGCGTCGATAACCGAACCACCTATACAATGTATGTGGCCGCGATCACCTACGCCGAAAACTACGTTCATTTGACCAACGCCTATTTCGTGCCCGGTCATGAAATTATAGACGCTCTGGTAAACGCCGCTCGACGAGGCGTCGACGTGCGCATCATTCTTCCGGGCGTCAGCGACTCGGAGTTGGTTTTTTCCGCCGGCCGTTCATATTACTCAATGCTGCTCAAGGCGGGGGTGAAAATATATGAACGCGGCGGGTCGGTCCTCCACGCCAAAACGGCTGTTGTTGATGGCGTATGGGCTACGGTCGGATCGACCAATCTTGACCTGTGGAGTCTTCTCCGTGACAATGAAGTGAACGCCATTATTATTGGGGCCGATTTTTCGGATCAAATGGAAGCGATGTTCCAGAACGATCTGCGCGATTCCAAGCAGATAACGCCGGCGCAGTGGGCGAAACGTCCCTGGTGGCAGCAAGTAAAGGAGTGGTTCGCCCGCTTGTTCGAGTACCTGGCTCTAGTAGGTTGTTGAAAAATCAGGTCGTCAGGCACGGCGCGTGGCGATTCGACAAGCGGAGCATATAGGTGGGGGGGGATATGTGAGCATTGGCGAGAGCCGCGCAACGCGGAGTGGCGGCCTTAGACGCAGTTTATCAACAGCCTGCTCTAGGGCCATCGCTTTCTCCGACCTCTCCCGGCGCCAATGATTGACAAAAGAGCGGTATCGATCTACTATCTGTGGAAAATCTTTCTTAATTATGTAACGCTGCGTTACGAACGAAGTTCTGGCGGAAGAAGAACAAACCATGTCGGTTCCTGAAAAACGGCTCTCCGTAATGATTGAAAAACTTCGCGACAGGGGATTCCGTCTTACCCCTCAACGCATAGCCGTCCTGAAAATACTGGCCAAGAGCGAAGGACATCCGACCGTCGAGCGCATTTACGAACAGGTCAAGAAAAGCTTTCCCACCACCAGTCTGGCCACCGTTTATAAAACCATCGCGCTGTTGAAAGGACTCAACGAAGTCCTGGAACTCGGATTCACCGATGACAGCAATCGGTACGATGGCAATAAACCCTATCCGCACCCTCATATGGTCTGCGTGAAATGCAAAAGCATTATCGATTCCGACATCGCCTTGCTGACCGACTTTACCGAGGAAGTCTCGCAAAAGACCGGGTATAAAATCCTCGAGAGCCGGCTCGATTTTTTCGGCGTTTGCCCGAAATGTCAGGCCGAAAGCGAATAGCCCGTCCTCACTGATAATTTTTCCGAGAGAAAAAAGATCCAGGTAAACAGCTGTTCCCAATCGGGTCCGGCGGAGCCTCTTTTCCGAGTCGTCGGGCCAGGCCTATCTCTCCGATCGCGCTCCGCCGAAGGCGAGCATCCTTCCGAGCTAATCTCGTAAAAGACATTATGCAGAATTCTTAAGAGCCGGCATGATTTTCCCGGCATTTGTCCGAAATATGGGCGAAAAGAAGAACAAATCAATTTCCCCGGGGCTTTTAGTGATAATTGTTTTCTGTTAATAATATTATGTACATACTAATCTTTTGCGCTTCTTTATAAATAAGCCTTATGTTAAGCTAAGGCAGATTTCAAAATATATTTCCAAAGTAACATCTTTATATAGAATATATTGCTTATAGATACCCAATAATCCACTACTAACGCTGACAGGAGGTAAACTGATGAAAAGGTTTTTCGATTTTGCGCTCGCACCGATGTTGTTCTTCTCGCTGATCTCTTTCGGCTCCAACCTTTATGCGGAGGATATGGTCCCCACCAGCTACATGCCGATCGCCATTACGACGCCCTTCGCCAAAACCATGGAAAAAATGAAGGCCGAAAAGCCCGCGATCATGAAACGCCAGATGGATTTGCTCGATAAACGCTATGACCTGAGTGACAAACCAGCGCATGGCGTCATGATGTCCGCCGGCAAGAAACCGGTTCAGGAAGGCGTGCGGGTCAAGCTGCCCGAAGGCGTGACCTGGCAGACGCTGGCTGAAATGACGCCGGAGCAGGTCAAGGAAAAGGATGTCTGGCCCCTGGGATTCTTTCCGCTTCCCCATCCCAATCATCCCGAAGGCGGCATGGTGTTTCCCAAGTATCACATCGAAGAAATCAAGAAACAGACCGCGGTGGACCTGACCCGCTTTGATATCGATTTCGATCTGTCGGACCATATGCTGCCGGAATTTCCGCCGCCGATCTATCTGACCACCCGCCCGGACCTGGGCGATGTCTCGCAGGGACAAGTGGTTACCATGATGAACTACTAACAGTTGTTCAACGGCATCCTCAATCCCAAACAGATCGAAGGCGTGCGGCTGCTCGTGACGCCGTTTCTCCAGCAACAGTTCAATCAGACCGAAGACCGGCGCGCCGAACTTCCCAGCCGCGGAGTGACCTGTTTCGACTGTCACATCAACGGACATACCAACGGCGCGACCCACCTGGTCGGCGACATCCGGCCGCAGGAATTCAGGCACCGCCTGGACACGCCCTCCCTGCGCGGCGTGAACATACAGAGGCTTTTCGGTTCCCAGCGGGCTCTGAAGACCGTGGAAGACTTCACGGAGTTCGAACAGCGAGCGGCCTACTTTGACGGCGACCCCGTGATTGCCACTAAAAAAGGCGTCAATATTCTGGAACGGGCCAGTCAGGTGCACTTCATGGCCGAATTCCAGGAAATTCTCGACTTCCCGCCCGCGCCCAAGCTGAATATCTATGGTAAACTCGATCCCCGCAAGGCGAGCGAAACGGAAATGCGCGGACAGGAGATTTTCTTTGGCAAGGCCAAGTGCGCGGAATGCCACCCGGCCCCGTACTATACCGACAACCTCATGCACAATCTCCAGACGGAGCGTTTCTTCAAGCCGCGTATGATCAACGGCAGAATGGCTTCGATGGACGGCCCCATCAAGACCTTCGTGCTGCGCGGTATCAAGGATTCACCGCCCTATATGCATGACGGCCGCTTGATGACGCTGGAAGACACGGTGGAATTCTTCAATCTGGTGCAGGAACTCAAACTCAACGATCAGGAAAAGCAGGACCTCGTCAGCTTCATGCGGACCCTGTAAGGTTTAGCGGGGAAAACTCTTTCGAGAAAAAGATTTTCCCCGCGCCCCTTTCAAAAAGCTTTCGGCCGTGACAGAGGACTTTCAATATGTTTCCTCGGCGAGAGCCGAGCCGGAAGTATTTGAAAACAATGGATTCCACGATCAAGTCGCGGAATGACGAACCGCGCCCAATGGTGGCGCAACGACCAAGCGAATTACCAACGCCTCCGCTCAACGAAGGCGAGTAGTTGAAAAGTTTTAGAAGGGGCAGGGGGGGAACCTTTTTCAAAAGGTTCCCCCATTTTATTTTCATCGCAATAAAATCAGAAAATCCTGTTGATGAGCTTCACCACGGCCCAATCCGGGTAGTAGTCGATGACATTGAGGCAGCCGTAGTCCTGTTCGATGCGGAAGGCGTGGGCGGTTTCCATGGAAAGGGCGTGGGTGAGGATGATGCGGTTGACGCCGCCGTGCGCCACTATGGCGATGTTCTTTCCCTGGCCGTTTTCCAGGATTTTATCCAGGGCTTTTTTAACCCGTTTTTCCAGGTCCAGCATACATTCGCCCCCGGGCAGCCGGTGATGCATGATATCGCTGCGCCATTCATTGAGCAGGTCCGCGTTGGTTTTCATGATATCCTTGACGCGCAGGCCGTCGAAATCGCCGAAATTCATCTCCCGCAGATCGGTCAGCGGCGTGGGGACGATGTCCCGGCCGTGAGCGATGGCCTCGGCGCCCTTGCGGGCGCGCAGCAAGTCGCTGCAATAGATCTCGTCGATTCGCTCTGAACGCAGCTCCTCAGCTGCCTGGCGAAGCTGGCGTATACCTTCATCGGTCACGCCCACGTCGTTGAATCCATGAAATCTGAACTCATCATGTCCGATGACCTGGCCGTGGCGAAGCACGAACAGTCTTGTTCGTTGTTTGGCCGCCGAAGCGGGGAGAGTCCGTTCCCGGCCGTCACTCTTCACGATTGACATGATTTTCCTCTCCTGACGGCGGCTTGCGGCCCGGATGGCCGCGGCCTGGCGTTTTCACGGCTCTTCAGCCAATTGCGCGTGGCGTCCAGCATGTCTCCGTCGGTTGTCTTGCTCAGCTCTACGAAAAAGGTCACAAACTTTTTCAGGTCCTTATCCTGCTCGTCGTACACCCGCTCGAAAAGGCAGAAGTTGCGATGATACAATCCGTAACTCAACAGCATGGCGTTATTGACCGGCTCGTCGTCAAAGTTGAAAAAGCGGTTGGTTTTATATTGGGGCTT
Source organism: uncultured delta proteobacterium (assembly GCA_963821845.1). Classification (GTDB taxonomy): domain Bacteria; phylum Desulfobacterota; class Desulfarculia; order JACQYL01; family CAWGVV01; genus CAWGFI01. The sequence goes on from CAWGFI010000012.1 coordinate 26,933, forward strand.
TATGGATTGGTAATTTTCCATCAGGTTTTTGTAGACGTCCTGACGCAGGGAGAGCTTTTCGTCATAGCCTATGGGCGACTCGTAAATGGCGTTGAGGGAGAAAAGCGTCATGTCCAGAAACGAGGAGAAGATTCTCTCGTCGTGAACCAGATGTTCGGCGGTGAGGGTCTGCGGATCGTCATCCCCGACGTTGGCGCGTAAAAAGCGGATGGCCCCCATCATGCCCACGAATTGGGCGAATCCCTCGTTGAATTCCGATTGCCCCTTCACGTACAATGTTACATGGGTGAGTTCGTGGATGATGGTTTCGGCCACGGTCCTGAGCGGCCACTGCAACATGTTCATGGTGATGGGGTCCTTGAACCAGCCCAGAGTACTGTAGGCCGCGGCGCTTCGCAGCATGACGTCGTAGTCTTCGCCCGCGAGCTTTTCCTTTTCCTGTTCCGCGCTTTTACGATTGAAAAAGCCCAGGTACGGAGCGTTCCCCACCACCGGAAACCACCAGGTTTTCAGCTTCAGTTCATCCTTGGGAGCCGCCGACAGGGCGTAGACGGGGCTGGTGAGCGGTTCAAGGTAAATCGTGGAATAATTATCGGTCGGCGTTATGCCCAGGTTCTGCTCGGCAAAGATTCGTATTTCCTTGATCTGACGCGTCCGCTCGATCTGGGCCGGGTCCAACGCGCCTCTTTTTTCCGCCTTTGCCACCGGCTCGGATTGCGCCAGCAGCATGGCTTCGCCCCACGCGGCGTGCAGCATGTAGCCCGCGCGGCAGCCGCTCAGAGCCAGGAGCGTGAGCAAAATCAGAGCGCAGGCCGCCAGGCCCAGGCGAAGCTTGCGCGGCATTTTTTTGCGTAATGGTGTTTTCAAGGAAGATCCGGACGTCATGGTTGCCATCTAAAGAATCGACAACCTAGGCGCCGGTTTTGTCAAAGAGCTTTTTAAGGCTTTCCGTATAAGGGGCGCGAGCGATGCCTTTTTCGGTGATAATGCCCGCCACGTAACGGTTGGGAGTCACGTCAAAGGCCGGATTCCGGGTGGAGACTCCCTTGGGCGCGATTACCTTGCCGAAAACCGTGGCCACTTCCTCGGAGCCCCGTTCCTCGATGGGAATGCGGTCCCCGTCGGGAAGCGACAGATCGATGGTGGAAAGCGGAGCCGCCACATAAAAAGGAACGTTGTTTTCCTTGGCCAGCACGGCCACCGAATAGGTGCCGATCTTGTTGGCCACGTCGCCGTTGGCGGCGATGCGGTCCGCCCCCACGACCACCACCTGAACCTCGCCCTTGCGCATGAGCGAACCGGCGGCGTTATCGGGGATGAGGGTGGCCGGGATGGAGTCCTTCATCAGCTCCCACACGGTCAAGCGGGCGCCCTGGAGAAACGGCCGGGTTTCGTCCGCCAGCACGCGCACGTTCTTGCCCGCTTCCACCGCCGCTCGCACCACGCCCAGAGCCGTGCCGTACCCGCCCGTGGCCAGGGCCCCGGCGTTACAATGGGTGAGCACGGTAGATTCCCGGGGAACCACTTCCTGCCCGTGCCGGCCGATTTCCTTGTTGATCGCCACGTCCTCTACCAACATGGCCTGCGCTTCCCGGACCAGCGCGGCGGTGATCTCGTCGATACTTTTGTCTTTGAGCGAATAAACCAGAGCGCGCATGCGGTCCACCGCCCACGCCAGATTGACCGCCGTGGGGCGGCTGGCTTTCATGAAATCGGCGATACGGTCGAACTCCCGCAAAAAAGCATCCATTTGGCGAGCCCGGATGGCCTTGGCGCCCAGGGCCATGCCCATGGCCGCGGCGATTCCGATGGCCGGGGCTCCGCGAATAACCATCTTTTTGATGGCCTCGCTCACGTCGCGGTAGTTCCGGCAGGTATAGTAGGTTTCGGACCAAGGCAGTTTGCGCTGATCAATCATCAGCACGCGGTCGTCTTTCCATTCGATGGTTTCCAGCATGATATCAGTCCAGTTTTTCCTTGAGCAGTTTGTTGACAAGCTGGGGATTGGCTTTCCCCTGCGTTTGCTTCATGATCTGGCCCACGAAGAAGCCCATGAGTTTTTTCTTGCCCTGCTTGTAGCTTTCCACTTCCGAAGGGTTGGCCGCCAGGATTTCGTCCACCACTTTTTCCAGGGCCGACTCGTCGCTGACCTGAACCAGTCCTTTTTCCTTGACGATGGTTTGCGGGTCCTTGCCGGTCGTGTACATTTCCTCGAAAACGGTCTTGGCGATCTTGCCGCTGATGGCGCCGTCCCTGATCATGGTCAGCATGGCGGCCAGGCTTTCCGGCGTCGCCGGGCAGTCGGCGATGTCCCGTTCGTCCTGCTTGAGATAGCGCATGAGTTCGCCCATCACCCAGTTGGCGGTCATTTTGGGATCGTCATAGGACTCCAGACATTTCTCGTAATACATGGCTACCGGCTTCTGAGCGGTAAGCACGGACGCGTCATATTCGGACAGGTCGTAATCGGCTATGAAACGGGCCTTCTTTTCGTCGGGCAGCTCCGGCATGCGGGCGCGTATTTCCTCGATCCACTCCCGGTCGACCACCACCGGCACCAGGTCCGGGTCCGGGAAATAGCGGTAGTCGTGCGATTCCTCCTTGCCGCGCATGGCCTGGGTGCGGTTGCGCGCCGCGTCCCACAAACGGGTTTCCTGGATGACCTGTTTCCCTTCCTCCAACACGGCCTGCTGGCGCGAAATCTCGAATTCCAGCGCCTGCTCCACGTTCTTGAAGGAGTTCATGTTCTTCAGTTCCGCCCGGGTGCCGAAGGGGGTCGAGCCCTTGGGGCGTATGGACACGTTGGCGTCGCAGCGAAAACTGCCTTCTTCCATGTTGCCGTCGCAGATTTCCAGGTACACCAGCAGGTTTCGCAGCTTGCGCAGATACTGGCCGGCCTCCTCGGCGGTCCGCATATCCGGTTCGCTCACGATTTCCAGCAGCGGCACGCCGGTGCGGTTGAAGTCCACGTAGCTGACCGGGCTGTATTCGTCATGGATCAGCTTGCCCGCGTCCTCTTCCATGTGAATTCGGGTGATCCCGATCCGTCTGACTCCCGCGCTCGTTTCGATGTCCACCACCCCGCGCCGCGCCAGGGGCAGTTCAAATTGGGAAATCTGGTAGTTCTTGGGCAGGTCCGGGTAGAAGTAATGCTTGCGAGCGAAACGGCTGTAGGGCGCGATCTCCGATTCGGTGGCTAAAGCCATCATGATGGCAAATTCGACCACCTTTTTATTGAGCACGGGCAGCGACCCCGGCATTCCCAGACAAATAGGGCAGGAATGCGCGTTGGGAGAGGCGCCGAACCCCGTGGAGCAGCCGCAGAAAATTTTACTGTTGGTAAGCAACTGTGCGTGAATTTCCAGACCGATTACCGCTTCGTATTCCATGGGAAGTACCTTACTGAGTTTTATATACCGGTATTATAGAACGGTAAGCATTGTATGAGGATAAAAGCGTTTCCGGGAAAAACCCCAGTCGCCCGAGGTTTCCCGAAATCCCTAGAGAATGTATAACCGCGCCCTTTGGCGGGTGTCAAGCTGGAAGGCGGAAAGCGGCGATTAGTTGGAGGAATGCCCTGGCAGGGTGTTGAAAAACCGCGCCTAAGGCCGCCATTCGACGTTGCGCGGATTTCGCCGATGCTCAAATATCTGTATTCCTCCTGTAACAATAAAAACATAACCGTGCTCATCAGTGGCGGTAGTATAATAAAATAGGGAGTTTTTGGGGGGATTCGCGGAGCAAGGAACGTAGGCGTCTTTGCGCTAATCTATCGGCAGGGGCCGCATGGATGGAGGATGGCAGGCATCGTCTTTGAAAGGGGATCTAAATGAGTAAGAATCGCATGGAGGCGTTTAGCGATGGTGTGCTCGCAATTATTATCACCATCATGGTCCTCGAGCTGCGGGTGCCTCATGGCGATAGTTTCCAGGCTCTTGCGCCATTAACTCCCATATTTCTGACCTATGTGTTAAGCTTCGTATACTTGGGGATCTATTGGAACAACCATCACCACATGCTGCATCTATGTGACAAGGTGACAGGGCCGATACTCTGGGCCAACTTGCATCTCTTGTTTTGGCTGTCACTGATACCGGTTACTACGGGCTGGATGGGTGAAAATCATTTCGCTCCGGCGCCCTCGGCGCTGTATGGCCTGATTCTGCTCATGGCATCCATCTCATACTGGATACTGCAACAGTTGATCATCGCATCACAGGGCCGTGATTCGCTCTTGCAAAAGGCGGTCGGCGGCGATTGGAAAGGGAAATTGTCACCAGTCCTTTATATCATCGCGGTGCTTATGGCATTCTGGTCGCACTGGATCTCCCAAGGGATATATGTATTAGTCGCGCTGTTTTGGTTGATTCCGGATCGACGCATAGAGAGAGCGCTTTCGAGCGTCAGGCAATAACTCCTCGCCGGTCGGCCTGCTGTTCCTATCTCTGCTTCGGGCTAACCAGTCCTGTAAACGGATGAAACCGAGGCGAGGACTGTCCCCTGGGATAAAGGTCCGATCGCTCAGCGCCGCGCCGAAGTAACGAGCCTTGAGGTAGGTCATCACCTGCCCCCTTCGTTCCCATGCGCTTGGGAACGCAGACCATCGATCAAAGCTGTGCTTTGAACCTTTTTGGCCTCGTTCCAACCAGGGGCAAAGCACCATTAACATTGATAATGAAGGTAGCGAACAATGACACACTCACTTACAATGGCGCTCGATAAACTTAGTTCCGGTGTTGGACAGGGCAGCGTTTTAGAGCAGATCGACAAATTCTATCGCAGGCAGCAGCGGCTGGCTCTATTTGAAATGCTCGAAAAGCTTGATAATAAGGAGGTAGAAGATTTTCCGGTCGTTCTTTATAAACAAATTGCCCAAAACGGGAAAAAAAGGCCTGCTTTATTGCGCTTCCATCTTCCACTTTGGAAGAATCATGATGATATTTTCTGGCAATCCCTCGGAGATTATATAATTCTAGCGGTACACCGGGTGAAAGACCTGGAATTCGACAGGGTAAGAGGCCGGATGAAGGTGGAATATTTTGTCAAGATAAAAGGCCGAATAAAACATCCGGAAGACATCAAGAAGATCATCCAAAAAATCGCTTACCTCGTGGACACTGAAGCTTTGCCGACAGACTTCACTCGCTTCCGGCGAATGGCGGAGCGACGTGGCAGTTTGGGCGAGATGAGCAAGGAACAGGCGGCAATAATCGGAGCGGCGTTAAAGTTCATTGAAATATAGTAGGAAACGAGCTGGGACATTATACACATACTATGTTTCTGCGCGGAACGCTTCGCCATGTTTAAAGGCCGTTCACTCGTTCCCCAAGTTGCGCTTGGGAACGAGGGTAAGTATTATGCAATAATCCATGGGACTTAGAAGTTGATTTATGACGTAGCGAAACCCACCGATTAGATATGGCGCACATGCCCGGTTTGGAAATATATACTAGATTGAGGCGGCGGCGTTGGCTAGAGGACAATGATTTCGGCAAGTAAATCATCACAGCAATCATTATTGGTGGGTTCGTTTCACTCTACCCACCCTACGGGGCCTAAGTCTATGAATGGGCCAGTTCGATTCACGCATGTCCAGAAATTCTAAGGGGATAGGACAATTTTTAAATTGACGAGGTTCATCTATTAGCCTATTGGTTGAAAATGGTTGAATTGTCAATTTTTTCATCCAAAATGATTTCAATGAGCATTCTCAATAGATGTGGTATTACGCGTCACAGGCGTCAGCGCTAACCAGCTAAAATATTGGGTAAAATTAGGATTGGTGACACCTACCCAGGATGGCAAGCGCTATTTGTATTCATTTCGGGATATTATAAGGATAAAGGTTGTAGCCGACCTTAAAAACAAAGGTTTGAGTCTACAAAAAATACGTAGAGGTATCAACAACTTGGCAAAGGTGCTGCCTGCTGACGACGATTCGCTCTCAAAATTGATCATCTTCACGGATGGGCATGACATGGTTGCCATGGAAAAAGGCATGTATTTTAGCGCGACCTCGATGCAGCGCTATTTTCAGTTCGATATTGAACAATTACAAGCAAGCATCATCCGTTTTCAGTCCGATGTGGCCTAAAAACGGACGTGCACAGTTTATTGGCTGTTAAGACCGGATAGGCAAAACAAGCGACAGTCTGCTCAGAAAAGTGAGAATCGTGGCCAAGAATACGCACGAAATACGTGATCCTATTCATGTCTTCATCAAACTCGATTCGCAGGAGCGCCGGGTGCTCGATTCGGCACCCTTTCAGAGGCTGCGCTGCATTCATCAATTGGCCATGACTTATTTGGTCTATCCGGGGGCGACCCACCGGCGTTTTGAACACTCGCTTGGGGTGATGGAGCTGGCGAGCCGTGTTTACGACATCATAACCACTCCGGAAAACTTGAATGATCAGATTTACAATCTGTTCCCGGAAACACAGGACAAAGATCAACAACGCTATTGGCGCCGTGTCCTCCGCCTCGCTGCATTATGTCACGATATCGGCCATTTGCCATTTTCACACGCGGCGGAAGATTTGTTACCCGAGGGGTGGGATCACGAAAAGATGACGCGGGCTTTGATTTTAAGCCCCGAGATGCAAAGTTTGTGGGCAGCAATGCGTCCCCGCCCGGAACCCGAGGATATAGTTAAACTTGCCATCGGTAGAAAGAAGGCGCCGGACCTTGAATTCAGCGATTGGGAGTCGCTGTTAGCGGAAATTATCGTGGGCGATGCATTTGGTGTGGATCGTATGGATTATCTATTGCGAGACTCTTTGCACACCGGTGTAGCCTATGGCAGATTCGATCATTTTAGATTAATCGACACCATGCGCATATTGCCACCGCCTGCCCAGGGAGATGAAAAGGAGAGCTCCTCGGAGCCATATATCGGTGTGGAATCAGGTGGATTGCAATCAGCTGAATCTTTATTACTGGCGCGCTATTTTAGTCGATCGTTCCAAAGCCCGAAATCAGGCTGAGGTAAGCGTTTTGTTTGATATTTCGTTTTGGCCATTCGCCATTTTGGTCAACAGCTCTTTGAAAATTTGCAGTAAAAAACTCAGGGCTTTCAGGATCAGCCTGAGGTTGTAACCGATAGCGGCCATGAGGGCGTTGATCTGATCACCAAGAATGCCTCGCAGACGGTTCCAGCCGAGTCGTCCCTCGGTCTTCTGGTGTCCGATGACCGCTTCGATGGCGCTGCGGCGCTTCAGTTCCCGCTTTATCGTCGGAGTTACGTTGCGTTTTTGACCGGACAGAAACACCTGAGTGTCGGTCACTCCATGCCCCCGGTAGCCGCGATCCACATAGCAGCGTTCCGGTCTGACGCCGGTGAGTTCGGTCACCTGATCGAGAGCGCCCTTGAGGGAGTGCCCGTCATAGGGATTGCCTTCCAGACCTTGGGCGCCCAGGATGAAGCCCTCCCGGTTGGTGACGCAGATGCTGACCTTGTTTCCGAACTCGTATTTTTTGTGCGCCTTGCCTTTGCTGATACAGGCCACATGGGGCTCATGCAGGCTGTAAAGTTTGTTGCTGTCGGAACGTCGCTGTTTCAGCAGCCGTTTTGCCAGATGAAGCTCATGCCGGAGAGCCTCCGGCGGTTTTTCGACTTTGCGTTCGATGTCACGAATGACGCGCCCCAGGTACGTGCGCAGCCGTTTGATCTGCTTACGCATTCGCTGCGTCTGCCGGGCATGGGCATATCGACCAGCCTTGAGAACCGCTTGTGGGCCCTTGCGGCGATAACTCTGGCGCAGGATGACACTCTGTTTTTGGGCCAGGCGAACCAGCCGCTCCCGACTGCGGTTGAATAACTTGGCGTCGGTCGGATAGGCGATCGCCTTGGGCTGAACCGTGGTGTCGACGCTGACCCGTTTCAGACTGGTCGGCCTGACCGCGCCCACATCAAGACCGACAGCCAATGTCTGTTGCAAAAGAGCTTCCATCCCCCTGCTCTTGATCCGTTTGCGCCATTTGCTCAGGCCGCTTCGAACGATGGGACGCCGATGCTGAAAGAAGGTCTCTCCGCACAGGTATTGCCAGTACGGATTTTCCGGCCAGCGATTGACAACGTCATCCTCGCTCAGCTTGTAAAGGCTCTGCAGGAGCGTCAAACCGATCATCAGTCGGGTTGCTGTCGCGGGACGACCGTCTTCGGCGTACAGCGGCGCAAATAGCCCATCCAGGCGGTCCCATTCGATCCGGTCCGCCAGCTTGACCAGAGGATGGGCTGGGTTACAAATAACTTCCAGACGAATATGGAAAAGCTCGTTTTGGGGTCGTGCAACAGGTTTCTTCGGTCGCATGGTTTTGCCAGAAAATGAGGGTTAAATGATCGTTTTCTTGCAAAACAAGATACCATAAACACGGCAATAATTCCAGTTAATTCAAACACTTAAACGTTTTTAACGATCGACTATTTTATGTTCAGCCAAGTTTATTTTCATCCGGTTCGACGGATATATGATATCCATTTGAAGGATTTTTTGTTGGGATGGCTTCAGGATGGTCATTATCCAACGGAAACAGATCAATTTTGCAACTATACGGACGTTGAAGTCATTTTTGCCATGCGCCAGGCCGTCAGAAATACCGGATCTCCGGTACGAATAAATGCAGAACGGATTATGAACCGCAACCATTTTAGGGTGTTGCCCGAAGGTTCCTCAAACGATTTTGCTGCTTTCGGTGGAACGATGAAAGCACAAAAGATAGCCGAGGCAGCAGCTAAGGAGTTCGGCGAGAACAACATCAGGTTTGATTCCCATCCTCCCAAGGGCAGCACGGTTGATTTTCCTGTGCGTGAACGTGATGGGTCGATTGTTTCTGCACAATCGAAATCCCAGGTCCTCCAAAGGACTCCTGCATCAGCCTTTGACTATGTCTTTGTCGACAAAGAGATCCTGCCGAAGGTTAAGATATGGTATGAAGCAAACAAAAAGGACTTACTGGCCGTAAACGAGGAGGAGGAGCAATGAAAGAAGAACAAAACAGAGCAGTGTTAGTGACACTGATCAGCGCTCTTCGTGGAAAAGGCAGTTGGTGCGGGGAAACCCACATCCAAAAAGCCGCTTTCTTTCTGAAAAAACTGACCGGCGTCCCCATCGACTTCGATTTTATTTTATATAAACATGGCCCCTATTCTTTTGAATTGCACGATGAGCTTAGTGTAATGCGAGCATTTAGATTGTTGGATCTGGAGGTCAGCTATCCTTACGGTCCTCGAATCGCTAATACCGATATGGGGGGCACTTTGCTGGCACGGTTTCCAAAAAAGCCTGCTCAATACCAGCGGCAAATCAGCTTTATCGCTGATAAGCTGGGAGACAAAGGGGTAGTTGATCTAGAACGATTGGCCACAGCTTATTTTGTGACACTTGACCACCCGAAAAGCGACCAAGAAGCCAGGGCAAAGGCCATTGTGAAACTTAAGCCGCATATAGCGCTTGAAGCTGCTAAACTCGCAGTACAGGATGTGGATGGCTTTATTGCTGAGGTTCGAGAAGAGAATCTGGCAGCAGCATAAATTGTGATTCAGAAATATTCCCTGGGTAGCTTAAAAATTTAATAAAAAAGTGTTCCAAATATGGTCCTCTGTACAATCGGTTATGAAGGCCTTGATAGCCGGCGGTTTTTAAAACCCCTTATCTACAACGGCATCGATATGGTTGTGGATATTCGCGGGTGTCGCAGATAACTTGCTTGTCTGCGTTGCGAAGCAACAGGAGGTCATGGCAATTATGGTGGAGCGCCGACAAATCTTCGGCTGAGCCTCTTGTCCTTCGGACCAAGACAACAAGTTCGGGGTGTTGAAAAAGTCCCCCACTGCGTCACCCCGGCGAAAGCCGGGGGCCAGAAGTGTTTGAAATTACTGGATTCCACGATCAATTCGCGGAATTACGAACCGCGCTAGACGGCTTTTTCAACAGCCCGAACAAGTTGTCTTGGCTACCCCCATTACTCACTTCCAGGAGGCAAAGCGGAACTCAAGCATTATCATCCTATCCTTGCTTTTTACCTGCCTTTGCTTTTCTCAACACGAATCCTATTCCGCAAATTCGGATTCCGCGATCAACCACGCAGTCGAGGGCAGGTCATGGTATCCCCCCGGCAGCGCCTCCCTCGCCAAAATAATTCCCGTTATGGTATAGTATCGCCGGAACGCGCAATCCGGCATCCGTAAAAACCGGCGCGCCGAAGATTCGAGAAGGATAATCCCCATGGAAACCATGACCGCCTATTGCGGACTGGACTGTTCCCAGTGTCAGGCCTTTATAGCCACCCGGAACGATGACGACGCGGCGCGGAAAAAGATCGCGCGGGAATGGTCCGAGCAGTTCGGAATGGAAATGAAGCCCGAGGACATTAATTGCGATGGTTGCAAGGCGGACAGCGAGCGCAAGATCGGCCACTGCGCCGTCTGCAGGATCCGATCCTGCGGAGTGGAAAAAGGGCTGGAAAACTGCGCCTTCTGTCCGGAATACGCCTGTGACAAGCTGGCCGGATTTCTGAAACACGCGCCGCAGGCCCGCAAGAACCTGGAAAACATAAAAAATAAGGCCTGAAAAACAGGCGTCCGCCTTCCTCGCGCATATTAGCGGAAGAGGTTGTAATCCTTCCCCTGAAGCGCCTCCGCTACGTCACATGACAGGTATGTCAAATAATTCGTCCGGAAATTTTCTTCATTACGCGGCCGATTAGGCTCCATTTCATAATAAAACGTAATCTTCGCGCGATTACGCGAAAAATCATTGTATACTCGCTAGCTCCTCCGTGAATTCTTCCAATATGCGGCAGTCCCTGCTCATTCCCCACCCGTACACGAACGGTTTCAGAAAATATGAATTTGAAGGAAGGTTCGGCAGCATTGGATAATTTATGGCAAATTAACCATATTTTATTAAGTTTTATAGAGCCATGCCGATTTAAACAGCATACAGCCATTGCGTAAAATAGGTTCGACGTCTCGTAATAAACGGCTTCTTTTCAGTGGAAATGAACCAGGCCCCGCCTTGAGAGGGGCGCAAAACTTTTGGCGGATTGCTTTCACAGGAAATACCTGATTTTACCGGTATTTATCGAGATCGTTCGTTCAATGTGCTGGCGCACAAGGGAGAGAAGAGATGTTTCGCAGAATGAATTTGAGCGCTAAATTGGTCATCGTCTTCTTGGCCGTGGGAGTTATTCCGTTTGCCGTGATAGGCGTCGCTTCCTTACGCGAATCGAGTAACGCCGTGACCAGGCAAGCGTTCGGCCAACTTGAAAGCATGCGCGAAGTAAAAAAGTCGCAGCTGGAAAACTACTTTCAGCAGCGCAAAAATGAAATGAGCGCGATGATGGAAACCGTGGCCAGCCTGGAAGACGCCGCAGCCAAGAAACTGGACGCAGTGCAGGAGTTAAAGACGGCCCAGGTACAACAATACATCAAGGACCGGGTGGTGGACATCGAGGCGCTCGTCACGGACATGAATGTGATCGAAGGCGTGCAAAAACTGACGACCGCAGTGGATGCGGAAGAGGGGAAAGTCAACACTCCCATCTGGAAATACATGGTCGAAAAACATGTCCAGGACCTGGTGAAGTATCGGGATCAGTACGGTTATGGCGATCTTTACCTCATCAATCCCAAGGGACAGATTGTTTACACCATCAATATGGGCTCCGATCTGGGGCAGAATGTGGTCGATGGAGAATTGAAGGACAGTCCTCTGGCCAAGTGCTATCAAAAAGCGCTCAAGAAAACCGCCCTGGCCGATTTCGAACCCTACGCTCCGGCCGGGAATAAACAGGCGGCCTTTCTGGGCGCTCCCATAGCCAAAGGCGATGGCACGTTGGTCGGCGTGGCGGCTCTTCAGTTGCCCGTGGAGCAGATTAACGCCATCGTTCAGCTCAGAAGCGGCATGGGAAAGTCCGGAGAAACCTACCTGGCGGGCGAGCACGAGGGAAAGATCTCTTTCCGCAGCGATCTCACCACCATGGGTGACGGCAAGTATGTGGTCGGATACGAGCTTACCACGCCCTATATCGAAGAAGCCCTGCAAGGCAGAAAAGCGCGGTCCATCTATACCGACAGCGCGGGCAATCTGGCGTTGGTCGCGTACAATCCCTTGAATATCGAGGGACTGAACTGGGCCTGCATATCCAAGATCGACCTTGAGGAAACCCTGGCCAGCAAACTGGAAGGGGAACAGGAAGACTATTTCGGCAAGTATGCCAAGCAATACGGATACAGCGATCTCCTCCTCATCCACCCCATGGGCAAGGTGTTTTATACCGTCGCCCATAAGAAAGATTATGGCACGAACGCGCTCGATGGCGAATACGCCGAATCGGGCTTGGGCAAAGCGCTGAGAAAGACAATGCAAACCAAGGCGTACGCCATTGAGGATATCGCGCCCTACGAAGCCAGTAATGGCGAACCGGCGGCGTTCATCGCTCAACCGGTGGTCGAGGGAGACGAAGTCAAAATGGTCGTGGCCCTTGAGCTGCCGCTTGATTCCATCAACGAGATCATGGGGCAGCGCGCCGGTATGGGCGAATCCGGGGAAACCTATCTGGTGGGTTCCGACAAGCTGATGCGCTCGGACTCCTTTATCGATCCCACCAATCACTCGGTGAAAGCTTCATTCGCCAGCCCCGAAAAGGGGAGCGTGGATACGGAATCCAGCAGGATGGCGTTGTCCGGCGTGTCGGGAGAACAAATTATTACCGACTATAACGGACAATCCGTGTTGTCCGCCTTCGCGCCCCTTACCGTGGGCGACACCACATGGGCGCTTATTGCGGAAATCGACAAGACCGAAGCCTTTGCGGCCGTGAACAGGATCAAATGGCTCATCGGTCTGGTGGCGGCCATCGGTATCGCCGCCATATTGATCGTAGCCTTCCTGGTGGCCCGAGCCATTACCCGTCCTATCAACCGGGTTATCGAAGGCCTTAATGACGGCGCGTCCCAGGTATCGTCCGCTTCGGGCCAGGTGGCCTCTTCAAGCCAAATGCTGGCCGAAGGATCTTCCGAACAGGCTGCTTCGCTGGAGGAAACCAGTTCTTCCATGGAGGAGATGGCTTCCATGACCAAACAGAACACGGATAACGCCGTCGAAGCCAGCAGGATGATGAATGAAGAAGCAGGCGCCAATTTCAAGCGCATCAAGGAACGAATGGGCAGAATGCAGGAATCCATGGAGCAGGCCGTTCGCTCCAGCGAAGAAACCGCCAAGATCATTAAAACCATTGATGAAATAGCCTTTCAGACCAATCTGTTGGCCTTGAACGCCGCCGTGGAAGCGGCCAGAGCCGGAGAAGCGGGCGCAGGATTCGCGGTGGTGGCCGAAGAAGTGAGAAATCTGGCCATGCGCGCGGCGGAAGCGGCCAAGAACACGGCCAGCCTGATAGAGGCTTCCAACAAGCAGATCGTGGAATCGACGGACATCTACGGCCACGTGGCCGAAGTGGTCGAACAGAATAATGAAATAAGCCGGAAAGTGGCGCGGCTGCTCAACGATGTGGCGGCGGCCTCCCAGGAACAGTCGAGCGGAATCGAACAGATCAATACGGCGCTGACTCAAATGGACAAGGTGACCCAGCAAAACGCCGCCAGCGCCGAGGAATCGGCGTCGGCCGCCCAACAGATGAGCGCTCAGGCCGAACAGATGAAGGGCAACGTCAACGAGTTGGTGACCCTTATCCGAGGCGCGGCGAGCGGCGAACAGACGCCGCTTTCCAGCCGGCGCGGTCACGATCGAAAGTCCCTGGAGAGCGGAGCCGCCTCTCCCAAGGGCGCTTCCGCACGGCTTGCTCCGCCCAGGAACAAAGGAGCCGAGAAGAAGGCCATTCCGTTAAACGAGGACGAATTCTCCGACTTCTAAATAGTTACGAAAAAAAAGGAAAAGTTTTATTCCCCATTCCGCGGCCTTTGGCCGCGGATTTTTTTGGATCGGCCGAACGTTTTCCCGTAAAGAACTTGCATTCCCCGGCCATGAGCGTAGAATGCTCAGATGCGCAAACAAGGATTTGTTTGCGGAACAGTAATCTTAAATGGAGGATCTCAATGAGTGATTCGGATGGCGGTCACCCGCGCCAACCCATGACTCGAGAGCGGCTACAAAAAGAGCTTGAAGACCCCGGATCGCAGTTGAAGCGGTTCACGGCCGTTAATGGCGCCAGCGGCGCTCCTCTGAGCGTTTAGCCTATCGGTTCGCCTCCGGCCGCGACCCCTCCTTCCGCGGCCGTATGGGAGGCAAACCAATGAAAACCCCACTCTCCGTATCGGAACTTCGCGATCTCATCAGAGCCGGAGACACCGAGAGACTTAAAACGTTCTATGCGGAAAGCCACCCCGCCGAGGTGGCCGAATTTATTACTTCTTTACCCGCCGATGAGGTATGGGAAGCGCTTAGGCAGTGTCCCCTGCCTCAGCGAGCCGACGTCTTCAGTCATCTGGATGACGATCTGCAGGAGGAGCTGGTAACCTCGCTTCGCCGGGACGACGTGGTCCGTCTGGTGTCGGACATGCCGCCCGACGATCGCGCCGACCTGTTCAAGCGCATGCCCGACGACAAGCGCGAAGCGATTTTGCCGGCGTTGGCGCGAGCCGAACGGGAAGACATCCGGCGTCTGAGCGCCTACCAGGAAGGGACGGCCGGCGCGGTCATGACGTCCGACTACGCCACGCTCACCCCGGACCTCAACGCCGGCCAGGCCATCGAAAGTCTGCGCAAGGAGGCCCCGGACAAGGAGACCATCTATTACGCCTACGTGGTAGACCAGCGCCGCAGACTGCTCGGGTTCGTATCCCTCAAGGATCTCATCCTGGCCCGCCCCAACGCGAACGTTCAGGACATCATGCATCGTGACGTCATTTACGCGCGGGTCAAAGACGACCAGGAAGACGCGGCGCGCAAGATCCAGAAGTACGACCTCCTCGCGCTTCCCGTGATCAACGGCGGCGACGCCTTGGTGGGCATCATCACCCACGACGACGCCCTGGACATCTTCACTCAGGAACACACCGAGGATATGGAAAAACTCATGGCCATCACCGGAAGCCATGGTTCGGGTGTCTACCTGCGGACCTCCTCCTGGGTCCATTTCAAAAACCGCGCGTATTGGATCGTCGGACTGGCGGCCTTGGGGCTGGTTTCCGGAATCATTATTCACAGCTTCGAGGCGACCCTCATGCAGATGATGATTCTGGCGCTCTATATGCCCATGGTGGCCGACACGGGCGGCAACACCGGCAGCCAGTCGGCGACGGTGGTGGTGCGGGCCCTGGCGCTGCAAGAAGTCACTCCCCGGGATGTGTTCAAGGTCCTGTTCAAGGAATTCAAAATTTCCATTTTGCTGGCCGTGATTCTGGGAGCGCTTTCCTGGGCCAAGGTCATGTTCCTGTCTCACGGCAGCGTGACCCCCACGGGATTCTCCCTGTCCCAGATCGGTTTAGCCATCGCCGTGGCGCTCGGCGTGCAGGTGGTGACCGCCACCCTGACCGGGGCGATCCTGCCGCTGGCCGCGGCCAAGATGAACCTGGACCCCGCCGTGGTGGCCAGCCCGGCCCTTACCACCATCGTGGACATCACCGGCCTGCTGATCTATTTCACCACGGCCAGGATGATTCTGGGGATTTGAGGGCGGGTTTGGGCCCGTGGATTTTTAAGGTTTTCGGGAGTGACCCTTTTTCCCAAAAGGGTCACCTCCACTTTCCACATATCGATCGCCTCCCAGTCTGTTGATGATCGCAAACCCTCTCGCCGAGATATAACGCAATTCTAATCTTCCCGACGATGTATCCATGATAAAGAGATAGCTTTCCGGGTAGGACCTTTCGGGAGCCTGCCGCGGATACCTGCGTCCCTTGGAGCAGGCGCGACCGGATGGACGGAATGGAAATTCTTTGCTTATCTTTGCGGCCCGCTTGAGCGGGAGTCATTCATGCCTCACTTTATCGTAGACGCCCAGACCTGGTGGGCCCTGCTTGAAATTATCATCGTCAACATCATGTTGAGCGGCGACAACGCCGTGGTGGTGGCGCTTTCCTGCCGCGATCTTCCCAAGGCGCAGCGAAAGGCGGCAATTTTCTCCGGGACCCTGATCGCGGCGTTTTTACTGGTGATTCTCACCCTGTTCGCCGGCGCGCTGCTGTCTCAACCGTATTTGCGTCTTATCGGGAGTGTTCCGCTCATCTGGATCGCCATTAAATTTCTGATTCCCGAGGCGCCCGAATTCGCCGACGGCAAAAAGCCCGACCGGTTCTGGCCGGCCATGCGCACGGTGGTTATCGCCGACATCGTGATGAGTCTGGACAACGTAGTGGGTGTCGCCGCGGCCGCGAAAGGGCGTCAAGGGCTTATGGTCATCGGCCTTTTGGTGAGCATACCGTTGATTATCTATGGGAGCGCGTTTATTATCAGACTGTTGAGTCGTCGTCCCATCCTGATCACCGTCGGCGCCGCGATGCTCGGGTTCATCGCCGGGGAAATGGCCGTTTCCGATCAGGCTATCGCCGGTTGGATTCAAAGCCGAGGCGCGCCCTTGGGCGCCGTCGTTCCCATAGCGGTCGCCGTGGCGGTGGTGCTGATCGGCAAAAGCGTGAAACGAAAGAAAACGCCGCATGTAATGGCCGTCGAGGCCGAGGGACGCCCGTCCGGCCCGAGCGGGCGTTCGTAAGCCGCCCTGGTTTGGGGGCCGAATGGTGGAAGCGCGAAAAAAGTGGGGGGATCAAAGATGGTAAAACTGCTCGTGCTGATTGACGGATCCGACAAATCCATCCGGGCGACCCAGTTCGCCATCCGGCTGGCGAAGTCCAGCAAGGAGCCCATGGAAGCGCATCTGCTGAATGTGCAATTGCCGGTGACGTTCGGGGATATCGCGAAATATGTCAGCCAGGAGGCTCTGAACGCCCATTACCAGGAAGAAGGTATGAAGGTGTTGAAAGCCCCGCGCGATCTTATGGTGGAAGCGACCGTGCCTCACACGCGTCCAGATTCGCGTGGGCCCCATCATCGAGGCCATCAACCGCTACATAAAGGAAGCGGCGTGCGACCAGATTATTATGGGCACGCGCGGGCTGGGGGCTGTTTCGAGCCTTCTGCTCGGTTCCGTGGCTTCCAAGGTAATCCAACTGTCCAAAATCCCGGTGACCCTGGTGAAGTAGGGCGGCGAATCACCACTGAACGCTTATCCTTCCGCCGGGAATCAGTTTACCGTTTCATCCGTCTCCGACGGGGCGGTCACGATTCCCCGCCATCGTTCGACCAGACGGACGATTCGTTCGATGCTGGTTGAACAGTAGGCCAGCTTTTCCCTCAAATCCATGGGCGTGTTCGGGGGTAGCTGCGTTTCCAGTTGGCTGAGATTTTTGCGGACTTCCTTGAGTGGCGTGACCACTTCGTGGGGGATCATGGAAAGGAAGTAACGAGTGGTTTCGGCTTTTTCCTTGGACGCCCGGGCCGCCTCGAGATAGTTTTTCCTGCGCTCCAGGCTGCGGCGCACCACGGACCGCAGTTCATTGGGCGTGAATGGTTTGGGCAGGAAATCGCAGGCGCCGTACCGCATCGATTCGACCGCCGCGCTCACCGTGGCGTATCCGGTGATAACCACCGTGGAGATGGATTGGTCGAGGTCGTTGATGCGTTCCAGAACCTCCTGTCCGCTGATTCCCGGCATCTTCAGATCGACCAGCACCATATCGGGCTTCAGGTCGTTGGCCATGCGCAGTCCCGACACGCCGTCGATGGCCACTTCCACGTTGTATCCTTCACGGGTGAGCACCTGACGGCATGAATCTCTCATGGCCTCTTCATCATCGATGACCAAGATAATCGGCTGTTCGGGCTGTTCCAGTTGAGCAAGCATAAAAATCCCCCTTTTCCCGTAAACAGGCAAGTTATATGCCAAGGCCCGGATGGAACGAGTACGCTCTCCGCGGCCGCTCCTTTTCCCCGTACCCCACGCCTGATTGGAAGTCCCGATCTATCGAGGAGTCAGTTACTTAGACTATTTTTTGTCCAAACAAACCAAATGGCGAACGCGCGCTTCCCCACTTTTCCGCGTCACGCCAACGGATCTGCCATGATCGCCAAGACCGCGAAAACAGAGTAGATTTGTTCCTCTTTATGGGGAGAAACCCCGCATTGGACAGGACCTGTGGCTGGTTCAGGTATGCAAAAAAAACATAGCGGGGGAGTCTCCGCGCCTGAAATGTTTTTAAGCCCTCATCCTGGCCTTCTCCCGGAGGGTATCGATTTTACTGTGTGATTTTTCAAGGAGTACCGGTACTCCTTTCGGTTCCACGCCACAAGCGGTAGAAATGGATGCCCCGGTCAAGCCGGGGCATGACGACAACAACCACCTCGTCATACCCCGGCTTGACCGGGGTATCCAGAAATTAAGATTCCAAAATCGACAGCCTCCCGGAGGGAGAAGGAATTCCTTGCGGTCGGCCTTTGGCCGTCTTTTTGGCGGGTTTCGCCGAAAGCGCTCTACCCGCCCCTCGCTGTTTTGAAGCGCGTAACACGCTGATATCCAGTTCGCTTTCGTCTCCCCGCGACTTGATCGCGGGGTCCAGAAAAGAAGATCTGCCCATTCGCTAAATAGTAAGCGCTCAAGGAGGGTTCGGGAGGAACCTTTTTTCCAAAAAGGGTCCTCCCATTTCAATCTATAAAATCTTTTATCGCGGCCTTATTCGCACACCTCAAAGGCGATCATACCGCCGTTACCGCTTTTGCGAGCGGCGCCTTCGCTTTCGAGGTAGATCAGATGGGCCATGGTTTCGCCCATGGCGAACCATTTTTGAGGCAGCGGAAACAGATCCCATGAAGCGCAGTCGAGGTCCCAGGTCATGAGCGAGGCCACCGTATAGGCGTTTTGACATCCCTTTCGCAGAATGGACAGCGCCTCGCCGGTTCTTTTGTCGTGATGTTCCCGCAACTCGTCTATTCGTTTTCGATGGTCGGTGAACGAACTCCGGTGGCCAGGCAGCACGATGTCCACCTCCAGATCGTACACCTTGTCCAGACTTTCCAGGTATCGTTTCAGGGGGTTGTCGCCTTCCCAGAAACAGGTGATGTTGGGCGTTATATCCTTCAGGATATGATCGCCGGAAAAAAGGATCTTCTTGCGCGGTTCATACAGACAGGTGTGGCCCTTGGTGTGGCCGGGCGTGTGCGCGCAGCGGAAGGAATAGTCACCGAAATTCAGGGTGTCGCCGTCCCGGAGGATGGTCAACTGGGGAATCGACAGCGACCGGTACCGATAGCCGGGGTGCCTGGTCAGCATGGATTCGAGTTCCTTGCCCGGAAAACCGGCTCGTTCCGCGTAGACAACGACCCCCTGCCATCGCTCGACGTTATCCAGAAACTCCGTATCGGGCTGATTGAAATAGACAATATTGCCCTCGGTGGCCAATTGTCCGATCAGGCCGAAGTGGTCGGCGTGGGAGTGAGTGATAAAAAATTCGGCTTTTTTAATATCCACTTCAAGCTCGCGCAGGCCTTTGAGCATGGCTTCCAGACAAGCGTCATGGTTGAATCCCGTATCGATGATGAGACTGCGGTCCCGGTCTTTGATCACATACGAGTTGATGGCTCTCAGAGGGCTTTTGGGCAGTGGAATTTCAATGCGGAAAAGATCGGGTAGTATCCTTTCGATCATCGACGTTCTCCTTATCGTGTCCGCGCGCTTTTTATGGATCTCATGTTGGTTTCTCGGCGGCGCCGTATCGTGAGCCCGCGTATGGTGACACTTACCGGGGGCGAAGTCAATAGAAGCGATCGATCAGGGCATGACGGAGTTTGACCATGGAAAAGCATAAATACCGTGGCGCCGCTTAAATGGTTTTCATTGACGCGGATATTTTTGTTTCATACAAGAGTATATGCGAAAAAACCGACCGTCCGGCGAGCCCCAGAGACACCTGCCGGTATCCTTCCATACGCCACTCGTTTAAGGAGCGAACGATGAAAACTGAAGCCGCAGTGTTATACGAGTATAAGCAGCCCCTGAAAATCGAAGAACTGGAACTCGACCCGCCCAAGGACCATGAAGTCCTGGTGGAAATGAAGGCCGTCGGTCTGTGCCATTCCGACCTGTCCATACTCCAGGGAAAATTCGCCATGCCGCCGCTTCCCTGCGTTCCGGGCCACGAAGCGGCCGGGGTGGTCAAGGAAGTGGGGCCGCACGTCACCAGGGTCAAACCCGGCGATCACGTGATCGTCATGTGGGTTCCCGTGTGCGGCCAGTGCTACTACTGCCTGAGAGGGCAGCATAGTATTTGCGCTGAAAAGGATAAGGGCCGGGCCGGGACCGCGCTCGACGGAACCTACCGCCTGCGAAAAGGCGACCAAAACATTCATATTATGATGGGTGTGGGCGTTTTCACCAGATACAACGTCCTGAACGAACAGAGCGTGTTGCGCATTGACGAGGATATCCCCTTTGACGTGGCCTCCATCGTGGGCTGCGCCGTGATCACGGGCGTGGGCGCGGTGCTCAACAAGGCCAAGGTCCGGGCTGGCAGTACCGTGGCCGTGGTCGGCGTCGGCGGCGTGGGACTCAACATTATCCAAGGCGCGGTCCTGGCGAACGCGAAGAAGATCATCGCCGTCGATATCCTGGAAAACAAACTCGAACACGCCAAGATCTTCGGGGCCACGGACGTCATTAACGCCTCCCGGGAAGACCCGGTACAAAAAGTCATGAGTCTCACCGACGGTAGGGGCGCCGATTACGCCTTCGAAGCCCTGGGACGATCGGAAACGGTGCTGACCGCCTTTAAGATGATCCGCCGTGGCGGACAGGCCGTAATCGCCGGTATCCCCGCGCTCGACGACAACCTGACCCTTCCCCTGTACGAAATTTCGCTGATGGAAAAGAGCGTCATCGGAACATACGCCGGTTCGGGCGACGGGCGACTCGATCTACTCACCCTGTTCGACCTCTACAAGGGCGGCCGGCTGAAACTGGATGAACTGATTACCAAACGGTATCGCTTTGACGAGATCAATACCGGTTTCGAAGATCTGGCGTCGGGCAAGAATGCGCGCGGCGTGGTGGTGTTTTAGGATACGACCGCATCTGAAAAGTTTTGGGAGTCTTAGAACCCTTTTTCAAAAGGGTTCTAAATTCCAATTCAAAAACATTCTAAAGCAAGCTTTTCTTCTCAGATCTGAAAGCGGGATACAATAGTCTCGTCGATGTCGGTTTCGTTGTTCAGGACCGCCTGGACGCCGGCGGTGACGCCCGCTACCGATGTTTCCAGGGACATGCTGGGAGCGCCCAGGTTTATTTCCATGACGGCGGTGATCGGCAGAAAGGGCAGGTGAATCCAGCCCGCGCGGATGGGCAGGTTGTTTGCGGCGATATGATGCAGGACGCCGTACATCAGATGGTTGCACACAAAGGTTCCCGGCGTGTCGGATATATCGGCGGGTATTCCGGACCGGCGCATGGCCTTGACCATGGCGCGGATGGGCAGGGTCGCGTAATAGGCGACCGGCCCGCCGGGAACGGTGGGCGTGTCCATCAGGATCTTGCCGTCATTGTCGGCCAGTTCATACCGGGACGAATCGTTCAGGTTTTGAGCGATCCGTTCCACGGTGATCATGCTCCGGCCGCCGTATTCTCCCATCATGACGACGATATCGGGGTGTATTTCCGCAATGGCGGCTTGAGCCGCGTCCACGGATTTAAAGAACGTGTTGGGCATGATCCGCGACACTATCCTGGCGCCGCCGATACTGGAGCCGTCCAGGGCCTTGGCGACCAGTTTCGCCGGGTTGATGACTGTTTTCCCGAACGCTCCGAATCCCGTCGCCAGAATGGTCGTCATGATGATTCCTCCTCAAGCGGGTCAAAACTCCACCGCCGGGTGAGAGGCGGTGGAGCGATCTCCTTGCGATCGGTTCTTTATCCTAAAATCCCAGCAGGCCTTCCCATTTTACCGGCGGCTCCCAATAGGAGCCCATCTCTTTCAGGACGGCGTCCAATTCGATCAGGTACTCGGTCATGTGGACTGCGTAGTCGGGGTTCAGCCGATGGGTGAAGAATTTGGTGGAGTAAATCTTCATGAGTTGGGAAAGAGGAATGATCCCTTCCTCGGTGCCGGGTTTGAAGCCGATCCAGCTTCGCGCGTGTTCCCGCGATCGAAAGAGATTCATCACGCTGCACGCGTAGGGAAGATCGTTGAACCAGTCTTTCATGGGGACACTGATGTAGCCCACCATCTCTTCGGGCTCGGATTTGATTATCTTGCCGTTCTTCATTTCCACGCCGAGAGGCGCTCCGCAATCCAGGCAGGGAGCGTCGACGCGCACGATTTTTCCCGGAACCAGACTGCTGACGGACAGTGATTCGAAGCCGCACAGGCCGAACCATTTCTGTTCGCCGTCGATGGTGATGCGGTACTGGGTGGGAAGATTGTTAAAGGGCGGAAATGAACAGATATATTCGGTGTTGGGGTATAGCCAACCGGGAAAGCCGGCGGAAAACAGTTCGTGCAGGGCCTGCCGACCCTCTTCCACGGGCACGTCCAGTTCAGCCGCGATTTCGGTGTAGTGCGGCGCCTGGCCGGTATCCAACATACGTTGCATGATAATCTGATAGGTTTTATTCAATCGTTCTTGCTCTTGCATCGTCGATTCTCCTCTGTGAAAGTAGTCAGATCGCGTCTCGGGATAGTAGCATGTCGAATATTGTACCTCATAAGCCGGAGGCGCGCTATGGAGCTAAGCGATTCAGACTCTGATCGCGTTATATTCACGATTTGAACGCCAACCTCTTACATGAATATAAAAACTTTTTTGAGTTTTTGAACCCTTTGCCGAATGTAGCTATGACGGAATAGCCGCATCCGTGCGGGAAAGGAAAAACCGGAAGAGGTTAACCAAAGGTAGGGAAGCCGCTCGCGCGGTCCGGTCAGCCGGTCTGACGGCTGGAATTGGCGTGTCGCTCGGCGCGTTGCTTTTTCAGACGGAGCCACCCCACGGTGACGCCTCCCGCCGGCGCCCACCAGAGCGGAAGCCACAGAGCGGACGACCAGATGAGAATAATGTTTTCGCCGGCCGGAACGGAAAGGCCACGATTGTTTACGGCCAAACATATATACGCCAGCGCCGCTCCCAGGGGAAGCGTGACCACGTAGAGAATGGCGCTCCAGAAAAGATAGCGCTTTAACGCGGACGGGGGATCGCCGGTGGGCGAAAGGAATTCGGGCCAATAGCGGAATATGATCGCGGCGATGATGATGGCCAGCAGGACGGCCGAGGCGAAATAGGCGTAGTGCGGCGGTTCTGCCTGCATCACAGCCTCGAAACCCATGCCGCACAGCCAGTACAGGCTGCTCGCGAGTGACAGGAAAAACATAATTCGGGCCATTTCGCCTCCCTTCTCGCCCCACTGCCCTCCGCCGATAATATCAGGAGCAGGTTCAGGCGGACCGGTTACCTGTTTGTACGCTCATGGAAAAGTTAGCAAAAATCGGGCCTTTTTTTAAAATCGCCGAGATGATATAGCTATTTTGTAATGTATTGGGCGCGTCTCGCAATCTTGAAGATATTCTCTTGCAAAAGCTGACCGATAGCTCAGACTGAAAACAGATGAACGCCGCCGCCATCGCAAAATCCATTCTGTTGTTTGTAATCGCCGGCCTGTGCGAGATCGGGGGAGGGTATCTGGTCTGGCTGTGGCTGCGCAACGGCAAGGGATTTTTGCTGGGAGTGATCGGCGGGCTGGTGTTGTTCTTGTACGGAATCGTCCCCACCTTCCAACCGGCCAGTTTCGGCCGAGTTTACGCCGCTTACGGCGGCGTGTTCGTGGTGCTGTCCATTTTCTGGGGCTGGCTCGTGGACAAGCAGCGTCCGGATTCGTACGATCTTCTGGGCGGAGCCATCTGCCTGGTCGGCGTCATCGTCATCATGTACTGGCCGCGCGGCTGATCGATCTATCCTCGCCCCATCCCTCCCATGCGCAAATAACCGAGTAACTGGCTTTTCATCCAACGGGGAAGCTGATTCACCAGCCGGTCCGGCAGGCTCAGGCCGCAACCCAGGGCCTGACCGTCAAAGATGAGGATCACATATCCCTGATCCGAACAGGCGACCGGGAGTTCGCCTTCCGTGAGCAGTTGTTCCAACGTGGTCCGGTCCAGCTCGAAAATGTTGCGCCTCGCCAAATGACCCAGCATGTTCACCGCCTGGGTGGTCGGCTTCAGGTATTGGGACACGTCGCGGGCCAGGATAATGCCCGCGGTTTGTATTTTCAAATGCGCCACATCGCCCAGCCGCTCGCTCTCCCGGATGACTCCGTAAGCCCGTTGCCCGCCCCACCAGCGAAAACCGTCAAACGGGGACGACGGGATGTCGAACCGCTCCCGGAAATAGTCCAGCACGGTCCGGATTTCCTCAGGCGTAAGCCACCTTGGCCATGAAGAATCCCACGGTGTCGATTCGGTGGGGGTAGAGCCGGACGCATCGTTCGACCTGTGGATCATAGTGTTTTCCTTTCCAACTCTCGATTCCCGGTTCGGCGCCGGGAATTCCCTCGATGGCCAAAAGCCGCGCCGGGCGGTTTTGCAGCAGATAGGTCAGGTTTTCCTCGTTCTCGGCCGGATTGTAGGTGCACGTGGAATAGACCATGACGCCGTTTGGGTCGAGCAGATCGAATCCGCGCAAAATGAGCCGTTTTTGCAGGTCGGTCAGCCGCTGTTCGCCTCCATGGGAGAAATCCAGCCGCGCCCGCTGTTCCATGCGATGGCGTCCTTCGCCCGAACAGGGGACATCGAGCAGCACGCGGTCGAAACGGGTCCGCATCGGGAAATCCTGCCCCGGATACATGGTCACCACCACGTTGACCGCGCCCAGCCGGGTGATGTTGGCGGCGAGCGCCGACAGTCTGCCTCGGGAAAAGTCGTTGGCCACGATAAGTCCCCGGTTTTCCATGAGTTGCGCCAGGTAGGTGGTCTTGCTTCCGGGGGCGGCGCACAGGTCGAGCGCGGTCTGGCCGGGCCGGGGCTCCAATTGGGAGGCGGCCAGCGCCGAGGAGAGCGCCTGCACGTGAATATGGCCGAGGATGTATTCCAGGGTATTGCCCGGCTGGTCCAGATCCGGAATGAGCCACAACCTCGGGTCTCCCTGAAAGGAAACAAGTGTGACGCCCGCGTCGCGCATCCTGCGCGTGACCGTTTCCACCGGCGTTTTCAGGGTGTTCACCCTGATGGACCGCACGTGCCGTTGCGAAAGCGCGTTCAGGAAGTTGTCGTATTCGGGAATAAAATCGGCGTAGCGCTGAAAGTACGTCTCAAAGCGCTGGTATTCCTCTTCCGACACCGCGCGGGGTTCAGGTCGGGATGGCGTTGTCACGGCGCGATGTCCTCTCGATTCGAAGGTGTATAAAGAAAAAGCATCCGCTTGTTTAGGCCGCTTTTGACCGCCAGGTCAACATGAAAAGAAAAAGCGCCGCGGGAGAATTTCTTCCTCCGCGCCCCGACCATGTCGGATCTTCGAGGCGCGGAAATTACTCGCGAAGCTTTTCTTTTCCGCTTACTCGCTCTCCGCCTCCCGTAGTCTGCTATAATAGGGATTAACAATTTGAATCCACGTGAAACGTCCGGTTCAGGGTCCGGAACCTGGAAGACGCCTGGAACACTATCGATAACCGGAAAGCGCCCGCCGAGAGGCGCAGGGAGATGGGTCATGGAACAAGAATTCACCAATCAAACCGTAAGCCCCGGAGAACTCAAGAGCTGGCTGGATCGCAAGGACAACCTGCTGCTGATCGACGTTCTTCCTAAAAAACATTTTGAAACCGTAAGAATCGGCGGTGCCCGGAACGCCTGCGTCTATGAGGTGACCTTTCCGTTGCAGATCGAGGCGCTGACCACCAATAAAGGCAAAACCATCGTGGTGTACGATTCGAGCGACCGGTGCATGGCTTCCAAGATCGCGGCCGACCGGTTGACTCGGATGGGCTATGAGCGCGCGTATGAACTGGAAGGCGGCCTGGCCGGCTGGTTCGCGGCGGATTACCCACTGGAAGGCGACACGAGCGGCGTGGAAATGACGCCGGACGAGGGTTTTAAACTGAAGCCGGGGTCCTATGACCTGGATGTGGAGTCGAGCGTCATCGAATGGACGGGCCGGAACGCCAACACCCGGCATTTAGGGGCGATCAGGTTCGAGCGGGGCTCCCTGCGTATCGAGGACGGGAAGCTCCGGGGTTCGTTCAGCGTCGATCCCCTTTCCATCGTCAATTACAATATCCAGGAGGATGACCTGCGATCCATCCTCCTCACGCACCTCAAGTCGGAGGATTTCCTGTTCGTGGAGAAATTCCCCAAGGTTCAGTTCGAAATAACCGACTCCAGGCGCATCGAGGAAACCGAACCGGGCGAGGCCAATTTCGACGTGTCCGGAATGCTGACCATGCGGGGCGCCTCGGTGGGTATCAGTTTTCCCGCCACCGCGGCCCATCTGGCCGAAGGGCAGGTCGCGGCCGAAGCGCATTTCGACATTGACCGCACCCATTGGGGACTCATCTACGGTTCAGGCCGCTTTTTCGAACATCTGGGCATACACCTGGTGTACGACCTGATCAGCCTCCAGGTGCGCATCGTCACCCTGTAGCGGGACAAAGCGCGACAGGTATGACCACTCAAGCGTTTTTACAGACCGGGCAGCGCTTCTGCCACGATTCCGACGGCCGGCGGATCGATTGTAACGGCTCCGGGCAGGATGCCGAGTTTCGGTCGGGGATCGGCTGCCGGGGGACTCGTTTCGAGACGCGGGGAGAAACGGTCCGGGATAACCTCACCGGACTGATCTGGACTCGCGACGCCAACCCGGCCGAGTTTCCGCTCACTTGGCGGGAAGCCCTGGATTACGTGGAAGACCTCAACAACCAGGGGCGCCTGGGCTCTGGCGACTGGCGCATGCCCAACCGGCGCGAACTGCGGAGCCTGATTTCCCACCAGACGCGCAACCCCGCGCTCCCGGAAGATCATCCCTTTGAAAACCTGTTTCTCGGCTGGTACTGGACCAGCACGACTTCGGCGGTCAACCCGGCTTACGCCTGGTACGTCCACGTCGAGGGCGGCCGCATGTTCTACGGCAAAAAGGACCAGAGTTACCTGTTATGGCCGGTTCGAGGGGCGGGATCGTCCGTTCTCGCCGCGACCGGGCAGACGCGATGCTTCGATGCCGCCGGTAACGAGATCGACTGCGCCGGGTCGGGTCAGGACGGGGAATTCAGGATGGGAGTTTCCTGGCCGTCGCCCCGCTTTGCGCAGGAAGGCGAAGAGGTCACGGACCGTCTGACTGGTTTGATCTGGCGCCGGTCTGCTTCCCTGACCGACGCTCCGGTGAGCTGGCAGGACGCTTTCCGGGCGGTGAGGGAATTGAACGGAGAAAGCGGCGAACGGCGCTGGCGGCTTCCCGCCATCAACGAGCTGGAATCACTGGTGGACGCGGACCGCCACGGCCCGGCGCTCCCCGAAGGCCATCCCTTTACCGATGTCCGGGACGTGTACTGGTCGTCGACCAGCAGCGCGTTCGAGCCCGATTGGGCCATGGCGCTTTACCTGATGAAAGGCGCCGTGGGCGTGGGTCAGAAAAAGGGCGAAGGTTTTTTCGCCTGGGCGGTGTCTTCGGTCTGAAGCCCCCGTCCGCGCGTCGGTATCGCTTCGGATAAAAGGAGAGAGGGATCATGTCCGGAATACATAAAATTCTCATGCGGGCGGCGATCGTTCTGCTGCTGTGGCCGGCTCTTTCCTGCGCGGCCGAATCGGTCGCCGACCGTCTGCAAGAAATCAAATTGCCCACCGGTTTTTCCATAGAACTGTACGCGGATGATGTCCCTCATGCGCGGTCCATGGTCTTGAGCCCCCAGGGCGTTTTGTTCGTGGGCACGCGTCAGGAAGGGGCCGTGTACGCGGTGTTGGACAAGAACAAGGACAACAAGGCCGATGAAGTCATCACCGTGCTGAAAGGCATGAACAGTCCCAACGGGGTGGCCTTTCGCGACGGCGCCTTGTACGTGGCGGAAATAAGCCGGGTTTTGCGTTACGATTCCATGGAGTCGCAATTGAAAAATCCGCCCAAACCGGTGGTGGTGAACGACTCCTTTCCCACGGACACGCATCACGGCTGGAAATACATCGCCTTCGGCCCGGACGGCTACCTGTACGTTCCGGTAGGCGCTCCCTGCAACATCTGTTTTCGCGAGGACAAACGCTACGCCAGTATCATGCGCATGAAACCGGACGGTTCCGGCCTGGAAGTGTACAGCGGCGGAATCCGCAACACAGTGGGGTTCGATTTTCACCATCAAACCGGCGAGCTGTGGTTTACCAACAACGGCAGGGACTGGATGGGCGACGATACCCCGCCCGACACGCTCAATTGCGCTCCGGAAAAGGGTTTGAATTTCGGTTTTCCCTATTGCCACGCTGGTTCCATTCCCGATCCCGAGTTCGGGAACAAGGAACACCCCTGTTCGGAATTCGCCGCCCCCGCGCTCAAGCTCGGTCCGCACGTGGCCGCGCTGGGCATGAAGTTCTATACCGGCGCCATGTTTCCCGAGGAGTACCGCAGCCGGATCTTTATCGCCGAGCATGGTTCCTGGAACCGTTCCACGCCCATCGGCTACCGCGTGACCATGGCGCGAATGGACGGAAACAAGGCCACCGGATATGAAGTGTTCGCGGAAGGCTGGCTGGAGAAAAACGGGAAAGCCTGGGGCAGGCCGGTGGACGTCTTGGTCATGCCCGACGGCGCTCTGCTGGTTTCCGACGACCGGGCGGGCGCGATTTACCGCATAAGCTACCGGAAGTAGCGGCTCAAAGGATGGCTGGCGGCCGTTTATCCGGCGCCGAACAGCGACCGGTCCTGGGTGACCCCGAAACGCTTGATCACCTCCGTGGCGCTGAGCTTTCTTTTTTCCTCGCCCGCCACTTCAAAGCGGATGTTTCCTTCGTGCATCATGATCAGGCGGTGTCCGTATTCGATGGCCAGGTTCAGGTTGTGGGTCACCATCAGGGTGGTCAGGTGGAACGCTTCCACCAGCCGCGCGGTCTGTTCCATGACGATGTGGGCGGTCTTGGGGTCCAGCGCGGCGGTGTGTTCGTCCAGCAGCAGCATCTTGGGCGGGGTGAGCACGGCCATGACCAGGGCCAGGGATTGCCGCTGCCCGCCGGAGAGAAATTTCACCGGCTCGCCCAACCGGTTTTCCAGCCCCAGCCCCAGCGGGGCCAGCCGTTCACGGTACAGCTTTCTGCGGGAGGCGGTCACTCCCCAATTGAGTGAACGGCGCCGGCCCCGTTCGTGAGCCAGCGCCAGATTTTCCTCGATGGTCATGGACGCGGCGGTGCCCATGAGCGGGTTCTGGAAGATGCGCCCCACGTAGCGCGCCCGTTTATGCTCGGGATAACCGGTTACATCCAGATCGTCGAAATAGATCTTTCCTTCGTCCACCGGGTACACACCCGCCACCAGGTTGAGCATGGTGCTCTTGCCCGCGCCGTTGCTGCCGATAACCGTGATGAATTCGCCGGGCCGGGCCTTAAGGTCCAGCCCGTTCACGGCCGTTTTTTCATTGACGGTCCCGGGATTGAATCTCCGGGTTATGGATTGCAGCTTCAGGCCGCCGCCGTTGGAATCGCTCATGTCAGGGAGAGCCTTTCAAATCGTTCAATCCGCCGGGATCATTTTTTTGCCAGGTACTGTTCGTTCACCACGTTGATGGGACGTCCATCCTGAAACGCGCGGATGTTTTCGGCGGTGGAATCCATGAGCGTCTTGCGGGCGGTCTGCGACGCCCAGGCCATATGCGGGGTGATGAGGCAATTCGGGGCGTTGAGCAGGGGATTGTCGGCCGACATGGGCTCCCGGGAAACCACGTCCAGGGCGGCCCCGGCGATGACGCGCTGTTTCAGCGCCTCGGTCAGGGCCTCCTCGTCCACCAGCCCCCCGCGAGAGGCGTTGATGAAAAAGGCGTGGGGCTTCATCCGTCCCAGCAGCTCGGAGTTCACGAAATGTTCGTTGTCGCCGGTTTGCGGACAATGGAGGCTCACCACGTCGGCCTGTTCAAAAACTTCCCGCAGGGATTTCCATTCAAAGGAATCGCCGGGAAGCGGATTGCGAGGATGGGGCGTGTGCGCGATGACCTTCATGCCGAAGGCGGCGGCCAATTCGCCCACGCGCCTTCCGATGCGGCCGAAACCGACGACGCCCATGGTTTGGCCCGCCAGCAGGATCTGGGGCGTTTTGCAGAAATTCCAGTCGGGCGAGGCTATCCACGCTCCCGCCTTGACGGCGTCGTCGTGCAGACCGGCGCGGTGGCAGAGTTCCAGCAGCATGGCCATCACGAATTGGGCCACGGAATCCGTACCGTATTCGGGAACGTTGGACACGGGCACGCCTTTTTTACCCGCGGCCTCGATGTCCACGATGTTGTAGCCGGTGGCGGCCACGGAAATAAAACGCAGGTTCGGAAGCCGGTCGATATCCTCCGCGCTCAACGGGGCCTTGTTGGTGAGGATAATCTCGGCGTCTCGGGCTCGCTCAACGGTGTCTTCCACCGGGGTGCGGTCGTACAGACGCAGATCGCCGCGGGATGAAAGAACGCTCCAGTCGAGATCGCCGGGGTTCAGGGTATAACTGTCGAGAAAAACGATTTTCATGCACTCCACTTTCCTGGAACGGGGCCGCGACGGATCAAACCAGCTTAACCTGCTCCATGTATTTTTTAATCTCCGAATTCAGTTCTTGCGGCATGGAAACGAATTGCGTCCCCACGATAATTTTTTCGGTATGCCGGGCGAAATTTCTCACCCTTCCCAGGCAGGATCGGTCTTCCGGCCCGCCCGGCACACGGAAGAAGAAGGTCATTTCATCGCCGATCATCAATCTCAACCGTTCGTCCGGCCGCGCCCCCTTTTCATCGGTGGGAAGGCCCCGATAGGTAAAGCGGCATCCGCCGGCGTTGATATCGGAAATCACCACGTCATACCCGTCGTTCATGAAGACCACCTTGGCGGGGATGTAACATTTGCTCCGTTCCTTCTGCCGCAACTCATGACGCTTGACGCTTTTGGGGTAGGAAAGAAACACCAGCGGGAAGGGCGCCTTCAGCGCGCTCAATACCGTGGTCTGAAATCCCCATATGGCGCCTTCCCTGAGATATCGCGCGTCCAGATCGCTTCCCTTGGGAAGATCTCCCATGGTCGGCGCCGTGACGATCAGATACACGCCGGGGTTTACGCCGACAAGCCTGGCGCCGGCCCGATCGGGAGCGCCTTCGATAGCCAGGGAAATATCCGCGGGAGGATGAACGCCGAGGAATACGGGTTCCCGTGCCCGTTTTGAGTCAGGCTTCTTTTCCATCTTCAGCGACCTTTCTCGGTCGAATCAAAAGCGTTGACCGTCGATTTTCCGGAGGATTCTATTCGGCGTCGTCGGATTCTTCGTGTATAAACCGGTACATCTTATCCAGGGTGTTGCCTATTTCCTCCATCATCCGCGCGATGGCGAAATAGAAAGACGGTTTGGTTTCCACTTCGCCGCTGCCGCAAGCCCAGAGCGATTGCGCCAACATGATAGCCTTGTCCTTTGCTTCGAGACACTCCCGAAGCAGGTCGTCACGCGTGTCCATTGGCTCTCCCTCGCTCGCCCATCGGTCCCCAGCGAGCTGCGGCATAATACCTCAACAGCGCCGGAAAGTGAATAGGCGGACAAACAAGTAATAGTTATGGCGTGGATATATAAATAAACACTATATCTTCGAACCAGGGTTGTGGGTATCGGAAAATAGGTAAAAAACCTTCATAAATCAGGATGAACAGCCTTGCAGAAAAGCGGCTATCGCTTTCTGGGTCTCGTTTTCCTCGTCGCACATCCCCAGAAAATAGCAATAGGCGTGAATCATATCTTCATAGACCAGAAGCTCCACGGTCTTGTTCCCTGCGTCCCGCAGTTTTTGCGCGAACGCTTTGTTGTCGTCGACCAGCGGATCGCCGCCCGCGGCGGCCATGAAGGTGGGCGGAAAATTTTTCAGATCGCCGTACAGGGGACTCACGTAAGGGTGCGTCCATAGATCGTACGGCGCGTAGGAACTGCGCGCATAGCCGATAAACGCGGCGTCGTACAACAGGCCGCGCGGCGCGATGCGGTTGTAGGAAGGATACTTTTCCACCATGAAGTCGGTCAGAGGCCAGAGCAGGATCGTCGCGTCCGGAGGCTGCACGCCTTCGTCCCGGCAGCGCAAGACCAGGGCCGCGGCGTAGTTTCCGCCGCTGGAATCGCCGCCCACGGCCACGAATTCCGACGAGGTTCCCAGGCCGTTCCGTTCATTGTCCAGCGTCCAGCGATAGGCTTCGACGCAGTCGTTCAGTCCGTGGGGATAGGGAAATTCAGGCGCCAGGCGGTAGTCCACGCTGATGACGATGACCTGAGAAGCCAGCGCCAGTTTCCGGGTAAGCAGGTCCGTTTCGTCGGGCGATCCCATGCTCCAGCCGCCGCCATGAAAATAGACGAGTTTGGGCAGCTTTTCCGCCCGCCCGCCCGCGACTAGGGGATGGTAGACCAGAGCCCGAATGTCGCCGTCCTTTCCGGGTATGGACACTTCACGGCTAGCGACTTGCCGGAACAGCTCGTCCGGCACGGCGATCTGCGGCGCGTCCTCGGGCGGCATCTTGTCCATTTCCCGCCGCAGGGCGTTGATCATGATCTGGTTGCAGCTTGGCGTCGTCCGAGCCGTGAAAAGCGCTTCGTTGATCCTGCCCGCCGGACCCTGGAAGTCGGCGTTGAAATCCTCCCTGGTATAGACCTTGTCGCTGACTTTGCCGATCGCGGCCCGGATGCGCTCCATGTCCGGGAAGACCCGGCATTCGGAAAAACGGCCGTTTTGCATGGAAAAGATGGAGATATCCGAATAGACGACGCGCTTGCCGGTCGGAAGCGCCCCCTGGAACACGCCGAGATGCGTTCCGGTTCCCGTCAAGCGGGCCACCAGCTTTTCCCCGCCGTCGACGATATCGTCGATGGCGTAGTTCATATCCGGAAACGCCCCCAGCCACTGTGAAATGGCCTTTTTCAGGGCTTCCCGGCCGGTCACGGTTTCATGAGGCAAATGAACGACGCAGGTTTCGGTGAAGAATTCGTCCATGGCTTCGAGGTTCTTGTTGTTCCAGACTTCGGAGTACCAACGATGCAGCAGCCCGATCCGTTCTTCACTCTTCATTGCGCCCCTCCCTGTTTGCCGTCGTTAAAGAAATTATAAAGGGGTTTGAGCGGTTCATGTCGGAAAAAAGGACTCGGGCAAAAAAAAGGTCCGCTCCGGCGCGCTCGAGCGCCGGAACAAACCTTCTTTCTCCGTGACAATGCCGCTAGGCCGGAACGCTACTGAACAATCTGGGCCACGCTCAGAATTTGATAGGGAATTTCATACCCTGTCTGTTCGGCGGTTTTGGCGCCCACCTTGATGGTCTGCATATTGGACGGCAGGGTTTTGGAAGGCACATCCGAGGGAGACTGACCATTGAGCACCTTCGAGGCGCTGTTCGCCAGCTCCAATCCCACACTCCGGTAACTGGAAACAATACCGATCATGGCTCCTTCCGAATCGATGTATTTTTCAAGAGCCCCGTACGTCGGTATTTTTGCGGCCGAAAGCGGGGGAATTATCGCGCTTCCGTTGGTGAGGATAAAGGTATCGGACGGCAGATAGACCAGGTCCGGTTTAGCCGCTACAATTTCGGATACCGTGCCCTGGATTTTAGCGACATCGTTGACCGGATACGTCTGGAGCGTAACCCCTTTCGGTCCCAGCAGCTTTTCCAGCTCGTCCTTGGCGATTACCGCGTTCTGCTCGTCGGGGTTGTAGATCATGGCGATTTTTCGGATCTCTCCAAGACCCATAATAAAAGCGACCTGATCCTGGAACGGAACCGTGTGGCTTACGCCGGTTACGTTGTTCCCCGAGCTATCCCAGCTTTGAATCAACCCGGACTTTACCGGGTCGGTGACCACGCCGAAAAACAGCGGTGTTTTCTTGATGTGTTTTCCGGCGGCCACGGCCACGGTGGTGCTGAAACTGTAGACAAAGTCATAATCTTCTTCTTTTACTGACGAAAGAAAATCCTCGAGTTTCTTGGGGTCCTGTTCGGCGTTGAATTCAACAACCTCCACATTGTAACCCAGATTTTTCAAACCTTCCTTAAAGCCCGCCCCACAGGGCGTTTCGCCGCGCCAGTATAAAAAAAGCCCCTTATATGACTTGGCGTAGGAAGTGCCGACGGTCATTGATACGCACATAAGTATGGCAAGAAAAACAAGAAATCCTTTGGTAACGCGATTCATTTAAATCCTCCCGGAAGATTGAATCTTCCGCTGAACTGGTAATATGAGATTGCGAACTTCGATAAACCTATGGATATGCGGGTCCGAAATGACCAATCACGCGGTTTATTGCCACGGTGACATGAACATCGGCTGGCGGAGAATTTACTTGAGAGGAAATTTGATTGAAATCACATTTTTTCGATCTATGGAAGGAATTAAGCCTTAAAAAACCTTTCACTTTGTAACATGGCCACGGATTTAACCCTATCCGCTCCAAAGCGCGCATCAGGCGCAAAAAGGCGCGAGCCTCTTTATTTCGAATTAGCCAAAGCTTCGGGGGATGGCGGGCGTCGCCCACCGTTCCCCCGCACGATAGAATACGCTTTTGCGTCTGGGGATCAGAAAATCGTTTTGAGGATTTTTTTCACGGTTTCATACTGTTGATCGCTGAGCTGCGCCGAGCCGTCCGCGGTGTATTGCGGCTCGTCATCCACGCGGTATACGCGTTCAGGCAGCGTGGCCTGTTTGGCCATGCGTTCGGGCGCCTCCGGTTCGACATCGATAGCCTTGCGCACGTCGTCGGGGAATTTTCCCGGATCGGCGGTTTCATACACCACCGCCAGCCGGTCGTGATTCCCGTTCAGGTACGTATCCAAAGCCCGCCAGCCCACGGCGCCGTGCGGTTCGATGATCACTCCGTACTTTTCGTAGACTTCGCGAATGGTTTCATAGTGCAGCGGGTTGCTGACGCTGATGGAGTAAAAGTCCCGTTTCATGGCTGCCAGGTCGGGCGATTTATCCATCACCCCTTCCCGGACCACCTGGCCGTTCGGATTGCGCTCGTCGTAGACATGGCCGCCGTACAGGTCCACCAGTCGGGCGAAGTTGCTGGGATTGGACACAATCATGGCCGAGGATGGTGATACGATCGACGGCTTCACCAGATAGCTGTTCGACCTGAGGAATTCGGGGAACTCGCGGTTTTCGTTGACGCCGCAAAGGATAACCGAAATGGGAAGCCCCATCTCCCGTGCGATCACCGTGCCCATCATGTCGCCGAAATTTCCGGAAGGAACGCTGGCGATGAGCGGTTCATCGTATTCGGCCACGCGCGAGTAGGCGAAAAACGGGTACACGGCCTGGGGCAGCAGCCTGCCCAGGCTGATGGAGTTGGCGGACGTGAAGCGGTCGGAATCGCCGAAAAGATCGGCGGCGAACGCCTTGTCGCCCAGGAGGCGTTTCACGATGGACTGGCAGACGTCGAAATCGCCGTTGACCGCAAAGGCGCGCACGTTGTCGCCCAGGGTGGTCATCTGACGGCGCTGCCGTTCGGTAATGGACGTTTGCGGAAAAAACACCACGTTGTCCACGCTGTCCAGACCGTGCAGGGCGTCGGCCACGGCTCCGCCGGTGTCGCCGCTGGTGGCCACCGCCACCACCTTGCGCAAGCCTGACTTACGCAGGAAATAATTGAGCGCGCGAGCGAAAAAGCGCGCGGCGTAATCCTTGAAAGAATAGGTCGGCCCGTTGGTGAGCCACATGATGTAGGATCTGCCGGTCACCCGCTCCATGTTGGTGGGAATGACGTTCTCGTCGTAGGCGTCTTCCAGGATGGCCCGCAGGCTGGTCTCGTCGATATCGTCGGACAGAAACGGACTGAGCGCTTCAAAAGCGATCTGGGCGTAAGTCATGGTTTTCATGGCCTTGAGCAGGTCGCCGCTCAGCCTGGGGATTTCCCGGCGGTCCATCATGTAGAGCCCGTATTGGGAAGCCAACCCGTTCATAAGCGCCTGTTCGAAGGTGGCCCGTTCCGATTTATTATTGGTGCTGTAGTAGTATATTCGTCCCATGGTTCACTTCCTCGCGGTGGCTTCGAGCGTTTCAAATCCCAGTTTGGCGGCTCCTTTCACCGCCGTTTCGCCGAGCTGCACAAAGGTGAAATCCTTGAGCAGCCGTTGCTTGAATTCCGTATAGGCCCTGCTCGCGCCGCCGCCCACGTGGTAAATGGCCGAATCCAACCGGACCGTCTTCTGCCATTCGCGCAGTCCCTCGATCTGAAATTCCACGATGCCGTACGCCAGGGCGGACAACAGATCCTCTCGGGTGGTGTTCAACGTCAGGCCGTTGAAGGAACCCCTGCGCTGGCGGATGGAATGGCGGTCGCCGGAAAGAAAGGGAAGAAACCGTTCGTCGGGGTCGCCGATCCTGTTCAGGACCGGGGGTAGGTATTCTCCGTAAAAATCTTCCCGCGAAAGTTCCCTGCAGAAGTTGCGCCGGAACCATTCAATGGACGCCCCGCCCGCGCCCACCGTGCGCATGGACAGCCAGCGGCCGGGATAGGCGCTGGCGCGCAACAGGTTGTTTTTGGACACATAGGGCCGGTCCAGGCAGAGGACCATGATTTCCACCGTGCCGGACGTGTTCATGATCATGCCGTTTTCGACGACCCCGGCGCCCACGGTGGCGCAGGTGGTGTCATTGGCGCCGATGATCACCGGGATTCCCGCACGCAGCCCGGTAGCGGCGCTCACCGCCCGGTCCAGCTCGCCCATGACCGTCATGGACATGGTCACGTCCGGGAGCTTTTCCCGGGGAATGTCCACGGAGATCGAGCAGTTCGTGATCCCAGTCGCCGTAGCCTACGGTGTCGTAGATACCGGTAAAGGAGGCGTTGGAGGGATCGATGGCGAACGCTCGCACAGCCGTTTCATAAAAAAGGTCACTACGTGTCCAAACTTGACGTCGGGACGGGAGTAGATCTCCGGCGGCATGCTCCCGCATCCACAGAAGGCTGGTCACCGAAATGCCGCCGGGGTAGGGGAGGTTGCCCGCCGTGCGGAGAAACCGCTCCTCGCCCACCTGTTCCAGCGCCCATACGGCCTGCCGGTAGCTCCGCCTGTCCAAATGGAGAATGATCGGCGCCAGGGGCGCGCCATCGCCGTCCATGGCCAGCGAGCGAGGGGCACAACGTGGAAAAGCTGATCGCCTCCACGTCGCCGCTTTTGCGCAAACCCTTGCACGCGGTCAGAAAGGCGTCCCAAAGCTCTTCCGCATCGAATTCCACGCGGTTTTTTCCGCGCACGTTGGGAAAATAGGAAACCTTTTGTTCTTCCAGAATATTCAGATCGCGGTCCAGGATACAGGCCTTGAGCGACTGCGTGCCTACATCGACCGCCAGGATGAGATCCATTTCCTCGGGCTCCCGTCAGGCTGTATTCCGCCGATAAAGGGAAAATCCTCCTCATTCGGCCGGATTGTTTACTGGTAGGGAATACGGGCCGTTTTGTCAATGATAAGCTGACGACTCCGGGTTAATTTTTCAGCGGTGTCGCGTCGCCGCAAATGATATAGTAGGCCCGGCTTCATATGGCGGCCGTCGTCCGCCGCGCGACGCGCAATGCCGACGGGAAAGGCGGAGACACGTGTTTCAGGCGATCATCTTCGATTACAACGGAGTTCTGGTAGACGACATCGACATTCATATACGGGCGTACCATCGAGCGGCCGAGGACTTGGGATATTCATTATCCGCCCAAACGGTGAAGCGGTACATATCCTTTTCGCCCGCCGAAAAGCGCAATCGGTACCTGGGCCACATATCCGACGAAGCGTGGAAGGATTACATGAAGGTGAAGGGGGAACATTATTTCAAGGAGGCTTCGGAAAACGATGTGGTGTTCGACGCCGTGAAGACCGCGCTCCCCGCGCTGGCCCAAAAGTATACGCTGGCTCTGGTTTCCAATACGCCGCGAGAATATTACCGGCGCGTGTTCCCGGAGAACCTGGCCGGTCTGTTCAGGGAAACGCTGTTCGCCGACGAAGTGCGTCATCCCAAACCCGATCCCGAACCGCTGCTGACCATGCTGTCCAAACTAGGTCTGAGCAAGGAACAAAGCTGCTATGTGGGGGATTCCACGGTCGACGTACGCATGGCCAAGAGCGCGGGCGTACTCATTTTCGCCGTGGCCACCGGTGACAATTCCTTTGATGAACTGGTGGAAGCCAAAGCGAACGCCGTTCTGCGCGATCTCACCGAACTCGAATCTCGCCTGGAATCTCCGCCCGAATTAAAGCGTTGAACCGGCCCGCCTCGGATTCATTCTTCCACGCGCACCATGACTCTGAGATTCAACCGGGCCGAACCGTGACGGAACGGATGGTTGATCAGGATTCCCGAACGGATGTTGGGAGGAATGACCAGTTTGGACTTGTGGATGGTTTTCACTCGGCCCATGCCGGAGCAATGATCGCAGAAAAAACGGCTCGCGTAATCCGAGCCGCAGTGCGGGCACGGTCCCTGGACAGGAATGTCCACCCGGATGGAGCCGCCTGCCATGGCCTCTTCGGGCGTCAGGAAAACTTCGAGGTCGTAGGCCGGCTCGGGCTTGCCGTTCTGTCCAAAGAACTGGCAAAACAAGCCGTCCAGCATTTTACCCACTTCGGTTTGGGGAAAGCTGAAATCGTTGCGCTGATCGCGAAATGATTCGAATATGGGAAAGCTTCTGTTGGACCTGGCGGCCACGCGCTGGAGGTCATACTCCCTGCGCTTGTCCACGTTTCCCAGAACGTCGTACGCTTCCTTCGCGTCCAGAAATTCCTGATGATCCTTGCCCCTGCACACATCAGGATGGCATTTATGAGCACGCTTGCGATAGGCCCGTCTGATTACATCCTGATTCGCTTCGGGGCTCACACCTAATATTGCGTAATAATCTTTCACGGCGCCAACCCGGAACGAAATATCGAGAAATAAGTGCTATTGGCTCCCCCGATACCTTACATATGGTATCCATTCGTAAGATAATGTGACCTTGTCTCCAGTCAACCTCTTTTTGCCGGGAGAGGCGGCTTTCATTGATTTTTTTCCGGGAAAAAGGCCGGAAAGGAGAGCGTGACGCGCGGAAAAACGGGTTCGTCATTTCGAGCGGAGCGAGAAATCGCCCGCAGGGGGCGCGCCCCGACTGCGCCGGGATCTTCGAGGCGCAGAAATTCCCCCGCAATGCTTTTTCTTTCTTTTAATCGGTAATGAAGCCGGGCGGTAATTTTTGAGCGGGTTCGGCCTTTTGCATAGAATTTTCCGGGGTTGGCGCGGGCTGTCGCTGTCCATTATCGTTGCGGTTGAGAATAAACTGATCCTCCACGCTGTCCTTGGCGTAAAAGATCAGTCCCAGTTCTCGGGCCTTCTGTTCATAGGAACCCGAAGCCAGCCGCAATTCACCCTGGGGCGAAACCTTGATGGCCGCTTCGCCGGTAAGGGGACAGCGGAATTCGCAGTACCCGCAGCCATTACATTTATTCTCATCGATCACCGGCACGGTAACCGTGTGGTCCGGCGCGAATTGCGAGGATATGGCGTTATAGGGGCAGATCTCATCGCACACCAGACACTTCTTGTTTTGTTCCCAGGCCAGGCAGCGCGATTTATCGATGATCGCCGTGCCGATTTTGGCGAATTTCTTGTCTCCGAGCGTCAGCGGCCGCAGCGCGCCGGTGGGGCAGACGTGCCCACAGACGTTGCAGCCCTGTTCGCACGCGCCGGCGCGGGGCGTAATGCGCGGGCTCCACAGGCCGGTAAGCCCCGCTTCGAACCAGACCGGTTGCAGGGTGTTGGTAAGGCACGCCTTCATGCATTCGCCGCACCGCACGCACCGCTCCTGAAATTGAACTTCGGGGAGCGCTCCGGGCGGACGGACCAGGGTTGACGATCTGAGCGGCTTGGGTTCTTCCCCCGCGTGGAGGTAGGTCAGATTGGTCATGGCCACGGCGGCGGCGGCCACTCCAGCCGCTCCGGCGGTGAGAACGGTCCGCCGCCCCACGCTGAATTCAGGAACCGGGGAACGGTCCCGTCCCCGCGCCGAAAAGGAGATGGCGCCTTCGGGGCAAACTTCCCGGCACTTCAGACAGGTTATGCATTCGGTGTGCGCCGTGGTCACGTAATCTTCGCCAATGGCCCCCATGGGACAGGCTCTGAGGCAGCGTGAACAGCCGGTGCAGGCTTCGGACACCCTGCGGCGGAACAGCGGTTTTTTGGAGCACAGGGCGAACAGGGCGCCCGCCGGGCACAGGTTCCGGCACCAGAAGCGGGGCTTGACCAGCCCCAGCGCGAAAATCCCCACCGCCAGACAGGCCACGAACAGGTTGGTGGCGAAACGCGGGGTATCGAAATACACCAATGACAGTCTGTCCAGTCCCAGCGAGGAAAACAAAGGCTGACCCACGGACAGCGCCAGATCGGAGACCATGACCGCCAGCGGATAGATGACCAGGGAATAGAACCGGGTGATGATCGAGAGCGGCGAGAAGAGAAACAGCGACGACACGCCGAGCAGGGTGGTCCCCAGGACGCCGGCCAGGAACATGTACTTGAGGGAACGAAACGAGTCGGAAGCTTCGAAGCTATTCGATTTTCCCAGCTTTTTCCCCTTGCGGAGGAACCGGTCGGAGAAATCGATGGTGGCGCCCATGGGGCAGAGATATCCGCAGAACAGCCTGCCCAGAAAGAACGTCAGGGCGAGCAGGACCAGCGCCCAGGTCAGGGTGGGTATGAACTTCCGGGCGGCGCCCATGACTCCCAGGGAGATCAGAGGATCGAAGCGCAGGAAAATGTCTACAGGGAGATTGTTGACCAGCGGATAGGCGGCCAGCCAGAGCAGCGCTACAAATACGAGGAAAACAAGCGTTTGGATAATTCGTTGAAACCGCACTAACCGGAAATCTCCTTAACGGACTGCTCGGCCACGTTCATGTTGCCCAGGCCGCGCTCATGCGCCATGACGATGTGTTTGACCTGGTTGGCCTTGAATTTTTTCCCATACCAGGTTCCCAACTCGGTGGCCATGGCGTCCGCCGCCACCATGTCGGTGGAGGCGATCACCTTATCGAGTTTCATGATCTTGCCCGGGCCGGCGGGGCCTCCGTCGGTCAGAATGCGCGTGGCGTCGATGACCGTCAGTTGGGGATGGATCAGGGTGCAGAGGTCGACGATAGCGGTGTCCAGATCCAGTTTATGCATGGCGCCGCGATCGTGAACCAGCCCCATCATGCCCTTCATGGCCAGGGTGACGCCGGTGGCGCTGTGCGATTTGGCTATGGGCGCGGCGATGAGCACGTCGGCTTCCAGAATTTTTTTCATGATCATGGCCGACTTCAGGTCGCGGCCCTTGGCAATGGCGGTCTCCTCGAAAAAGCGGCGGTTGGTGACTCCCTCGACGGAAGAATGCGGCAACGCGGAGCACGCCTGCTGTATTCCCGACATCTCCAGGCACAGTTCCACTTTGCGGAGCGGATTATCCAGCACCATCACCGAAGAGGCGCCCTGGTCGAGGCACATGGTCACCAGCGCTTTAACAACGTCGGGATGCGTGGACGTGGCGTCCTCGGGCCCGCCCGCCCAGCTCATGTTCGGTTTGATGACCACCTTCTGTCCTTTTTTTACGAACTTTCCCATGCCGCCCAGCGCTTCGACCGCGGCCTTGGTGGCGGGACCCGGAGCCCCCTCGGCGACGACGATGTCCGGCGTCCCGTCGGCCAGGGCGTTGGCTTGAAGCAACGCGGGAGCCGTGGCGCCCGCGGCGGCGAAGGCGGTATATTTGGTTGATTGCCTTAAGAATTCTCTTCGATCCATAGGTTTGCGGGCCATGACGGTCCTCCTGAAAAGGGGTTATGAAGAAAAATTGTACCGCGCTACTCAAGGTTTGACAACAAGAAGCCCGGTTAGTTTGAAAAGGGGGCCGAAAATTTTATGTGATAAAAATATGAAAATTTAATGTGAAGTCAAAGCCGGGGCTGTGGCATAATGCCAGGTAATCCATAAGGAAGAGAGGACCGATCCAAATGGGCAAAAAGATTACGCAGCCGGAGGGCGCCGTCCTGAAGACGGATGTGGCCAAAATCGTCAAAACCGAGCATCATGACCCTTTTTCCATTCTCGGCAATCATGTCGTGGAAGTCGACGGCAAGAGCGCGGTGGCGATTCGTGTTTTCGATCCGGCGGCCGACAGCATTGAAGTTCTGGACAAGAGCGATACCACGCGCCGATGGAGCATGAAAAAAACCCACAAGGAGGGTTTTTTCGAGGTGGTGATACCCGAGCGCGAAGAGACATTCGCCTACCTGTTGCGGCGGTTTTACGGCGGCGTGGAGGTTATCAATCACGACCCCTATTGTTTTCTGCCCGTGCTGTCGGAATATGACATTTACCTGTTCAATCAGGGGACGCATCACCACGTTTACGACAAACTGGGCGCCCATCATGTGACGCTCGGGGACGTCCGGGGAACGCATTTCGCGGTGTGGGCGCCCAACGCCAAACGCGTGAGCGTGGTGGGGGCTTTCAACAACTGGGACGGCCGGAACCATCCCATGCGCATGCGCGGCGGTTCGGGCGTTTGGGAGCTTTTCATTCCCGAGATCGAACCGGGAACGATCTATAAGTACGAGATCAAAACCGCGGAAAACCACATCCTGCTCAAGGCCGATCCTTACGCGTTCTACGCGGAGCGCAGGCCCAAGACCGCCAGTGTGGTCGCGGATCTGAACTCCTATGAATGGAACGACGCCCAATGGCTGGAAAGAAGAGCGTCATTGGACATTTTGTCGGAGCCGATCAGTGTCTATGAGGTTCACCTGGGATCGTGGGTGCGCAAGGACGACCCGGACGACCCCTTTTACAATTTCCGTGAAATGGCGGAGAAGCTCATTCCGTACGTGGCCGAACTGGGTTTCACGCACATCGAACTGCTGCCGGTCATGGACCACCCCCTGGACGCCTCCTGGGGATACCAGGTGTCGGGCTATTTCGCGGTGACGCCTCGTTTCGGGGAGCCCGAGGACTTCATGACGTTCGTGGACACCTGCCATCGGCATGGAATCGGGGTGATCCTGGACTGGGTGCCCGGCCATTTCCCCAAGGATGACAGTTATCTCGGCTACTTCGACGGCACGCACCTTTACGAACACGCCGATCCCCGGCAGGGGGAACATAAGGAGTGGGGAACCTACGTCTTCAACTTCGGCCGCAACGAGGTCAAGAATTTTCTGATCGGCAGCGCCATGTTCTGGCTGGATAAATACCATGTGGACGGCCTGCGGGTGGATGCGGTGGCCTCCATGCTCTACCTGAATTATTCGCGCGAGGAGGGGGAATGGATACCCAACAAGTATGGCGGCGCGGAGAATCTGGATGCGGTCGCTTTTTTGCGGGAGGCCAATTCAATTATTTTCGAACACTATCCCGGCGTAATCATGTCGGCCGAGGAATCGACCGCCTGGCCCATGGTGTCCAGACCGGTCTACCTGGGCGGACTGGGCTTCAACTTCAAGTGGAACATGGGGTGGATGCACGACACGCTCCTGTATATGTCCAAGGAATCCGTGCACCGGAAATATCACCAGAACCTGCTGACCTTCGGCCTCTTGTACGCGTTCCACGAAAACTTCATCCTGCCGTTCTCCCATGACGAAGTCGTGCACGGCAAAGGCGCCATGCTCTCCAAAATGACCGGCGACTACTGGCAGAAGTTCGCGAATCTGCGGCTTTTGTACGCCTACATGTACGGGCACCCCGGC
Source organism: uncultured delta proteobacterium (assembly GCA_963821845.1). Classification (GTDB taxonomy): domain Bacteria; phylum Desulfobacterota; class Desulfarculia; order JACQYL01; family CAWGVV01; genus CAWGFI01. The sequence continues at coordinate 70,831 of CAWGFI010000012.1, forward strand.
AAGAAACTGCTCTTCATGGGCAGCGAGTTTGGACAGTGGAACGAGTGGAATTTCGACCAGAGTCTGGACTGGGTCCTTTTGGATTTCGATCCGCACAAGGGGATCAAAACATTGCTCGGCGATCTGAACCGGATGTTGAAGGCCGAGCCGTCGCTGCACGAAATCGATTTTTCCTACGAAGGGTTCGAGTGGATCGACATCAACGACACGGAAAACAGCACGCTCTCCTTTTTACGGAGAGGCCGAAACCGCGACGATTACCTGGTTTTCGCGCTCAATTTCACGCCGGTGATCAGGGAAAAGTATCTGATCGGAGTGGATAAACCGGTCATGCACCGGGAGATACTCAATACGGATTCCACCCTGTACGGCGGAGGCGATGTGGGTAACGGCGGCGGCGTCATGGCCACGGAAAAGCCGTGGCACGGCCGCCCGTATTCCATGGAGATCACGTTGCCACCCCTGGCCGCCGTGGTGTTCAAACCCCGGCAAGACTAACTGACGCCCCCTGGGAGGAATGGTCCCGTTCAGGTAATTTCCAGGGAGGCGCTTTCGGCGCCGAGATCGAAGCCCATCAGGTCCGCCAGCTTCAGGATCGACGCGACCGTCTCGCGGCTCAGACCCGCGCTCCCCTTGGCGGAAGATCCTCCATGGTACGGAAGACCGAGGCCGCGCGCGAATTCGTACAACAGATTCTGGGGTTCGGTCAGGTCCAGTCGAATATTCAAATCGGTGGCCGTCCGCAGCAGTTTTATAGAAAAATCACACCCCTTGACCGGCGCTTCGGCGCCGATCCGTTCGGCGCGCCACAGCGCCAGCCGGGACAGGGTTTCCCCGGTCCGGTCCGAATCAAGACACAGCCCGTAGACCCGGGCCGTTTCGAAAAGCGCCCCGAGGTCGCCCAGGGCCACCAGGTCTTCGGGTCCCGATTCCAGCCTTTTCAGAACACGTTTGAACTCGTAGGACAATCCCAGCGCGACGGCGGATCTCACATCCGAAGCCATGCCGGGATCGAAATGGTTCAAATGCGCGGTCAGTCCTTTCAGCCGGCTCGCGGCGGCGGCGCAGGATTCCTCGGCCTGGGCCAATGATCGTTCGACCAGCGCGTTCTTGAAAATTCGCCGGTTTTCCGGAAGCAGATCCTTGAAAATTAGCGCCTTGCCGGGGAACGTCCTTTTCATCAGCAGGTAAACCGTTCGCAGGTTTTTGTTATACGAGGTAAAAAGCAGATCGGCCAGTTTGCGGAAGGAAGCCTTGTTCTCGTCTTTCATGACGAAGGTGTTGGCGTGGCTCCCTCCCTGGTGGAGCAGGGCGTAAAAATAGGCGCTTCTGGCCGGAATGAGCCGGGGCTCCAGTTCGATTCGCCCCACCAGCAACGCGCTTCCCGCCGTGTCGATTCGTTCATAGTCGGTCTGACGGATATCGAAGGCCTGGGGAAACATATCTCCGGGATTTCCGATGAGGTTCATAACCGCGACGTGATGGACTACTTCCTCCAGGCTTATTTCCCGATCCTTGGTTTCTTTCAGGAATATCAGTTTTCCGTTCTTTTTCCGGCGAATGTTGCTTTGCGCAAGCTCCAGAGCGTCCAGGAACGGCCGTTCGAGATCAACGGACGTCAGCGTCCCCGCCAGCCGCAGGGCCCTCCGGGCGTATTGCAGCACCTGGGTGGTTTCTATGCCCGAGATGTCGGAAAAAAACCACGCGCAGCTCGTGTACATGAGCAGGGCGTTGCGCTGTATTTCCAGCAGGGTCATGGCCGACGCGCGCTCCCCGGCGCTCAGTCCCGGCAGACCTTCCTCCCGGAGAAACTGTTCGATCTTTTGAGGCGTCCGGTCCATGAGGACTTCGATATAACGGTTCCGGGCCTGCCACGGATCGGCAAACCGTTTGCCGCCTTCTTCTTCAAAGAGGACTGAAAGGCGGTCCCTCAACCCGTCCAACGCGGCTCGCAGCGGGGTTCGCCATTTCTGATCCCAGTCATTCTTTCCGCCGGTGTGGCATCCGCAATCCTCTTTCCAGCGGCCCACGCCGTGCGCGCAGCTCCAGGATTCTCCCAGCCCCTGCGGTCCGCGGCTGATTTCCACTTCGTGGGTGGGCGGGCGGCTTTCCAGAAACGTCCCGTAATTGGTGAGTTCCAGGCCGTGATCGGCGAACCCTTTATGAATGGCGTAAGCCAGCGTCATGTCCCCGAATTTGCGGTGATGGCCGTAGACCTCCCCATCGGTGGCCAGGCTGATGAATTCCGTAAGGCCCGAACCTCCTCCGCGGCTCTGTTGGGACAGGGCGTCGCACAGAAGCGTGGAATCGGAAAGCAGGTCCCCGAAGCTGACCGCGTGCGCGACCGCGCCGTTATAAAAGAATACGTCCAGGTAGGCGTCGGGATTGGTTTGGGGATGGTATTGTTTTGAAAAACAGCGATAGGGGCGCGAAGTGTCCAAACCTTGCGCCGAGACCCATGTCCATTCATCCGATCCCAGCATCCGGATTCGACCCGCCTGATGCGGGGCCAGGATGGTAAATTTTACGCCAGCCCGTATGAGCGCTTCCATCGTGTCCTGGTTCGCCGCCGTTTCGGCGAGCCACATGCCTTCGGGTTCGCGTCCGAAATGATGTCTGAAATTAGCCGCGCCCCAGGCGATTTGCGTATCCCGGTCCCGGTCGTTGGCCAGCGGCATGATGATGTGATTGTACACCTGCGCGATGGCGTTGCCGTGCCCCCACCGCTCCAGGCTGTTCCGATCGGCCTGGATAATGCGTTCATACACCCGGGGATCGGCCTTTTGAATCCAGTCCAGCAGGGTGGGGCCGAAATTAAAGTTTATCCATTCGTAGTTATTGATGATATGAACAATCTTGCCTGAAGCGCTCACGACCCGGGCGCATGAATTCGGCCGGTAGCATTCGGCGAGTATGCGCCGGTTCCAATCGTGATACGGCGCCGCCGATTCCTGCAGGTCGATCTCCTCGGTCCAGGCGTTTTCCCGGGGTGGTTGATAAAAATGGGCATGGATGACGATCAAGGGTTTATTCATGGATGAATCCGCATAAAAAAAACGTTATATATGAGTCGTCGCAAAAAGGTGGCTACCGGATAACAGGGAACTCGCCGAGCGGACGCGGTCGGGATGGATCGAGCGCTTCAAATTCTTTGACATGAGTTCCATGGGACAGATAAGATACAATAAATAGCAATCCTGGCAAGCAGATTGTAATAAGCCGCCCGGAGCAGCGCAGGTTTCTGTTATAATGAAATTATTTGATAAAATTCCCGAAGAGCTATGTCTTATTAAACTATCGGTCGGCGACAAACAAGGCCTTTTCGAGAAGATCGCCGCCGTGCTCAACATGTATGGGTATATCGAAGACGAATACGATTTTCTCACCGGGGTGAACGAGCGGGAAGACATCATGTCGACCGGGATCGGCCAGGGCCTGGCCGTGCCGCACACGGACTGCGGAGGCGCCCGCCACTTTGTGGTGGTGATAGCGACCCTGGAAAGGCCCATCGAATTTCAGGCCATTGACGGAAAGCCCGTCGATGTCGTGTTTACCCTGCTTGTCCCCCAAAACCGTTTTGATCTTCTGTCGCGACTGCTCGCCGCCATATCCCGAACACTTAAAAATTCCGATACGCTGGACCGTCTCCGGAACGCGTCCACCGAACGTGAAGCGCTCGAGTGTCTTTGTGAAGCCGAAGACAAATTGACTCCATAAAAATTATCCCTTGCCGTTCACGTAGGGGGTGTATTTCATGTCCGTTCCCAGGATATGCTTGGTCAGCCAATCCTGGAGGAAATTGGACACGTCGATGACGATACGCGTATTTCCGCTTTGGTATTCCTTGATAATTTGTTCGACTTTCCCGGTCATCTTCCGGTGTATCTCCTGGTGCGCCTCCAAGTCCGGGTAGCCATGGCTTTCCATGAGCTGTTCTTCTCGCCCGAAGTGAGTACGGGTGTAAGCGAGTAGATCCTTTAAAATCGTTTCGAGCCTATCCTTGCCGCGGCCTTCCCGCATGGCCTGATCCAGGCTGTCCACCATAGCAAAAAGTTTTTTGTGCTGGGTATCTATTTCCAGGACGTGGACGCTGTATCCATCGTTCCATATGAAATTGGACATATATTCCTCCGGGGCGCTCCTTTAATGCGCGATAGTCCTCTTATGGGGAATATCGTAAATAAACGCGGGAAACTTGAGCGGGAAGCGCCATGTGGATAAAAGCAGGGATGAAGGCTCTAAAAAGAGCGGGAATCGCGTGATCAAACGATTGTTCGATTTTTTTCGCCGCGATGTTCGGACATACGATCTTTGCGAAAAGCGAGCCAACGAAAACGAAAAAGCGCTCCCGGCGAGAACAGACCGATCAGCCCCCCGGGCAGGAACAATCCCACGGCCAGAAGCGTCGCCCCGTACAGAGCCAGGGGGAAGCGGTCAACGGTGGTCCAGAGCGCTTCCCGCCACAGCGTGAGCGCCACCGCTCCCACCACCGGACCCCAGGCCGTACCCGGTCCGCCGACCATGACCATGACCACAGGCGCCAGGGTTTGTTCCAGTCCCAAAGCCGACGAAGGACTGACGTAGGCCATGTTGAGGACGGAAAGCCCTCCCGCCAGCCCGGCCGCGGGCGCGCTCAGGATAAACGCGGCATAGCGCAAACCAAAGGCATCGCAGCCGGACAACTCGGCCGTTTGTTCATGTTCGCGCAGCGCGAGCAGCCCGTAGCCCATTTTGGTCGATTTCAGGATCATGTTTCCCAGCGCCGCAGCCAGCGCCAGAGCGCCCATCAGCAGAACCGCGGCGTTGGCGCCGAGGGCCGGAAACACGCTCAAACCGGCGGACCCCCCGGTGAACGATTCCAGGTTTTTGGCCAGTTGTTCGAAGATGATCACGATCCCCAGGGTGACGATGGAAAACGACACGCGCCGCAGGGAGAGCGCCAGGGGGCCTAGCAGCGCCGCGCCAGCCGCGGCCGCGAAACCTCCCGCGAGAATGCAGACGGTCCGGGGATATCCGGCGACCGCCAGGATGGCGCACGTGTAACCGCCCAGCCCGAAAAACAGGCCGTGCCCCAGGCTGATCAGACCGCCGTAGCCGCTGAACAGGTTGTAACTGCACGCCATGACCAGATTGAGGCAAAGCGCCAGCAGGACAAAGCGCGTATAGTCCGAACCCCACAAGCCGGCCATCGCGGCGACCAAAGCGCCGAGCAAGAGAAAGGAGAGGGAGCGTCCGGTCATGCGCGGATGATTCTCCCCTTGAGCGCCACGGCCGACAGGAGAATGGAAAGCGCCGCCGGATGCGCCCAGCGCCCGTCGCCGAGGGAGCTGAAACACGATTCCATGAGCCCCATGAGCAAACCGCCCACGATGGGCGCTCCGATGGAGCCGGCTCGCCCGAGCGCCACGATGAACAGACATTTGAGCGCCAGCGGAAGCCCCATCCGGGGCCAGGCCGAAAAGAGCAAGACCGAGAACCCGCCCGCCAGACCCGCCAACGCCGAGGAAAAGGCGAACACCACCCCTTGCAGACTTTGGACCGGCGCGCCCATGATTCTGGCCATGTCGCGGTCGGCGATGGCCGCTCGCGCGGCCCGGCCCCAGTCGGTGCGGTTGAGCGCCAGCCAGACGGCCCCGCACGAACACGCCAGCAGACCGGCCGTGACCAGCCTGATGGTCGACACCCTGAACGGACCCATCCACATGATGGCGCCGGGCGCGAACAGGCTCCAGAGCGGCTGATCGGCGCCGTAGGAGGCCGCTTCCTGAATGAGAAAGGCCAGGCCGAGCGTGGCCAGCAGCGAACTCTGAACCAGCGCGCTTCGCGGGCCGCTGAAGGCTCTTTTCAGAAGCAGATGGTAGGCTCCGAACGCCAGCATCCCCACGGCCGCGGCGCTTGCGGGCAGGGCGAGCCACAGGGGAGCGCCCCCTTTGGCCAGCAGCCACGAACCCAAAGCGCCCAGCATCACCCATTCGCCGTGCGTCAGGTTGACTCCGCCCATGAGGCCCAGACTCAGCGACAACCCCATGGCCGCCAGCGCGTAGACCCCCCCCTGGAGGACCCCGGCCAACATGAGCTGAAGCGCGGTTTCCACCTGAAAACCCGCTATTCAGCGGCCGGGGCCGGGTAGATCGCTTTTCCGGTAGCCATCTCGGGAGGCCAGACAATCACGTATTTCCCGTCCTGGATCTGGCTCGGAAAGGTGTTGATGGCGCCCGATCCGTTCTCCTTGAAGCTCGCCTCGCCCAGCGGCGTTTGCAGACGAAGCCCCTTGAGGCTTTCCATGATCTTCCCCCCGTCGAGGGACCCCGCCTCTGCCAGTGCCTGCTCGGCGGCGTAAAAAGCGGCGAGATACGCGGGCGCCCAGGGATACAGGTCGGTATCGATCCGCGCTCGTTCCAGAATGTCGATCCAGCGCCGGGACAAGTCGTCCCGGGCCTGGGGCGACCAGTAGATCTGGCCGATGATGTGGTCGGACATGCTTCCCAGGGTGTCGCGAAACACGCCGCTGTGGTGGATCACATGCCACTCCTTGGGCGACAGCCCGTATTCCAGGGCCTGTTTCATAAAGGCGATAGAAAACGGTATGTTGGCGGACACGAAAATGATATCCGGCGCCGTTTTTTTCAGAGCGGCCAGAACCGGTGTGAAATCCTGGGTGTCGGGGGCCAGCGTGTATTTGGCGACTTCGGTGAGCCCCGCCTCCTGGGCCAGCGCGTGGGCGCCCGGTAAACGCCCAGTGGGTGCAGCGTGTCTTCCACCACGAAACCCACCGTGGAGTCGGTTCCCCGCGCCTTGACCATTTCCCAGTATCGGTAGGTGTACCGGGGCGCCTCGTCGATGACGCACGCCAGCCATTTGAACCCGCGCTCGTAGATCCGGGGGGAATTGGCGCATACGGCGATAAAGGGTATCTTGCGGTTTTCGGCGGCGACGCTGGCGGAAAAGGTCAGGGGACTGCTGTAGGGGCCGAACATGAGGTCAACCCGGTCTTTCACGGCCAACCGTTCGTACAACCGCCGCGCCGAGGCTTCCTCGCTCTGGTCGTCATAGACAACGGCTTTGATGGGCAGCGACTTGCCGTACCGTTCCAGGCGCAAGCCGCCGTTGTCATTGACCTGGTCGGCCCAGGCCTTGAACAGGCGGGCGAACGGCCCGACTTCGGTCGCGAATTTTCCGGTTTCGGAGACGGTCGCCCCGATTCGTATGGCGTCGGGGTCGGCGGCGGTTGAAGGCGCCGGCGCGAAAAAAAGCCAGCAGGCCGCCACAACTGCGAGGATTTGGTACATGGGAACCTCCCGGTGGAATCAGCGGGCGGCCCGGCGTAAAAAAAGAGGCCGCCCCTCGAGTCTGGGTGGCCTCTGCCTGAACATAACTCGTATGAAGGGTTTGTTTATCGGTTTGAGGCGTTCGTGTCAAGCGCGCAGGCTCCAGGGGCGGAAAGATAAAAAAAATTATTCAGCCGCTGATAAAAGCTGGCGCTTCGGATCATATCTGCTACAATCGGCGGGTTAATTTCATGAAAAGACCCTATCGAGAACGCGTCACGCGCTCGGCTCCCGGCCGACGTCGGGATAGGCGCGTCCATAAGCCCTTGATTCTCCAACTGATTTCAGAGCAGAGCGAGGACGTCGGGGCGGTATTTTCGGATCACACAGAGGGCGGAGTCCATGAAATCCAGCGTTCAACCGAAACACGGCGCCGACACGGCCCGCGGCTCTCGATTCCTTTCAGGCGGCGCGTCCATCTTCTGCGTGCTGGCGTCTCTGTTTGTCACCTCGCAATTTCTCAGGGTTTCCAACGCCATCGTGGCCCCCGAACTCATGGCCGACCTCCATCTGACGGCTTCGGAGATGGGACTTTTGGGCAGCGGGTTTTTCTATTCCTTCGCGGCGGTTCAGATTCCCCTGGGGTGGGCGCTCGACCGCTTCGGACCGCGCGTCATGGTGATCCTGGTTCCGCTCCTGAGCGTCGTGGGACTCTTCGTGTTCAGCGTGGCGGACAGTTTCGCGCTGGCTTTCCTGGAAGAATCCTGTGCGGCCTGGGCATGTCGGCCGTGCTCATGGGATCGTTCCATATCTTCGCCTCTCGGTACGGCGCATCCAGTTTCGGAACTCTGTCGGGCATGATGATATCCATTGGGACGCTGGGTAACATGCTGGCGGCGACCCCGCTGGCGGCGTTGGTTTCCGTGGTCGGCTGGCGCGTTTCCTTCGCGATGATTGCCGTGGCCATACTGGGGCTCTGTTTCATTACCTTCCGTTTGCTGAGCAAGGAGGAAGGGTTGGTGGGAAGTAGAGCGACCTCGTCTTCCCCGGAAGACGCCCTGCCGTTCCGGCAGGCCCTGCTCCTGCTGGTCAAGAATTCGACCTTCTGGCTGTGCTCGTTTCTTTCCTTTTTCCGCTACGGCACGTTCGTGGCGCTGCAAGGGTTGTGGGGCGGCCCCTACCTGCGCGAGGTCATGGGGTTTTCGCCCATCGTTTCCGGGAACATCCTGGTATGCTTTTCGGTCGGGGCCGTTCTGGGCGCCACCATCTGCGGCCGCTTGTCGGATCGCGTCTTCAAAACGAGGAAGTGGGTGCTGGCGCCCGCCATCGGATGCTTCACCTTAACCTTCCTGGGGTTGACCGGGATCGCTCCCTTCAAATCCGTGGGAGCCATGGCGGGGCTCTTTTTCACCATGGCGTTTTTCGGCTCCACGGGCGTGATCGCCTACGGGCAGACCAAGGAAGTCCTGCCCAAACAGATGGCCGGCCTGTCCATGACCTCCGTCAACCTGTTCAATATGGCCGGCGCCGCCATCATCATGCACCTGCTGGGATTCATCATCCAACATTACAGCGGGTCGTCGGGGGTCTATTCTCCACCGGCTATCATGCGGCGTTCTGGTTTTGCTTCTGGGGCAACCTGGTTTCGCTCGCCTTTTATCTCTTCTCCAAGGATTCAAAACCGCGTTAATCCTTCCCCGGCGCCCGCGCTGGAAATTGATCGGTTTCGCGGAAAGGAAAGAGGGTGTATCATAATGCATGGTACCCTCGACCTGTCACGCCGCCGAACTCGAAGGCGGTTTGCGGAATTCATGAATGATAAAGGAGGCGCCATGCGCGCGCGCGTTTTAGTTACGATCGCGGCCATTGTAGCGATTCAACTGTTGTTTACCTGCGCCTTTGCCTTTGAAGGCGAAGAACGGTTCATCAAGGCGGGCGACAAGATTCCCACCGTCGGGCTGGCCGCGCCGGATTCGGATGCGGATCGCCGGTATCTGGGGCTGGGGCCGGACAGATCGTTCAGGATCTCCGACATTCGGGCGTCGGTCGTACTGGTGGAAATTATGAACGTGTATTGCGGAAGCTGTCAGGCTCAGGCGTCGTTCTACAATAAGCTGTTCCTGCGCCTCGCGGAGGACCCCGCCTACCGCGACCGGGTCAAGATGATCGGGGTGGCCGTGGGTAACGGCGACGCGGAAGTCGCCAAATTCAAGAAAGAATTCGACGTGCGGTTTCCGGTGGTTGGCGATCCCTATTTTGTCATGTACCGGGCAGTGGGGGAGACGCCCACGCCGTATTCCATCTACACCAGACTGGACCCACAGGCCAAGAGCGGGAGCGTGGTCCAGACCCACCTGGGCGTGAACCGCGATTACGAGGGCGTCTTCGCCGATTTGAAGAAAGCCGTGGAAGCCGCTCCGGTTTATGCGAAGGGCGAAATGGAGGCGGAGCCGAAAAAACGGCGCTTCCGGAACTGAACCGGGAACAGCTCCTGGAAGAGGCTCAAAAAGCGATTCGCGAGGCCGCCGGTTCGGATGACGTGACGGTCACGGCGCGTACCCTGCAGGACGGCCGCGTGTTGTATGAAGGCGCGGCGCAAAAGCAGGGAGAGCCGATCAAGTATTTCGCCATGGTTGTGGAACGCAATGTCCCCTGCGATCTTTGCCACGACATCAGATTTATCTACGTCATCGATGACCGGGGCGTGGTGGCAGCTTTTCATCCCGTCCAGGTGTACAAACTGGACAACGAGCCTTGGGACGAAGAGGATATTCTGATGTTCAGCGGGCGGATCGTGGGCAGGAAACTGAGCGAACCCTGGCCGTACGATCCGCGCGTGGACGCGGTTTCCTCGGCCACCATATCTTCGTCGGTGATTTTCGACGCGCTTTCCCGGGATCGGGACCTCCCCGATCGGCTCACGGACGAAGGCATCATGTAAACGGCCTGTCGGAGCGCTCCTACGATAAAGCCCGGAAAACCGCGAAAAACCGCCGCCGTTTTCCTCGGCGGGGTTCGGGCCTTGAAAAGGTTGGCGCGCTTTTCTATATTTCTAATCTCGCGACAATTCATATATCAGCCGAATCTGAAACCGTTCCGGCCGCCGAGGAGCCGACACCGTGATTGTACTGAACAGCGTTTTTCCGGTTTTCGCCGTCATCGCGCTTGGCCGAGCTCTGCGACATTTCAATTTTACCAACGACGATTTTCTGCGGACCACCGACTCCCTGATTTATTTCATCTTCTTCCCCATCCTGCTGTTCTGGAAGATCGGAACTCCCGCCAAGGGGCCCATCGTGGACTGGAGCGCCTGCGGGGCGGTGGTGGCGGCGCTGATCCTGGTCTGGGTGTTGGGGCTGGTCTACGCCAAGGCGGTCGGGATGCCGCGCTATCACATCGGCTCCTTTATCCAGGCCTGTTTCCGCTTCAACACCTACGTGGGCATGGCCATCGTATTCAGTTCCATGGGGGAAGAGGGCATGCGCCAGTTCGGCGTCATCATCAGCATCACCATCCCCTTTATCAATCTGCTGGGCGTGCCCACGCTCATCTGGTTCTCGGACCGGGATCTGAGCGGCCGCGAGCGAAACGCGGTGATGGTCAAGGCCGTCATCTCCAACCCCCTGATTATCTCCTGCGTCCTGGGTTTCTCTATGCGCGGCTGGGAATTCCCTTTCCACCTTTCTGGACAACACCTTCAATCTGCTGGCCCTGGTAGGCCTGCCCATGGCGCTGATTTCCATTGGCGGTTCCCTGACCCTGGTCAAGATACACGGCCATTTCAGAACCAGCCTGGTGGGCTCGATCGTCAAGCTGGCGATCCTCCCCCTGGCGGGCTATGGACTGCTCAAGCTGACGGGCGCCGAAGGGGCTTCGTTTCAGGCGGCCATGATCTACTTTGCCCTGCCCACCGCCACCAGCGCGTACGTGCTTTCATCGCAGTTGGGCAGCGACGTGGACGTGGCGTCATCATCCATCGTTATGTCGACCGTTTTATCGTTTTTCTCGCTTTCGATTGTTTTGAGCTTGTTCGTGTGAGCCATGGCGGGGATAGTCAGGGCGTCCGGAAAGGGCGCGGGGAGGGAGAACGCCGATTCATGAGGGATTTAAGATGAAGAATCGCGCCGTGAGGCTTTTCGTGCTGTCCGGGGTCGCGGCGCTGGCTTTGTTCGCGCTGGCGGCCCTTCTGGACCGGCTTTTAGGGCTGGACCTGGTGGACGAACTGGCGGGGCTATACGATTTGCTGAACAAGGCCATGTTCCGGGAGTACCGCCGGGAGCGTTCGGCCCGGACGCCGCTCCGTCTTATTTATTCCCATTCCGAATAGAACGAATTGTGCTCGCCCCGGAGAAAACCCTTGATGTTGGACACCTTGCCGTCGGTGAAATAGAGGACCTTCCCGGCGTGCTGTGTTCCGGTGTCGCCGGAGATATCGAATTCCACGTAGGACCAGCGATCCCCCTGGAAATCCTTGCGGTAATCGGGAACATTGGCTAGGGCGGCGCGGACTTCATCCTTGGTCATGCCGAGCGCGACCACTCCGCGCCTGATTTTATCGTATTGAGGGTTCCCCTCGTTCAGATACCGTATCCGCAGATCGTTGGCGCTATTGTCCTGAGTGGACGCGCAACCCCACAACGCCGCAAGAATTACCAGGAGCGCCGCCAGCAGTTTGATTCCGTTCATACCAGGCCTCGTTCGAATCAGATCGGGAACTATCCAAAAGTCCGTGTCACGGTAAAGTAACTCATTATTGAAAGGAGCGCAAGACGGCTCGCCATGCGCGAATATATTTTGTTTCCGAACGATCCCCGGTGGAGCGGACAGATGATTCTCACGAGGCGCGGGCGGGAAAAACGAGCTTGGTTAGCGGTGGGGAATGCGGTACTATGGCCGCATTTTACGGAAGGGCGCGGTGAAGGATTCCACCTGTTCGCGCATTCGAATTCCAATGGAGGAGTATGAAATGATTCATGTTATCGCGACTGTCCAATTGAACCCCGGACGCAGGGACGATTTTCTGGAGATCCTGCGCGCCAATGTTCCCAATGTGCTGGCGGAAAACGGCTGCCAGTCGTATCAGCCGACCATCGACACCAATTCCGGCATTCCTGTTCAAGCGGCTTTACGGGCCGACGTGGTGACGATCGTGGAAGTCTGGGACTCCCTGGAGGCCTTGCGGAACCACCTGCAAACCCCTCACATGGCTCAGTACCGCGACAAAGTGAAGGATATGGTGAGTAAGACCGATATCAAGATCATGGAAGGGGTCTGAATACCGACGAACGAATCGGGCGTCCAGTCATTGCTACCGCTTGTGGCTTCGCCACCGGGACAACTTGTTGTCCCGGTCGCGTAGCGACAAGAGGCAATGCCCGAGTTGTACATCAGTGACGCGTTTGACCATCTCGTCATAGGTTGAATCCGGTAAAGGCCCAGCGATGGAGAGCCAGGCTTTCCGCCGAACGAGCGTTCCCAAGCACAACCGGGAACGAGGTTGAAACCATGTCTTGGAGCCTCGCTACAAGTGGTTTAAATTACTGGATTGCCCGGTCGAGCCGGGCAATGACGAACACTAACGCCTCTCGTCGTGCCCCGGCTTGACCAAGGGCGTCCAGGGAAACCATGACTCGCGTCCGGAGTTCTCCGAAATCCCGAACTCCGCGCTCGATTCCCATTCCAGCTATCATGTCTTCAAACCCACCTTTTCACGCATGGCAACGGTAATGGACTGCCGCGTTTCGAAGAAGCCTTCCAGGGATCTTTTTTCAGTTTTTTCAACCGTTGCGGAAGGTTTTCGATGGTGTAGCCGTTGGGCGGGAGTTTGGCGTCCAGTTCGTCCCAGGTTACCGGAACGGACACCGGCGCTCCCTGCCTTGCGCGGGTGGAATAGGCGGCCACGCTGGTCGCGGCCGCGATTGTTGCGGAAGTAGTCGATAAATATCTTGCCCTGCCGCTTGGACTTGGTCATGGTGGCCAGATATTTTTGCGGAAAATCCCGCGCCACGGCGCGGGTAAACGCTTCGGTGAATGATCGCACGTCATCCCATTCGCTTCGTCGGGTGAGCGGTACGGCCACGTGCAGCCCTTTTCCCCCGGTGGTTTTGACAAAGCTTTGCAGCCCCAGGCCGTCCAACCGTTCGCGCAGGAGATGGGCCGTTTCGACCACTGATTTCCATTCCACGCCAGGTCCGGGGTCCAGGTCGAAGGTCATCAGGTCCGGCCGTTCGACTCGATCCACCTTGCATCCCCAAGGATGGATTTCCAGGGCTCCCAATTGAACCAGGGCGATCAGGCCGGACAGGTCTGTGATGTAGAGGTACTCCCGTTCCGCTTCCTTTTCCCGGATGGGTATGCCCTTGATCGACGGCGGCAGGGAGTCGGTGACGTGCTTCTGATAAAAACATTCCTTGCCGCGTCCTTCCGGGCACCGCACAATGGACAGGGGGCGTTCCGTCATGTGCGGCAGCGCCCACCGCGCGACCTCTTCATAATAGCGCGCCAGTCGCAGTTTGCTGATGCCCTGTTCGGGAAACAGAACCTTGTCCGGATGCGACAAGGCCACGCCGGCTATGGTGTTCTCGCGGGAAGTTGATGTGGCGCGGGGGGGAGTTTCGGTTTTCCGCATGGGAGTCTCCGAGTGGTTGGATGTTTCCTGGGGGGCGATTTTGGGCGTTTCGCGGACGATCTCTTCGGGCGCCTTGTCTTCGCGAAGGCCTTCAAAGGAAGCGTGCCGCAGGATGTTGTCGTCGGTCCAGTCGGAGAATTCCACTTCGGCGACGAGTTCGGGCCGGACCCAATGAACGCCGCGTCGTTCCCGGCCGGTGGGCGGATTGTGGAAGGGTGGGGTCTCGCGATCGAGCGCGGTCAGCCGTTCATGCAAGTCGGCAAGCGTTTGTTCGTTAAAGCCCGCGCCCACGCGACCGGCGTAGACCAGATTCTTCTCCCGGTCATGAAAGCCCACCAGCAGGGCTCCGAAATAACCGCGTTGTCCCTTGGGGTCGGTATACCCGCCGATGACGAACTCCTGGCGGTTCAGACACTTGGCCTTGAGCCAGTTCCGGGATCGTTTCCGAAGATAGGAACTGTCGGCTCGCTTGGATATGATTCCTTCCAGCGCGTAGCGGCAGGCGTGTTGAAAGACCGTTTCGGAATTACCCTTGATGTGATCGCTGTAGCGCAGGCGTTTGGTTTCTCCCGCCGAGGCGATCAGGCGTTGGAGCAGCTCCTTGCGTTCTTCAAGGGGCGTGTCGGTCAGATCGTAGCCAAGGCAGTAGGGCAGGTCGAACACGTAATAGACCAGCGAGGCGTCCTGAATGCCCTTGAGCGCGTTTTGCAGCTTCTGGAAATCGGTGGTTCCGTCGGGTTGCAGCGCCACCACCTCGCCGTCCAGGATGGCGTTGGCGACCGGCAAAGCTTCCACCGCCTCGGCGATGGCGGTGAACTTTTTCGTCCAGTCCTTTCCGTTGCGGCTGAATATCCGCACCTTGTGGTTTTCAACGACGCAGATTCCCCGGTATCCGTCGAACTTGATTTCATGCAGCCAGTTTTCGCCTTTGGGCGGACGGGCGGCGAGCGTGGCCAGTTGCGGTTTGATCTTTTCCGGTTGAACCTTCCGGCGGGCGTTGGTCAGGGCCGAGGGATCGATGTCTTCTTTTGGGGGACGTCCCTCGCGAGGTTCGGCTTTTACGGTCTTCTTTTCCCGGCCTGATTCCCACACCGCGTCAAGGTCAATGGCGATCCGGTCCATGGCGCGATCAGTGAGAACGCTGGTGGTGTTTTCCTTCAGGAACGCGTCGTCCGGGTCGGAGCGGGCCTCGTCGTCCTTATGTTTGATCAGCAGCCAGTTTTCCCGGTCCTCGTCCGGTTTGGGCTTCATCCGGGCCAGGGTCCACAGGCCGGAAAGGCGGCGGCCGTGAAGCTGAAATTTCAAGTGTCCTTTTTCGTACCCTTTATCCGGGTCTTCCACCGGTTCCCATTCGCCGGTGTCCCACACCATGACCGTTCCGCCACCGTACTCGTCGTGGGGAATAACGCCTTCGAACGATCCGTACTCAAGGGGATGGTCTTCCACGTGCACGGCGAGACGCTTTTGCGCGGGGTCGAGGCTCGGACCTTTGGGAACGGCCCAGCTTTTCAACACGCCGTTCAGTTCGAGGCGGAAATCGTAGTGCAGGCGGCTGGCGGCGTGCTTCTGGATCACGAAGGATCGTTTTTTTGAGGAAGTCCGAGCCTTCCCCTCCGGCTCCGGGGTTTTTTCGAAATCGCGCTTTCGCCGGTATTCGGCCAGTTCCCCGGATTCAGGGGCCTTTTTCGATCGATCGGTCTTCTTGGGCACGGTTAGCCTTGTTGAGCCTTTTTCTTTTGCGTCACGCTCTTTTTGCGGGCAGCGCTTTTTTGATCGCTTTTACCGGCTTGTTTTCCCTTGGCCGAAACGCTTTTTTTCAGCAGGTCCATAATATCGATGATTTCGGCCCCCCCATGTCCTTCTTCTTTCCCGCTTTCCACCGCCGGTTCGGTCTGGCCGGATTCCACTTTTTCCTCGATCCAGCGCATCAGCGAACCGCGATATTCATCCTGGTATTTTTCCGGTTTCCAGTCCGCCGCCATGTTGTTGACCAACTGTTCGGCCAGGTCCAGTTCCTTATCGGTGATTTTATAGTCCTGTAAATTGTCGCCCGGCAGGTCGAATTCCTCGGCGTCCCGGATTTCATGGTGGAACCGCAACAATTCCAGGGTCAACGCATTTCCGACCGGGATCAGCGCGGCCAGATACTGGCGGGTGTGAATGACGACCCTGGCGATACCGACCTTGTTGGTTCGCTTCAGCGTTTCACGCAGCAGCGCATAGCCTTTTTCGCCCTTTTTACCGGAAACCAGATAATAGGGCTTGTCGAAATAGACGTAGTCGATATCCGCGAGGTCGACGAAATCTTCAATTTCTATGGCCTGGGTCGCTTCGACCGACGCTTTCTTGAAATCCTCGTCATTGAGCAGCACATAACTGCCGTCCTCGTATTCGTAGCCCTTGACGATCTGATCCCACGGCACTTCTTCGCCGGTGGTTTCATTGACCCGTTCATACCGCACCCGGCTATGGTCGCGGCTGTCCAGAAGGTTGAAATGCAGTTCGGATTTCTTTTCAGCCGAATAGAGTGTAATGGGGATATTCACCAGACCGAACGTAATATGGCCTTTCCAGATTGGCCGCGCCATGGCTTCTCCCTTTCATCACGGGTCGGTCCTTGCCGACCCGGTCATTTCTGAAACCTTCATATATTTTATTATAACCCTCCCTTTTGGGGAGGAAATAGTTGAAAGTGTGTATTTGCGGACGCGGCTTGCCGTACGCCGCCTTGGATTGGCTATTGTGGAATTGATATTTCGGGGAATAATGAGGGTTTCGATTTAAGATTTTGCGGCAGGGAACTTTCTGAAAATGTGGCTCTGTCGTTAACCCCGGAAAGGCGTGAGAGGTTTCCTTCTCCCC
The DNA here is from genome assembly GCA_963821845.1 of uncultured delta proteobacterium. Taxonomy (GTDB): domain Bacteria; phylum Desulfobacterota; class Desulfarculia; order JACQYL01; family CAWGVV01; genus CAWGFI01. The sequence continues at coordinate 87,589 of CAWGFI010000012.1, forward strand.
CCGGAAGCATCGAGTTTGGGATAACGGTTTCCGGATGCTCCGGTAGATCCCCCCGGTTAAACCGGGGGAGGAGTATGACGAGGTGGTTGTTAGTCGTCATGCCCCGACTTGATCGGGGCATCCAGTCATTTACACCGCTTGTGGCGTGGAGCCTGGACAGAAAAGCTGTCCAATTTAGCCGTTGGCATGTCTACCATATCGGTAAGTCATTTCGAGCGCGTAGGGGCGGTTCGCGAACCGCCCCTACCACATAAGGGAGCGCGAGGGAAGAAATTCCCTCGCAAGGTTTTCATAGCGTTGAAAAGGCTTTTATAGCGTTGAAAATGAGGTTCCTTCGATTTAATAGCCCAGATCCTCGCCGATCAGTTTGACATGGATGCGGCCTTCGAAAAGCTGGCCCTCGATGATGGACCAGGAGTTACACAACCGGTCAGGAACGCGGCAGTCATGACACTGGCCGTCGGCGATACAGGGCGTCTTGGCGCCGACCATGGACGCCGTCACCGGAGCCGCTTTGGTCTTTACGCGAGCCAGGGCCGTTTCCAGGGTCGGTTCGATTTTGTTCATGCCCACGGCCAGGATGACTTTTTTGGGGCCGAAGATCATGGCGGCCACCCGGTTGCCGGTGCGGTCCAGGTTGACCAGCCGTCCGTCCAGGGTTAGCGCGTTGGAGCCCGTGACCAGATAATCGGCCGAAATGCCGCGTATACGTTCGCGCATGATGTCTTCCGGCGCGGCGCCGGGAACCATGGGGTTGATCACTTGTACCCCGGATTTCGATCCCAGCGCTTCCCAGAAACCGATCTCCGCAAGCGTCTTGGAGCCGCAACGGTAGACACTGGCGCCGTCCGGTATCATGTCCAGTATTTCCTGTCTGGCCTGTTCGGCGGTTTCGGCGTAGCTGGCCTCCATCCGGCGGCTGTTCAGCTCTTTTATTACTTGTCGGGCCAGTTTTCCGTAAAATCCCTTCATATTTTGATCCATTGGTCACTCCTTGGCTCATACGACGTAAAATTAGGATTTTGAATGCGATGTGGTTTGTTCCGACAATTTGAATAGAATAGGCCATATTGGCGCTCCATGCAACTTTATAGAAGCGCGAACCGAGAGAGGCCGGAGCGCAAAAAACCTCCGGTCAAGCCGCGTGGTCTTGCCGGAGGTTAAGAGAAGCGGCGCCGTCGTTCATTTGTCGAGCTGAACGGTAACCGGTGTCGCGTTGGCTATGGTGTTGAACACGGGTGAATATTTTTGAGCCATTTTGATAAGCTCGTTTTTTTCCTCCTCGGAAACGTCCGCGTCGATCTTAAAAAACACGCGGATATTTTCATATCCTACCTTCACGTCCGGTGAGAGCCCGAGAAATCCACGCAGATCGATATCGCCTTCCAGCTTGGATTCGACTCCCCGGATCTCGATCCGCTTGGCGGCGGCGTGATAAATCAGGGAACTGGTCAAACAGCCCGCCAACGCCGTCAAGGCGTACTCCACGGGATTGGGGCCGATGTCTTCTCCCAGAAGAAGCGGCGGTTCATCCTCTTCCAATTCGAACGGTTCCCGGCGGGCATTCTCCTGTTTGGCGCCGTAAAACCCGGTAATCGTGGTGTGATTGTGCCCCCCGTTGATCCATTTATTGGTGGCCCGGAACCGGAATCGGGCAATTTCCGAATCGCCCTTTATCGCCTCAATGGTGGCGAACAGCTTGTCGACCGCCACGCCGTTAATCATTCGTTCGTCTTTCATAGCGGTTGCGCTTTGTCTCATCCGAATCACCTCCTTACACGTTTGTAAGGAAATTAATCATTTTGATGGGACTCCGCCAGAGACTGAAGATCTGTATATCCTCGAAAATGACCACGCTATGGCGCTGGTTACGCCTCACGGTTCTCATGGGAGGTTTTCAGGCGGGAATGATCGGAGAAAATGGCTGTAACGTTCAAGGGAAAGAATGTCTCCTTACAGGAAATACAGGATTGCACGGAGTCCCCGGCACGTCGTTCCGGGGTATTCTGGTATGAAATTGACGGGAAAGTCATTTTTGCCTCACATTTCCATGGATTGATGTGTTGAATCGATGACCCGGACCCCACGGGAACATAAAAGCGATATGGCCGGGTTCGAAAAAGAGCTTCAGTTTCAGGCTCGCGGCGCCGATTCCATAGGGAATAGTTATTGCATGATTTTCGGAGCAACAAACGGAATGAGTGAAAATTTTCACGAACTAAAAAGAAAAATATAAGAAAACAGGTGAACAATATTTCAAGAAACGATCAGGAAAGATAAAGGAGGTCCTCAAATGAAGATGAAGGTAACCGCCGTCGAATTCTATCCAACCCGTCCCCGCGGAACGAGCCCCTGAGAGCGGGCGCTGGAAGACCGTTTCGAGTTCCGTGATTCGGCGCGTGATTGCCTTGTATCGACGACCGGTCCCCACCTGTGGACCGGGTACGCGAAAAATGAGGGCCTTATGACAAACAATTTTGGTATACTGGTACATAGAACAGGCCAAAGCCTGCATCTGAAATTGATGGGTGAATTTGACCAGCGCTCGGCGCGAGAGGTAATCGAGACCATTAAGAGTAATCAGTGGGGAATCGGCAGGGTTTTTCTGCACACCAATGGCCTGAGCAAGATACATGTGTCCAATCCCCGTAAATATCTGGAAAGAATCCTGGATTCCACCAACGAATCCATCAAGGTGTTTTTTACCGGTGAGTACTCGCCCAAGCTAGCTCCCGAAGGATGTGAACAATACAAGGGAATCAGCTCTTTTCAAAAGCGCGAAAGCCCCCCACAACGGCGGAATCCTTCTTTCACGGGCGCTCCGGAGTCAGATAGTGAACTTGAGTCCACGAATAGGATCGAATCTTCTCAATGACGGAAATTGCTCATTCCGGGTATGGGCCCCTTTTATCGATACGGTTGAAGTTCATACGCTCGGTCCCGGAGAGCGGACAATACGGCTCGACAAAGACGCGAAGGGCTATCATGAAGCGATAGCCGAAAACATACCGGCCGGGACCCTGTACAAATTCCGGCTCGACAATAAAAAAGAACTGCCCGATCCGGCGTCCTCCTCTCAGCCCGAAGGCGTCCATGGACCCTCCCAGGTCGTGGACAGGCGGTTTGCCTGGAACGATGATGATTGGGCAGGTCTGCCGCTCGCGGAATACCTCCTCTACGAACTCCACGTCGGCGCTTTTACCGCCGAAGGATCATTCACCTCGATCATCCCCCATCTGGACGAACTCGGGGATCTGGGCGTCACGGCCATCGAACTCATGCCGGTGGCGCAGTTTCCGGGAACCCGCAACTGGGGCTACGACGGCGTGTACCCGTTCGCGCCGCACAACTCCTATGGCGGCTCCAACGGGTTGAAGGAACTGGTCAACGCCTGTCACCAAAGGCGGCTGGCGGTCGTCCTGGACGTGGTCTACAATCATCTCGGCCCCGAAGGCGCCTACCTCGCCGAATTCGGCCCTTATTTTACCGACCGTTACAAGACTCCCTGGGGATTGGCCATCAACTTCGACCAGCCGTACAGCGACGAAGTCCGGGGCTATTTCATCGAGAACGCGCTCTCCTGGGTGGATGACTTTCATATTGACGGTCTGCGACTGGATGCCATCCACGGCATTTTCGACTTTTCGGCCCGCCACTTTCTCCGGGAACTGAAGGACGCCGTCCAGGAACGGGCCGGGAAACTGAATCGGCGCATCCATCTGCTGCCCGAAAGCGACCTCAATGACACGCGCGTCATCAACGGCCGCGAATCCGGCGGATACGGGATGGACGCCCAATGGAACGACGATTTCCATCACGCGCTCCATGCGCTGCTGACCGACGAGCGTTCCGGCTACTACATGGATTTCGGCAAGATCGAACATCTGGCCAAGGCCTATTCCGAGGGGTTTGTGTATTCGGGCCAGTATTCGACGTTCAGGCGGCGTCATTTCGGAAATTCATCCCGCGATATACCCGGCCATCGCCTCATCGTCTTTTCGCAAAACCACGACCAGGTGGGAAATCGCATGCTGGGGGACCGTCTGAGCGCGCTGACGGACTTCGAGGCGCTCAAGCTGGCGGCGGGAGTCGCGCTCCTGTCGCCGTTCATCCCCCTGCTGTTCATGGGCGAGGAATACGGCGAGGAAGCGCCGTTCCCCTATTTTGTGAGTCACGGCGACCCGGATCTCATCGAGGCGGTGCGGAAGGGGCGCAAAGAGGAATTTTCCCAGTTCAATTGGTCCGAAGAGCCGCCCGACCCGGCGTCGGAAGCCACCTTCCTGGCGGCGAAGATAAACCGGAAGCAGCGCCTGGGCGATGACCGCCATGGCGCCATGTACCGGTTCTACCGGGAACTCATCCGGCTGCGGAAAACCGTTCTCGCCCTGCGCCTGTTGAAAAAAGAAAACCTGGAGGTCGAGGGCCTGGAGGAAAAGAACGCCCTGATCGTCCGCCGGTGGGTGGAATCGGACCGGATCGTGGCCGTCTATCACTTCGGCGATCAAGAGCGGGACATCGAATTTCCCCTGGCGCCGGGACCATGGCGCAAGCTTCTGGATTCCGCGGATGAGCGCTGGGGCGGACCGGGAAGTCCGGTTCCCGCCCGGATCGACCCTCAAGGCGCGGTCAAGGCGCGTTTGAGGCCTCATTCCTTTGTTTTGTTCGAAACCGCGGAAGAAACGGAGTCTTGATGGAACGCTACATCTGTATTCACGGCCACTTTTACCAGCCGCCACGGGAAAACCCCTGGCTGGAAGCCATCGAGCTTCAGGATTCGGCCTATCCCTATCATGATTGGGATGAGCGGATTACCGCCGAATGCTACTCGCCCAACGCCCGGTCGCGCATCCTCGACGAAAAAGGCTGGATCGCGGAAATCGTCAACAATTATTCCCGGATGAGTTTCAATTTCGGGCCGACCCTGCTCTCCTGGCTGGAGGAAAATTCTCCGGACGTGTACGAGGCGATTCTGCGCGCGGACAAGGAAAGCGCCGAATGTTTCGACGGCCATGGATCGGCCCTGGCCCAGGGCTACAACCACGTCATCCTGCCCTTAGCCAATTACCGGGATAAATATACGCAGATCGTCTGGGGCATCCGCGACTTTGAACACCGTTTCGGCCGCAAACCGGAAGGCATGTGGCTGCCGGAGACGGCGGTGGATCTGGAAACTCTGGAGATCATGGCCGAATTGGGTGTTTCCTTCACCATACTCGCTCCAAGCCAGGCCATGTGCGTGAGGAGAATCGGGGACGGCGAATGGATGGACGTCAGCGAAGGCCGGATCGATCCGACCATGGCCTACATCCTCCGCCTGCGGAAGCTGAAATCCATTTCCGTTTTTTTCTACGACGGCCCCATTTCCCGCGCCGTGGCCTTCGAAGGGCTGCTGAACAGCGGTGAGGTCTTCGCGGAGCGCCTCATGGACGGATTCTCGGATTTTAACGACCGGCCCCAACTGGTGAACATCGCCACGGACGGGGAGAGCTACGGCCATCACCACCGCCACGGCGACATGGCCCTGGCCTACGCCATGCGGCACATCGAATCCCAGGGGCTGGCCAAATTCGCCAATTACGGGTCATTTCTGGAAAAGAACCCGCCGACTCACGAGGTGGAGATTTTTCAGAACAGCTCCTGGAGCTGCGTTCACGGCGTGGAACGATGGCGCGGCGACTGCGGCTGCAATTCCGGAGGCTGTCCTCAATGGAATCAGTCCTGGCGAACGCCGCTTCGGGAAACCCTGGACTGGCTGCGCGACAAACTGGCGCCCGCGTACGAGCGGAAGGCCGCGCTTTTCCTGGAAAATCCCTGGCGGGCGCGTGACGACTATGTGGAAATCGTCTGGGACCGTTCCGGCGACAATATCGAACGATTCTTCAAGCTGCACTCCAAGGGCAAAAAGACCGAACTCGACAGGAGAACGCTGCTGAGCCTGCTGGAACTGCAACGCCACGCCATGCTCATGTACACCAGTTGCGGCTGGTTCTTCGACGAGTTGTCCGGGATCGAGACGGTTCAGGTCATTCAATACGCCGCGCGAGCCATCCAGCTTGCGCGGGAGTTCCTGGATCTGGATCTGGAGGAGGAGTTCCTGACCCGGCTGGAAACCGCCAAAAGCAACATTCCCGAACATCGGGACGGGCGGCTGATTTATGAAAAGTTCGTCCAGCCGGCCATGGTGGATCTCCAGAACGTGGGCGCCCATTTCGCCATCAGCTCGATTTTCGAAAAGTACAACGAACGCGCTTCCATTTACTGCTTCTCGGCCCTGATGAAGGACTATCACTGGGGCGAGGCCGGAATGGCCCGGATGGCGGTGGGAAACGCGGAAATCAATTCCGACATCACCTTCAAGACCAAACGGCTCTGCTTCGGAGTCCTCCATTTCGGGGACCAGAACATCATCTGCGGAGTAGGGGATTATCGGGCGGAAGACGAGTACCGGTCCATCAAGAAAGGGCTGGCGGCCGCTTTTGGCGCGGCCGACTTCACCGAAACCCTGAGACTTCTGCAGAACCATTTCGGAGAGTCTCACTATTCGCTCAAGTCGCTGTTTCGCGACGAGCAACGCCGGGTGATCGAGCAGATCCTGGAGCCGCTTACCCGCGACGCCGAGACATTTTATTCCCAATTGTACGATCGAAACCTTCCGCTGATGAAGTTTTTGAAGAACCTGAATATTCCGGCGCCCAAACCCATCCAGAGGGCGGTGGATGTAACCGCCAACAAGCGCTTTCTGCAAACCATCAAGGAGGACGGGCTCAGAAGGGACGTTCTGGAGCCGCTATTGGAAGAGTCCAAAAGCGCGGGCATCGCGCTCGATGTGGAGACGCTGGAGTTCAGCGTCAGGAAGATCCTGGAATGGCTGATGGACCGGATGCGGCAAGGCATCCCCGAACCGGCGCCGCTCGAAGCGCTGCTGGAAGCGGCCACCCTGGTCGAGTCGCTGCCCTTTGAAGTGATCCTGCGGAAAGCGCAGAACACGTATTATGATATACTGATGACATCCTACGCGGAACTCAAGGAGAGCGCGGTCGAGGATCAAGACGAAAACCGGAAGTGGCTGAGTCTTTTTGAAAAGCTGGGCGAAAAGCTCCGGGTCAGAATCAATTGACCGAATCTCCCTGGAAAAATGTCGAGCGAAAGACCTTCCACGCGAGTCCATTATCTGACGGCACACACTATGCGAATCCCTAAAGCGACCTATCGCTTACAACTGACCGCGGCTCTCGATTTCGCCCGGGCGCGGGAAGCGCTCCCCTATCTGGCCGATCTCGGCGTGACCGACGTCTACGCTTCGCCCATTTTTACCGCCCGGCCGGGGAGTACGCACGGCTATGACATCTGCGACCACAACACCATCAATCCCGAACTGGGCGGCGCGGACGAATTCGAGAATTTCACCCGGGCGCGGAAAGCGCTGGGCATGGGCTACATACAGGACATCGTCCCCAATCACATGGCCATTTCCGGGAATAACGCCTTGTTGCTGGACGTGCTGGAAAACGGCGAGGATTCGGAATTCTACGACTTCCCGGACATAGACTGGGATCACCCGGACGAGGGGCTCAAGGGAAAAATGCTGGCGCCCTTTCTGGGAGCGTTCTTCGGCGACACGCTTACCCGGGGCGAGATACAGCTCGATTACGACGCCAACGGGTTCATGGTCCGCTGTTACGACATCCGGTTTCCGCTGCGCGTGGACTCCTACACGCGCGTTCTGACGCTCGACATGAAAAACCTCGTGAAAAGCCTGGGGCACGACCATTCGGACCTGGTCAAGCTGCTGGGCATCCTCTACGCCATAAAGTCCCTTTCGGCCGCCGAGGGCTATCAGGAGCGATACGAGCAGATCGATTTCATCAAGCGGCTGCTGTTCGAGATTTACCAGTCCAACGATACCATCCACCGGTTCATCGATCATAATCTCGACCGCATAAACGGCAAGGCGTCCGCGGAAGATGACGATAAGTACGGCCTTTTGGAGGAAATCCTGTCGGAGCAGCTTTACCGCCTTTCGTTCTGGAAAGTGGCGGCCGACGAGATCAATTACCGCCGTTTTTTCAGCGTGAACGACCTGATTTGCCTGCGAGTCGAAGAAATGAAGGTCTTCAACCACCTGCATCGTCTGGTGGCCGAAAAGGTGAGCAAGGGTGATTTTACCGGATTGCGCGTCGATCACATCGACGGCCTCCACGATCCCACCAATTACCTGAAAAGGCTTCGGGCTCTGGCCCCCGACGCTTATGTGGTGGTGGAAAAGATTCTGGCGCCCGATGAAGAGTTGCCCGAATTCTGGCAGGCTCGGGGAACGACCGGCTACGACTTCCTGGTCGAAGTCTGCGGCCTGTTCGTGGATTCCGAAAGCGAGCGCGATTTCAACCGGATCTATACCGGGTTCACGGGGATTACCAAAACCTTCCCGGAACTGCTGGCCGAGAAAAAAAGGATCATCATCCAGCGATACATGGGAGGGGACATCGACAACCTGGCGAGGCTGATCAAATCGGTTTCGCTTAGTGATCGCGGCAGCGTCGACATCACCTACCGCGCGCTGAAAAACGCCATCATCGAAACCCTGGCTTATTTCCCGGTGTATCGCACCTACATAAGCCCCGAGCATCATCGGCCCGTGGACCGGACCTACATCAAAACCGCGCTGGACGCGGCCCGCGAATCGCGGCCTGATCTGGTGTATGAGTTCGATTTTCTGGAACGATTTCTCCTGGTGGCGTACGAAGAGCGGCTGAAGGAAGACGAAAAAAGCCAGTGGCTTCGATTTGTCATGAGGTTTCAGCAGTTTACCGGTCCCATCATGGCCAAGGGCTCCGAGGACACCGCCCTGTACCATTACAACCGCCTGCTCTGCCTGAACGAAGTGGGAGGGTGGCCGGACCGTTTCGGGATCGATACGCGTGAGTGGCACGGGTTCTGCCTCGACCGTCTGGAAAAGTGGCCGCATACCATGAACGCCACCTCCAGCCACGACACCAAGCGGGGCGAGGACGCCCGCATGCGGCTGGCCGCGTTGTCGGAAATTCCCGGCGAATGGGAAAATGCGCTCAAAGCCTATCACGAGATGAACGCTTCCCTGCGCGTCAAGGTCAGGGGCGTTCCGGTTCCCGACGAGAACGACGAGTATTTTCTCTATCAGAACATGCTGGCGTCCTGGCCATTCCACAAGGAAGAGCTGGACGATTTTCAGATCCGGTTGAAGGGGTATCTGGTAAAGAGCGTCCGGGAGGCCAAGGTCCATACCGGATGGCTCAAACCCGACGAGGAATACGAACAGGCTTTTCTGGCTTTTGTGGACAAGATTTTCTCGCCAGGCCTGGCGAAGAACTTTCTGGACTCGTTCGCCGAGTTTCAGAGCGGGACGACGTTCCTGGGGATAGTCAACTCCCTGTCCCAGACCATGCTCAAGATCACCGCGCCGGGAACGCCGGACATCTATCAGGGCTCGGACCTGTGGGACCTGTCCTTCGTGGACCCCGACAACCGCCGGCCGGTCGATTTTTCGCTTCGCCAATCGTATCTGCGGGAACTCGACGACGAGCAATTGAACCGGAACCCCGAAGCGTTTTTAAACGGGTTGCTGACACGGCCTGAAGACGGCCGCGTCAAACTGTTTCTCATCAAACGGCTTTTGAAGATTCGCAACGAACAGCCCGATCTGTTCGAAAAGGGCGCGTATGAGCCGATCGAGTTCGACGGGGCCTTTAAAAGAAACGTCATCGGTTACCTGCGGCGCCTGGACAACGTTTTCGCCATGGTTATCGCCCCGCGGCTGGTGTCCGACCTGACCGTTCCCGGCCGGTTTCCGCTTGGCGACAGGTGGGGGGACACCCGGCTGGCCGGGGATTTCCCGTCCCGCGAAGTTCTGGTGGACGCCGTCACGGACCGCCGTTTGCCGGTCGAATCCGCGTTGTTTCTGAAGGACGCGCTCGCCGTGTTTCCGGTGGCGCTCCTGGTGGGGCGGACGTAGGAAAAGCGGGGACCGGGACAATCCGGGCGCCCCGGCGCCGTATAATCCAAGGGAAAGGAGGGCGAATGAACGAACAAAACATATTCCAAATCAAGGACTGCGCGCTTATCGCGCTCGCCACGGGCGAACGGGCGCAGAATCTGCGCGAGTTGGAAGATCGCCTGAGAAACACCGACGTCGCGTGCGTCTACTATCATGTGTGGGGGTCCATGCTGCGGCCTCGTTTCGACGATCCCGAATATCAGAACGACTTCGCCGCGTGGGCCCATCGCGATCTTCACGACCAGGCTCTGGCTGAAAAACTGACCTCGGTGGACCCCTCGCGGTTCGCCGATCTGGAAGACCTGCGCCAGGAATTCATCGACATCATCGAGGAACGGCTGGACGAGCTGGAATACATTCCCTGGACAAAGGGGAGCAGGCAATTTTTCTTTGTTCGTTCGCAAGTGGTGGTCTTCGATACCGATATGCGGGTGGATACGCCGATGTCCCTGCTCGAACATATCAGGAACATGTCGTTCGGAAGCATTTTCTACCATTTCGTCGAGGCGCGGCGGAGGAACGCCAACCGCGCCGATGATTTTTCGGAATGGCTCATGGGCTTCGGGGAACGATACGCCGGAATCACCAAGGCGCTCAAGGCGATTGACCCTTACTTTAACTCGCTCAAAGAATTGCGCAACGAACTGATAGCCACGTTTGAAAATGCGCTGATGGAAAGCAGGGGTACCGATGGCGAACCAATATAGCCTGCTGGAACAATACGCGGGAGTGGTCGGACACGAGGTCATCGATCATCTCAGGCAACTGGCCAAGCCTCTTCAGGGAGCGCGCGTGCTCCACATCAACTCGACCAAGGAGGGCGGGGGAGTGGCCGAGATTCTTCACCGCCTGGTGCCCTTGAAAAAGGAACTCGGTATTGAACCGGAGTGGGAAGTGATCACCGGGGAGGCCGAATTTTACCAGTGCACCAAGAATTTCCACAATACCCTGCAAGGCTACCGGTATGACATACCGTCTTCCCAGCTCGACGTGTACGAGCGGACCAACGAGGAGAATTTCGAACGGCTGAGGGAAAAACTGGAACAAGCGGATTTCGTGTTCATCCACGATCCCCAGCCCGCTCCGCTGCTCAGCCTCTGTTCGCAGCGGAAGGGCCAGTGGATATGGCGCTGTCATATCGACCTGAGCCATCCCTATCGTCCGGTCTGGAAATACCTGCGGGAATACGTCAAGGATTATGACGCAAGCATCTGGTCCCTGCCCGCTTTTTCGCAGAGGATGCCGCACCCCATGTATATTATCCCGCCCAGCATCGACCCGCTCAGCGAGAAGAATATCGATCTGCCCTCGGAAGAGCTGAATAGACTCTATACCGAGTATAACCTCGATCCCAAGCGGCCCATTATCACGCAGATCTCCCGGTTCGACCGGTTCAAGGACCCCATCGGGGTGATCCAGGCTTACCGGCTGGCGAAAGAGTTCACGCCCCTTCAACTGGTGCTGGCGGGCGGCGGGGCCACGGACGATCCCGAAGGCGAACTGGTGCTTTCGGAAGTCAGAAAAGCCGCGGAGAACGATCCGGATATCAAAATCCTGCTTCTGCCTCCGACCGCGCACCGGACCATCAACGGGCTGCAAAGAATATCGAACATCGTTCTGCAGAAATCGCTTAAGGAAGGGTTCGGCCTCACCGTCACCGAGGCGCTGTGGAAGGGTAAACCGGTTATCGGCGGCAACGTCGGCGGCATCAGGTTGCAGGTGATCAACCATCACACGGGATTCCTGGTGGATACGCCCGAAGGCGCGGCTTTCCGTATTCGCTATCTGCTCAAGCGCAAGGAAAAGCGTCAGGAGATGGGCGCCAAGGCCAGGGACTTCGTGCTGGAGAACTTTCTCATAACGCGCCATCTGCGCGAATATATGACCCTCATGGTGGGAATCAGGGACTACGGCAAGGAGCGGATCGTTCTTTCCTGATGGGAGGACGTCCGAGGTGATACCGGGGAAATAGAGTTGACAGGCTTTGGGGCCGCATGGTATTAGTCGCATGAAAACAAGTTAGTAATATCTAACAAGATTGGTTCCCATGCCGGCCCCCAAAAAAATCGAGACCCTGGAAAAGCCCCTGACTTCGGTCATGGAAGATTACCTGGAAGCTATCGTCATTCTGGACGAGGAACGAAAGGTGGTCCGGGTCAAGGATATCGCCAAGAAGCTCGGCGTCAAGATGCCTTCGGTCACCAGTATGCTCAAGGGGCTCGGCAGCCGTGGGCTGATCAATTATGAAAAGTACGAATATGTGGAGCTGACGGACAAGGGCGCCGACATCGGCCGGAAAATGCGGCGGAAACACCGGGCCATCCGGGCGTTTTTGACCGACATCCTGCGGGTGGATTTTGAGACGGCCGACGAGGAGGCCTGTCAGATGGAACACGCCCTCGGTTCCTCGACCCTGGAGAGTCTGACCGACTTTATGGAATTCATTCAGACCTGTCCCCGGGCGGGCCAGAGCTGGCTCGACTATTTCGCCGAATATCAGCGCGGCGGACGCAAACAGGAACATTGCCAGGAATGCGTGGAACAATTCGTCTGTGGACCCAATCAATTGCTCGAGTCCTGAGGATGCGCCCGGCGGCCGACAAAATTTTTTTGCCAATAATGTTAGACGTTACAAACAACGGTATGGAGACCTAATTTTGAACCCGGATCTACAGGAGCTGATGAACGCGGTCAGCAAGAGCGTCAGCGAATTACACCAGAAAATGGACTTGAATCATCATATCATCGCCTCGGTTCTGGGAGAAAAGGTCGATGAGCGTCAGTTGCAACAGCTTCGACAATATTCTTTCTCGTGTACCCGGGAGGCGCGGCTCAAGGAAGCCATCCACGAAGCCATCGAAATCCTGGATGAGAGCCGAAAGTCGTTCAAAAGCAAAAAGCTTGAAGCCCTGCGCAAAAAGCTTACGAGGATTCTGATCGAAGCGGAGTAGCCTCCAAGGGGTGTCTTACGGTTTTCGCGTTCCTTATGGATCGCGAGGAAAGTGAAGGCGTAACTTGATCGTGTATCGGGTTACGCCTTTTTTGTGTCCCCAAACGGTCCCCAAATTCATTCAATCCGAAAAAAGGAGCACAGCGCATGAGCGCCAATTTTAAAATCCAATGCGAGCAAAGCAACGGCAATCTGCACATTCGGCGCGCCGTCCATCACGCGGCCCAACCCGTGTAAACCATTGCGAGAGGAAGGAAGAATATCGTCATGATCCTTTCGGAAATCAGAGCATACTTTGCCGACAATCATACCGTTTCCCTGACCGATCTGTGCAACCGTTTTGGGGTGGAACCGGACGCCATGCGGAGGATGATCGGCCAGTGGGAGCGCAAGGGAAAAGTGCGAAAAACGGAACAAACCGGCTGCTGCCCCAACTGCTGCAAGTCCTGCAATTCGGAGCATCTGGAGATCTATGAATGGGTAGGATGACGGCCCGATCGCGGCCGTCGAGGGACGCTTTCCCGCCTTTGAAAACCGAATAATCCGATAAAACAGGATCGGAGAACAGTCTTACGGACCTCGACGCCAGGCGGGGTAAGTGAAGGCGCTTGAGGACCCGGATATCGCCGGGCCCGAGCGCTTTTTTTTTGTTCAAAATCGGCTCCCGACGGCGCTTTCCAGTCGCCGACGGGAAACTCACTATCAGCCACGAAGGAGATACGAAATGGGAAAAATGAAGGACGACCTGCGCCACCCCTTAATGGACATTCAGCACATTCACGACGACGTGGAACATCTGACCAAGGATCTGGAAACCCTGACGGAAAAGGCCGGTCTGGAGAATCGTACCCTGCCCGCGCTGACCGATCTGAAGGACCATCTGAAAGATCTGGACGCGCACTCACATGACGGCGCCAATCATGTTTCGCATATCCAGGAGGAAACCGGGCAATGACGGCGCGCGGTTCAATCCGCAAACCGCTTTCGGAAAAAATCATTATCGCGATGAACGTGTTTGTAGAGGAGAAAAGAGCATGAAACGGGGATTTAAAATTAAATTGATCACATTCGTCTTTATGGCCGCATGCCTGCTGGCGGGCGGCCAGGTTTTGGCCCAGCAACCGAGCGCCGAACAGGTCGATCAAGTCAAGGAACAGATCAAACAGGAATTGCTTCGGGAGTTGCGCGGAGAACCGGCTCCCCCCGCCGAAGCCACGGAGCCCCTTTCCCCGGAATGGGCCCAGGTCAAGGAACAGATCAAGCGGGAACTCAAGAATGAGCTGAAGGCCGAAGGCGTGGCGCCGGTCATAGCGCAACAACAGCCGGCTGAAAGCGTGGCGCCCCTGCCGCAGCCGTCCGAAGGCAAGAACCTGCAAACGCAGGTTCGCGACGCGGCGTTGGAAAGTCTGGGCGGCAAGGACAGCGCGATGGCCAAGTTCCTGGACCACTTCGAGTTCGCCATGCTGCTGGAATTCGGGGCGGTGTTTGAAAGCAACCACTACAAGGACGGCTCCAATGAAAACCGCAGCGCCTTCGCCATGACCACCGTGGAAGTGGCCCTGGCCGTGCGATTGGTGGACTGGGTGAACGGCGAGGTGGTGTTCCTGTACGAAGATCCCACCTTTGACAACGAAACCAGCCTGGACGTGGACGTGGCCGCCGTCACCATCGGCAACACCGAGAAATTCCCCGGCTATGTCAAGGGAGGCGTTTTCTACGTTCCCTTTGGCGGGCTGTTGACCCACTTCCCCGACGACCCGCTGATCGACGCGCCCCTGACCCTGCTGTTGGGCGAATCGCGCGAAAAGGCGGTCCTGCTGGGATTTGAACGTTGGGGTCTTGCGGTTTCGGGCTACGCCTTTAACGGGGACGTGGAGATCGAAGACCACGACGACAACATCGATGACTTCGGGTTCGACGCCAACTACACCTGGGAATCGGAAGACGAGGACGGCCTGAAACTCCTGATCGGCGCTTCCTATATTTCCGACATTACCGAATCCGACAACATCACGGACAACCTCAACCGCCCCGAATTGCATAACCGGCCGGGCGGCTTTGACGCTTATCTGCACACCGAATTCAAGAAGTTCTTCTTCCTGGCTGAATACATGACTTCGCTGGAGAGCTGGAACCCGGTGGACGAACAGGACCAGGCGCTCCAGGGAAAAGAGCCGGCGGTCTGGAACTTCGAAGGCGGCTACAACGTAAACTGGTGGCGTAACCTGGAAATCGGTCTGAAATACGCCGGTTCCGACGATTCCGGTCCCTTGGGTTTTCCCAAATACCGGCTGGGCATCAACTTCAACCAGGAACTGTACGACGGCCTGATTCTGTCGCTGGGCTACCTGTACGACAAGTATCATGACGACGACGTGGACGACCGCGACCACCGCAACCTGGTCTATAGCCAACTCGCGTTCGAATTTTAGACCGAACGCTCCGTAAAAACGAAAGCCCGGCCGGATCTCTCCTCGGTTGACGCCCAAACCTCTATCCCGGGAGTTTCCCCCTTCTCTCTGCCCCCCTCGCCGGGGGCTAGGGGGAGCATTTCAATTTCAATTCCTTATACGTCATCCGCCGGCTTGGAGGCTGTCGATTTTGGAATCATAATTTCTGGATTGCCCCGGTCAAGCCGGGCAATGACGAGATTATTCCATGGTCGGCCGTAGGGGGGAAAATTTTTTCGCCCCTGGTATCTTGATATGGAGATCGATTCGTGTCGGGAGCGGGAGAAATGGCCGGGAGCGAGGTCGCGTTCGTCGTTCCGCGGCTTGACCGCGGAATCCATCGATGAAAGGGCGCCTTCGCGAAGCGCCCCCCGGAAACGTCGCCTACCTTTGGAGAATAAACAAAAAAAGGCGTTCCTTCCAAAGAAAGAACGCCTTTATGCACATCAACAAGGAGTTTAAGTTTAGACTACGGTTACGTTAACCGCCGCAGGGCCTTTCCGGCCTTGCTCGATCTCAAAAGTAACCCGGTCACCTTCATTGAGGGACTTAAAACCGCTTGCATTGATCGCTGAGTGGTGAACAAAAACGTCCGGTCCATTGTCCTGCTCGATGAAACCAAAACCCTTTTGGTCGTTAAACCATTTTACTGTTCCATTAGCCATGGCGCGCATCCTCCTTTCTCTGTTTTTCTCATAGTCTCAAACTGGAGGATGCTTCACGTGCTATGGTGTTTTCCTTCAGAACGAAACTGTACCGACCGTCGCAATCAGTACTTTATTGATTAACGAATATATTAATACCTTTCCACAAATAAAGCAAGCTTATTATCAAGGCCATTATCCCGATTTCAGGATCAAACCTTCTTTTTCGCCGCTAAACCTTGAGGGCGTTTTCCCGGGGGGACGAACGGCCTCTCCTTGAAATCGCCTTTTATCATAATTAATTTAGGAATGGAAAGCTAATTTTAAAGTATGTTCTTGACTCTCTTTAATAATTTATACGAGAGTCGAGATATCGAAATGGAGCTTCGAGCGCGCATTTTGCTCAAACCGGAATAAAAGCGGCTTCCAAGCGGAATTGATCTCGATTTCAAGAAATGGTTTCCATTATGCGAATCCTCCTGATCTATCCTGAATTTCCCGACACCTTCTGGGGTTTTAAGCACGCCATTAAATTCGTCCGCAAAAGAGCGGCGTATCCGCCCCTGGGACTCATGACCGTGGGCGCGTTGCTGCCGAAATCGTGGTCAAAGCGTCTTATCGACCTCAACGTCACCAAACTCACCGATAACGATCTGACGGACGTCGATTATGTGTTCATTGGCGCCATGAACGTGCAACGGGAGTCGGCGCGGCAGGTCATTGAGCGGGTCAAGGCGGCGGGAGTGAAGATCGTGGCCGGGGGTCCGCTCTTTACCAGCGAACATGAAGATTTCGACAACGTTGACCATTTCGTCCTGAACGAGGCCGAGCTGACGTTGCCTCTGTTCCTGGCCGACCTGGAAAAGGGATCGGTCTGCCGGGTTTACAAGACCAACGAATTCGCCAATATCGAAAAAACGCCGCCTCCCCTGTGGGACCTGATCGATAACCGGCAGTACGCGTCCATGAGCATTCAGTTTTCGCGCGGATGTCCATTTCACTGCGACTTCTGCAACGTCACCGCCCTGTTCGGGTCGCGTCTGCGCTTCAAGGACGCGGACCAGCTCATCGCCGAAATGGACGGCCTGCATAAAGCGGGATGGCGGGGCCAGATTTTTTTTGTGGACGACAATTTCATCAGTAACAAAAAATATCTGAAGACCAGATTGTTGCCCGCGCTTATCGAGTGGCGAAAAGACAAACGAGGAACGTCCTTCAATACCGAAGCGTCCATCGATATCGCCGATGACGCCGAACTGATGAAACTGATGGTCGAGGCGGGCTTTGACAGCGTGTTTATCGGAATCGAAACCCCGAATCCCCAGAGTCTGCACGAATGCAACAAAAAGCAGAACAAAAACCGCGACTTGGTGCAAACCATAAAAAGCGTGCAAAGAGCCGGGCTTCAGGTGCAGGGAGGGTTCATTGTCGGTTTTGACAGCGATAAGCGCTCCATTTTTCAGCGGCAGATAGAATTTATCCAGGAAAGCGGGATTGTAACGGCCATGGTGGGACTGCTTCAGGCGCCCGCCGGCACCAAGCTTTATGAACGCATGAAAAAAGAAGGCCGCATCATCGGCCATATGTCGGGAGACACCGACGGCACCACCAACATCATCCCCAAAATGGGACTCGACACGCTGCGCCGAGGTTACCGGGAGATCCTCAGCTACATCTATTCGCCCAAGAACTACAACCGGCGGGTCAAGAATTTTCTGTTGCAGTATAACGCCCCCAAGATGATCGTGCACCTGGATTTTCAGCGCGTCATGGCCTTGTTCCGGGCCAGCCTGCGCATCGGCGTTTTCAGCAAACAGGCCTTCCGCTACTGGGAACTCCTGCTCTGGACCCTCGTCAGGCGTCCCCGTTTTACGCCCCTGGCCATTACCCTGGCCATTTACGGGTACCATTTTCGCAAGTTCAGCGAACCGCTTCTGCACTGAGCGATCAGAACCTTCCCGATAACGGCGCGGCGAATTTCCCCGCCGCTCGGTTATCATACCTCAGCGTATGAAACAAAGCCGTTTCATACCATTTGGTAACACTGTCTCACGCCCTTCCCGAGCCGCCCCTTTTCGATCGATAAAAAGGTAAATATAATTAATTACTTACGTTTCTCCTCATAAAATCAATCCTGGTACGATCTTTGCTCAAATATAAGCGATTATCTATTTGAGTTCTCGTCCGTTACGGCGCGCCGGTATCACGGTCGGCTGAAAGGAGAAATCATTGTGCCCGAGCGCATTCTGGCGCTATCTCAGCAAGTGAGCGAACTCGCTACCAAGAAAGTGCAAGAAATACAGATCATTACCATGTCGACCAAAATTCTTTCCCTCAACGCGGCGGTGGAAGCGGCCCGAGCCGGAGAGGCCGGACGGGGATTTGCCGTGGTGGCCGGGGAAGTGAACAATATCAGCCAGACCATTCAAAGAGTTACCGAGGAACTCCAGAACAGCCTTTCCGAACGGGTGGCCAAACTGAACTCGCTGGGCCGGCAGATGGTGGCCAATGTGCGCGGCCGAACGGCTTTCCGACCTGGCTTTGAACATGATCGATATCATCGACCGCAATCTCTACGAGCGATCGTGCGACGTGCGTTGGTGGGCCACCGACGCGGCGTTGGTGGATTGCGCGACCAACCCTAACCAGAGCACTTGCTCCTACGCCTCCAAACGGTTGAGGGTAATCCTCAGTTCCTATACGGTGTACCTGGACCTCTGGGCGCTCGATACCCGAGGCAATGTCCTGGCCAATGGCCGGCCCGACCGGTACCGCGTGGCCGGGCGAGTAAACGTCGGCAAGGAAAAATGGTTCCAGCAGGCCATGGCCACCACCGACGGCGGCTCAATTCGCCGTGGCCGACATCCAGACCAAACCCGAACTGGGGGATACGGCCGTGGCCACCTACGCCACCGCCATACGCGAAGGCGGGGAAGCGCACGGCAAGCGTCATCGGGGCTCTGGGAATATTTTTCGACTGGGCGCCGCAGTCCCAGGCGGTGGTGGAAGGCGTACGGCTGGAACCAGAAGAGGCGACGCCGCACCCGCTGCATGCTGCTGGATTCCAAGCACCGGGTTCTGGCGTCCAGCGACCGGAAAGGCGCGCTCACCGAAACGTTCCCGCTCAAAATCGAAGGGGATTCCAAAGGCAACTACGTGGACGGCGAAGGGGCCATGGTGGGATATCTCCCTTACGCCGGGGTATGAAACCTATAAAGGCTTGGGCTGGTACGGCGTGGTGGCGCAAAAACCGCTGGATATGAAAGATATCAAGGTTTAGCCTTCCAGTCCCTCATTTGTGTCGGATTATTTCCTTCGACTGATCGCGAACACGCCTTACGCGTGTTTGGTAAGAAAGCCGTTCAGCGCGTCGGCAAAGGCCTGGCGGTCCTTGCGGCCGAAAGCGGGAGGACCGCCGGTGATCTCTCCGCCGCTTCGCAACTCGTTCAGCAGATCGCGTACGGCCAGACGTTCCTTGACGTTTCTTTCCGTATAGAGTTTTCCACGGGGATCGAGCGCGTACGCCTCTTTCTCCACAACCCGGTCCGCCAGCGGAATGTCGGCGGTAATGACCAGGTCCCCCGATTCCACCACTTCCACGATCCGATCGTCCGCCACGTCCGCTCCACCCGGCACCTCGACGGCTGAAATATAAGTCGACCTGGGGATCTTCATCTTCTTGTTGGCGACCAGAATCATAGGGATTCCCACCCGTTCGGCCGCCCGGAACAGGATGTCCTTAACCGCGTTGGGAAGCGCGTCCGCGTCAACGTATATTTTCATCAAGCGCCTCGTAAACTAATATGCCGAAGTATAAACAAAATACAGCCGGGAGAAACCTTTTTTGAAAACAAGGATTTCTCCGTACCCTCTTCCAAAAAACTTTCAACAGGTAACTTATCTTATTATTTATAGGTCTTTATCATATGCGGGTATGCGCTCAGCGCATTCTGAGCATTTGCATGAGCATCGATTGGGCGGCGGGATTGCTGGGATCGACCTGGGTGGCCTGCCGCAGCGCGTTGATGGCCGGGGCCAGTTGGCCGGTCCCGAACAGGGCTCTCGCCAGTCCCAGGTAGGCGTTGATGTCGTCGGGCGACAATTTCACCGCTTCCTGAAAAACGTTTACGGCGGGCGCGATCCGGCCCTTGGAAAGCAGGCCGGAACCGTACTGGATCAGGGTCGTCCCCAACTCGGTCTTGCTCTTGTCGGATTGAGGCGCCAGGTTCAGCCCTTCATGTAGATAATCGAGCGATGACTGGAAGTTGCCTTGTTTCACTTCCGACAGCGCCGCGCCCAGAAGCGCGTCCATCAGGATGTTGACCGCCTCCTTTTTGGTGTCAAGGGGGGCCAGGCGGAACGCGGTCCTGAGAGGCGGTATGGCTTCCACCCACCGCCTGAGATTCAGGTTGGAACGGCCCAGATAGAGATAGGCCTGCGCGTATTCCGGATCGAGTTCGGTGGCTTTGGTAAAAGAGGTATGGCCTCTTCGTATTTTCCCTGGTTGAAATAGGCGAGCCCCTGATCGAACTGGTCGCGGGCGCCGAAGCCCGGCCATCCCGCGCATGAAGTCAACAGCATCAGCGCCCCAAGCGTAACCAACAATAATTTCGCTTTCATGGAACATCCTTTCCCCGGATCGTAAAGGCTCGGCCTTTATCATACCCCTATGATGAGGCGCCCCGGCAAGAAAAGCAACCCGGACTTGGCGGCCGAAGAACGTTGCATTTATGGTCCGTGCGGGCGAAAATAAAGGCCATTCCCTTCTTCGGCGCCCGCGACCTGTCCTCGACCTGTCGGGACTTGATCGCGGGGTCCGGGAAAATGGGCAGCGCATGAAGAAAAGCCTGGATTCCGCGGTCAGGCCGCGGAATGACGACGAGGGGGGATGGCGCGCGACCACCACACGGAAGGAGCAAACGGCATGGCGATAACACCCCACGGTATGGTTGAGATGACGGCGGAAATAACTTCGGTGAAGGGATCGTGCGGCGCCGGACACCAACAGGGGGATAAAATCCGGTTGAGCTGCTGGAATCCGGGAGGATTGTGCGGCTATTTTTATCACGATATTTTTCCCTACCTGTCCGCCTTTCAGTTCGGCGGCGAAATTCCCTGGGCCAAGGACGGGGAGTTGACCCTGGAATGCCCGGACCGGCATAATCTGGTCACCATGATTCTGCGGAAAGCATGATAGGTTCAAGAGCTTATACGGGGAATTTCTTCCCCCGCGAACTGGACCCCCCAGTCAAGCCGGGGGCGACGGGTGTCGACAAAGACATTCGGCTCTCTTCGTCATTCCGCGACTTGTTCGCGGAATCCAGGCTCTTCAATGACTTCTGGACCCCGCGATCAAGTCGCGGGGCGACGAAACAATAAAATCGTGGCGCCGAATGCTTTAGAAGAGCGGACGATTGAAGGGAAGGCTTGGTGGCCGTACGAATACCACCCTGTCATTTCGAGCGCAGCGAGAAATCTCCCGCAGGCGCGGAATGAAAATTTGCGCCCTTAGGGGCGAGCCCGTACGCGTTTCCCGCAAGGTCTGAATGGCGCCCGGACTCGTCTATAGGAATTCCGGGCGGCAATTACGGTTCATGCCCCATATCCGCCGCGAACGGTTCCGGGTTACTTTGCTAAGCGCGGAGAAATCCGCGAGAAGCGATGTAACGCTCTATCAGAAGGAGACAAGAAATGGCAAAGTGTTGTGTTTGCGGCATGGATGTCAAGTCTCAACCGACCGTCAAAACGGATGGGACCTGTAGCGAGTGTAAGGAAAAGCTCGAAATGAAAAAGGGCAAGAAATAACAAAACCGCCGGCGCCGGTATCGCTCGAATCCTTCCTCAGTCTTCATGATTCAGGGGAAACTCAATGTTAAAGCGGGCTCCGTCCGCGCCATCCACGTTCACCGATCCCCCCAACTGCGTTTCCACCAGACGCCTGACCAACTTCATGCCCAGTGTTTTCGTATTGAGGATATCGATATCCCGGGGAAGCCCCGACCCGTTATCGCTTACGACAACCTGCAATTGATTGTCTTCCGTCAAGGCGGCCCTGATTTTTATTTCGCCGGAACGTTGGTCCGGAAAAGCGTGTTTGAAAGCGTTGGTGATCAGCTCATTGAGCACCAAACCACAAGGAACCGACTGGTCCAGGCTCAGAATGATGCGATCCGCGTCGATGGTAAACGAAATCCTGCTGCCGGGGGCGTCGTACATGTGGCTGATTTCCTCGGTCAGTCGTTCAATATACGCCTTCAGATCGAGCCTGGAAAAGGTTTCCGATTTGTAGAGAATTTCATGAATCATGGCCATGGCGCTGATACGGTTGCGGGCTTCCTGAAACGGCTGCTTCAATTCCTGGTCTTCCAGACCGGCGGCCTGCAGGTTCATCAGGCTTCGGATTACCTGCATGTTGTTTTTGACCCGATGATGGATCTCTTTTAAAAGAACGTTCTTTTCCTCCAGCGACCGTTCTATCTCCTTACGCGCTTCCAGCTCCTTTTCCCGCAGTTCGATATGGTATATGGCCATGCCGAGATCCCTGCGTATTTCACCGAATAGGGTCAGTTCCCGGTCATCCCTGACGTAGCGCCGGTCTACGCCGACACAGAGCAGACCGTAGCCCTTATCCCGGAATTCCAGCGGACCGCACAAGGCGCCGATTTTCGCCTTGGAAACTCCCGACAAGTCAAAAAGCTCGCAGCGTTCGCACCCTCGTTCGCTCAGCCTGGCTTCCCAACCCGGTTCCCGGTCCAGAAGACTTCGCAGCCTGTCCAGGGATCGCGCCTTGCATACAAGAGCGGAACGATCGATGTCCAAACCCGCCGCGGCGACGTCGGTGATCTCCCGGTCCCGATCGGACAAAACGATCAAGGCGTGATTGTAGCCCCGCTTTTGGGTCAGCAGTTCGCAGGCTTCCCTAATAAGCCGGGAGCGATCCGTCTCATGGGCTATCAGGCGGTTTACGGATCGGAAGGAGTCGAGCAGTTGATTGAGATGAAAGAGGTTCTGTTCAAATTCCTTGATCATGGTGATGTTTTTCAGACTCACAACGCATCCCATGATCCTTCCCTGCTGGTCCTGAAGCGGAGAGGCGCTTAACAGAAAATAGTCATCCCCGGCGTCGTCCATTTTACGCCGCAGTTCGTAGGACTGGTACTTCTTTCCGGCGATCACTGCGGACAGGGAGAACCGTTGATCCGTCGAGGTCCCCGGTATAACGGGCGTCGTCGATTCCTCGCTGAGGCAAAAGATTTCATCGAAGGACTCCCCCAGTATACCGCGACCCGCATACTCGCCGGCGGCCCGGCTGGCCCGTATAATCTTCTGATTTTCGTCGCACACCACCAGAATGTCCAGGGTCTGGTCGATAATGGAGCGGCTGAGAAGCTCTTCGGTGAGAATTTTTTCATGCTTTTTCTGGTCGGTCAGATCGGTCAGCGCCACACAAAAGACTTTCGCGCTTTCCATTTCAAGTGTGGAAATAGACAGGTAAACGGGCGTGAGCGCATCTTCGGAGGACTTGATCCTGATCTCGCCCGCCGAATTGGACAGACTGCTTCTGCGCAGCATCGCTTCGAACGGGGCGGCGTACTCCTCGGGCAGGAACTTTCTGAATTCGGCGCCGATGATCAGGTTCAGAGGGCATTTCAGCAGTTTTTCAAGAAACTTGTTGGCATAGAGGATAACGCCGTCCACCGATATGGTCAGGGCGCCTTCCTGCATTTCCTCGACCAGCTGACGGTAGGTATGATCCGCCCCTTGCAGCGTGAACACCTGCTTTCCCGTGGGGCCGCTCACGACCACGGCGTCGACTTCACCGCTCCGGATGGCCGCAAGCGTCGCTTCCGCTTCTTCCAGACGTCGGCGCAGCCTTTGAATTTCTCTCGCGCTGTCTATCCATTTGGACTTCAAGGGAAGGCATGACGCTCTTACTCCCGCTTTTTCTCCAGGTCCAATCCCGACAAGAGGCCTTGGGCGTCGGACAAGTCTCCGATAAATCGCCTCAAGGGAAACGGCAATTGTTTGATCAGCGTGGGGGCGGCCACGATTTGATCCCGTTTGGCCAGTTCCGGCTGCTGATAAATATCGATAACCTCCAGTTGATACTGGTCTTCCACGTAATCCTTACAGATCCTTTTGAGGTTCTCGATGGCCCTTATCGATCGAGGCGTAACGCCGGTTACATAAAGTCGCAGAATATATTTTGCTTTTTCGGCGACGCCTTCCGCCTTTTGTTGGCGAAAGGAGACGTTTCCTGAATTCTTGTCCACACGGTCACTCCTTATTAGGTTTACCTGCCGGGCTGGAGACGTTTCAGGTCCAATCCCACCAGTACGCGCTCTTCGCTTTGCAGCGACCCGATGATCTTTTTCATGGGCGCGGGAAGCCTGCGCACCAGAGTCGGGATGGCGATAATCTGGTCACCCACGGCCAATTCGGGGTTTTCCAGCAAATCGACGACTTCGATAGTGTATTTACCCTTCAGATTTTCCTCGCATATCCGTTTCAGGTTGGCGAACGCCTTGACGCAGTTGGGGGTTTGCCCGGCCACATAAAGACGCAATTGAAAATATTCATCGTCGGAATTGAACACTTTATCTTCTCCGTTATCGATCATACCTCTCCTTTTAACCTTCCGCCCGATAGTTACCGGTCTGTGCTTCTTTGTGCGCAATCGTCGTCGGAGTTGATGAATTGAACGCCGTTATCGGTTATTCTGAACGGCTGAACTTTATGGGAATGGGGCATGCCCCGGGATTTAAGTATATGGAGCGCCCGGTAGCGCTCGCCATCGCGTTCGATCTGCCGCAACAAAATCCAACTGTCCATCAGTGAGGAAATTTCGACGTCCGAGGTTTCGGTGGAGCCGGCGTCCGAAATCAGACTGGTGAACAACGCCGTCACGCCCTGTATCTTGAGGAAATCGATCAGACGGGTAAAAACTTCCTTTACCTCTCTTAGAGAGGCTATCGAGGATAGATTGGTAATAGGATCGATAACCACGATCTGCGGGTTTG
Organism: uncultured delta proteobacterium; assembly: GCA_963821845.1. Lineage (GTDB taxonomy): Bacteria > Desulfobacterota > Desulfarculia > JACQYL01 > CAWGVV01 > CAWGFI01. The sequence continues at coordinate 112,683 of CAWGFI010000012.1, forward strand.
AATCGGGAAATTCGCTCCAGCATCATGGACAGGTGCATTTCCAGACCGAACGAACTGGACCTTGAACAATAAAAGTCCAACAGTTTCTTGTCCGTCCACTCCTTCAGCTCTATCCCGATGGATCGCATGTTCCGAATGATCTGGTCGGAGGATTCTTCAAAACAGAAAAGCAGCGTCCGCTCGCCTCGGGCGCAAGCCGCTTCGGCGAAGGCCGCCGCGAAACTGCTTTTGCCGGTTCCGGGCGTGCCGGAAATCAGCGCGTTTGAGCCGCGGTAAAATCCCTTGCCGCCGAACATGTTGTCCAATTGGCCGATCCCGGTTGAAATCCGTTCCGATGGACACGTGGTAATCCATGCCCAGGTCCGTGATGGGCAGCACGGAGAACCCTTCGCTCGGTGATCAGGAAGGGATATTCGTTGGTGCCGTGAGCGGAACCGCGGTACTTATGGACCCGCAGCCTCCTGACCGCGATCTGTTGCGCCATGCGGTGATCCAGACCCACCACGCAATCCGAGACGTATTCCTCGATGCCGTGGCGGGTGAACGAGCCGTCCCCGCCTTTTTCGCCGGTGATGATCGCCGTCAGTTCCCGTTCCTTCAGCCATCGGAACAGCCGGCGCAACTCGGCTCGCAGCAGGCCGGGATTCGAGAATCCGGTAAACAGGGTTTCGATGGTATCCAACACGATTCTTTTGGCTTTCACGGTCTTAACGGCGTGTTCGATGCGGACGAACAGGCCGTCCAGATTATACTCGCCGGTCTCCTCTATCTCGCTGGGCTCGATATAGATATAGTCCAGCAGAAGCTGTTGGTTCCGGATCAACTCCCGGAGATTCCAGCCGATGGAGGCGGTATTTTCGATCAGCTCGCGCTCGTTTTCCTCAAAGGCTATGAACACCCCTGGTTCATCGAATTTGACCGCGCCATGAATGAGAAACTCCATGCTGAAGAGCGTCTTGCCCGATCCGGCGCCGCCGCACAGCAGGGTCGGCCGACCGCGAGGCAGCCCGCCTCTGGTAATTTCATCAAATCCACGGATGCCGGTGGGACTCTTGAGGAGACTGATTTCACTGGTTTCAGTGATTCCGTGTTCCATGAGTGGACAATTCCTTTCGAAGCATGAGCCGGGAGTTCACGGAATAACCTCGCCAGCCTGTCGGACACTGCCTAATTAAAAGCCTAGCCCGAGACCGCGCGACAAAATGCGGACGGCGGAACCCGATGATAAAACCACGCGATGAATCCATTCCATGGAGGCCAGGTGGAAGCCAATATGTCGAACATGATGGTCCAACAGCTTCGCATATTCCGCTACCGGCCGCTCACTCTATGATAACAGACATTTCAGGTTGGTGTTGACGAAAAGTCGAAAGGCCTTCTTTTCAAGAAGTGTTGTTTTGGAGTTATAGGACTTTTAGAATGAGAGATTCTTCTCTTCGGAGGCTGTCGATTTTGGTTCGCTTGCGCTTCAAACTCGTCAGCTCGTCCATCTAACCATTCGGACACCGCGATTTAGTGTTTTGGCGCCCGCGACCTGTCGTGTGGTCCATAAGCCATTGAATATTTTTAAGAATATGGATACCCCGGCCCGACCGGGGTATCCAGAAAATTAGGATTCCAAAATCGCCCGCCGGGGGCGCGGGGAAGAAATTACCCGCTCGGTTGCTTTTTTTATGTTATTTCATCATCTTGTATCTTTTCAAATTGGCGCGCAGATATCCCCAGTGCAGATAAAGGTGCGCCGCCACAATGACGATGAACATCAGGGCCAGCCATTCATGCGATTCACGCATGACATGGCGCAGGGAGAACAGAAAGCCGCCCCTGGCCGTTTCAAAACCTCGGGGCAGAAGTAGCCAGTTCACCAGACCCGTGATCGCCAGGAGAACGAACACCACGAACGATATGACATTCACGATCCACAGTTTGGCAGCCTTGCCGGTTTCCATATGATCACCTTTCGATTGCCCGGACATCAGACACTTGCCGGGGTGTCCATTTTCTTGATTTCAACGATACCGACAGCCAGTATGAGCGCCAGCATGATCATACCCAATCCGGTCACGCCGCTCCATCCGAAAAATTGATAAAAATAGCCGTTGACCATGATGCCGATGGAGCCTCCCAGGTAGTAAAAAAGCACATAGAGCGAATTTGCCCGCCCCCGTCCGGCGTTCAGCCTGCGATTCAGGGCGCCGGCGGCCGAGGCGTGGATGGCGAAATATCCGGCGCATACTCCGGCCAGCGCGGGACAGACCACCCACAGGCTGTGGACGCTCGTCAAGACCAGGCACACCGCGAAGACGATCACGCCCACGACCATGGTAACGCCGTTTCCCAGCCGGTTGCTGATCCTGCCCGAAGCGGGCGCCACCACGGCGCCGATCAGATAGGTGAGATACATAAAGGTGATGGTCGTGGTGGACAGTCCAAAGTCAGGACCCGCCAGGTAAAAGGGGAGATAATTGAACAATGCCGAAAAAACGAACAACTCGCTGAACGCCACCACATAGATGCGCAGCAGATCGGCGCGGCGCAGCAGGGCAAGGAATCCGGCGTCCTGTTCCGCCGTAACGGGCTCCCTTTTTTCGCGCGGCAGCCACACCAGCGCGGCGATGGTGGCCGCGCAGACCACGACCGACACGCTGACAAAGGCGTGGCGCCATTCGAGCGGGGAGAAAATCCAGCCGCCCACCAGCCTTCCCCCCGTGGCGCCCACGATGGTCGCCGCGATGTACGATCCCATGACCACGTTGAGGCGTTCATACGGCAGGCTCCGTGACAGATAGGCCACCAGGCAGGTGGTTATGGCCGGAATAAAAACGCCTTGCAGGAACCGGAGGGCGATCAGAAGACCGATGTGGTGGGTCATGGAACACATGAACCCGGCGGCGGAAACCAAAATTCCGCCCAGGGCCACGAGCGGCTTGATGGGATACAGATCCGCCAGCCGTCCAAAAGGCAGATTGGACAGCGCGATACCCAGCACCACCGCCGATATGGTAAGCGAAGCCGTGGTGGCGTTGACGCCGAATTCGTTCCGGAGCGCGGGCAGGATGGGCTGCGTGATATAGATGGTGGTGAAACTGGCGGTGATCAGCATGAAGACCAGCGCCTGCAACGAAAAGTAATTGACGGATCGAGGCTCTTTTTTCAAAGCGCGGCTTTCATAATTGGTGGTTTTAACGTCGGCCAAACCGGCGGACCAGGGCTTCAAATAGCACGTTGGGCCGCGCTTGCGCAAATAAACTCTCGAATACGCATGGATCTTCCGGTTAATTCCCACCATTTATGTTTTGAAAATCGCATCTCCATGATTTATGGTAAGTTCATTCAGTTTTCATCATTCATGAAAATTCCGGAAGCGGACGCGCGCGTTTCCCGAACGCGCGTTTGGTTTTCCGCTGATTATCGACCGAATAAATTCCAATATATGCGCCGGCCCGGAAAACCGGGCGGAGCGAATGTGGGGGATGACCAATGGGAGAAAAGACCGACAAGAATCTGGGTTACGCTTTCGCGGCGGAGTCCAAGGCGGCGGCCCGCAACCGGGCCTTCTCGGCCAAGGCAGATCATGAAGGATACGATCAGATCGGGCGGCTGTTCAGAGCCGTGTCCGAAGCCGAAGCCGTGCATGCGCAGCGCTACCTCAACCTCATGCGGGGAAAAATCGGTTCCACCGAGGAAAACCTGGAAACCGCTTTTCAAAACGAAATCAAGGCCAACGTGGACGAGTATCCCCGGCTTATCCAGGAAGCGTCGGAAGAAGAAGCCAAGATCGCCTATAACGCCTTCAGCCAGTCGCGCGACGTGGAAAGCTTTCACGCGGATCTGTACAAACGGGCCATGAACGACATGGTGGCCGAACGGCAAACCGATTACTACGTGTGCGGGGTGTGCGGTTACATAGCCGAAGACGAAGCCCCGGAAAAGTGTCCGGTCTGCGGGGCGGTCCGCGCTAAATTCAAAAAGATCGATTAACTCCATCCACTCCAAAACATGCCCTCGGTATTGATCGTATATCATTCCCAGGGAGGCGCCACGGAAACCATGGCGCGGTCGGTTTTCGAGGGAGCGCGGTCCATCGAAAACACGACCGCGATTCTCAAGCGCGCCTCCGAAGCCACTTTGGACGACCTGCTGACCTGCGACGGGCTGGCGATCGGGTCGCCCGAATATTTCGGCTATATGTCCGGAATGGTAAAGGATTTCTTCGACCGCACCTACGAAGCCGCGCGTGGCCGAAAAGAGATTTTCAAGAAACCGTATGTCTTGTTTGTGAGCGCCGGGAACGACGGGACCGGCGCCGTGACCTCCATTGAACGCGTTTGTCTGGGTTATCCGCTGAATAAGGTGTACGATCCGGTTATCGCGCGGGGCGCGCTTGACGAGGCTATTCTGGACAGGCTCCGGGAATTGGGAGCCATCCTCGCCGGGGGATTGGACGCCGGTATTTTCTAGCGGAACGGGAAACGCTTTTTGCGTTTCGCCCATGGGGCGAAATTCGAACGCAAAAGGAGACCGGTATGTCAGGACCGCTGGAAGGATTGAAAATTCTCGATTTCACCACCCTGCTGCCCGGCCCCTACGCCACCATGATCATGGCCGACATGGGCGCGGATGTCCTGCGTGTGGTTTCGGGCGTCAGGCCTGACCTGAACGCGATCATGCCGCCGTTTATCCCCGGAACCGGGCTCACCGCCAACTGCGCCTTTCTGTGGCGAGGCAAACGATGCCTGGCCCTGAACCTGAAGCGTGAACAGGCCGGCCATATCGTCCGTCGGCTCCTGCGTGAATACGATGTCCTCATCGAACAGTTCCGGCCGGGAGTCATGGCCAAATTCGGGCTGGACTACGACTCCCTGCGCGAACAATTTCCCAACCTCATCTATTGTTCCCTCACCGGCTACGGGCAAAACGGCCCTCTGAAACAGCGAGCCGGCCATGACATCAATTATCTTTCCCGCTCCGGCCTCATGTCCTATTCCGGCCGCAAAAAGGGTGGGCCGTCGCTTACCGGGGCTCAGATCGCCGACATCGCCTGCGGGTCCCATATCGCCGTGATGGGTATCCTGGCGGCCGCCTACCGCCGTTTGATCGCCGGCAAGGGGCAGTATATCGATATCTCCATGACCGACGGGGCGGTGGCGCTCAACGCCATGGCGGCCGCCTCGTTTCTGGTGGACGGCAAAACGCCGCAAGCCGAGGAAACCGTCCTCAACGGCGGAACGCTCTATGATTTCTATGAAACCAAAGACGGCCGCTACCTGAGCGTGGGCTCGCTGGAACCTCGGTTTTTCAAGGCTCTGTGCCACGCCATCGACCGTTCCGATCTGATCGCCGGAGGTGTGGCCACCGCCGGGCAGGGGCGGGTAAAGGAGGAAATCAGGGCCATTTTCAAAGAGAAAACGCTGGAGGAATGGGTCGCCGTTTTCGAACAAACCGACGCCTGCGTGGAGCCGGTCATGAATCTGGAGGAAGCGCTCGCCCAGCCCCAGGTACGGGCGCGGAACATGATCGTAGAAGTCCCCCTGCGCGACGGCCGCGCGGTCAGACAGATCGCCACCCCCATCGCCTTTTCGGACACTCCCTGCCGCTACCGCTCGGCGGGCGGTCCGGTGGGCGCTCACACCGCCGAAACCCTGCTGTCCCTGGGCTATACGGATGATGAAATCGAGGAATTCAGGCGCGAGGGTTTGTTTTCCTAGATTATCGACATCGGGAAAAAATAAGGTTTTCAGGATGGGTTTGGGAGAGGTCCTTTTTTTCAAAAAGGGCCAAGAGTGTTGACAAACCATCTAATATGCTTCGTCATTCCGCGACTTGATCGCGGAATCCAGTATTTTCAATAGTTCTGGACCCCGGCTTTCGCCGGGGCGACGAGGTGGGGCTTTGTCAACAGGCTGAACCCCTCTTTGAAAAAAGGGGCCTCTCCCATGTTCACGAAAATCCGGTCAACGGCCTTCAGGCAATCAGAAATCTTCCACTTCGGGCGGTTCTTCCTCGATCATGGAGGAGCCGCTCTTCAGATAGTCGCGCACTAGGCGGGAACCCCAGCCGAGGGCCTTCTTGTTCAAGGCTTCCGTGCCGGCGGGGACTCGGGCGAGGAGCGCTTTTTCCAGCCCGCGTTTGGAAATCAGCCCGGTCAGTTCGCATATGGCGCCCAGGGCGATCACGTTGGCGACCATCACCTTATTGAGCTTATCCCGCGCGGTGGCGGTGAAGGGTAGGGCGATGGCCTTGCTGCTCGGCGGATGGGTAACCAGATCCGAATCCACGATGACCCACGCCTGCGGCTTCAGATCCCAGCAGTAGGCGTCCGACGCTTCCTGGGTCAGGGCCAGCAGCATATCGACTCGGGAGCAGAGCGGATAATCGATGGGATCGTCGCTGATAAGCACTTCGGCCTTGCTCGCGCCTCCGCGCGCTTCGGGGCCGTAGGATTGCACCATGGTCACTTCGCGGCCGTCATAGAGTCCGGCGGCTTCGGCCAGCACCAGCCCCGCCAGAAGCAAACCCTGTCCGCCGCTGCCGGCCAAGCGGGTTTCGATTACGGGATGAGGAAGCGGTTTTTTTGAACTCATGCGCACGCCTCCTGTCTTCTTTTAATAGCCAGTTCGCAGATCTTTTGATACGACTCCACATATCCCGGCAATTCGCGGTCCACCAGAACTCCGATGGGTATACGGCCCGCCCGTTCGGCTTCCGAAGCCTTTTCCCACTTTTCGATGCGCATGGCGCGATCTTTCAGATCCTTCATCATTTCCACGTTGCCGCCTAATTTGTTCTGGCGGCCGAGGTTGGTCGGGCAGGGGCTCAGAACTTCCAGCACTCCGAAACCCGATTTGGTGATGGCCTGGCCGAGCAGGCTGTCGAGCTGCGTGACGTGGTACACCGTGGAACGGGCCACATATGACGCGCCCGCGGTGGCCGAAAGCGCGCTGATATCGAAGCTGGGCTCGATATGGCCGTATTGGGCGGTGGTCGCCTTGTATCCCATGGGGGTTGTGGGGCTGTATTGGCCGCCGGTCATGCCGTAGGTCTGGTTATTGACGATAATGGAGGTGATATCGAGGTTTCGACGCGCGGCGTGGATGAGATGGTTGCCGCCGATGGCGGTGGCGTCGCCGTCGCCCATGACGACGATGACCTTGAGACTGGGCTTAACCAGTTTGATTCCCGTGGCGAAGGTCAGGGCGCGGCCGTGGGTGGTGTGCACGCTTCCCACGTCCACATACACCGGCAGCCTGCCCGAACATCCTATGCCGCTGACCAGGGCCACTTCGTCCTTATCCAATCCGCTTTCGGCCAGGGTCCTCATGAGAGAACCGAGCAGGATGCCCAGCCCGCAGCCGGGGCACCAGACGTGAGGAAATTTTTTATCGTGACGCAGCCAATCATAGACGATACCGCGATGTATCTGTTTCATTTCGCCACCTCTCTCAGGCGATTCAATATTTCGTCGGGAGTAATCATGCTGCCGTTCATCTTGCCGTGCCGGTAGACCACGCTTCGCCCGTCGTTGACGCGTTTGACCTCGCGGCTGATCTGGCCCATGTTCAGTTCGGGCGTGATCACGGCTTTTTTTCCTTCCAGAGCCTGTTCGACCGCCCGGCGGGGGAAGGGCCACAGGATTTGCAGTTTCAGCAGACCGACTTTAAAGCCCTGTTCGCGGCCGATACGCACGGCGGCCTGAGCCGACCGGGCCGTGCAGCCGTAGGCGATGATGAGATATTCGGCGTCTTCGGTCATGTAGCTTTCGGTCATCTGCAAGTCATGAAAATGCCTGCTTATTTTCCCGAAAAGCCGGTTGTAGAACGGTTCGACTTCATCGGCCCTTCTGGTGGGAAAGCCTCGTTCGTCATGCACCAGTCCGGTTACGTGATACCGGTAACCCGACCCCAGGTCGGCGAGGCGGGGAATGAGGCTTCCATCGGTTTTATAGGGCACGTACCAGTCGGGCGGCACGGTGGGACGGCGGCGGTCGATGACTTCCACGTCGCCTTCGGCGGGCAGAACGACCTTTTCCCGCATGTGCGCCACCACCTCGTCGGCCAGGAATATGACCGGTGTGCGAAACCGCTCGGCGGCGTTGAACGCCTTCACCATGAGATGAAAACACTCGGACACGGTGGACGGGCAGAACACGATGCTGGGATGATCCCCGTGCGTGCCCCAACGGGCCTGTTGCACGTCGCCCTGGGACACGTTGGTGGGCATGCCGGTCGAGGGGCCCGCGCGCATGACGTTGACCACCACGAGGGGCGATTCGGCGATGCAGGCGTAGCCGAGGTTTTCCTGCATCAGGCTGAATCCCGGACCGCTGGTGGCGGTCATGGCCTTGGCGCCGGCCAGGGAGGCCCCGATGCAGGCGCCAATGGATGCTATTTCGTCTTCCATCTGGATAAAGGGAAGGCTCCGTACCGGAAGCTCCCGGCTCATAATTTCCGTAATTTCGCTCGCCGGCGTTATGGGATAACCCGCAAAGAAACTGCATCCCGCCGCCAGAGCGCCCAAGCTCGCGGCTTCGTTCCCTTGCAGCAGTTTGGCCGTTTTGAGCTTAAGCATCGCATTGCTCCTTTTCCGGGGGCTTGGGAGCCAGTCGTTCCGGGCTTTGAGCCATCGCGTCCTGATCCGCGGGTTTCCTCTCTTCCTTACGGGAAACCTCGGGATAGCGACTTTCGGCGTCGCGCACACTGAGGGCGAAATCGGACACAACATCTCGCATAAAGCGCAAGATGTGCAGCGTTCGGGCTTGGCCAGTTTGGGATAGCCCCATTCATCCCGTTCCAAGGCTCCCCGTGGACAAAAAGCGACACAATTCCCGCATCGTTTGCACCACTCGGAAAAGAGCGTCACTTTCTGTCGAGAGGTTTTTTCCTCCGCATGGCCTTCTTTTCTAGGACTCAACAGACACTCTCCTTACTTTGGTCTTCCACTGTTCGGTGAAATCATGGATATACGGTTGACGCCAAGCGTGAACTCATATAAGTAAATCATTGAAATGAGAAATTCAATTGTTTCATGTTCGTTACGCCCCAAATATAAAAGCCCGGTTCGCCTTCAAGAATCGATTTCTTGTGAATCCGAGCTTTCTGGAGTAATAAGCAATTTATGGGCCACTTCGATATATTCGAGCTTAAGCGCTCCCTCTAACTAAGAGCGTCGGGATACTCGTCCGGTTCTACAACCACAGGGTCGGGCCCTTCCTTGGCTCCCCGGACCGTTCTCCGGTAGGCCGATAAAAAGCCGGGAGCGGGATGATCGGGGTGTCCGGGCGGGCTCTGCATGCGGTCCCGGAGTTTTTCATCCGAAATGAGCAGGTTGACGATGTTCCCGGAAACATCGATTTCAATGATATCGCCGTCCCGCACATAGGCCAGGGGGCCGCCCGTCCCACGCTTCGGGGCTGATATGCCCCACAGCACGGTCCCCGTGTCGCCCCGGAAAAACGGCCGTCCGTGATCATGGCCACGGACGTGTGGAGCCCCATGCCCACCAGCATGGCCGCCGGGATGGAAAGCTCCCGCATGCCCGGACCGCCCTTGGGCCCTTCATAGCGCACCACCAGAACCGACCCGGGTTGAACCTCCTTTTCCAGCAGGTAGGTCGCGCACGTCCTCTTCGGAGTCGAAAACAACCGCGGGCCCGGTGTGCTTCATCATGGAGGGGTCCACTCCCGTCTTTTTGACCACCGACCCCAGGGGGGCCAGATTTCCCTTGAGGATTCCGAAACAGCCGTCCGGCGCCAGCGGCTGGGTTATGGGGCGGATGATCTCCCTAAGGGGATGGAAATCCAGCGCCAGCGCGTCCTGCAGCGAACCGCCCGCGATCAAAGGGACCTGCGGGTTCAGGTAGTCTTTTATCTCGTTCAGGATACCGGGAACGCCCCCGGCCCAATGAAAATCGGAGATGTTGTATTCCGAGGAAGGCTTGAAGCTGGCGACAACCGGGGTCGAAGCCTGGATGCGGTCAAAGTCGTCCAGATCCATGTCGATGTTCATAAGCCGGGCGAAGGCCATGATATGCAGGACGCGCGTTGGTGGAGCCGCCGGACGCGGAGATGTATTTAATGCCGTTTTCCAGGCTCTCCGGGGTCAGAAAATGGTCCAGGTAAATGTCTTTGCCCGACCAGGTTGACGATTCGCTCGCCCACGTCCCGCGCCTGCCGGACTTCCCGGCTTCAAAGGCCAGCATGGTCGCCGAACCGAACGGCGCCAATCCCGTGGCTTCCAGAAAACAGCCCATGGTGTTGGCGGTGCCCATCATGGAACAGGTCCCGGCCGAGGCGCAGAAACGTTCCTGCCAGTCCAGAAACGTCTCCTGATCGATTTCGTTCGTTGCTCCGCTTGCCGATGGCTTCCTTGAGATCGGAGGTCACCACCGAGCGACCGCCCATGCGACAGGGGAGCATGGCCCCGGCGGTGAGGAAAATGGTGGGCAGATTCAAACGGATGGCCGCCATGATCATTCCCGGTATGATCTTGTCGCAGGAAGCCAGCATGACCATGCCCTGGAAGCCGTGCGCGCCGACCATGGCTTCGATGGAGGCGGCGATGAGATCGCGTTGCGGCAGGATAAGCCGCTGGCCCGGTCCTTGGGCCATGCCGTCGCAGGGCGCGGGCACGTTGAATTCGCCGGGACAGCCGCCCGCGGCCCAAACGCCTTCCTTTACCCGTGCGCCCAGTTCCTTCAGGGGCTGGTGTCCGGGATTAACATCGGTCCAGGAATTCACCACCGCGATCTGGGGTTTGAGCAGATCCTCGCGCCGATACCCCACGGAACTCATCAGTCCCCGGTAATAGGCTTCGGTCATGTCGTCGGGACGCCCACGCAGTGACGCGATCACGATTTCCCTTCTTTCTGAACTTTACATTGAGCAGATTTTCGAAAACCTTGATCATGGCTCCTTTTCCCTCGTCGCCAAAACCGGCGGCCAGCGCCATTTGGTAGGTCGTGGTCGCCGCCTGGGTCAAGGGCAGGGGGATCTTTTCGTGAACCGAGATCTCGGCCGCGCGGATCATGTCCTTATAGGCGCTTTTGAGCGGGTATCCCTGGTCGAAGACGTTGTCCAGCGCCAAGGGCGCGAAGAACTCCGACGCGAAGCTGCGGCCGGTTCCGGAAGTCACCACCTGGGTCACCTTTTCCGGGTCCAACCCCAATTTGGCCGCCATGGGCAGCACTTCGGCGATGGCCGCGCAGCTTATGTTGAAGAGAAGCTGGTTGATCAATTTGGTGAGCTGGCCGCTCCCGACGCCGCCCATGTCGAGGATTTTGCTTCCCATGGCTTCGAGGCGCGGACGGATCTGTTCCAGAACGTCTTCCGGCCCGCCGTACATGATGGTCAGGTCGCCCCTTTCGGCGCGAGCCTCCATGCCCGACACCGGCGCGTCCGCGAACAGAACGCCCGCCTCGCCCAGGCGGCGGCTGAAATCCAGGGTAGGCAGGTAGCCGGTGGTGCCGCAGTCCACCACTATCGATCCTTGCTTTAGCCCGTGTATCAGGCCGTCGGACCCGAAAATGATCTGTTCGACCACCGCGGTGTCCGGGAGGCACAGAAAAGCAAGATCCACGTTTTCGGCCAGGTCGGCGGGATTCAGCGCCTTTCGCGCTCCCTGGTCGGCAAGAAACTGTTCCGCATCGGGATCGCTATCATACACGGTCAGGTCGAATCCGGCCCTGACCATATTGAGAGCCATCCATTTGCCCATTCGGCCCAGGCCGATAAAACCTGTTTTCTTTTCCATAGGCTCTATACTAGATTCCCAGCATGATGGACGGGTTTTCGGAAATTCATCCTGCGGATTTCCCTGGCCGAGAATCCGAAGTCGAGCAGGTCGGCGATATAGATGCCCATTTGGTGCGTGGGCGCGGGGTTGACCACCTGGCCCGCGTCCGTGGACATGATGCAGTGATCCGCGCCGATGGCCTTGATGCCGTCGAACAGGGTTTCCCGGCTGATGGGATGGGCCACGCTGCGAGTGGTGTCGTTAAACACGTGCTCCAGGAAAGTGGCGCCCAGGTCCAGAATTTCCTTCATGTCCTCGACACTGTAGTTGACGAAGCTGGCCATGGGGTGGGTGACGACGATCTTCTTGACCCCATGGTTGGCCGCCGCCTTTACCAGGACCTTGGCTTCCGGTTTGGACAGATGACCGGTAGCCAGCGCGGAGTTGTTTTCGATGATCGGGTCGAACAACTGGATAGATCTCTTCCTTGAGCGATCCGTCGACATTGAGAATGTAAACGCCCTTGGTGTCGGCGGAGATTTCTCCAGCCAGATGGCCACATGACTCTTGTTGGCCACGAACCCCCTGGCGTGAAACGTGGGCATCCAGATGGTTTTGGCGCCCATTTTCAAAGCCATGCGGGCGGCGTGAGGATTGAGTCCGCCCACGGTCAGGTTGAGCGCCAGACCTCCGAAGACCGGGAACTCGGCGACTTCCGAGGCGAGCTGGGCGCGGCTGGCGGTTTCAAAGAAATGGTTTTTGACCAGGATGGCCTTCATGCCCATCTCCTTGGCCTGCTGCGCCAGTTCGATGTCATTGTAAAGGCGGGGATAAACGTCCGGAGCCGAATGGATGTGGATATCGACGGCTCCTTCCAACAATTCCAGCATGTTCCGGTTTAAGCGCGGTTTCATCCAGCTCTCCTCACGCGCCGGCGGCGCCCATGTTCAACGCCCCATGATCCGCGGCCGGCGCGGGCTGAACGATCTGGCAGGGCGCCAGAGCGGCGCGGCTCGCCCGATGAAGGCTATGAACGCCCGTGCGCGGCCGTCCGGGCGCGGTCCTTTGCCGATTTTCTCATTTTCGCGCGGGTTCGGTCGTAATCCAGGATACTCGCCTGTTGCAGATCCATGATGTGTTCCTTCATGCGTTCGACCGCCGCGGCCGGGTCCCGTTCCTTGATCGCCTCGTAGATGGAACGGTGGGACTCCATGGATTTTTCCAGCAGCCCCGGAATCAGGCTCACCGATTCGTGCATCCACTGTTCCATATAGCCGCGCACCGTGGCCAGCAGCGGCACCATGAAGCGATTATTGGAAGCCTTGGCTATCATGAAATGAAAGGCCACGTTCTTTTCGGTGTACTGATCGATGGCCCGTTTGGCGACCGTTTGGTCCATTTCGTCCACGAGCTTTCCCATCTCCTGAATCTGCTCGTCCGTGGCGTGTTCGACCGCCAGCTCGATGGCGCCGACCTCGATAAACCTTCGGGCTTCGATCAATTCGGAGAACGCCTGCGAATCGGACAGTTGGGTGGGGGTAAGCTGGTCGGAGTACAGCGCGGGGGCGAGATCCTTGATCACGGTTCCCACCTTGGGACGCTGCTCGGTCACGCCCAACTGGGTCAGGGTGAGCAGCGCTTCGCGCAGCACGGTACGGCTTACGCCGAGCTGTGAAGCGAATTCGTGCTGATTGGGGAGCTTGTCGCCTTCCTTGAGATCGCCCTTCTGTATCATCTTGATGATTTCCTGGATAACGGAATGAGCAAGTTTATGTTTACTGATAGATGCCATAGGGGGCCTCACCGATGCAATGGGTATTACGATCCTGAAAACGGTATCGGGCGCGTTCGCGCCGTAAAACAAATACTTTAAATGACAGAGCGGTAGGAGCGCAAGTCCTTGACGCTATCTTTCGCCGATCGGTCATTGTCGGGCGCGCCGTGGCGGCCTTTAGCGCCACTAAAAATATATGATATTATTATTTTAATCGCGCGGTTCTTCGTCAAGCAAAAAGATGTATACCGTATATGCGGGAAAGGCCGAATGTGTTTGACAGAAAGCGCGAACTTATCCTAGTTTGAACGACGTTTAATGTCTTATGTAAGACCAATCCTTTGGTTTTTTCCATGGCAGCCATTCCAAAAGCAAGGAGCGTGGCGATATGAATCTGGCGAACAATCTGGAGCGTTCCGCCCGGTTTTTCGGGGAGCGGATAGCGGTAATCGATGGAGACAAAAGCGTCACCTATGGCGAACTGAACCGTCAGTCCGGCCTCGCCGCTTCGGGTCTGCGGGCTCTGGGCGTCCAACCCGGAGATTTCCTGGCCCTGTGCGCCCCCAACTCCGCCCAATGGCTGGCCTTCTATTTCGCGGCCCTGAAATGCGGCGCCATCGCGGTGACCTTGTCGCCTCTGCTGAGTCCCCAAGAGCTTTCCCGTCTGCTCGGCCACGGCCGACCCAAGGTCCTGTTCACTTCCAACCAAATTTCGGCCGCGCTCAAAGCGCTTAACCTGGATTTCGGCGTGCAATGGACCGTCTGCGGAGACGGCGACCTGGATTTCGACGCGCTCATGGCGCGAGGCAACGTTGCCATGCAACCCGAAGACCGCCAGCCCGACGACCCCGCCTGCGTCCTTTATACCGGAGGCACCACCGGCCTTCCCAAAGGCGTGTTGCTGACGCACGAAAACGTTCTCACCGCCATTCATGGCGTGGTTTTTTGTGAACGGTCCACACACGAGGATCGATCGCTCTGTTTTCTTCCCTTCAACCACGTATTCGGCCAGATGCACATCATGAACGCCACCGTGTTGAGCGGCGGCAGCCTGGTCCTCATGCCCGCCTTTGACATGGAAAAGGCCTTCCAAGCCATCGAGGACCACGGGATCACCAAGCTTTTCGCCGTGCCCACGGTGTACGTCCGCATGCTGCAAGTACCCCAACTCAAGGAACGGCTGGGCGCCGTCCGCTACTGCTTCAGCGCCGCCGCCAGCATGGCCCGGGAGATCGTGGAACAGTGGCGCGCGGCCACCGGGCTCAACATCCACGAAGCCTACGGCATGACCGAAACGGCCAGTCTGGTGACCTACAACCATTATTACCGCCACAAGGTGGGATCGGTCGGCGCGACCGTGGGGACCACCGAAGTATGCATCCTGGACACCCAAGGCCTGAGACTGCCGCAAGGCAGGGAAGGCGAGATATGCATTCGCGGCCGCAACGTCATGAAGGGCTATCTGGCGAACCCCAAGGCCACGGAGGAAGCCCTGCGGGACGGATGGCTCCATTCGGGAGACGTGGGCTACCTAGACGACGAGGGGTATCTTTTTATCGTTGACCGCCTCAAGGACCTGATCATCAGCGGGGGCGAAAACGTATATCCCCGCGAGGTGGAAGAAGTGTTATACGAACGGCCCGAAGTTTCCGAAGTCGCGGTCATCGGCCTTCCCGATGCCGAATACGGGGAGCGGGTCACGGCCTACCTGACCCTGAAGCCGGGCGCGACCCTGGACCCCGCTCAATTGAAAGCGTTCTGCAAGGAACGAATGGCCGCGTTCAAGGTCCCCAAACAGTTCCTGGCCGTGGAAAGTCTGCCCACTACCCCCACCGGCAAGATCCTCAAACGTGAACTCCGCAAAAAAATCATGGAGCAGGAACCCAAGCCCTGACACGCGTAAAGAAAAAGCGGAAAAAGCGGGAGAAAAAGCTTTGTGGGGGAATTTCTTCCCCCACACCCCCTGTAGGCGATTTCTCGCTGCGCTCGAAATGACATGGCTGCGTAGATACTGTTGTCCCTGTCAAGAGAGATGAAGCGGGTAGAGCGCCTAAGCGAAACTCGCCGAACGACGGCCGAAGGCCGACCGCAAGAAAACTCCTTCTCCTTCTGGGGACGGCCAGGATGAGGGCTTAAAAACATTGCGAGGCCCCAGCATTCGGATAACACTACGATTTTAGTGTTTCGTCACCCCGCGACTTGATCGCGGGGTCCAGAACTTATTAAATACCTTGGGGGAAGAGATTTCCCTGAAAATTCTTTTCCTTTCCGCCCCTTACATCTTTTCCAGGTCCATCTCCGCGCCGAATTTTTGATTCAGTTCATCTTTCAGGGTGTTGAAGTCGTCTTCCCGGTCGAACTCCACCACCAGGGTGTTGTCGTCGAAGACCTTCATGAAGCCGTACTTCTTGACCGTTTCAATGACGTCGTTCGTATTGACGGTGACCCATCCCTTCATTCTTTTCACCAGCTCCTCGCCGCTGAAATTACGCTCGATGGTCAATTCCACGTTTCGTTGTTTGGCTTCCCACCCGACCACCGCCGGGCGTACCACGACGGGCGCGACCGGATCGTGCATCGCCGCGCATCGAAACCACAATTTCGCTCTGATCATTCCAGACTCCTTGCGCCGGCCCCGATATGTATCCCTTCTCGGGCCATGAATTTTCGATAGTCATGCAACATAGCAAACGCGCGCCGATTTTTACAGCACATGTATACAAAAGGTATCTTCGGATTCCCGGACGGGAGACGTTTTGCACGGGAAATGCAAGTATGTTATAAGAATTTTGTTTTGTACCTACCGGTAGGTAGAATTTGATTGATCTTTGTTTTACCGTATGCTAGTGAGCCACATTTTGAAAGGAATCATGGAACTGAATGAGGAATCCGCAACCGACCAGCGGTTTGGATGAACAGCAAACCAAAATGAAATTGATGAAGGCGGCCATCTCCCTGTTCGCGCAAAAGGGATACGTCAGCGCTTCGGTCCGCGAAATCGTGGAACTCGCCGGCGTCACCAAACCGGCGATCTATTACTATTTCGGCAACAAGGAAGGATTGTTTTTCGCGATTCTCAATTGGGCCGATGAATGGCAGGAAATCGTCCTGGCGGACGTGCTGAAGAACCCCGGATCGGTGCTGGAACGTTTCATCAAGCTGACGCGGCGATTGCAGCAGGCGGAGAAGCAGGAACCCGAGCTTTTCCGCATGATCCACAACCTGATTCTCGGTTCTCCGCAAGGAGCGCCCGCTTACGATTACCTGCGGTATTATTTTAGGGTTTTCGAGGCCATAAAACAGATTTACCTCGAGGGCCTGGCCAAAAACGAGGTGTGCGAACGAGATCCCGAACAGGTGGCCATTCTCGTGCTCAGCCTGATCGATTACTGCTTTCACCTCGATCAAACCAAACCGTACGCCACGCCCGACGATTTGGCCGAACGACTACTCTCCATGGCTTTTCATGGTCTTAAGCCCAGGAAGGAAGAATAGATGCGAGTCTCTCGATCCGTTTTTTCGATTCTTTTGATTTTGACGCTTGCGCTTCTGTCGCAAAACGGATGCGACAGGTCCGAAAGCAACGCCCAAGCGCCCCAGGAAGAAAACCAGGCGATCCCCGTTTCCGTGCTGGAAGTTCAGCCGGTGGCCATCAGGGACATCCTGGTCCTGCCGGGGGAAACCGAAGCGTGGCAGGACGTGCTGGTGCCCGCCGACATAAGCGGGCGGGTGGAGTGGATCGGCCCCAAGGAAGGGGAATCGCTCAAGAAGGGGCAGCTCTTCGCCAAAATCGACGTGTCGGCCCTGAAGGTGGCGCTGGAAAAGGCGGAATGCGATTATAAGCTCAATGAAGATCTGCTCAAACGCCGGGAAAAGCTGTTCGAACGGAAATCCATTTCCCAGGAAGAGCTGGACCGCATTCGCACGGAGACGTTGCTGGCCCAGCACACCCTGGAACAGACCCGCGTCGAATATGAGCGCGGTTTTACCAAGTCGCCCATCAGCGGAGTCATCAACTACCTGTTCGTGGACCAGGGTGAATTCATCGAACGCGGCCACTCCATCGCCACCATCGTCAACGTGGACAAGATCAAGATCAATGTGAGCGTGCCCGAAATGGACGTCCGTTTTCTCAAGCCCGGTCAGGAATCCAGGGTCACCATTGACGCCTATCCCAACGAATCCATGATCGGCGTGGTCGATTTTGTCTCCTACAAGGCGGACCCCGCCACCAAAACCTTCAAGGTCAGGGTGCTGGTCGACAACTCCGACGGCAAGATCAGGCCGGGGATGATCGCCCGTCTGGCCTTTATCCGACAGGTCATACCGAACGCCCTGGTCGCGCCCTTGTTCGCTCTGGTGGACAAGGGAGGAGAACGGATACTGTTCCTGGAAAAGGACGGAGTGGCGCAGTCCAGAACCGTTTCCCTGGGCGTCATCGACAATGACCGGATTCAGATCCTGAAGGGCCTCAATCCCGGCGACCGGCTGATCGTCAAAGGCCAGACCCAGGTCGAAGAAGGCATGAAGGTACACGTTCAATGATCATCAATCACGCCGCTCTCAAACGCCCGGCCTCGGTCCTGGCGCTTATGGTGTTGTTCGTGGTCGCGGGGCTCTACTGCTATTCCGCGCTGCCCCGCGAATCCTTTCCGGACATAACCATCCCCTATGTCTTCGTGACCACCACCTATGAAGGCGTGGCGCCGGAAGACATCGAAGAGCTGATCACCATCCCCATCGAACGAAAGCTCAAGGGGATTTCGGACGTGGAGGAGATCCGCTCCACATCGGCCGAAGGCATTTCCGTGGTGGCCATCAAGTTTCTTCCGTCCGTGGATATCGACGACGCCGTGCAGAAGGTCCGGGACAAGGTCGATCAGGCCAAGAGCGACCTCCCCACCGACCTGGCCGACGACCCGGCGATCCAGGAGGTGAACTTTTCCGATCTGCCGGTCATCCGGGTGGTCTTGTCCGGTCCGTTCAGCCTTCGCCGTTTGCAGGACTTCGCCGAGGATTTCGAGGATCAGATCGAATCGGTTCCCGGTGTTCTGGACGCCCAGCTGACCGGCGGACTGGAACGGGAAATTCACGTGGAATTCGACCTCGACCGCGTGGCCGCCTATAACGTGCCGTTCAACAGCCTGGTCAGCGCGGTGAGCAAAAGCAACGTCAACATGCCCGGCGGCAGCATGGATATCGGGCAGGGCAAGTACATGGTGCGCGTGCCCGAGGATTACCAGAACCCCTCGGATATTTTCTCCATCGTGGCCTTCGTGCGCGACGGCAAACCGGTGTATCTGCGCGACGTGGCCACCATTCAGGACAGCTTCAAGGACCCGCTGACACGCAGCAGGATCAACGGCGTAAAAAGCGTGACCCTGGCGGTGCAGAAGCGCAGCGGCGAAAACATCGTGCGCGTGACCGATGAAATCAAGCGCGTGGTCGAGGAACTGAAGCCGCTCTTTCCGCCCGCGCTGAAGATCGACCTCACTTCGGACATGTCCAAGGACGTCCGGCTGATGGTCGCGGACCTCGAAAACAACATCCTGTCCGGCCTGATACTGGTGGTCGCGGTTCTGTTCATGTTTATCGGCGGACGATCGGCCATTTTCGTGGCCATCGCCATTCCTTATTCCATGCTCATGACCTTTATCCTGCTGACCGGGTTCGACATCACCCTGAACACGGTGGTCCTGTTCTCCCTTATTCTTGCGCTGGGCATGCTGGTGGATAACGGCATCGTCATCGTGGAGAACATTTACCGGCACATGCAGGAAGGGGCCAGCAAGGAAGAGGCGGCGCTGATCGGCACCGACGAGGTGGCGTGGCCGGTCATTACCTCCACCCTGACCACCCTGGCGGCGTTCTTCCCCTTGATTTTCTGGCCGGGCATCATGGGCGAGTTCATGGGATACCTTCCCAAGACCCTGATCATGGTGCTCACGTCATCGCTGTTCGTGGCCCTGGTTATCAACCCGGTTCTTTCGGCCCGCTTCCAGAAATACAAACCGCCCAAGAAGACCAAAAAACGTCCCGAACGGGAAGCGTTGGTAAAACGGATGTATCTGGGCACGCTCAAGTGGGCGCTGAGACATCGGTTGGTGGTGCTGCTGGTGGCGTTCGCAATGCTGGTGGGATCGATCGCGGCTTTCGGAAAATACGGCAAGGGCGTCGAATTTTTCCCGGAAACCGAACCCAAGCGGGCGTACGTGCACCTCAAGGCGCCCGAAGGAACTAACCTTGACACGTCCGACAAGCTGGTGGCCCAGGTGGAGGACGTGGTATCCCAGTATAAGGACATCAGCTATGTGATCTCGGACATAGGAGCGGTCGGCGGCGACCCCTTCAGCCAGGGCGGCACGGGAACGCATATCAATACGGTCGCGCTCGATTTTAAGGATTTCCATGACCGGTCGCGCACATCTTCGGGTATCATCAAGGAGATTCGCGGAAAGCTGCTCAAGATCATAACCGGGGCCGAGACACAGGTGGAAAAGGAAGAGGAAGGGCCTCCCACCGGACCTCCCATCAACCTGGAAATTTCCGGCAAAGATATCCACCAGCTCGGCGAACTATCCGAAAAGATTCGCAAGTTGATCGAAGATATTCCGGGCCTGGTGGACCTGAAGGACAACTACGTATCCGGAAAGCCGGAAATTCAGGTGCGGGTGGATAAGGAAAAGGCCGCGCTGATGGGATTGGACACCTACACCATCGCCTATACCGTCAAGGCGGCCATCAACGGCGTGAAGGTCGGCGTTTTCCGGGAAGGCAAGGACGAATACGATATCGTGGTGCGGCTTCCCGAAAAGGACCGCGAATCCATTGAAAGCATAAACCGGCTGCTCATATCGGGGCCCAAGGGCGAACCCATTCCCCTGACCTCCGTGGCCCGCGTGTCTCTGACCAGCGGAATCGGGGCCATCATGCGGCTGGATCAGAAACGGGTGGTCACCATTTCCGGCGACGTGTCCGGCAGGCTGGCCAATGACATCATCGCCGACATCGACGCCAAGCTCACCCGCGATATCGATTGGCCTCGCGGCTATACCTACAAGTTCACCGGCGAACAGCGCGAACAGGAAAAGGCGCAGTCCTTCCTGGCCAAGGCCTTTGTGACCGCGGTGTTTCTCATATTCCTGATACTGATCACCCAGTTCAATTCCTTCGCCACGCCCTTTATCATCATGACCTCCGTGCTGCTGTCGCTCATCGGGGTGTTCACGGGGTTGCTTGTAACCGGAACCGCCTTTGGCGTCATTATGACCGGCATCGGCGTCATCAGCCTCGCCGGGGTGGTGGTGAACAACGCCATCGTGCTTATCGATTATTACAACCAGCTCATGGAGCGGGGCATGGACTCCTTCGAAGCCCTGCTACAATCCGGGCTGGTGCGCTTCCGTCCGGTCATGCTCACCGCCGTGACCACGGTTCTGGGGCTGCTCCCCATGGCCACGGGCGTCAGTTTCGATTTCCAGAAAATGGCGTGGGATATCGGCAGCGAATCATCCCAGTGGTGGGGACCCATGGCGGTGGCGGTCATCTTCGGTTTGGGCGTTTCAACCTTGCTCACCCTGATCGTGGTGCCGGTGCTGTGCTCCCTGGCTAACAGCGTGACCCAGAAAAAGAAGAAACGCGCCGAACAGGCGGCGTAGGTTTGGACCAAATAAAACACGCGGGGGGAAGCGATTCCCCCGTGGTGGTTTTCTTTCCGTCGGTTTGCGGACCGCTCTTATAATCGCGCTTCTTTCCGCGTCTTGATCGCGCTACTCTATAACATTTTTTGTCTATACGAGCCGAAAGCCCTTTATGATGTTTGCAATAGTTGAAATATCGTATTGCTGTAATATGCTCTATTAAAACTATCAATGGTTTGTCCCGCCAAATTATGAAACTGC
This sequence comes from uncultured delta proteobacterium, assembly GCA_963821845.1. Lineage (GTDB taxonomy): Bacteria > Desulfobacterota > Desulfarculia > JACQYL01 > CAWGVV01 > CAWGFI01. Next base: position 134,087 of record CAWGFI010000012.1, read on the forward strand.
CGATAGCAATTCCATGGAGTAGACGAAGCTACTCGTATTTTATGCTGAAAATTGCGATTGACAGCGCATCGAGCTTACGATAATTGATGAAAAACCGATCATAACAATACTTTATTCAGTCATCCTTCCCGCCCCAGGGCCGAGAAGCAATGGTCGGTCTTGTTCTTCCGATATTTCCTTAAAACGAGGACGCCGGTTATTCGACGGATAATTCCTTGGAATATCTTTTAATCCCTTTGCCCGTGAGGATCGAGGAGACGTGATGATGAGATTCAAGATCAAGTTGGTGGTAATGGCGACCCTGCTGTTGGCGTTGACCTGCCTGGTAAGCGGGGGCGCTCCGGCCGCGGCCGATGATGTGATCGTGCTGAAATGGAGCAACTTTTTCGCTCCCGTCCATCCCCTGTACGCGGCCTGCCAGGCCTGGGGCAAGGAAATCGAGGAAAAATCCGGCGGAAGGGTCAAGTTTACTTGGTTTCCCGGCGGATCGTTGTTCAAGGGGCCGGAAATCTTTGACGGCGTGGTGACCGGAGGCACGGACATCGGGCTGTCGGTGTTCGGTTACAACCGGGGCCGTTTCCCGGCCATGGAAGCTCTGGCGCTGCCCATGGGCTATACCACCGCAGTCGTGGCCACCCAGGTAGCCAACGATTTTTACAATGAATTCAAGCCCAAGGAACTCGATGAGGTAGAGGTGCTCACCCTGCACGGCCATGGCGGCGGCGTTCTGCACAGCAAGAAAAAGATCGAAACCCTGGAGGACGTGAAGGGGCTCAAGGTCAGGAGTGACGCCTTTAGCGCCAAGGTCGCCACGGCCCTAGGCGCCGTGCCGGTGGCCATGCCCATGCCCGCCGCTTTCGAGGCGCTGCAAAAAGGGGTGGCGGACGCCAGCTTCAGCCCGATAGAATCGCTCATGACCTGGAAGCACGCCGAAGTCCTGGATTACACCGTGGAAAGCACGGTTATCGGCTACACCAGCATTTTCTATATGGTTATGAACAAGGATAAGTGGGCGGCGCTGCCGGACGATATCAAGCAGATTTTCAAGGAAACCGACGAAAAGTACACGCCGGTGTTCGCCAAGGTGTGGGACGACCTGGAAATCAAGGCCCGGGAATACTCGGAAAAGCAGGGCCATACGTTCGTTAAGCTCAGCGACGCGGAAGCGGCGCGCTGGGCCAAGGCGATCGAGCCGGTTCTGGACGAATATGTCGTCTACGCCGACGGCAAGGGGTTGCCCGGCCAAAAGTATGTGGACTTTGTCCGCCAGGACGTGGACAAGTGTAAAAAACAGTAATCCGACCGAGCGCGCATGTCGGGACGGCTTTGGAGAAGCGGGCCGTCCCGCTTGATTTTTCAGGGGAGACCTTGATGAAGAGCTGTGAAAACGGGGTTCGGCGCCTGGCCGAAGGCTTGAACAAGCTGGGAGGGTTGATCCTCCTGGGGTTGACCCTGCTGACCTGTGTGGACGTGGTCATGAGGAGTTTCGGGCGCCCTTTTCGGGAAGCTACGATCTGGTGGGGGTCCTGTCCGCGCTGGTCGCCGCCCTGGCGCTGGCCGACAGCGTGCTGAGGCGGGGACACGTGGCGGTAGAGTTCCTGGTGTCCCGGCTGTGGAAAAACGCTCAATATGTCCTGTCGGTGGTTACCAATCTTTGCGCCCTGGCGCTGTTCGCGTTGATTTCATGGCGCTGCTTTATCCTGGGGCAGAAATTCAGGGATGTGGGGGAAGTGTCGCCGACCCTGGAGTTCCCGTATTCCATCGTCCTTTATACGCTCTCCATAACCACCGCGGTGGTGTGTCTGGTCCTTTTGATCGACGTAATCAACATCGGGTTGAAACGACAGCCCCCCTGGTATCGGTGGCGTTGAGCATGGATAATACGTTAATCGGAATACTGGGGGTAATGCTGCTGCTGATAACCCTGTTCAGCGGCATGCCGGTGGGGTTTGTCATGGCCGCGATGGGGTTTCTGGGATTCGGATACGTGGTTTCCTGGCCCAGCGCCCTGCACCTCATAGCCAAGGACATCTTCAGCATTTTCAGCTCCTATAACCTGAGCGTGGTGCCGCTGTTCGTTCTCATGGGCCAGTTCGCCTTCAACGCCGGCATCAGCGGAGGCTGTTCAATACGGCTTACAAGCTGGCCGGAAATCTGCCCGGCGGGCTGGCCATGGCCACCATTGAGCTTGCCCGGATTCGCCGCAATCTGCGGTTCGACCACGCCGCCGCCGCCACCATGGCCACCGTGGCCTGCCGGAAATGAAGCGGTTCAGGTACGACCGGACGAGTTATCCTGCGGCCGGTGCCGCCGGGGCGAGGCTTGGGAATCCTGATTCCGCCCAGCGTCGTCTTATCATCTACGGAATCATGACCGAACAGTCCATCGGGCGCTGTTCATGGCCGGGGATCGTTCCGGCCATGTTCATCACCATCTGTTTCATTGTCGCCATCATGGTTATACTGCCGGATATTTCCCAAGCAGCGCCCCGCGCGGACGAGAACTGACCTTCAACAAAAAGATCGTTCCCTGACGCTATACGGTGAAACCCTGATGGTGTTCTTAATGGTCATGGGCGGATTGTTTTCCGGTTTGTTCACGCCCACGGAAGCGGGCGCGGTAGGGTCCTTTGTCATCTTGCGGTGGCCATGGCCCGGCGTCGTTAAAATGCGGGATTCGTGAGATCGCTGTCTGAGACGCTCAGGACCTCCTGCATGGTGTTCTGTTATCGCGGGCGCCATGGTGTTCGGCCATTTTCTGGCCCTGACTCGCATCCCCTTCATCTCGCCACTTGGGTGGCGGGCTAATATGCCGCCTTACGCGCTCATCGGCATAATCTTCTTGTCTATATGGTGGGCGGCTGTTTTATCGACGCCATGGCGCTGATCATGCTGACCATCCCCATCTTCTATCCCGTCTAGTCGATTTGGGCTACGACCCCATCTGGTTCGGCGTCATTATCGTGCTGGTCGCCCAAATGGGCGTCATCACCCCGCCGGTGGGCATCAACGTCTATGTGATCAAGGGGGTTCTGGGAGACGAGGTCCCGCTGGAAACCATTTTCAAAGGCAGCCTGCCGTTCTTGATCGCTCTGGCGCTCAGCGCGTTGGCGTTGATTCCGTTCCCGCAGATCGCCCTGTATTTACCGGGATTGATGAAATGAAACGCGGAATTCTATGATGAGCTATGATTCAATGACCCGGTTCAGGGACGCCCTGGCCGGTCGCCCCAAGGACCATGCGCCGATCTGGCCCATGATGGCGGGATGGGTGGCCGCCCACTATGCGGAGGTTCCTTTTTCCGAGCTTATGCAAAGGCCGGATCTGGTGGTCCGGGCCCAGATAGAAGCCCACCGCGATCTCGGGTGGGATGTCCTTTTTTCCTACGCCGACCCGCTGTACATTCCCGAAGCGTTCGGCTGCCAGACCCGCGCGCTGGAAACCGGCCCCATCGTGACCGCGCTGTCGCTGGTTCCGAAGACCGACCGGGATATCGAAAATCTGCCCTGGCCCGATCCCCGTTCTACCGGCCGCCTGCCGTCCATATTGGAAATCACCAAGTCCCTGGCCGATTACGCGCGGAATACCGTTCCCGTGGCCGGCCTGTTTGAAGGCCCCTTCACCACCGCCACGAGAATCCTGGAAGCGGAACTGGTCATGCGCATGGTGTTCAAACAACCCGCGCTCCTGGAAATCCTGCTGGACCGGGTGACCGATTTCCTCATCGGTTTCGGTCAGGCCCTGATCGAAAACGGCGCTCACGCCATCATCATGCCCGAACCCTCGGCCTCGGCTTCCATGATATCCGCCAAGATGTTTCAGCGCTTTGTCCTGCCGCGTATCCAAAAAATCCGCTCGCGACTGCAAGCGCCCCTGGTTCTCCATATCTGCGGCAAGACCACGCTGCTCCTGGAAAGCATGAACGCCTCGGGCGCGGCGGTCCTGAGTCTGGACCAGTGCATGGATCTGGCCGAAGCCCGTAAGTTGGCCCCCGACGCCACCCTCGGCGGCCTGGTGGACCCGGTCCGGTCCCTGATGATGGGGACGGTCGACGATGTGGTTGACGACACGCGCAAATGCCTCCAAACCGCCGGCCTCGAACGATTTATCCTCATGAGCGGCTGCGGCGTCCCCCCCAAATCGCCCCGCGAAAACCTGATCGCCATGGTCCGGACGGCCAAGGAATACGGCCTGGGCGAAGAATAGAAAACTAACCGTGACTTTTCGTCATTGCCCGGCTTGACCGGGCAATCCAGTCATTTAAACAGCTTGTGGCTAGGCTCCCGGATATGTTCCGATACTCGTCGGACGATCTTACGATCGGTGAAACGCAAGCGAACCAAAATCGAAAGCCTCCGAGGGAGAGGATTAGGGTGATGGCTCGCTTGTTCCCCGGAACGACCGCAACGCCTTGTGTTTCCGGAGAAGAAGCGGGATACTGGCTGATCGGATATTGAAAGTCTGCGACGCGCGGCGGCTGCTCCCTTTGAATATTCCTGAAGTTCCTATCGAAGGGAGAATGATGAATTTGATCGAGAATGGCAATTTCGATATGGGCCCCGGAGAATCCGGCGACCGTATTCCCATTACACCACAGGAGAAGTTCGTCAAGGGCGTGTATTCTTCAGTGGATGCGACGATTGCGTGCGGACTGGATCGGCTGCGCAGCGAAGACGGCGTCGTTCCTACCTGTAAATTGGGCTGTAGCCAATGTTGCCGCTATCATATTCTTACGAACATCGCGGAGGTCCATACCCTGGCGCAATACGTCAAGCGCGAAATGTCGGCGGCCCGGATAAACGAGCTTCGGGCGCGCACGCGACAATGGCACGAATGGGACAATTCCAGGCCGGGCAGATATCCTTCGGCTGACGCCGACGAGCGGACGGATCTTTCCGACTACGACCACTACTGCCCTTTGCTGGTGGATGGCGCATGCAGCGTATATCCCGCGAGGCCGGCCGTGTGCCGGACGCACTTTGTCTCTTCGCCTTCCTGGTACTGCCGGGCGGCGAACGATCCGGAATCCACGGAAGACCCCCCGGTGGTGCTTGCGTCCCTGCTGACCGCGACCAGTACGTTTTCAACGGCGATCAGGGATCATATCGAAAACGCGGGCTGGGATTATTCGCGGGCGACCGTGCTTCTACCGCATGGCCTGGCCATTGAAATGGGCTGGGATTTCGCCATATCCATTTGATTCGTGGGATATTCGGCGGGAATAGCCGACCGGCTATCGCCAACCGTTCGTTCTAAAATATGGGGGGACCTTTCTTTGGAAAGGCTTTCCCCAAACCCCCTTCCAAAGACTTTTCAATCAGACCGGTTGACCCAATTTTCTATTCTCAGGCCGGAAACCCGATTGAATTCCTTTTCATTATTGGTGACCAGAACACAGTCCAGGGATAAGGCATGCGCGGCGATGAGCGTATCCAACGCCCCCATGGGAGATCCTTGTTTTTCCAGGCGGTATCTGAGCGCTCCATAGGCGGCGACCGCTTCATCGCCGTAAGCCGCTATTTCCAGAGGGGCCGTGAACATGGCCAGGGCCATCAGGTTTTGCCGTGGCTTTGAACTCTTCTCCACGCCGTACATGAGTTCGCTCACCGTTATGGAAGAAACCCCGATCTGGTCCACGCGGTTTTGCCGGAACCGTTCCAACACCCGAGGCGGCTTTTGTTTGATCAGGTAAATACAGATGTTGGTGTCGAGCATATACCGCATCACAGATCTTCCCGGTCCGCCTGATCGGGCTGATCCCTGCGTTCCATGAAATCGGGGCTGAATTGGTCGAGACTCTCCGTCAGGGATGACCAGGGATCGTCCTTGGGGATGAGGATTACGATGGAACCGAGTTTTTTAATGAACACGTCGTCGCCCGGCAGCCGGAACTCCCTGGGCAGCCGTACCGCCTGGCTGCGGCCGTTCTTGAACAACTTCGCGGTTTGCATGCGGGACCTCCGATTTAAATGATATATACCGTAGTATATATCAAGGGCCGGAGATTGTCAAAAAAGCCCCTCATCCCGGCTTCTCCCGGAGGGAGAAAGGTGTCCCTTGCCTTGCGATCGGAGAGGAAATATGAATATAATTATAATTATATTAAATATTTACAATGTCGCTTTGCAATGGATCGAGTAACGTAGCGTGGGTAGAGCGCAACGAAACCCACGAATCGGTTTTAGTCATGTATTTACAAATATTTCTGGACCCCGCGATCAAGTCGCGGGGCGACGGAAGGGAAATCGCGTCGTTTGTCTGTCCCATTGGTGGGTTTCACTTGCGCCCTACGCCACCCTTGTATATCTCTTCATTGACGCGCATGTCATTTCGAGCGCGACGAGAAATCTCCCACAATTGCTTTTCATTTCCTACATATAAATTTCGGCGATACGGTCGAAACTGGGTTTGAGGGTGTGGTAGAGGTCCCGGTAAATGGGGAACAACCGTTCGTAGATTTTGCTGTTTTCGGGGATCGGCATATTCCGGGTTTCCGGTTTCACCACCATGGCGGCTTCTTCCACGCTGGGCCATACGCCGACTCCCGCGCCCGCCACCAGCGCCGCTCCGTATGCTCCGCCTTCACCGGCGCCGCTCACCGTGATGACTTCACTATTGAACGTGTCGGCGTGGATTTGCCGCCAGAGATCGCTGAGCGATCCGCCGCCCGACGTCCGCACCTGATCGATGGGCAGCCCCAGATCGCGGATCAGATAGGCGACGTCCAGCAGGCTATAGATCACGCCTTCATACACGGACCGCAGCATGGAGGGCCAGGTGTGGCGCAGGGTCAGGCCGATGAAGCAGGCGCGCGCCTTGGGATCAGGGTAGGGGCATCGTTCGCCGAGGAGATAGGGCAGGAACAGCAAGCCTTCGGCGCCCGGTTCGATCAGCGAGGCTTCCTTGGTGAATAGTTCGTACACGTCCACGTTGGTGCGACGGGCGATTTCTTTTTCCGCGAAACCGAGCGTGTCCCTGATCCAGCGCAGGGAACCGCCCGCGGCCTGGGTAACCCCCATGCAATGCCACTTGCCGGGCATGTTGTTGCAGAAGATCTGAAGCCGGCCTTCGGGGTTGTCGTAGGGCCGGTCGAGCGCCATGGCCACGATGCCCGCCGTGCCGATGGTGGTGCCCAGGATTCCGGGATCGACCAGGCCGGTTCCGGTGGTTTGCACGACTGCGTCCCCGCCGCCGCCCGCCACCGGCAGCCCGGCGGGCAGGCCCAGTTCCGCGGCGATGGTAGCGGTGACTTGTCCGCTGATTTCGGGAGATTCATAACAGCGCGGCAGCCACTCCCGGGGGATGTCCAGTTTTCCCAGGAGCTTATGGGACCATTCCCTGGCCCGGACGTTGAACAGGCCCGTTCCCGAGGCGTCGGACACTTCGGTGGCGTACTCGCCGGTCAGGCAGTAGCGTATGTAATCCTTGGGATTGAGGATGCCGCGCATCTGGTCGTAGACATGCGGCTCATGCTCTCTGACCCACAGTATCTTGGCGCCGGTATAGCCGGGAAGCATACGGTTATTGGTCAGCTTCAGCAGTTCGTCGATGCCTCCCGCCAGTTCATGGATCTCGGCGGACTGCTTTCCGGTTCTCTGATCGTTCCAGAGGATCGCGGGCCGCAGCGGCTCCCCATCCTTGTCCAGCGGCGTCAACCCGTGCATCTGGCCGCTCAGGCCGATGGCCTTGATATCATCGGTGTGTCCGAAATCGCTGAGGACCGCTTTTACCGTGGCCTTGACCGCCTGCCACCAGTGTTCCGGCTCCTGCTCCGACCATCCCGGCCGGGGCGTGAACAGCGGGTATTCGGCGACAGCGCGCGCCGCCGTCTGTCCCTGGTCGTCGATGATCAAGGTCTTGCAACCGGAGGTTCCGATATCGATTCCCATCACGTACTGCCGAGACATGGCTTTATCCTCGAGTCGGTGTTGAAGTGATAAACAATCTTTTTATGCGTTGGGTTCGCGATACCTCACGCGAACGTGTTTCAATTGCAGATATTCTTCCAGACCTTCGTGGCCGTGTTCGTGGCCGATCCCGCTCTGTTTCCATCCGCCGTAGGGGGCGTTCATGATACCGGCGTCCACGTTGTTGATGGAGACGCTGCCCGCCTGAAGCTCCTGCGCGAACTTGTTCATTTCGTGCAGGTCGTTGGTAAAGGCGTAGGAAGCCAGCCCGTAGGGGGTGTCGTTGGCCATTCGGATGGCCTCGTCCAGTGTTTCGTACGGGGCCACGCCTACCGCCGGGCCGAAGGTTTCCTCGGTCATGATCAGCATGTCATGGGTGGCGTCGGCGATGATGGTGGGTTCGAAAAAATAGCCTTTTTCAAAGCCCTGGGGCCGCCCGCCGCCGCAGATGAGCCGCGCTCCCTTGTTCAGGGCGTCCTCGATATGGCGTTTGGTTTTTTCCAACCCGTCGCGACCGGCCATGGGGCCCACGTCCGCGTCCGGCTTTTCCACGCCGTCGGCGATGACCAGTTTGAGCGTCTCTTCCTTGAACAGTTCCAGAAAAGCCTCGTAGATAACTTCGTCAACGTAGATGCGGTTGATGGCGATGCAGATCTGGCCCATGTTGCGGAAGGATCTGCGCACCGCGCCCTTCACCGCCTTGTCCAGGTCGCACGATTTGCTTACGATGAGCGGGCACTGGCCGCCCAGTTCCAGGGATATTTTCTTGACGCTGTTTTTGGCCTGGTCCTGGATGTCCAATCCCACTTCGGAGGAGCCGGTAAAGGCGATCTTGCGGGAGATGGGGCTTCCGACCAGGTTGCGGCCCACGGTTTCGCCCGAACCGGTCACCGCGTTGATGACCCCGGCGGGTATCCCGGCGTCGAACAAGCATTTCCAGTATTCCAACGGCGAAAGCGGGGTCAGGGACGGCGGCTTGGCCACGATTGTACAACCGGCCGCGAGCGACGCGGCGGCTTTCCAGCCGGTCAGTTCCACCGGATAGTTCCAGGGGGAGAGCGCGGCCACCACGCCGATGGGCTGTTTGATGATCATGCTCTGGTCATGGGGATCGGTATTGGCGATCACCTGGCCGCAGGCGCGTTTGCCTTCCTCGGCGTAGAAGCGCAGCATTTCCACCGCTTTTTCCACCTCGCCGATGGCCTCCTTCATGGGCTTGCCCTGTTCTTGGGTCATGAGGCGGCCAATGGCGTCCTGCCGTTCTTCCAGAATATCGCTGGCCCGCCAGAGGTATTCGGCTCGCTTGAAGGGAGACAGCGCGGCCCAGGCGGGAAAGGCTTTTTGCGCGGCCAGGAGGGCCTTTTCCACCTGCTGTTCCGTGGCTCGGGGAACGGTCGCGAACGCTTCTTCGGTGGCGGGATTGACGACTTCGATGAATTCGCCGTTTTCGGAACCGACCCATTCTCCGTCGATAAGCATAGAGAAATTCCGCATGGTATCCGTATCCTATTTGCCGGCTTCGCGGTCTTTGCCCGTTACCCAGGACATGGCCAGCGGCTGGTTCCCCGTGTTGAAGGTCACGTGGTAGGCGCCGAAGGGCACGTAAAAAGCGTCGCCTTCCTTGATGGGAAATTCATCCTCGCCGATGACCATGGTCCCTTTACCGCTCAGGATGAAATAGACTTCTTCCATGTCGTCGTGCGCGTGACCGGTCGTTTTGCCGGTGGGATAGATGACCGTATAGCCCATGGTCAGATTCTTGGACGGCGAATTTTCCGGATCGATCAGGTAATAGGTGTCCCTGAGAATATCGCTTTTGCGTCCGGAGACCGAGTGCCTGAGCGATCGTTCGTCCGTATCCGGGGTTTTGTCCTCGATGTTGACAAGATATTTCATTTTGATACCTCCTGAATAACTGATGTGATGGCATAAGTAAAGGTCCGGTTGGGGATATCTCCCCGGTCCCGGACCATGGTTGTCTCACTGTTGTCTCGCCCGAATCAGCCGCCTCCCATGATTTTGATCAAGGCCACGACGTCGCCGTCATTGACGATATCGTCCAGCTTTCCGGGATAGCCGTTGATGATGACGGCCATGACCTCATCAATGGGGACACCTGTCCTTGCGATGACCAGGCGTACGCTCAAACCGTTGGCATCATCGAGAACCATGCCCGTATCGGCATTGTAGCCGGGCGTAAATCTGCGCAACACGGGGCTGATTTCAACGCGAACAGCCATGATGAAAAACCTGCCAACTACTATCTAAGGTTGATGTTCCCGACCCACTTTCTTTCGCGCGAGTCCGCCTATATTTTTCCCAGCGCCTTCAGAACCTTGCCCGGCGTGATGGGGAAGTCGTCTATGTGTTTGCCGATGGCGTTATAGACGGCGGGCCCCAGCAGCGCGGGGATCATGGTCGCCGTGTTTTCGCCGATGCCGGTGGAGCCGTAGGGGCCGTGGCCCAGGCCGGTTTCCAGGTACACGCATTCGGGGTCCGGGTAGTCCGCCAGGGTGGCGTATTTATAATCGAGCAGATTCCGGTTGAGCAGAACCCCGGTCTTGGGGTCCCAGATCATCTCTTCGGTGAGCGCCCGCCCCAGCCCCATGTAGGTTCCGCCGTACATCTGGCCTTCGACCGATTCGGGCGAAATGGCCTTGCCCACGTCGTTGACGTTGACCACGTTGGTCACGAAAATTTCCCCGGTTTCGGTGTCCACTTCCACTTCCATGAAGTTGGTCTGACGGCACATGCGGGGCCTTCCGGTTTCCAAGGCCATGCCCCACAACCCCTGCGTGTGCCAGGCCCAGTCAAACACGGGCGGTTCGGTCCAGATGCCCACGGCGTTCATCATGGGAGTGGCCATCTTGACCACGTCCTTTATGATCATGCGGTTGTGCGGGTTGGCTTTTTCGAAGATCACGCTGTCCTTGACGTCGAGTTTCTCGGCGGACAGGTTGAACTTGTCGCTCGCCAGATCCAGAAGCATTTTGCGGGCTTTCTGGGCCGCCTTTTTCACCACGAACCCGTTGCTGACCAGATTGCAGGAGCCGTCCGGGGACATCAGCGCGAACCCGGCGTTGAGATCGAAGGGGTTCATTTCGATGTCTTCAAAACGGACGCCCAACTCGTCGGCCACGATCTGCATGTAGGTGGTCCAGGGATTGACGCCCACGTCGGAATGCTGTGCGATGACGCTCACCGAGCCGTCGTTCTGGAACATCACCGCCGCCGAACCCGTGCCTCGCGTGTCGTCCCAATCGTGGCTCCAGGTAAAGGCCATGCCGTGCATGCGCCCGTTGGGAAGCTTCCGTGCCCCCGGCGCATGGAATTTGCCGTCCCAGCCGATGGCTTTCCTGCCTGTTTCGACGCATTCCTTCAGGCTGTCCCGTTGGGGAAAGCCGTGTTCCCGCTTGAAATCGTCCAGAAAGCTCTTTTCATGTCCTTTGCAGCCGTCGTTGATCAGGGCCACGTCGGTGGGATCGAGCCCCAGGGCGTCGGCCACGTGATCGAAAATCAGGGTCTGGCAGAACACGTTGGGCAACTGCTCGCACCGGCACCACCACGCGGGCGGCTTGTTGACGTGCGCGGTGATCCCTTCGCACTTGAGGTTGGGTATCTTGGTGTTGTCCACCAGATGCTCCACACCGGTGGTGCACATATAATTGGCGAACACGTTTTTCATGGCCACGGCGGTGATGGTTCCGTCCTTTTTGGCCCCTACCTTGAAATCGCAGACCATGACGTCGCCGGATTCGCCGTAAAAGTTTTCCGCCCGGTTGAGCGTCAGCTTCACGGGCCGTTGCGTTTTCCGGGCCAGCAGCACGGCCAGGGTATTGATGCCGTTCTGATGCCAGTTGGACGGGTTGCAGCGTTCGCCAAACGAACAGCCCTGGTACGGGGCGTAGGTGTGGATCTTGTTCATGGGAATGTCGAGCTGTTCGGCCAGGATCAGCTTACCGAGATAGGGCTGCTGTTCGTGCACCCACATTTCCAGCTTGTGGCCACTCCAATTGGCGATAACGCAGGGGAGTTCGGCCCCGGCCCACAGGTGAGCGTCCCGGCGGGCGGAAAATTCGATGATGGTGTCGGCTTCGCCGAACCCTTTTTCCACGTCGCCGTGTTGGGTGAGTTCCCGGCCGTCGATGATCTGGTTGCTGTCCGAACCGGGTATCAGCTTGGGCGCGTCGGGCTTGAGCGCTTCCAGTTGGTCCAGGACAAACGATTTTACTTCCCACCGGATGTCCACGAGCTTGAGCGCCTCCGAAGCGATCTGTTCGGAGTCGGCGCACACGGCGAGTCCCACCATCTGGCCTTCGAAAATGGCCTCGTCGCCCAGAATGGTTTTTATGGGCAGCATGGCCCAACCCGCCGATTCCGGCGCCATGCGGGTGGTCCCGGCGATGCTGCCGGTAAGCTCCATCCCGTGAATTTCAGGGTCGTCGTATCTGAGTATGGCCCGGACACCCGGATACGCTTCGGCCCTGGACGTGTCCATGCCGACGATTTTCGCCCGCGCGTGGGGCGAACTCAGGACCTTGGCGAACAGCATGCCCGGAAGCTTCACGTCGCGGGTGTACATCGCCTTTCCGCTGGCCTTGTCATAGCCGTCGCAGCGCCGCACGCCTCGTTTTCCGATGTTGTTGAAGTCGATGGCGCTCGTGTCCGCCCCGATCCGGTACGTGCCTTCCTTTTTTAAAGTCTGATACGGCCCCAACTGTTTCTCCGTCATCTTGACCGCTCCTCGCTCAGGAATTCGCGGCGTCCAGCGCCGACCCGAGACACCGCGAACAGGCGCCTTAGCGGCGCAGATTGCCGTTCAGGCTTCCCGGCCTTCCTGGTCGGTGGAATCCGGGGTCTCCTTGCGGGCTGATTTAAAATTTTCGCTTGATGTTAAGGTTTCAGGCCGCCTGTATTATCCAATCAAGAGCATTACCAGATCGTGTATCCTCCGTCGGCGATCAACACATGACCGGTTATGTAGCTGGCGGCCTTGGAGGCGAGAAAAACAACGACACCTTTGAACTCCGATGGATCGGCCATCCTCTTTTGTACATTTAGCTGACGCCATTCGTCTATTACTTTTTCTTCCGCCGCCAGCACCATGGGGGTGGCGACAAAACCCGGCGCGATGGCGTTCACCCTGATGTTATGCTCCGCCCATTCATAGGCCAGACACTTGGTCAGCGTGTTAACCCCACCCTTGGCGGCGTTGTAATGGCATTGTTTCTGCGGATGATTGGAGATAAAACCGGAGATGGAGGATATGTTGATGATGCATCCCTTCTTTTGCCGTATCATGACTTTTCCGCCGTGATGACAGCAGAAAAAAACACCGTCCAGATTGATATTCACCACCCTGTTCCACTCTTCTGGAGTCATGTCCTCGGCCGCCACCCATCCCGCGACACCGGCGTTGTTCACCATGATGTCCAGTTTCCCGAATTTATCCAGGGTCGCGTCCACCATTTTTTCGACGTCATGCGCGTCGCTCACATCAGCCTGTAAAGCCAGGGACCGCCGCCCCAGCTTTCTGATATCCTCGGCCGTCTTCTCCGCCACGTCCAGGTGGCGCTGAACCACCACGACATCGGCCCCGGCTTCCGCCAGCCCCAACGCCATCTCTCTCCCGATTCCCTGACCTCCGCCGGTGACCAGGGCCGTTTCCCCTTGTAGTGAAAACATCGCAAGAGAATTCACATCGTTCCTCCTTGTGAGAGCGGCGCGCGGAAGCCGCTCAATAGCGGTTAAGCTAAAAGATCGCCCTGGTGGAGACACCGTCAAAAATATGTATTTTATTGGTGTCGAAGGTTAACGAAACGTTTTCACCCATCTCGAAGACATTGTTGACCGAGGTGATAATTTTTAAGTGATGACCTTTGGATTCGACCTCTATCACCACATCCTTGCCGATGGGAGAGGTAACGTATACTTCGCCCAGAGCGTTGGCGTCCTGGCGAGATTCTTTGGTTATGGCTATATCTTCCGGTCGAATACCGATTATTACTTTCTTCTTGTTTAAGGCAATATCCGTGGTTTTGATGGCTTCAATCTGCGCCGGTTGCACCTGAACTTTCAGGCCGCCATTGCGGAGATAGGTCTGATTGTTTTCTTCGAAAAGCTCACACTCGATGAAATTCATCGGAGGATCTCCGACAAATCCGGCCACGAAGAGGTTATAGGGATGGTTGAAGATTTCGTCTGGCGTCCCTATCTGCTGAATTTCACCAAGATTCATGATCACGATCCGGTCCGCCATGGATATGGCTTCCAACTGGTCGTGGGTCACGTAAATCATGGTTGTGTTCAGCACCCGCTGCAGGTGTTTGATTTCGCCTCGCATGTGCGTTCTCAGTTTCGCGTCCAGATGGGAGATTGGTTCGTCCATCAAAAAAACTTTGGGTTCCCGCACGATGGCGCGTCCAATAGCCACGCGCTGTTTTTGACCGCCGCTCAGCTGGGCGATACCGCGGTTGAGGAATTCCGAAATCTCCAGGATTTTCGCCGCGCGCTGCACCCGTTCCTGCACGTCACTGTCCGAGAACTTCCTGATGCGCAACGGATAGGCGATGTTTTCAAAAACGTTTTTATGCGGATACAGCGCATAGTTTTCGAAAACCATGGCTACATCACGGTCTTTGGGCGCCAGATCGTTAACTACCGTGTCCCCGATGAGGATCTCACCCTTGCTGATGCTTTCCAAGCCGGCGACCATACGTAATGTTGTGGATTTTCCGCAGCCGGAAGGACCCAATAGACACATAAATTCCTTGTCTTTGATATCTATATCTATGCCTTTTACCGCATGAACTTTTCCGTAATATTTTTCAACATTATGTACTGTGACTTTTGCCATGATATCCTCCGAAAATTTCTTGACCAGAATAATGAACTTACTGCCTGACGGCGCCCATCGTCAAACCGCGGACCAGGTATTTCTGCACCAGGAAGCTGAACAGCACGACGGGCCCGACCAGAATCGTGGCGGTGGCGAAGATGTTTTCCCAGCCGATCTCCCGCCAGGTCATGAACTCCGTCAGGCCCAGAGCCAGGGTTTTGGCGTTCCGCTGAGACAGAACCAGGGCGAAGAGAAATTCATTCCAGGAGAAAATTAGACAGAGAATTGAAACCGCGGCCAAACTGGGCATCAGGAGCGGGAACGTGACACCGAAAAACGCTCCCATGCGTGATTTGCCGTCCACCATGGCCGCTTCTTCCAGTTCATGAGGCAACGAAGCGATGAAGTCGCGCAGCATCCACACCACAAAAGGCAGATTGAACGTGGTATAGGCGATTATGAGGGAAACGCGCGTGTCCAGAAGACCGAGGTTTTTCATGATGACGAAGATGGGAATCGCCGCGGCGATTGGCGGAAACATGCGAATGGAGAGAATATAGAAGGCAAGATCTTCCTTGCCTCGAAATCTGAAGCGCGCCAGCGCGTAAGCCGCAAACACACCCACTATGATTGAGAATATGGTAGTAATGACCGAGATGATTATAGTGTTTTGCAGGTAGTGCCATATGGGCGCTTCGGTAAAAATATGATAGAAATTATCCATCGTGGGTGTGAAGAAGAACTTCGGAGGCGACGAAAAAATATCCTCTTTGTGCTTAAATGCGGTGGACACCATCCAGGCGATCGGGAAAACGGCGAAAAAAAACAAACCGCCCAGCGTTACATAAAACATAACCGATCTTAACAATGACTTTTTCTGTCCGACAATGTCTTTATCCATAATATAACCCTTGCTCAGCTCTCCGGTTATTGGGCAGTTTCAGTCTTATCTTTCATAACCTTTATGAATATATTACTGATGATGATGATGATTACCAGCACAACCAGCGCCAGCGCGGCGCCTTCTCCCATGTTGAAGTACCGGAACGTGTTCCTATACACATAGTAGTTGACCGTTTCAGTTGCGTTGCCGGGCCCTCCCTGAGTCATCATGTAAATCTCGTCAAAGATTTTAAACGCGTCCATGGTCCTGAGCAGAATACCAATGAGGAAAATCTTTCTCAGCATGGGAATGGTGATGTCCTTGAAAAGCTGCCAGGGTGAGGCTCCGTCGATCGCGGCCGCTTCAAAAGGCTCTTTGGGCAGCGAGATAAGGCCGGTATAGAAAAGCAGAACGAGAAAAGGGGTCCAGTGCCAGATATCCTGAATTACCACGCCGATAAACGCAGGCACGGGCTGGGACAGGACGCTGTGATTATCGACCCCCAGGCTGAGCAGTATCCAGCCTATGAGGCCGAACTCTCCGTTGAACATATATTTCCAGATTAATCCGGAGACGACTGGAGTAACCATTAGAGGCAGAATTATAAAGGGAATATAGAGTTTTTTTCCGTAAAACTCTCTGTTTAGCAGCACAGCGACCGCCAGAGCCAGAAAAAATTCCACCGTAACGACAATCGCGGTGTAGAGAATTGACTTCCACAATGAAGCCAATACCATGTCATTGGTAAATATAGAAACGAAGTTGTCGAACCAGATAAATGGACGCGGCGCGTCCGGTTCGGTTAGAAATACGGAATGAAACGCCAGATAGAGATTATACAGCAGCGGATATAATGTAATCGCTAGCAGCGTAATCATGGTGGGCGCCATGAGCGTGGCAATAAACGCCCGATCTGACATTCGTTTCCTTGGCATCGAATTTGTATTCCCCATGTGAGTCCCCATCTTGCTCGGAAGATTCATGGCTCCGGATGGGAGTTCCTTCCCATCCGGAGCGATATTCAGAAAAGCTGATTTTTAGTTGGGATAGTTGCCCGTCAACCAAACCGGATAGGCGCCGTCTTTGGCTCTGAACTTCTTGCCATCCCGGTAGTAGCCTTTTGATTTCAGCATACTTTCGATCCCTTTGGCGGAAGAATCAGCGGCCTCTTCCGGGGACATCTTGCCGATCATGCACTGCTGGAAAGGCACGGCCATGATATCTTCGCACTGGGACCATTCCGGAATATAAGGCACGGGACGGTCGCCCTTGATCTGCGAGACATAGCGGAGCTGGGGCAGATGAGTGAACTTGTCGGCGAACGGAGAGTTTTCAAGCACCGAAATACGGGGGGGCGTGGAGTCATCCATTTCGATTTGCTTCAGCTGAATTTCGGGACTGGACAGCCACTGGATGAACAGGAACGCCGCTTCCTTGCTGGGAGATGTCTTGGCTATGAGATAACCTTTGGTGCCCTGACGGTGCCACCGTTTGGCGTTGGGATCGTCGCGGGGGATCAAGGACACGCCGATCTTTCCGTGCTGGGGAGCTTTCTCGGCGTCCATCCATGAGGCGCAGAGGTTCCAGTTCCAGGAAAGCGCCACCAGGCCTTGTTCGAAAACGCCCGCGGCTTCGCCGATTTCATAATCGGTGGCTCCGGGAGGAACCAGACCTTCGGTATAGAATTTCTGCACGAGGTTCAGCACCTTGACCATTTCATTGTGGTATTTCCCGCCCTTGCCGAACATGGGTTTCATCTTGTCGTCAAACAGGGAACCGCCCGAGCCCCAGAACAGGGTGTAGACTTCGTCGCCGATACCGGTGCGGGCCCCACTCAAGGTGGCGCCGTACTGGATGGTCTTGCCGCTGGCGTCCTTCTTGGTCAGTTTCTTGGCGGCTTCGTAATACTGATCGAGTGTCCACGCTTCGTTGTAGGCGGGGGCCTTGATCCCCGCTTCGGCCAGTAGGTCTTTCCTGTAGAACAGGCTGGCGAAGGTATTCATTTGCGGAAAGGTGTAAAGCTCGTCGGCGTACGTAAGACCTTCGACCAACTGCGGATAGAAATCCTGCATGTTCATGCCCGGGTCCATGAGCTTGGCGTCTTTCATGTAGCTGTCAATGGGCACGCAGTGAGGCACGTACTGGGCGAGGTACACACTGTCGCAATCGTACAGATCGTGCGCCGTGGCGCCCGACGCCAGCTCCATCATGTGTTTCTCGATAACCTCGCCATAGGTCACCATGTCGATGAGAACTTTGATACCCGTCAGTTCGGTGAAATGCTCCGCCAGTTTCACCGCGTTGGCGTTGTACTGATAACCGGACATCGCGGAGACTCGTATGGTCTGACCCGCGTAAGGCTTGGCCGCTTCCTTGAGATCCCAGGAAAGCGCCGTGCCTGCCATGGAAAAAAGAAAAGATACTGCAATAAAAGCCACAAAAACTAACGCTGTTCCCCTTCTTTGCATGTTACCCCTCCTTCACAAAATGATGATGATTAGTTGGCTATGCGCTGAATCATTAAGCGGAAGTCTCCTCTATACCCCTCCTTTCCTACTTGGTTAGGCGTTCAAGTGATACGCGATGCGCGACCCGTGGATTTCAGATGTTGATTATAACCTTCACCGCGGTGTCTTTAGAGTTTTCGGTAACGTCGAATGCTTCAAGCGACTGTTCAAAGGGAAATTCGTGTGTGATCATCGGCGTGACGTCCACCCGGCCGTAGTTGATCAGAGTTATGGCCTCCTCGAACACGTTGTTGTAGCGGAAGCTGGTGACGAAGTTTACTTCCTTGACCAGAGCGTCCACCATGGGCATGGGGATCTGGAGCTCCTGCGCCAGGCCCACGAGCGTCACTACGCCGCCATCACGGACGACTTCCACGGTCTGCTGAAAGGTCCTGGCCGAGCCTGCGGTTTCAAACACAAAGTGGGTTCCTTCGCCTCCGGTAAGATCGAGGATCCTTTGAACGGTGTCCTCTGTTCGTGCGTCGATCACATCGGTGGCCCCCATTCGTCTCGCCAGCTCCAACCGGTTGGGCATGATGTCCGCCACTATGATTTGGCCGGCGCCCAGGGCCTTGACCGCCTGGATCATGGAAAGTCCGATGGGGCCCGAACCCAGGATGGCCACGCTGGCGGCGGGGTAGATCCCGCTGCGGCGGGCGGCGTATAAACCGACCGCGAAAGGCTCCACCAGAGCCCCCTGCTGGTAGGTCATGCTGTCCGGCATTTTAAAAAGGTAGTCGGCGGGCCAGGCGACGTACTCCACCAGACACCCGTCATCGGGCGGCGTCGCCATGAAGCGGATGTTCTTGCACTTGGTGTAACGCCCATTACGGCAATACCAGCATGATTTACAGGGAACGCCGGGTTCGACCACCACCCGGTCGCCGACCTTCAGCCCGTCCACCTCCGGACCGGTTTCAACCACCTCGCCCGAACATTCATGGCCGAGAATCAGCGGTTCCTTCACGATAAAAGGCCCGATTCGTCCATGCCGGAAATAATGCACATCCGATCCGCACACCCCGACCGATTTGATTTTCACCAGCGCCTCGCCCGGACCCGGTTTGGGCATGGGCGCGGTTTCCATCCGCATATCCCCCGGAGCGCGCAAAATCTGGGCTCTGATTTTTTCTTCCATGGATGTTCTACTCCTCGCGGTTGGTAAACTTTTTGGTGAAACGTCAAGACTGTCTGAATCGAAGCCGGTTGGGATCAGAGTCTGCGACACGCTCCTTCCACGCCAAAAGACGCGTGAAAAATGCGCCTAAACGCCAACTCTCACGAACATGCGGCATGGCCTTGCTAACATCAAAAGGAAAAGCCACGGCTTTTAACCGCGTCTCGAGCCCCTTTTCAAAGATATCGACTGTTTTGAGTGGAAAAAAACGAAAAGATCATCAATTATTCAAAATAGACCAATTAAGGTCATGCCCTTGGTCCACTATATTCAAGCGAGTTCTTTCTTGTCAAGAATTTTCTTGGTCACCTGATCGGAGTTAAAAAAAGTCGTCCTTTCCTTGAAAAATGATGTAACAATTTAATTTAACTTATATTATTGTCTATTAAATCGAAGTTGTTCGGCGATCGCGCGAAGATCCGAGTTCCATAAGATTTGCATTTGAGGTGGTCGCAAGGAATGACAAAAGGTCAGAAAATTACCTTAAATATTCATAAAAAACTAAAATATGGTCATTAAAAATTGTTAGTTGATTATGCGCGATGGATCGGTTACAAAATAAGGGAGATATCCCGATCACGGAGCCTTCTGGACCGGATTTGAACCGATTATCGCAAAAATGCGGAGAACGCCTCATCCATGCTTGCATTCGAACGCTATGAAATCATCCTCAACGCATGCCGTAAAACGGGACGCGCCACCATCGAGGAGCTTCTTACGGCCACGGGTTGTTCCATATCCACGCTCCGGCGGGACATCAATCATCTGATCGAACGAGGCGAGCTGGAAAAATTCAGGGGAGGCGTTTCTTTTGTGGAGCAGCCCCCGTTCATGGGCGCCACACCCTACAAGCAGCGGGCCCAACTTTTTTATCGCGAAAAGGAAGCCATCGGCCGGGCGGCCCAGGATTATATTCATGACGGGGACGTGCTGCTGCTGGGATACGGTACCACCGCCATCCATGTGGCGCGGCGGATCGATCCGCAAAAGAACGTGACTCTGATCACCAACGGGATCGACATTATCCACGAATGCCGCAACAAGCCCAACATCAAGGTCATCGCCCTGGGGGGCATCGTGGATTATTCCAATAACTGTATCGAAGGTCCCACCGTGC
The DNA here is from genome assembly GCA_963821845.1 of uncultured delta proteobacterium. GTDB lineage: Bacteria > Desulfobacterota > Desulfarculia > JACQYL01 > CAWGVV01 > CAWGFI01. The sequence goes on from CAWGFI010000012.1 coordinate 154,515, forward strand.
CCAAGATGCTCAAGGAGTTCAACCCCTCGAAAATAATATTCGGCGCCGGCGGCATAACCGAGGAAAAGGGGATCACCAATTACGAATTCCTGGGCGGCACCTACGTGAGCGAGATAGTCAAACAGTTCGAAGAAATCATCGTGGTGGCGGATCATTCCAAGTTCGGCCGGAACGTGCTCACCAATGTCATGCCCTTCAGGGACGTGACCGTTTTTATCACCGATTCCGGCGTTCTCCCCGAGTACATCGAAAAATTCAAAAAATATTCCATTGACTATCGGATCGCGGAGTAAAGCGGAGTTAGGAGAATCCATGTCGCAAAAGATCATCAATCCCGAATATATTGAAGCGGTAAAAACCATGCTGGCGGATGCCCCTTACTTTCAGACCATTGACATGGAGATGCTGAATTTCGAGCCGGGCCGCTCGCTTTTCAGAATTTTCGCTTCGCGCAAGCACCTGAACCCGTATGACCGGGTGCATGGCGGGGTGTTCGCCTCCGTGCTGGACGCCGCGGCCTTCTGGGCCATTTATTCCGAGGTCGATGAGGGGCTGGCCATGACCACGGCCGAGATGAAAATAAATTTTCTGGCTCCGGCTCGCGAAGACAAAACCCTGCTGGCCATCGGCGAACGGATCAAGGTCGGCCGCACCCTGGGCCTGGGCGAGGCGCGGCTGGTGGAAGAGGAAAGCAACCGGCTGGTGGGTTTCGCCACCGCCACCTGCATGATCATCAAGGTTCCCTCATCCAGCCCCTTGAACAAGCTGCCGGTCAAGTTTCTGAAACCGAGAAAACTGGATTAAACGGTCGGCCCAGGTGTTTTTGAAGGCTGTCGATTTTAAATTCGTGGGAGGGAACTTTTTGAAAAAAGTTCCCTCCCACACCCTCCCTTAAAAACTTTAAGCTATTGAAAATAAAACATTTATGAAGAATTGTGCGTCGCTTCGAGCGCGGTAGGGGCGAAAAATCTTTCGCCCCTACGTTTTGCCCCTCATCCTGGCCTTCCATCGCCTCTTGTGGCTTCGGAGCTCCGACAACAAGTTATCGGGGCTGACCGGCAATGCAGCGATGACCCTGTCATTTTGAGCGCAGCGAGAAATAGCTTACAGGGGGCGTGCCCCGCCTACGCCGGGATCTTCGAGGCGCAGAAATTCCCCGCCTGTTCTTTTTACGGATATTTATAAAATATTCACCCTCCATCATGAACGAACCGCCCGATCGATCGCGATTTCTTCGATGAATCACTTGCGTTTTTTCCGCCCGCTGTACCATAATGAACGTGACGTTTCGTAAGCGGCCCCCAAGACGGCCGCGCTTCTCATTTCGCCACTGACAACAGAACGTCCAATCCGGCCCGCGCACCCGCAGGCGGCCCGGTTGTTTATCGCTTTCCTGGTTTCCACGCTAACGTTACACGGGTCGGGAGTATGACCATGAGGAACGTTATCATCGGTAACGGCGTCGCCGGAATCAACGCCGCCGAAGCCATCCGGGGCCTCGATTCCGAGGCCGAAATCACCATCATCGCGGCGGAAGAATTTCCACCCTATTGCCGCCCCATGATCAGCCTGGCGCTGGAAGGCGCCGTTCCGCACGAAGCCTTGGCTATCAGGCCGGACCGTTTTTACGATGATTTGCGCATCGGGGCGCTCATCGGGGAACGTGCCGAATCCATCGACTTGAGGCTACGAGCGGTCCGCACCGACAAGGGGAACGTGGTTCCCTTTGACCGGCTGCTGATCGCCACGGGCGCCGATCCCCGCGCGGCAAGGGGCGAACGGTCGGATCTGAAAAACATCTTTCCCATGCGCACGGAAAACCACGTCAAGGGCATGCTGAACGCCCTCAAGGACGTCAAACACGCCCTGGTCCTGGGCGGCGGACTGGTGGGATTCAAGGCGGCGCACGGCCTGCTGGCTCGAGGCGTACCGGTGACCATGCTCATTCGCTCCGGGTATCCCCTGTCCATGCAGGTGGATCGGCCGGCCGGCGAAATGATCCTGAAGGAGCTTAAGTCCCGGGGTCTGGAAGTCCGCGTGGGCGTGGACGTGGCCAGGTTCGAAGGTAACGGCGCGGTGACCGGGGCAGAACTTTCCGACGGCGGCCGCCTGGATTGCCGGTTGGTGGTGGTGGGCAAGGGAGTGAACCCGGCGGTGTCGTTCCTGCCACCCGAGATCAGAGTGGACCTGGGGATCGTGGTGGACGAACACCTGCAAACCACGGTGGAAGGGATTTACGCCGCCGGAGACGCGGCCGAAAGTTTCGACGTGGCCCGCCAAACGCGCTGGGTCAATGCCATCTGGCCGGTGGCCGTGGAACAGGGCCGGGTGGCGGGCATGAACATGGCGGGCAGGCCCACCGTCTATCACGGTAGCCTGAGCCGCAACGTGATTCGATTGTTCGGGCTCGACGTGATGACCGTCGGAATGGTCAATCCTCCCGATGAACGGGAGTACGAGGTCATCGCCCGGATCGATCCGGCTAAAAGATCGTACCGCAAATTCGTGTTTCGGGGCGATGTCCCGGTGGGTATGGTTTTGGTCAATAACATTGAACAGGGCGGGGTCATCATGAACCTGATTCACCACAGGATTCCCCTGGCGGAACCCAGGGAACGGCTGCTCGATCCGTCGTTCAATGTAAAACAGCTTATGTTTTAAGTCTTCAATGTGTCCAAGGAGGTCGCGCTGATGAAACAAGTCGTCGTCCATCCGGAACGGTGCGTGGGGTGCATGCAATGCATGCCGGCATGCGCCGCGGCCCATTCCAAGAGTAAGAACGCTGTTCGGCGCAAGCCTGGAGAAACCTCGACCCCGGCCGCGCGTGCACGTGGGCGCCGGGCTTTTTGGCGAAGGATTCCCCAACCGGTGCCGACATTGCGACCCGGCCCCCTGCCGGATGGCCTGTTTGCCGGGCGCCATCTACCGGTCCCGCGAAACCGGGACGGTGCTCATCGATCCCGACCGCTGCATCAACTGCGCTTCGTGCGCCATGGCCTGTCCCTTCGGCGTTATCCGCTATCATGAAGATTATCTGGCCGCTCCGGGCAAGGCCGTCGCCGTGAAGTGCGACAACTGCGTGGACCGGCAGGCCCTGGGGCGGATACCCGCGTGCGTGGAAGTGTGCAAGGTGGGCGCGCTGACGTTCGAAGAATCGGACGCGGCGCTCAAAAGAAAAACGGACGAAATGGCCCGGCGGGTTTCTCTGGGCGCGGAGGACCGCGCTCCGGTGGAATCGCCCGGCTTCAACCTGCTCCACGCTTTAAAGCGGGCTCAACTGGCGTTGGAAAAAAGATCATAACGCAGCCATGAAGGAGGCGTCAAATGGCTATGGATGAAAAGAAATTCGCGGCTCAGACCATTACCGAAGACGGACAGTTGTTGCTCGCCAAGGCCGAGCGGGACCAGGTGGAAACGGTGTGGGAGCGTCATCAGGCGCAGCAGCCCCACTGCGGCTTTTGCGAGATGGGGTTGAGCTGCCGCATCTGCTCGATGGGCCCCTGCAGAATAGACCCCTTTGGGGAAGGCCCCCAGCGCGGCGTGTGCGGAGCCGACGCGGATATCATCGTGGCTCGCAACCTGGGCAGGATGATCGCCGCCGGAGCTGCGTCCCATTCGGACCACGGCCGGGACCTGGTGGAGGTGCTGCTGGAGGTGGGCGAAGGCAAAGCTGCGGGTTATAAAATCAGCGACCCCGTGAAGCTGAAAAGCGTGGCGGCCGAATACGGCGTGGCTTCGGACGGCAAGGCGGATCTGGAAATCGCGCGGGAGCTGGCCAACGCCATGCAGGAGGATTACGGCACCCGCAAGAAAGGCCTTCAACTCCTGTCCCGCGCTCCCAAGAAACGCCGCGAATTGTGGGACAAGATCGGCGTCACCCCGCGCGGCATCGACCGGGAGACCTCGGAAATGATGCACCGCACCCACATGGGCGTGGACAATGACTGGGTAAGCCTGCTGCTGCATTCGGCCCGTAACGCCCTGTCCGACGGATGGGGCGGATCGCTTATCGCCAGTGAAGTGTCGGACATCCTGTTCGGCACGCCCAAGCCCACCCAAACCAGCGCCAACATCGGCGTGCTCAAGGAAGACGAAGTCAACATCGTCGTACACGGGCACAACCCCATCGTGTAGCGAAATGATCTTGACGGCGGCCCAGGCCCCGGAAATGCTGGATCTGGCCAAGGCCAAAGGCGCACAGGGCATCAACCTCGTGGGCGTGTGCTGTACGGGTAACGAGCTTTTAATGCGCCACGGCATACCCATGGCCGGTAACCATCTCACGACCGAGCTGGTCCTGGTCACCGGCGCGGTGGAAATGATGGTGGTCGATTATCAGTGCATCATGCCCTCCCTGGGTAACGTGGCCGCCTGCTATCACACCAAGATGATCTCCACCAGCGACAAGGCCAAATTCCCCGGCATGGAGCATCGGGAATTCACCGCGCAAAACGCGGCCGAAATGGGCGCTCGGGTGGTTCGGGAAGCCATAGAAAACTATTCCCTTCGAAACCCGGACAAGGTTTACATCCCCGGCAAGCCGATTACTTTTATGGGCGGCTTTTCGGTGGAAGCCATCGTGGAAGCCCTGGGCGGGACCCCCGATCCGCTGCTGGAAGCCATCAAGGCGGGAAAAATCCGGGGCGCCGCCGGGATCGTGGGCTGCAACAACCCCAAGATCAAACAGGACTTCGGCCATACCGTGCTGGCCAAGCGGCTGATCGAAAACGACATCCTGGTGGTGGACACCGGATGCGCGGCGGTGGCCAACGCCAAGGCCGGTTTGAAAAGCGCCGGCGCGCTGGAAATGGCCGGTCCGGGATTGAAGGAAGTGTGCGGAGCGTTGGGTATTCCGCCGGTGCTGCACTTCGGGAGCTGCGTGGACAACGTGCGTATTCTGGTGCTGGCTTCGGCCCTGGCCAACGCCCTGAACGTGGATATCAGCGATTTGCCTCTTGCCGGAGCGGCGCCGGAATGGTATTCGGAAAAGGCGGTCGCCATCGGCCTCTACTTTGTGGCTTCGGGCGTGTACACGGTCCTGGGGCCCACGCCTCCGGTCACCGGGTCCATGAACGTGGTCAAGATGCTGACCGAAGGCCTGAACGACGTGGTCGGCGCCACCTTCGCGGTGGAGCCCGATCCGGAACAGGCCGCGCTGCTCATCCGGCGGCACATCGAAGGCAAACGCAAGGCCCTGGGGTTGCCATCCATTACGGTGTAGCGTTATAGATTAAACAACGAGAGGCGGGGCGATCGACGCCGCTCCGCCTTCTTTGCGCCCCAACGCCCGGCGCCGATCGGGTAAGAAGGCGCCGACAAAAACATGGAAAACATTGTGGGGGAATCTCTTCCCCCACGCCCCCTGCAGGTGATTTCTCGCTGCGCTCGAAATAACGAACGACTTTGCCAGAAATGATTTATTTTCAGCAAGTTGAAAAGTTTTTTTAAGAAGGGTGTGAGGGGAAACTTTTTTCAATAAGTTCTCTCCTTCAGAATTAAGGAAGGAACCCAAGCGCGGACATGGCATCATACAAAGGACACATCGCCGGAGGCGCTATTGTCTACGCGCTGTTCATGGTGGCGCTGGCGTTTCTGGCCGGATCGCCCCCCAACTGGAACGACGGCCCGGTCTATCTGGCCCTGGTTCTGATGGGGGCGCTTTTCCCGGACGTGGACACCAACAGCAAGGCCCAGCGCTGGTTTTACTCCATTTTTTTCATCCTGGACGTCGGGCTGATCCTGAACGCCCGCTACGAATACGCGGCCTTTCTGGGGCTGTTCGCCATGCTGCCCATCATCGCCCGGCATCGGGGGTGGACTCATTCCATCTGGGCCATGATCCTCATTCCCCTGCCCATCATCCTGCTGCCCTACGCGCTGCTTAAGACCGACCCCCGGCCGCTCATCTCCTTTTATCTGTGCGCGGTGGCGGGGTACGGCTCCCATCTGGCCATCGACCGCAGCTTTTAAGCTCTTTTCACCGCATTTCGCATTCCGATATGCGTTCAATTTCCTCATAAATGTTTTCGCGCCGGATGCGCGTTGGTATAGAATAAGGTTATTGATTTTTTTCAGGGGACAGTTACCTGTAGGATATGTATTATGGATAAAATTCGGTCGTATTTACTACGTTAACCATATCGGGGAGGCCTCATGGCGCAGGCGGAAACAACGGACCAGGGAAAAGAACTCAAGGGACTTCGGATCTTCAAGCTGTACGGAATTCCGGTCTACATCAACTATAGCTGGATCATCATTTTCGCGCTCGTGGCGTGGAGTCTGGCCCGTTACTATTATCCTTCCGCCTATGCGGGCGGAACCATGCAGGCGTACTGGATCATGGGCGTCATATCGTCGCTCATGCTTTTTGTGTGCGTGCTGCTGCATGAATTCTCTCATTCGGTGACGGCCCTCTATTATAAGATCAGGGTGACCCACATCACGCTCTTTCTTTTCGGCGGGGTGTCCAACATGCCCAGGGAACCGGATTCCCCCCGCCAGGACATGTACATATCCGCGGCCGGTCCGCTCATGAGCGCGCTGCTGTGCCTGGTGTGCTGGCTCCTGAGTTTCCTGACCGTGAAGGGCGGGGCGGTGAACGCGGTCGTGATCTATCTGGCCTACATCAACGGAGCGCTGGCCGTGTTCAATATCCTGCCCGGCTTTCCCCTGGACGGCGGGCGCATCCTGCGCGACGCGGTGTGGCTGAAGACCGGGGATCTGGAAAGGGCGGCGGCGACCGCTTCCAGCGTGGGCAAGGCGGTGGGCATCGGCATTATTCTGCTGGGCATCCTTTCCTTTTTCCAGGGCAACGTCCTGGGAGGCGTGTGGTTCGTGTTTATCGGGATTTTCCTCAGAAACGCGGCCGAACAGGGGCTTCAGCAGGTTTCCTTCCAGAACGAACTCAAGGGCGTGCCGGTGTCCCAGATCATGACCGAAAACCCGGTGACCGTGGACCCGGACCTGCCGGTGCGGCGGCTGGTGGAAGATTACTTCTATCATTATCATCACGTGGCCTACCCGGTGGTGAAAGACGGCGCCCTGGTGGGCCTGATCGATCTCAAGCGCATCAAGGCCCTGGCTCGGGAAGAATGGGGACGGGTCACCGTGGGCAACGTCATGGTCGATCTCAATCCGGAAATTTCGGTGGCGCCTCGGGTTCCGGCTTCGGAAATCCTGCAACGGCTGTTGAACAGCCCCCACGGACGGCTGTTGGTGGTGGAAGACGGCAAGCTTAGGGGCATTATCGCGCGGCGGGACATCATGGACACGCTACGCATCAAATCGGAACTCAAGTAAGCGGGTTTCGCGTGCCATCCATGCGGGCCCGGCTTGGATATCATGCGAAAGGAACGAACATGAACGCGACCGTTCTTTCTATGAAGAATTTTTCGCTGTCGCTTGCACTGGTTATGTCCCTTCTTACCCCGGCGCAGGCGGCGGTGACCACGAGCGAAGTGGAATACCGGGACCAAAAAGGCGCGACGCTCAAGGGTTTTCTGGCCTATGACGATTCAATAACCGGAAAGCGCCCCGGCGTGCTGGTGGTTCATGAATGGTGGGGCCTCAACGACTACGCCAAGGCTCGGACCAAGCAGCTCGCCGAGATGGGCTATGTGGCGTTCGCCGCCGATATGTACGGGGAAGGGAAAATCGCCACGGACCGTCAGGAGGCGTCCACGCTCGCCAGTCATCTGAGAAGCGGCCCGCTGTTGCGGGAACGGGCCCTGGCGGCGCTGGAGCAGTTGAAGAAAAACGAACTGGTGGACCCTAACCGGATCGCGGCCATCGGATTCTGTTTCGGCGGCACGACCGTTCTGGAACTGGCCTACAGCGGCGCCGATTTCAAGGGAGTCGTCACCTTTCACGGCGGCCTGACCGTGCCCAAGCCCGAAGAATACAAAAATATGAAGCCCGCCTTTTTGATCATGAGCGGAGCGGAAGACCCCTTTGTCAAACCCGAGCTTATGGCGGACTTCCAGAAGGCGATGATCGAATCCGGGGTCGACTGGCAGTTGATTCTTTTCGGCGGAGCCGTGCACGGTTTTTCAAATCCAGCCGCCGGGGACGACGAGAGTTCGGGCGTGGCCTATAACCAAAAAGCGGCCGAGCGTTCCTGGAAATACATGGAAGTGTTCCTCAAGGAAATCTTTTCCAAAACCGTGAGGCGCTGAACGCCACCGACCGGAGACGCGGGATTTTTAAAACTTCTGTTTGTGTTTGATCCTGACGCTCCGGTCCACCACCACGTCGTTTTCAAAAATAAGGATGACCTCGGTTTCGGCCATTTCATCCATTCCCAGGATCAGCCGGTTCGTGTAGATCCAGCAATCGGTATGCAGGTTCACCACTCCGGGGTTCTTTTCCAGAGCCGCGCGCACCTCTTCCTTGGTCATGCCCACCGTTACATCCTTCGGGCTCACGCTTTCGTTGATCCCCGGGCTCGACTGCATGGGGCTGTTCTGCGCCTTCGGCTGTCCCTCACTCACACACCCCACCAACAACGCGGCGGAAGCCAGCAAAGCTGCAAATACTGGAAATTTCATCGGATTACACCTGTCTTTCGGCTCTCTACGCGCATGGCGCAAACTGAATCCATACGGCCGCCGGAGAATTGGAAATGAGAGGAACTCCTTTACAGACCGCCGGTTCATGCTCAGATTTAAATAAAAATATCAGTAACAGTATAAATATACTAGCACGATAGAGGCGTGAAGGAAGGGAAAAATTAATGGATTATGAACAATGGGCCCAATCTCTTGACCAGCGCATACAAAAGGATTCCGAACCGGCCGCCGAAAAAGATGAAACCGGCTCCCGACTCAAGGGGCTGCTGCTTGAATTCGTGAACGAAGCGGGATTCATTGCGAGCGCCATTGGACGGAACGTCGGCGCGGTAACCGTCCAGGATCGCAACCGCTACCAGATGATGGATACCTTCCTGGAAAAGATGCTGAATTTCGAAGATTTCAGCATGATCGAATACCGCTATTCCATGCCTTCCAAACGGGAACCGGGCATCCGTTTCAAGGTAACCACGCGCGACGGAAAAAGAAAAATCGTGGCCGTGTATTTTCATGATCTGCTCTTCTGGCAGGTGGACGCGAACGGCGAACGCGTGTTTATGGAACTCTGCGAATTCGATGTCAGCGGCGACTCGATCAAAGCCGCGCCCAGTCCGGCGCTTGCCCAAGAATACAATGGCTGCATGGACTGGAAAGACGTTCTGCGCGAAACCATGGCTCTGCCGTTCCGGCATCTGTACGAACGCGATTGGCAAGGCGTGGACCCGCAAATGTTTCCGCTGAAAGAAGACGAGCGAGGATTACAGTAGAAAAAAATAAAGATATTAAATAGATAGGAATTGTGGGGGAGTTTCCTCCCCCACACCCCCTGTAGGCTATTTCTCGCTGCGCTCGAAATGAAGGACGAGTTGTAGGATATCTTGTAGGGTGGCGTAGAGCGCAGCGAAACCCACCGGTTGGATAGAAAAGCGACGTGGATTCCCTTTTCGTCTCCCCGCGACTTGATCGCGGGGTCCAGAGCTTCTCGTAAATATCTTGAAAAACCTGGATTCCGCGGTCAAGCCGCGGAAAGACGAGTAGGTGTATTCGGCGCCGACGTGTTTTATTCTCTCGTTTCCAAATTGCATTGAAAAATGCAGGGGCGAAAGATTTTTCGCCCCGGGTGTTAAACTATTTTCTTTCCCGCGTTCGGTCCGGGAGATTGATCGAAGATCTCTTCAACCGTGATTTTGGCCACGTATTTGGGCTCGGGTAACGGCTTGGGCGCTTTTTTCAGGTCCTCTTTCACCTTGTCAAAAAGAGGGCCGGAGTCGATCAGCTCCGCTTTGCCCTTGAACTGATACCCGACGAATTTTTCCAGGTCCACGAGTGTCACCGCGACCTGGGGATTGTTCTTGAGGTTATCCCTGGTTTTGAGCGAAAAGAGGTCGGCGAAGATGATGGTGTTTTCGTCCAGCGCCTGAACCGTGCCCTTGGGGGTGACGTTGGGCGCGCCGTCCTTGCTCGCCGTGGCTACCCAGCCCAGCTTGCCCTGCATAAAATCTTGCAATTCCTTGGAAATCTTTGACGCCATGATGAGCCTCCTATGTAGGTAATGTGAAGTGGATTACGCGCTCCCCTATTCGTCATGCCCCGGCTTGACCGGGGCATCCAGAGCGCTTGCGTGGTCTGTTAACCAGCTTTATGATTAGCGTTCTGTACGAGCATAACTAAGGCGGTCAAAGAGGTCGGTAGCAGGGGCTACAAAGGGGGAGAATTTTCGATTGAGCGTTTACGGGGGGATCTCCGCACCTCGAAGATCCCGGCGTAGTCGGGGCGCGCCTGAAAACCGCAGGGGCGAAAGATTTTTCGCCCCTACCTGGCCCGAAATGGCACGCGCGTCATGGAAGATGATCGGGTAGGGTGGCGTAGAGCGTAGCGAAACCCACCGAAATGGTTGCGCCTTTGCGTTCGCTCCAGAATTGGCCTGGGACTAACCGTCCCTCACCCTAATCCTCTCCCATAGGGAGAGGGAATTTTTAAAGGCGACTTTTTATTCTCGTTCCCAAGTTGTACTTGGGAACGCAAAGTATTGTTGAGAGATTAGCTCCCTTCGATATAGCACGTTACCAAGTGAAACTTGGTAACGAGGAGAAAGGCCTCTTGTGGCTTCGCCATCCCGACAACGAGTTGTCGGGGCTAGCCTTTTTGGGGCGTTTCCGAGCTGCGCTTAGCGCGTATAAGCCGGCGCCCTAACCCTCTCCCGGAGGGAGAGGAAATTATAGGAGCGGTTCATGAACCGCCCTCATCCCGGCCTTCTCCCGCAGGGAGAAGGCGCCTTGCGGAATCGCCATTGTCCATTCTTTGGAAACGGGTAGATTAGACGTCCATTTTGCGGATTTTTTCGATGATCGCGGTAGTGGACATGCCTTCGGTCAGGGGGATGCGGGCTACTTTGCCACCGGCGGCCACGACTTCTTCGCGTCCGACGATGTATTCCAGTGCCCAGTCGGCGCCTTTAACCAGGACATCGGGTTCCAGGGCGAGGATAAGCTTGAGCGGCGTCTGTTCTTCAAAAACGATCACGGCGGACACGAAACCGAGCGCGGCCAGGACTTCGGCGCGGTGTTGAGCGGTGTTGAGCGGACGGGAGGGTCCCTTGATGGCGCGGACGGACTGGTCGGAATTGATTCCCACGATCAGGAAATCGCCCAATTCTGAGGCCGCCTCCAGGTAGCGCACGTGCCCCACATGGAGCAGGTCGAAGCAGCCGTTGGTGAAAACGATCGTTTTGCCCTGGCGGCGCATGAACTTGCGCTGATCGCGCAGCGAGGGCAGATGATGAATTTTCGTCGAAGTTTTGGCCATGGCAAGTCCGCTTTTTTTGAGTTCAGGTTCGGTTCAGGTCCCAGTCGACAACGCGAGCCAGCGTCAGCGCGGAAACCGACCTGGCGCCGGCTTTTTTGAGCGCCTTGGCGCATTCGTTCACGGTGGCGCCGGTAGTCATGACGTCATCCAGCAGCAGTATCGTCTTTCCTTGTACCACATCGCGGTCGGCTTGAAACGCGCCTTTGACGTTGCGCAACCGGTTGGAGCGGTTGAGCCCGGCCTGGGACGGGACGTCCTTGATAAACCGGAGCGCCTGGGCCGACAGGGGAAGACTCCATGCGCGGCTCAGACGGCGAGCCAGCAGATGGGGGGGATTGAAACCCCGTTTTTTCAGCGACGCGATTCGTGACGGCGTGGGGATGATAAAATCGGGAGCGTCATGGAGCGCCCATTCGGTTTGGGTCAAAAGGAAATTGGCAAGCGGACGGGAAAGCGCCACGTTTCCGGCGTATTTCAGGCGATGAACCGCGTTCCTCAGGGGGCCTCGATAGTAAAAAACCGAAGCCGCCCGGTCGAATTTCCAGAGTCCGGTCAGGCAGTCTCCGCACAGGTGATCGTCCTGGTCGGACGCTTTGAAGGGAACGCCGCACCGGACGCAGCGGGGGCTTCCGATGGGCGCGAAGCCGTTCAGGCAGGGGGAGCAAAAGGATTGTCCGGGATCGTCCACAAAGGCGCCGCATACGCCGCAGCGCTGGGGCAGGAAAAAATCAACGACCGATCGCGCGGCTTCCCGGCGCGGAAACAGGTTCAGCATGGCGTGTGAACCCGAGGCCGAAGCGAGGAATCGGCGGCGGCCCCTGGGAAGGAAAACAGGGGGAGCGCTTCACTCGTCCTGTTCGCGTTCAAAGGCGCGGGCGTCTTCCAGAAACTGTTCATAGGTGCTTTCAGGCAGAAAACCGGGGCAATTGTTTTTGGCGATTTTCCAGTTATCCTCGATAGCCACGATGTTTTTAAAAAAGGGCCACAACCGGCAGGGGGTGGGTTTTACCTGGTGTATTCCGCAGAGCTTGTCCTTCCAGAACACGCAATAGCCGTTCGAACCCACGCGTATGGAGATCTTCCGGTTCAGGGTTTCGCAATAGTCGCGAAAGAAGTCATCTTCCGAAAGACCCAGATGGCGGGCCATTTTGGTAAGCTCTTCCGGCGTTATGAAGATGCCGCCAAAACCCTTGCAGCATTCGCCGCACGTCACACATCGATAACTAATATAAGCTTTGTTTTTCTTGTTCCCCACCTTGAATAAACGCTCCCGGTACGTGGAACGGCGCGGGCGCCGCCCGGTTAAATGTCGGTTGTTCGAGGAAAAAGCGGTCCTTGACGAACGATATAACCTTATCAAATGTTGGGCCGAAAAGGAAGCCGTTGACGCTCGACGCTGCGGGCTATCATCTAAAAAACACCGCCGGGTTCTCCCTGTCAAGAAAGTTTCTTGACCTTCCATATTACGGAACTTTATAATTGTTTTCTCCCGTTTTTATTGAGCGTTTTTTGCAAAACGATAAATTCGTTCCCACGAGTTTCCAGTCCGGTATCTGAAAGGAGTAGATGAATGGTTTTGGCCCAACTTTCCGTATATCCCATCGGCGAAAGCGTCAGCCTGAGTAAATTTGTCAAAAAGGGAATAGCTGTCATCAAAGAATCGGGATATACTTATGAAATAGGCGGTCTTTCCACCGCTGTTGAAGTTCCCGATCTGGATTCGCTCTTTGAGCTGGTAAAAAAGGTGCATGCGGCCCATTTGAGCGAGGGCGCCAAGAGAATCGTGATCGATCTCAAAGTGGACGACCGGCGGGACAAGGACGCCACCATTACCACCAAACGCAATTCAGTAAAATAAAACGCGACCAATCTTTTAACGCCAGCGGCGTTGCGGCGCGATGAGGCTCCGGCTCGAAATTTATCGGCCGGGCCTGAAGAAACGACGCGCCCCGACGCCCATCCGGACGACTCTCATCGCCCGGTTTGCGACGCGGAGGAGATAGAATGACCAAGTCTAAGGAAAAACCCGATGATAAGTTAACCCTTGACGGTAAGGAAATAATCGCGCTCGGAGAAACCGGCGAACTGCTCGTCGGAGGAAAAAACTACAACATGGCCATTCTGGGCCAGATCCGGGGAATCCGGGTGCCTTCCTTCCGAGCCGTCTCCTCCAAGGCATTCCACCTGCTCCTGGATTCATGTCGCGTCAACGCGGAACTCGTCCGGCACATGGTCCGGCGGGAATACGAACGCATAACCTGGGGATCCAAGGCCACGATTCAAGATCCCGATTATCTTCGCGATTTTGTGCGCAGGGTGGCCGACATCATCAAAAAGGACGTCTCCAAACGGGAACGCACCATCAGCCTCCGCGCCTTTATCGACAATACCCTGGAAGGATTTACCACCTCCAAGGAGGATATCGATTCCCTGCGCATGCGTTCCATTCTGGTCCAGGTGGCTATTTTGTCGGTGGACATGCCGCACGTGATCGCCGAAGCCATCCGGGTAGCCCATCGCGAAATGTCCGCCGAAGCCGGGGTGAGCGATCTCAATCTGGCCGTCCGCAGTTCCGCCGCCGGAGAAGACAGCAGGCGCAAGGCCTTTGCCGGTCTGCAGGACACCTATCTCAATATCCGTACCGAAGACGCCACCATTCAGGCCTATCAGTGGGATTGTTCGTCGGCGTACAATTTCCGGTGCCTCACCTACCGCCGGGAAGCCGTGCTCGACGGCATCAGGGAAGCGGAGAGCAAGGGTGACGAGTCCCTGGCCGACGAGGCGCGCAAGGATTGGGACATCAAGAACACCTCCCTTTCCGTGTGTCTCATGCGCATGGTGGACCCGGTCATCGCCGGAACGGCTTTCAGCGCGGACACCGCCACCGGTTTCCGGGGCGGCTCCAAAAAGGACCTGGTGTCCATTGACGTGAGTTGGGGCATCGGTGAAGCGATCGTGGGCGGCATCGTCACCCCGGACAAATATTTCGTGTATCAGCGTGACGACGGCCGGGCGGTGGTGCTGCGCACCATGGGCTACAAAAACCGGCAATACGTCTACGATCCCGAAGCCAACGGCACGGTGCTGGTGGACGTGGCCACCGCGCAGATTTTCAAATGGACTCTGACCATCGCCCAGGCGGAAACCGTCGCCAAGGGGGTCCGGCTCATCAGCGAAGCCTACGGCGGGATGATAATGGACACCGAATTTGTCATCGATGTCCAGCAGCGTCTCTGGTTCGTACAGGCCCGGCCCGAGACCAAGTGGAACGACCAGGAGGACATGCATCCCAACGTTATTTCCATGCGGCGCATGGAGGTGAAGGAACACGAACTGAAATTCGCGCGGGTTCTTCTGGAAGGCAACGGCGCCTCGCGCGGCGCGGGTTCGGGCACGGTCCGTTTTCTGCACAGCGCTCTGGAACTGAACAAGATTCAGCCCGGCGACATTCTGGCCGCCGAACGCACGGACCCGGACATGGTTCCCGGCATGCGCATCGCCTCGGCCATCCTCGCTTCCGCCGGCGGTGACACCTCCCACGCCGCGATCACTTCGCGTGAACTCGGCGTGCCCGCCATTATCGGCATCCAGAGTTCGGAAGCGCTCAAGGCGCTGGACGGCAAGGACGTTACCGTGGACGGGTCGAGAGGCCGGGTCTATGGGGGCATCCTGTCCTTGCAGGAGTTCGGCGAGGATTTCGACATCACGGCGGTCCCCCAGACCAGAACCGGCATCGGGCTGATCCTGGCGGACGTTGGACAGGCCATGATGCTGTCCAAACTGCGCGATATCCCCGATTTCAAGGTGGGTCTGCTGCGGGCCGAATTCATGCTGGGCAACATCGGCATTCACCCGGCGGCGTTGGAATCGTTCGATACGGGCACGCTGAGTTCGCAGGTCGAACAGCGGCTGGAGACTTTGAACAAGGAATTGGACAAGCTCATGCTGGAGCTGATCCGCGGCGGCCACATCTCCATCGATTTCAACCTCAGGAAACACGTAGCCGTTATCAGCGGGATCTACGACGAGATGACCGGCGGCATGCTGACACAGGGTGACTACGACTCCGACAGCGGCGCCTTCACGCGGCAGCATCCCGTAAAAGTCATCAACATGCTGGAATCGCGTCTTGAACAGGCCCAGTTCCATCTTTCCCGGCTTCGCATCAGTCCGGACCTGCACGAACACGTGGCGCTGATCACCGGCATGCAGGAGGAAATCGACAGCTGGGAACGGAGCGAGGACCCGGAAGCCGCTACCTTCGTGGCCCGGCTCAAACACACCCTGAACGACATGGTGGAAGAGCTGCGCGACAACGAAGAGGTCCGGAAGGTGCTCGGCATGATCGAGGACGCCCGCGAGGACGTGGCGCTCAAATCCGGCCTCCGGGAAAAGATTCTGCGTCTGGAAAAGCTGGAAGACGAAATCGGCATGCTGATCCGAAATCGCGGGTACAAAACCGGGCGGGAGCTGTACATCCAGACCCTGGCTCAGGGGCTGGCCCTGTTCGCGCTCTGCTTCAAGGGCAGCGACGTCATCTATCGCACCACGGACTACAAAACCAACGAATACCGCAACCTGCTGGGCGGGGAGTTGTACGAATTCAGCGAGGATAACCCCATGCTGGGCTTCAGGGGCGTGGGCCGCGGCGTCCACGACTGGGAGTTCGAATCGTTCAAGACGGCCCGCAGCATCCTGGGCGCGTCCAATCTGCACATCATGTTCCCCTTCGTGCGGACCCTTGAACAGACCAGGCAGGTGATCAGCTATATGCGCGAAGCGCACGGCCTGGAAAGCGGCCGCGACGGCCTCAAGGTAATCCTCATGTCGGAGATCCCGGCCAACGCCATCCTCGCCAAACATTTCATCAAGGAAGTCGACGGCTTCTCCATCGGCAGCAACGACATGACCCAGCTCGTGCTGGGCGTGGACCGGGATAATTCGCATCTGACCAGGACCTACGACGAAGAGGACCCGGCGGTGGTGTGGGCCATCCTGACCACCATCTTTTCCGCGCGTCGCTACGGCAAGTCCGTCGGCTTCTGCGGCCAGGGGGTCGCCAACAGCCGCATTCTGCGCGGTGTCGTTTCCATAGCCCGTATCACGGACGCCAGCGTCGTTCCCGACACCTATTTTCAAACCAAGCGGGAGGTCGCGGAAACCGAAGCCAACGATTTCCCGTTGCGCGAATTGGGACAGTGGATCAAACGGGAAATGACCATCGAATTGATGGAAAATTTGCAGCAGGACGGTTATGAGGAGGAACAGCTCAAGAACGCCAACGTGGATCAGCTGTTCGAGGCGCATGAAAGGATGAAAACGCAGCATCTGCGGAAGATTCTCGATCCCAAGGGCAGAAGCGTGAGCTATTCGGCTCGCAAGGCCTATCAGACCTTGTGCGACCGTGACAAGCTGTTCATCTACGCTACGTGGGACTGGGATCAGACCGTCCTGGACGCGCTGCGTGAATCGGGTTTTTCCAGTTTCGAGGAATATGACGAACTGGTCAAGGGAGTGAAGCCGGAGGCAGAAAAGACCGCTTCGTCCAAGGCCAAACAGTCCGAGAAACGGAAGGCCGAACCTGAGGAAGAACCGGTCGAGGCCGCCGGATCGAAGAAGGCGGAAGAGGAACCCTCCTCGATGGCGGGCCCGCGGGAGTCCGGCAACGGGTCGGCGGCGGTCCTGTCGGCGAAAGAGGCCGGGGAGGAATGATTCCGGTCATTTCGGATTGACGGAAAACGTCTCCCGTTGAAAAAAAATAAGTGTGTTTCCGCCGGACGGTAATCCGGCGGAAACGCCAAGAAGTTTGCCGGCGACCAGATCGGCGGGAAGAGCCCCGGAGGGCCGGTGAACAATTCCCTATGATCGACTAACAAAACCTGAAACAAAAAAGGCAAAGGCGCGGTTCAGGGCGCTTTTGCCTTTTCAAAAGGGAGGAACGCGCGGCGTTCCTCCCGCTATCCTTCCAAGATTACCGCTATTGGTCATTCCCCAGGACGGCGAAATTCCATTTGCGCAACGTCAGGTTCATGCCGAGAGCGTTCATGATGGCCTGATCCGGCAGACAATTGACCGTGATGGCGCCCGCGTTCAGAGGCTCATCAGGCGTGCCGAAAGGCATCACCGGAGTAGCCCCGTTTCGCCATAGATTCAGATTGCCCTGATAGAGTGTGGCGTTATTGGTGAAAGTGTTTCCCGATGACAGCCAGCGAGGCTGTGAATCATCCCCATAGTGAAACCAGGCCATGAACAGACCGCCACCCTGCGCCTCGACGAAAACGCCGGTGCCTTCGAAGGCGGGGTCTTGCCACCAGCCGTTGATGTTTCCGCTATGCGGCGATCCCGGAAAAAAATCGTCCATGAACCTGAAGATGGTGGAGGATGCGCCGCTGATTCGAGCGAAGCCCAAAGTAGCGGACCATCCGAATGTGGCGCGTTCGCGTGAATCGAACGTAATGTTTATCGTTCCCACGGGATAGGAATGGAAGTCTCCGGCCGATCCGCCCTGGGGATAACCTGTCCATTTGCGCATCTCACCGGAATAGTAGTTATCGCCGGTCATGAGCCCTCCGGAAGTGTACCACGTGGGTTCGCCGGTCGCATAGTCATACGTAAACCAAGCCACGAAAAGGGTGTATCCATAGGGGTTGCCCGCCTGAACTTCGATGCCGAACCCGTTGCCGTCGTCGAACATGGAGCGATACCACCACCCGGTATATTGGGTCGGATTGACGACTTTGGCGTTCATGGTCACCTTTGCCGGGCTTTCTTCGATATTGTCGGATGGATCGTCGGTAAGGGTCTCCGGCACATTGTCGCCCCACACCACGCCCTGGAATGAAATCTGGGCGCCTTCGGGCGCGCCGTCGATCGAGACGTCAAAGCGGACCATGGCGGTAACGCCGGGCTGGATATCGCCCAGAAAGACTTCCACCGGGTCCGCGTCGCTGATCACGGAACCCTGGGTGGATTGGACCGATAGGGGCGTGACGCTCACGAATTCGCCCGGAGTGTACCGGAAGGAAACGTTTCGCGCGATATCGGAGCCGGCGGGGTTGTTGATCATCACGGTCACCCGGAACACGTCGCCCTCGTCGATGATCTGGTCCAGGTTGGTGTCCTGCGTCGTTATCGCCAAATCGCTCTTAAAAAGAGCAATGACGCGCACGATGACAGATTCGGGTTCCAGGGCGCTGAAGTCGTCGTCCGACGCGAGTTTCGATTCCGTCTGAAAACCATAATCGCCGGGAACGGCGGGAACGGTAACGCCGGAATCTCCGCCGCCCGCGCCGTAGCTCACGGTTATGGTCTGGCCCGCGCTCAGGTTCTGAATGGGTATCTCGATGGCGCGGTCGACCAAATACGGCTGGTCAATGGAGCCGGTGGACACGGCGGTCGTGTAGCCGTCCAGACCGGGGTCTCCCTGGGGCAGAGGCCAACCCTCGGGCACGGTAATTCGGATCCCCCCGCCGTCCATGGTTTCCGCGGCGGCATAGGCAAAAGTGAAGGTGGCGCCTTCGCTGTCCATGCGGACGGTATCGGGCGTTACGGCGCAGGTTCCGCTTCCGGCCGCGCCCGCGAGCGTGGGAACCACCAACAGGCCGGCTATGAATATGATGGCGAAAATTGATCTGAAACGTATGTTAAACATTTCATCCTCCTGATAAATATATAATTATTGAATTACGGAATAATTGAAACATCGAGGTTGCGGACACGGGCAGGGAAAACAAGAGAAAATTACAGAGAAAATCGACTTGCAGGCGTTACGCCTTAGTGCGTCGAGCCTAAGATATACTATCGTCGCGCAGGGAAAAAACTTAAGCTAAAATTACGTAAAATTCAGCGGTGTTTGGGAAGAATTGGAGCATGGGACCGTTGAGCCGCGTGAACGTCCGTATTTTCGTATAAGCGCAAGCGAACGCGGGAGCTTGACGGCGTTCCGACATAGTTGTATAGTACAACTATGTCGCTTGAACCTTTCACTCCCGACCGGAAAACCCTGGCGCTCATCGCCGAATTGTCGCAAGCGATTCGCTGCTGCCGGCAGGAATCCGTGTTCTGCGAAAACGTCAGCTTCACGCAGTTCTATATCCTCGATACCATCGCTCAGAAGAAGACGCTCCCGCTGGCCGACCTGCACCCTGTACTGTCGGTGGATAAAAGTACCACCACACGACTGGTTCATCCCCTGATCAAGCGCGGATTGGTGAACCGCCGGAAAAGCGCTGGTGATTGCCGCGCGGTTGAGCTGTCGCTCACCCCGGACGGTGAAGCCACCTTGGACAGGGTATGGGTCTGCTTTGCCGAATTCCTGACCCGGGTGCGAAACGAGATACCGCCGGAAAAACGGGGAGAGGTGTTCAAGGCCGTTCGCATGTTTTTAAAGGCCATGACCGATGTGTACCAGGGCGAAACATGCCTGAGTAAAGTTAACCTGTAAGGAGCGCATGGTGGAAAATCGAAGTTTGCCATCCGTCGAATCACCCCGGACCGAAAAAGGGGAGCCGCAACCCGCTGCGCCGTTCACTCTGGCCGCCCCGGTTTCGTGCTGACCGTCCGGTGGGACTCAGGCGAGTCCCCCCAGGCTGGATCAGCCCTTTGTCGCCGGTTCGGTGGAAACCGCCGTCGGCCCAGCCCCCAGGGTGTCTTCAAAACTGGAATGGGCGGATCGCTGGGGGACCTTCAAGGTCAGGTGGGGCCGGGGGCGAATGAATTACAAGGTCGATCCCGGTCTTTACGCCCTGGGCAAGCCCGACCGGAACGCGCCCGCGCTGGTTACGGCCAACTACAAGATGAGCTTTGACCGGCTGCGGGAAAGCCTGCCCGGCAGGGACGCCTGGATTCTGGTTCTGGACACCAACGGCGTCAACGTGTGGTGCGCGGCGGGCAAGAGAACCTTCGGGACCGACGAACTGATAAAACGGGTCCAAACCAGTGGCCTGGAACGGGTGGTGTCCCATCGACGCCTGATTCTGCCTCAGTTGGGGGCCCCCGGCGTCGCCGCTCACAAGGTGTACAAACAGTGCGGGTTCAAGCCGGAATATGGGCCGGTCAAGGCTTCCGATCTGCCCGAGTTCCTGGACAACGGCGGGAAAGCCACGCCGGAGATGCGGCGCAAGACCTTCAACTTCGGCGAACGCGTGGTTCTGATTCCCGTGGAACTGGTGGCGGCGCTGAAAATAGCCCTGTTCATCCTTCCGGCGCTCGTGCTGCTGGGCGGTTTTGGCGGCCACGGCGGTTTTTGGGCCGGGGTGGGTCACAGCGGCCTGTTCGCCGCCATCGCCTTTCTGGTGGGGCTGTTTGCGGGCGCCGTGCTTTCTCCCGCATTGCTCCCCTGGCTTCCAGGCCGGGCGTTTTCGGTCAAGGGCTTCGGCGTTGGTCTGGCTTCGGCCGTGGTCTACCTGGCCTGTTGGGGAATCGATCCGGCCACGCGGCCTTCGCTGTCCGAATCGCTGGCCTGGCTCATGCTCATCCCGGCGGTCGGCTCTTTTCTGGCTATGAATTTTACCGGCGCCTCGACCTACACCTCGCTTTCCGGCGTGCGAAAGGAAATGCGCGTGGCCGTGCCGCTGCAGATCGCAGCCGCTGCCGTGGGTCTGGCGCTCTGGTTCTGGTCCCTCTTCGGGGCGTAGGAAAGGCTTGAAGGTAATCTGAAAAGAAGCGCCTTGACGTTCATCGCAACGTCATTAAATTTTTTAAAAGTGAATGAGTAGGTCGCGGCGCCTGGAGAACGCAAATGAATCGTTTAATCTATTTAAAAGACGTGGTCAGCCTGAGTTTTGACGAAGACAAGTGTGTCGGCTGCGGGATGTGTTCCCAGGTGTGTCCGCACGGAG
Source organism: uncultured delta proteobacterium (assembly GCA_963821845.1). Taxonomy (GTDB): domain Bacteria; phylum Desulfobacterota; class Desulfarculia; order JACQYL01; family CAWGVV01; genus CAWGFI01. Next base: position 175,726 of record CAWGFI010000012.1, read on the forward strand.
TATTTACCCAGGAGAACGGAACCGCGCTTCTGGGAAATCGCGACGAATGCATGGAGTGCGGCGCCTGCGCCATGAACTGCCCCACTCAAGCCATATCGGTCAACGTGGGAGTGGGTTGCGCGGCGGCGGTCATAAACTCGGCCCTGGGGCGCAATAATTCTTCCTGCTGCTGCGTTATCGACGACAAGAGCCGGTGTTGTTAACATACTGGTATCCGTTGGACGGGGCGCCGACGAGCCGGATTGAATCCAACGACACGATTTTGGTTCTTTATAATTAAAACCAAAAATCAAGAGTGGTGAAAATCATGGGATTGATCGAAGAATATCCGTTCAGGGGTGTGCTCAGTTTCAAACCTCTCGTGGATTATCTGGCCCAGTTGCCGGGCAAGACGGAAATAAAGCATCCGTGTATGGATAAGGACCTGATGGAGACGCTGAAATCGACTCCGGAACTGTACGAGCCGATACAGGATCTTTCCATACTTGATCGCCATAGCAAGCTGGTGCAAAAGCTCATGAGCATGCTGTTCCCGCCCGCGTCATGGGAAACCGACGCCTACGGGGCCCTGGTGCCGTTCACCGTCGAACCGGTCTTTGTTTCCCCCTGTTCAAAAAACTGCTCATTTCCGAGGACGGCGTATTTCTGGGAAAGGGTGACAAGGACGGCGAAAAAACGCTGAAAGGCCGGATCATCCGCGCCTTCCTGTTCATTCTGCAAAAATATTACGGAATCTCCCAGAAGTATGACGCGCAGTTGACTCATGTCCTGATCGACCCGGAAACGAAGCTGGAACGCTACCTGAAGATCAGGATGGACTTTCGCTTCGTGGACGTCCGCGCCTTGCAGGAACCCAAACCGCTGAATGACGAGGAACGGCGTTTCGTCCTGGAGCATCTCACCGACCCTCTACAACTGAAAACCGTCATTCACCCGGAGAATTTTGAATTTACCGGGATCGTGGTATTCCAGGCCGTCGACGTCACCGAATCCGAAGTACTGGCCGCGCTGGAAAGCGATCTCATCAGGGAAGGTTCCGTGGTGTCGCAGGAAGGTTTCACGCGCCTCCAGCAAAGACTGCGCACCCTTTTCAGGAACCCGCATATAACCGCCGGCCTGGCGGCCATCCACGACGACCAGATCCTGCTCCTGAACAAGGGATGCATGGCGCAACGGGAGTGCATCTTCGCCGAATCGCATCACGTGCCCAAGTTTGAATTCGTGGGCAGCGTGTTCGAACGGGCCGTGGAAAGCGGGGAAATAATCAGGGTCCCCGATGTGCTCAAGGAACCGTCGCCGGCCCGGCTGGCCAAGGATTTCGAGGCGTCCGGCGCCCGGTCGCTCATCATCGCGCCGCTGTTTTACAAGGGCGAGTGCATCGGAACGCTGGAACTGAAAAGCGACCAGGTTGAGGATTTCAGCCCCATGGACGAGCTGCTGATGAAGCAGATTCAGCCGCTGTTCTCCATGGCCATCAAACGCTCCCTGGACGACTTCGAATACCGCGTCCAGGGTGTCATCAAGGAAAAATGCACCGCGATCCATCCCACCGTGGAATGGCGTTTCAGAAAAGCGACCGTCCGGCACCTGGAAGCCATGCGGATGGGCACGGGGTCGGAAATAGAACCCATTATTTTCAAGGACGTCTATCCCCTGTACGCCGTCGCCGATATTCGCGGATCGTCCGAAGCCCGCAACGAGGCCATCCAGAAAGACCTGGTCCAGCACCTCAAGATGGCGCTTAACGTCACCCAACTGGCCGCCGACGCCAAGCGTCTGCCCATCCTGCGGGAACTGTCGGGCCGCATCCATATCTATCTCGACCGGATCGAAGAAGGCCTGGGCTCGGGCGACGAACTCGCGGTGGTCAGGTTCCTCGAGGAAGAAGTGGAACCGACCTTTCCGCTGATCAAGCGATTCGGGCCCAAGGCCCTGCGCGCCATCGACGCCTATGAATCGGCGGTGGACAGAACCGTGGGCACGGTGTACCACGCCCGCAAGGCTTTCGAAGAAAGCGTGTTCAGGCTGAACGAACGGCTGGCCGCGTATCTCGACAACGAAGAAGCCAAAATGCAGGCCATATCGCCGCACTATTTCGAACGGCATCGGACCGACGGGGTGGATTACATCATCTACATGGGCGCGTCCCTGACCGAAACCGGGGAATTCAACGACCTTTATCTCAAGAACCTCCGGCTGTGGCAGCTCAAGGTGGCCTGCGGCATGGCCCTGCACGCCGAACTGATGAAGCACACCTTCAAGGTCCCCCTGGATATCGCCCAACTCATCCTGGTGCAGAACAGCCCGCTGTCCATCCGGTTCCGTTACGACGAAAAGCGGTTCGACGTGGACGGCGCGTACGATATCCGCCACGAAATCATCAAATCGCGCCTCGACAAGGCCGTGGTGAAAGAAGGCCACGAACGACTCACCCAACCCGGCAGAATAGCCATTGTTTATTCGCATCCCGACGAATCCAAGGAAATGCGCCGCCATATCGCCTTCCTGCAATCCGAAGGCTACCTGCTGGACGACCTGGAAGCGGTGGACCTCGACGACCTCCCCGGCGTCAAGGGACTCCGCGCCCTGCGCGTGGGCATAAACCTGGAATCGCAAATGGCCCTGGATGAAATCAAGGAACAGGCGGTAGTTTAGAAGTAAGAATATCGATTAAGGGAAAATGGGAGGAACCTTTTTTGAAAAAAAGGCCCTCTCCCAAACTCTCTTCCAAAAAACTTTGGACTTCGGTGTCTTCCCCTGATAGCTAGGACTGGTTTTTGTCATTTCGAGCGAGAGACTGTGTCGTAATCAAAAAGATCGCTGCCCTACCCACAATATCTTGTATAGTGACTATTTTGTCGTTCAATATATTGCGGTTAAAAATGGCAAAAATTAATTGTGACACAGTCTCCGCAGCGAGAAATCCAGTCCAGGGGGGTGTGGGGAGAGAAACTCCAGGGAAGAAATCCCCTCGCAAGGCTTTTTACAGTATTCATTGTTTCAAATGACTAAATCAGTTCCTTGCCCACCCACACCACGCGGCCGATAATGATGTCCGACAACTTCACGCCGGGGACGATATCGATGGAATATTGTTTCAGGGAAGGATTATCCGGTCGGAGCAGCAGCTTGGGCGCGCCGTCCTCGGTGATGGTGTAGAGCCGTTTGATTTCGATGTCCCCGTAGGCGTTGCGCACGGCGTAAATGCCGCCGTTGGAGATCGCGGTCCGCTGTTCCTCGTTGCAGTTGAGCAGGATCAACTCGCCTTCGGTGATGGTGGGCAGCATGGAATTGCCGCGCACTTCGATCAGGTAGAGATGGCGCCGCTTTTCCTGGGTGGAGCCGCCGATTTTGACGACGAACTCCTTTTTAAAGGGAAAATAGTCGACAATGGTGTCGAACACCACCTTGCCCGGACCACCCGACGCCGCGCCCGAAGCCTTGCCCACCAGGAAATAATCTTCCGGTTTCAGGATCAGGGGATCGGAATCGGGCGAACCGTGGTTGGCCAGGAAGGGAACCCCGGCGCCGCCGAGCAGCCAGTTGATGTCTACCCGCAGCGTGTCGTGGATGGTCTTGAGCGCTTCGCCGCCGGGCGCCGCGTCGTCTTTTTCCCAGCGCTGCACGGTGCTTGCATTTACGCCTAGCATGCGCGCAAATTCTTCCCTGCTCAGGCTTCCCCTCACGTTTTTTATACGGGCTCCCAAACTCACGCCGTATCCCCACTTACGTTAATCTTGAGCAACATACCGAATATAGTACGCTTTCCCGGAAGCCTCCGGCTTCTTCGCGCAAAATCCAATATTAGGCAAAAATGCCCTTGACATTATGCATAAACAGTCAGTATAGTGCAAATATGCATAAGACTACCACTGCGCGCGGGGTAAGTCAAGGAAAAATATACTCTTTTAGGCCTTTAAGGAACGTATGGCGAGGAAGTCGGCACGCTAATAACTCGTTTTCGAACATTTATCATTTTAATTACCGTTAAAAAGGAGCGCAATCATGAAAGCATGCGCCATCAAGGTGGAGCCGTTGATGCGCGGGTGGGACGACGTCGACCGGGAACTCAAAACTTTATCGGATCTCTCCCGCAACCTGAACCTGGCCAAGGCCCGCTACGAGGCTCAAATAGAAGCGGTGAAGGAGCGGATGAAGCGGGAAACCGAATCCATTGCGCTGGAAATGGACGAACGGGCGCGCGAAATTTATCTGTTCGCGCTGGCTCGCCGTGAAGAGCTGCAAGGGCGCAGCAAACGGCTGCTGCACGGCGCCGTGGCGTTTCGTCGTTCGCAAAGCGTCAAACTGCCCCGGGATCATAAAAAAGTTATCGAAGCCCTGAAAAGGCTGGGCAGGCTCGAATGCGTGGACATCAGTGAAAAGATCAAGAAAATCGAACTCAAGAAGCAGGACCCCGCGATCGTCGAGGCGGTGGGGGCTCGCATTATGGAGCGTGACAATTTCCGAATCGAACTGCCGGAGCTGGCGTTTGAGTACGATAAGAAGCTCAAGGCCGTAAACGCTTATTGAGGGGGAGGGGAGGGGCCATGCGACAGACAAGCAACCAGGCGAGAGCGGAATTTCCCAGGAAGCCGCTGCTCAGGCCCGATGAAGTGGCCGCGCTGCTGGGGCTGAACAAGCGGACCGTCTACCGAATGGTGGCGGACGGGCGGCTGCCCAAGGCGTCCATACCGGCTCGGGCCATCCGTATTCCGGCGGAACCGGTCAAGCGGATGATGGAAGACGAGGACGCGCTTATCGACGATCTTGATTTCTGAGAAAAGAAAAAGCTTTGCGAGGGAATTTATCGTTGCGCGCGAAATGGTGGACAAACGGTGGAGATGTAATAAAAAAGGGCGCTTCGCGAAGCGCCCTTACGACTAGCCATAAAACGATTGAAAGTTTTTGGGGGTGGGTTTGGGGGAGGCCCTTTTTTCGAAAAGGGTCCCCCCATTTCTAACACATCGTTTTAACGCAAGGCTTACCGGTGCAGCTTTTCGGCGCATACCACGCCGATGCCCGCCTTGGTCAGCGCGTCCGCCGTACGGTTCACGGAGTCGTGCTTGTCCATATAGTTGAGTTCGAAGGCTTCCATAAGCCCCTGAGCAAGGACGTCCTTCTTGGGCGCGAAGTAATCCAGAATATCGGAAGGATGCTTGCGCGTCTTTTCCACGTCGGGATCGCCGCCTTCGTGTTTGGCCGAGATATTGGGCACTTCCTTGGCGATTTCCACCAGTTCATCGCGTCTGAGGTAGGGCTGAATCACGATGCTCTTGTAGGTCTCGGTGATGTGGTGCTCCAACCTGACCACGTCTTCCAGCCCCAGAACTTTTCTCATGTAGGAGGCCTGGCGGATGGTTTCGTTATCCACGGAGTTGGACAGGTTGAACCCGATCAGCGAGGTGGTTCCGTCGTCGCGGCCGAAGAGCCGGGCGGCCATGAGCGTCCACAGGATGGAAAAGGGGTTGTCGTTGCCCATGAACACGGAGATCTTGAACTCGTTGTTCACGCCCAGCTTGTGGAGCAGGTAGGCTATCAGCACGGTGCCGGGATTGATGTTGAGCACCTGGCGAATACCATAGGTCGTATAGTATTTCAGGAACTCATCGACGAACTTTACGGGATGGTCATTGGGTTGTCCAATGCCGCCGAAATAACCGGTAATGGTGTCCGGTCCGCCCAGGTGGATGTTGGAGCCGTCGGTTCCCTTGGTGTCCAGAGTCTCCACGCAGCTGCAACCCATGATCTGCAGGGCCGCTGCCACCGCCATGATGTCGCCGTTGTCGTTGGACTGTTCGGCCATGTTGCGTACGCGGATGATACGGCCGGGCATCAACTCCTGTTTGGCGATGCACTGCTTGGCTTCAGTGATGACCCAGGGGAAGTACTGGAGGGCGCTGATTTCCAGGGTTACCGCGTTCTTCTGGTTGATTTCCGTGGAGCCGGCCTTGTCGCCGAGCACGCGGTCGCGGTAATTGGCCATGGAAACGAAGGCGTTCTTGTCCCGCTGTTCCGTGAGCCAATCGAGATCGGCCACATAGGGGGATTTTTCATCTTTCAGGCGGCCTATCAGGTTTTCGAGCTTTCCCGCTTCGGCGGCCTTGCGATTGATTTCATCAGCGCCGCCGTACTTTTCAACTACTTCGAGAAGCTCGGCGATCGGCTTGTTATTGGGATCGGTAAGGATCTTGTTAATGATGCCGATGCGGTCTTCGGATATCTTGAGCATTTCTTTCATGTCCATTATGGACCTCTCCTTTGTGTGAGCTGATCTTTCCATTTACGCGGTTGGGGCGCAAATGGATCTTATTTGAATTCCGCGTCGAATTTTTCGCGTTCGCCCGGCAGCATGTGATAGCAGTGATCGTCCTGAGGGAACGCGCCGCTATGTACTTCGTCCACATACTCCTTCATGGCGTTGGTCACCATTTCGGCCACGTTGCAATACTTTTTCACGAATTTGGGAGTGAAGGCCTGGAACTGCCCGATCATGTCGGAAACGATGAGCAACTGGCCGTCGCATTCCACGCCCGCGCCGATGGAGAGCACCGGGATGGTCAGGGTTCTGGCGATATAGCCGCCCACTTCCGGCGGAATGGCTTCCAGCAGGATCATCTGAGCGCCCGCTTCCTGCACGGCCAACGCGTCTTCGATAACCATCTTGGCTGTTTCGAGGGTGCGTCCCTGAGCCTTGTGGCCGCCCAACTGGCCGGAGCTTTGAGGCGTAAGACCGATGTGTCCCATGACCAGGATTCCCGCGTCAACGATGGCCCGGATCTGTTTGGCGATCCGTACGCCGCCTTCCAACTTGATGGCGTCGCAATTGGCTTCCTTCAGGAACCGGCCGGCGTTTTCGACCGCTTTTTCAAGGGAGCTTTGATAGGCCATGAAAGGCATGTCGCCCACCACGAAGCAGCTGGGAGCGCCGCGCCGTACCGCCTCGGCGTGAAAGATCATCTGATCCATGACGACCGGCACGGTTCCGGAATATCCGTACACGCACATTCCCAGGCTATCGCCGACCAGCAGCATGTCCATGCCGGCCGCGTCCGCGAACTGCGCGGTGGGGTAATCATAGGAGGTCAGAAAGGTGATTTTCTCCCCTTTTTTCTTCATCTCGATAAAATCATGAATCATTTTTTTCTTGCGCATAGCGTCGCTCCTCTCGTGACTGATGTTCTACTTTGTTTCGTAGTTTTTGAGTTCCGAGCCTTCGCGGTCGATCAGTTCGATGGGGCATCCCTGGTCGGCTTTTATCTCCGAAAACACTAAAAAGGTTTCGGTTCTTCCCACCCCGGGAATGGCCGCGATCTGCTCTTTTACCAACTTACCAAGATGTTCCAGGTCTATGGCCATCACGTGCAGGATGTAATCGAAACCACCCGATACGTGATAGCATGCCCGTACGTTCGACAACGCCTGGACGCAACGTTCAAAGTTTTTGATTTGATCGGCGATAAGCTGCACAAAGCTCACCGCCACAAAGCTTTGGACACGGAGCCCCACGCTTTTGGGATCAACTATGGCGCGGTACCCTTGTAGGTGTCCCTTCGCCTCCAACCGGTTGATCCGCTCCAGCATGGTCGATGGAGCGACTCCGAACTCCCGCGCCAAGTCGGCGTTTTTGCGCCGGCCGTCGTTTTGTAGCGCCCGAAGAATATTTAGATCCAGATCGTCCATATCGAATATTATTTTTTAATAGGAACATTATTCCGTACGATGAGCAATTGTCAATACAATTTTCCGTATAATATATTAGTATAGCTAAACCCGTGTCATCCATTGTTCGAAGCCATGCGAGGGAGCTGAAAAGCGTCGCCGCGATGTTTCCGGCCGAAAACAGTGTTCCGAAAACGGCTTAAATTTCATTTTTTTAAGCCAGGCGCAAGGTTTGATTAAACGTATCGAAGAGGAGTGTTTCAAAGCCTATGGGTGCTAATTATGGCGCGTTTGAGGCGATCGATGGTATGCTAAAAGGAAAGAAGTCATTAATATAAACCCGATTGACCAAGGACCCTGATTATCCGTCGACCGAGTCGGACCGCCGCTTAAGGAAAATCCCTCGTGAATCGCGAGAGGAGCTTCGCGCCGGTCGGCTCAAATGTCCCGGCTTCTCATCGTTCCGCCTGAAGGGGAGGCGCGATCATGCCCTTGAATTTCTATTTACCTATCGCCGGCCATAGTCTCAATGTGCTCCTGCTGCTGGGTCTCGGAGGATCGGTGGGGTTCCTCTCCGGCCTGACCGGCGTGGGGGGCGGTTTTCTCATGACTCCCCTGTTGATCATGGCGGGAATTCCTCCCACCATCGCCGCGGCCTCGGATTCTAATCAGATCGTGGCCGCCACCACGTCCGGCACCTACGCCCATTATCGCCTGGGGAACGTCGATTTCAAGATGGGATTCATTCTTCTGGCCGGCGGATTCTGCGGTGGAACGGTGGGCGTGCGGATCATTAAAGTCCTGCGAGCCCTGGGTGACGCCGATTTTTTTATCAAGGCCACCTATGTGATCATGCTGACCCTGGTTGGGACCTACATGCTGGTGGAGAGCATCCGCTGCCGCAGGCGCGCGAAGCTGGTGGGCGACGAGACACTGACGCAACTGAGAAGCCCCTCGGCGTTTCGGCGGTTCCTGAACTCCCTTCCCCGGCAGACGCGCTTCGAAAAATCCAACGTGACTCTGTCTCCGATCCTCCCGTTCTTTGTGGGCGCCTTTGTGGGATGCCTGGCCGCCATCATGGGGTTGGGTGGGGGCTTCATCATGATTCCCATGATGTGCTACGTGCTGGAAATGCCCATGCACGTGGTGGTGGGCACCAATCTGTTCCAGGAAGTGTTTGTCTGTGCCAATGTGACCGTCATGCAGGCCGCGTCCAATCATACGGTCGATCTGGTGCTGGCCATCATCCTGCTCCTCGGTTCGAGTGTCGGCGCCCAGTTGGGAGCCCGTTTCAGCCACAAGCTCAAGGCGGACAACCTCAAAACCCTTCTGGCCTGCGTGGTTCTGGCGGTCATGATCAAGATCCTGGTCGGGCTGATCATTACCCCCCACTACATGCTTGACTTCAAGGGAGAGTAAAAATGGCGTCCCCGAAGAACTATACACGCGCGGTCCTGCTGGGGTCGTTCCTGGTCCTGTTTTTGTGCTCCTTTGTCGCGGCGGCCGGCGGTAGTGGCGACTACGCCGACAATGTCGATAAGGCGGATAAAACCGATAATCTGGTCGTGCAGCCCGAGCAGATACGGATATACTCTTTGTTTTCCGGATCGCAAATGCATGTTTCCGCCGAAATTCCCGCGGGCAGCAAGGCTGTCCTGGAGGTTCGGGGAAAGAGGATCGAAGAGGAGTTGATGCGCAAGTCCCGCCATTGGGACCTGTGGATGAACAGCGGTGAAGTGGACATCGACGAGGCTCCGCTGTTTTACATGGCTTTCAGCAGCGAACCCGAGCTGCTGTCTCCCCAGGCCTCCGACCTCCCCTGGGGCTACGGCGCCCTGGAAAGGCGAGCCAAATTCACCGGCCGGATCAAGCCGGTGGAAGACGTTACCATTTTTAAGGAATTCGTGCAGCTCAAGGAACGCGACAAACTTTACCACCTCTACCCCGGGGGACTGAAGATCACCAAAACCAACCCCGAGACCTGGGAGGTAAACGCGGATTTCCGCCTGCCCACCAAAATCAAGCCGGGACGATACAAGGCGAAGCTTTCCGTGATCCAGGACGGCAAGGTCACCGAAACCCGCGCGGCCTACTTCCACGTCGAACTGGCGGGCGTGCCCGAGGCGCTGAAATCGCTGGCGAAACAACACGGAGTATTTTACGGGTTCCTGGCGGTAGCGCTGGCCATGGTGGTGGGCATGCTCACCGGCCTGGCCTTTCACCGCGGGCGAGGCGGACATTAAGCGGAGCAAGGGATTTTGAAAATTCTACCGCCACGGAGGAGTATGTCATGGCAATCATAACCATTTCGCGCGGATCGTACAGCAAGGGCAAGGAGGTGGCTGAAAAGGTCGCCGAGAATCTGGGTTACCAGTGCATCTCCCGGGAGATTCTGCTGGAAGCCTCGGAGCATTTCAACATATCTCAAATAAAACTGGTCCATAGCCTTCATGACGCCCCGTCCGTGCTGGAGCGCTTCACGTACGGCAGGGAACGCTATCTGGCCTACATCGCGTCCGCCTTTCTGGAACACGTCCATCGGGATAACGTGGTCTACCACGGGCTGGCCGGTCAATTCTTTCTGAAGGGCGTGTCCCATGTGCTGAAGGTGCGAATCCTGGCCGAAATCGAGGACCGCGTGGCGTTGGAGATGGAGCGGGAAAAGTTGAGCCGGGATCAGGCTCTGTCGAGGCTGCGCAAGGACGACGAGGAACGGCGGCAATGGAGTCTCCACCTCTTTGGAGTGGATACCTGGGACCCCAGTCTCTATGATTTGGTGCTGCATGTCCATAAGCTGCAAGTCGATGACATTGTTCGTATCATCTGCGAGAGCGCTCGACTTGAACAGTTCAAGGCCACGGCGGAATCGCGGCGGATTCTGGACAACCTGCTCCTGGCCGCCCGGGTGCGAAGCAGGCTGGCGCATGATTATCCCATGGTTCAGGTTCATGCGGCCGATGGGGTGGTGACGATCGACGCCAGGTTCAACCTGACCGAGGAACCCGGCTTGGCCAACAAGATAAAGGATATGGCCGGCCAGACGCCGGGCGTCAAGGAAGTACACATGCGCGCGCATCCCGCCAACGCTTACTTTTGCGACGTATGACCTGACCGGGGAGCCGAAGCCGGCGATGGAGGCAAGAAAGCCGGCTGGAAACGAGGCTGTCTATTGCGCAAATCGTTTAGAGAACCTTTATCGACAGCCTCTACTCTCGGGGATCGGATTTTGAGCGGAATTAAGGAAGATTTTTCCGTGGCTTTGCGCTTCTATGGTAAAATAGAAGCCATACGATGAAGGTCGCATGTATTCATGGGATCATATTCCACGACTAAAATCCACATCCAAGGTAATTTGAACAGTGGAGGCCTGAAATGGGTTGGGATGAAGTTAAAAATAACATTGTGAAAGGCATTGATTCCAAGTTTATGTCATGTGAAATGGATTATGAGCTTTCGTATATAAAGAAGCTGCTTAAGGAAGAATTCCCGGCTTTTTCCGATGACAAAATCGATAGCGCGTTGAAGGCATGCTGCGATAAAGCGGCAAATCCAAAATTGAGAGACGAGTATATAAGGTGCCTTCAAAAAGAACTGGAAGGGAACGGGTAATAATCGGAAAAGCGACATCTTTCCAGGTTCACGTTTACTGATGTACGTGAATTCCGAACTTTATGTATTTGGTTGAATAATTCTGTGGGGGAAAATCTTCCCCCATCCCTCCTTCCTCTTGTGTTTCTTAAATCCAAAGCTTGTAACTTAGATTAATCCCACCTAAAAATCGTCCCGGTCTTTCGGCGATTTTCCCCGTTCGTCCGCGGTTCGCGCCTTTGCGGAGGCGCTCACGCCGTGGTTGACTTAAGTGTACTATTGTCCTATCTATACAAATTATTATCGCGAAACCATTTCCCGCTTTTTTGTCTGCGGTTTGCGCCTTTATGACACCCTTCCACATTTTTAACGCTCGTTGCGCCGGAAATGTTGGACAACCTCTTAAATATACCCTATTTTGTTCGACGCGGACGTCTGCGTGAGAAAAAGGCAGCTAAACGCTCATTTGAGCATTCCGAGAGAGTTTTTCCAGGAAGAATACGGAACGATCCCGCCGCCTCTTTCCATCCGCGCGTAAACCCGACGATCCGGCGTAATAAAATAAAACCACCGGAAACAAACAAACCGTAACCGTAATTTTCAACCTTTGAGGATGAGGGACCCATGACAGCGAAACCAAACGCTCCCATTTCAGACGATTTCGCGCAGCAATGCATTAAAACCATTCAATTTCTAGCCGTTGACGCCGTACAGAAGGCCAACTCGGGCCACCCCGGCATGCCCATGGAAGCCGCGGCCCTGGCTTACGGAATCTGGTCCCGCGTTATGCGATACAATCCCCAAAACCCCGCATGGCCCAACCGCGACCGTTTCGTGCTCTCCGCCGGCCATGGTTCCATGCTGCTGTACTCCATGCTCCACCTGACCGGGTACGGCCTTTCGCTCGAAGAAATCAAGAACTTCCGGCAGTGGGAAAGCCTCACCCCCGGACACCCGGAACGTGGACTCACCCCCGGCGTGGAAACCACCACCGGTCCCTTCGGGCAAGGATTCGCCACGGCCGTGGGGATGGCCGTGGCCGAGGAATACCTCGCCGATATGTTCAACAAACCCGGCTTTCCCGTGGTCGATCACTTCGTCTATTCCCTGGCCAGCGACGGCGACCATGATGGAAGGAGTCGCCTCCGAAGCGGCTTCCCTGGCGGGCCACCTCGGCCTGGGCAAACTGGTGTACCTCTACCTGGACAACAAGATCACCATCGAAGGTGCCACCGACCTCACCTTTACCGAAGACGTGCGCCCCCGGTTCAACGCCTACAACTGGCACGTGCAGCATATAGACGGGAACGATCAAAAGGCCTTTGACGAAGCCATGGCCAACGCCCAGGCGGAAACGTCCAGGCCTTCGCTGATCATCGCCCGGACCTGCATCGGCTGCGGCAGCCCCAACAAGGAAAACACGCCGGACGCGCACGGCGCTCCCCTGGGAGCGGAAGAAGTGAAACTGACCAAGAAAAACCTGGATTGGCCGCTCGAACCCGATTTTTACGTTCCCGAAGACGTGCGTTCCTTTTTCCGTCAGGCGCTGGACCGAGGCGCGGAAGCGGAAAAAGCGTGGTCGGAAATGTTCACCGAGTATCAAAAGCAATATCCCGAACTCGCCGCTCAGTGGAAAGCAATGCGCGAACCGCTGAACCCGGACGTCTGGAAGGAATCCCTGCCCCTATACGAGCCCGAAAAGGGGAGCGTGGCCACGCGCAAGGCTTCGGGGCAGGCCCTTCCGCCATCGCTCCGCACGTGCCCGGCCTTATCGGCGGTTCCGCCGACCTGGCCCCGTCCAACAACACCTTCTTGAAGGGGTTCGGGGAGTTCAACAAGGACAAGGGTCGCAACATTCACTTCGGCGTCCGGGAACACGCCATGGGCGCGGTCATGAACGGCATGGCGCTCAGCGGCGCGCTCATTCCCTACGGTGGCACCTTCCTGGTGTTTTCCGACTACATGAAACCGGCCATCCGTCTGGCGGCCCTCATGGGGTTGCAGGTGATCTACGTGTTTACCCACGATTCCATCGGTCTGGGCGAGGACGGACCCACGCACCAGCCCATAGAACATCCGGCCAGCCTGCGTTCCATCCCCAACCTGACGGTTATCCGTCCCGCCGACGCGCCGGAGACGGTCGAAGCCTGGCAGGCGGCGTTGGATAACACCACGGGACCCACCGCGCTGCTGCTGACCCGGCAGTCTGTCCCCACCATCGATCGAGCCAAATACGGTCCGGCCGAAGGGCTGCGTAAGGGCGCCTACGTGCTGGCCGACGCCCCCGACGGCGCGCCGGAACTGATTCTGCTGGGTTCGGGATCGGAAACGCAACTGCTGCTGGGCGCCTATGAAAAGCTGACTGAGGAAGGAATAAAGGTTCGAGTGGTGAATGTCCCCAGTTTCGAGCTGTTCGGGCTACAGTCCAGGGATTACCGAGACAGCGTGCTTCCTCTTGCCGTGGAAAAACGGCTGGCGGTGGAAGCGGCCGGCACATTCGGATGGGACCGGTTCGTGGGCCTGCGCGGCGAAATCATCGGCCTCGACCATTTCGGCGCCTCCGCCCCGGCCAAGACGCTGTTCCAGGAATTCGGATTCACCGTGGATAACGTGACAGCCAAGGCCAGGGAGCTTATGAAGCGCTCCTAGGTGAAGAGAAAAGCGTGGTGGGGGAATCTCTGCGCCTCGAAGATCCCGACACAGCCGGGACACACCCCTCGCGGGAGATTTCTCGCCGCGCTCGAAATGACAAGTCTTTGAATTATCGGCGGTATTTGAGCAATTCGTACCTCCGTCATTTCGACCGGAGGAGAAATCTCCCGTGGGCGAAAGATTTTTCGCCCCTACGGGCGCAGCCCGGTTATGGGGGGCGCGGGGGGAGAAATTCCCCCGCAAGGCTTTTTCGTTTTTCGCTTTTGGCCTTTTGTCTTTGCTTTCCTGCTTTTTTCTTGTCTTTTCCTTCTTTTCGCTCTTCCGCCTATTTCAGCAATTGCACGTGGATGACCGTTCCCGTCATGAGCGAACTTTGGCCTTCGGGGATACAGGCTATGGCGGCGGCTTCGGCTATGGAGGTCAGGCGGCTGCGTTTTTTCATGGGATGGAAGGAAGGTAATTCGTCGCCGGGTTCGAGCGTTCCGAAGAAGTAATCGGTCCAGTCGTCATCGCCGTCAATGATGTCGGCGGCGAGCCGGGCGTAGGTCCCGGGCAGCCCGGTCGTATCGGCGTGACCGGAAAGAGCCAGCAGGCCGGGCAGGGCGATCTGCAGGAAGCCCATCAGGTTGGAAGGCGGTCCGCCGGGCAGGATGAACACGGGTTTTTTGTCCAGCACGCCGAAACCGACCGCCTTGCCGGGACCGATGCGGATGCGGTGAAAAATTTCCCTCCAGCCCAGCTCTTCCAGGACCTGCGCCACCATATCACGGTCGCCGGTCCAGGCCCCGCCGCTGGTGATCAGGGCGTCGGTTTCCCGGGCCATGGTCCTGAACGCGTCGAGGATGGCGTCGTGGTCGTCCCGCACAATGGCCGTGCGGGGCTCCATCTTGTATCTTCGACACCAGCCCGCCAGGGTAATGATGTTGCTGGCGTAGACCTGGCCATCGGCCACCGGTTGACCGGGTTCGACGATTTCATCGCCGGTTCCGACGATTCCGACCACGGGGTTTTTAAAGACGGGTATGACGCTGTGTCCGGCGACGGCGAGGAGCCCCGCCATGACGGGCGAAATGGGGGAGCCCGCCTGGAGGATGCGGTTTTCGATGGCCACGTCGCTACCGCGAAACAGGATATTCTTGCCGACCTTGATGTCGGCCTTTATCAACGTGTCGTCGCCCGACCGCGACGTATATTCCTCGGCCACCACGGCGTCGGCGCCGTCCGGGATACGGGCTCCGGTCAATACCTTTACGGTCGCGCCCGAAGTGACGCGGATATCCTTGGCGCCGCCCGCGGCCATGGAACCCAGGAGCCGCAGCCGGACCGGGCTTTCGGAAGTCGCTTCGGCCACGTCACGGCTCAGTACGGCGTAGCCGTCCTTGCGGGAGGCGTCCACGGAAGGGGAATCCACCAGGGCGTGGAGGTCCGAGGCGGCCACCCGGTCGACGCTGTCAACCAGGGAGACGTTCTCGGCGGGGAGGGGCTCGATATTTTCCAACGTCAAACGAAGGGCCTCTTTCAGGCCCAGAGCCAGCTTTTTGACCATGCCTACTTTCCGAAAGCGCAGTTGGGGAAGACGCAGGTGGGGCAGTGTTGGCATAACCCGCCATGACCCAGCAGGGCCACGTCGCGGCGATCGATTTTATCGCCGGCCAGAACCCGGGGGTAGATCAGGTCAAAGACCGTCACGGGAGCGTAAATGCCGCAGGCCGGGATGCCCAGCGCCGGAACGTCGCCCAGGTAGGCGATCATGAACATGGCGCCCGGCAGCGCGGCCGCTCCGTAGACCATGTCCCGGGCCCCGGCCTTGAGCAGGGCGAAGCGGGTGCGGTCATCGGGGTCCACGGACATGCCGCCGGTGGTGATGAGCGTATCGGCTCCCCGGGTGATCAGGTTGAGGGCGGCTTCGGCGATGCGATTGTCGTCATCGGGCAGAAACACCAAGTCCACGATCTCGCCGTCGTATTGCGCCACTTTCCGGCGGATGATGGCTTCGAATTTATCCTGGATACGGCCGTAATAGACTTCATCGCCGGTAATCAGGACGCCGACCCGCGCCTTTTTCATGGGCAGCACCCGCAAGGTACCGGCCGCAGCGCTTCGAGCCGCCCGAACGGCCTCTTCCACCCGGCTCCTGGCGATCACCAGGGGGATGGCGCGGGTGGCCCCGATCTGTTCGCCTTTTCGAACCACGGCGTTGCCGTGTTTGGTGGCGCACATCACGTCGCCCAGGAGGTTGAATTCCAGCAGCGCTTCCTGGTCGACCTTGAACAGGCCGTCCCGGGTGGCCTTTAATGTCAGCTTGCCTTCGCGGGGCGCTCCCTGCCAGCTTACCCCCGGCCCGCACAGGGCGTTGGCGATGGCCACGGCCGCGTCGTCTTCATGCATTTCATCCTGTTCGGTTTTCAGAACATACAGATGATTCTTGCCCAGCCGACGCAGATGCTCCAGGTCCCGATCGCACAGGATGTGCCCCCGCTGAAAGGCCGGACCCTTGAACTCGCCGGGACGGACTTCGGTAATGTCGTGGGCCAGGGGACAACCCAAGGCGTCTTCTATGGAAACCACCCGGATCATAGAGCGAACTCCCTTATATCGTCAACGCCGCTTTTCGGGAATGGACAGGGTCCCAACTTACGCGGGTTGGCTTTCGCCTGCTTTACTCTTTCTGATGATGACTCTCGCTTCCTCGGGAATCGGCGGCGGAACGGGTTCGCCGGAAATCCTGGTAACCGCGCTGAAGCGAGAGGGGCATACTTCAAGACACGTTCCGCATTTGATGCACTTGTCCTGATCGATGACGTGAACCAGATTTTTACCGCCGATTATGGCGTCGACCGGGCATCGCCTCGCGCAGGTCATGCACGCCTGACATTTGTCGGGATCGATGTGATACGAAACCACGTTGTCGAACAGGTCGTCCACTTCCTCGCGGGTGAAATGCTCCTCGTACCGGTCCTTGCTTTTCAGCTGCTCGTCCAGTTTGTCCCGTTCCGCCATCTTGATGTAGGGGACGAGCTTCCTCGTTTCGGCGATCCTGGACTTCAGCTCGTCTCCGTCGATTCCGTCGCTCGAGCCCAACGGCCCCAGTTCCTTGATTTTGGTGACGAAATCGTCGATGTCCTCCGCGAAGATGTTTCCTTCGCCCGAAGACATGAATTCGATCCGCAGTCTTTCCGGGTTCAGGCCGATGTGTTCCATGATCCGTTTGGAAAGCAGCGTCATGTTCAGGGCATGGTAATTCCCATGCGTGATATAGTTACATTCGCCAAGGCGGCAACCGCCGATAAACACCCCATCCATTCCGTTGGAGAAGGCTCTGAGCACGAAATCCAGGTCCACCCTGCCGGAACACATGACGCGTATCAGCCTGACTTCTGTCGTGTATTGTAGTCTGGAAACTCCAGCCATGTCAGCGGCGCCGTATGCTCACCAGTGACACACGAAACCCAGGATTTTCGGTTTGAATTTAAGCGCGGTACCCATTGGTTCTCACTTTCTCGGTTAGTAACTCCGTATCGTCGTTCGCGCGCTTTTACGCGTCTCCAATCGCGGCGTCAATCTGGCACTCGATCTCTTCATCGGTAAAATGCTTCAGGAATATGGCCCCGGTGGGACACTTCGCGTTGCACAGGCCGTCTCCCTTGCACAAGATCGGATTCACCATGGCTTTTTTGCCCTGCTTGGTGTCCCGAAACTCGATGGCGTCGTAGGCGCACGCCGAGGCGCAGGCTCCGCATCCTATGCACTGCTTGTCATTCACCTCGCATACGGAACCCGAAGCCACGACCGTATCATGCGACAGCAGGGCCACGACTCGGCCGGCGGCGCCGTACGCCTGGTTGATGGTTTCCGATATGTGCTTGGGATAGTGGGCCGTTCCGCACAGGAACACGCCGTCGGCGGCAAAGTCCACGGGCCTGAGTTTTACATGGGCTTCCTTGAAGAAGGTGTCCGGGCTCAGGGAGACCTTGAACATGCTGGCCAGCTCCTGAATTCCTTCCGAAGGCACGGTGGCGGCGGCCAGCACGAGATGGTTGGCGTCTATTTCCAGCCGTTTGCCCAGGATGGGATCGTCTATGGAAACCCGCAGAACCGGGCCTTCCTCGCCTTCGGTCGCTTCCACTCCGGGACCGTTACCAAGCTCCCAGCGGATAAACCGGACATCCTTATTCGGACGCTTCCCGGTAGTAATCCTCTTTGAACCCGTAGGTCATCATGTCACGAAAGAGGATATAGACATCCCCTTCGGGGTTGATCTCTTTCAGTTTCAGGGCGTTTTTTATGGAGTGGCTGCAACAGATGCGGGAGCAGTAATCCCGGTCCTCGTTTCTGCAGCCCACGCACTGGATCATGGCCACGCAGGGGGAATTGGACAGCTCCTCGTCTCCCCGGGCAATACGTTCTTCCAGCTCCAGGTTGGTCATCACCCGCTCGTCTTCCCCATAGAGATACTCGCTGGGCTTATATTCGGCGGCGCCGGTGGCCAGCACGGTCGCGCCGTGCTTTATCTCCCGGACCCTGCCCGGTGACTTCACGGTGGTGACGAAATTACCGATATAACCGGCGGCGTTGGTGACAGTCCCGCCCGTTATCACGTGAATATCCTGATTCTGATACACCTTGGTTTTCAGGTCGGCCAGGTACGACTGAACATCCATTCCTTCCAGGGTGTAATGAAGCCTGCCGGCCATGCCTCCCAGATCCCGTTCCTTTTCCACCAGATACACTTCATATCCCTGGGCGGCTACGGAAAGCGAACAGACCATGCCGGCGATTCCGCCGCCGACCACCAGGGCGTTTTTATTTACCGGCAGGTCGTATTCCGGCAAAGGCTCCAGAAGGGAGGCCCTGGCCACGGACATACGGATGATGTCCTGGGCCTTGTCCGTGGCTTCTTCCTTTTCCTTGGAGTGCACCCAGGAGTTATGTTCCCGGATGTTGGCCATTTCGTAATAGTATTGGTTGATCCCCGCTTCCCGCAGCGTATCCCGGAACAGCGGCTCCAGGGTCCGAGGGGAGCAGGCGGCCACGACCACCCGGTTGAGCCCCTTTTCCTTGACCATGTCCGAAATTTCCTTGGCCGAGTTGGTGGCGCAGGAAAAGAGCTGTTCCTGGGCGTAGACCACGTTGGGCAGGGTCAGAGCGTAATCGACGGTGGAAGGAACATCCACCACCCTTCCGATATTGGCCCCGCAATGGCACACGAACACCCCGATCTTGGGCTCCTCGCCCGAAACGTCCTGTTCCTCCGGGTAAACCCTTTCCTTGGTCAGCTTGGCCCGCCGGGTCTCGAGCAGTTCGCCGCACTGGGCGCTCGCTCCGCTGGCGGTAAACACCGATTCGGGAATATCCGTGGGACCCTGGAAAGCGCCGCTGGCATAGACTCCCGGCCGGGTGGTTTCCATGGGGTTGGTGGGATTGGTTTTGCAGAATCCGTGTTGATTGAGTTCGACCCCGAACGTGTCCGCCAGACCCTGGACGTCATGGGGAGGATTCAACCCGACGGACAACACCACCATGTCGAATTCTTCCTCTTTTACCCCGTCGTCGGGCGTGGAGTAGCGCACCTTCACGTTCTTGGTTTCCGGGTCCTCTCCCACCACCGAAACATAGCTTCGGACAAACCGCACATCGGGAAGATTCGACGTTCTTTTGTAGAACCGCTCGAAGTCCTTGCCATAGGAGCGGACGTCATTATGGAATATGGTACACTCCGTCTCGGCGTAATGATCCTTGGTCAGAATCACCTGTTTCTGGGCGTAGGTGCAGCAGACCGATGAGCAATAGCTGTTCTGGCCGGGGGTGACTCTTCGGGAGCCGACGCATTGAATCCAGGCGATCTTGTGGGGATGCTTCTGGTCGGAACCGCGCAGAATCTCGCCTTCGTACGGACCGGTGGCGCACATCAGCCGTTCGTAGTCCATACTGGTCACCACGTTCTGCAATTTTCTATACCCGTATTCGTCCGCCGCCAGGGGATCGAACGGCTCGAGGCCGAGCGACAGGATGATGGCCCCGACGTTGATTTCCATCTTCTCGGCCTGTTGATTGAAATCGATTGCCTTGGCCTTGCATATCCCTTCGCAGATACGGCATTTTTTCTCTTTCAGATAAATGCAGCTCTCATCGATATAGGCCACCAGGGGAATCGCCTGCGCGAAAAAGATATGGACGGCCTTGTTCGCCGATATCTCCTGGTTGAACTTGTCGGGATATTTGACCGGGCAGTACTCCACGCAGGAGGTGCAGCCCGTGCATTTCTCCTCGTTGATGTAACGAGGCTTTTTGTTCAAGGTTACCTTGAAATCTCCCGCTTCCCCGTCCACACGACCAACTTCGGTGTATGACAGGACCTCTATATTCGGATGCCGGCCGACCTCGACCAGTTTTGGCGAGAGAATTCACATGGAGCAATCGTTGGTGGGGAAGGTCTTGTCGAGCTGGGCCATGTGGCCTCCGATGCTCGGCGCCTTCTCCACCAGATACACCTTGTACCCGGCTTCGGCGAGATCGAGCGAGGCCTGAATGCCGCTGATTCCTCCGCCGACTACCATGACGTCGCCAAAATTCTTGTTCGCCATACTTTTGCAAAGCAGTTGAATTTGTTCTTGTTCCACGAGTTTATATCCTTATGGGGTATTCCGGTTCCCTGAATCCGTTCCATCCGGATTTAAAGGAAGCCGTCCGCGCCGTGTTCAAACGGACGCTAAAGGGCTTCCTCGATAATTTCCGTGATGTCCTTGACCTCGATTTTTTCGATGACATCCAGCGTCAACCGGCTGTCCTCGAAATTGGCGATGCAGTAGGGGCAGGACGTGACCAGCGTCTCGGCTCCGACGTTCATGGCCTGTTCCAGCCTGAGGTCGGAGAATCGCTCGCCCTTGGGCGTTTCCATCCAGATCCTGCCGCCGCCGCCTCCGCAGCAAAGGCTGTCCACGCGGCAGTCGGGCAACTCGCAAGATCCAGGCCGGGCACTCTTTTCAAAGCGTCGCGAGGCTCTTCATACACGCCGTTGTGCCGCCCAGGTAACAGGGGTCGTGATAGGCGATTTTCTTTTCGAAATTCCTTGCTGATTTCGAGACGCCCCTCGTTGATGAGGTCGTGAAGAACTGGGTGATGTGGACAATCTCGAAGTTCACCCTGAACTCGGGATATTCGTTTTTGAACGTGTGGTAACAGTGGGGCGAGGAAACCACGAATTCTTCTTCACGCCGTTATCGATGAAGTTCTTGATGTTTTCCCGGGCCAGCCTTTTGAACAGCTCCTCGTCGCCGGTCTTGCGAATGCTTTCTCCGCAGCAGTTTTCCTTGTTCCCCAGTATGCCGAAATCCACCCCGCCTTCTTGAGGATATTGGCCGTGGACCTGGCCACTTTTTTCAACCGGGGGTCATAGGCGAGATAGCAGCCGGGGAAATAGAGGATTTCCATGTCTTCGGTAAATGTTTCACGCAAAGGCCTTCCGCCCATTTCGCCCGGTCCTTGCGTTCTTCGCTCAAGGGATTGCCTTCGCCGATGAGGCTGGCGTTGGCGGTGCGGACCGGTTTGACCGAGTTGGGAAAGACCCCGTACTCATTGGCGATCCTGCGCAGGGCGATGCCGGAGTCGATCTGCCGCACGTCGCGGGGGCACTTCTGAGGGCACCGTCCGCAGGTCGTGCAGCGCCAGATATCCTCGCTTTCGATCTCGGTCAGGCCGAACGTGGCTTCCCGCACGATCTTGCGCATGCTGAAGTTTCTGACCCTGTTCCACGGGCAGACCACGTCGCACAATCCGCATTGGAAGCATCGTTTGAAGGCGTCGCCGCCGCTCTCTTTTATGACATCGATGATTTCTTTGAAGGGGGTTGCCGTTTCCACTGTCTTTTACGATCCTCTTCCGGACATTCCCGGTTTTATTCCTTTTTGGAAATTGACATACGGGCGACGGTGTCCAGTATCTTGTCCAAACCGTACTTGTCCACCAGGGATTCCAGGCCTACTTCCAGCTCGGCCTGTTCTTCCTGTTCCTCGATTTCCTCTTCCCGCTCCTCGTAGGTCAGAACGTCGTTCATGCACCACTTGACGCACAGAGGCTCGTCTTCGTCCTCGCACATGTCGCACTTGAGCGGGAGGCCGGAGTCGGGTTCCTTGAACAGGTCGCTGGACGGACAGGCGGCGCGGCAGAAGCCGCATTCGTCGTATTCCTTACCGTCGATGGTGTACTTGTCCCGGCCCATGCATTCGGCCGGGGCGTATTCGCCCGCGAACACCGGAAGCCATATGTCCTTCAACGGGTAACGGATAATCTGAATGCGCGACCGCGCCGGATTGACGCTGCTGTATTTCGGCGTGGCGTGAGAGGTGGAACAGATTATCTCGCAACCCCGACAACCGTTACACCGGTCGGCGTCGATCTTGATGGTTTTGACTTTCTTTCTTAATCTTGGCCATTTTTTAATATCCCTCGCTCTTCCAGGTCATCGGCCACATAACCCAGATCCAGTTCTTCCAACCTTTCCCTGGTGGGAATGCCGTCGTTATTCCATCCCTTGAACTTATAGTAGGTGGACAGGAGTTCTTCTTCCAGTTCCGGGAATCTCCGCTTCCAGTGGTCCTCGGGCGGCTTCTCGTCGGCCCTTCTCAGACCTAGCCGGTTATTGAACGCCCGGTGCAGGTTCCGGCTCCTGTTGACGATTTTTTCAATCCCTCTTCGTCCATATCCATGCCGGTCGCCGCCGAGATCAGTTTCGGATAGTTGTGGATGTGATAGGGGGGTTTGAGGCAGAAGGAAGCCATGCCGGCGCACAGGCAGAGGGCGTCATCGATGTTGTGCAGCATCTCCATCCAGTCCACGATTTCGGAGGCCATTTCAGGAGTCGGCTAATAGGGTATGGCCTTTTCTCCGCGAGGTTCCCATTCCAACAAGTATCTGCTTAAACTTTTCATTGGGAAGCTGGGGCCAGTCCTTCACGAACTCTTCCCGCTGCTCCCTGGTGGGAAAAGCCGCCTGAGGCCAATTCCCTTCGATCTGGGTAATGCTGATTTTCTCGTTGGTGGTGTACATGAGGAAGTAGAGGGGGTCGAGCATGCCCAGCTTGATGGGGAGTTGCTCATGCTTCTTGATGTTGTTGTGAGCGAATTCCTCGGCGCCGTTGCCGATCCTCTTGGCCGCCCAGTAGGTGCCGTCGGCCAGAACGTCTCCGATTCCTTCCCGCCGGACCACCCGGTCCAGCAGCCAGAAGAATCGGCCTTCGTTATCCTTGGGGCACCCTTCGAAGTCTTTGTCGGTCAGAATGCCGGCTTCATA
Source organism: uncultured delta proteobacterium (assembly GCA_963821845.1). Taxonomy (GTDB): domain Bacteria; phylum Desulfobacterota; class Desulfarculia; order JACQYL01; family CAWGVV01; genus CAWGFI01. Next base: position 198,913 of record CAWGFI010000012.1, read on the forward strand.
GAGTTCCACGCCAAAGGCCAGAATCTGCGGAGTCGAGAAGCCGTCCACACCGTATTCCGAGGCCTGCTGGGCGATCTTGAAACCGAAATCCAGGTTGTCCACATAGGCCGCCATGGAGTAGGTGAGTTTGGAAAAGCATTTCATCATATAGCGGGGGACATTGGGATAGGAAATCAAGGCCCCGCAATGCTGCGGACAGTTATAGCAGCTGATCAGACGCTGGATGGCGTCGGTCTGGGTTTTCGCCCAGTCCTTATCGATTTCCTCGGTCCAGAAGCCCCTTCTGCGGGTGCGGGCGTTTCCCCAGGCGAAATTTTCGGTATGCCACTTCTCGTCGGTTTCCCGCATCTCCTGCGGCGACCCGATCCCGGACAGAATGGTCATGACGTCCGGTATGGGGTTGGTGTTCCGGTACTTTATGTATTCGGTCACCTCGTTGAGTTGCTCCATGAATTCGGCGCCGTCGGGCCAGGTGGACGTCCTTGGTTCCCCGAACGGCGATCGCCTTGACTCTCTTGTCGCCCATGACCGCGCCGCCGCCAAGCCTACTGGCGCTGGACCGGGACTGTTCGATGGAAGCCGTGAAACACCGATTTTCACCGGCCATGCCGATGGCGGCCACCTGCGCGTTGGGCTGCTTCAACTCCTGGCGGATCAGGTCCTGCGTTTCCAGGGCGCCTTTGCCCACCAGATGCGAGGCGTCGCGGATTTCCACCTTGTCGTTGTTTATCCAGATATAGACCCACTTGGGGGATTTGTTGTGGAGCAGCACCTTGTCATAACCGGCGTACTTCAATTCCGCCGACCAGAAGCCGCCCATCATGGGATAGGCCAGCAGTTCCGACTGAGGAGAAATAAAGGTAACCACGGTGCGATTGGCGCTGTAAGCCGGCGTACCGTTAAAAAGGCCGGAACTGAAAATCAGCAGATTTTCGCGATCGAACGGTCTCGTTTCCGGGGGAACCCGGTCCCAGTGCAGCTTGACGCTGGTCCCGAGACCGCCCATGATGGGTTTCCATCATTTTGGGGTCGGTTTCAACCCGTTCGATGTTCCCGGTCTCTAAATCGATTTCCAGATTATATCCCGTCTCTGCGTATCTCATGTTTTACCTCGTACACTCGACTTGCGATATGGTTGTTCGCGCTGCCCCTGAAAATCGAGAAACGCGATCCTCCACTCCCGAAGCCCGGCGGATTCGCCGCCGGTCGGTTACTTCTTCATGCGTGTTTGACCATTTTTTATTCCGGGGGGTTACAAGCGGGCGGAATGTCCACGAAACTTCAGCGAACGGATGCGTAGGTGTTTTGGGCGCCCTTGCCCCGGTGCCCCCCGGCGTCTCTCGCGTAGGAAAGTCAGATGCGCGACTGGATTAAGCCCTGATTTTTTTTACTGGGGACCACTATATTGTGACTACAATTTAGCCACAATATAACTATACTGTCAAGGACTATTACTAAGAAGAGTTATCAAACAGGAAGGGGGGCGGATCGTTCCTCGCGGGCTGCGTTTTGGCGAGCATAATGCCTTAATATAATGGTCTAAAGAGCTTTGATCGCCAGAAAGCCGGAAAACGAGGCCAGGTTTACCATGGTGAGATCCGGCCTCCATTTTCCGGCGCTGATTATGAGAGAAAAAAGCCTCTCCCCGAGCCGCGGCGCGACCACGGCTCAAGGAGAAAAAAACCAAGCTTACGCGAAGTCCGGAACCTCGCAGTCAATCCCGAACGCGGCGCCCACCGGACGGCAAATGAGCTTTCCATCGTAGAGGTTCAAACCTCTCCCCAGGGCCGGGTCGTCGGCCATGGCCCGCCGCCAGCCTTTGTTGGCCATGGCCAGGGCGTAGGCCAAGGTGACGTTGGTCAGGGCGATGGTGGACGTGCGGGGCACCGCGCCCGGCATGTTGGTCACCGCGTAATGCACCACGCCTTCCTCGATATAGGTCGGGTTTTCATGGGTGGTGGGCCTGGTGGTTTCGCAGCATCCGCCCTGATCCACCGCCACGTCCACGATGGCCGAACCGGGCCGCATCCGTTTGACCAGACTTCTCGGCACCAGTTTGGGCGCCTGGGCGCCGGGAATAAGCACCGTGCCGATCACCAGATGGCTGTTCAGACATTCTTCCTCGATATTGGCCGGATTGGACATGACGGTTACCATCCGCTCGCCCATGATATCCTCGATGTAACGCAGCCGGGCCACGTTGACGTCGAGAATGGACACCTGGGCGCCCATGCCCACCGCCATCACGGCGGCGCCAAGACCCGCCACGCCTCCGCCGATGACCGTCACCCGGCCGGGGCGCACGCCGGAAACGCCGGAGAGCAGGATTCCCATCCCGCCGTTGCGGGCCTCCAGGCAATAAGCTCCCACCTGGACCGCCAGCCGTCCGGCGACTTCGCTCATGGGGGCCAGCAAGGGCAGGGCGCCGTCATCCAGTTGCACGGTTTCGTAGCCCACGCCCACCACGCCGGCGGCCAGCAGCTTGTCGGTCAGTTCCCGGTTGGCGGCCAGATGCAGATAGGTGAAGATGATCTGGCCGCGCCGCATGCGGGCGAACTCCGGTTCGATTGGCTCCTTGACCTTGAGGATCATATCGGCCTCGGCCCAGACGTCATCCGCCTTGGCCAACACCCGCGCTCCGGCCTGGCCGTAGGCGTCGTCGGAAAATCCCGATCCCAACCCCGCGCCGGTTTCCAGATAAACTTCATGCCCGTTATTAGCCAGGGCCTTGACTCCCGCGGGAGTCACCGCCACTCTTTTTTCAGCCTGTTTTATTTCCTTGGGTATCCCTATTTTCATAAAGCCTCCTTAAATAGCCGTGGGCGCTGTTGGTCACGTGAAAATGAACCTCACTGTATCATCATCGTCATATGCGCTCAATTCCAGTATATGGAAATATAAGCCCGCCAGGACGTTTGTGGTTTTTTAAGAACTATATTCCCACAAGAGCCTTACGAGCGCGTTTTACTTTTATGAGAATCATGAGGCTTGCGGGAAGGCGATCAATGGGTTTTAAAAAAAGTCAAGTCAGTCCTCCGCGTTCTTGACTTTTCCACGCCGCGCGGCTATTGAAAAGGGTGAATGGCCGCGGAAACGGCCGCAATTGTTTTATTTCAATAATGATCGGTCGCCGGGGCGCTGGAATCGTATTTCACATCCGCTCCCGCAAACCATAGTTTCATACGAATTTTAAAGCCACGAAGGCCCAGCTTTCTCAAGGAGGAGCGCGGGAGTTCGTGGCTTTATTTTTTCCCAGGGTTGTTGACTAAGGAGGATGAGAACCATGTCCATCGGGACACGCGCGGTATGGAGCAAGATAGTATGGGTGGTAGCGCTGGTTTTAGCCGTCATGGGGGCAACCGGTTCGCCCGCTCGGGGAGGGCAGGGCGCTCCCTTGCGAGTCGTGGCCACGACCACGTTGATTGCCGAGATCGTTCGCGACGTGGGCGGCGACGCTGTCGAGGTCGTAACCATGATTTCGCCGGGTTCCTGCCCCGGCCACTTCGATCTGAAACCGGATGACATGAAATTGCTGGCCCACGCGCGGCTGTTCCTGACGCACGTCTGGCAGGGGAAGCAATTCGGCGACCGAATCGCGCAGGCGTCCGGAAACCCGGCGCTGGAACGGGTCGCGATCGAGCCGCCCGACAACTGGATGATTCCATCCGCCCGGATGAAGGCGACGGACGGGGTGGCGGAAGCGCTGGCCAAGGCCGATCCCGGTCACGCCGCTGTCTACCGCGCGGCCGCCGAACGCCGCAAGGATGAAGTTCGGCGGGTAGGCGACGTTCAGGCTCAACGTCTGGCCACGGCGGGCGTGAGTCGAATCCCGGTTCTGGCCAACGGGATGCAAGCCGACTTCCTGCGCTGGGCCGGGTTTCAAGTAGTGGGAACGTTCGACCGGGGCGAAGACATGTCGCCGGTGGACGTGGAAAACGCCATCAGTCTGGGGCGCGCAAAATCGGTCCGGCTGGTGGTCGATAACCTGCAAAGCGGCAAACAGGCCGGCGCCGGCATGGCTGGGGAGATTGGGGCAGCTCACGTCACCCTGAGCAATTTCCCCGGCGGATTCCCGGATACGGACACCTGGGCCAGGGCTCTGGAGAAAAACGTGGACCTGCTGCTTGCGGCGGCGGCCAAGCCGTGAACCCGGTCGTATCCATCCGCGACGCCGTGGTCTCCTACCGCGAGGACGTGGCCCTGCGTGGGGTGAGCCTGGACATCGCCGATGGGGAGTTCATCGGCGTCATGGGGCCCAACGGTTCGGGCAAGACCACCATTCTCACGCTCGTGAACGGGCTGGGAAAGCTGTTGAGCGGCCGGGTCGGCGTGCTGGGGCGCGACATCAGCAAGGGGTGCCCCACCGCATTGCGCCGCCGGATCGGCTATGTTCCGCAAACGCATAACGTCGATCCCCGCATGCCGGTGAGCGTGCGGGAAGTGGTTCTGATGGGGTGCTACGGCCGGTTGGGTCCGCTGCGGCGGCCGGGCAAGGCGGAACGCCGGGTGGTGGAAAGCATGCTGCGGATGGTGGGCATGACCCACTTGGCCGATCGACCCATCGGCCATCTGTCCGGCGGGGAACAGCAGCGTGTGGCCATTGCCCGCGCCCTGGTCCAGGACCCCGCGATTCTCCTTCTGGACGAACCCACCACCGGCCTGGACCGGCGATCCCGAGCCGAAATCATGAAGCTGGCGCATGACTTTCATCGTACGCGCGGCCTGACGACCCTCATGGTTACTCACGCCCATCGGACTGCGGCGGCCACGTGCGACCGCATCGTCCTGCTGAAGGAGGGGCGCCTCTGGGCGGTGGGAACGCCCCGAGAACTGCTGCGCGAGGACGTCCTGAGCGAGTTATATGCTTGGGAAGCCGGAGCGGAAGAACTTTAATCGGTTGGAGCGAAAATTTTGGATCTGTCCATTCTGCACTACACGTTCATGCAAAACGCCATCCTGGCCGGTTTCCTGGGTGGGGCCGCCTGCGCGCTCATGGGCGTGCTGGTGGTCACCATGAATCTGTCCTTCATCGGGGTGGCCATCGCCCACGCCGCGTTCGCCGGGGCTCTGTTGGGGACCTTGCTCGGCTACGGCCCCAACCTGGGCGCTTTTCTCTTCAGCCTGGCCGCCGTGGCCGTGATCGGCCCGTTGTCCGACCGCGGCGAATTCAGCCCGGACACGCCCATCGGCATCATCTTTTCGCTCAACATGGGGTTGGCCTTCCTGTTCATGGGCCTCATGCGCGGCCCCAAAACCGAGGCTTTGGAGTTGCTGTGGGGGAGCGTATTGACCGTGACCCGCGCGGACCTGGCGCTGCTCGCCGTGGTGGCCCTGGCGGTGGTCCTGCTGATCGTCCTGTTTTTCAAAGAGATCCAGACCGTGATTTTTCACCGGGAAGTGGCGCTGGCCGTGGGGCTACCGGCCAACTTCATCTTTTACGCCATGCTGGTCCTGACCGGTTCCGCCATCACGGTGTCGCTTTCCAGCATCGGCGGGCTGCTGATCTTCAACCTGATCCTGAACCCCGCCGCCGCGGCCTGGCAATTGACCTACCGGCTGCGCTGGATGTTCGCGCTGTCCGCGCTTTTCGGCGTGCTGTCCACCTGGCTGGGGCTTTTGGGCTCCTACCTGTTTCATTTCCCCAGCGGCGGGACCATCGTGCTGGTATCGACCCTGATTTTTATCGTTTGCGCGGCCTTTTCGCCCAAACGCCGGATGAAGAAATGGTCGCCGGCCGATCCGAGTCCCGATTATCGCCGAAAAGCGACCACCACGTAAAAGTCTTCCGGATCGCGCCACAGAACCTCTGTTTGGAAAAAACCGGCTTGGCCGGCGAACTCCCGGAGCGCGCTCAACCGCTCCTGATGGCCGTGTCCCGACCAATGGGGCGTCAGGATTTTTCGTTCCTCGGCGGAAAGCTCCGGCCAACTCTCGCAAGCCAGCGCCAGGCGATCGAGGAACCCTTGCCTGTCCTCGTCTTCCCGAAGAACCAGGTCGTGCGCCAGTATGACGCCGTCCGGGGCGAGTAGGCGGGAGGCTTGCCGGAAAAATTCCCGTTTTTCCCCGGTGGGAAAATGGTGCAGGAACAACCCGAGCAGAATGAGGTCGAATGACACCTCGTTCAAGGTAAAGGCTTCGGTATAGTCGCCCAGGATGAGTCGACCGGGAACGGACAGTTCGGAGAAATTGGCGCGCGCCTGTTCCAAATTGTCCGAAGAGTTGTCGATCCCGACGTACAGGGCCGCCGGGACCCGTTTCAGGATCGCCGCGATCTCGCGGCCGTCGCCGCACCCGATGTCCAGAATGCGGGGCGGCCGTTCGAATCCGGCGATTACCCGTTCCATGGTTTCATACGCTTCGCGGTGGCGCATGCGATTGGCGGCGCGCATTTTTTCAAATACCGCCCATTGATCGAATCCGGCCTTAACAGATGATTCCATTTCCATTTCTTTTTTCCTCGCTCTCGCCAGGTAACGGCCCGGACGGTCTTGGATGAACGGATCGTCCAGACCGGCCCGGCGGAAAAACGAACGCATGGTTTCCGCGTCCGGTAGAATATCGTCGGCGACCACCTCGTGGCCTCCATGATGGCGCGTAAGCTCTTCGCGGCTCAGTAGATGCGCGATCACCACCGTTCCTCCCGGTCGAGCCACCCGCGCCATTTCGCTTAGGGCCAGTTGGGGGTCGTCGAAATGGGGAAACGCGGCGAAGCAGACGACGTTGTCAAAGATGTTCGAGGCGAACGGCAGACGCTGGGCGTCGGCTTGAAGCGTCAGGTCCGAGGGAAGAAGCGGCTTGAGCCGGGCCTGGCTGATCATGGCAAAGGAAAGGTCGAACGCGCAGATCCGGCCTTGGGGACCGATAGCCTCGCGAATAGAGGGGATGAGCACGCCGGGGCCCGTGCCGACGTCCAACACGCGGGCCGCCGGTTTCAGGCCGAATTCGGGGATGAGTTCACGCAGCCGAACGCGCGTTTCCTTGGGATAACAATTGCGCTCCCACTGGTCGGCTCGACTGTCGAAAAACTCGCGTTGTGTTCGTCCGCTCATACCGCTCTCCTTTCAGAACTGGAGCTGTACGCCCGCCATGCCGTTGATGCCCGGCATGGGGTAACCGGGCCGGTATTCATAGTCCGTGTCCGTCAGGTTTTCTCCGGCCACGAAAAATTCTCCGGCCATGGCCCAGCTCGGTACCTTGAAAAGGTATCCCACCTTGGCGTTCACCAGAATATAGTTTTCCACCTCTTCGGTGTTCTCGGCGCCTTCCCGTCTGGCCTGCGAAAGCGCATGGAAACCGCTCACGTATTGCGAATCCAGGCTCAGCTTGAATCGTTCCAGGAACCGCCAGTTCAATCCCGCGCTCACGGTGTATTCCGGAGAGTAGGGCAGATCGGACGGTTCGGCGTCCAGATACGTGCCGCCCGCGAACAGGGCCAGGTTGGTTACAGGATACACCGTGACGGAAGCCTCGACACCCTTGATTTTATAATGGTCGATATTTTCGTAGATCGGCGGCGGAGGCGGCGGAGGAACGATCACATAACGGTCCTCGCCGTCATCGTAGAAGAAGGTGACATCGGCCACGGCGATCGTTCCGAAGTGATGCCGGAGACCCACTTCATAATGATCCACCTTCTCGGCTTTCAGGTTTTTCCAACTGTCGCCCAGGGCCGGAATGACCTCTTCGGAAAAAACGATAACATCGAGCCCCGGATAGATGACTCCCCGGGAATAACCCATGTGCAGTTCGGTGTTCTGGTAGCCCAGAATGATTCCCGCGTGCGGTCCCCATTCGGAGTCGAATTCCGTGTTGGCGTAATAGCGGACTCCGGCCGAGAATATGGCGAAGTAGCTATCTTTATGGCCGATCAACTGGCTTACGGCCGCGTACGGGGATATGATATTGTAGCTGGCGCCGTCCCAGTCGTTGCTCGTGCCGTCGATGTAGTCCAGTTTATAGCTGCCCTCGGTGTAATCCCAATCTAGCCCCGATATGATCTCCCCGCCTTCCCAGAAATGGAAAGTTTCCCGCGCCTTGACGCCATAAAACAGGAAATCGTTGTAGAGGTCTTCCCGCAGATCTCCTTCCACCGGCTGATCCAGCCAGTCGCCTTCTCCGTCGTTGGCGTACAGCTTCAGATAGCCTTCGGCCTGATCGTATTTATTGGCGATAGTGGCCACGCCCATCAGGGCGCGGGTTTCGAATTTCCCCTGCTTGAGAGCCGGGTCGGCGCCCTCGGCTCCGGGGGCGTAGGCGTAATTGTCGCTCCAGAGCGAAAAGACGGAAACATTCCAGTTGTCCCCAAGCTGATAGCCGATGCGTCCGTAGGCGTCCCCCAACTCGCCGTTGGAATCTTCACGGTGGCCGTCGGAGGTTCGATAGCCGCCGCCCACGTAATAGTCCAGGGCGCCTATCTTGCCGCCTTGTTCGCCCGTGGCGATGAAGGTGTCGTAGCTGCCGCCCTGGGTCTGGAAGCTGGTTACGAAACCCTCGCTCGTGACCCGTTTGGGCACGATGTTCACCACGGCGAAAGCGTTTCCGAGGTACTGGGGCTGCGGGCTTTTATACACTTCGATCACGTGCGCGGGGTCCAGGGACATCAGGTCCAGCAGAGGATGGTTCCAGACGCTCATGTACATGGGGACTCCGTCCATCAGGGTCTTGATTTCCGCTCCCGGCCGGCTCGAACCCTGGCCGCGAATGAAAATCGCGCCGCCTTCGGCTCCGCCGAACGAACCGATGGGATTATAGCGGGAAATGTTCACGCCCGGCGTCATTCGCAGGGCGGAGGGCAGGTCCTGGGCGTTGAGGTCGCGGATCTGCTCCTCGCTCACTTCGGTTTTCTCGGAAGCGTAACGGTCCAGTTGATTGCCTTCGATGATGGGGGAGGCCACGACGTTTACCTCTTCCAGTCGCTGGACTTGAGGTTGCGGCTCCTCGGCGAACGCCGAACCGGGACTCCACACCACGGGAACTATGAACAGAATAAAAAGCAGCAGGAATTTGAATTTCACGTTGGGCCACATAGCAGTAGGCTCTCCTTGCGATTGAGTGTTGATTGGCGTGGCTTCTGCCCTCAACCGAAAAAGGTCCTTCGTGGCCTGATTGTAAGATGATATTTATAGAGAAAAGCCGGTTATATCTTATTTATTAAGAGCTTGCCAGACTTTTCAGGCTGGATTAAAGCCGTATCTATCTCCGTATTCGGACTGATTTTGTAATTTATTTACTACTGTAACGCATACTATGTCAATTATATTTTGATAAAAACAGAAATAATAAGTAAATATGTCCTGTTTATCATGCGCATTGGTAACAATAATTCGCCTCTATCAAGGCATACCTATAGGGTAGTCGTCAATAGATACGACACCATGGCGTTTCATATCGCAAACTGCGTGCGCTACTTGTTGAAGGAGTATCTATCTGTCGAAATAAAGCTCCTCGCGAGACCAAATTTGGTTACGCTATTGTTATTACCGGTCAATAAACAAGAGCGATCATTCCAGTGCTTTCAAGGCCTCGCGCAAATAATCGTTGCTTTGTTTCATCAGTTCCGCCATCCGCCGGATGGACGCCGAGCTTTCCGGTTTTCCGGACGCTTCCAACTCGTCGGCCAGACTTTGGTATTCCTCCTCGTGATGATCGTTATGGTGAATCCAGCTTTCCATCCTGATCCGCGCTTTTTCAAGAATGTCCATGCGTTCTCCTTTTCACGCCGCGCGATTCGCGCGGTCCGTTTTTCATTCCTGGATTGGTTTTGCGGTTATCCTCTTTTGCCGGCCGATCCGTCTTCATAGAGCCACGCCAGCGGGTCCTTGCCGTCGGGGAACATGGCGCCGAAGGGATTGGCCCGGTTTATCTCCACGATTGTGCCGTAACGCACTCCTTTTTTGCCGCCGATCGCCATGAGCGGCCGGGCTTTGTCCACGTCGAGCGTTCCGTCCGGATTCAGCGCCTCGTCGGCGATTTCGAGCCGCAGCGCCTGCCCCACGATCAAGACATAGTTGGGTTCTTCGTATTCCCGGTGAAGCTGGCATTCCAACCAGCCATAGCAGCCGGCGATTCCCGGAGCCCGGATCATTTCCGATGGCTTTTCATCCAGCCCGGCCAGTTCGAACTCGTCGGTTTCGGGCGGGGTGTATCCGGCGGTGATCATTACTTTGTCGATAAGATCGGCTCCCGCGAGATTGACGACAAACTCGCCGGTTTCCCGGATGTTTTTCAGGGTGTCCCGTTTGATTGCCGAGGCGAGGCAGATGAGATCCAGGGGGCGGAGAACCGGCATGACGCAGCTATACGGCGCGATGTTGCGTACTCCGTCGGAGCTTATGGTGGAAATGAAGGTAACCGGCAGCGGCATGAAACCTTCTCTCATAAACGGCTTAAACAGCATGATTATCTCCTTTCGCTTTTTCCAGCCTTTGGACAGGTAAGCTATCGATATGGAAGAAAAAAACATTGCGAGGGAATCTCTTCCTCCGCGCCCCCTGGGGAAATTTCTCGCTACGCTCGAAATGACAGCGTTATGGCAGACAGGTTAACCGCTAGCCCAGATTTCTGCGGTTCATTGCAAAATCGATTTTGCTATCCGTTTACAGGCCCAATGCCGTCCGAACGTGCTTGACGGCTACCTCTTCGGCCAGATGCGGCAATGGTTCGTGGTTCATGCCCGCCAGGATGACTTCCTCCTGGGTCAGCGGCAGCAGGATCTTGACCGCGCCGCTGGCCATGACCGCTTCGGCCATACGGGGAGTAATCTCGCCCAGCATGGCGTGCGCCCAGGTGATGGAGACGGTCCCGATGATGGCGTCCACCCGGTCGACCGTGCGGATTATGGCGTTTTCCCCGGTGGCGGCCTGATCGGGCCCGGCCTTGATCATGTTCGACGTGGCGATGGGATTGGTCCCCAGGGCGAAAATTTGCAAGGAATCCTGGAACGCCTGTTTCAGGTATTTGATCAGAACGGCGCCGATGCCGCCGCCCTGACCGTCGATGACGCAAATCACTTTTTTGCTCATGGTCCGTTCTCTTTATGGTCTTGCCGCGCCAAATAAAAAAGGCCGCGAAGTTCGTCATTGGAATTCATTCCAATCCGACCTTCTCGGCCTTTTTTGATCTTAAATTATGTTTTTAAACTATGGTCGAACCCGGTTGCGGCGCCTAGCCGCCGGGCTCATAAAAAGCGTTCTCCGAGGGGCTTTCATCGAGTCCCCCGCGATCCGCTTCGAAAAATCGCGTTCAGTTGGTTTGCTAACGTCTTCGTGGCGTTTTGCTTATTAGTAACTCTGATAATGCAATTCCGGTCCGAATGTCAATGCCGGATATTGGTTTTTACGC
>CAWGFI010000013.1:0-82365 GCA_963821845.1 uncultured delta proteobacterium
CATGGCCACACGGCGTGGACAGCCTGAGGGCCAAGGAGCGCAATCTTTACCATCTCGGTTCCCAGCCGGTGGCCCGGTCCACGTTCTCCGACGCCAACAACCGGCGTCCGGCGTCTTTTTACCGGGAACTCTTCAATACTCTGTATCAACGGCTTGCGCCGTCGGCTCCCAAGCATTCCTTCAAGTTCAAAAATAAACTCTATTCCCTGGACGCCACGGTGATAAAGCTTTCCCTGTCGCTGTTTCCCTGGGCCTCATTCCGCCGGAGAAAAGGGGCGATCAAACTGCATACTCTCCTGGATCATTCCGGCTACCTGCCCGCTTTTGTGGCCGTCTCCGAGGGGAAGACCCATGAAACCAGGATAGCGCGCTCACTCAGCCTTCCCGCCGGCTCCATCGTCGCCATTGACCGGGGCTATCTGGATTATTCCTGGCTCGACAACCTCAGCAGGGGCGGCGTTTTCTTTGTCACCCGGCTCAAGAGCAACAGCGCCTATCGAGTTGTTGAACGCCGGCCGGTGAATAAAAAGCAAAGCCTCACTTCCGATCAGACCATAACGCTTAACAACGACAAATATCCCAAGAGCTTACGCAGAATTGGCTATCGAGACCCTGAAACCAAAAAGCATTATGTGTTTCTGACCAACAACTTCAGGCTCTCGGCCAAGACCATTGCCGACATCTATAGGCAACGCTGGCAAATAGAAACGTTCTTTCGCTGGATAAAACAGAACCTGAAGATCACATCCTTCGTCGGTAACAGCGAAAACGCCGTGATGACTCAAATCTATGTCGCGCTCATAGCCTACTTGTTGCTCTGTTATTTCAAATACTTATCTCATATTACGCAGAGCCTGGGAGCGCTGCTGCGGCTGCTTCAACTCAACCTGTTTCGAAGACTCACACTGCAGGAGTTGATAAATCCACAACCGAAATCTGGATAACTTAAACAATGATTCTAGCCAGTTATCCCTGGCTCTAGCTTAACCGGACACTACTGGTCAGAAACACATAATGCTTTTTGGTTTCTGGGTCTCGATAGCCAATCCTGCGTAAGCTCCGGGGATATTTGCCGTTGTTAAGCGTTATGGTCTGATCGGAAGTGAGATTTTGCTTTTTATTCACCGGGCGGCGTTCAACAACACGATAGGCGCTGTTGCGGTTGAGGCGCGTGACAAAGAAAACGCCTCCCCGCTGAGGTTGTCGAGCCAGGAATAATCCACATAGCCCCGGTCAATGGCGACGATGGAGCCTACGGGAAGGCTGAGCGCGCGCGCTATCTTGGTTTCATGGGTCTTCCCCTCGGAGACGGCCACAAAAGCGGGCAGGTAACCGGAATGATCCAGGAGGATGTGCAGTTTGATCGCCCCTTTTCTCCGGCGGAATGAAGCCCAGGGAAACAGTGACAGGGAAAGCTTTATCACCGTGGCGTCCAGGGGAGCTTGTTTTTGAACTTGAAGGAATGTTTGGGGGCCGACGGCGCAAGCCGTCGATACAGGACATTGAAGAGTTCCTGGTAAAAAGACGCCGGACGCCGGTTGTTGGCGTCGGAGAACGTGGATCGGGCCACCGGCTGGGAACCAAGATGGTAAAGATTGCGCTCCTTGGCTTTCAGGCTATCCACGCCGTCACGCAGACTGGCCCGCGAGGTTACCTGCATGAACATGAGATTCACAAACTGGCTCCAGCGGGTGAATGAACGGGCTCTTCTGCCCGTGGAATGATCGTTTTCAAGCTTGTCAAAAACATGTCTCGGAATAAGTTTGAGCATCTGATGAAAAAGTGTGTTATTATGAGCCATAGTCCGAAATCTCCTGTTTGTTTAATGAGTTATACGCAAAATCATTATAACAGATCAATGGAGTTTTCGGACTTTTTTTAACCTCTTAACCGGACACTACTGTAGGAGGATAACCTCCCGGCAGGCTATCTAAATGGCGAGCAAGCTTTTTATAACAATCCATTCCCATCATGACCTCCTGTTACAATCCTCAAACTTGTCGGATACCGACTTCCTTAATTTCGCCTCGCTTCATTTCTCCAGGGCTGACCTTATTTCAGAAATGACGTAAGTTGAATCTTCTCTTTTTAAACGCGACGTCAGCACAGTTATTGCTTTACTGCCGCCGATTCTCCCAAGGGCCCAGGCCGCATAGGCCCGAACCAGCTCCTCGGGGTTCTCCATGGCTCGATCCAATACGGGTATATGGTCCGGGTCTCCCGTGTTTCCCAATGCGATGGCCGCGTTTCTCTGGAAATATTTTTTGTCGCTGATGTAGTTGTACATGACGGGCAGGATGGATTTTTCGTAAAGCTCATCTGACATATTCAGCATTTTCGGCAGGCTAAAATCCTCGGCCAGCCGGACCAGAAACGGGTCCTTCGGGAACCTTGCTTTCAGCATTGCCGCATTCCGCGGGCATGCCTCCTGACAGGCATCACACCCATGGACGCGCGTTCCCATCTTTTCCCTGATATCGGGGGGAATGTGGCTTGTCACCCCGGGACGTCCGTCCTGGGTACACCATGCATTAAAGGAGATACAACGCCGTGGATCGAGCGTCAGGGGTTTGATGATGGCCCCCGTGGGGCAGGCGTCCATGCAGGCGGTGCAGTCCTTGGGGCACTTGATATCGTAAGTCGGTTCGTCAACTTCAAGCTCCGCGTCGACAACAATCGAACTAAGATATACGAAAGAGCCGACGCCCAGAAGTGGGTGCGGAAAATTGGACAGGCTGTTAAGGTGGAATCCTCAAGAGAGGAGAACACGAGATAATGAGCAAGAGAAGACGATTTTCCGCGGAGTTCAAAGCCAAGGTAGCCCTTGACGCGCTGTCCGGAGAGATGACGCTTACCGAGCTGGCCAGCAAATACGGCGTGCATCCCAACATGATTTCAGCATGGAAACGTCAAGCCAGGGAAAGCATCGTAGAGTGTTTTAGCGGCAATGCGGCGGTCGGGAGGAACGACCAGGAAGCGGATATCAAGGATCTGCACGCGAAGATCGGTCAGTTGACCGTGGAGAATGATTTTTTGCAGAAGGCCTTCGCTCGTCGGTGAGTCGTGAGCGGAGGCGGCGGATGGTGGAGCAAGACCGTCCAAGGCTCAGTGTCACACGTCAATGCCTGCTCTTGGGTTTGAAGCGTTCCACGTATTACTATCAGCCCAAGGGCGAGAGCTTGTTCAACCTGCGCTTGCTGCGGCTGATCGATGAGCAATTTCTGGAGACACCGTTTTATGGGACACGGCAAATGAAACGGCATCTGGTCAACGCAGGCTATGCGGTGGGGCGCCGCAGAGTCAAACGCCTCATGAGAAAAATGGGGCTTATGGCCGTGTATCAGAAACCGAGAACAAGCGTACCCGGCGCAGAGCATACGGTTTATCCGTACCTTCTGCGAGGGGTCACGATCGAGAAGCCCAATCAGGTCTGGTGCTCTGACATCACCTACCTGCCCATGAAGCGGGGCTTTCTCTACCTTGTTGCAGTTATGGACTGGTACAGCCGCGCGGTTCTGGCCTGGCGGCTCTCTAATACGATGGACGCCGATTTCTGTGCAGCCGCTCTGGAAGACGCGCTCAGTCGTTACGGAGCGCCGGAAATCTTCAATACGGATCAGGGGAGTCAGTTTACCAGCGCCCTGTTCACCGAAACACTCAAAGACGCCGGGGTACGGATTTCCATGGATGGAAAAGGCCGCTGGATGGACAATATTTTTATTGAGCGCCTGTGGCGTTCGGTGAAATGCGAATGCGTCTACCTGCGTGAATTCGCGACCGGGACCCAGGCCAGAGAGGAACTCGACGCCTGGCTTAATTTTTACAACTGGAAGAGGCCGCATTCTATCTTTGACGGCAAACGGCCTATGGAAGTATATTGTGGTCATCGTCCAAGCACTGGGGGGCATGCCCCCCAGTGCTTGGAAAACCTCAAGGCGGCGTAACCCATGAGTCGGATTCCACCTTATTTATGCCGCCACCCTGTCCAACCAACCGGGACCACTTCTAGATATACAAGCGACTAAACCTGCCCTGTTTCAATCCGCTCTTAAATTTCACGAAAGAAGAGATCATCGAAGTCATTACAAAGCGTTATGGCTTACCCCTGAATCCAATATACGAGCATATGGACCGTACTTATTGTATTTGTTGTTATACGCTTGAAGCAAGGAACCAAGACTATGCGAGGGGACGCTTTCCGGAGATCCATGCGCGATATTACGGTCAAATTCGAAAGATGATTTTCGATAGTGGCCTCATCCAGAAATCTCACGAAGCTGACTGTTATAAGTCAGTGGATGAGAAGGTGAATAGGAACGGCTTCATTCATTGGAAGAAATTGAGGAGTCAAGATTCCGTGGGCGCAATCAAAAGGCGTCTCCGCGGTGGCGGCCTCGTATACCACATCCGGAATGAGTCATGGATAGACACGAAACACCTCATCCCTGTGAAAGGGAAATGGCTCCGGCAGGGAAATGAGATCCGTTTCTGGAACATCCTAGAAAGAGTTGCAGACGTCTTGATCAAGCGGATGATCAACTGTCTTGACTGCGGACTTTGCACCATTGAGTGTTTTACTTGTCGGGTTTTTGACCGTAGTAGTAAAATACTCAGAATAGAAGGCTGCAGCCAGTGTGGCGAGTGCCTGAACCTCATGCGCTGTATCGGCTGGCACAATCGATTTTGGCGTCGGGTGATCGTGGAGGGAAGTAGTATATGACAAAGAGTCCCGGAGGAATTCAGATGACGCTTTATGGCCCCGGACAGTATTCCGGATTAGTTGAGCCCGCGCTCATCAGCGCCTGTTTCCTTGGCATTCCCTGCAGGTGGCATGGTAGGCGGGCAAAGAAACGGGACGGGCTCCTGGAACGACTGAAGAAACGATACATTCTTGTTCCCGTCTGCCCCGAGCAACTAGGGGGAATGCCAACGCCGCGGACGAGTGAATACCTCAACGGCACGGGGGCTCAGGTTTTGGATGAAGGACTGAAGATCATCGCCCCCGAAACAGGCGAGGATGTAACAGAATTTCACGTGAATGGGGCTAAATATACTCTCGAGATCGCTAAAATCGTGGGCGCCCGGCGCGCGTACCTCAAAGGCGGGAGTCCATCGTGCGACAAAGACGGCGTATGCGGGGAGACGCTCAAACTCGCCGGCATAATCGTGACGCGTGTTCCGTGAAATCGGTGGGATGAATCATGAACGAAGATGTATTTGCGGAGAAGCTTGCGCAGTTCAAGCAAAACGAAAAACCGGAAGTGGTTCTCCTAATCGCTGACAACCAGGAACTCATTCGGATCACCGTAGCATGGACAAATACCGCAGTTGCCAGGATGAAAAGGATAAGACAGCCGGGCGACCTCTCTGAGGCCGAATTCTGGGATTGGCTCTGGAAGCATGCGCAATATTCCACGGAAGAGCTTCTCCTGAAAAGCTCTATCTCCAAATATGGATTCGAGTACAAAATACAGATGCTCATCGGTAACCGCGTCCTCTATCCGGATGGGACGGTGAATACCTATGTTCAGCGCTACTTGCGTGAAAGGGTGCTCAAACTTTTTGAGGAAAAACCCAAAAGAAAGATGAGAAAGTCAGAATAGCATCCAACTTTTCATCTGCAACGCCATCAAGCCTACCTTGATTCTCTTGCGAACACAAATTCGTGCAACCAAATAAAAAAGGGCTACCCTATGACGGGGAACCCTTTGAATTCATTGTACGCCTGACAGGATTCGAACCTGTGGCCTGCGGATTAGAAGTCCGTTAAAGGCATCCTATCGCTACTCACTTCAATTTACTTGATCCTATTATATCAATATGTTATACAAAACAATCTTACTTCAACTCACCTTAAATATGTTTCTCAGGGTATCAATAGGGTAGCTAAGATGGCCAACAAAAGACAGAAGGTAGCCAAGTTTCAGGGTGTCTATTTCCGTGAATCCGAATCAAGGACGTATAAGGGGAAGCCAGATCGCTGCTTTGACATCAGCTACAAAGACCAGAATGGGAAAAAGATCTGGGAAAAGGTAGGTTGGCTATCTGAAGGCTATTCTGCTCAGTTTGCAGCAGGAATAAGAGCAAATCGTTTGCAGACCCTCAGGCATGGAGAGGAACTCCCCAAAAAACACGTACATGAGATTACCTTTGGAGAAGTATGGAAGAAGTATGATCAATGGCTTCAATCCAATCACAAACAACCCAGAGATGATCGAGGACGCTATCACAAACATCTGGAACCACGATTTGCCAACAAGCCTCTTTCCAAGATAACCCCTTTCGATTTAGAGAGGTTAAAAAGCGATCTCAAGAAGTCTGACCTTGCCGATGCGACCGTGAAGCATGTCATAGTTGTGGTCAGACAAATGTTCAACAAGGCGATTGCTTGGGGGCTTTGGAGTGGGGATAATCCAGTCAAGAAAGTAAAGATCCCTCAATTACAGAACCGAAGAGAACGCTTCCTAACCTACGAGGAAGCGACAACACTGCTTGATGAGATGGGCAAATCGAGCGAGCAACTTCGAGATATGGCTAGTTTGAGCCTCTATACCGGCTTGAGGGCTGGCGAGATATTCGCCTTGAGGTGGAGCCACATAGACCTTGAAAACGATCTGATACACGTAGCCGATCCGAAGGGTGGATCTGCACGTAAGGCTTTTATCGTTCCCCAAATCAAAGAGATTTTCAAACGCCAGGAAAAGCCATCCAATCCTGAGCAGTTTGTGTTCCTGTCCAGAAAAGGGGAACAGATTGTGGAAGTAAGCAATGCTTTCGGTCGAGTGGTGAATAGACTTGGACTGAATGACGGCTTTGATGATAGACGTCAGAAGGTTACTTTCCATACCCTGCGCCATACGTTCGCATCTTGGCTTGCGCTGCGCGGAACTCCTATCTTCACCATCAAAGAGCTTATGGGCCATCACACTTTAGTCATGACAGAGCGTTACGCCCATCTCCTCCCAGATCACAAACGTGAAGCTGCAAACGCCCTTGCAAAAGAGATAGAGGAAAAGCTTTCATCAGCAGAGAATGGCTCTTCAGATCAAGCAAACATCTCCTAGTATGCCTACCTATATGTACCCATCTTGTAACTGAGGGTGCCCCCACCAGTTGACCACAGGGGTACCACCCTGGGGGATATTGTTTATATAACAACTTTTGTGTATAAAACGTAAAAAGAGCTTGCTCCAACTTTAGTCTTTCTACTATATTGAGATCGTGTAGAGGCAAGAGAAAATCACAAGCATAGTCTTGATTTGTGAATTGATCCGAACACTTAAGAATCCCTTAGGTATGCTTGATCATGACGAAATCCATAATGCACCCATGGTTAAATACATACATTCTGTCCTTAACCAGAGAGCATCAGCCCAGACGGATGATGTGGTGATAAAGTATATAGATGCAATATGTTGCCGTTTTAATGGGAGCGTCTTATAGTTGTCTATATAGCCAATAGCAAATAGAGCCCCATTTTATGCAGATACATCTAATTATTGTTGGACATCATCAATCAAGTATGAGGTGAAACAGGACGATGGAAGTAGATGTGGGGGGGATCACGACCGACATGCGGCAGGTTGTCCGCCAACTGAAACATGACCTAAAAGACGACTGGTATCCAGATACCTTAGGTTATGAAGATTCTCTTGAAGCTGAATTGATATCGGCGGCAATCACTGAATCTCTTGAGTCAAATGATGGTCTGTTTGTTCCCGGCAACCGGGCAGAGCTAAATATTCCCAAGAAGGGATTTGTTCTCCGCTATTCCTTAGAAACGAGTCTCCTCGATCGTGCTTACTACCATGCTCTTGTTTCCGAGCTTGTGCCATTCTACGATACACTCCTCCCTCCCGTTGTTCTGGGTCACAGATACGCTTCCAATGGCCACCGAGCGGGGCGATATCTGTTTCTTCACCCCATAGAGCAATGGAAGCTATTCAGAGGATACATTGCTCAGGAGGCCGAAAGGCAGCCTGTGGTCCTTGTTGCCGATATTCAAAACTATTTTGAGAATATTAGGATAGACATGCTGTTGGAGTTGCTACGGCAGCGGGTATCGCAGTTGAATACCAGTGGTTCGACAAAGGCTCGGATCAGAACCATCGTTAACCTTTTGGAACGGTGTCTTAATACTTGGTGTTTTTGCTGTACGCACGGACTACCACAAAACCGAGATGCTTCTTCGTTCCTAGGCAATATCGTCATGCTCAGCGTTGACGAAGAAATGATGCGGCGAGGTTATTCCTACTTTAGGTATATGGATGATATTCAAATCGTCACCTCATCTAAATACAAAGCAAGGGCCGCTCTACAAGATCTTATAGTCGAACTCCGGAAAATTGGCCTCAACGTAAACGCCGGAAAGACCGACATACTTGAACCGGGTAATCCGAAGTATGAAGAGATCCTGTCTTTGGGTGACCTAGAACTCGAACAAATAGACAATATGTGGCGCTCCCGGTCACTCCCTGTGATCCGGCGTTCCTTTGAGCCTCTGCGGAGACTTGCTAGCAAGTTAATCCAAGAGAATAGGACTCAAGAGAGGGCTTTCCGCTTTTGCGTAAAAAGGTTTGAAAACCTGGCTCTTTGTGCTGACATCGATATCCCTTCGAGCTATTTTGAACCGATGATAGAAGCAGCAATTGCTGAATTAGATGCCCAACCATACAGCACTGACCAGCTCGTTCGGTTCTTGAAAGCGGCACCAACTAAGGCAGCTGATATCGCTAGAGTTGCAGACCTATTGCGGGATCAGGAACGTGCAATTTATGATTGGCAGAATTATCTCCTTTGGCAGTTGCTTGTCTACAAAGAATACTATGACGCTGACCTAATCGTACTTGCCCGAAAACGGATTCGGGAGTCATCTCTGCAGGCAGATAGAGCCGGTGCAATTCTTTATTTAGGTGCCGTTGGCGCTGCAGAAGATCGCGCAACTGTAGCTGAGTGTTTTTCGGATTGTACAAACCACCTACTTCAGCGCAATGCTTTAATCGCCGTTCATGAATTAGATTTTAGCCACGGAATCAAGCAACATGTAGCTCCACATGTCTTGCCCTGTCTGAAAGGCACATATAGAAGGATTCGTGATCGTTTTCCAGGATGTTACCACAGGCCACTACCATCAGTGTCTTACCTTGACATCTATGACGAGGTAACTTCCTATGGGTAAGCAATTCCCTGAGTGGTATCTATTTCACAATACCCCACCTGTCGAAGTTGGTTCTAAGCCCGTACTCATTCTGAGATCTCCTCTAGGTGAGAACCGCCAAGTGGAGTTAGCTGATATCGCAGGATTCGAGGCGCCATTGGTGACGCATTCCTTTGCATGGCTCGTTGATTGGTTTCGAAACTCATCTCTTCCACTTCCCGTTACTGTGATTGAGCTTGAGTTGGCCAAGAAGCTCATTGTTGGTCGCCCTAAGTCTGAATTTAAAACAGGAAATCGGCCATGGGAGATCTCAGAAATATTGGCCCCGTATCTCCCTGGCAAATATGATCAACCAAAACTAAAGCATGCACTTTCCACTCATCTATCTCGACCTTCGACAGGAGAATTTAGCAATCTAGAGTGGATGGAAGCCGTTACAGGTCTTCTTCCAAAGGCTTGGGAAGAACTGAAAAACGATTTGCATACGATTGGGGAAGCAAAGCGGTTCTTTTCAATTGAAGTTCCGGTCTTTAATATAATGTTACGTTCACAACTTGAAGGCATAAGAGTTGACCACGATAACCGTGACAAGTTATTGCAAATAGTTGATCGTGAATATATAGCCGCCCATCATTCACTATCCATAACTTGCAATATAAAGGTTGCAAAGGCATTGAATGATACAAAATATTTACTAAATTGCCTTGGTATACGTAACATTGAAGAACTAAAAAAATATTTACCAGAAGAAATTATTAGGGAATTTAAGACTACACATCCAATATGTTCATCACTCAATACTATTCTATCATCAAAGCGTAATAAAGGAATATTACTCAGGACTTTTTCTTTAGGTTCAGAATTTTGCTATCCTATTTTTGATGTACTTGGGACAGTGACAGGGCGTATACTAGCCGTAGATCCACAATTGCAGTATCTCAAGAAAGAGTATAGATCTTTGTTAATACCAAGGGATGGCAGCATCCACCTAATGTCGATTATTCACAGTTTGAGCCCATGATTATGGCTAGCTTATCTTGTGAGCCTACTCTTCTAGAACTCTGTTGTAAAGGAGATCTATACGCCGAATTGGCTTCTCGAATTTTTGGAGAAACCCGCGCTCGTGATGATGCAAAAACTCTCTTTCTGGCATATTCATACGGCATGGGGAAAAACGGCCTAGCAAGGTTAGCATCAAGGGTTACGGGCGACCCTACTGATGTTTCACGGCTTCTTGATGAGCATTTCTTCAATATGTTTTCCAATGTCGAGCAATGGAAAGGTAGCCTCTATGCGGTATTAGCAAATAGTGGTCGAATCGGGACATTACTCGGCAACCATCGAAACCGATCTAAAAAGGGTCCACTAGATGCATGTGAAAGGAGATGGGCAGTGAGTCAGGTTGTCCAAGGAACTGGGGCCTTAATCCTTAAAAGGGTTATCCAAAATCTAGCTCAGCTAACCCCAGAAGCCCGGGTGCTCTTACCAATGCACGATGCTCTGCTTATCGAAATGCCGTCATTGGAAAGAGAGAAACTAACGCATGAAATAGTTGCTACACTCACTGACACATTCGTTCAAGCATGTCCAGGCACCAAGCCCGCTTTCTCACTCGAACCTTTTAGTGGAAAGCGTAGGAGTACACCAAAAACAGCATCAACCGGACGCCAATAAAGCCTGCCGCCCCGGTTCTGCTGGCGTTCCAGAATAATTATCCTATCTATGACTTCTAACTGGCTCTCAAATTTCAACAATATCTTATGTATGGTCTACCTTATCAAAGGCATACCACGCCGCTATCAATCCTTACGAAACAGTAGCCTCTAAAACAAGCCATTGCCTCTCTAGATTCTCATTTATCAAGATAGCGGACAGAAGGATATTCATTGCTTCACAACCCAACTCTACTACCGTTATCACGTCCTAGAATCGACGATCTCCCTTTCGTCCATAGTCAGACATGCATTGTTTGAAACAAACCGAATTTGTGTCTATTTTGGGCAGTTGAGTTAGATTGCAAGCAATATGTATAATTAATACAATAGCTTACTGAATAAATTCAGGCATGCTTGATCGGCTTTGACAAGGTGATTCGTCTGAAGTGCCGCAGGACATTATCGCTCAGTATCAAGCCCCCCCTACAAGTGACCACTAGAGGTGGGGGTAGGAGGTGTATCCGTAACCCTCTAGTATTTTGTGGGGGAAATTAGAACAGATAACGGTAGCAGTACGGTAGACAAAGCAGTTATGGATGATAAGTGTTTAGTAAAATATGAAAATGAGTCCAGAACAGCCAAAAACCTGTTAACTATATGTGCCAAGCGCTATTACCACCAGACATTAGAGGCAACGATGATGGAAAAAATAATGTATTCACAGACCAAGTGTATAATTATGACAATCGTCACGTTTGTATCGGTCATGCTATTTGGTATATCTGCGCCCGCTGCCGCCGGTACGCAATCCTGGTGGAAACAAATCGAACAGGGGAAACAGATATATGACCAAGCCTTGGATAAGATCAGCCTGTCACGAAAAGGTCAGGACGATCAACAGAAGGAGCCGACCTCGCCCGATCCCGGAGACGCCTCCATTACAGAGGAGCAGGTTAGAGAAAGCGCTGTTGGCGTCCAAGATGGCCACTTCGATATAGAGGGCGTTTATCTAGGCATGACCGGGGAACAGATCACAAGCGTATTGCAAAAGATAGGCTACACCTCCTCCAATGATTCTATGCCTGAAAGCAAACGCAAGGCGTTATTGAATGCGAAAGGCGTTCTTCCACCGCCGCAAGGATTCCAGAAAGGGCCGATGAGAAAGCCCGGAAGTAGTTCGATTTCAATACGGTACTTAAGGATGGTAGGGGGAGGCATACCGCAGGAGAATCTACCCGCTGGAGATGTCACGATGATCGTGTTTTATATGCCTCACGCCGGAGTACATGAAGAGATATATCAGAGATTTACAGAAAAATATGGTGAACCGGACTACTGTCGATCTCACCCGGACCAACCTCACCAAGACTGTACATGGACGAATGGCGCTGGAGAGACGCTTCAGTTACAAAGCAGACATTTCAAATGGTCATATATAAACCTGGGTTATGTATCACCACGCTCCCACGGTCGCTCTAACAACGACAACGTTGCGGTGCAAACGACAGCTCGCTCCACGTCAGCGCGGAACGCCTCAAAGTCAGACAGTGGCATGGTCGCAAACCCTGAAAGCAAGCTGAATAAGGAGGAGACAGGGCGACAAGAGGGTCTGACGCTTGAGGGAGTGTCTCTGGGAATGCATCGTGAACAAGTCAGAGAAGTTCTGACGAACGCGGGATACACGGAATTACAGCCATTAGCGGCCGCCCATTTTCAACGACGAGATCCGGGGGCCATGAAGCCGTCTAATGTCAGTGTCAAATATGGAGGCATTGGGGGAAAAGACTTTGACCGTGTACGGGTGGTTAGCTACCTGCTCCAGCGGCCTTCGGTGGATTGGGAGCAGAGACGCCAAGAACTCACTGCTTTATTCGGACCTCCGGATTCCTGCGCGGGTCCGGAAGCGGCGCGAACGATCGGCGAAATGAAAATGCCCATACCCGTGAAGACTGCGCCGACCTGTGTTTGGACACGGAGCCAGGATGGGCAAACACAAAAGCTGCAAGTCACTATGCTTATAACGAGCGATGCATTTGTACTGCAATATGAAGTGCAGTAGGACAAGAAGGCGTTTTTTCCGATCTTGACGAAGCGGTATATCTCAAGAGCGAACTCAAGACGAGCTCTTTATTTGACAATGGAGTGGAAGCAGAACAGTATTTTGTACCATCTTTTTACCAGCTTATTTTTACGCTTAATGATATCAGATACTTAAATAGGAACTTACGGGTTCAAACCCCGCCTTCGTCATATGAAGTCTAAAAAACTTCTCAGCATGCTACGACTGAATTAATTCCTTTATACTAGATCCCAAAAAAGCTGGCATCTGGTTGACAAAAACAACCACCTTGGCTAAAATAGATGTGTTTTCAATTAGTTATAGTGATATCCATACTGTCTAATACACCTCTTCTTTTAGCTTGAGTAGTCTCACTTCCATTTGGGTAAGTAGTTGATATATATAACAATAATGTATATCTGCCATACCAATAATCGGCATTGGTTGTTTCTATAAAAAAGAGGCTGTAATGACAAGCCATGAAGTATACCAATCTGACGATTTTACGGATACCCTTGAAGAATAGTGATGGGAGGTCATGCTAAATGATACTCCCACCACCTTTTGTATTTGTTACCCAGTAACCAATGTTACCGAATGTAGACCATTACGCTTGGCTGAAATAATCCCATAACACTTCAACTCTTTCTTCAATAATTGGTATCTGATCGAGATCTATGGTAACATCGGTATCATCGGTAACAATATCCTCTAAAGGCAATGCTATCAAGGCTTTACGTTCGTTACCGCTATATTCTGATCCGGTAACGTCGGTAACATCTTGGTCAGTTAAATCTGATGAGGGGGTTGTTACCGTTGGTACCATTGTCTCTAATGGTACTATGTTACCCTTGTTACCACTCTTTATAGTATATTTTCCTCTCTCTGACCGTATTATTGTTCCATCATCAGCCAGCTTCTTAAGGAGCTTTCTAATTGCATTTTCATTTTTACCAAGCAAATCAGCAATCTCCTTAGATGTAAGTGTATCTCCAGAATCTTCCAAGACTTCAACTATCTCTATCCGTTCTTTGCTCATTGTGTATTTCTGAGCAGAACCCAAAAGAGTCCATGTCGTCATGTCTTTATCAAAGCTTAAGGCAAGCTCATTTTCTTCGACATCACGACCTGTTATGGTTAAGACTGCATCAGCCTGATTTCTTCCCCTATTCAATATAAGGATGGCATCGGCAGCGCCTGTTAGTCCTGTTGTACCTGAGACTTGATCAAGAGGATCTTCTGAACCAGATTTGCGTAAATGATGCACCACTAATAGAGCAGTACCATATTCATCAGCAAAGTTTTTCAGTTTTTCTATTGCGTTATAATCATTTGCATAACTCAGCTTTGAATTGGTCTGCGATTCTCTTATTTTTTGCAAGGTATCAATAATGATGAGTGTCACCTCAGGATGCTTACTCTTGAATTCTTTGAGCTTTTCAATTCCTCCTGTTCCAACTTTTGGCCATTGAGTGTACAGGTACAGATTATCCGGCGCTTCAGCATCCCTGAGGATAGATTTCAGTCTATACTTTAGACGCTTATGCGTATCTTCCAATGAAATGTAGAGTACACTTTCTTGCTTTACATCTATCTCGCCCAAGGCTTTCTCTCCTTTAGCGATTGATAGCGCCAGGTTCAATGAAAGCCAGCTCTTGCCGATCTTTGGTTTGCCACAAAGAAGCGTTAAACCCTCTGGAATTATTCCCCTTACTGCCCAAACAGGTTCAGGGAAATCCATTTTGACAAGTTCTGACGCACTATAACCGGTTGGACTTTTGTTTCCCGTGACATGTTGTTTTTTGGAAACACTTTTTGTCAGAGGGGTAGGGTTAGGTTCATAATTCCAAGCCTGATCCAATTTTCTAAGAGCCTCTTCTTCAGGAAAAGGTGGAATGCAAGCATGCGCAGCTTGCAGAATGAATAACTTGGCCATGTCGTAAAGTGCATTAGTGCCTCGAAGGCTGCATGCGAACCGATAAAGAGTGTCGTCTCTTTGCCCTTCGGGTATCCCAAGAGGAACTTTAGAAAAGTCCCATGTGCCATCAACTTGTTTATCCTCTCCGCCTGCCGATTCGTTTGCCAAGATCGCTGCTAGACTATGAGGGATCGGAGCTATGCTCAGATTCGAGGGTGATTTCAGTATCTCCCATTCATACTGCTTTCCACTTACATGAATGCTTGGAGGTGCCACCACGTAACCGCCTTCTGAGCGAATATCCAAACCAGGCATAAAGCCAACTTTGTTGCCTACTGCTGATTGGTCTGGTGAAAAAAACAAATGCATTCCACCACCCCCAGTCAGTGAGGTCACTGTTTCAAAAGAGCGTGTATCATCTCCGACAAGCTCATCATATGATTCCAAACCACCTGATTTTGAATCTACATCTAAGACGATGATGCCCGATTTTAAACCCGTGGCTATACCTACATTGGCCGTGGGCCATTTCCGCCACCATGCATGGATCTTATCCAGATCTTTGCTGGCGCTTTTTACCCCGTCAGGGATTAAGTCAACGTCATACCGAGGATGTTTACCAGGGCTTTTACAATCTGGTTTTCCACAAGAGCATTTTCCATCCTCTATTGTATGAAGTGGTAAAACTGACCAACCTCCACTTGCGTAGTCGAGAGCTGATTTAAACAACTGATTACGTGATGCATCAAAGCCATAATCGCTAAGATGCACCATTCCAATTTTGCTTTCTTCCATTACTATCTGGGTATCCTTTATTTAAGCTGTTAAAGTTAATACTTTATGTTGTTCCATAAAGCTGATGATATCATCTAGTGCGTATCGTACCGATCTGCCAATCTTTATGAAGGGAAAGCCCCTTCTTGCTGACCGATCATTTCGAAGTGTTGGGACAGCACGTCCCGTGAGTTCCGCTACCTCGTTTTCATTGAGGTATTTCCGTTGAATCATAAAACCCAATTTCCTTTCAGAGAATGATAGGCGACCTTCATCGCCTTTGATTTTGGGGTTAATAATGTTGTGAACCATGAACGAGTCATCAATCCACGCCAACTAATCACCATCATTGTATTGAATAATCTCAGACCTCCTTTCTCGAAGTTTCGGTTGCGCTTGTGAGCTTTTCCAGTCTCTCTACCCGCCTTTGGCGGTGAGGCTCTGAAAGGACCGTCTCACGGCATGAGGTAGTGCATGAGTCATACCAAAATTAACAAAATGTTAATTATAATGGCTAAGTAGTTTATATTATGAGATTAATTAAGCGATGCAAAATAACCAAACGTAAAATTCGGCAGTCATAATGAGTATATTAGTACAACAAATTGTACCAAAGCCTTGATATACTAAATTGTATAGTAGGTGATACAATTAACTTATTAATTTAATTGAATAAAATATGAGTACAAAAAATTGTACTTGCTTTAGGAGGTTGAGCGCTAAACGCTTATCAGAGCTGAGAATAAAATTTGTACTCTGGTTCAGTGGGGTGGGAGGGTGCTAAAATGTAAACGTATTCAGCTGCTTGTATTTAATTCTGCTGAGGGCTACATGGTTGCATAGGTTATTGACAACCTAATTAATATATTGTAAAGTGTAAATAACAAATTGTTAGCGGAGGCTTAAGCATGTCATATAGTAAAGGTCGTATGGGTAAGAGCATGGATAAAGACGTTGTGGAGGACATCATCAAGCGTATGATGAAAACGCTGAATGTGGATACTCAGCAGCAGCTTGCCGACTATTTAGGACGTGAGAGCGCTGGCATTACTCAATGGAAAACGAGAGGCAAGATACCGCTCACTGTTCTCAGCGACTTTTCGAAATCACAGAAAGTCTCTATTGATTGGCTCATGACAGGTGTGCATGTCTTTCCTGAAGGCAAGCCTAACCTCTTGACCGATTCGGATCTGGAGTATTTCCCTGCCGCTGTGGAAGTTGTCAAGGCTATCAAGATGAAGAACTATCCTCTGCTCAAAAAGATTTTGGAGTATGCGTTAGGTGAAGTGGATAGACTGATGGAAGAGCAAAGGCAATCTAAATAACCACATCAGGCAAGTCCATTGGGATTCCTTTTACCGCTTTGTGGTGGACTTGGAGTTCGAGGGCAAAGGTAGCTGCACGTCCTTCCAAATCAGTGGGAAAATTGCAATCAGGGTAGCTATAGGGTAGCGAAGCTAAAAAGGGGCCACAGCCTTATCGCTGTAACCCCTTGATTTTATTGGTACGCCTGACAGGATTCGAACCTGTGGCCTGCGGATTAGAAGTCCGCTGCTCTATCCAGCTGAGCTACAGGCGCGTGGTGTTACCTTTTAGCAGACTCCTTGCGTCCGATCAAGGCCATGTGAGGGCGCCCAAGCGCCTCCCGTTGGTCCCGAGGTTCACGATTCCCCGAACACGCGCTTGAAGATGGTGTCCACGTGTTTGAGGTGGTAGTTCAGGTCGAAGATTTGCCGGATCTCTTCCACCGAGAGCCACGCAGTCAGATCGGGATCGGCGTTCACCAGATCCTGGAACGTTCCCTGTCCCTCCCATACGCGCATGGCCTGTTTCTGCACCATCTGGTAGGCGTCCTCACGGGAGGCGCCCTTGCGGGTCAGTTCCAGCAGAATCTGCTGGGAGAAAATCAACCCCTTGGTCAGCTCCAGGTTGCGCTTCATGTTTTCGGGGTAGACGATGAGCTGATCCACGATTTTCATGAGACGGTTGAGCATGTAGTTGAGCAGCGTCGTGCTGTCGGGGGCGATGACGCGTTCCACCGAGGAATGGCTGATGTCGCGTTCATGCCACAGGGCCACGTTTTCCAGGGCGGCCACGGCGTTTGATCGCACCAGCCGGGCCAGGCCGGTGATATTTTCGGACCCGATGGGGTTACGCTTGTGCGGCATGGCGGACGAGCCTTTCTGGCCCTTGGAGAAATATTCCTCCGCCTCCAGTACTTCGGTGCGCTGCAAGTGCCGGATTTCCACAGTGATTTTTTCCATGGTGGCGGCGGTTATGGCCAGCGCGGTAAAGTATTCGGCGTAGCGGTCCCGCTGGATAACCTGGCTGGAAGCCGGGGCCGGTTTGAGCCCGGCCTTGCGGCACACGTAGTCTTCCACTTCGGGCGGAATATTGGCGAAGGTCCCCACCGCGCCGGAAATGGCCCCGTAGGCGATGCCCTCCCGCGCGTTTTTGACTCGCGTCAGGTTGCGCTTCATCTCGTCATACCAGACGGCCAGCTTGATTCCGAAGGTGATGGGTTCGGCGTGAATGCCGTGCGAGCGGCCGATCATGACGGTGTTCTTGTGTTCCAGGGCCCGGCGCTTGATGATTTCCATGAATCGTTCGATATCGCCGATGATGATGTCCGCGGCCTTCTTCATCAGGATGGCCATGGAGGTGTCCAGAATGTCCGATGATGTCAGCCCCTGATGGATGAATCGGGCCTCGGGCCCCACGTGTTCGGCCACATTGGTCAGAAAGGCAATCACGTCGTGTTTGGTCACCAGTTCGATTTCGTCCACGCGGTCGGCGTCGACGGCGGCCTTGGCCCTTATTACTTCGACGGCTTCCCCGGGGATCAGGCCCTGTTCGGCCATGGCCTCGCAGGCCCAGATTTCCACGTCCAGCCAGGTTTGATATTTGGTCTGCTGACTCCACAGTTCAGCCATTTCGGGTCGGGTATAGCGCGCTATCATGATGTGGTTCCTTGTCCGGATGTTTAAAATGGGAGGCCGGACTATTGACAAAGTCCCCACCACGTCAACCCGGCGAAAGCCGGGTCCAGAAGTATTTTGAAAATGCTGGATTCCGCGATCAAGTCGCGGAATGACGAAGAGAACTGAGTGACTTTGTCAACACAACCGGCTCCCATACCCACCCCTAAAAACTTAAAAATTGATGTTCTCCCGAGGGTGAGAGCGTTTCTTTTCCACGGTGAGCGGGAGGAGGAGAAGCTTTTCCCGCCATACGTATATCCTTCCCATGCTATTCCATTCTCTCAAATTCGTGTCAAGAAAAAGAATGTAAACGGCCCCGAAAAGCTGGTATGAAGAAAGGCGGCGGCATGGAAACGTTCGGCGCGGGAAGACAAACACGCGCCCGAGGAATATTCGCACGACATGGGGAGCGCCCCGTTCGGTCCTTTATTGGACAGCGACCGGCGGTCCCGGGAAAGGGTTTTGGTTTTGATCATTCAATATGAACGGGAACTCAACCCCGCGCAACTTCAGGCGGTGACGCACGCATCAGGTCCGGTGCTGGTCATCGCGGGCGCGGGAAGCGGCAAGACCCGCACATTGGTCTACCGCGTGGCCTGGCTGGTGGAACAGGGCGTGGAGCCCGGCGCCATTCTGCTTTTGACCTTCACCCGCCGCTCGGCGGAGGAAATGCTGTCACGAGCCGGGACGCTGCTCGACGAGCATCGCCTGGGGGTGGAAGGAGGGACGTTCCACTCGGTGGCCAACCGCATGCTCCGGCTCTATGGCGATCGCATTCACCTGCCCGCGCCGTTTACCATTCTGGACAGGGGGGACACCGAAGGGATCATTTCCTGGATACGCAAGGACCAGGGGCTGAACAAAAAGGAGCTGCGCTTTCCGCGCAAGGGAACCCTGGCGTCCATTTTCAGCAGATCCGTCAACACCGGCGATTCGCTGGAAACGCTGGTGACGCAACGCTACGACCATCTGGAACGGTTTACCGAAGACATCGTGGAGGTGTGGAAGGAATACACGGCCCACAAACGGCAGAACGCGCTCCTGGATTATGACGACCTGCTGGTGTTTTTTCATCTGCTGCTGCAGGAAGACGAATGGGCGCGCGGGATCGTCACCCAGCGGTACAGCTACGTCCTGGTGGACGAATTTCAGGACACCAACCACTTGCAGGCCGATATCGTGGAAATGCTCGGCGGCGCCAACCAGAACGTCATGGCGGTGGGCGACGATTCCCAGTCGATCTATTCCTTTCGGGGGGCCAGATTCCAGAACATGGTGGAGTTTCCCAATCGTTTTCCCAACACCACGGTCATCAAGCTGGAACAGAATTACCGGTCCACGCAGCCGGTGCTGAGCGTCGCCAACAAGGTGATCGCCGAATCCCCCACGCCCTACACCAAATGCCTGTTCACGGAAATAACGGGCGGGCCGCAACCCACCATCACCGCCGCGCAGAATGAACACCATCAGTCGCTGCTGGTTGTCCAATCAATCGCCAATCTGCTGGACCAGGGGGTAAAGCCATCTGAAATTGCCATCCTGTTCCGGTCTTCGTTCCATTCCTTCGACCTGGAAGTGGAACTGGGCAATCGCGGCTATTCGTTCGTCAAATACGGCGGGTTCAAATTCCTGGAACTGGCGCACATCAAGGACGTCATGGCGCACCTGCGGGTCCTGGCCAACAAGCTGGACGCCTATTCCTGGCGACGCATCCTCATGCTGATTCCCGGAATCGGCATGTCGCGGGCGGAAACCATCATGAAAAGCGCCATGGAATCCGATTCCCCGGCCGAAGGGCTCAAGTCGTATTCCCAGATCGACAAGCTGCCCAAACTCAAGGAACTTGCCGACACTTTCGCGCGTATGGAGATGATCCGGGGAAATCCCTCCGAACGGGTTGAACTGGTCCTCGACTATTATCAACCCCTTCTGGAAGCGGCGCATGACGATCATCCCAAGCGACGGAGACAGCTGGACGAGTTGGTGTTTCTGGCTCAGCGCTTCCACAAAACAGAGGATTTTCTGGCCGAGGTGACGCTGGAACCGCCTCAGGAAGAGCGCGGAGCCGAAATCGGCAAGGGCGAGACGCTGACGCTGTCCACCATTCATTCGGCCAAGGGGCTGGAGTGGCGGGCGGTCTATATCATATGGGCCGCCGAGGGGTGGTTTCCGAGCGGAATGTCGGCGGACGATTCGGAAGATATGGAGGAGGAACGGCGTCTGTTATATGTGGCCGTGACCCGCGCGCGGGAGTGGCTGTACATTCTGTACCCGCGCGTGGCCTACAAGCGGGGGGAGGGCGAACTTTTCACCAAACCGTCACGCTATATAGAGAATCTGCTCGATAACGGACCGGCGCCCTGCGCGCCCATATCGAGAAAAGGAACCAGCGATCTGCTGCTGAGCCTGAACACGAAATTCGGGGGAAGCCTGACCGGAAAAAGGGTGAATCATCCCACGTTCGGGGCCGGGTCGGTCATTGCGCACAAGGGAATGGACAGCGTCGTGGTGCAATTCGATTCCAAGGGGTTGATCAGCCTGAACCTGAAATACGCGCCATTGACAATCATCGAGGAGTGATTACCAATATTATAGAAATTTAATTAAAAAATGGAGTTCTCATCAGCGTTTATTTCTTTTCGAATAGAGAACTTATAAAAAAACGTGAGTCCTTGACTTGCGGCGCGTAAAATATAAAGGGACATAGTTTTTGATTTCTTCGTTTAAACTTCCGGAAGAGGAGAATGTCTAAACAGAAGAGTTGGAAGTCCGGATCCCAAGAGAGAATTTGGTGCGTGATTGGAGCCTGTCATGGTTAATGTGTTGGTCGATATAAACGACCCTAAACCGATCAAGAAGTACGGCAAGCGAAACGTGTTTTGCCGGCACTATAATAACTGCCTCGACTATGCGGTAGATCACCAGTGGCGTAACTTTGCCTGTCCCTCCGAGTGCGCGTTTATTCGCGACAAGGCGGCTATGAAACTGCAGCACGTGGTCAACAGCGAATAATCAGCGCCGACACCGCTAACGCTTGATAGATATTTCGAGAAACAGGTCCCCCGGGGGCCTGTTTTTTTTTCCCTGCTCGCCCTGGCCTTTCAGGCGAAGCCGGGCGCCGGGCTGGGTGCGAGGCGGGATGCGGACCGACAGTTTCCTGTCTTCCGGCCAAATGGGATGGGCGATGATGATCTTGCCCCCTTGCAGCGCCAGCAGGGGGTCAATGGTGACCTTGTAACTCAGGCTCTTCCCCCGTCCGGCGTCGTGAGCAAACGGCGCGAGAACGCTTTTCTGTAAAAGGCGCCACGATTTACCCACCAACGATTTGACGCTTTCCAGAGGCCGGGTTTCGGGCCTTGTCGGGGCTTGCCTGCGGACGGCCGTCTGGGGACGCCGCGCCCCCGGATTGACCCTCGTTCGGGCGCCGTTCTGAAAGGTCGCCCCGCCCATGAAAACGCCTCTGCCGCCAAAAAAGACCTGGTTGAAAAAGGTGGGGTCCGCGCGCATGCCCCGGCGCTGGAACTCCTTCATGAGTTCGCGCATGAACTGATTCTGCTGGGAGCGGTTGAAAAAATCCTGAAATATATCTTCCTGGGCAAAGGAAGGCCCGTTCGTTCCGGCGCTCCGGTTCCGGCTCCGGGGGGCGAACGAGCGCCCCCGATCGTATTCCGACCTTCGGACCGGATCGGTCAGCACCGCATAGGCTTCGCTGATCTCCTTGAACCGCTCTTCGGAGAATTTATCGCCGTTGGCGTGGTCAGGGTGATATTTCATAGCCAGACGGCGAAAAGCGCTCTTTATCTCCTTTTCACCGTCGTTCGATTTGACGCCGAGCATTGAATAATAATCTTTCACGGGCCTAGTATAACAAGCTTCCTTCGTTTTACAAGAATATTGAACGGAGCGGTTTCGCCCCATCAGAGAACTATTTTACTCTTGCAAAAATTACTCCTACCATGCAGTATCCTGTCTGTCCCCGTCCCAAGTCATTGCCAAAAGAGGATATTTCGGTTTCAGGCCGCCTCGGATACGGTGAAGGCGAAAAACCCGACGGCCTGGCGGGAGTGTGCGCTCCGTGTTTTTGTTATTACTTTAAACCAGTCGTGAATCGTCTCATGCCGTGAGGGAGGAACAGTAATGGCCTCAGGAAAAGTGCGAGAACTATCAGCCGATTTGCTCCGGGGTGTCGTCGATCCCGACAGCCTCGGCGCGCAGAGCACGGAGAACGCCTGTTCCCTAGAAGAACCGGTCATCGCGCAGGAACGCGCCCTGGATGCGCTCAATTTCGCCCTGGGCATGAAGGGGCTGGATTACAACGCGTATGTGGCCGGTCCGGCCAGGGCCGACATGGAAGCGCTCACCAGGGTTATCGTGAACAAGGCGGCCTCCCGGACGGCTACTCCTCCCGATCTGATCTACGTGAATAATTTCAAGGACTCCGAACAGCCGCGCGTCATAGCGCTGGAAAAGGGATTGGGTTCCCAATTCAGGAAGGACATGGAAGAGTTCATCGAAATGACGCAGGCGGAAATTCCCGATGTCTTCGAGAGCGAGGAGTATACCACCAGACGGGAGGAAATCAGCGGGGAGTACGAAACCATCCGCAAGGGGGTTCTGGATCGTCTGGAAGAGGAGGCGCGCAAGGAAGGATTCATCCTCAACATCGGTCAGACCGGCATGATGATCATCCCCGCGGAGGATGACGCCGCCATGAGCGAGGAGGCCATCCGGAACCTGGACGAGGACCGCAAAAAAGAGTTGCGGGAAAAGAGCGAAAAGCTCCAGGCGCGAATGGGCGAAGTGGTCCGCCAGTTGCGGAAACTGGAAAAGGAGTTTAAGAAGCGCAAAAAGGAGCATGACCAGGAGATCGCGCTCTATGTGGTTTCGCACCACATCGAGGAACTCAAGGAAAAGTACGAGGCCAGCGAGGACATCCGGACCTACCTGGAAGAGGTGAAACAGGATATTGTCCAGAACATCGATGACTTTCGGCAGAAAAGCGCGATCCCGCAGCTTCCCCTGCCCATGGCCGCGGCTCAACCCAATCTGACCCGTTACGAAGTCAATGTGTTCGTGGACAACAGCGAGCTGGAAGGGGCGCCGGTTATTTTCGAATCCAACCCCACCTTCCCCAACCTGTTCGGAACCATCGAACGAAAGGCTCAGTTCGGCGCCCTGTTCACCGATTTCACCATGGTCAGGCCCGGCGCCATCCACCGGGCCAACGGCGGGTTCCTGGTCATCAAGGTTCTGGACATCCTGAAGCATTATTATTCCTACGAAGGAATAAAACGGGCGCTTAAAAACGGCGAAATTTCGGTGGAGGACCTGGGGGAACAACTGGGGTTTTTCTCCACCAGGGTTCTCAAGCCCCAGCCCGTCAAATTGAACATCAAGGTGGTGCTCATCGGCTCGTCGCTTTATTATCACCTGCTGTATTTCTATGACGAGGACTTCTCCAAACTGTTCAAAGTCAAGGCCCACGTGGACGATCAGATCAAGACCTCGGACAAGGAAATCCAGGATTACATTTCGTTCATGTGCACGGTGGTGCAAAAATACGATCTTCCCCATCTGGACAAGACCGGCATCGCGCGGGTGATCGAATACGGGTCCGAACTGGCCGAACGGCGCGACAAACTATCGCTGGAAACCACGGCCCTCGCCGACATCATCAAGGAGTCCGCGTACTGGGCGGGGCAAGCCGGTAGCGGACTCATCGCCTACGAACACGTGGAACAGGCCATCCGCCGCAAAAAATACCGTTCCAACCTGTACGAAGAACGGGTGCAGGAGCTGATCCGGGAAGATACGCTCAAAATACAGACCAGCGGCGAAGCCGTCGGCCAGATCAACGGGCTGTCGGTCATCGACTTGGGCGACTACATGTTCGGCAGGCCCAGCCGTATCACCGCCACGGTGGCCCTGGGTAAGGAAGGCGTCGTGGACATCGAGCGGGAAGCCGAACTGGGCGGCTCTTTTCACACCAAGGGCGTCATGATCCTGGACGGTTACCTGAAAACCAAATACGCGCAGGACGTGTCCCTTTCGTTGACCGCCAGCATCGCCTTTGAACAGAGCTATTCCTATATCGATGGGGACAGCGCGTCCGGGGCGGAACTGTTCGCGTTGTTGTCGGCCATAGGCAAGCTTCCCCTGAAACAATCGATCGCGGTGACCGGTTCGGTCAGCCAATTTGGGGAAATCCAGCCCATCGGCGGCGCCAATCACAAGATCGAAGGCTTTTTCGACATCTGCGCCGAACGGGGGCTGACCGGAGAAGAAGGCGTCATCATCCCGGTGGGCAACGCAAACGACCTCATGCTCAAATCCGAAGTGGTGGAAGCGGTTCGCGCGGGCAAGTTTCATGTCTACGCCGTGGGCAGCGCCGACGAGGCCATGACCATCCTGACCGGGCTCAAGCCCGGCAACCTCAGGAAAGACGGTTCATACACCAAAGACAGCTTTAACGACGTGGTAAAGAGAAGTCTCAAGGAGATGTTCGAACGGGCGAAGAAGCTGGACCACGGCAAGTAACTCGGCTCCCGGCAAGCCCCATGCCGGTAAACGGCTCGCCGGCGGAAGGGAAGGAATAGTGGATATTCGGAAACTCGAAGTCTTTAGAAAAGTGTATGAACTGAAGAGCTTCTCCCGGGCGGGGGACGAAACCTACCTGTCCCAGCCCACCGTCAGCGGCCACATCAAGTATCTGGAAGATTACCTGGAGTGCAAGCTGTTTGATCGGCTGGGCAAGGAAGTCGTTCCCACGCGGGCGGGCGATATCCTGTACGAATACGCCGTCGAGATCATCAATCTTCGCGAAAAGGCCGAGTACGCGTTAAACCAGTTTCAGGGCAAGATGAAGGGAAAACTGCTCATCGGGGGCAGCACCATCCCCGGCGGCTACATCCTTCCGCTGCTGTTGGGCGCTTTCCGCGCTAAATACAAGGACGTGCTGTCCTCGCTGCACGTGGGCGACACCCGTCAGATCGTGGATATGGTGGTGGACGCGCAGGTGGAAATCGGCATGGTGGGCGCGCGCATCAATCATCCCTCGGTGCGGTACGAGCCGTTCGAGGGAGACCGGCTGATACTGGTGACCCTGCCCACCGATCCCCTGCTCAAAAAAGAACGCATCACCCTGAAGGATCTCACCGAGGCGCCGTTTATCCTCAGGGAGCACGGATCGGGCACCCGGATGGCCTTGCAGCGTTCCCTGCAGGAGGTTTCCCTGGAATTCAATCAGTTGAATATCGTGGCTGAAATGGGCAGCACGCAGGCGGTGAAGCAGGCCATCAAGGGCGGGGTCGGGGTGTCCATTCTGTCCAATCGGGCGGTCGAGGACGAGCTGCGGTTCGGGGTTCTCAAGGAGGCGCCGGTGGAAGGGTTTTCTATAAGCAGGGACTTTTTTCTGGTCGTCCACCGCAACAGGACGCTTTCGCCCATATGCACGGCGTTTTGGGAGTTCTGCCTGAGCCGCCGGTCGAGTCAGGTATAAAATTTTTCAGAGCAGGTCCGAGATGGCCTTTTCGAAATCCTTGTAGGAACGGGGGCCGACAAACCGGGCGCCCAGGCGTCCCTGCTTGCCGATGATCCAACTGGTGGGGATGCCCCGCACACCGTATTTTTCCGCCAGTTGCGGTGTGCCCAACAAAACCTGATAGTTGATGTCTTTCCGTTTGACGAATTCCCGGACCTGTTTTTCGCCGCCCGAATCCAGCGAGACGGCGAGAATGGTGACGCCCTTGCCGCGGTAGTTTTCATACAGTTCCCGCAGGGCCGGAATCTGCTTGTGACACGCTCCGCACCAGGTGGCCCAGAAGGTCAGAATCACCACCTCGTTTTCGTAGTCGGCGAGCGAAACGTCCTTGCCGTCCAGGTTTTTGACGGTAAAACCGGGGGCCTTGTGAGCCATCCCGTCGGCCGCGAGGACCGCCGGTCCTGTCCAAACGGCCAGAAGCGTCAGGCAAAGGACCAGCGCCATATATGTTTTGCGAAGCATTCTCATTTTCATGAACGCTCAATACCATTGAATCGAATCGAACGCAACCACTCCGGACGGGGCGATCGGCCCGGAAAAATGATTGAGGACGACATGAAACACATCGCCATCAGCGAAATGGTCAACGGCGCGGAAATCAAACAATTCTTCATTCTGAACAAAAAGGAGGAGCGGGTTACCAAGCGCGGCGACCCGTTCTGGGACGTCACCCTGTCCGACGCCACCGGCAAGATCAAGGGCAAGGTGTGGTCGGACACGATCAATCGCTGCCAGAAGGATCTGACGCAGGGCAGTATCGTGGGTGTGAGAGGGACGGTCCAGGTCTACCAGGAAGAGCCCCAGCTCACCATCACCTACCTGGCCGACGTGGAAAACATCAAGGAGCAGGGCGGGGACGTGACCTCCCTGGACATGAACCTGCTGATCGCTTCCACCAGCCGGGATGTGGACGCCATGTGGCGGGAATCGCTCGACATCATCGACGCGCATATCGAACACCCGGAACTGAAAAAGCTGGTGATCGCCATCTATGAGGAACATGAAGAGGCGATCAAGCAGACGCCCGCGGCGCTGCTCTATCATCATTCATACCGGGGCGGATTGCTCGAACACTGCCACGCGCTCCTGAAAAGCGTGGTGGCGTGGTACGAATGGGAGGGCGTCGGGGACAAAGGCTTGATGATCGCGGGCGCGGCCCTGCACGATATCGGGAAAATCTTCGAGATCGAGGGAACCGGCGTGTACGAAAAGACGCTGGAAGGAAGGTTGTGCGGCCACATCATCCAGGGAAGGGATCTCACGCGCGAGGCCGCCCGGAACATGGAATTTTCCGACACGGGGCTGCTTATGCAACTGGAGCACATCATTTTGTCCCATCATGGGCAGCTCGAGTTCGGCTCGCCGGTCCCGCCCAAGACCCGGGAGGCGTTTATCG
Source organism: uncultured delta proteobacterium (assembly GCA_963821845.1). Taxonomy (GTDB): domain Bacteria; phylum Desulfobacterota; class Desulfarculia; order JACQYL01; family CAWGVV01; genus CAWGFI01. Next base: position 27,481 of record CAWGFI010000013.1, read on the forward strand.
TGCATTCGCTGGACGATCTGAACGCCAAACTGAAAATGATCGACGACCATATGGCCAAGGGCGACAAGGGCTCGGGTTTCACGGATTATCACCGGGTGTTGAAACGCGAATTCATGGCCCCCAAAAAGGAATCCTGAACCGGGAACGTCCGGCGGTCGAAACTTCCCGGATGATCTTTACTTCGTCGCGCTTTTCAAGTAATCTTTTAACAAAGAAAACCGGCGCCGTCCGGCGCTCGAGGTCGACTATGGCATGGTATCTGTATCTGGTGAGTCTCTTCATGGTGGCTATCTCCGCCACTTATATTTTGTATCCCGAATCTTTCAAGGACGTAACCCGTTCGCTCGTTATCGATGTTAATCCCCGATATCTGGCGATCGTCGCGCTGGCCATGGGAATACTGTTGCTGGTTTCCCGGTCTTGGGCGCATTCGGTAACGTTGGTGACCATACTGGGGCTGTTGGCCCTGTTAAAGGGCGTGTTACTGTTGCTCGCCCCGAAGGTAATCATGAGCGTCTACCTTGATTGGTGGTTCTACCGCGCCTCGCCGCAGGCCCATCGCGCTATGGGCCTGATCGTGTTCGCGTTGGGGGTGACCCTCTTTTATCAGATTATTTAATTCCCTCCGACACGATCAATTCCCTTGATGCCGCGAAAAATCGCAAAGTACGGCTTCCGCTTCCTGGCGGGAGCCGTTTTATTTCTCTTCATCCTGTATGGAGCGCTCAACTTCGCCGTGTCCTGGCCGCGCGTGCGCGATCCACTCCTGCGCAGTCTCGACTCGGTCATCGGGTATCGGGTGGAGACGCGCGATCTTTCCTTCGCCCTGTGGCCCCGGCCTCACATCCGGGCGGACAAGGTGGTTCTGCGAAAACTCCAGGGCGGTCAAACCATCTCCCTGAAACGGCTCGGCGTCCGCTTTAACGCTCGCGAGCTGCTCTCCCTGAAATTTACACCCAGCGAAATCAGGTTGGTGGAACCGGTTCTCGAACTCTCGGGAAAACCAAAAGACGAGTCGGAAAAGGAAGGGACGGGCGGCTTGCCCATGGGCGGCTGGCCGGGCGGCCTGGATTCTTTTTCCATCGTGAACGGAACCATACGGCTTTCCGGCCATGACATGGTCGAAGCCTTGAACGTCACCGTCCTGCCCATGCCGGGGAAAAGCGCTCCGCCGCTGAATGTGTCCGCGAGCGCCCGGCTTTATTATAAGGGCGAGAAAATTCCGGCGCGCTTCGTGGGCAGGGTCCGCCCGGGCGAAGATCCGCGGTCGCTGCCGGACTGGAATATAGACGGCCATTTCTCGGCGCAGGATCTGCCGCTCAAATTGGCGACCTCATTGTCGGCGTTCGAAAACATGAGCGGGCTCGGCGAAGCCGATATCCAGGCGCGAGGCTCCTGGGGCGGCGATTTTCAGGCCCGGGGCGTGGTGCGGCTCGAAGACCTGCGCTTCCGCTATGTGCGCAGTCACGGGGCCAAGGACTATGACCTCAAGTATCTCACCCTCGACTTCGACGGCGCCCGCAAGGGTTTGGTCTGGGACGACCCCAACATCCGCGTCAGAGGCAAGGACCTCGATTTACGGGTGAAGCTTAAGCTCGATTTCGGCGGCCCGGACGGACCGATCATCGACGCCACGGGTAACGCGACGGAAATGCCCATGCGGTCGTTCATGGACTATTTTCCTTCCCCCAATCTTCCACCCCTCGTGACCGACCGGATTCTGAACCGGGCGAAAAGCGGGTCCGCGCTGGTCAATCTTCTGCGCATCAACGGGACGCTTCATCAGATAGATAACGCGGGCGACCCGAAAAACGGTTCGGTCGTGACCTGCGACATCGCCTTCCGCGATCTGGAGTCCGACCTTTCCGGAAAGGTCTGGCCGGTGAAAAAACTGGCGGCCGTCGTCTCCTACGCGGACGGAAACCTGGACATCCATGATGTGTCGTTCCGTTTCGGGAAATCGGAAACCAAGAATCTGCGGATTTTCATGCAGGGCATTCTTGGCGGCGAACGAAGGCTGGACATCGGCGTCCAGGGCGATTACCTGCTGGAGGATCTGGTCAGGCAGACCGGATTCGAAGAGGTTCCGCGTCTGGTCAAGTCGCTTGCCGACGACTTCAAGGTCCTGACCGGAAGCGTCCGGGTGAATCTGAACGCCCAACACACCTGGAATCAAAAAGAAAAACCACTTTTGTGGGGCGTGGCGCACGGAAAGAATGTCTTTCTGGAACGCGACGGGCTTAACGGCCCCGTTTCGCTGGAACAGGCCGACGTCCGTTTTACCAGGGAAGGCCACGCCATACTGGACGCCAAGGGGACCTGGAACGACATAGGCTTCACCATGCGCTCGGACAGCCTTTCGTGGACGGACCCCGTGAAAAAATATTCGGCGTCCTTCGACGCGTCCATCGACATCAAGCGCATGATGGAGATCGTGGGCGCGGATCTTCCCGAACCACTGGTTGTCACGGGCGCGCTTCCGGTCCGCGCCGAGGTGAAGCGCCGGGACGACGAGTACCTCCTTTGACACGAAAACCGGTCTCGACGGCTTCAAGATTCTTTCCGGCTCCACGGTGATCGAATTGAACGGGGCCGAAGACAAGGCCGAATTCACCGGCGCCTATGCGCCCGCTCAAGGGCTTACCATACGGAAGTTTCAGGCGACTCTGGCGTCCTCGTCCCTCAAGGCCGCCGGATCGTGGAACAAGGGCGCGTACGCCCTCGATCTGACGGTGGATCGTCTGGAACCCTGCGACCTGGGCGGCGCGCTGTGTTCGCTGCTGAAAGAGCGGGGCGGGTATTTTTCCGGCGAACTGCATGCTACCGGGACGGGTCCGGACGAGGCCCCGCGCTTCCACGGATATCTCCGGGGCGTGGACCTGTCGGCGCCGGCGGGTCTTTTGGCGTCCCCCATCCATAACGCCGCGTTCCTGGCCCGGTTTTCCGATCGGGATTTCAATCTGGAGCGGCTCGATCTCACCTTCGGCGCCAGCGACGCGCATGTGACCGGCTCCTTTGAAGACTGGAAAAGCCCCCGGGGGAAGTTTGAAATTCAAGGCGGCTATCTGGCCATCGGCGACATGACGAACCTGAATGGGAAACCCTCCTCCGGCAAGGGAAGCCGGATCTATGAAGCCATGCGGGGCCGGGAAGTGGCTATCGACATCTCGGCGCAGGTGGACGAAGGCCGGTTCAAGTCCTTCGGATTTCAGGATCTGCGCCTGAACGGCCTGCTCTCCAACAACATCTTTTCGACCCAGTACTTGAGTTTCAGTTCGGGCGCGGGCGTGTGCGACGGCGAGCTTCTGATTCCCTTCACCGCCGAGAAAACGCCCCATTTCACCATGCGCGCGGAGTTCAAGAACCAGCCCATTCAGGAACTGGCCCAAAGCTTGGGAGAGGAAACGGAAAAGCTGACCGGCTTGCTGGACCTGCGGGCGGAACTCAAGACCTGGGGCGAGGACAAGCGCGATCTCCTGCGCAACCTCCAGGGGCAGGCCGAACTGAAAGCCCATGACGGGGCCATAAAAAAGTCGAACATCCTGCTCAAGATATTTTCGCTGCTCAATATGCAGAAAATGCTCGTGGGCAAGTTTCCGGACTTCAGGACCCGGTTTATGAAATACGATCAGATGAGCGCCTCTTTCGAGATAAAGAACGGAGTCGCGGAAACCGAGGATTTCAGGTTGGACGGCGCCGACGCCCGCTTCGTCGGAACCGGAAAAATAAATTTGGCGGAAAATTCGATCGACGCCACCATCGGCGTCGCGCCGCTGGTCACCGTGGACACGATCCTGAGCAAGATTCCGCTGGCGGGTTTTATCCTGACCGGCAAGGAAAAGAGTCTTCTGACCTTCTATTTCAACGCCACCGGCGAGCTTTCCGATCCGAAAGTGGAAATGGCGCCGTTTCAGTCGCTGGCTCACACGGTGCTGGGCATTCTGATGCGAACCTTTACCGCTCCCGCTCGCATCATCGACCGGAATTATGACCCGGAAATCGATTTGAAATTCAAGGACGACCCCGAGGCGCGACACAAGCAAGCGCCGGAAACTCCATGAATGAACGCAAAAACGCCACTTTTTGTGAGACGGCGCAATTGATGAATATCAATCGAGCCGACCGAATCAACCCCCTCAACCATCCCGACAGATAAAAAAGTATATCGATACTTCTTCTTATTTTAAATATCATCATATCTCTCTTATTTATCTTGACACCCGGCGTCCCGGTTTATAGGTTAGGAGTGGACTTTGTATACAATGGATGTTTGTATACAGAAACAATCGAAAAACGGAAAAGGCATATCCCGATGTACCGCTAGCTGGAGAAAACCCAAACAACCAGGGAGGAGAGGAGATGGAGTGTAGAGGCTTTCGCCATATCCGTTACACATTCGTGTTGGTGGTTCTGGCCCTGATCGCCGCCGGTTGCGCTCACGCGGACAAAGCGTACAAACCCGCGGGGCCCGTGGAGTGCGACAGCGAAATCTCGTGGGAAGTGGCCAAGGAGGCGGAAATCACTTCGTTCAAGTGCTACATGGACATGTACGAGAAAAAGTACGAATCCATTCATTACACCATAGGTGTCAAAAACATATCCGATAAACCGCAGCGATATCGCGTCAATATTTTCATCCCCGAAGGAAGAGCCGTTGGAGGCCTGTTGCCTCGCACGGGTAAGCCTCCCGTGGTCAAACCCGGCGAAGAAGCGACCTTTACCTATCCCATGAAGGATTTCAAGCAGATTCCCAAACAGATAGACGTAATCGTCCGCACGATCGTGGTTGAGTAACCAACGTAATTTTTAAAGGGAGGCGACGATGAAAAGATCCGCGCTAGTGACCTTGAGCGGCTTGATTGTTTTGGCGGCGTTGTTCTGTTTTTCCGGCCAGGCGATGGCGAAAACCGAATTCATTTCCATCGGCACCGGAGGCACCGGCGGCGTCTATTATCCCTATGGCGGCGGACTGGCCGAAATCTGGACCAAGTACGTCAAGGGCGTAAAGGCGGTCGCGGAAGTGACCGGCGCTTCGGTCGAAAACGTCCGGTTGTGCGATCGCGGCGAAACCGTGATCGGCCTGGTCATGGGCGACGTGGCCTACCAGGGCTATTTCGCGGAAGGCCGCTTCAAGGGCAAACCGCAGAAGATCTACGCCATGTTCATGATGTATCCCAACCTCTATCAGGTGGTTACGCTGCAAGGATCGGGCATTAACTCCATCTACGACGTAAAGGGCAAGGACGTCTCGGTGGGAGCGCCGGGAAGCGGCACCGAATTCATGACCAACCTGGTGTTCGACGCCCTGGGTATCCCCTACGACAGCTTCAAGGTCCACCGTCTGTCCTTTGTGGAAAACTCCAACGCGCTCCGCGATAAGACCATCGACGTGGGCATCTGGTGTGTGGCTCCCGGCACTTCCTCGATCATGGACCTCGCCACCACGCACAAGATCGAGATAATTCCGTTTACGCCGGAAGAACAGAAAAAGGTTACCGAAAAATACACCTTCTACGCGCCGTTCGATCTGGCCGCGGGCATCTATAACGGGATCGAAAAGGAAGTGCCCACCGTTTCCGTCTGGAACGTGGTTATCTGCAGCCAGGACCTGGACGAAGACCTGGTCTACAACCTGACCAAGGCGGTCTTCGACCATCAGAGCTACCTCATGCAGATACATCCGTTCGCGAAATACACGACTCCCGAAAACGCGGTGAAAACGAGTCCCATCCCGTTCCACCCCGGAGCGATAAAGTATTTCAAGGAAAAGGGCATAGAAATTCCGGAACGGCTCATGCCGAAATAAGGCGAGGCGGGGCATAAACGGGGTAGGGCTGTGAACGCTACCCCGTTTTGTTTGTCCCGGCGACCTTGCGGCCGAATTGCAACATGCGATATTCCGGAAAATTCATTGCCCTCTGGGTTGTCCTGGCGGCGGCGGTCCTGCTCGCGGCCGCCATGCTAGCCGCCCCGACCTATTCTCTCGATCTGACCTACTTCGATTCGGGCGAACCGTTGCTGTCGGTTCCGCTCGAAAAAGGCGAGCGGTTTAACATTCATTACATGCATTCCGTCGATATCTCCCCGGTGGTGGAGGTTTTCGCGCTCGGCAAGGACGGCTCGCTCATGCTGGAGGAAAGCCGTTTTCGCATGTTCGGGGCGGGTTTCGATCATTGGCGCGGCCACGGCGAACTGATCGGCGATAACGGGTGGGAAAGAATCGTCAACATCGACCAGCCCCTGGAATCGTTCATCCTGCGGGTCGGTCAAAAAGGCGTCGATCATACCCTGGCCTACCGGGGGCGCGAAATAAACCTGACGGAAGTGGCGGCGGGAAAGCGCGTGACGATTTCAGTCCGACGAGAGTCCCGCCTCGAACGATGGTTCCACTGACATCGGAGAAAGGCTCTATGTCGCAGCGCGAAGAACAAGGCAAAAACGGGTTCGTACGCGGCCTTAACCGCTTCATAACGGTTATCGCCGTAAGTTTGTCGCTTTTTCAGCTCTACACGGCGGGCTTTGGAGCGCTCACCGCGCTCCGGCAGCGATCTTTTCACCTGGCGATGATACTGGTCCTCGTCTACGCCTTGTACCCGCCGCTCAAAAGCGTGAAAAAAGACCGGCTGAACCTGGCCTGCGTCATCGACTTCTTCCTGGTGGCGCTCAGTTTCGGCATCGGCGCCTACATATTTTTCGGGCTGGAGGACATCTTCCTGCGCCAGGGCGACTGGAACCGGACCGACATCGTGGTCAGCGTCATAGCCATCCTGCTGGTGCTCGAGGCTTGCCGCAGGGTCATCGGCTACATCATGATGGCGATCGGATTGATTTTCATCGGCTACGGGTATTTCGGGCCGTACGTTCCCGATCTCCTGGCTCATAAGGGCTACAGCATTGAACGGATCGTCACCCAGCTCTATCTGACTACCGAAGGGTTGTTCGGCGTGCCCATCGGCGTGGCCGCAACCTTTGTCTTCATCTTCGTGCTGTTCGGAGCGTTTCTGGAAAAAACGGGCGGCGGGAATTTCTTCATCGATCTCGCCTATGCGGTGGCGGGCCGGTATCGGGGCGGTCCGGCCAAGACGGCGGTGTTGGCCAGCGGTTTCATGGGGTCGGTTTCAGGGTCCGCGGTGGCCAATGTGGTGACGACCGGTTCGTTCACCATTCCCATGATGAAGAAGATCGGCTACAAGCCGCACGTGGCCGGAGCCATCGAGGCGGCGGCTTCCACGGGCGGGCAGCTCATGCCCCCCATCATGGGCGCGGGCGCGTTCCTCATGGCCGAATTCACCAACACGCCCTATCTGCACATCATCAAGATCGCCATTATTCCGGCGCTTATGTACTATCTTACGGTATTGACCTTTGTCCACATCGCCGCGTGCAAGGAAGGGCTCAAGGGACAAGACCCCTCGACCCTGCCCAAGGCGTGGACGACCCTGAAAAACGGGTGGCATTTTCTGTTCCCGGTGGCCGTGCTGATCTACGTGCTGCTCAACAACTACAGCCCCATGATGGCGGGTTTCGTGGCGGTTGTTTCGACGCTGGTGGCCTGTATGGCGCGCAAGGCTTCCCGGCTGGGGATAAAGGGGATTATCGAGGCGCTGGAGCTGGGTTCCCGCAACGCCGTGATGGTGTCGGTGGCCTGCGCGGCGGCGGGCATCATCGTGGGTATCGTGGGGCTGACCGGCATGGGGCTCAAGTTTTCCAGCCTCGTGGTGTCGCTCTCCGGCGGGGTGCGGCTGTTCGCCATTCTGCTGATCGGGCTGGCGTCCCTGGTATTGGGGATGGGCCTGCCGGTGACCGCTTCCTACATCGTGCTGGTCATCCTGGCCGGACCGGCGCTCATGGATATGGGCGTTCCGCTGCTGACCGCCCACATGATCGTATTCTGGTACAGTCAGGACGCCAACGTGACGCCCCCGGTGTCGCTCGCTTCGTTCGCCGGGGCGGGGATAGCCGGGGCCAATCCCATGAGGACGGCGTTCACCTCCTGGAAGCTGGCCAAGGGGTTGTACCTCATCCCCATTGTCATGGCCTACAATCCCCTGCTTCTGGACGGCCCGTTCTGGGAGGTCATTCGGACGATCGTCAGCGCCACCCTGGGGCTTATCAGTTCGGCCGCTTTTCTGGAAGGCTACCTGTTCCGAAGAACCACCTGGTGGGAGTGGGCGCTGCTGGGGGCGGGCGGCGTGCTGCTTTTCTGGCCCGGCTACTGGCAGGACGCGCTGGGAGCGGCGATGTTTATCGTGGTCATACTGACTCAGAGATCGTCGGCGCTGGAATCGGCGAAGGACGGGGCCGCTTCTGGTTCGACGAGCGCGCGGCGGTCGCTTGTCTGATTCCGTATGCAAAAAAATCTTGGATTTCGGGGCGATCGAGGCTACTATCGGCGGGCCAAGGCCGCGATCCTGGCTCCAAGTCCAACGACAACGCTCTAAAGGAGAATCCGAACGATGGTAATTCCCGTGACCCTGAACAAAGCGCTCAAACATTTCCCCGATAAACTGGCGGTGCTCGATGGAGACCGGCGGTTCACCTATCGTGAACTCGCGGGGAGGGTATACCGCCTGGCCCGCTACTTCAAAAAGCTCAATATGAAAAAAGGCTCCTGCGTGTCCATTCTGGAGCCGAACTCGCATCGCTTCATGGAAACCTACTTCGCCGCGGCCCTGATCGGGGCCATTGTCAACCCGCTCAACATACGGCTGGCGGCTCGCGAAATTTCCTTTATCGTCGACGATTCCGAACCCACGCTGCTGATCGTTAACCGGGAGTACCGGAAGGTGATACTGGAAACGCGGGAATTGCTGCGCAACCCGGCCATGCCCATTCTCTGGACCGGGGAAGGCGAATCGGCCGGGGGAACGGATTATGAAGACGCCATCGGCCGGGAAGACGACTCGCCGGTACCCATGGCCGACATCGACCGCGACACCGTGGCCCACCTGTATTACACCAGCGGAACCACCGGCAAGCCCAAGGGCGTCATGCTGACCCACGGAAACGTGACCTCCCACGCCTTGGGGACCATCGCGGAACTGAACCTGTCCGACCGGGACGTCTGGATCCACCTGGCCCCCATGTTTCATCTCGCCGACGCCTGGGCGACCTTCGCCCTTACCTGGGTGGGGGGCAGGCATGTCATGGTGGGACGCTTCACGGCCGATCTGGCGCTCCAGCTCCTGGAACGGGAAAAAGTGACCCTGACCAACATGATCCCCACCATGCTCAACATGCTCGTCAACCATCCGGAGGTCCACTCCCACGACTATTCGAGCCTGCGGTTTCTGCTGAGCGGCGGAGCGCCCATCGCGCCCGAACTGGTGCGGCGTATCGTGGAAGCCTTCGGTTGCGACTATATTCAGACCTACGGTATGACCGAAACCAGTCCCTACCTGACTTTGTCGATCCTCAAGGAGCATTTGAAAAGTCTGCCCTATGACGAGCAGCTCAAGTTCAAGTCGCGCACCGGCAGGGAATTCATCGGGGTGGAGCTGCGGGTGGTGGACAACAAGGGAAACAACGTCGCTCCCGATGACACTCAGGTGGGTGAAATCATCGTGAGAGGCGACACGGTAACCCCCGGATATTGGAAACGGCCGGAAGAGACGGAAAAGGCGTTCAGGAACGGATGGCTGCACACCGGCGACCTGGCCACCATCGACTCGGAGGGCTACGTCAATATCGTGGACCGTAAAAAGGACATGATCATAACGGGCGGCGAAAATGTGTATTCCACGGAAGTAGAATACGTTCTATACGAACACCCCGCCGTGCTGGAAGTCGCTGTGTTCGGCGTGCCCGACTCTAAATGGGGAGAAGCGGTCAAGGCGGCGGTGGCGCTGAAACCCGGCGCCCAGGCCACCTCGGAGGAGCTGATTCAATTTTGCCGGGATCGCATCGCTCACTATAAGGCTCCTAAATCGGTGGATTTTGTTGAAGAAATACCGAAAACCGGTTCGGGAAAGATCTTCAAGAAGGGATTGCGGGACAAATACTGGGCCCAATAAAAGCGGAAAAAAGTAATCGGGCGTGGTATACTCCGGGGAAAAATCGGGTCCGCCGAGCGCCGGTCGTCCGGCCCCAAGACCCGTGGTTCCCCCGGATGGAAAAGGGGGAAAACTCTTTATTATAGCCGTGTAAGGAGGTTACCAATTACATAATGGCTAAGGATTTACCGAAAGAAAGTCCTTTTCCCGCAGGGGCATCGGAAAACCGGGAGGCTTCCCTCAAAGAACATGACCAAAAGGGGCGAGACAACGCCCTTTTTACTTTACTGGACGGCGTCAGCGCCCAGGAGCCTGTATTCGGGCGCGAGCTGGAAGAACAGCGAAAAGTCTCCTCCGACCCCACCCAGGACATGAACGAAAGGCTGGACGCCTTCGAGGACATCGTCGACTCCGAGGTCGGCGACACCACCTTGGCCAGGGCTCGGAATATCGAACGCGAAGTGGCGTTGCGGCAAATATATTTGAAATTCGAAGGGGGCAATCCCACCGGAACCCAGAAGGACCGCATCGCCTTTGCGCAAGCTATGGACGCCCTGCGCCGGGGCTTCGACGCGCTTACCGTCGCCACGTGCGGCAATTTCGGCGCGGCCATCTCGCTGGCCGCCTATATGGCCGGTCTGAAATGTTTCATCTATATCCCCGAAGGGTATCACACCAGGCGAATCGATGAAATGAGGGCCTACGGCGCGACCATTATCAGAGCGCCCGGCGATTATGAGCGCAGTGTGCTCGTTTCCCGCGAACGGGCGGAAAAGGACGAAATCTATGACGCCAACCCCGGGGGTGCCAACACTGCGCTGCAACTGAAGGCGTACGGTGAAATAGCCTACGAGATCTACGACGAACTCAGGGACGCGCCCACGCTGGTCGCGGTTCCGGTTTCCAACGGAACCACCCTCGCCGGAATCTATCGCGGTTTCCTGAGCCTGTACCGCAGAGGCAAAACATCGCGCATGCCGCGCATGGTGGCCGCCTCGTCGCACGGAAAGAACCCCATCATCCGGGCGTTCATGAAAAACAAACCGACCTGCGAGGATCTCAAACCCGAAAAGATAAAAGAAACCCCCGTCAACGAGCCCTTGATCAACTGGCATTCCAGTGACGGCGATTACGCGTTGGAAGCGATCAGACAGACGGAAGGTTGGGCTTCGCACGCCAGCGACAAGAATATGCTGTATTATTCGCGCCTGTTGCGGGAACGGGAAGGGCTGAACGTCCTGCCCGCTTCCACAGCGGGTCTGCACGCTCTGATGGAACGGCACCACACGTCCGGGCTTCCATCGGACCGCTACGTTGTTGTTATGACCGGGAGAAAATAGTGAACGAGTTCCCCGAGGGAAACGCCATTGTCTATTGCCAGCGTTTTTTTTCCACCACCTATGGAAAGACGGCGCATGGTTTGGTTCGCAAGACCGCACGATACCGCGTGCTTTCCGTGATCGATGAGCTGGACGCTGGAAAGGACGCGGGCATGGTCCTGGATGGAAAATCGAAGGACATCCCCATATTCGCGACCGTCTCCGAAGCGGTGGAAGCCGCCAAAAGCCGGGGGACGGCCGCGACGCATCTGGTGATCGGAGTGGCTCCGGACGGCGGACGGCTGAGTCCCGAAGACCGGACCGACGTCCTGGAAGCGATCCGGCTGGGGCTGAACGTCGATTCGGGCCTGCACGATTTCCTTTCCGACGACCCGGAAATCGCCCAAGCCGCGGCGCTGGCCGGAACCCTCATCAGGGATGTACGCAAGCCGCCGCCGAAAAACGAGCTGCATTTTTTTTCGGGAAAAATAGAAGAGGTCGATTCGCTGAAGGTGGCCGTGCTGGGCACCGATTCGGCCATCGGCAAACGGACCACCGCCTGGATTCTGAACGACGCGCTCAGGGAAGCCGGGTTTTCATCGGAAATGATCGGCACCGGGCAGACCGCCTGGATGCAGGGCGCCCGGTTCAGCATTGTGCTCGACTCATTGATCAGCGATTTCATGGCCGGGGAAATAGAACATGTGGTGTGGGACGCTTGGCGCGAAACCAAGGCGGACGTCCTGATCGTGGAAGGGCAGGGGAGTCTCATGAATCCCGCCTATCCGGGCGGCTATGAAATTCTGGCCGCCGCCCGGCCCGATATCATCGTGCTGCAAACCGCTCCCGCGCGTCCGGAGTACGACGGTTTTCCGGGTTATCCCATCCAGCCGCTCGAAAAACAGATCACGGCGCTGGAACTGATTTCCGGCAAGCGCGTGGTGGCGATAACGGTGAACCACGAGGGGCTGAGCCGGGACGAAGCCCTGGCCGCCTGCGAAAAGATCGAACGGGAAACCGGGCTTCCCACGGCCGACGCGCTGTTGAGCGGCCCGGGCAAGATAATCGAAGCGATCGAATCCCATATCGGAAAGACGGGGCGGAAGACGCATGTCTGAAGAAGAGAAGAGCCCGGCGGGCGAGACGGAGGAAGAACCTCGCGCCATGAACGAATCCGAAGGCGCCGTGGACAACCTGGACATTCTGCGCGTCATCGACCGGCTCGAGGTACTGGCGCCGCGCATCGAACCCCGGCGGTTCGAAGCCACCTACCGCGTCCATCAGCAGGGCGAAATTTTTGAAAACGACCTGATTTACCGTTTCGAAGAGGACGTTTTCGGCGAGGACAAGGGATCGTTCAATCTGGCCTGCATGATGGCGGCTCAGGTGGCGCTGAATTACGGGCTGTTCTGCGATGAAATCGTATTTCACGGCCTGTACGACAAGCACGACATGCGGTTCATCAAGGACATGGCCCGCAACACCGCCCGCGAAATACTGGTAAAGAAATTCCTGGAACCAAACCCCTTTCTCAAGGGCCGGGCCGCCCACCTGACGGTTCCCCGGCAAAAGGAATATCTCCGGGCCAAAATCGTTTTCGAACAGGAAGCAGGTTCGAAAATGACCTTCAAGCCTTCCGATTTCCAGTGGGACGTCCAGCGGGGCAGCCACGCCATTCTTTCCAGCGGCGGCAAGGACAGTCTGCTGACCTACGGCCTGCTGCGGGAAATCGGCGCGGACGCGCACCCCATCTTTATCAACGAATCGGGCCGGCACTGGTTCACCGCCCTGAACGCGTACCGCCATTTTGCGAAAAACGTCCCCAATTCCACGCGCGTCTGGACCAACTCCGACCGTATCTTTTCCTGGATGCTGCGCCGGTTCCCCTTTATCCGCCAGGACTTCGCCAACGTGCGTTCCGACGAATACCCCATCCGGCTGTGGACGGTGGCCGTTTTCCTGTTCGGCGCTTTGCCATTGCTGCGCAAACGAAAAGTCGGCCGCCTTTTGATCGGCGACGAATTCGACACCTCCATAAAACTGAAACACAAGGGCATCCCCCATTTCGACGGGCTCTACGACCAGAGCCGGTATTTCGATGACGCGATGAGCGAATATTTCCTGCGCAAGCACTGGGGAGTCATGCAGTTCTCCATTCTGCGCCCGCTTTCGGAATTGCTGATCGAAAAAATCCTGTCCGAGCGGTACCCGGAATTGCTCCGCGCGCCAGGTTTCCTGCCACGCCGCCCACAAGGAGGGCGACAAGGTCGTTCCCTGCGGGCGCTGCGAAAAATGCCGCCGTATCGTGGGCATGCTGACCGCCGTCGGGGGAGATCCCATCGCCCTGGGCTACACACGGGAGAACATCGAATTCTGCCTGGACAAGATCATGGAAAGGAAGGTTCACCAGGAAATAGAAGGCGCCGGCCACATGCTCTATTTGTTGCGGGAACATGGAGTCATCCCACCGGAACGCCTCCCTAAAATCGGCCTGCGGAGTCACCCCGAAACCCTGAGTTTGCGGTTTCATCCGGAAAAATCGCCCATGAACGCCATGCCCACGGATTTGCGAAAACCGTTGTTTGAGATTTTCCTGGAGCACGGCGAAGGCGCGCTGAAAAGGATCGGCCGCCAGTGGGTCGCCTTTGACCCCTTCACCGATCCCGGAGTCCACGAGCACTACCGGTATGAAATAGCGTTACGAGGTCCATCCATGCAAAGTGGCGAAAAACGAAATGAAACCGATGGGGCGCGGTATCTTCTGGGCGAACTGACCTGGCCGGAAGCGCGGGAGCGCTTCAAGGAAGTGGATCTGGCCATTCTGCCGGTGGGTTCGACCGAACAGCACGGGCCTCATTTGCCCGTTGACACCGACTCGTTTGACGCCGAATACCTGGCGGGGCAGGTGGCGATGGCGTGCAGTGATCCCAAGCCCATTGTCCTGCCGCTGATCCCCTATGGCGTTTCCTATCACCATGACGATTTCAGCGGCACCATCAGCGTCAGCCCGGACACGCTGGCCAAGGTGGTCTATGACGTGGGCATAAGCGCCGCCAGAAACGGCATCAAGAAGCTGATAATCGTCAACGGCCATGGCGGAAACAGCCCGGCGCTCCATTTCGCCGCCCAGAACATCAACAAGGACGCGCACATTTTCACCTGCGTGGACACCGGTGAAACGAGCGATCCCGACGTGTACGCCCTCGCCGAAACCGACAATGACGTGCACGCCGGTGAAATAGAAACCAGCACTTCCCTGTCTGTACGGCCGCATCTGGTGAAGATGGACCGAGCCGAAAAGTTCGTGCCCAAGTTTTCCAATAAATACTTGGATTTCACGTCCCGCAGAAGCGTCGGCTGGTACGCCCGCACCGCTCACATCTCGCCCGTCGGCGTGTTGGGCGACCCCACCCGCGCTACCAAGGAAAAGGGCGACAAGATGTGGGACGTGATTATCAGCAGGCTGGTCGAATTTGTCGAAGACCTCAAGGAATTGAGCCTGGAGGAAATATTTCAGCGAAAGCTCTGATCCCATGAAGATAACCTCTCTGGAGGCGTGGCCGGTCTATATGCGGCTGTCCGAGCCTTATACGATCACCTATCAGCAGGTCGATTCCACCACCAATGTTTTCATGAGGATGGGAACCAACCGGGGCGCCATCGAAGGCTTCGGGTGCGCGGCGCCGGAAGAGGATATCACCGGCGAGACGTCCGAAACCGTCCTGCGAGCCTTGCGCGAAACCGTGGAACCCGCCGTCAGGGGGATCGATCCGCTTCGCCCCACGCATGTCATCGAAAAATTGAAGGCGCTGCTTCCGGGACAGCCTTCGGCCTTGGCCGCCGTGGACATGGCGCTTTACGACATCATGGGCAAGGTGTGCGGCGTTCCCCTGTGGAAAATGCTGGGCGGATACCGTGACCGCATGAAAACCAGCGTCACGGTGGGCATCCTGCCCGCGCCGGAAACCGTGGCCAGGGCGCTTGATTGGCTGTCCCGGGGCTTCAAGTGTTTGAAACTGAAGGGCGGCAAGGACGTGGACGAGGATATCGAGCGCGTACTGCTCGTTCGCGAGGCCGTGGGGAAAAACGTGGAGCTGCGTTTCGACGCCAATCAGGGCTTTACGGTGGAGCAGTCGCTCCGGTTTGTCAAAGGCGCGCGAAAGGCGCGGTTGGAACTGATCGAGCAGCCGACCCCCAGCAGCAAGCCCGCGCTTCTGGGCTACGTGACCAGGGGCGTTTCCATTCCGGTCATGGTGGACGAAGGCCTGATGAGCCTGCGCGACGCCTTCCGTATCGCTCGCGGCGATCTGGCGGACATGGTCAATGTAAAGCTGATGAAGGTGGGGGGGATTTACGAGGCTTTGCAGATCAACGCCGTGGCGCGGTCCGCGCGTCTGGAAGTCATGATCGGCTGCATGGACGAAGCCGAACTGGCCATTTCCGCCGGTCTGGCCTTTGCCCTGGCCCGACCCAACGTGATGTACGCCGACCTCGACGGCCACCTGGACCTCATGGACGATCCCTCCCAGGGATGCGTGACCATTCGGAAGGGTGTCCTGTTTCCCTCCACCAAGCCGGGGCTGGGGTTCGAGATGTAGGCCCTCGGCCCGAGGCCATCAACGTCACTCCTTTTTGGCCTCGATCATTTTCCGCAAGTGGTCCCGATCCCGCGCGGCCGTGAAAATCGCCGCTTCAATACTTCCACGGTTTTCACGGGTGGCGTGTTTCAGCCGCTCCTCCAACTGCTCGACTTTTTTTATGGCCTTGTAGAGTTCGGTGGCCAGATATCGTATGGACATAGCACTTACTTTACAGGCTGTGAACCGTTATCGTTTTTGGCGGTACGCCGCTCTAACGGCGGCTTAAAAAACAAGCGCGCCTGGAAGATAGCTTTGTCATATCTTCCGGGCGCGTCAATATCAAAAGGCGGTAGCCCTGTTTTTTGAAAAAGCCAGGCCGGAGGAGAAAAGACGATCATCCCGGCTCGATGGTCCCCGGAAGTCCGCAGAGGAAAAGAACTTCTCCGCGCCAGGGCCGCGCCGGATGAAATCCCGCCCGCCTAGCTTTTCTTTTTAGCCTTGGCTTCGCGGGCCTTTTTCAACATCTCTCCCAATCCCCGATCCTTGGCCAGTTTACGGCGCTTGGCGGTCAGGGATTTGGCGGACAGGGGCTGGCTCAGGGGGATCCCCCATTTTTTCTTGTATTCCTTGGTGGTCATTCCCAGTTTTTTCAGATGCCGGTTGGTGATGATCTTGAATTCCAGACCGGTTTCCAGGTCGATGACCTTGGTGCGTTGTATTGACGCCATGGGGTTTTTTCGCAGCTCTTCCAGCTCTTCGTTGGGCTGCTCCTCGGGCGGCGCCTCGGTTCCCTGTTCCTTGCCGTTGATTGCCTTCAAGGCGACAAAAGTCTTATTTAAACAGGCTTCGATCTCGTCCGGTGACATGCGCGCCACTCCAGCCTGAGCCTGGACGATCTCCGCGGCCATTTCAACCAAAGTTTTCGTCATATCCATCCTCCTCCGTTTAGTATAGGGTGGGCAACCTCTTACTTTTTATGCTGTAGCGTCCTTGATCACTATATAAGCGCTGGGTTCCACGTATTAAGACAAATGATAATCAAGGTTCGTTAACATTATAATCACACAAACTCTTTTATGACAATACTAAAGATTAATTTACTTAATCCATCGCCATGCGTAACTAATAGTTCAGCGGTTCCGCTGCTTATAAAGCGTAAAATAATAGACCGGTTGTTTTGAGAAAATACAACGTTTCCATCGATTTAAGACGCGAACGAGGCCCACGGCACGGAACTCGCTCCGGCAAGAATCTTACTCAAGGAGCGTAAAACACGCCTCATCGGACACATCGGCGGACATGAGAAAAACATTATTTAACAGTTAAGGTAGGATGGAAAGCTGGTCAAAGCGTAATGGCGATAAGAACGTTAAATCAACTATGATAGCGGTCGGAAGTTATTTTTCGATGATTATTGTTGGAAAAATCATGGTTTTCTATAGCAATGCGGAAATAAACAGAGCTGAAAAAGCTTACGATAAGACCACGGCGCAAGCGCTTCCGTAAATCACGCTGTTGAAGGTTTACGATGGCGTAACAGTAATCATGATCGGCCTCCGGCCGTTTATTGTCGTCGGAAGCGGCTGAATCGACGCCACGGTTTACGGATTATACTACTGCTCTCCGATCGACGCCATCGGACGGCCGGATGCCCGAGCCACGGCTTTACTCAGTGTTTTGTTCCGAGGATCGGGGGAAACTCCGTTTCCTCCACCTTTTGGAAGCGTTCCCGATTCGGGAAAACTCAAGTTACAAAAATGAATCGCGGGAGAGGCGTATTTCGTAATATTCCTGCCGTAAAATGGCCGCCGGCGATCCGCGCCCGAACTGGCGATATCATATAAGTATAATAAAATAGATAGGTTAACCGAAAAATAAGCGCTCCGTTAGCCCGTGTGGCCCGGATCTTGCCATTATAGCCCATGAAATGATTGCGGGGGTACATCGTTTGTTGAAAGGAGAGAGAGGCATACGAGTAACGCAACAGTATACCTGGCGGGATTGGGGGGTATCGGACCTGAGGGGACGTACAGCAAGTCCCGCGTCCAGGGAACTCTCACGAGGTTTTTTTCAATGGATCGTATGACCGCGTTTTTTAGTGAAAAAGAAAGAGAAAAAGATCAGCAGTTCAGAAGCCCGCGCGCATCTCAGTACAAGGGCCAGAATGGCGACGGTTTCTCCGAAGCTTTACGGAGATTGACCGAATTGTGGCTCTCCGGCGCCGAACCGGGAACGTCGTAAGCGCCGAGGGGGGCGCGAAACGAGATCGGCGGATCGGGCAGCTTGCAAAGCCGGTTCGTCGATCAAAAAAATTTGTTTACAAACTCCACAAAAACCGGGTCGCGCTTCCAGGCGCGGCCCGGTTTTCAAAATTGTAACCGGACCTTCCAAAACAGTTTCCTTATCGTTCCTTCCATTCCGGCTTGCGTTTTCCGAAAAACGCCTGCACGCCTTCCTTGGCGTCTTCGGTGGTGCACAGACGGGCGAACGCCTCGTTCATGTGAGCGAACTGCCGGTCATAATCCATATCCTCGGAGTGGTAGTAGGCGCTCTTGGCGATCTGGACCGCGATGGGGCTTTTCCGCGCCAGTTCTTCCGCCCAGGCCCGCGCTTCCTTTTCCAGTTCGCTGTCGGGGACGACTCTGTTCACGAGGCCCATGTCCAGAGCCTGCGAAGCGGTTATCAGATTTCCGTACAGGAGTAGTTCCATGGCCTTTTTTCTTCCCACCGAACGCGCCACCGGAACCACCGGTCCCACACAGTTGAGCCCCACGTTTATGGCGGTCAGCCCCATGCGAGTCGATTCCGAGGCGATGGCCAGATCGGCCGCGGCCACCAATCCCATGCCGTTGGCCGCCGCGACGCCGTGAACCTGCGCGATGACCGGCTTTTTGAGCTTGGAGATCGCCAACAGGGGCCGTTCCATGCGTTCGATCCATTGCTGGTATTCCATGGCCGATTTGCCGGCGAGTTCGTTGACGTCGATACCCGCGCAGAAGGACTTGCCCGCGCCTTTCAGGAGTATGACCCGCGCGCTCTTTTCCGCGTCCAGTTCATGCAGCGCGTTATAAAGCTCTTCCGCCAACCCGCTGTCGAACGTGTTCAAGCTCTCAGGGCGGTTCAAAGTAATCTCGGCGACATGATTTTGACCTGTTTCGACGATCACCTTTTCATACTTCATCTCGGCGCTCTCCTTTTTTTTTCGATTAAGACATGTGGGAATTGGAGGCTATAATAACAGAAAAGAGGGCAAAAACCATAAAGCAATCACAAAAAACAAGTATTGCGAGGGAATTTCTTCCCTCGCGCTCCCTGAAGCTGTCGATTTTGGTTCGTTTGCGCTTCACCGATCTTAAGATCGTCCGATGAGTATCGGAATATGTCCGGGAGCCTCGCCACAAGCAGTTGAAATGACTGGATTGCCCGGTCAAGCCGGGCAATGACGAACAACAACACCCTCGTCATCCCACGGCTTGACCGGGGGATCCAGAAAATAATTAGCCCGCACGGCTTTTCTATTTTTGTAAATTTCAAATCGCGTCCCGCCAATTCCGCGCTCCCTGCAAGGCCTCGTCATACCATCCTTCCAATTTCAGCCGCTCGGCGTGGTTTTGGAGCAGATAATCGAAAGTATCGGCCATGACCATCCTCTGCTCGCGTCCAAACAGCGCAAACCGTTCATTCTCCATACCTTGATGGAATGAATTGATAAAAAAGAGCAAAAAAGGCTGTCCGTCGCGATCGACGGCGCCATTGAGCGCCAATTCGATCAAACGCGGCATGAAATAGGCCAGCGCTTCGGGATTCAGGGAGGGCAGGGGCGACCAGGCGGGAGTCCCGACCTGTTCCATGTCCAGGTCGCGCCGGGAGATTGAACGGGGCAGGTCGTTAAATTCGGCGCTTTCGGGGTCGTCGCCATCCACGCAGTGTTTGGGTTTTTCACATGCGGAAAAAACTTCGTAGGCTCTCGTAATGATTTTGTCTTTTTCCATTTCCGGCATAGTAGCCGGAAAATAATCAGGCTACAATAGAAGATCCGGGAAAGCCCGAATCCGAATTTACCCTTGAGGAGGAATCATGGCGTCGGGACATAAGGAAAGCCCGTTGGCGGTATATGGGGCCTTAACCGCCAATTTGGTCATTGCGGCGAGCAAGTTCGTGGCGGCGTACATTACCGGAAGCTCGGCCATGGTTTCCGAAGGCATTCACTCCATGGTGGACAGCGGCAACCAGCTTCTGCTGCTCCTGGGCCTGAAGAGAAGCCGAAAACCGCCCGACGACCTGCATCCGTTCGGGCATGGCAAGGAACTCTATTTCTGGAGCCTGATCGTGGCCGTGCTTCTGTTCGGGTTGGGCGGCGGCATGTCGGTGTACGAAGGGATCACGCACCTGCGACACCCTGCTGAAATAACAGACGCCACCTGGAACTACGTCGTGCTGGGCGTGGCCTTCATAGCCGAAGGCGCATCCTGGATCGTCGCCCTTCGCCAGTTGATGAGCAAGGCGGATGGGCAGGGTTTTCTGCGAATATTGCGGGCGAGCAAGGACCCCAGCGTGTACACCATCGTGGGCGAGGATTTCGCCGCGCTCGCCGGCTTGATCGTGGCCTTTCTGGGCGTTTTTTTCGGCCACCTGCTGAACAACCCCTATTTTGACGGCGCGGCCTCGATTGTCATCGGCGTCATTCTGGCCGTGGTGGCGGTTTTCCTCGCCTATGAAAGCCGGGGGCTCATCGTGGGGGAGAGCGCGGACCCGCGCATCAGGGAAGGAATCAGGAAAATAGCCGAGGCCGATGACGCGGTGAAACAGGTGCGGCGGACACTCACCATGCATTTCGGCCCCGACCAGGTCCTGCTCAACATCGACATTGAATTCGCCGCCGAGTTGAAAGCTCAGGAAGTGGCCTATGCCGTGGACCGGCTGGAAGCGAACATCCGCAAGAAATACCCGATGATCAAAAGCATCTTTATCGAGGCGGAAGCCTTCAAGGAAAAAAAGGGGGAAACTCCGCCCGAAGTCTGACCGGAGCGCCCCCCCATCCGATTCGCGGCCGGTCGCCTCTTTAAACGACCTTTTCCTTCTCCTGTTTGCGCCGTTCCTCGTCGCGTATTTCGCGGCGCAGGAGCTTGCCCACCTTGGATTTGGGCAGCATGTCCCGGAACTCGATGTAGCTGGGAACTTTATAGGAAGCCAGCCGTTCCCGGCACCAGTGGGTCAGCTCGGACGCGCCCACGCCCTTGGCGTCTTCCTTGAGCACCACGATGGCCTTGATGCGCTCGCCCACCTTTTTATCGGGCACGCCCACCACGCAGGCGCCGATAACACATCCGTGGTCCTGCAGAACCGCTTCCACCTCGGACGCCGACACGCGGTAGCCCTTGTGTTTGAGAATGTCGGCGGAGCGTTCCACATAGTAAAGCTGATCGTCGGGGCCCTTGTAGACGAAGTCTCCGGTGCGGTAGTAGACGTCCCCGTTGAGTTTGACGTATGACGCGGCGGTCTCGTCGGGCTTGTTGAGATACTCCTTGAGCGTGTAGCGGGAGGTCACCAGCAGTTCGCCCGATTCTCCCTGGGGCATGGGGGTCGAGCGTTTCCGGGTCCACCACCACGCAGCGACGGGAAGCCAGGGGGCGCCGATGCACATGGGCTGCGGCCCTCCCTCGTCGATCCGGCTGTAGGTGATGTGGCCCGCTTCGGTGGAGCCGTAAACCTGATAGATGGGGATGCCGAACTTCTCCTTCCAGCGGTTCAGCACTTCACGCGGCAGCACGTCGCCGCCGCAATAGCAGTAGCGCAGGGAGCTGAGGTCGTACTGTTCCAGCCGGTCGTTTTCCAGCGCCATGCGGTAGAGCATGGGCACGCCCAGGAACCAGCGCACCTTGTAGCGGCCGATGGCGTTCAGGATGGCGTCCACCTGGGGCACGGGCATGAGCACGGTCATGTTGCCCATATTCAGCCCGATGGCCATGAACAGCCCCAGGGCCATGATGTGGAAGAGCGGATTGACGGCGATATAGACGTCTTTGCCTTCCAGCGCGTGGTCCTTGAACACGTCGCGCATGATGTCGTTGACGTAGGACGTGTGTCCGGCGTGGTTGCCGGGCACGCCCTTGGGGAAGCCGGTGGTGCCGCCGGTATAGAGGATGTAGGAGATGTCCTTGACCGGATCGATTGGCGCCGAGGGCGGCTTGGAGGACGACTTGAGCAGGTCCTTGAATTTTTTGGTTTCCGCGCCGCCCTTGGCCTTGCCGTGGGGATTTTTGTCGAACAGCGCGGCCATGGTCCGCTGGGGCCAGGAAAGCAGGTCCAGCAGGTTGGTTACGATGATCCGTTTCAGAGTGGTACCGTCGAAGATATTCTGCACATAGCCGTAGTTGGTGTCATGACAGATGATGGTTTCCGCGCCGGCGTCATTGATCATGTATTCGATTTCGCGGGAGGTGTAGATGGGAGATACCAGCACCGTCACCGCGCCGATTTTCTGGACGGCCAGAAAGGCGATCACGAACTGGATGCAGTTGGACAGGTAAATCACCACCCGATCGCCCTTGCCGACTCCCATGCCGGTCAATCCGTTGGCGAAGCTGTTCACCATGCGGTTCAGCCGGGAATAGGAAAACTTTCGGCCCAGAAAGACAACGGCGGTGTTGTCCGGATATTTTTCGCTGGCTTGATCAAACTTGGTAAAGGTGTATTCCTGATCCACGGAAGATTTTCCCTCCTGGTTTGAGGCGTTCGGCGCGAAAGCCATGGGCTCGCGCCTCAATGGTTATCCGCCGAAATAGGCCGCCTTGACGTCGGGGTTGCCCAACAGATCCTCTTTCGCGCCCTCCAGAACCGCCGCGCCGTTTTCCAGTATGTACCCGAAATTGATGATGGGCATGATGGGGCGCGCGTACTGTTCGGCCACGATAATGGAGGCGTTTCGCTGGTCGCGGATTTCGCGGATCGATTTGGCCAGCAGGTACTGGATGGCCGGGCTCAATCCCATCAGCGGCTCGTCCAGCAACAGCAGCCTGGGCTGCGCCATGAGCGCCCTCCCGATGGCCAGCATCTGTTGCTCTCCGCCGCTCAAAAAGCCGCCCAGCCGCTTTTTCAGGGGTACCAGAGCGGGAAAAATGTGGAAAACGTATTCCAGCGTTTCGCTGGCCTGTTCGCGCGAAGCGAGATAGCCGCCGATTTTCAGGTTCTCCACCACGTCGCTTTCGGGAAAAATCCTTCTCCGCTCGGGGCAGAGCACGATCCCCATCCTGGCCCGTTCCGAAGGCTTGACGTCAATGATTTCCCGTCCCTCGAAATTGATTTTGCCTCGTATGGTGATGCGCTCGCCGCCGGCCATTTCCTCTTTCTTGCGGATGTCGATCATGATGCCGGACAGCGTGTACATCAGGGTTGATTTCCCCGCGCTGTTGGCGCCGAAGACCCCGACAATCTGATCCTTCCCGCAGGCCAGACTGATATTGTTGAGGGCCAGCATGTTTTCGTAGAAGATCATGAGCTGTTTGGCCTCAAACATAGCCGAACACCTCCTCGGAACCGAAATACGCCTCTTTCACCTGTTCGTTCTCCACCACTTCGGAAGGGGATCCCTCCAGCAGCTTCATGCCGAAATTCATGACCAGGACCCGGTTGGACACCCGAAACAGCTCCCGCAGACGGTGCTCGATCATGATGAGCGTGATGCCTTCCATCTGAAGCCGTTCGATCAGCGGGACCATGCTGGCCATCTCGCTCATGCTGAGCCCCGAGAAGACCTCGTCGCAGATGACGATTTCCGGCCTCAGCGCCAGGCAGCGAGCCAGCTCCAGCCGCTTCAGGTAGCCCGTGGGAAGGGCGGATGCCAATTTGTAGGGCACGTATGAATCGCGCTCGAAGCCGATCTCTTCCAGGATGTCCACGCTCACCGTGTCCCGGCTGCCCATCTTGCCGCCACCGCGCCACCCGCCGGTTCTGCGAGAACGGGGGGAAAAGAGCGGCACGATGAGGTTCTTGTACGCGGGGAGGCTGTAATAGGGTCGCATGATCTGAAAGGTCCGCGTCACCCCCATGTTGGCGATCTTGTGCGGCGCCATGTTGGTGATTTTCCTGCCCTTGAAATGGACCTCGCCCGAATCGGATTTTACGAACCCAGTCAGGCAGTTGACCAGCGTTGTTTTTCCCGAGCCGTTGGGGCCGATGATCCCGAGCACGTCTCCCTTGTTCAGATCGAAACTCACCAGCGAAAGGGCCTGCACGCCGCCAAAGGCCTTGCTCAGCTCCTTCGCCCGCAAGATCGGCTCATTACTCATATTTCAACCCACCTTTCGAACTGATGGTATTTCCTGGAGCAATAGGTCATGATTCCTTCGCTCTTGTAGACGATGAAGGCGGTGAGGATGGCCGCGTAGACCGCGATACGCAGGGTCCCGAAGTCGCGCAGGAGTTCGGAAACCGGCACCAGGATGAGGCAGCCGATAACCGGCCCCACCAGGGTTCCCCCGCCGCCCACGACCGTGGCCGCGATGGGGATGATGGAAAAGTCCAGGGCGAACTGGGAAATGCCCGCCCACATGTAGATGTGGGCTAGGCAGGCACCGGCGAAACAGCCCAGCGTGGCCGCGATGTACACGGCGATGGCCTTATAGGTGGTGATGTTGATACCCGACGCCTTGACCGCCTGATCGTTGTCCTTCACCCCCCGGAACACCAGGCCGATATCTTCCTGGACCAGACGGCGCAGGAAAAACAGGAAGAACAGCAACGCCAGGAGCAGGGTGTATTTTTCAACCCAGGCGCCGGAAAAACCATCGATGCCGATGAGTCCGTCCGTGCCGCCCATAATATCCAGCGCCTCGATTACGCGCGCCGCCAGCAGGGGATACATGAGGGTGACAATGGCGAAGTAGACTCCTCTGAGCGGCAGACAGGGCAGGAGCAATATCGTGCAGACCGCCGCCCCGAGTATGGTGGCGAGCGGAATGGAAAGGACCGGCGGCAGTCCCAGTTGCGTGTTGAGCAGGGCCGAACCGTAGCTGCCCACCCCGATGAAAAAGGCCCCTCCCAACGACACCAGCCCCACGTAATGAGCCAGAAAGTCGAAACTGACCGCCAGCAGCCCGTAGATGCAGATGATCGAGAGCACCCGCTGCCAGTAGGGAAAGGCGTACAGAATCAAAGGCGCGGCCAGAAGGCCCACGATGAGAACCAGCCGCGGGGTCAACAGGTAAAACATTTCCGGCAATCCGGATACGGCGTAGACACTGTCCGCTCGGACCTTGATTCCCCGGTCCACTCGTTCTCTGCGAAGCGTCTGATTATCCATGCTATACACGCTCCTCCAGCTCTTTTTGCCGTCCGAACAGACCGGAAGGCCTGATGATGAGAGTGATAATGATCGCCAGCAGGGCCACCACGACCTGAAACTGCGGCCCCAGGTACACAACCGTCAGAATTTGCGCGAATCCGATGATAAAGGCCGCGAGCACCGCGCCGGTCCAGCTTCCCAAACCGCCGACGATACATACCGCCACCGCCAGGATGAGCACGTTATACCCGCTTTCAACCACGATGTTGCCCAGCGGCAGCAGCACTATCGCGGCCACGCCGGCGAACGTCGAACCCAGGGCCATGGAAATCACGGCCATGTGGTCGGAATCGATTCCCAGGGTGAGCGCGGCGCGTTCGTCCTGCGCCATTCCCTTCAGCGCCAAGCCGATCTTGGTGTAATGGATAAATGCCCACAGACCCGCCACCAGCAGGACTCCCATGATCACCACGATGATGCGCTGGTAATCGACGGTAACGCCAAAAATATTCACGCTTCCTTCCACGAACGGGGGCAGGATGACGGTCGCGCCCTTGAGTCCGCCCCAGCGCAGCCCTTCCAGAATGGCCAGCCCGATGGCGTAGGAGGCGATTATTTCCGAAATGGACATGCCTCTGATACGCACCAGAATGAACTGATACATGGCGCCGCCCACCAGGGCGATAAAGACGAGGGCTATGAGAATCGCCACGATATAGGGCACGCCGAGTTTGTTCAGCGCGAGCCACGCCACATACCCGGTGAACAAATACAGCGCCCCGTGAGCGAAGTTGGGTAGCCTGACTGATGCCGTACACCAGGGTGAAGCCGAGAGCGATCAGCGCCAGGGAAGCGCTGTTAATGATACCGTAGATGATTATATCCATGAAAAGGCCTTCTTTCCGATCCTGTAAGCGTCCGAATATAACGAGCCGGAGCGGAAACGCTTTCAAACGCCGCCGAAGCGGGAAATCCATTCAACAAGAGCGCCTGTCGATACGCCGTCGCGCGGATTCCAGCGACCGGCCGGCGCGGAGCCGCGCGGTCGGCGCGGCTCCGGTTTTCCGGGTAATCAAACGATCTGACGGGAATCTTCCGGTTACTGCTTCATCCAGGGCGGAAGCTCGATTTTTCCGGTGGCTATGGATGGGGGGAACACCACGACGCGCTTGCCCGCCTGCCATTGAAAAATGGTACCGACGGCGCCTTCCTTGGGGTCTATGGAGGGAATGATCTGATGTGTCTTGGGGTCGAATCTAATGCGGCCGTAAACGCCCATCTATGTCGGTTTTTTCCAAGGCCGCCACAACCTTGTCGGGGTCCAGGGAGTCCGGCCCGTTCGATGGCGTCCTTGAGCGCGTACACGGCCATGTAGCTGGAACTGGTACCGTAGCCTTCCGGTTCGACGCCGTATTTCTTGTCATAGGCGTTCACGAACTTCATGGTCCAGGGGGTGGCGTTGCGAGGGCGCGTTGCCCGCGTTCACCACGTTGGCCAGGCAGTATTCGCCCTTGCCCTCGGTCGCCTTCCAGAAACTGGGCTGTTCGGCGGCGGCGATAATCGAGCCGAAGGGCAGGGCGGGGACTTTCATGTCGTGCCATTGCTTCAGCAGAATAGAGGTTTCCGGCATGTCCATCCATATCAGGATGACCTGGGCGTTGTCCTTCTTGGCTTCGATCAGACCCATGGAAAAATCGGTCGTGCCGGTGGGATAAATCCGAGGCTCGCCAAGAACGGTCCAGCCTTTCTTGGCCATGATGCTCGCGATCAGCTTGCCGCCCGCGCGGGCGTGCGCGACGTCCTGAACCATGATGAACAGCCTGTTCAGGCTGTAATCCTTGCCGATCTGTTCCAGACAGGGAATGATTTCACCGGTCACCATCCATTTGGCTTCGCCGGAAATGCGGAAGAGGTATTTGAACTTGTCGTAATTTTCGCCGATCAGCGCGTGGTATTTGGGAGTCAGGGCGCCGGTGGTGAGGATGGATATGGTTTTATGTTTGGACAGCAGGGCCATGGCCGCCAGCGCGGCTTCGGATCGTACGGGTCCGCCGATGAGGAATTTGGCGTGTTTTTCCAGGATGAGCTTTTCAACCGCCAGCAGGGCTTCACTGACCGGAACGCCCGGCTCCAGGTCCCGAGTGTCGATTACCTCCACCGAAAAGGGACGTTTTTCGCCCCCCACGTCAACGCCGCCGGCGGCGTTGATCTCCTCCACCGCAAGGTTGACGGCCCGTTCGGCGTCCCATCCGTAGAGAAACGCGGTGGACAGCGGACAGCCGATTACAATGGGCTCGGCCGCCAAGCACGGGAGAGCGAACAGTGTAATCGCCAGGAAAAAGGCAAAAAAACCGGACAGGACAAACGATCTCATTCTCATGGCCATGACTCCTTGCTGCTGAGGGTTGAAGACGTCATACCAAACCGCCGCTTGTCGGCGTTTATACCGAAGCTATGTTTTTCAAAGATAATGACAGGGTAAAACGGGCCTGACTCTATAAACTCACGATTTTCCGTTGGGATAATCGTCAGAGAGCGATCGTAATGCGGTTGTCGGGAAATCGCCTAAGGTTGTGCGCATCGCATGGAAAAACGGATAATCCCTCGATTTTAACCGTCGTCCATGCTTTCATTATTTTAATTTTATGCGAATCCTATCATATCGCATGAACAATGTAAATAAAATCGAGCATCATGCCTTTATTATAAGAAAAAATACAAATAAATTAAGCAAAAGCGTCCATTTTTATTAGGCATCGCTATAAATCAGCTGCTTTTTACAGCGCCTGCCTATGGTGATTTTCAGAGCGTCGCGAAACAGAGCTATCCTGCGCCTGCGCCGAAGAGCGTTTTAATCGAGACGCGGCGCGGTGATGTTGAATCCCCTTTTATCGCGTACCGCGTTCTGATTTTGCCTTTTCCGTTGTAAAATGATTCGAAAGAGTTAAAGCAAGAATTGTACCAGGGATAACTGCATGGAAAATGTTAGTATTATCATATACATACAATTTTGTATCCTGTATACCGTATGTAAATTATTTTCAATTATTTAAAGTTTTTAAAGTTCTATTTTCAATAATTGAAAGGGGGATGGCTAGAGATTGGGCGATTGGCGGGGTCTGGAAGGAATGCCGTATGTTTTCATTTTCTTGCTCAGGGTAGGCCGTGAAATACCGAGCAGCTCGCAGGCGCGGCCGTAATGCCAATACGCTTTGTTGAGAACGCGGATGATACGTTCCTTCTCGGTTTGCGGTTCCACCTCGGGACTTCCCGCCTTGCGCTCCTTTTCGGCCGTCGTGTCGGGCCGGGGCAAAAGAGCGTCGATTGCATCGTCCTGGATGATGTCCCCCTTGGTGCGCAACGCGGCTTTGGTGAGGATATTTTCCAGTTCACGCACATTTCCCGGCCATGGGTGATCGACCATCTTCCGGATAGCTTCGGCGTCGACCCCTATGATCTGGTTATCGAGTTCGGTATTAATCTTCCGTACAAGATGCTCGACGATCAGCGGGATATCGCTTTTTCGGTCCCTCAGGGGGGGAATATGGACCGTCGCCACACTCAACCGATAAAAAAGGTCCTCCCGGAATCCGCCCTCCCGGACCATTTCGGCCAGATCCCTGTTTGTGGCGGCGATTACCCTGGCCGTAAGCCGCAAAGTCTTTTCTCCGCCGACCCGCTGATACTCCCGTTCCTGGAGAACCCTCAATAGTTTTGCCTGGAGTTCCAGCGGCATTTCCGCCACCTCGTCAAGGAAAATGGTCCCCTTTTCGGCCAGTTCGAACATACCTTTCTTTACGGAAACGGCGCCGGTGAAAGCGCCCTTCTCATGGCCGAAGAGTTCGCTTTCCAGCAGGTTCTCGACGATCGCCGAGCAGTTGATGGCCATGAACGGCTGGTCTTTATAGGAACTGTGAAAATGTATGGCCCGCGCCACGAGTTCCTTGCCGGTGCCGGTTTCTCCATCCACCAGGACGGTTACCCGGTTGGCGGAAAGGACTCCGATCGTCTTGAAAATTTCATTCATCTCCCTGGTGTTTCCGATCATTTCGTCTTTCTGGAAACGTCTTGCCGGGACGGGCGCCGTCCGACCGCGCGCCCGCCGTTTTTTTGAGAGTTCCAGGGCTCGTTCCATGGCTCTTTCCAGCTCATCCACGTCGATGGGTTTGGGGATGTACTCGAAGGCGCCCGACCTGATGGCTTTGATTGTAGTGCCCATTTCGTGGAACGCGGTCACGATGATGACATAGGGGGGATTTTCGCGGGCGCGCAATTCCTTCAGGACCTCGATTCCGTCCTTATCGGGTAGCCGCACATCCAGGATCACGACGTCGGGGGCGAACGACGCGACCTTGGCCGCGCATTCCCTTCCGTTGACGGCGCATTCCACGGCGTAACCCTTGTCCCTCAGATAGACCTCCAGAAGTTCGAGGGAAGAGGGTTCGTCGTCGACTATCAGGATCTTCGCTTTTTTGGCGTCGCTCATGTTTCATGGCCTCCGATTGTCGGTCCGGTTTCGATCGGGGCGTGACGGAAAAACAAGAGAGAAACGCATCCCGCCATCCTTCCTGGGGGAAGCCTGAATGGAGCCTTGGTGGGCTTCGACGATTCGCTGGGCGTTGGCGAGCCCCAAGCCCGTGCCTCTGGCCTTCTTGCTGAAAAAAGGGTCGAAAATGTATGGGAGGTCTTCAGAGTTCACACCGCAACCATTGTCGGCGATCTCCACTTCCACCGCCTTCATCTTCCTCAGATATCGGACGCCGACGCTGATTGCGCCTTCGCTGTCCACGGCCTCGACAGAGTTGAGAAGAAGGTTGATAATCGCCTGTTCCACCTTCTCCCGGTCCATGGATATGGAGGGAAGGTTTTTTAAATTTGAAAAGGATCTGGTCACCAGGATCTGCTTCTCATCGATTTTAGCTTCAAGAACTTCGAGGCAATTGTTGATCACCTCGGTGATGGGCGTGGGCATGAACTCGAATTTAAGGGGCCGCGCCAGATCCAGCATCTCTGTTACAATCTTTTCAAGCCGGGAAATCTGTTGGGACAGGATCTCGAGCCTCCGCCGGTCCGTGCCTTCGTAGACGTCGTTCTTGAGGATCATCTGGATGCTCATCTTGGCGGAAGAAAGCGGGTTTCTGATCTCATGGGCAAGAGAGGTGGTCAGGTGGCCGATACGGGCAAGGCTCTCGGCGTCGCGCATCCGCTTTTCTATCTCCACGCGCTCGGTGATGTCACGGCATATGCCGATGGCGGCCATTTTCCCCTGATAGGGCGTGAGCGTCACCGTGTTTTCCGTGGGAAGCGCCGCGCCATTCTTATGCAATCGGAAATACACGTATTGTTCTCTTGAACCCTTTTTCTTCATCCGTTCGTCATAAATCTGTCGAACCTCGCTCCTGGACTCGGGGGCGATGAAATCGACATATTTTCTTCCGATCGTCTCTTTCTTGGTGTAGCCGTGCATGGCGCAGAACGCTTTGTTGGCGAACAGAATCTTCCCCTGTTGATTGACAAAGTAGCCGTCCCGTATTTTTTCCACCAGCGTGCGATACTTCGCCTCCGACTCGCTCAGCTGACTGGTCCGTTTTTGGACCTTGACCTCGAGCGACTGGGAATATTCCCTGATTTTTGCTTCGTGCAGGTCCTGATAGTAATCGCTGAATCGCCGAACGGTGAAGCTCAGGATCTCGTTGAGGCGCTCGATGACCGGTACGAGTTTTTCCACGTCCATTTCCCGCGCCAGGATCGGCAGCAGCATCACTCGGTAGATTTCAAAGGCATTTTGCACTTCGGACTGGGAAAAACCCTGCTTTGAGCGAAGCTTGCCAATCCATTCGATGAACGCGTCGATTTTGGAGAAGTCGTGATGGGTGAGCGCGGCGAAATTGGCGTCCGCGGCGGCGGTTATGGTCTGTCGAAGAACTTCCAGAGGCTGGACGGAGTATCTAGGGCTCACCTCCCGGCTCAGCATCTTTATCCACTGGTCGATGATACGATCCCTATTGAGGATGAGAATTTCTGCAATGTCCATACGTTACCTTAACAAAGGAGTCGATGGCCGCCCGGCCGCAAAGGAAATATGGGCGCCGCGTTTTCTGGTCCTTGGCGGTCTTAAGGGCGGAAATTCCAGAAGATCATTAGTTTTTCAGAGAGAGGCCTGATTCATCTAGGCTTTTACCGACCCACTTTTGCACAACATGGCTTACAGATCAACACTTCGCGCCGATGTGTCGATAAAATTCAACACTTTTATTTCGGATGTAAGCGATTTCGATAAACCTTCTATGTCCCGTAAATGCGTCTAGCCGCTATTTGACTGTAATTATTATAGATATTAATCCGGAGTCATTAGTCCTCATACAACGGGATCTTGGACAAAGATAGATGCGACACGAAATAGCGAGTCTTCGGTAATGTACGATAAAAAGCGAGCGCCCGGTTGTATTCTCCAGATCAGGAGGAGTGAGAGAGATATCCTCCCCCAAGGCTGTTTTCCCTGCATGCAGTTTCGGGATTTCCAGACAAAACTGCTCTGCTTTAATTTGGTCTTAACAGGAGAATCATAAATCGGTATAGTGCAAACCATGAAGCAAGCAATGATCCTCGCCGCCGGATACGGCCTTCGCCTGCGCCCGCTCACCCTGACGCGGCCCAAACCGCTGGTCCCCATCGTCAACCGGCCGCTCATGGGAATCATCATGGATAACCTGATCGAGGCCGGATTCCAACGATTGGCCGTCAACACTCACCATCTGGCCGACCTGATCGAGCGGTTTGTGGAAGATCGCGCCCCGGATTTCGCGGAAACGCGGTTGTTTTACGAACCGGAAATCTTGGGCGCGGGAGGCGGAATCAAGAACACCGAAGACTACTGGGAGCCGGAGCCCGCGCTGATCATGAACGGGGATATCCTGACCGACATCGATCTGGACGCGGTGTATCGCTACCATCAAAGCCACGACCGCCCGGTGACCGTGGCGCTTCATGATCGGCCCGAGTTCAACCAGATCGCCGTGAACGACCAAAACGAGGTAACCGATTTTTACGCGCGGGGCAAGGAGCCGGGTCGCCCGCTCCTCGCGTTCACCGGGATTCAAGTGATCGATCCCGCCATTCCGCGCCGGTTCCCGGTGGGCCCCAGCCACAGCATCGAAATATACCAGCGGTTGGCCCGAGAGGAACGCTCCGTCATGGCCTATGTCGCCACCGGCCACGTGTGGGAGGATATCGGCAGTATCGAGCGCTATATGCGGCTGCATGAACAGATACTCAACGGAGACGGGGGCTGGGGCGGCTTTTTTCGTTCTCTCTCGGGCAGGGTCGCTCCGGGCCGCGACGGTTTCATCGATCCCGGCGCCAGGATAGAAGGGTGGGCCTGCCTGGGAAACCATACGGTAATCAGGGAGAACACGGTCATAAAAAACGCGATTCTCTGGGACCATGTCGTCATCGAACCGGGATCGCGCGTGGTGAACAGCGTGATTACCGACAACGTGGTCGTTCGCGGCGACGTGGAAAACAAGGTCCTGATCGGGGAGGAATAAACATGGCGCGAGCGCGCAGGGTTCATCAAAACGTCTATCTCGTGGGCGGCGCGGGGATTTCCGATGACGCCGACTGCTGCGTCTATCTGATCGATTGCAGGGGCAAGCTGGTTCTCATCGATTCGGGCGCGGGCAGGAGCGTGGGAACCATCGGTCACAACATCATGGAACTGGGTTTCGATCCCATGAATCTAACCCTGGTGGTGGCCACGCACGCCCATATCGATCATGTGGGCGGTCTATCGCAGATAAAGGAGCAGTACGGGGCCCGGCTGGCGGCTCACGGAGCGGACGCGGACGCGCTCAAAAACGGGGACGACGCCCGGACGGCCGCCTCCATGTACGGGGTCAGGTTCGCGCCCCTCACCGTGGACGAGCGGCTGGATGGGGAAACCGGATCATGGACCTTCGGCGATTCCACGCTGCGCTGGATTCACACGCCCGGACATACGCCCGGCTCCATCAGCCCCTATCTGGACACCGGCGGCAAGCGCGTGCTTTTCGGGCAGGACATACACGGCCCGTTTTCCGAAAAGTTCGGGTCGAACATGGAAGACTGGCGCCGGTCCATGAACAAACTGCTTGCGCTGAACGCCGACATCCTGTGCGAAGGCCATTTCGGTATTTACGACGGCAAGGACAAGGTACGCGGGCATATCGAATCCTACCTGCGGCAATTCAAGGCGTAGGCTCGGGCGACGCGGATCGCATATTTTTCAAACTGGTGTAGGAAACGGCGTCTGTTCGTCATTCCGCGCTTGACCGCGGAATCCATGGATTTTCTTCTCCTTCCGGACTTTGAGCTTTTTCCCGCGCCTACACCTTCCATATCTTCAGGGCGTCGCTTTTCTCGTTCCGTACCTGGATGAGTTCCGCCACGATACTGACGGCGATCTCGGCGGGTGTTTCCGCGTTGATGGAAAGGCCCACGGGCGAATAGACGCTTTCCAGCCGCCGTTCGTCGACCCCCTCCCGCCGGAGCTGCTCATAAATAAGTTCGCGCTTGCGTTTGCTGCCGATCATGCCCACGTAGCGGGCGTCGCTGTTCACGACCTGACGCAGCACGTCCAGATCGTGCATGTGCCCGCGCGTGACAATGACCACGTACGCGGAGTCGTCCAGAATGATTCCCTCGGTGGCGCGGTCGAAGGGGCGATGCAGGATTTGCGCGGCGAATGGAAACCGTTCCCGGTTGGCGAACTCTACCCGGTCGTCCATTACCGCCACCCGAAAATCGACCAAGCTCGCCATCCGGGCCAGATCCAGAGAAACGTGGCCGCCGCCGAAAATGTACAGCGTGGGCTTGCCGCGCAACGGTTCCAGCAATAATTTTGATTCGCCGTCCCGGCTTCGGGCCGTGGAGGGGTCCCGGAGCGCGAGATAGGGGAGCGCCCAATCGGAGCTTACCGGCAGGCCGCCGTGGACCCGGCCGTCCGCGTAGACCAGGGCGTGCGAGTTCCCGAAGGAAGAATCGCTTTCGTCGTCGATGCGGGTGATCAACAGCGCGGGATTGTCGGGCGAAGAGGTCAGTTCAGTCAGAAATTCCAGGGCGCTGGGGTCGTCCGGCCCCACGTACTCCGCCAGCACGTCCACGTTTCCGCCGCAGATCATGTCCGTTTCAGCAATTTCGGCGCTGGTCAGGTTGAAATCGAGCGTCTTGCGGCGGGGACCGCCAAACATGGTTCGCGCCGCTTGGATGGTTTCAGCCTCCAGCCGTCCGCCGCCCACCGATCCCTCGATGGAGCCGTCCTCGAAGACGATCATCCTGCTGCCCACGGACCGTGGCGACGATCCCTGGCGGACCGAAACCACCGCCCAGATAACGGGTTGCCCCTTTCGTACTATCTCCAGTGTGCGTTTAAATATGGTATCCATGGGATTTCGCGCTCTCCCCTCGCAACCCGGCGGTAATCATCCGCCCCCAGGCGAACTCGGGCTTTTCCAGGCCCGCTAGATATTGTACACCCTCAGAATGGCTTCCAGAACCGATCCGCCGATGGCGCGCGCCTTTTCGGATATGGTTTCCAGGTATTCCCGGTTACCTCTCGGATCGACGTCGCCTATCTTGAGGCCCTTGGTCGCCCGGACGCCCGGCCGGATAAGTCCACGCACGATGCCCGAAACGCCGGCCGAGACCTCGACCCCGGCCACCACGGCCACGGTCTGGCCCTTTTCGACCAGGTCTCCCAGCCGGACCTTGGGTTCGAACACGCCCTCGGCGGGAGAACGGAACACCCGCTCGCTGGTAAACCCGCCGATATTTCCGGGCACGCCGGTGTTGGCCGCGGCCTCGCCCTCGGTGATCAGGCGGCCCAGGTTGTGGCCGCGATTGGTTTCTATCACGAAATGGGCGTCGCGTCCCGCCGTGTGTCCCGGACCGAGTGCGATGACCAGGGGCGCGTCGTTCATGGAAGTCCCCAGGTTGCGTTTGGCCAGGGTGGCCTCCAGGAGCACGTCGGGTTTCAGTTGGCGCGCCTGTTCCATGTCCGGGTCGATCAGCAGCGGAATGTCGCCGGCTTCCCAGACGGCGGGGACTTCATCGGCGCTTTCCACGCGCCGGGTAGTGACCCCTTCCACCGTTTTGACCCCGTCATACACCGCTTCGCAGAAACTCACGGCCCGCCTCACGGCCATGGGTTTTTCTATCTCGGTGAACACGATTTTAAAACGAGCGGCATGCAGGCGCCAGGCTACGCCGGTGGCCATCTCGCCGGCGCCCTTGATCGCTATGACCAGATTTTTCAGTGACGTCATCAAGAAGTCCTCACAATAATGTAAAGGTTCCGATCGGGCGGCCAGATTATCAAAACAAGAGAGTTTTTACACCTGAAAAAAATGACTCGACAAGAGGGAAATCTTTGTTTAAGATTCCTCTCTTGATCGGGCAGGGAAGTTGGATGGTTTTTCTTCCTTGTAAAGATCGAATCGGGGTGTAGCTCAGCCTGGTAGAGCACCGTCTTCGGGAGGCGGGAGCCGGAGGTTCAAATCCTCTCACCCCGACAAATTCTCCTGTGAATCAAGCCATTTCAAATAGCCTTTCATGGTAAGCCTTCTGTCTCGTCGACTTTGAAGGCTTTTTTTGTGGCCTTTTCCTTCGAGCGTCTTCACCGCTGACTGTTTGGGCAGGAACGCAAGCTACTTACCTCCGCCATCGGGCGCATGAACCTGTTCCTGCACGGTATCGAGGACTTCCGTATCATTCGTGGCGACACGCTGACGCATCCCGCCTTTGTGGAAGGCGACAAACTCATGCAGTTCGATGTGGCGCTGGCCAATCCACCATACTCCATCAAGCAGTGGGATCGCGCCGCTTGGGCCGCTGAATCGGTCTTGCGTTTTTTTGGTGTCGCTTCTCCTGAACTGTGGGAAACCGTCTGGCAGGAGTATCAGGTCGCCTATCGCCAGACCCAACGCTTCGAAACCCGCGCCGAATCGGTTTCCGCTTGGCTAAGGCAGGGGGAAATTCTGGCCCGGCGAACCGCATGCGCGTCCTTCGACAAAAAGCGCTTTCAGGATGTACTGGAAAAGATTCGCGCTCTCACCAGGGAGACCCCGGAGGACTTCGTACGGAAACTGGTGGAACTTTGCGCCTCGACCGGAGTGGCCGTGGTCTTTGTGCCCGAGCTTCCCAAAACCGGTGTTTACGGCGCGACCAGATGGCTTGGAGACAAGGCGGTCATCCAACTCAGCCTTCGTTACAAGAGCAACGACCACCTCTGGTTCACGTTTTTCCATGAAGCGGGACACATACTCAAACATGGTCGCAAGGAGATCTTCATCGAAGGCGACGGCCTGGACGGGACAAAAGAGCGAGAGGCTGACGCTTTTGCCCGCGACAAATTAATTCCTCCCACAGCCCTGCGGCGACTACTTGCAAAAGGACAACCGACGCTCACGACTATCGAGCGCTTTGCCGACCAGATCGGCGTCGCTCCTGGTATTGTGGTGGGCCGTCTGCAGCATGATGAAATCTTGCCACGCAATACGGGAAACAAGCTCAAAGTCTTCTATCGCTGGGTAAGGGAGTAGGATGCGTGAAAGCGCCTTCCCTCAAATCCGGCTGGAAGATGGTTAAGTTCGTCGATATCGCTCAAAACGTTGCGGTTCGGGTTAATCCTGAGGACTCCGAGACTGACGTGTATGTCGGGCTCGAACACCTTCAACCGGATACCTTGGATCTCCGCAAATGGGGGCCACGCTTCCACCACCGATCCGCAGGCCCGACTCTATAAAAAGGGCAAAGGCCGGGAAGCGAAACTCTCGTAATGGGCCACCTGCTCATGGAAAACCGAAATGGCCTCGCGGTTGACGCCCGTCTGACGCTGGCTAC
Source organism: uncultured delta proteobacterium (assembly GCA_963821845.1). GTDB lineage: Bacteria > Desulfobacterota > Desulfarculia > JACQYL01 > CAWGVV01 > CAWGFI01. The sequence continues at coordinate 64,532 of CAWGFI010000013.1, forward strand.
CGGCACAGCCGAAGGGGAAGCGGCTCTGGTTATGGTCGAAGAGCACAAAGGCTCACGCCGTATCACCGTGGGAGCAGACAAGGGTTATGACACCAAAGCCTTTGTGCGCCGCCTACGAACTCTCAACGCCACAACTCACACTGCTCAGCGCGCCAAAGGCTCCGCCATTGACCGTCGCGTGACCAGACACGACGGGTACTCCATAAGCCAACGCGCGCGTAAACGGGTTGAGGAAATCTTCGGGTGGCTGAAAACAGTGGCCGGTCTCAGGAGAACGCGCCATCGCGGCAGAGAGAAGGTGGATTGGATGTTCACCTTCGCCACCGCAGCTTACAACCTGGTTCGCATGCGCAACCTCGCGCTCAGTGTCCGGTAAAGGGAAAACCGTTCGGGTTTCGCATTAAATAGTCGATCGTTCTAAACATTTAACTGGTTGACTTTGCTGTAATAAGTGTTGTGTTTATGGTATCTTGTTTTGCAAGAAAACGATCATTTAACCCTCATTTTCTGGCAAAACCATGCGACCAAAGAAACCTGTTGTACGACCCCAAAACGAGCTTTTCCATATTCGTCTGGAAGTTATTTGTAATCCGTCCCATCCCCTGGTCAAACTGGCCGACCGGATCGAATGGAGCAGTCTGGATGAGCAGTTTGCTTCGTTGTACGCTGAGGACGGTCGTCCCGCGACGGCGACCCGAATGATGATCGGTTTGACGCTCCTGCAGAGCCTTTACAAGTTAAGCGAAGACGACGTTGTCAATCGCTGGCCGGAAAATCCGTATTGGCAATACCTGTGCGGAGAGACCTTCTTTCAGCGTCGGCGTCCCATCGTTCGAAGCGGTCTGAGCAAATGGCGCAAGCGGATCAAGAGCAAGGGGATGGAGGCTCTCTTACAACAGACGTTGGCAGTCGGTCTTGATGTCGGCGCGGTCAAGCCGACCAGTTTGAAACGGGTCAGCGTCGATACCACGGTTCAGCCCAAGGCGATCGCCCACCCAACCGACGCCAGATTATTCAACCGGAGTCGGGAGCGGCTGGTTCGCCTGGCCAGGAGACAGGGTGTTACCTTGCGCCAGAGTTATCGCCGCAAGGGCCCGCAGGCGGTTCTCAAGGCCGGTCGTTACGCCCATGCCCGACAGACGCAACGGATGCGCAAGCAGATCAAACGCCTGCGCACGTACCTGGGACGCGTCATTCGCGACATCGAACGCAAAGTCCAAAAGTTGCCGGAGGCTCTCCAACAGAAGCTTCATCTGGCAAAACGGCTGCTGAAACAGCAGCGCTCCGACAGCAACAAGCTTTACAGCCTCCATGAGCCTCAGGTGGCCTATATCAGCAAAGGCAAGGCGCACAAAAAATACGAATTCGGGAACAAGGTCAGCATCTGCGTCACGAACCGGGAGGGCTTCATCCTGGGCGCCCAAGGCCTGGAAGGCAATCCCTATACCCTCAAGGGCGCTCTCGATCAGGTCACTGAACTCACCGGTGTCAAACCGGAACGCTGCTACGTGGATCGCGGCTACCGAGGACATGGAGTAACCAAAACCCAGGTGTTCCTGTCAGGTCAAAGACGCAACGTGACTCCCACGATCAAACGTGAAATGAAGCGTCGCAGCGCCATTGAAGCGGTCATCGGACACCAGAAAACCGAAGGACGACTCGGCTGGAACCGTCTGCGAGGCGTTCTTGGTGATCAGATCAACGCCCTCATGGCCGCAATCGGTTACAATCTCAGTCTGATCCTGAAGGCCTTGAGTTTTTTGCTTCAAATTTTCAAAGAGCTGCTAGCCAAAATGGCTCGCCTTCAAAACGAAATATCTAATAAAGCGCTTACCTCAGCCTGAGTTCGGGTTTTGGAACGATCGACTAATTCAGGGCAAATTCATTCTGCTGTTTTTAAAGCAGGCTCAGTAATATCCTGATGACTAAATTTAGAAATATGTTCTTCGCGCATTTGCGATGCCCTCACAGGTGTCATTTGAGACCCAAACTCCCTGCCAACCGCCCTTTCTTTCTGCTTACCTTCGCTTCTGTAGCGAATATAGTATACCCGTTCTGGTTGGGCTGGAGAACGTTTAACAGACTCGATATAGTGAACGCCTGGAAATTCCGTTTTATTTCTTCTCATCTTAGGCAATTATATCTACCCCTTCTTCCGTTAATTTTGATGCCATCACCAGAGCTTCCCGTCAGCCATTAATAGCGCCCGAAGAGAAAATATTCAAGAGTCGGTACTCGCTTGCGCCATTTGCCGGGACATAATGGGTAGAACATGTTTGATAGGAGGGTAGCAATAGGGTAGCAGAACTGAAAAGGGGCTACAGCAAAATCACTGTAACCCCTTGATTTTATTGGTGCCGAGGGACGGAATTGAACCGCCGACACGGGGATTTTCAGTCCCCTGCTCTACCGACTGAGCTACCTCGGCATCTTGGTCTTGGTCACGAACAAAATAAGGGATGGTAAGATACCGTCCCCTCAAGCGTGACTTATGTTAGATTTCTATACGACTAAGCCGTGGATGGTGTCAAGCCTATTTTGATTCGGGGAATGGGGGGGTTGGCTCTTTGGCGGGATAAAAAAGCCGCGTTCGGGGAACGCGGCCGGAAATTTCGATAAAGCGTTTTGCCGGTGGTTATTATTCGGGCTTCAAGGGGTCCTTTTCGGGTATGGCGGCGAATATTTCATCGTCGTTCAGGTCCAGATCGGATTCCAGTTCAAGGTCCGTAAGCCCTTCTTCAAAATCCTTGGCCAAGGCGTCCAGGTCGGATTCGTCCGAATCGTCAAGCTCCAGAATGGCTTCGTCTCCCTCCCCGTCCAGGCTTACCAATTCCAGCTCCTCATCCGCGTCCAGGCTTATCGGCGGCGCCTCGTCCTTGGCTTCCTCGGGGACCTCGCCGTCCGTGGAGCGGAAGATTTCGTCCTGACTCAACTCCTCGAGGGAGAGTTCCTCATCTATTTCCTCGGCTCCGGAATCGGCGAATATCTGCTCTTGCGGGCCGAGCGGCGCGGGCGCGTTATCCATATCGGCCAGGGCGCTTTCAAGATCATCCACATCCAGCATGCCCTCGGTTTCGGCGTCATGGAGACCCAACTCGGCCGGCTCCGGAGTTTCCTCCATGGATAGGTCCAGAGTTTCATTTTCCATACTGAGTTTCGGCATATCGTCGCCCACCGCGTCTTCAGCCTGGGCTTCGGCGTTGTCCGCGTCGAGGGTGAGGTCGTCGAACTGACCTTCCAGAGCGTCGAGCCCCAGTATTTCCGCGGAATCGGTTTCCGAGTCATCCAAGTCATAGGGGCCGCTGGCGGCTTCGAATTCCTGCTCCAGACTGAGATCCTTCAAGTCGCCCATGTCGATCTCGCCGGTCGGCTCCGCGTCCATGGGTTGGGGCCGCGTCAAGGGTTCGCCAAGCGACAGATCCGATTCAAGCTCCAGCTCCGAGAGATCGAGACCGGCGTCATCGATGCCGGATTCATCCAATGAAGCCATGGGAGGCTCGGATTCCTGTCCGGCCATGTCGGCGCCGAACGGCTCCATCGTTTCATCGGACTCCAGATCCAGATTAAGAAGCTCGTCTTCTTCGAGCGTGAACCCGTCCAGGGCGTCTTCCCCGGCTCCGCCGACCACGCCCGCGTTCGCCAGATCGCCGTTTCCGACCAGGTCGAATTTATCGTCCAGGGACGTTTCTCCCAGGGGCAGATCGAGTTCGAACTCCATATCGCCCAACCCCTGGTCGGAAGAGGTAAGATCCAGTTGCGGTTCAAACGACAGTTCCTCTTCCATTTCCGAAAGATCGAGCTGTATTTCCTGAACCTCTTCTTCTTCCTCGCTCAGGTCGAAAATAGGATCCTCTTCCATATTCAGATCCATTTCGCCCTGTCGGGCTTCGGCGGACATGGAATCTTCCGAGCCGCCTTCGAACTGGAACCGCATATCTTCCTGACCGCCTTCGGAGAACTCGAAGTCCGCGGCGCTCTCCGCCAAGGCCATGGGTCCGGTGCTTTCGAGAAGCACGCCTCCCGCGGCCTGGACTGCGATCAGACCGACGAGGTTTCGTACATTAGAAATATCCGAGCTGCATTTTTTGCAGGAGTCCAGGTAATCGAAACTGATATACCCGCATTTGGGACACCTCATGATAGGTCCTCCTTAAAAAGAATCCTGATTTAAGGATGCAATATATGCGCCAACGTATCAGCCGGAGAGGTCGCCCCAGACAAACTGAGCGATGGTCAGGGCGACCAGCGCGGCGGTTTCGGCTCGAAGGATTATCCTTCCCAACCCCTTGATTTCGCAGTTATTTTCCCGAGCCAGGTCGGCCTCGCGGGAAGAAAATCCCCCTTCGGGCCCTACGATCACCACCACCCCGGCAGGCCGCGGATCGTCGATCGCCGTTTTGAGCGGCTTGGCTTTCGCGCCTTCCCAGAAGAAAATCCGTTTATGGGAAGCGTCGATATTCCGCAGCGTCTCATCCAGGGAGGGAAACAGGGCCAGCCGGGGAGCGTGGTTCAGGCCGCACTGTTTCATGGCTTCGATGACCACCCGTTCATGCTTGCCCAAGTCCCGGTCCTCACTTATTTTGACCACCGACCGCTCGCTTTGAAAAAGCCGGATCTCGGCGGCGCCGAGTTCGACCGCCTTTTGCAGCACGAGCTTCATCTTTTCGCGCCGAATGAGCGCCTGGGCGAGGATTACGGGGACTTCCGGCCGGGGATCAAGGCGCGGGGGTTCCATCAGTTCGAGTTCCACGCCGCTCGCTTTAGCCACCGCTATTTTCGAACGAGCCCAGCGGCCCGCCCCATCAAAGACTTCCACTTCATCGCCGCGTTTCAATCGCACGATGCGCAGCGCGTGTTCGGATTCGGCTTCGGACAAGCGGACACGCGAGGGGTCCCAGGAAGCGGGGGGAGCGAAGAAGCGTTTCATGGCCAGGCCAGTTTCACCAGGGCCCATTCGCCTCGGAGTTGGCTTCCGCGGACGGCGAGTTCGGGGAAGGACTCCAGCAGAGACGCTTGCTGGTCGACGAGGACGCCGGACAGCAACAAAACGCCGTCCCGGGCCAGCAATCTTTTGAGGCCGTGGGCCATGGCTTTTAAAATATTAAGCTGTATATTGGCGGTAATTATCCGAAACTCACCCTGTATATCGTCAATATTTTGGAGCCGCGCCTCAATACGGTCTTGCAGACCGTTTTGTTCGATGTTTTCGCGGGCGATCTCCACGGCCAGGGGATCGTTGTCGATGGCCAGCGCGCCCTTGGCGCCCAGGTTGACGGCCGCCAGGGAAAGTATACCGCTCCCGCACCCCACGTCCAAGAGGTTTATGTCGCGTCCTTCCCAGGCGCTCGGCGGGTTGGCGGTAAGGTCGATAAGCGCTTCCAGACAGAGCCGGGTGGTTTCATGCTGACCGGTTCCAAAAGCCATGCCGGGATCGATGGTTATCAAGCTCTCCCCGGCCCGGACAGCGTAGGATTCCCAGGAAGGCGCTATCACCAGCCGGTTTCCGACCTCGATGGGCTTGAAGGACTCCTTCCACTTCTCGCTCCAATCGGCGGAATCGATGGAAAACCGGTTCAATTCGCCGGGGCCGAGATCGGGCTGCGCTTCGGCGAGTTGGTCCAGGTAGTTTTGAACCTGTCGCGCAAAGTCGTCCGCGTCCTGTTCGGGTTCCATATAAGCGATGATTTCCGTCTTGAGCGGCTTCGGTTCGCGGACTTCCACGCCCTTGATCCCCTCGTCGACCAGAAAACTTATCACGGCTTCTTCCCATTGAGCCGCCACGATTATGCCAATACCTTCCCAGCGCGACGGCGGAGTATGCGAATGTTCCAAGATGACCTCTCTTTGTAATGATCCGAAGAAACGAAGCATTGAAACGGGCTGTTCTACTGCACGCGCCGACCCGTCACTATGCTTATACTGCGCCGTCCGTTTCGCCACAACCTCTTTGGATGGCCGATGCGGCGGGTATTTTTTTTAAAAAAAGGCCATTCATTTATTTATGAGGACTGATTTCTCGCGCTCGAAGCGCCGTTTGAGACAACTATGAGGACGATTTTTGGCAGGGGATGAGAAAAAATGTAATCAAGGTTCCCGGAAAAAGCTTCCCGGAAAGGCGAAAAAAGGCGGGCCGGCCCTTAAGGATCGCGAAGGGAACAGGGATCGGCCATGAACGGTTCGATCGAGCTGCCGCTTGACGGGGGGGTCGATCGGGAAAAGGCAGGTCGGTTGGGAATTCAAGATCGTTATGGTTTATCTTCTTGTTTTTGTTTACCAATTATTCTATCAAAGTGTATGCGCTAGGCCGACGGGCGGGAAAAAATGACTTGACGAGCGGAAAGAGCGCGTGGTACATCTCCGATGTGAATGAATAGTCATTCATGTCCGGATTTTCATTTCCCGCCCGAACACCATTAAATCACGATATGCGCAACGACAGGAAAAACACCGATAAATTCAACAGAATCATTCGGGCGGCCGTTAAAATATTCGCGCGCAAGGGCTTCTTCAATTCCAAGGTATCCGAAATAGCGCGCGAAGCCAAGGTCGCCGACGGCACGATTTATCTCTATTTTCAAAACAAAGATGACATTCTCATCAGTCTTTTTGAAATTTTAATGGATTCGATTTTGCTCGACATCAGCGAAAAGCTGGCGGAAGAGCCCGATCCGAGAGAAAAAATCAAATTGTTCGCCCGCCACCATTTGCAAATTTTACGGACCAACCAGGAGGCGGCGGAAGTCATTCAAGTGGAGCTTCGCCAGAGCACCAAATTCATGAAGGAATATAAGAACGAAAAGTTCCTGCAATATCTGAATATAATTTCCGATATCGTCAAGGAAGGGCAGCAAAAAGGTATTTTTCGCGAAGACATCGTCCCCGGAATCGCGAAAAGGGCTTTTTTCGGAGCCCTTGACGAAATGTCCCGTTACTGGGTGCTTTCGTCCAAGAAGCAATATGACATTGATACCGCCGCCGATCAAATCAGCGGACTTTTCATCAATGGGATGAGCTATCGCTCTTCCTCGTAAGGCCTTGACCGGCGCCGCTTGAGACGCTTTGTCCCGGAGCGATTCACCGAGCTGGCAGCCATATTCCAATAAACGAAAAAGGAGGTCGCCGTGGATATTATTGTTTGTGTGAAACAGGTGCCCGACACGGAAACACAGATCAAGATCAATTCCGATGGCACGGGAATCGTTACTGATGACATCAAATGGGTTATGAATCCTTATGACGAATTTGGGGTCGAAGAGGCTCTGCGCCTTAAGGAAAAATTCGGTGGCTCGGTCACCGTGGTCAGCGTGGGACCCAAGAAGGTAACCGAAACCATTCGCACCGCGCTCGCCATGGGCGCCGACAAGGGCGTCATGGTGGCCGACGACGCGGCCCTGAACGGTGACGGATACTCGACCGCCAAGGTTCTGGCCGGAATTATCAAGGGCTTGCCCTGCGACCTCGTTTTCTGCGGCCAGCGGGCGGTGGACGACGATTGCGGCGTGGTGGGCGCCACCTTGGCGGAGATGCTGGGCGTTCCCAATGTTTCCCTGGTAACCAAGCTGGAGTTCGATGACGGCGGCTCCTCGTTTACGGCGGCCCGCCCCGTGGAAGGCGCCACGATCGAAGATCCAGTGCGCGCTTCCCGCGCTGATCACCTGCCAGAAGGGTCTGAACGAGCCCCGTTACGCCTCTTTGCCCGGAATCATGAAAGCCAAGAAAAAACCTTTGGAAGAGAAGACGCTGGCCGACGTCGGCGTTGACCCGTCGGAAGCCGGAAGCGCCGGTTCAAAGATCAAAATCGTCAAAATGACCCCGCCGCCCGAAAGAAAAGCCGGACAGATCATCCAGGGCGAAACACCCGAGGAAAAAGCGGCCACCCTGGTCAAGCTTCTGCACGAAGAAGCCAAGGTTGTGTAGCTTCGGATATGGGGCGAATTCGATCTAATCAGAAACCGGTTATGGATATAAGGAGATTTTGATCATGGCGAACATAGTTTTAGCCGTAGCGGAACAGCGTAAAGGCGATCTCCGCAAAATTACCTTGGAAATGGTCAGCGAAGCTAAACGCCTGGCCGAGAGCCTGGGCGGAACGTGCGCGGTGGCTCTGCTGGGCGCGAATATAGAAGACAAGGCCGCCGGTTTGGGCGCGTACGGCGCCGATACCGTGTACGTGGCCGACGACGCGCGTCTGGCCGATTACACCACGGACGCCTACACCGCGGTCCTGGCCGATATCGTAAAAACCGTGGAACCCGCGATCCTGCTGGTCGGCGCCTCGGTGCAGGGCAAGGACCTGTCCGCCCGTTTGGCTGCTCGTCTGGGAGTGGGACTGGCCATGGACTGCACGCTGTTCGAACTCGCCGACGGCGCGCTGCTGGCGACCCGGCCCATGTACGCGGGCAAGGTCTTCGGCCAGTACAGCCTGGCGGGTAACAGCCCCATGATGGCTTCGGCCCGGCCCAACGTCATGGCCGTCGCCGAACCCGATACTTCCAAATCGGCGGCCGTGGAAAAAGTCGCCGTCAATCTCGACGACGCGCAGCTCAAAACCAAGCTGATGGAAATGCTCGCCGACGAGAGCGGCAGGCCCGACCTGACCGAAGCCGAAATCATAGTTTCCGGCGGTCGCGGCATGAAGGAAGCCGAAAACTTCAAGATCCTGGAAGCCCTGGCCGACGTGCTCGGCGCGAGCGTGGGCGCTTCCCGATCCGCAGTCGACGCCGGCTGGCGCGCGCACAAGGACCAGGTGGGGCAGACCGGCAAGGTGGTTACCCCGAACCTCTACATCGCCTGCGGCATTTCAGGCGCCATTCAGCACCTGGCCGGCATGGGATCGTCCAAGTTCATCGTGGCCATCAATAAGGACGCCGACGCCCCGATCTTCACCAAGGCCGATTACGGCATTGTCGGCGATCTTTTCGAATACGTGCCGGTCCTGACGGAAGCGTTCAAGAAAGTAAAAACCGAGTAGCCTCCGTCGGACGTTAAAGGATAACGTTTCAAACCAGCGGCGCCTCGGGCCTTTCCGCGAGGCGCCGTGTCGTATCATGCCCGGCTTTCCCGTGGATTGACCAGTCCGCGAGAAGGTCGCGCCGCCTGATTGACGAGGATGATATGGATTTGCCTGACCTGCGGGTACAAGGAAAAAAGGCCGGTTTCAAGGCCGGGCGTTCCGGAATCGACACTTCGCGTCCCACCCTGGCGCTCGTTCATGGATCGGGCGGCAGTTCATTGTCCTGGCTCCCTCAGCTCCACGGCCTGGACAAGGAAATGAACGTGGTGGCCGTGGATCTGCCCGGCCATGGGGATACCCCCGGCGGACCGGTCTACAGCGTGGAGGAATACGCTTCCTGGGTCCGGGAGTTTATCGAGTCCGCGGGGATCGCCCCGCTGTTCCTGCTCGGCCACTCCCTGGGCGGCGCCATCGCGCAGCGGATCGCGTTGGACAGCCCCGATCTACTCAAGGGGCTTATCCTGGTGGGAACGGGAACGCGTCTGCGGGTCCTGCCTCAAATACTTGACGGCATCAAGGAAAATTTTGACGCCACCGCGCGCATGGTTGTCCAATATTGTTACACCAAGGACGCGCCCGAAGAACTTTTACGACAGGCCGTGGACATCACGCTCAAGAGTTCGCCCGACAGTTTCCATGGCGATTTCAGCGCCTGCAACCGGTTCGACGTCACGAACGAAGTCGAGCGCATCGACCTGCCGACCCTGATCATCGTAGGCGGCGCCGACGTGATGACGCCCGTGAAGTATTCGCAATTCCTGCATGAAAAAATCAAAGGCTCGAGCCTGGTGGTTATCGAAGGGCAGGGCCACTGCGTCATGCACCAGGCCATCAGCGAATTCAACAACGCCATTATTTCTTTTGTAAAGAGTTTGTAGGAGCTTTTCGCCGCGCATGTAGGTGTTCGTCACAAATCGTGCCCTTGCTTTTTAAGTCCGCCTCTTCGATAATCGTTCGAAGCTCTTCCAGGTGGGAAATGCGATAATGGGGCTGGGGGTCGTCCGGGAGAAAGGCGACCGGATTTCCGTTGGTCAGCAGCACGGTGATCATGCCCGCCCCGGCGCCCGCCATGACGTCAAATCTGAAGTCCCCCACAAACAGGGTTTGCTTCGCTACGATGGCCAGCCGTCGCGCCGCTTCGATCAGACCGGCGGGGCTGGGCTTGGGCGCCGCGTGTTCGCGGGTGATGATGGTCCCGAAATCCGCTTCATTGATGGGATGGAACCGTTCCATGGCGATACGGATGGAAGACGCGCCGTTGCGGGTCACCACGCCGAAGGGCAGGGAGCGTTTTTTCAGCCAGGAGAGCGTGGACACCGCGCCGTGATTGGGAATGGATTTGGACGCCGCCGCCTGTTCCATCTCTTCCACGATTTCCATGAGCTTTCTTTTCCGCGCGTCGTCCGTGGTTTCGAGATATTCCAGAATGGCCTGATGGGGCGGACAGCCGATGGCCTGCTTGATGGCCGTGAAATCGATGGCTCCCGGTTTGGTGAGCGTACCGTCGAAATCGAACAAGACACCCTGTATCTTCATATCCGGCGCTCTCTTTTTTTCAGAAAATCAATTTCGGAACGGGTCATATCGCGATACCGCCAGTAGAGGTCCGCGTATTGGCGGGCCGACTTGATAATACCCCGGGCCGCGTGCACCTTGTCCACGACCTCAATGACGAGGAACCTCGCTCCGGGATACTCCTTTTCCAGCCCCACCAGCCACACGTCCTCATCGGCCGCCTTGTCGATGATCCAGTTCAGGAGTCCCGTCGCCGCCGGGTCCTCGTGGATCTGCCGGTAATAGCGCTCCACGTAGTCCTTCCACGCCAGCGTGTTGGCGCTCCACTCCCGGCTCAACGGTTCGTCGGGCGCCAGCGGGTTCAGCATGCGCCCCCTGCGCAGGGGAGTCACGTTGACCACCATTGAGTAGGGCGGAACGGTTTTGGCCTGGATGGCGAAATGAGTTTCCAGAAGAGCCATGACGTTCCAATACTACCGCGCGGCCGCGAGAACCTCAACGCCTATGCCCGGTTTCCTTGACTGCGAAATGATTTTTTTATAACGTCCGAGCGATGAAAGCGCTGGGTATTACATCGGGAGGTCTGGACAGCATGTTGGCCGCCCTGCTGTTACGGGAGCAGGGGATCGACATTACGCTGGTCTGCTTTGCCACGCCTTTTTTCTCCAGCGACAACGCCCGGGCGGGCGCGAGTCAGGTCGACATGGAGCTGACCGTCGTGGATATTACCATGGAGCACCTCACCTTGCTTCGGGATCCGCCCCACGGCTTCGGCGCTCACATGAACCCCTGCATTGACTGTCACGCGCTCATGCTTCGCCGGGCGGGCGACCTGATGGCCGAACTGGGGGCCGGGTTCGTATTTAGCGGAGAAGTCCTCGGACAGCGGCCCTTTTCCCAAAACAAACGGGCCTTGGCGATCGTGGCCGCGCTTTCCGGTCTGGACGGCCTTCTGTTGCGTCCCTTGAGCGCCAAGCTGCTTCCCATGACGCGGCCCGAACGGGAAGGATGGGTGGACCGCGAACGACTGCTCGACATATCGGGAAGATCCCGGCGGCGGCAGATACAATTGGCCGAGCGGTTCGGATTCATCGACTATCCCACGCCCGCCGGCGGCTGTTCGCTCACTGAAGCGTCTTTTTCCGAGCGGCTGCGCGATCTTTTGGACCGGCGGACACCGGCGGACCCGGAAGTTCGCGAGCTTGAATTGCTGAAAGTCGGCCGCCATTTTACGCTGACTCCGGTCATCAGGCTGATCGTGGGCAGGGACCAACGGGAAAACGAGCGGATTCAGGCCCTATACCGACCCGGCGACGACCTGCTGTCGTGCGAGCATATTCCCGGCCCCGTCGGCCTCATACCAGGGGGCGCCGATCAAGACTCCTTCCAGCTGGCGGCGCGAATCACCGCCGCCTACTCGGACGCGGAAACGGGTTCGGAGGTAACGGCGCTGGTGATTCGGAACGAACGGGAATCGATCATGGCCGTTACGGCGCCTGCCAAGGAGGATTTCAAAGAGCGCATGATATAGCGGTTTGAGTAACAATCTCCGTAATCGAGACGCCAATTTTTGTAAATTTTTACCGGTATTTTTTCCCCGCAATTTTCCAACCCCCGGATATTCTTGGTTGTTCGTCCTGCCCCCTCTTTGGTTCATATTTTGCATCTAACCGCCAGGGAAGAACTTTCTCCATGACCAAAAGGGGCAACTTACAATGGGAAAGCTAAATTCGTCGCTTCTACGCAAATCCGAACGCGGATTCACGCTTGCCGAGATCGCGATCACGCTCGCCGTGGTGGCCATCCTGGCGACGACCGCCACCATCAAGATGGGCTCTTGGGATCGCAGTGAAAAACTGCGGTCCGCGCAGTTGGCGGTCTACCAGATTCTCCAGCAAACACGCATCCAGGCCATAACTCGCGGAGCGACCTGGGGTATCGCGAACACCTTGACCACGACCCCGTTTCATTACGAGACCAGCGACGCCACGCTTACCAATTTCGTTCAAGCCGCCGTGGGTGACGATCATCTCACCGTTTCCGAAGACAACATCGCGTTTACTCCCCGCGGGCGGCGAGACAATCTGACGCAGACGGATATCATCATAACCGGTTCCGACCCGGCGCAGTACAAGATCGTCAGGGTAGGAGCGGACGGCCTCGTTACGTTGGTCGGATCCACCGGTTGATCTGGAGGAGAACGGATCATGCGCGGGATAAGAATAAAACCATGCAAGGGACAACGCGGGTTCACCCTGGTGGAAGTCATGATTTCCCTGGTGTTGCTCGCGGTCGGCGTTCTGGCGCTGAGCGCGGCGCAGGTCGTGTTCTTTAAAAGCACGGCGCTCTCCCAGTGCGTTTTTCAAGCCAACGGCCTCGCCGATCAGGTTCTGGAAATCGTGTTGCGCGACCCGGCCCTGGTCACCGATGGCGGTTCGACCTCCATCAATATCGGCTCGTCCTGCGGCGGAACGGGCGAGAGCCTGGAGGCTCAGATCTGCCGCGCGCTGACCGACGCGGAGAAGAGTCACATGGCCAACATCGAGGTAACCTTGCAGCAAATCGACGCCGGGAACAGGGTGTGGCAAGTGTCCGTGGCGTGGAACGGCGCCACGGGAAACCAGACCGTCGCCAAGGACATAGGGCTATGATCATGAAAAAGCCACGGTTCTCATCGTCATCCGGGTTTACTCTCGTGGAGCTTATCATCGCCACCGCAGTGGCTTCCATCATCATGGGGGCCACGGTTTCGGCGATGATTTCCGGAAACAAAAACCAGAACGTGGCCCAGGAAGTCGTTATGGGCCAGCAAAACGCGCGGTTGGCGCTGCGCCTTCTGGAAAGGGATATTCGCGGCGGCGGGGCGCAGGTTTTCCGCCTGATGACTCCGTGCGGCGGACGCGTGTACGCGCCCGTTTCGTTCAGCGAACTGGACGGCTACCGCCATTCCACGGTCACTCAGCGATTGAGTCAGGATGTCTATCCTTTACAAATAACGTTTACCGGATCGCAGGTGGACACGATCACCATGCGCGGCGGCGGCATAACGTCCCGCGATTCCCGAGGCCATGTTTATGAGGTGGTGTCGAGCACCGTGGGGATGAGCACGTTCACCGTCCGCCTGGACAGCTCCGGAGACGTCCCGCAACCCTCCCCCGATTTCGGCCCCGGCTCTTTGCTGCTGGCGTGCGGGGGAGACCTGGACGCCACGGGCGGCGTCATTCTCCGGGTGGTCAGCGGCGATTTCGCCACCGGCTATGTGGTGGAATGTCCCATGTTTCCATCCACGTCGGCCGAACTGGACGAAGCGAACTATATTCGAGCCAATCCCATGGCCGTTATGGATGTTTCGTTCCTGAACGACAACGTGACCTATCAGATTAACCGGGACGACAAGGAACTCCAGGCGCGGTTTCCCGGATCGGCGACTTTTGAAACGGTCCTGGATGGAATTACCGACGTGCGCGTCATGGTCGATCAGGGAGGGGCTTTCGTCGACATAACGCCCGCTGATATTCCCGCGGTTTCCGATATCGGCGTTTTGAATATGGTCAGAATCGAAGTCGATTCCGAAGGACCCGAAGACAATACCATAACCGTCTCCGGCATGGTGCGGCTGCGTAACGTACCATAAACATCAAAAATGGGAGGAGCGTCCCGAGATGGACATCCAAGAGGAACGAGCCCGTTTTTTTAAGCTACCCGTCGGGACTCTTTTGCATGAAGAAAAAGGGAGCGCCCTGATCATGGCCATCGTGGTGATGGTCATCGTCGCCGTTGTGGGAACGATCGGCGCCAACACGACGGTGAGCGATTCGAATAACACCGCGGTTTTCCGAAAAGGCAGCGAAGGCTTTTACGCCGGCGAGACGGGGATACAACAAGGCGCCATCAGGTATAAGGGTATGCAGTATGACGATATCCTTAACCAGACCGACATTATCTCCACGCCCAGTCAATTCGGCTGGCCCGATCACGCCGGTTCCGATCCCAATTGGGATAGCCTGGACTCCCCCCCCGCCACCTTTCAAGGCTATATGCCCGCTACCGTGAGGGCCGGACGGGCCCGCAACAAACTGCCGGGCGAATTGGGGGCTTCCGTGCGCACCGGCCAGTCTCCCGAAGGCTTGAGCAACGCCATGCTGGAAACAAGCCGCATCTGCGTCCGTTCGGAAGGGTTCAGCGTCAATCCCCAGGGGAGAGTCCGATCACAGTTGGAGCAACAAATGATAACCTACCTGCCGGTTCAGGAATAGGAGAACATATCATGAGCGTGTTTGGGCGAATTGAAATCCAAGGTGGCCATGCGCGGCGTTTCGGTCGCGCTGGTTTCGTTTCTGCTGGCTTTTTCCGTTCCCGCCCTTGCCGCGGAACCGGACCCCTTCGATCCGGCCGATCCGGACAACCAGGTGCCCCTGGTGGCGACGCTTACTCCCATCCCTCCCAACGTTCTGATCATTCTCGATAATTCAGGCTCCATGGCCAATGCTTCCTGGGAGGACGGATTCGATCCCACCGTGGAATATCCCTTTACCGGTATGGGAAGTACGACCGTTGCACCACTACCGGCTGTTCGGGCACGAAGTAGCGTGTCCAATTACTATTACGGCTATGTCAACAAAGTCACCAACGGGACGGAAGGGTCGTATAACTATACGCCCGGCGTCAATGACAACAGCGGCGCCTGGTATTGCTACCGTAATCATGACAGCTTTTCCACCAACCTGAACGCACAATCGGCCAACTACATCGAACGCAACGACTATTCCGGCGGACGAGTTATTTATGGGCGCAGAAGCACGCGCCGACAACCGCTGGATAAGCGGGGAAGGCTGGCGTTCCATTCGCGTGCCCTATGTCTACGATCCCGAGACCGGTTCCAATACCCGCTATACCGACAACTATCTGGCGTACCTTTTTGAAACCTATACCACGCCATCGACCGGAACGTCCCATCCCGTGGATCTGAGGAATATTCTGCCCGACAAAACCCGCATGATGGTGGCCCGTGACGTGGTCAACAACCTGATCGAAGCGCAGAAGGACAACGCGCGGTTTGGCTTGATGACTTTCGATTACGACGCCGGCGGAACCGTCTTTAACCAGGTGAACCCTTTTATACCGGTTCGGGCGTATCCACCCTGAAAAATTACGTTTCCCACATCGGGGCCACAAGCTGGACACCCATTGGCGAGAGCCTCTATGACGCCTACTATGATGTGTTTCGCAACGACATAAATTGCCAGTATTCATGCCAGAACCATTTCGTGGTGCTCATGACGGACGGCGAGCCCGCCAATGGACACCGATTATCCCTCTGGGCTGAAAGCATCGATCGACGCTATTGTGACGGCGATCCGGATTGTCAGGCGCTAAAGGCCGAATTCGGGTATGCGGGTTCCGGATTTCCCTGGTATCAGCCGTGTATAAACTGTACAGACACCTATAACACCAACCCCGGTGAGAGCCTGCTGGACGGGATCGCTTACAAACTGAACCATATGACCGGATAGCGACGCCTGGTTTGAAACCGGCGGTGAAAAATGCCGCGAAGCCGCCGTGTACGCCATCGGTTTCGCCATTGACCATCCGTTGTTATCAAATACCGCCCGAGCGGGCGACGGCCTCTATTTCACCGCGAGCTCCGCCGAAGAACTTGAAACCGCCATCAACGCGGCGCTGGAGGATATTTTCGAAAGCACTTTTTCCGTGGCCGGTCTTGCTTTCTCCTCGCCCAATTACGCGCGCCGGCGAAACCAAGCTGGTGAGCACCCGCTTCAGCAGCGCGCGATTGGTCCGGAGATGTGCTTCGGCGTGATCTGTACATCAATTGGGACGAGACGGCGCCATCACCTCATCCTCGATCAGCGGCGCGTTCGCGCCAGCGAAAACCTGCCGTCATATCGGCAGCCGCACCATATATACCTCCGAGCGGCGACACTCTGGTAACCGCGACCGCGGCGCATCCTGGGTTTGACCGAAGATGAATTCAGTTACTTCATCGGGGACAACACCAGGGAAATTCAGAACGGCGGCACATTCCGGCAGCGATTTCCTTATTTCGGCGACGTCGTCCATTCCCGCCCGGCGGTCATCGACTAACACGGTCTACGTCGGCAGTAACGAAGGCTTTCTGCACGCCATCGACCTCGATTCCATGCAGGAAATGTGGGTGTACATTCCTCCCCAGGTAAACCGGACCGTGAGGGCGAACCCGCCTTAAAACAATTAGCATAGACCAACTATAAATCACATCACCTCTATTACGTGGACCTGTCTCTGAACATCCAGGAATTTTAACGACCACATCTATCTCGTGGGTGGTTTTGGCGGCGGCGGAAAAGGTTATTTCGCCTTCGATGTCACCGATCCCGGCGCTCCCGCTCTCCTGTGGTCAAAAACGGATACCGATCCCGGCTGGGAAAATATCGGATACAGCTTTTCCGAGCCACAATTGGTGCGCTTGCTCGACGGCGGAGCCAGTACCCCCGTGGTTGTCTTCGGGAACGGATATGGCGTCAACGGCGGCGGTAACGCGATCAGCGACGCGCTCTATCATCGTCGATCTGCAATCCGGCGGCATACTGAACTATCTGCCTACCGGCGAGACTCATGGCGGATTATCCACCCCCGCCGTATACGGGCCCAACGGATGGTTCGAGCGATCTACTGCGGCGACCTGGAGGAAAGCTCTGGCGTTTTTCAAAGTATGCCGAGTGACGCGACCTCATCAACTGGGTACGAGCGGATGGTATATCACCGAGCTTGCAGATTTCGGTCAGCACCACCCGGCGCCCATAACCGCGCAGTGTAACATCGGCCTCTGTAACGAAAAGCCACTGGTCATCGGGGGCACCGGAAGATACCTCGACCTCCGCCGATAAAACTCGATACTTCGACCAACGTACATCTTCGCCGTGGTTGATGAAGGAGACGGACACGCGGCGAACGATTGGTATTCGCGCACTCTAGTGGCGGTAAACGGGTGACCAACAGCCCGGAAATCCTTTATGGGCGCGCCTATGTCGCGACCTTTACCCCGGACAACGAACCGTGCGCCTTTGGCGGTACCAGCTCCATTTATTCCTTTAAATTCTGTCCCGAATATTGCCGAGGGTTCCACGCCCGAAGGAGACGATTTGGAAGAGGAAGCCATTGAGGTGGACCACCTGATAACTTCGAATCTGGGCACCACCGGCGATGAAAAGGGGAACACGGCCGTTATCGCGGAAGACATAACCGGAGACATCCAGTTTTGAGCGGTCCGGTCGCGCCGGCCTCCCTGACGGGATGGAAACCCATACGC
>CAWGFI010000014.1:0-304102 GCA_963821845.1 uncultured delta proteobacterium
CCTTACTTTATCGCCGTTGTCCTTTCCGGTCCCCCGCGGCGCCCCGAGAAGAAACTCGAATATGAAAAACAGGCGTTGGACGAAATCGCCGCCTCCATCCCGGCGGTGAAAAGAATCGACAGTTCGCTCGGCGGCGCGGTGGATCTGGAAAGAAGGCTGCCGAAGATGCTGCAGAAAGCCCTGGCCGGAAGAGAAGACCTTCTGGAAGCACCAGCTCAAGGGCGCCTGCCAGGACCTCTTGTTTATCGCCAAGATGGAACAGATTCCGGAATTCACCCAGATTGTCATCGACGTAGCCGGAGCTCATGGCTATGACGTCAACGAGATGGGCGTGTACATGTACAGCCGATCGAGCAGGGCCGGGCCGCCCACGTGGAATACCAGTTTTACTATGATCCTGAGAACGAGAAAGAGAAGCAGAATATAAAAGCGTTGTACATGGACGCCGCTCAAAGGCTTTTCAAGCAAAAAGCCTTTTTCTCCCGGCCGTACGGGCTTCTCTCTCCGATGGTGTTCGACCCGCGAGGGGTTACACCAACACCATCACCAAGGTGAAGAGAGTGCTGGACCCCAACTACATTATGTGCCCGGGCAACACATGTTTTTAAAGGAGATGGAAAATGATTTAAGGATCACTGAATTAAAAGATTACATCTACGAGATGCGGCGGTGCATGCGGTGCGCGAGCTGCAAATGGCTCGATCACATTTACATGCCGGACAACCGCTTCGTGTACCGGTGCCCCAGTTACGGGAAATACTATTTTTCCAAGGTGGCGTACGGTAGGCTGAAATTGGTCTGTCGCTGGTCGAGGAGCGGCTGGACGACACCCGGGCATGATGGATATGGTCTTCCAGTGCGTGATGTGCGGGGCCTGCGACTCCGGTTGCAAGAGAAACCTCGACCTGGAAATCTCGAACTCCCTGGAAGCCCTCAGAGGCTACATGGTCCAGAAGGGCCAGCTACCCCAAAGAACATGACAAGGTGATCAAAAACATCGCCGAAACGCACAACAAGTTCGGGGCGCCCACAAAGACAGGACAAAATGGCTGAGCGGGGCCGGCGAAATCCACGGCTGACACCGTATACTTCGCGGGTTGCGGCGCTTCCTACACCCAGAACAATATCGCCAAGTCCACGGAAAAAATCCTGAACGCCTGGGCGGCTTCATGATGTTGCCGGACGAGCAGTGCTGCGGCCATCCGCTTTTCGCCATGGGCCAGTACGACGCCTTCAAGAAGCAGATGGAGCAGAACATCGAGCAATGAAGAAGACTGGCGCCAAACGGCTGGTGACCGTCTTGCGCCGAATGCTACAAGACCTGGAAGGTGGATTATCCGCAGATTATGGACATCAGCACCTCCGATCTGGGCTTCGAAGTGCTTCACATCACAGAACTGGTCGACCCGGCCCTGAAGGACGGCTCCCTGGAACTGAAAAACAAGGTCGATCTCAAAATCGCCTGGCATGATCCCTGTAACCTGGGCCGCATGTCCGAACCTTTCAGAACCTGGGAAGGCGGCCGTGGCCAGTGGGGTTGCCTCGAGCCCGCCGAGAATTTCGAGGCCAAGGAATTCAATCGCGGCATAAAGGGCGTGTACGATCAGCCCCGCGACATTCTTTCCGCTATAAAGGGAATCGAACTGATGGAACTGAAACGCCATCATGAATTCTCTTGGTGCTGCGGAGGCCACGCCGGAGTTCCGGAAGCCTATCCGGAACTGGCCGTCCTATTCAGCGGTGGAACGGCTGGAAGAAGTCAGGACGACCGGGGCGGAGGCCGTCGTTTCCGCTTGCCCCTATTGCAAGGATTCCTTCAAGTCCGGGCTCGAGAACTACGATCATCAGGTTCAGGTTTTCGACATCACCGAGATCATAGCGGAAGCGCTTTAAAGAGAGGAACAAAGCGATGCCTAAAGTAACAGAAAGAGTGCCGAGCGGCAGCTTATAACGCTCTTGAAAATATCGTCGGCAAAGAGTGGATAACGGACGATGCGGCGACTACCGAAAGCTATGTCAAGGGTGGGGAAATACATGATTGTATTTATCAGCGCGGCCAGCAGCCTCCCGGTGTGGTGGTCATGCCCCAAAACACCGACGAGGTGCAGAGGATAGTCAAGGTCTGCTACCGCTATCATCTGCCCTACACGCCCATCGGCGCGTTCTGGGGAGTTCACTGCGGCGGCAAGGTGCCTTTCCATGTTTCCATCGATCTTTCCCGCATGCGATCACTGGATTGGGATGAGAAGCACATGGTCGCGATTGTCGGCCCCGGGCAGATCCACTCGCCCTTGCAGGCGGAGGCCCAGGAACGCGGGCTGTACACCATGACCCCCGGCGGCGGCAGCCAGGCGGCGGTTATCGGCAACATGCTGACCTGCAACTATTCTCCGCTCAACTACCGGTTGGGACTGGCCACGCGCCGCATCCTGGGCGTGGAATGGGTTTTGCCCGACGGCGAATTGATCACCCTGGGTTCTCTGACCAATTCCGACGATCCCTATTGGGGTGAAGGTCCCGGACCTGACCTGCGCGGACTGCTGCGCGGTTATCTGGGCTGGTGGGGCAAGGTCGGCATCATCACCAAGATGGCCGTCAAGATGCACCCCCTGTTCCTGCCCGAAAGAATGCAGCCGGTGGATCGCGGCATGATGAGCACGCTCGAATTCCCCGACAACCGGATTAAATGGTATAATTTCAGGATGCCTTCCGAGGAATCCATGCGTCTGGCGATGCGGGAAATTTCACGTTGCGAGATCGGCGCGGCCGTAATGAGAGTGCCCACCATCTGGCGTTATCGCGGCAAATCGCGTTCCAGGGAGGATTTCTGGAGCAAATGGGGGCCGGACGAGCAAAAGATTCGCGACGGCAGGGCCACTTCCTCCATACTTCGGGTGCTGCTCATCGGGTACACCAGTGAAGAGCAGTTGCAGTACGAAGAGTCGATCCTCATGGAGATCATGGACGAAGTGGGCGGCGAGCTCGGCCGAACCAAGCAGTCCGACCAATCCTGGATCAAAAACGCCGACTCGGCCGGCATGTGGTGGCCGGCCGGCGGTTACGTGTCCGTGGAATTCGTGGTGGAAACGCTGGAACACTCCTTTGCGCGCGGCAAAACGCTGCTCAAGGAGAAGGAATCGAAGTTCACCCCGCCGCTGGTTGACGAATATGGCGAGGAAGGCTGGATCCAGATGACCGACATGGGTCACACCAGCTACTTCGAATTCCTCATCCAGTGGGATCCCGAACATCCCATGGGTAAATACAAATCCGGCGAATACAAGGCCTGGGAACATTGGGTGGCCAGCCAGCGCACGGCCATCGATCATGGGCAGTACACCGCCAATATCGGCAGCTTCAGCGTCATGGGCCTTACCGGCCCGGCTTTCGGACCCAATTACGGCGAAGATCTATGACGAAGTCCGGCAGGCGATCGACCCCAAGGATATCTCCAATCCGCCACTCGATCTTCATGACCGCGTCATCGAGGAGTTCGCGCCTCAATGGATGGAAGATTACGATTTCAAACCCTGGAAAGAGCTCATGCACGGCGGCAAGGAATGGTGGAAGGTTCTGACCAGCAGAGGAATCGAATGGCGCGACTGCCTGCCCGAATGGTACTGGGATCGGGACGATAAGGAAATAGGGTAAACACGCGCTTCATTATTCCGTGATCTGATCGCGGAATACAGCGGTAATAAGAAAGGCTCCACCGGCGAAAAGCGGTGGAGCCTTTTTCATGAATGAATATACGAGGCGCCGGTTGCAATGGGGCGGAAAATTACGCTAACATGGTCCCGGATTGTGGGTTCCGGGAAAGTATTTTTCCGGCATGGCTTTTCGCCGAGATCGAGACTAACCTGTTTGGAAGAGGTGAAACATGGCTGATCAAAAGACAGCGGTAGTCGGTATCGGGGCCACGGGTTCCGTGCTGGCCGCGGCTCTTCTCAAGAACGATCCCGATACGATTCTCGTGGGAACCAGGCGGGAAGTGGGAGAGACGCTGCGCAGGGATGGCATCAAAATTTCAGGCGTCGTATCCTATGACGTTCCGGTTCGCCATTACTTCACGGAAATCGAAGCCATCGGCGAGTTGGAGCCCGAGGTGGTTATCCTTGCGACCAAGACCTTTCACCTACCGAAAGTCATGGCGGCGCTGAAAAAAATTTACAAGCCGGGCATGAAGATCGTAAGCGCTCACAACGGGCTGGGAACCGAAGACGTCATCGCCGAGGAATTCGGCCCCGAATCCGCCTTCCGCATGTCGCTGAACATGGGGGTTTCGTTGAAGGGACCCGGCGTCGTGGAGATGGTGTTTTTCAACAAACCCAATCCCCTGGGAGGGATGATCCCCGAAAATAAGGCGGCCGGACAGGCGATCGCGAAATCCTTTAACGACAGCGGCCTGGATACCCGGTATGTGGATGACATCAAATATTTCGTGTGGAAAAAGATGATCATGAAATGCACCATGGCTTCCCTGTGCGCGGTGACCGATCGGACCATCAAGGAAGCGCTGGAATATCCGCCCACGCGGGAAATAGCGGACGCCTGCTTTCAGGAAGCGCTGGCGGTGGCCAAGGCCAAAGGCTACGATCTTGGCGACACTTATCTGAAAGAAGCCTTGGCCTATTTCGAAAAGGCGGGCATCCACAAGGACTCCATGTGCTGGGACCTGGCCAACAAAAACCCCACGGAAATCGATTTTCTGGGTGGAAAGGTCGTGGAGTACGCGCGCGCGTCCGGGATACCCGTTCCCTACTACGCCACCATGACCAACCTGGTCAGGGCGCTCGAGGACAGCGGCGCCAAATAGGAGCGAATGACGCCGGTCGGCTTATAAAGTCGCATGCCGGGCGGCCCGTTTTCCACCAAAGAAAGGATCGCGTTCAAAGCTTGCCATGACCAGAGTTTTGTTAATAGACACCAATACCACGCCCTTTAACGAGGCGTTCCCCGTTTATCCCATCGGTCTGGATTATCTTCAGGGAGCGCTGCGAGACGAGGGAATCGCCGAGGTCGAAATCCTTGATCTCACCCGCAAGGGCGGCCCGTTGACCACCAGGGATTTCGGCGCCCGCGCCAGAAAAAGTCTGGAGTTGATCAAGCGCGCGGTGACGGAAGGAACGTGGGACGTCATCGGCCTGAGTCTCCGCAACATCGATTCCACCTATCCCATAGCCGAAGGGGGACCGAGCCTCCATTACTACCTTCCTGACCTGCTCGACTACATCAAGGTGGTGGAGTCGAACGTCGGAAAAGAAACGGCGATAGTGTTGGGCGGCGCGGCCTTTTCCATGACCCCGGGCGCCTTTCTGGAAGGAAAACCTTCCAATTTTTATGGAATCGTCGGACCGGCCGAAACCGCCTTTCCCCATCTGATCAAAAAGCTCGTGGCCGGAGAGCCGGTCGAACGGTCCATGCAGGAGCCTCCACTGGTGATCGGCAAACTGCAAAACCGCGATCTTTTGCTCGAATACTTCCGGCTCCCCACCGGCGAAAGCACCTTCGGGCTCAGAACCAAACTGGGATGCGGCCAGAGCTGCGGCTACTGTCCCTATCCGCTCATCAATCGGGCGCACAGGCTCCTCAAGGACCCGGATGACATTCTGGAAGAAATCGCCCTCATCGGCGAAGCCCGGCGAAAGTCGGGGACCAGTCAACGGTTCCAGTTCATGTTCGCCGACGATATTTTCAACCGGCCGCTCGACCACGCCAAGGCGGCGCTCAAGGTGTTGCATGAAAAGGGCCGCGACGTCGATTCCTGGCACGCGTACCTGGACCCCAAGGGCATCGACGAAGAGTTCATGGAACTGGTTTTCCAGACCAACGGCTGGACGCGCTATGTGGATATGACCGGGAGCGGGGACGAACGGAAGGTCATGTTCTTCCCATTCGACATCGAGAGCGGTTCGCCCAGGATGTTGAAAAGTCTCGGCAAACCCTACAAGGTAAAAGACATCGTGGCGTCCGTGGACGTGTTCCGCCGCGTGGCGAAAAAGTACGAAGGCAAAAACGGCCTGGCCTCAGCTCAATTCGGTTTCCACCTGCTGATCGGCTACCCCGGAGAGAACGAAGAAACCATCCGGGAGACGTGCGAACTCATCAATGAAACCCGGCCCGCGCAGATAGCGCTTCAGCTCGGGGTAAGGATCTATCCCGGCACACCGCTCTCGCTGGAGACTAGAGGCAAACTCTGGAACGACGAGCGGGAATTACTGAAACCGGTGTTTTCAACCATAGAAAAAGATTTATTTATAGGCTGGTTACGCAAATATATTGATCCATATTATGATAGGCTGGTCCAGAAGGGCAATATGTTTCTGATCAGCTGAACGCGAAACGATCAGGCTTGTT
Organism: uncultured delta proteobacterium; assembly: GCA_963821845.1. GTDB lineage: Bacteria > Desulfobacterota > Desulfarculia > JACQYL01 > CAWGVV01 > CAWGFI01. The sequence continues at coordinate 6,358 of CAWGFI010000014.1, forward strand.
TTGTCACCCCGCTGGCGGGACGCCAAGCCATGTAACGGGAAAGGTTACGAGTGGGTGTGCCGGTGATCCTGATCCGGCCAGTGAGGGTGTCGGTGTTTGGTCGACTCATGGATGTGCCGGTGGGTATGAAAAACGTCATGAGGCGCCTCAAAGCTATGATCATGATCGTGATGCTCGTCATCATGCCGATGCCAGTGTTCATGATCGTCCGCTTCATGGCGGTGAATGTGACCGTGATGGTCGACGAACAAGAGCAGAATAGATAGTATCATCACAAAGGTAGCCAGCGCCTGAGGAAGCGTAAACGGTTCGTGCAGCGCCGTTACCGCGAGAAATACTCCAAAAAGGGGGGCGCTCGAAAATACTATCTGACTGCGCGTGGGACCGATCTGTTGGGCGGCCCTGACGTATAAAACAATACTGAGTCCATACGAAAACAATCCGACAGCCATGGCGTACACACTCTGCCGAGGATCGAACGCGGCGCTTTCAAATCCGGCGCCGATCGCGAGATTGAAAAGACCCGCCGAAAGTCCCTTCCAGAACGTAACCTGCGCGGGAGACACACCATCGATCAGAGCGGTTAAATGATTATCGAACCCCCAGAATAAGCAGGCCAGGGACACAAGCAGACCGGCGATTACCCCAGCCTGCGCGCCCGTCACCGACAGCCCGAACGCGGCTAAAACCATTCCCATCACGGCGAGCCACCCGTAACGGGTAATGTGCTCATGGAAAAGAAAATATCCGAGCGTCGCGGTCGCGATCAGTTCCAGATTCAGCCATAAGGAAACGGAGGTCGCCGAGGCGAACGTCAACCCGTAGAGCAAACATATGGGACCCAAAACGCCGCCGCAACAAATGGCGCCCAGCAGCCTCAAACGTGTGGTTCTGTCGAGGTTCCAGGGCAGCGAAAACGCTCGTTCTCTGATAATTAACGGCAGGACGCCAAGAGCGGCGCCTAAATAGAGCAAACCGGCAAGGCGCAGCGGCGGTATTGCTCCCAGAAGAACTTTGCTGGCAGGCGTGGCCGCTCCGAATAAAAAAGCGGCGCCAAGGGCGGATAGCAAAGGTTTTCTGTTCATGGCTCGGATAATCTAACATATCGCCCATGAATGCTTAAGCCTAAAAACTATATTGCGCGCCCGCTTCAAACCAGCGGCCGGGGTTGGGAAAAAAAGGAGTCTGGTAACGTGACGCGTCGAACAGGTTATGTATCGCGCCGTAAAAGGCGAGATCTCCGGGGCCGACCTTTTCGGGGGTGGTGACGCGTGCCAGGTAGTCAAACAGGAAATTGTTGTCCTTGGTTTCCGGCAGGCTTGAGTTGTACCACACGTAGTTTCCCGTGAGGGACTGAAAAAGAATTTTTTTGTAGCGTATACGTCAATTGCAGGTCATAGGTAAGCCCCGGAATATCCTTGACCGTCTCGTCTGTTGCTTCGTTCTTAACATTCACAACGGTGGCGGCAACGTAAGCGCCGAAGCCGAAGGGGAGTTTCGCGTTAAGACTCGCCTCCAGGCCGCGTCGCCGGACTTTTTCCTCATTCACGTACATGTCCCGCGCCACGTCGAAACGTATCAGATTATCCACGTCCGCCCAGAATAGATCGATCCGGAATTTCAGGAACTTCCAGGGATAGATGTCGGCTCCCAACTGGTAAGTGACCCCGGTTTCCGGTTGCAGGTCAGGATTGCCTCTTTCCGGAAAAAAGAGAAAATTCAGCGGCGGCGCGGAGTAGGCTCGAGCCACCTGAAATCGCAGCACGGTTTCGGGTTTTTTGATCCGGTAGGCCACTCCAAAGGAAGGATTCACCTGCGAGCCGAAGTCCTGGTTGTCGTCAAACCGCGCCCCGCCTTGCAAACTTACCGGGCCGATGGAAAAGGTATCGTTGGCGTATATGGCCGTGTTACGGGAGCTAATGGTGTCGGGGCCAAGAACGCTGAGATCGTAACTTCCCCATTCTCCGTCGGCACCCCCCACAAACGTGTTGTTCGGATGGGACTTCCAGACCACTTTTGCGGTGGACCCGAACACTCGTTCGGTAAGATTGAAGCTGTTCATGGTCCTGACGACAGGATTCACGAAGTTTCTTTCCTGATCGTTGGTAAGCCGTTGATTCCATGCTCTCAGTTCCACATACACATCATCGAGGGGCGAGGTCCGGAAGGTGAGGGTCTGAAAGAACCTTTGCTTGGCGCTGTCGTCATAGAAATCGGGCACGAGGGGAAGCGGGTTCTCGGTCTGGCCGTCGCTGTAATCAAGAGAGAAGGTGAGGTCAGACTCTGCGCCGATGGAGTAACGAAGTTTCGAATAGATATGATTGAGATGAAAGGCCGAGTAATCGATGGGTCCGTCTGTCTCGATGTGACTCCCCATTACCACCGCGCTGAAATCCGAATAGGAGCCGTCCAGGGAAATCTGGGATTCAAAGGTTTGGTTGGACCCGCCGCCCGCCTTGACGGAGCCTGCTATGGCCTTGCCCGACGGTTCGGCCGTTATGATGTTGATCGCGCCTCCCAGGGCCGATCCCCACACCGAGGAGGCCGCGCCTTCATACACTTCGATACGTTCCACGCTTTCCAGAGCCAGATATGACAAGTCGACAATAGGGTTGGACTGCATGTTGAGCCGCACCCCGTCCATGAATACCGAGACTTGACGGGGGTCCGAGCCTTGGATAGACGGCAGGGCCTGGCTTCCCAAGCCCCCGGCGAAGGATATGTTGAGTCCCGGAGTATAATCGAGCGCTTCCGCCACGTTATGGGCGGGTATGGATTCCATGTCTTCGCGCGTTATGACCTGGATGTTGGCCGACACCTCGTCCGCCGGCTGCTCGGTCCTGGTGGCCGACATGACAATGGGTTCCAGGAAAAAGTACTTCTCATCGTCCTGCGCGTGCGCGGGAGCGGCGGTCAGCGCGAGCGGAATGGAAATAAGCGCGGTCAGACATAACAGTGCGGCCATGCGGCGGACGCGTGTCGTGGAGCGTTTGAACCAGTAGAGTGAGAAAAAAACGGGCGCCCTGAACGCGTTGCGGCCCAAAGAACGATATGGCGGAGCGAATGCGGTAAAAATCACGATCTTCCGTATATGGCAAACAGAGCGACAGTCGGTCCGGAGACCGGCTCATGAGTCGGTTCAGTATTCCTTCGGACGCTTCCTCACCTGAAACGGCGCGTCAAAGATTTCGTTCAGGCTGTCGATCGCCGCCTGTAAATGAGCGCCTTCCACCACGCACGATACGCTGGAGATTGAAGTGGCGATCGCGAGAGAACTGACGCCCACGGCGGCGAGCGCCGAAAACATCAAGCCGGGGATGAGTGGTTTTTCGCGCAGGTGCGGCCCGAATACGCTGATAATGGCCACGTCCGGCTTATACGAAATCCCACGGGCGTTTATCCGTCCCTTGATTTCTTCCAAAACGGACAACGAGTGGTCCAGATCTTTCTGGTCGATCACTAGCGCGAAATTGCCGCATTCGTCAATATCAAAACTCTGAACGATAAATTCCGTGTTGATGCCGTTGGAGCCCATGGCGCTCAGGATGGCGCCCGCGACACCGGCGTGGTCGGGGACGGACTGGATCTTCACCAGCGCCCGTCCGTCGCTTTGCATGATGCCCCCGATCTTTACCTTTTCCACCGTCGCGCCCTCCCGCCGCTTATTCCCAGCTTTTACACGATAAAATATCAGATTGACAAAAAAAAGTGAATTCCCTATACTAGATTTTGTACACAATCCTTCCGCACAATTCCTCACGCGCTGAAAAATGGACGTATCTGAATCCGATATTCTTCCTGATGCGGCGCTCCCCGGACATATTATCGGCCGCCGGCTTGTAGGATCATTCTTATTGACAAGAAAATGTGAAATATGATAACGAAATTCGACCGTAGTCTAGCTTAGGTGGAGGGAAAGCATGTCAAAGAGAATATTGATCGTTGATGATGATCCTGATCTTGTGGAAGCCGTGAGCATGCTACTCGAGGCTGAAGGGATGACACCTATCGCGGCCTACGGCGGCGTGGAGGGTCTGGAAAAGGCCCGTTCGGAGAGCCCGGACCTCATTGTCCTCGATATCATGATGCCGGACAAGGACGGCTACGCCGTGGCCAAGGAACTGGCCGGCAATACGGACCTGAGCGGCATCCCGGTGATCATGCTGACCGCGGTCGGGGACTATATCGGGAGCACGCATTATTCCCACGCTTCGGGAAAAGATCTGGTAGCGGATGATTTCTTTCAGAAACCCGTCGATCCGCAAGCCCTGGTGAACCGCATAGCGGAGCTAGTGCGCTAAAGCGCTTCCGTTTTTTTACCGTCCAAGTCCCGGATTATCCGGAACGGTTCGATTTATCGGATCGCGGATGAAGCCCCCACGAGCTGATGGGTTTTTTTTGTTGCGCGTCGACCGTCGAACCATTTTGAGCCTTCCGCGGCGTAAGCGCGCGGCGGGACAGCTTGGACAATACGCGATCTTTTCTTCTTTTCTCTTTATTTCCCTGCATTTTTAAGCGCCGACGCGATGAGCGGACCTTTACGGCTCCCATGAAGCCTCCGGGGTCGAAGGTCCGCGCGCTTTGTCTTGACGGAACTGATATTTTCGACTTACCCTAATAATGAGGCAGCGCCCTCTGTCTCTTCGAATACTGTTCATCGTTCCAAACTTCGTCCTATCCGAATAATATGATCTTATAGATATAAAAGGCGCGTGAATGTTCGAGGGCCGGACCCTCAAGAGCCGTCGTCCATAATCGGAATATCGGAGCAATCAAGAAAGGGGAGTTCTTCCATGTTCAACCCCGGTCCCGACGTTCGGATTGAAGTGGATTCGATTGTGCTGAGCACCATTGAATCCTGCGTCTCGGCGCATTCCCTCGATGACGTTATGGAAAAGCTGCTGCAGGGACTGCTGCGCATTCCGATGATCAGCGGCGTGGAAATCATGCTCTCCGACGATGAAGGTGAACTCGTACAGATAGCTTCCGCGAAACGGCGGGGGTTCGGTGGGGCGCTTCACAACGAAATGAGGGTGGAGAGCTGGCTTCTGAACAACCCGGTGCGCCACACTTCCCGAAAACCCAAGCTCCCCACCATTGGAATGATCTACAACGTACCCTTGGCCGTGTCCGACGAGCTGTTGGGGATCATGCGCTTGACCATCAATCGGGTTTCCGCCGCCAGCCCCGGTATCATGGGCAAATTTTATCTGATCGCCATGAACATAAGCGCCAAGATTCGGGAAATGATCCTGGCGGACGAGGTCAACCGGCTCAAGGAAGAACGGGAAACGCTGCTCAGTAATTACCGGGAAACAGTTCAACGGTCCACTTCCCTGAGCAAAGAGCTTTACACCATCTGCGCTATAACCACGAAGATCAACCAGTCTCTCGACATCGACGAATCGCTGCACAAGTCCATGGCCAAAATACGGGAAGTCTTCGACGCCGCCAGCGTGGCGGTCTTTACCAAGGAGCCGAAAAGCTCGCTGTTCCAGGTATCCTCCATGCGCCGGTATCTGTGCTACAACGGCGACGGCAGTTGCGGCGGCCCGGAACGCGCGGATGGCGCGCGTGGAATACCGTTTCGGGACGAAAGCGCCGCCGATTCCCTGATTCAACGGCTGGAAGACAATTTCATCATGAAGACCATCGAAGGCGGAAAGCCCCGGATAGCCGCCGGTGATTGCCCCCTGACCGATCATTTCAGAAAAAAGTACGGCGCCGAGGACCTGACGCTCGTGGGCGTGCCGCTCAAATCCAAGAACAATATCCACGGGGTTTTGGCTCTGACGACCATCGGCGACAGCAATCTTTCCCAGGATAACATTCGTCTGCTCTGCGGTATCGCCGATATCATGGTGATGGCCATCGACAACATGCATCTCTACCTGCAAGGGCAGGAGGCGAGAAACGAAGCGGCCTTTCTGGCCGAATCCATAGAAGAGTTCAACAAAAAGCTCGATCTCAAGGAAACCTTGCGGGCGGTCGCCAAAAAAGGGGCCGAATTCATCGGGGAACAGTGCATCATCTACCTGCCCGGACAGTCGATCATTCCGCTGGTCCGAGCCCGCCGCATGAACATAAACGGCAAGATCTATTACCGGTCCAAGATTTACCATTCCATCAAGTATCAGGAAGTGGAAGCATTCCTGAACAAAGTCTCCCAGAGAAAACGATCATCGCTCATCGTCAATGTCAGTCGTTCCAAGATAATACCCGCGTCCATCAAGAAATGGCTGGATGAACGCGATATCGCCTCGCTCATGATGGCGCCCCTGTGGATTAAAAAGAAGGAAGTGGGGCTGCTGGTCCTTTGTAACGGGCATGGGAGCAAGGAGTTTGCGCGGCATGATCTGAGCGTCGCGGAAAAGCTGGGCGGCGCCGCCACGGTGGCCATAGAAAACGCGAGAACTTACTCGGCGAGCCTAGAGCTGAGCGATTTTCTGGAAAAGAAGATCGCCGAAAAGACCAATGAAATAAGCCACATGGTGGAGCGCCAGAAAGCGCGGATCGAAAACCGGCGAGATATCATATTCAGGGTAAACCGGAACAACAGGTTTGTGTTCGCCAATACGGCCATGGAAAAGCTGTCGGGCATATCGCGTGAAGAACTCTATCGGGGCAAAATGGGGGCGGATAAGGTGGTCGCGCAGGAAGACCGCTCCCTGGTGCTGTCCAATTTTCAAAAGATCCTGAGCGGCGAGATTACCCTGATCAAGGATCTCGAATACCGTCATCTCAACAAGAAAGGTGAAGATCACCTGATTTCGCTCACCGCCTACCCGGAAATCGACGAAAAGGGCGAGATAATCGGCCTGGAAGGGGTGGGCCGCGATCTGACCGAGAAGAAGCGGTTGGAGGCGGAATTGGCCAAGGCCAAGGACCTGGCTCTTTTGGGCGAATTTTCGGGAGCGGTCGCCCATCAACTTCGCAACCCCCTGAGCAACATCCTGATGGGAGCCAAGCTGCTGCAAAAGGCCATCGGCGTGTCTCGCTCGCCGGGGAGCCGTTACGATCAGAACGGAGCGGGTTCCTCGGACAAGAGCGATCCGGCGCAGCTTTTCTGGAATCTCACGGCGGGCATCAACGACCTCAATCAGGTGGTGACCGAGCTTTTGGAATACACCAAAACGCTGGCGCCGAGGTTCTCCTATCAGCGCAACGAAATCATCCTTATGGAGGTTCTCGAAAAGTTCCGAGAGATGATCCAGAAGAACGGCATCGTCGTCCAGCGTCAATTCGAGCCATCGGTCCCGCGTCTGTGGGTGGACGCCTTGCTGATCAGCCAAGCCTATCAAAACGTCATTCACAACTCCATTCAGGCCATGCCCGACGGAGGGACCCTGACGGTAAAATCCGGGGTCTTCAACCGCAATTCCGCCTACACCAAGGTGCTGATCGGCGACACGGGCGGGGGGGTATGCGAAGCGGACCTGGAACGGATTTTTCATCCCTTCTATACAACCAAGGAATTCGGCACGGGCCTGGGGCTTTCGCTGGCGCACAGAATCGTGGAAGCCCATGAAGGCAGTATTTGGGTCACGCCCAACAAACCCAAGGGCACGTCGATGCATATCCTCTTGCCCAATAGAAAAGTTTCCCATTGGGGCAAGAGTATGTGAGGATCAGGTATGAGCGCGAGAATACTCGTGGTGGACGATCAAAAATCATTCTGCGGCCATATTCAGTCGATTCTGGCGGAGGAGGGCTACAGCGCGCGGGTGGCGCATAACGCCGAGCAGGCGCTCTCGATGTTTCCGGCCCGGCAGATCGATATCCTGCTGATGGACATGAAAATGCCGGGAATGAACGGGTTGGAGCTGTTCAGGGCCGCGCGGAGGATGGACCCCGACGTGTCCGGGATCATCATGACCGCGTACGGCTCCATCGCCTCCGCGGTCGAAGCCATAAAAGAAGGTGTTACGGATTACCTGCTCAAGCCGTTCGAACCGGAATCCCTGTTGATGGCGGTCGAGAAGACCGTGAAGGAACGGAACATGATCCGGGAAATTCAGCGACTCAGAAAAGAAGTCAGACAGAAATACGAATTCGGCAACATCATCGGCAAAAATCACAAAATGCTGCAACTGTACGAACTGATCGAGCGCGTGGCGCCCACGGATTCCAGCGTGTTCATCACAGGGGAAACCGGAGTAGGAAAGGAACTGGTGACCAAGGCGCTGCACTTCAACAGTCCTCGGAAAAACATGCCCCTGGTGGCGATCAACTGCGGCGGGTTGGTGGAAACCCTGCTGGAATCCGAACTATTCGGCCATGAAAAGGGCTCCTTTACCGGAGCGTACACCACAAAAATCGGCAAATTCGAAAAAGCGCAGGGAAGTAGCCTTTTTCTGGACGAAATCGGCGATATTTCATCGGCCATGCAGGTGAAGCTTTTGCGCGTTCTCCAGGATAAGAAAGTGGAACGGGTAGGCGGGAACCGGCAGATCCCGGTGGATGTACGGATCATATCGGCGAGTAACCAGGATATTAAGGAAAAGGTGCGAAGCAACGAGTTCCGGCTGGATCTGTTCTATCGCCTCAACGTCATTCCCATTCACATTCCGCCGTTACGGGAGCGGGTGGAAGATATACCGCTTCTGGTGGAGCATTTTCTGGGCCTGCTCAATAAAAACCTGAAAAGGAACATACAAGGCGTTTCCACTGGCGCGATGCGCCAACTCATGGAATATCACTGGCCGGGAAACGTCCGGGAATTGGAAAACGTGCTTGAACGGGCCTGCATCACCACCGACAGCGACTCCCTCGACCGGATCACCTTTGCGCATCAGGTGCGAGATATGGTTTCGATTGAATCGACTGATTTTGTCGACGTTGAAATACCTTTTAAAATAGCTCGTGCAATGATATTAAAAAGATTTGAAAAAGCTTATATTGTCGAGGCCTTGAAAAAATATAACGGGAAAGTCGGCGACTCCGCCGATAAGACGGGAATCAACCCCCGCACCCTGTGGAGAAAGATGAAAGAGCTCGGCCTGGATCGCTCCAGATTTCGCAAGGAAGAGGAAGTGTAGGCGTATGGCAGGATCGGACTTTTCTGTCATATATGTAAGCTATTGTTTTTATTTGTATTATTATGATTATGGCGCGCATGGTCCACAAAATCGGTTTTTTCTGTCTCATTATTCGTTTCTGATAAATCGAGAGTCTTTCCTTCTAAAACCTCTGTCATCGCGGCTTTACGGCGGGAAGCGCCATTCGCCGACTTTGGCATGGAAGTTGCCTATTAGGCATATGATTTATGTAGTAGGGAAGATGGTGAAACTCCATCGCTGCCCCGCAACTGTGAGCGTTCGACTTCCGGCTTAAGGGTAGCCGGCAACGTTAAAAGGGTAAATGCGACTCCTCCTCCTTTTACCTTAAAGTCGATCGTGAGCCAGATCACCTACCAAACTTGGAATCCTAGGCTTCGAGGGCGAGCGGGATTTCCGTCAACCGCTGCGATCGCAGTTCATTTCTTTTCTAATTCGCGTTTCGTTTAACAGATTACGATGCAGGTCGTTGAACTTCGAACGGCGTCTAACGTTAGTTTGGAACGTGTTCTCGTGTACTTAAGCGACTTCTCTTAATTAACAAGCGTTTACCACATATCTTCGTTAAACCTTCAACTGGCGATTCCGGCGGCTCAGAGGTAGTGCGCCCATTTACGCCCAATAGGGTCCAGCGAAGAATGTTCTTGTTTTGGATATGTAAACCGGTCAGGAGGATTTGAATGAACGCCAAGGAAAGAGTGATGAGTGTGCTGAGCCATCGGGAGCCGGACCACATGCCCTGTTTCGGGGCGAACTCCACGGTGACCTACGAACAGATGGAGTATGTTCAGGCGTTTTGGCCCGATGGTCACGAAAAAGGCGAGGTCATGGCCAAACAGGCTCTGGCCGCCTACACCATGCTGGGGTTCGACGCGGTCAGGGTTCCCTTTTGTCAGACTTTCGAGGCGGAAGCGCTCGGATGCTCGCTCAAATCGGGCGGAACCGAGGGAATTCCCGGTATCGAGCATCCGCCGCCGTACAAACTGGACGACACGCCCGTATTCCCGGATGATTTCCTTTCCCGCGGAAGAATTCCGGAACTGCTCAAGGCCGTACGGATTTTAAAGAAGGAGTTGGGGGACAAGGTTCCCATCGTGGGAGGTATCATCGGTCCCTTCACCATCGCCGGGTCCCTTCTGGACGCCGTCCCCATCCTCAAGGCCACGTTCAAGGCGCCCCAGAAAATCATTCCTTTCCTGGAGATTGGCGTCAAGGCGGGAAACATGCTGGCCAAGGCGCTTGTGGAAGCCGGCGCGGACATCATCTCCGTTGAAGACATGACGGCTTCCCCGGATCTGATCGCCCCCAAAACCTACCGGGATCTCGAAGCCGAGTATCAGCGGATGCAATTGGAGGGCGTCGACGTCCCCAAGATTCTTCATATTTGTGGAAATGTGGACCCCATTGTCGAGTTCATGGGGCGGACCGGCGCGGAAATACTGAGCCTCGAGCCCAAGGCCGACGCTCAGTTGGCGCGCCGCAAATGCGGCGCCGATATTATATTGATGGGAGGTGTGGACACGGCAACGACGCTCTTTATGAAGGATGTGCAGACAGTCAAGGAGGGTAGCGAGGAACAGATAGCCGACGGTATTCAAATTTTAGCGCCCGGATGCGCGGTCGCTCCAGGGACTCCCAAGGAGAACCTGATAGCGATGGTTGAGGTGGCCAAGGCGCATACGGTCAGATTTCCCTGAGGGCATTTGCTTAACGTGTGGTTCTGACGGAACCACTTCCTTAAAAACCTACTTACGGAAAAGGGAGGAAGTAAATGAAGACATTGGATAGTTATTCCAACATTTTCACTCGGTACGACCTGAAGGTGGAGGTCACCGGAGAAGCCCGCCAGGTATCCAAAGACCCTATTATGCAGGAAATTGCCAAATTCGTCGTGGATGGAGAAGAAGAAGGCATCGTTCCCGCCGTTAAAAAAGCGTTGGAGAAAAAGTCTCCGATCGAGGTCATCAACGACGCCCTGATCGCAGGTATGAACGAGGTCAGCCGCCTGTGGGACGAGGGCTCATACTTCCTGCCGCAGGTCATCCTTTCCTCGGACGCCATGAACAAGGGCATCGAACTGTGCGAACGGAAGATGGGCAAGTCCATGGATAGAAAAGCCAAGGTGGTTACGCATACCGCCGAAGGCGATATCCATGACATCGGGCAGGTCATCGTCAACGCGCTTTTGAACGCCAACGGTTTCGATGTTATTAACCTGGGCGCGGACGTTCCCGTGGATAAAGTGGTATCGGCGTGCAAGGAACACCGGCCCGTTATGGTGACCGGAACGGCGCTTATGACCACCACCATGACGGCGTTTCCCAAGATCGCGCATCAGTTGAAATCCGCCGGGCTGGACATTCCCTTTGTCTGCGGCGGCGGCGCCGTGTGCGAGGAATACGTGACGGGTTACGAACTCGGCATTTGGGGCAAGGAAGCGTCCCAGGCGCCGGGAATGGCCGAGGACGCCTTGGCCGGCGAAAGTTGGGAGAGCATGCGCTCCAAGTGGAACGGTTAACTAGACGCGGGTTTCGGGATGATCGTTGATATCATTTTCGGATTTCTGGGTTCCGGCAAGACCACCTTCATTACCCGGATTCTCAACGAATGGGGCCGGAAAGAGAAAGTTGTCGTACTCGTCAACGAATTTGGGGATGTGGGTGTCGACGGCGAGCTTTTAAAGGAGAGGGGTGGAAACGTCGTCGAAATGCCGAGCGGATGTATCTGCTGCACGCTGCAAGCCGATTTCAGGAAGCAGCTGATGGAGATCATGGATACTCTCGATCCCCAGCGTATCATCATCGAACCCACCGGCGTCGCCACCATCGGGCAGATCCGTTCGATCGTGGAAGGCCAGGCCTTTGAGGATGTGATCGATATTATCCATAACGTCCTCGTGGTGGACGCCGCGGGTTTCATGGGATTGTACAAGGCCAATCGCCATTTCGTTGAGTCCCAGGTGAAGAGCGCCCATGTCGTACTCCTGAACAAGATTGATAGGGTCGACAAAAGGATGCGCATGGTTATCCGAGACGCCATATCCTCGATCAACCCCGAAACCACGGTGCTTATGACCGAATATGGTTCGCTTGACTGGGGTCAATACAGCATGGCGCTGTCTTCATCTCTTGAGGTGAAGACGGCGCCGTCGCATGAGTCCCCGGAACTGGTAGACCATGAAACCCACGAACTGAGGCTCGCCTCCGGACATCGCGAGGCGGACGCTCTGGGCTACGAATCGTTCGGCTGCGTTTACGAAGACATCAGTTTTAACCAGGAGGCCCTGGAGAAACTTTTTCAGGAACTGTCCGCCCATACCATGGGGGACATAGTCAGGGCAAAGGGCATATTTCAGGTCGGCGAACGGTGGGTGCTGATAGAATTGGCTTCGGAAGCGGTTTCCTTTCAACCGATTCAAAAATCGGATCGAAGCAAGGTTTCGATTATCGGGAAAGGGCTCAACAGGGAACTGCTGGGTTCCGCTCTTGAAGACTGCATATTGAGCGCTTCCGTCTGACCGACCGAACCTTGTAAGGTTTCGAGGACTCATAACGGTCTGAACATGGGTTCTCTCTCATTCTCACCGCTGATTTTACACAATAAGGCGAAATTTCGACGGCGTGATAGATCAGGCTGAGATGTGGATCTGCAGGGAAACTCCTCGAAATTCGAAAGTAAGAATAGCGACGTTTACGTTTTTCTTAATGAAGGAGAGTGGAGGCGTATGGTACCAGCAATTCTTATCATCATTTGTATGATGTGGCTCCCGGTGGCGCTTCTCAATTTAGGAAAAGGGGGAGCGAAGGGCACCGGTTTTGTTACCGCCATGGTGAGCGCGCTGACCATCATTGGGGCGTTCATACAGGCGACCGCATTCAACGATTCCTTTCTTGCCGGCCTGCTGTTCGTTCACGGCATCTTCTATGGACAGGTCGCGTATACCTTGCTTTCCGGGACGGAAGACACGAAGTCCCTGGGCAATGTGAGCCTGACCACCGCTTTGGTTTCCACCATTTACATGATCATCGCCTTTACCGGAGGCCCGATCCTGGAAGGCGGCAAAGTGCTCATCATCAAGAGCAACTTTCTCGCGCTGGCCTGCGCCGGATACGCGGCTTTGACGTACATGGTGTTTCTGAACGCCTATGGTCTGTTTTCCGGAAAGATCATCGGTGTGTCACTCATCGTTTGGGTCATCGTGGGGCTCTGGATACCGGCGTTCTGGCTTCTGGGCGCCGGCAGCCTGCCTTTTTAATAACAAGATCCCGCGAAGGATTTAGCCCGCGGAAAAATTTGAGGGCTCCTTCCCCTGTAAAGGAGCCTCAATAACTCGAGAAAACGTTTTGGATGGGCACATGCTTGAAAAACATCACTATGAGGAGCGCTCCCCGGATAAGCCCGGCGTCTTGATCGTCGATGACGAGCACCGAGCGTTGTTTTCTCTTTCCCGGCTGATATCTCCCAAGGAATTTTATCCCGCCTGGGCGCCGAACGCCCACGAAGGGCTGCGCGTGTTGAAGAAAAAATCAGGCAGCATCCGGGCGATCATCGTGGATCTGAAATCATCGGACATGGGCGGCGGCGGTTTCCTGAACCAGGCGCGTCGGATCGCTCCGGACGCGGCGGTTCTGGTGACCACGCCCATGGGACCCTTTTTATATAAAAAGGGTGAATTCTATGAATTCTCGGGTCCCACCCTGAAAAAGGAGATCAACAGAATTCTCAATGAAATCGTCGGCGCCGGCCGGGAGACGGAAGGAGATACGCCGGAGATACAGGCCAAGCGCAAGGAACGGTTCGGCCCCATCATCGGGAAAAGCGGCATCATCAACGAAATATACCGGCTCATCGACCGGTTGCGGGAGTCTTCCGTCACGGTGCTCATCCAGGGTGAAAGCGGCACAGGCAAGGAGCTGCTGGCGAAGACGATTCATCTGAACAGTCCCCGGAAAAACCGCCCGTTCGTGGCCATCAATTGCGGAGCGATCCCCGCCCCGCTGATCGAAAGCGAGCTTTTCGGCCATGAAAAAGGCGCCTTCACCAGCGCTCACACGCTTCGCAAAGGCAAATTTGAAATAGCCGCCGGCGGGACCCTGTTCCTGGATGAAATCGGCGAACTCGACCGGGAACTGCAAGTCAAGCTGCTACGGATTTTACAGGAAAAGGAATTCGAGCGGGTTGGAGGCAACCGAAGCATCAAGACCGACGTTCGCATCATAGCCGCCTCGAATCAGAATCTGAGGGACGCGGCGGACGCGGGCCACTTCCGGGAGGACCTCTATTACCGGCTCAACGTGGTGCCCGTTACCATTCCGACGTTGCGCGAACGCCGGGAAGACATCCCGCTCCTGCTGAACCATTTCTTCAGACAACTCGCCCTTGAGTTGAATCTGCCTCGCCCGGCCATATCCAAAAACGCCATGGAAGTCATGGTCGGATACGCGTACCCGGGGAACATCAGGGAACTGGCGAATATCGTTCAGCGTTTGCTGCTCACCAACGGCGCCGGTTACATCACTTCGCGCGATCTTCCCTCGGAAATGAATGGCGACCACAAGGACTCCGGGCCCGGACAATGTTTTTCTCCCCAGATTCCCGATCACGGAGTCACGCTGAAGGAAATGGAGCGGACGCTCATCCTCAAAACCCTGGAAAAAACCGGCGGGAATAAAAGCGAGGCGGCGAAGATGCTGGGCATAACCCGAAGGCTGCTGTATCTCCGCCTTTCGGAATACGGCGGTGAAGCGGGTATGTAACGGATGGTGACAACCTGCGGAGCGACTGTCACGAGGCGTTACAGAGATTTAAACCATGGGGAACGGATCATTCATGCAAGATAAAAAGCATAATCATTGCAATAGGTTAACAACCTGCTCGCGTTTCGCTTTTGGTACGCCTATTGCTCAATAAAAGAGTATCGAACGGCTCGATAGAAAGCGAGGGGGTAGAGAGAACGTCAGTCGCGAAGGGTCGACCGATAAAAGGGATCACCTAAACATAACCTTTTTTGCAAGGAGGTAAAGCGCATGGCGAGAAAGATCAGAACCGAGATGGCCTATAAGAACGGCCAGGAAATGATGTTCGGCACCGCTAAGTTCCCGGTAAAGACCAAAAGAGGGATTAACATCGGTGGCGGCCATGTCCATCCGGAAGTGGTTCCGCATCCGCGCCCGGGCAGTGAAAAAACAATGAAGACACTGCTTCGGGAATATGAGCGCGCCAACGGCGACGCGCTTGAAAGGATGGTGATCGTGGGCCATCCTACCTTGCAGATTGAAAACGAGCACGTCTTTCAGATGACCCACAACCCCAAATGGGGTGGGGAAATCGCCGCGCAGACAGCCAAACAGATGGACGATTATCTGGAAAAATATGGTTTGAGAGCCGCCTATCGCTCCACCCCCGCCGATCTGCGCAAGCCCGATATGCACCACATGCGTGATAGCGATTACACCAGGGATATTATCGAATCCTTCAAGGAATGCTCCAAACATGCGGACATCGTTTCCATAGAATCGATGGGCGGCAAGGAAATATTCGACCACGCCATCATCCGCAATGACATCGCGGGCATTCTCTTCGGAATCGGCGTCCTGGGCGCCATCGACATGGAGTGGATGTGGGATCAGATCGTCGAAATATGCAAGAAGAACAATTGCATCGCGGGCGGTGACACCAACTGCTCCGAAGCCAATACCGCCATGTTCATGGCCGGTGGCATGGTTTCCAAGGATGTGCCTCACGTGTACGCGGCGCTTGCGCGCGCCATTGCCGCCTCCAGAACGCTGGTGGCCTATGAGTGCGGGGCGACGGGGCCGACAAAGGATTGCGCCTATGAGGATCCCATCATCAAGGCCATGACCGGCGTGCCCATCGCCACGGAAGGTAAGACCAGCGCGTGCGCCCACAGCGACCTGGCCGGCAACCTGATCGCCGCGGTTTGCGATCTGTGGAGCAATGAGGCGGTCGAGTACCATGACATGTTCGGCGCCACCACGACATCGGTGTTCGCGGAAATCCTGGGCTATGACTGCGCCATGTTCAACAGCGCCATCGAGTTGGGTTATCAGGAGCAGATGAAGGAAATCCTGGTAAACTCGGATATGTATCGGGATTCCCACAGCCTGATATTGGCGCCCGACAACGCCTGGCAGATCGGCAACGCCATCGTCGGCAACCGCAGCAAGAGCAATTACGTCAGCGCGCGGGCGGGAGCCATGAAAGCCGGAGAAATCATTCTGGGCGACTCCAAGATGAAGCTTACCTGTCTTGAGAAAAACCGCGCTGCAGAAGGCCATGAAGGACATGGAAGCGCTGCCGGACAATGAAGGGACCTTCATCGATAATTGTCTGAAGAAATACAAAGACGTGAAAGGCTTCAACCCGCCTCCTATGCGTCTGTAGACCGATTGACGGCGCATCTGGAAGAGTGAAACAATGAGGGGTATGGCCTGATGGCTATCGTGAAGGGCCATACCCCTCACGCTTTTATAGAAGCGGGTCAGGAAAGGGAGGTTCAGTCCAAAGGCGATGGTTTCATGTACTCGATGCGGCGACTGGCACACGGATCGCTGAAAAAGCGTTAAATCGGAGATTGTCGTGCACGGAGGTGAAAAAGTATTGGTCCGGGTGAAAAACGAACACTTGGAGCTGTACGGACACATTGCCCAGCCGGTTTCGGATGAGTCGGGCGCAAAGATCTGCTTCAAATGCACAGCCGGCCGCTGCAAGGAAATGACCTTCATAGCCGAGGCCTTTATCGATTTTTAAAGGAGCGAGAGCGTGGAGCGATTGGGCATAAATCTGGATCTTGGCACCAGCGGATTTCGAGGTCAGGCCATGGACCTCGAACGGTCCGGTCATATCATTTCAACGGCGGTAACCACGCGTCATCCCATGCCCGGCGCCAATGTAATCGACCATCTCCATTATGCTCTGGAAGTGGGCCGGGAGAACGCTCACCGAACCATCACCCAGGCCGTCAACAAAGTAATCGGCAGCGCTGAGGATCGACGCAAGCAAGATCCAAAGGCTTGCGGTATGCGGGAACCCCATCCAGATTTCCTTGTTCCAGGGCATCGAATTCCGTGACCTGGCCTATGCCGGTCAGCGGAAGCTGGAATCCCTGGGCGTGGTCGCCCCCCAAAAGAAACGCCCAGATCGTGAAGGCGGAAACCATTCCCAGGACTCGATATACCGCTCGACGCGGATGTTCTGATACCACCCGCCGTACGGCACGAGATCGGCGCCGACGCGCTGGCCATGATGATCCAAACGGGCATGCTGGAGAAGGACGAGATTGCCTTGATCACGGATTACGGGACCAACGCGGAAATGGCGCTCATCGTCAACGGTATCGTCTATACGGGATCGACGGCCGCGGGACCCGCCCTGGAGGGGCAGCAGATCGAACATGGCATCCTGGCCTTGCCCGGCGCGATCAGCGATGTGGAACTCGATGCGGCGGCGGAAGGAGACGCTCCGCGCAAGCCGGGTTCGATGTCGGGAAAAATCACGCTCCACACCTCCGTGCTGAACGATGATATGCTTCCCCGGCGAGGGGACACCGTAGATCCGGCCAGCGGTTTGGTCATCCATACCGGAGACCTGCGGGCGATGGGCATAACCGGCACCGGCGTCGTGGCGCTGTTAAGCCAGGGGCTGAAAGCCTCCCTCATCAAAATTCCCAAGATCACCACCCCCGACACGGAAATCCATCTTCCTGACCACATCGTATTTTCCGAGGAAGATCTTCTCGAAGCCGGTAAAGCCATAGGGGCCGTGCGCGCGGGGCATATCACCCTGTGCATGGAGGCGGGAATCCGGTTGGAGGACATAGAGACGGCCTATATGTCAGGCGCTTCCGGCACCTATGTGGACGCGCTCAAGGCCCAGGAAATCGGCATGATCCCGGCGAACGTCAAAAGGATCTATCAGGTGGGCAACACCTCGCTGGCCATGGCCAGGGATATGGTCAGCGATGTGAATAATCTTTGGAAAATGCAGGAAATCGCTGACAATCTGAGGCAGAACCACTGTATGTTCGCTTCTTCCAAGGTTTTCGAGAAAGTATACATACTCGAACTCTCTCACTGGACCGAAGGCATGCCTCTGGCTCAATATCAGAAATTTCTCAAAAAATACGGCTTTCCGACTCTGGCGGAGATCAAGGAACTGCCTCAGGTCATCAAGACCGTCCAACGGGATATTCCCGATCTCGGCGAAATGGGTCTGCATATCATCCGGGATATCGGCGCTCGCAAGACCATGCGTTTCGAAGGATGCATCGGCTGCGAGGAGTGCCTGGACGAATGCCCCGAGAAAGCGCTCTCGATGCGCAATGACGAAGAGGGCTTTCCAATCACCATCAACCTGGCCCTGTGCGACGGCGTGGCCTGCAGGAGATGCGAGAGAACTTGCGGCGAGAAAGTTTTCGATCTGATCAAGCTTCTGATCGCTCCGGGCGGATAAGAAAGGAGAGTCGGTCGTGGAAAGGGCGGAAATAGACAAGATAATGCTGGACGCTTTAAAACGGGTGCGCGGCATTGTGGAAGCCTATCCGTTCCACGATGAAGATCGTCGGAAAGTTCTAGAAATAGAAGAGGAGGCTGAAAAAAGGTCCCTCATGGGGCTTGGCCGGGTGATCAACAAGGGGGTGCGGGAAGTAATCAAACGCGACCTGGTGTATGTGGCCGTGACCGACGCCTCCTTCGACTGGAGCAAACATTCCAACCTGCTGCTGAAAAAAGAAGACGAGATCGTCGGTGAGGAAGTGCAGGACAAGGAACTGATCTGCCGGCTGGCCGAAGATAAGAATGTGTGGTTTATGCACCGGAATTTCGTGGTCTATAAAAACAGGGTTTCGTTTCCCCAGGATATTATGAAAAAGGTCTGCCATTTTGAAATCCCGCTCATCCCGGCCGACTGGTGCGTTATCGAGCACGAAGAGTTCGTTTGTAAATCGATTTTCTACGGATGTCCCGCCACGCCCACCGACGCCTTTCTGAAAGGGCGATATCTGGGGGGAAAAGACGAGAAGGGGTCCGGCACGATCCTGATCGGCGTCCAGGTATAAAGGGGCCATGTTTTATCTCTCTTTGCAAGCCGGGGAGAGGAGGCGCTTTCATGGAACCAGTCACCTTATATGACAATGTCTACTGGGTGGGAGCCATCGACTGGGACGTGCGTGAATTTCACGGATATTCGACCACCCGAGGGACCACCTACAACGCCTACTTGATCAAGGGTAACGACAGGATCGCCCTCGTTGATACGGTCAAGGCCGAATTTTTCCCGGAAATGATGTCCGCCATACAACGTATCGTGGACCCAGGCGAAATCGACTACGTAGTGGTTAATCACGTGGAGATGGATCATTCGGGATCGCTGGTCAAACTGCTGGAGCACGCGCCCAAGGCGGAAGTCATCGCGACCGCCAACGGCGTGAAAGGATTGGGGCGCCACTACCGGATCGACGCTCCCATCCGGCAGGTAAAAAGCGGCGCCGAGTTGAGCCTGGGGGACAAGAACCTCCTGTTTCTGGAAGCGTACATGCTTCATTGGCCGGACAGCATGTTCACCTACCTCAAGGAGGACGCTCTGCTGCTGTCCAACGACGGCTTTGGCCAGCATTACGCGAGCAATCAGCGCTTCGACGATGAAGGCGCGCCGCTTGATATCGTAATGGAGGAAGCGGCCAAATATTTCGCCAACATCCTGATGCCGCTCGCGCCGTTAATACCGCCGCTGCTGAAAAAAGTGCAAAAAATGGGCATCCCCATCAACATGATCGCCCCCAGCCACGGGATAATCTGGCGCTCGCACATCGACAAGATCATAGGCGCTTATTCGGATTGGAGCGTCGGCAAGGCGGAAAAGCGGGCGCTCGTCATCTATGACACCATGTGGGGAAGCACCGAAAAAATGGCCCGTTCCATTTCCGAAGGCATGAACGAGGCGGGGCTGGAGAACAAAATAATCAGTCTCAAAAAGAATCATTACAGCGATGTGATGAAGGAGATATTGACCGCGTCGATTCTGGTTTTTGGATCGCCGACCTTGAACGAAGGCATATTTCCCAGCATGGCCCAGCTCCTGTCCTACGTGAAAGGCCTGCGTCCGCTGAAAAAGAAAGGCGCCGCTTTCGGGTCCTATGGATGGGGCGGTGAAGCCATCGAGGCGATGAACAGGGAAATGAAAGCCGCGGGAATCGAAGTGGTGGACCCCGGATTGGGCGTCATCTACAAGCCGCAGCCTGAAGACCTCGAAGCCTGTTTCCGTTTGGGGCGGAGGCTGGCCCAGGATTCATGAAGATCCGCTTTAGAAGCGTTCCCAGTTCCGTCTCGTCTGGTTCTCGACCGGGCAAAGCAACCTTCCGGCCGGGGTCAGACCGTGTCCGGAAAGACTCAACGCCACTTCTCGCGTGGCGATGAAACGGAACAAAGCTTTCAAGGCGTTTCCTTCATCCCAGCGAGTAACGCGCTGCCGGCGCGGATTGCGCTCGCCGGGATGATTTTTGTTTTCATGCGTTTTCATGGTTATCCGATTATGCTTTCCCTGTATCGCCGTTTTCCGGCCGTTACTGAATGGTGTCCGTTTCCACGGTGACCAGCGCGGCCTTATCGGCCATTCTCATGGTCTGCATGGCGCGAAGATAAGGGACGTGAGCCGCAAAAATCTCTTTTTTTATGGATAATCCGTATTTTCTCATACCGTAATTATCCCACGGTATCGTTTGTCGTTTCATGGCAATACTCCTTTCAAGCGATTCAGACTATCGGGCCTTGCTTGCTTCGATTACGCAAACCCGTTATCTTTTAAATCGTCGCTATTCGCGTTTTCTTTAATTCTAAAATCAGCTTGCGCATGACAATGAATACGGCCTGTTCTGATAATAAGGATCGATTCATCCCAAAAAAATGGATTATATACTGTATTAAGCGCTTGCGTGTTACCGAGGGAAA
This sequence comes from uncultured delta proteobacterium, assembly GCA_963821845.1. GTDB lineage: Bacteria > Desulfobacterota > Desulfarculia > JACQYL01 > CAWGVV01 > CAWGFI01. Next base: position 27,377 of record CAWGFI010000014.1, read on the forward strand.
TGGCTTTTTTCTTTGAGCGGATTGTTGGGAATAGTAAAAGATAATGAGGAAATTAAGGGAAAAGATGTGAAGGAGAAGGCGAGAACCGCTCCCACCCGGCAATGACTGGAGCCCTCGACCCGCGTGAAGGCGAAAATTATCTCCTTACGCTCCGTCGAGCTCCGGTCCGTTTTAGAGAGAACTACGCCTTACCAGGGGAATATGACTTTTTCGCCCACGGTGCGAACGACTTTGTCGTTCTTGAAATAAACATAATAAGACGGCGCCCAGTAAGCCCCTTCGCCACGAGCGATTTCCACGTAGTAAATCCACACTTCCTCGCCCATTCCGGGACCTGACTGACTATCGCCTTTTCTACCGAGCGCTTCCTTGACCATATCCATGGTCATACCGGGTTCCACATTCCTTTCGGCTACTTGCTTGACCACCTCGGCGCTCCAGTCGGGATATTTTGTCCGCAAGGTATCTTCCCGCTGCTGCACACTGGCGCATCCGATGAGAATCAAGAGCGACAAAACTGATAATGAAATGCTCTTTGCGATTGAAGACACGGCTTGTTTGCCTCCTGTTTGAATCAAGCAAAATTCTTATAAAGGTACAATAGTAATTATTGCTCAATCGGCAAGACATTGGGTACTTTTTTCAAAGGGTGGGTTTCGGGTTCAAAGAAAAAAATCAGAGGGCTTATGACAGTATCCTGAAAAAGACACGTAAGCGAACATAACGGCTTGCGAATGGTCGCCAATTCACGGCCACGGGCGGCGAGAACGTTTGGGAGTAGAACCTCCAATTTGCTTATCGTGCTCTAACATTGAGCGCCGTCCTCCAAACTGGCGAAATATGCGATGACACTTCATTCTCGAGCCGTATTAACCCTTGAAAATGCCATATGGTATTTTTTTGTTGTAAACTCAGTTATAAAAGATTATATTTGCTGGATTTCCAATGTGGAGTTAAATATGAGGCATAAGGCGTTTTGTTGAAATTAAGAAGCTTTTCTTTAAAGAAGCTCCATATGTCCTCTCATAGTACCATCTGAAAACAATAGACAACACGAGGAGGATTTTTGTCATGGCGAAGAGCTTGGTTGAAATGGCCGCCGAAATAGTCAAGGCGCAAGCAGGCGTGGCTCGAATGTCGGGAGAGGAAATAGAGTCCGCTCTTAATAGAACATATGATGCTTTGAGTTCCATCAACGCCAGGGAGCAAGGGGCTGAAATCGAGAAACCACAGGAAGTTGACGATGAATTGGAATGGCTGAGAAAAAATCCCATTGAATCTATTCAGCGGAACAAGGTCATCGATCTGGAAACCGGTCAGGAGTTCAGGCTCATCACCAACCGGCATCTGAAAAAATTCGGGATGACCACCAAGGAATACAAGAAGAAATGGGGCATTCCTCTAAGCCAGCCGCTTTCCGCGAAATCGTTGACAACTAAAAGGCGCAAACTGGCCAAGGATCGTGGACTCGGAGAAATGCTGAAGAAAGCTCGCGCCGCGAAATCCAAAAAGAAATAGCCAAGGAACCAAAGCCTCCTTGAAATAATTGTTAAACAACTCCAGCCGTCTGCCTGGCGGGGCAGCCGGCTTTTTTTTCCTGAAACGCTTCGTAGAATATGCTTTATTGTTTTATATTGATTGTACGCGGATAATTATTGCAGGGTGTAGTTGGACGGATAAGGTCGCAAGAACAAGCAACGCGCCGCCATTACAAAGAACGATTGAGAGAGCGGCGCTGTTTTCAATGGCAGGAAGGACACGCGAAGATGAGCGAGATGCTGGAGACGATCAAAAACGCGGTTATCGACCGGAAGTTCAAAGAGATTACCACCTTGGTAAAAGAGGCGTTGGATCAGGGGATGGACCCGAACGTGATTATCAATGAGGGTCTGATCCCGGCGATGGACGTTGTCGGCGCCCGCTTTGCCGAGGGAAATATTTTTGTGCCGGAAATGCTTGTTTCCGCCAAAACCATGAGCACGGGTTTGGATGTGGTGAAACCCCTGCTAAAGGGAGGCGCCTCCCGGTCCGCGGGGACGATCGTCATGGGCACCGTCAAGGGCGATTTGCACGATATCGGTAAGAACATCGTCGCCATAATGCTCGAAGGCGCCGGTTTTCAGGTGATCGATCTGGGAGTCAATCTCAGCGTGGAAAAGCTTATTGACGAGGTCAGGAAAAACAAGCCTCAGTTGGTGGGATTGTCCGCGCTGCTCACCACGACGTTGCCGGAAATGCAAAACGTGATCCAGGCGCTGAAGGACCAGAACCTGCGCGAATCGGTGAAGGTCATGATCGGCGGCGCTCCCGTGGACGAGCGGTTCGCGGAGAAAATCGGCGCCGATGGTTTCGCCCAGGACGCGGCTCGCGCCGTGGCGCTGGCAAGAAAGCTGGTAGCGGAACTCTAGTTTTCGACGGCTAGATAACGCCAAGTTCACTTGCCGGGAACCCAATGCAGACATGGCTAAAAGAAACGTTGAAAGCTGAAGGACGTTTGGAAAAAGGCCGTCCTGGGTTCCCGGTCAAGGTGAAACTACTTGTTAAACGTTTTCTTCGGCCTTAATGATCTCCAACAGTTCAGCAATACACCTATCGATTGATTTTGAGGCGGTGTCAATTATTAGGCGATTGGATTTCCATGGATGGTATTCTCTATTTTCTACCACCTGCCATGTCGGCAATCGTAGCCCGGCAATCTCAGGTTTCCGTGATTCTACTCGTCGTCTATGTTCATTCTTGTCTGTACAAACGACCTCGATATTCAAGAAATTTCCGGCAAACTCTTCTGCTACGTAATTCCATTCATTGCGTGTGATATCAATGGGATTGCAGGAATCGGCAACTACGCTATTTCCAAGTCCCAGGTTGTCGGACGCGATCCGATAAGCTATACGATACCCTTCGCCTTCTACCTTGATCTCGCATAGATCCCGCAACGCTTGCTCGACAGTATCAATTCTGAGATAGACCGCCCCCAAAAGTTTCGCCAGCTCTTTAGCTATAGTCGTCTTACCTGACCCTGGTAAGCCCGCAAATATGTATAACGTTGGTTTATTCATTTCGTTTAACAGGCTGAAAAAGGGCGGCGGCTGGGAAATCCATTATGCAGTGGCGAGCGTGAGAAGGAAGAGTGCGCGCCGCCGCCCGGTACTAATGTTCCTTACGCCTTTGAGCCGATGGCTCCGGGCGTATGATTTATTTAAAGAGTTTGTCTTTTAAAATGCCGCCTTGCGGGACCGAACCGGCGAGCTTCAAGTCGGACATTTCATCCTGAGCCCACGATTCCCGCACCACCTTCGGCTTTACTTCGTGGTCCATAATGCTGTACCCGGTGCGCACGTAGATATTTCCCTCGGAGCCGGCGGAAAAGCTTGCGGCCGGTCCGTGCACGCCGCACCGCACTTCATAGGAGCCCGGTTTTACGTCCACATAAAAAAATTCTCCGGTTATCGACTGGCCCACAAGATTTCCGTTGAGAAAAATATCGGGCTCGTATTCCAAACCCACCGTACTGTTAAGCCGGTAGAAGTAAATCCTGGCCTGGTTATAACTGACTTCCGGCAGCTTTGAATCCACCTGAGTATAATTGGGCCGCGACGCGCAGGCTCCGAGTGTAACGGCGATCAGCAGGGCCAGAACGGCCGTGAAAATTCTATACATCCTTATAGCCACTCCTTTCATAAAGCTTTCCATCATCCTTGGCGACAAGCGACCATACTATCTCATCGTCTATTTGATCTTACAACCCCCCATGATCTCCCTTATCCGCCGGGGCGTTCCGCGAACGTTCGGGGCGCCGTTCGTTTTGTTCGGCCGCCTTGGATGGCTCGAAGCCTGTCACAGTTTTGTTAGAGACAGGTTAAAATATCCGGTTTTATTGGCGTATATCCGCGCCTTAATGAGACCCATGAGCGTGGAACCGAATATTCGCATAAAAAAATAATACAATTGAAACAGACGGGAAACGGCTTGGGGTTAGTATTTCCCAATACCTTCAAGAGGATCATTATTTTTCATCGGGAGGACGCAAGCCATCGGAATCGGACAGCATAAAAAATTCGAATACCGGCATTTGCTGGAGATCTGGAAGGGAAGGGTCCCCGGTCAGCTGGTGATCCAATACACGGACAAGTGTAACGCGCGCTGCCCCCAGTGCGGCATGCGCGTTACCGAACCGTTTCCTCGCTCCACTCTGTCCATCGATTACGTCAAGAGGGTGATCGACGAAGCCGCGCGCCGGGGAGTGAAGGTCATCTCCTTTACTGGCGGCGAACCGCTTCTCTATCTGGATGAAATAGCCCACCTGGCGGTCCACGCGGGCGAGGTGGGAATAAAATACATACGGACCGGCACCAATGGATTTCTCTTCCTCAATTCCGACCGGCCGCGCTTTCAATACCGGGTCGCCAAAATCGCCGAAACCCTGGCCAACACGCCGATTCGGAATCTCTGGATAAGCGTCGATTCGGCGGTTCCGGAACAGCATGAAAGCATGCGCGGGTTTCCGGGAGTGATCGCCGGGATCGAAAAAGCCATTCCCATATTTCATGAGCACGGCATCTTCCCTTCCGCCAACCTGGGCATCAACCGCAATATCGGGGGAGCGGCCACCAGCGAACTCCAGGCCGTCCTCGGCGAAACGCAGACCTATCTCGATGACTTCTATGGGACGTTCCGGTCGGCGTTCCGGAACTTCTACCGTTTTGTTTCGGATTTGGGCTTTACCATGGTGAACGCCTGTTATCCCATGAGCGTGGATGGCGGGAACGCCTCCCTGGAACCGATCTACGGCGCCAGTTCGGTCGATCGGGTGGTGAGTTTTTCCCACAGCGAAAAGGCGGCCCTGTATAAGGCCCTTTTCGACACCATCCCCGAGTTTCGCTCCCGTATCCGGGTTTTCTCGCCCAGAAGCTCCCTCTACGCCATGTATAAGGAATATGAAAGCGGTCAGAATGGGACTTACGCTTGCCGAGGCGGGACCGATTTCTTTTTTCTGGATTCCAAGGACGGCGCCGTTTACCCTTGCGGCTACCGCGGCCGGGAAAACCTGGGTGCCATCTGGGACATGAATACGCCGCGAAGGCCGGAAGAGGCCCACTGCAGGCAGTGCGATTGGGAGTGCTTTCGCGACCCTTCGGAACTCTTCGGTCCGATCATGGACGCCGTTCACAAGCCCGGCAGGCTTTTGAAGAAATGGCGGAAGGACAGCGCGCGCATGCGCGTGTGGCTCGAGGATATCCGGTACTATAACGCCTGCGATCTTTTTAACGGACGAATCCCGCCCGATTCCGGCAAGTTGAGTAAATTCCGGGCAAACGGAATTTGCTCATAAAGCGAGAAAAAGATCCGGGTGGTCGGTAAAGACACCGTCCGCCCCCATTTCCAGAAGCCTTCGAAATTCATCCATCCGGTTCACCGTGTAGGGGATCACCAGGATACCGGCCGCATGGAAGCGGTCCACGATCTGTTTTTTCAACGCCCGAGACCGAGGATGAACGGAAAGCGTTTTCAGGTCGCGGCAAAACGACAAAACGGAAAGGTCGCCCGGGTCCCGGGTCAGAAAGGCCAGCGCAAGGCCGGGATCGAGGGATCGTATCGTTTCCAGGGCTGACCGGGAAAAGCTGGAAATGAGCGCCCGTTCGTCCAACCCCGCGCGACGCGCTGTCTCCACCACTTCCCGTTCCAGCAACCCCGCCGGGTGAACGGAGCCCCTGGGCAATTCCTTTATCTCGATGTTGATATACGCCCGGCCGTCCACCAGACTCACGACTTCCTCCAGCGTGGGAACCCGCTCGTCGCAAAAGCGCGCATCAAACCAGCTCCCCGCGTCCAGTCTCTTGAGTTCCTCCAAGGTGATGTCGTGGACCTGACCTCTTCCGGCGGTGGTCCGGTCAAGCGTGTCGTCATGGATGACCACCACCTGTCGGTCGGCGGTAAGCGTCACGTCCAGTTCCACCATGGCTGCGCCCGTCTCCAGCGCTCCCGCGAATGAGGCCAGGGTGTTTTCGGGGTATCGGGAACTGAAACCTCGGTGAGCGACAATCAGGGGATGGGGCAATTTCATGGGCGCCTGCGGCATGGCTCCTCGCAAAATTTCAGTAGAGAAGGCGGTTAAAGGTGATCCAAAGGCCATTATAAACCGCCCGCCTTCCTTATGGAGCGAAAAAGAGCGTTGCGCGGAATCATGAACGCCCTTATGGCCGGGCTCGCCAATTGTGTTGCCTCCGTGGGGAATCATTGCTAACCTGTGGATACTTTCAACTATTTCCGAAGCTTCGCCAATTATGAAAAAGATACTGATCATATATCCTCACGCCATCGATCCCCGCCTTCAGGAAGACGACATCAGCGTTGTCCCCATCGGCGTTTACTATGTGGGCGCGGTTCTGGCCGAGCATGGTTTTGAAGTGGAGGCGCTCAACTGGTACGACGCCAACGGGCGCTGGGGAGACATCGAACAGACGCTGCGGGAACAAAATCCGGACGTCGTCGGCTTTTCCGTGCTCAACGCCAATCGATGGGGCGCCATCGACATTGCCCGCATCGCCAAGAAAATCAATCCGCGAATCGTGACTGTGTTCGGGGGCGTGGGCGCCACGTTCCTGTGGGAACATTTTATGAATCATTTCCCGGAAATCGACTATGTCATCCGTGGAGAAGGGGAGCGGTCCTTCCTGGAACTCTCGCTGGCGCTGCGTGATAAGGATCAAAGCCGTCTCGAGAACGTTCCGGGCCTGGCGTTCCGAAAAGACGGAAAGATCGTCGCCAACAGCGAAGCTTGTCTGGCGCCGAATCTGGATGAACTGCCCAATCCCGCCGAGCAATTCACCTTTCAGCATGTGGCCTCCTCCCGAGGATGCTACGGCAAATGCGTGTTCTGCGGCGCTCCCCGCATGTGGGGCGGTAAAATCCGCTTTCATGCGCCCCGCGCGTTTGTCGATCAGCTCGAGGCGCTTTACCGGAAGGGAGTTTCCTTTTTTTATTTTTCGGATGACACCTTCACGGTAAACAAACAAAGAGTAATAGATATTTGCAAGGAAATACTAACGAGAAACATGAAGATAGACTGGTTCGCCATCGCGCGGGTGGATCATATCGATGAAACCATGCTGCGCTGGATGAGAAGGGCGGGATGCATCCAGATCAGTTACGGCGTGGAAAGCGGTTCGGAAAAGATCCGGGAGCAACTTAACAAGGGGCTCAAAACCGGCGACATCATCGGCGCGTTCGAGCTTACCCGGCGTTACGGGATCATGGCTCGAGCCTACTTTATTTACGGCTCTCCCGGCGAAACCGATGAGACCATTCAGGACTCCATCGACCTGATACAAGAAATAAAACCGCTCGGCGCCATCTTTTATATCCTCGAGCTGTTCCCCGGAAATCAGCTTTACGAGGAGTATAAACGGAACGCGTCGGTAAGCGACGACCTGTGGCTCGATCGGATCGAAGGTATTCAATACTACCTGACCGATCCGAGCATGAACGACCGGATGATCCTGGATTATGGCGCCAGGTTGCGCGCGGTGTTTTACGGCGGCTTGCCGGGGTTCGTCGATTCTCTCGATCTGATCGATGATCGCGAATTGTACCCGTTGCACGCCGATTTCTGTTCGCGGTTGGGCATGACCTTCAGCCATGGCGATTATTCCAAAATCGAATCCATATCCCATCCCGATGAAATCGCCGAGAAGCTTTTTCGAAAATCCCTGGAATATTTCCCCGACCATCGAGCCTTTTGGGGACTGGGTATCCTGCTGCAGAAGCGAAGACGCTTTGAAGAGAGCGTCGAACTACTCACCAGGGGAACACTCGAATATCCTCAAAGTGTTCAGCTCGCGGTCTGTCTGGCAATCAGCTACCTGAATCTGGGACGGCTGGAGCAAGCCCGCAAAACCCTGGAGCCTTTCCGGGATTTCGCGGAGGTAAAACCCTATCTGGCGGTCGTCGACCGGGAACTCGGGGAACATGAAAAGGAACGCGCGCCGGCGCGGGAAGTGAATAAGTGATCAAACCATGGAAACGGTAAAATGCCCTTACCAGGGTCACGACTCTTGAGCGCATGGAATAACCATGCGAGAATATAAGAAAAGAGGTTTGTATGGGCGCGATGATTGATGATCCCCAGAAGTATTTCCGAGGCTTGATCCCCGATCGAAGCGATCTGCTCAGGGAAATGGAACGTTCGGCCGACAAGGACCATATTCCCATCATCGGTCCGGTGGTGGGAGAACTTCTGTATATCCTGGCTCGAACCACGGGCGCCCGGCGGATACTGGAGCTGGGAACCGCTCACGGATATTCCACCATATATCTGGCGCAGGCTTTGAGTGGGGCCGATTCCAAGGTGGTGACGCTCGAATGGGATGGGGCCATGGCCGAATGGGCGCGGGAAAACATCCGCAAGGCGGGGCTGAGCGAGAAAGTGGAAATCAAAGTCGGCGACGCGATCGAACTCATGGAGAGCATGCGGGAATCCTTTGACCTGATTTTCCTGGATATCGATAAGGAAGGATACTCCAAGGCGCTCCCCGGCTGCGAAAGACTGCTGAAGATCGGCGGCCTGCTGGTGGCGGACAATGTGGCTTTTGCCGACGCCCACGCTTTCAACCAACAAATATCGGACTCCCCCAAGTGGCGAAGCGTACATTTGTACTCGTTTCTGCCGGATCATTCTCCCGAACATGACGGCCTGGCCTTCGCGATCCGGGAATCGTGAGGCGGAGCCGTGGCCAAGGAGGGCGCCATATGAACGGCTTTTCAACTAACGGCATCGGACACAGGATCTTCGGGCGAAGCGGCCGGAACGTGACCATGGTGGGCCTGGGCGGCGAAGGCGTCCTGCGGACCTTCGGCGAAGAGGAACGGGCCGAACAGGTCATTCGTGAAGCCATAAGCCAGGGTATCGGATATTTCGATTCCGCCCGTGTCTACGCGGGAAGCGAAAGCTACTACGGATTGGTGTGGCCCCGCGAACGCGAAACGCGTTCCGCCGTTTTTCAGACCAGCAAATCGGCCAGCCGGGACAAACAGGGAGCGCTCGCCGATCTGGAAACCACGTTCAAGACCATGGGTGTCGATCATCTCGATCTCTGGCAAATCCACGACGTGAGGACGGAGCAAGACCTGCGGGAAATCGGGGGGCCGGGAGGCGCGCTGGAAGCGTTCCTGGAAGCCAAGGAATCGGGCAAGGTCAAGCACATTGGCGTGACCGGTCACCATGACCCGGACATCCTCACCAAAGCCGTTTCCCAGTGGCCGGTGGACTCCGTGTTGCTGCCGGTAAACCCGGTGGAAGGAGTGTTGGGAGGTTTTCTCGACCAAACCCTCCCCATGGCGCGGGAAAAGGGGATCGCCGTTATCGGCATGAAAATACTGGGCGCTTCCAATTACGTGTTCCCCCAGCATGGGGTGACCGCCGAAACGCTTTTGCGATACGCCCTGTCGCAAGACATAACCGTAGCCATCGTGGGGTGTTCGACGCCCGATCATGTCCGAACGCTTGCCGACGCCGGGCGCGATTTCGAACCCATGGATCGTGAGGAACAGGAAGCGCTCCTCGATCTTTTCCGTACCTATGCGTTGCGTATGGCTTTTTATCGCGGAAAAATCTGAGGACAGGCAGGAGGGAAGCGCCGTCAAGAACGCTCGCCGATGATTTTCAACAGCGTTCCACCCGCGATGGCGGCGTACTCCGACGGGTCGAGTTCGATTTTCCGAAACCACTCTACCACGTTCGCGGGAGTTCTCCAGGGAGCGTCCGTTCCAAACAGAACATGATCCGCCCCTTTTTTGCGGATAATTTTCAGGATCTGTTCCGGTCGCAGCAATCGTGACACATACGACAGATCGAAGAAAACGTTCTCGAAATCGTACAGCGGCTCCAGGTGTTCCCAGCCGTACAGACAGCCAAGGTGCGCCGCGATAAGCGTGAGGCGCGGATGATCGCAGGCGAGTCTGGCGAGCGTGGGGACGTCGGTCTGAAACTCCATGCTGTTCCGGAGGAAGGGGGCAAGGTGCGGCTTTGCATGCATGAGGCCCGGCAGGTACAGGGTGTCCACAAGGACCGGCAGACCCACTTCGGAGAGCATGGAAAACAATCTGTTTGTTTCCTTTGAATTCAAATTAATTTTCTGTAAAAATGAATGAATTTTAATACCCTTTATTCCCAGCGAGCATAATTCGCCGATATGCCGATCCTGGATTTCAGGAGAAGGGAGCGCGGCGCCAAAGGGAATGATTTGCGGATGGATTTTCGCCATTTCGGCGACCCAGTGGTTGAGGCGTTCGACTTTGGCGGGGTTGGCGGAAACCGGCAGGAGCGCGAATCGCTCGATACCCGCGTTTTTTTCCTGTTCGATCAGCGCTTCGAGGCTGCCCGCGCCGCGCAGACGCCATTTGTGGGGATCGGCGTCTTCCAGGTTTCCATCGAGCGCTATGAGCCGATTACGGAGAACATCCAGATCTTCCGGCAGATAGGCGTGCGCGTGGGCGTCGATCAGTGGAGCGGCTTCAAACATGGCAAAATACCCGATGTCGTGGGGCGGCTGGAAATCTCTTGAGCGGCCGGGACGTTTTCATACATAGGTTCACAGGTATGGTCAACCACAAAGGAGTTTTTAGATGACCACTTTATGGATAGTTGTTTTTCTCACGCTGTTTATCTCCGCGCATTGTTCGCTTTTTGAAGCGATTTTCTATTCGACCCGTTGGGGCACCCTGGAAGCGGAGATCGCCAGCGGCGCCAAAACAAATCTGGCGAAAAAAATGGTAAATATGAAACGCGACGTATCCTCTCCCATCGCCGCCATCCTCATTTTAAATACCATAGCCAACACGGCGGGCGCAACCATCGCCGGTATGTTCGCGACCCGTCAGCTGGGTCCTGAATGGGTGCCGTATTTTTCGGCGGCCCTGACGTTTGCCATCCTGTTCCTGTCCGAGATCATGCCCAAAACCCTGGGCGTCATGTATTGGAAAAAACTCTGGCCTTTCACCGTGTGGCCTCTGACGGTCATGAGACTGGGGCTGTATCCGGCCATCTATATAATCAATAAGTTTTCCGGTTTATTCCTGAAAAGCTCGACCGCTCCCCTGGTCACCGAGGAGGAGATCCTGGCTTCGGTGAGGCTGGGGGCCAGGTCCGGCGAGATCAGCGCCCAGGAGAGCGAACTGGTGCATAATATAATAAGCCTGGAGAACATCAAAGTTCGAGACATCATGACTCCGAGAACCGTGGTGTTTCTGATGAACGGTGATCAGACCGTGCAGGAGGCGTACGAGGAGGCCAACTCGCGGGGTTTTACGCGGGTTCCCCTTTACGAAGATGAGAAGGAGAACGTCACGGGATATATTCTCCTTCACGAACTCGATCTGGAAAAAAACCGGAATCATAACGATAAAAAGCTCCGGGAAATCGCCAAAAGCATATCGTTTGTTCCGCAATCGGCGAACTGTCTGGCTACGCTGAGGAGATACCTCAAGGAGAGAAATCACATATCCATGGTGGTCGATGAGTACGGCGGAATTGTCGGTCTGTTGACGCTTGAAGATCTGCTTGAAACCCTACTGGGCGCCGAGATCGTGGATGAAACCGACAAGGCCGTCGACCTGCGCGAAGAAGCGCGCAGAATTCGCAGAACGCAAAGGGGGGGCGAACCGAAACCCCCAGATGAGCGCGCTATTGAGCGGGAAGGGGACTGGTCTCCGGGAGCTATGGGCTTATCGGGGAGCGTGTTCCCGTATCCGGCGTGGTATGGAAGAAATCATTTTATGTCTTTCGTGTGGCGGCTCCTTTTTATTCCGTTCACGGCTTTTCGCGGTATACTACTTGCTGGCTTATGAGGAGCGTTTCAGGTAGTCTTGTGTTTCTGTTCGATAAATTCGGGGGAGTTATTGAACTTATGAGTGGAGAGAAGAGAACCATACTGCTGGTCGATGACGAACCGTATGTCCTGGAGATGATGGAAATAGTCCTCGGGAAACTTGGCTATAACACGATAACCGCCCAAAACGGCGCGAGCGCCCTGGAAACATATGATCGCATTCCGGGCCAGATAGACGCGGTCATTCTGGATCTCACCATGCCCGACGTTTCGGGCTGGGAAGTGGCCAATGAACTCATAGCGCGAAACCCTTCCGTTAAAATCATTATCTCCAGTGGCGCCGTGGAGGAGCCGGACAGGGAAAACGGCGTGAAGATTACGGCTTTCTGCCCAAAACCGATCTCCATCGTGGACTTGGAAGGGAAGGTGCGGGCCGCGCTCGCGCAAAATAACTGATCTTCCGGCGCCGACCTGCCAGACGCGCGAACTGTTTCCATTCTCTTTCATCGTCCTCTTCCGCCCGATCATAGAGCCCGGCAAAATTTTCCCATGCGGACGTCTTGTCCATAAATTGATGAAAACTCGATCGGCGAACAAGCGCGGCGCCGGTTTGCGTTTCCACGCGCATTTTGTTCTTTATAGAACACGGACTTTTGTTTAGGATACCTGATCGGGTTCCGTTTCGCGGCGCGACGTTCGGGCACGGTAACGCGTCGTACGGATGAGGCGGAAAGCGCGATTCCTAAGCGAGAGGTAATGAGGCATGAAAATGAAGCTGGCCCACAAGATTATTGTGGGATTCGCCGTTATTACGTTGTTGTCGGGAATATTCAGCTCTCTGGTATTTTATACACAGGCTTCGAAGTTGGATGTTGTATCGGCGAACGCTCCGGATTTGCAGCAGTATGTAGAACAATCCAAGGCTATAGCGCTCACCATAGGAGCGTTTTCCCTGATACTGGGATCACTGATAACCTTTGTTCTGGTCAAGCAAATCGCCACCCCCATTCAGGCCGTCGGTCTTGCGCTGGCGGGCTACGTGGAGAGCGGGAAGAAGAGCAGGGTGGTTATACCCAACAAGGATGAAATTGGGGTGATAGCCCTGTATGTTAACCAAATCATTAGCAAAGACCATGGCGAAGACCGCAAGTGACATTTCGGATCAGGCGAGTCGGCAAAAGCTGGTAAGGGGACATGCCAGGCGTTTCGTCCACCCGTGGCAATGAGGCTGCGCGCCGCGCGGGTCGGCCGTTTTGCGGGTATGCGAAAAAAGCCAATTGACATCAAATGATGTATACAGTATACATGAAGTGTACTTACGCCCGCCTTCAGTTCGTTCTCATGCGTGAACGCTGTACGAGAATATGAAAGTTCCTAACGGATATTTCGGCGCCGGCTCCCGGCGGTGGAGTCCATGGCGTATGTGGAAACGATTCGAGCGCGAATTCCTCCACATAAATGGGTTCGCCTGCCGATATATAAAAAAAAATGTCTCCAAATGAACCATTTGCAATCGAAAGAGCTAATACAGTATTACTTCCTTTTAGTGGAAGCGATTGCTATGAATATATAAAGCCGAAGAGAGCGATTTTCCTCCGGCATGGCCATTTTTGAAAGGTGTATCGGATAGCCCTTTTTTACGGGAGGGCTCGAAAAAAGCGCGGTTGCGTCATAATCGGGCATGTTCAGGAACGCGTCGAGAAAACAGGCGGCATTCCTCGCTATGTATTGAAAGTGTTCTTTCGAATGACTACGCCAACAATGGTCCGAGCGTATCGGGACATTGTTCATCACACGGGTATGGAAGCTGAATACAAGAGACCTCGGAGAACGGACGCCACGTTCTTTATACGAAATCATGAAACAGAAATTGGCGTAGAGGCGCCCCGGTCTGCCGGGCGGGCCTTTTTTGAGAGGAGACGCCGTATGGCAAGGACATTAAGCAGATTGAGAAAGAAAAGATCGCGCCTGTTGGGACAGGAAGTTTACCAGGCGCTCAAGGAATCCATCATTTCAGGCGAACTCAAGCCGAACCAGAGACTCATCGAGGAAAATCTGGCGGCCGAAATGGGCGCGAGCCGAACTCCGGTGCGGGAGGCCATGCAGAAACTCGAAACCGAGGATCTGGTAAGCAAGCTTCCCAAGGGCGGATATATCGTACGATCCCTGACCGTGCAGGACATTGAAGAAGTATTCGGCATTCTCAGTGTGTTGGAAAGCCACGCGGCTTATCTGACCACCGTCCGAATGACGGACAAAGTCATGCAGAAACTTGAAGAAGCGGCCAAGAAGTTTGAGGAAGCCCAGAAGGAAAAGGACATTGAAAAGCTCGGCAAGCTGAATATGAGCTATCACGACATTATTTACAAAGCCTGTGGCAGCAAAATGCTTTACGATCTCATCTATCACCTGAGGGATTATTTTTACCGCTATCGACGGGTCCTCCTGGACCTCCCCGACATGGCGGCGATTTCCAGCCGGGAACACAGAGCGGTTTTGGAGGCCATGCGAGACAGGGACGCCATTACGGTGGAAGAGATGGTGCGCAAGCATATCCTGCGAGGCGGCAGTGTCCTGTTGCAGGCTATCAAGGTAGGAAGAGTGGATCTGTAGATAATTCTTGGAATCGGGAACCCGCGCCGGAAGAACACGCTGATTCCGGCGCGGCGAATCGTAGCCGATCAATCCTCGGGGGCGTGAGATGCCCCGTTTTCCCCGCGCGGCTCTATTTTTGGTCAACCACGGTAACGCGCCACATCTTGGAGTTTCTGTCGAGCTTTAATCCGTAAAACTTGGAAACCAAATCCACCGCCTGATCCCAGGGGACCTCGGACAGGCGAAGGGTGATTTCCCTGTGAATGTCGGGAGGCACCTCGATAGGCTCCCCGCTCGCCGCCGAAATGATTTCAAAAAATTCCTTTACGTCCGCCTTGAACAGCCTGACGTTGATTTTTCTGCCGGTATAGGTCTTTTCCAGAACAATGGCCGATGAATCCTGATCGGGCTTTTGAATTGCCGCCAGGGTCGGCGCCGGCGCGGAAGTCTCCTCCTGGGGGGGCTCAATTTTTTGGGTCAGGGTCGTACTTGGAGCGGACTCCGTTTTTCGAGACTTCTTCCGGATGGAGGGGGCAGGGGGCGCCGGTTTCTGCGCCATGGCGGGTTTCTCCGGCTGGACTTCCGACTGGACTTCCGGCTGTTCCACGGCCGATGCGGTTCCCTCGCCTTTTTTCATCAAGGTGACCTTAAGGCCTTCTTCAACCGATTCCACGGAATGTTCGATATTGAGGTTTTCCGGAAAATCGAAGACAAAGCGCACCATGTTGTCGTGCTCGGCCACGCGGATATCTTTCAGTTCTTCCCGATCCACCGGCATGGTCAGAAAGCCCTCGGGCAATTCTGCGTTCTTGATGTCCAGGACAAGGCGGTTCGGATCGGTCAGATAAAAGGTTTTGTACGGTCCGAGCTTGCTCTCGGAAGTAATAAGCAGCTCGCTGTGTTCGTCGACGACCGAAAATACAATCCGGATCCTGGCGGCTTTACCCGAGGCGGCGTAGCAGCTTTCTTGACAGGCCGGTGTTAACACAACGGTCATCAAGACCATGATTCCACACGTGACCGAAATGAAAGAACGGAAAGAAATCATCGTCACAACCTTCTGAAGGGAAGAAAAAAATTCACACCGGAAAAAGAGAACCCCTCGTATTTATCACAATCCGGCGATTTGAGCAAGACGGCGTAAACCGCGAGCGAGCGCATGGCCGGATATCGATTTATAAGCGGAAAACGGCCATTGCCAACCATGAGCGGATTCGGTTTTGCCCATGACCCGTCAATCATTATTATGGAGCAATTCCTTAAGGATAACAAGACGGAGGATGTGTCCTCCCTCCTTTATGGAACTCCCAAGTTTGCTCTTGATCCGATCGGCTTTTTTCGAGTAAGCTCTCTCTTCCCTCAATTTGCCGACTCATGTAAAATGAGCGGAAAAGCAAAAGGAAAGGCGAACATGGAAATTCGACGTTTTGTGAGGACTGCCGTAAAGTCCTTAATCTTCTGTATGGTTGCGCTTCTTCTGATTACCGCAAGCGTTTATGGAGCGGATTCCGACAATCAGCGCAAACGATGGATTTCTCGATCCGCCGGAGTTGAAGTCGGCTATGGCGTGAGTTTTAATAATGATGACTCGGAAGTGCAAATGATCGGTATCTTTCCGCACGTCCGGTGGGGAATGTGGCAATGGCCGGTCGGCGCCGACAAATGCTTTGAACTGGGATTCGCCGTCGAGGCCACGCTGGTCCAGTTCGTCAAACCCCAGGGCGACGTGGGCGCGGGCTTTGCTCCGGTTATACGTGGAGCTTTGCATTTGCCCTGGTTCACCCCGTATATGCAGTTTGGCGCTGGTCCGTTCTACACGTCGCTTGACGTTCGTGATATAAGCCAGGAGTTCAACTTTACCCTGCAGGCGGAAGGCGGCTTAGAATTTCCCTTCAACGATTGGATCAAGCTGGACGTCGGTTATCGATATTTCCACGTCTCCAACGCCAACACTGGAAGCCATAACTTAGGGCTCGATATGAATATGGGAGTGGCGGGCGTCTCCTTCGAGTTTTAAGCCCCATACTTTTTCAGCTTCAACCCATGGGCCATCATGAGCGGCATGATATCCAGATGCCTCAGATGGCCCAGCCCGCCTTGGGCGCATTGCCGTTCGCCGAAACTTTTAACGTGATCCGGCCGTATATAATCTGATTTAAGCAGAATCGGCAGTTCGTGCCAGCTATGGTTTTTGAGTCTGGCGGGTGTGGAGTGGTCTCCGCACACGCAGATTACGTCTGGATTCAGGGCCAGGATTCGCGGCAAAACCCGGTCGACATGTTCGATCACTTCGACCTTTCTCTCGAACGCTCCGTCTTCACCCGCGCTGTCCGTCTTTTTGATGTGCAGGAAGAAAAAGTCAAAATCGTTCCAGAACTTCTCCAGGCAGTCAATTTCCGATTCGATGTCGTCTCCGGCCGGCAGCGTTTCCATGCCCACCAGCTTGGCCACCCCGCGATACATGGGGTAGGTGGCGATGGCCGCCGCTTTCAGTTGATAGACATCCCGATAGGACGGCAGACCCGGGTCCTTGGCCAGGCCTCGTAAATTGCAGCCGTTGGCCGGATGCTGATCCTTGAGCCGCTCTCGGGACTGTTTCAGCCATTCGTTGAAAAGGTCCGCGGTTTTCTGTGCCTCCGAGTTCAAAGCCTGAACCGGCAGAGGCGCCTTTCCGGTTTGCTGCGGGTCTGTTTCCGTGAGACCGTCATGAAGATCCGGTCCCCTTAAAATGAGCGCAAACCGGTATTCCTTGACCGGCTCGATAAAGATTTCCACGCCCTCCAGGGTAATGGGGCGCAGCAGGTCGACCATTTGTCCACCTGTTTCCGTGGGGATGCGGCCCGCCCGGCGATCCGAGATGAGCCCGGTTTCAGGGTCGATCGTGCAGAAATTCCCCCTGGCCGCGACATCGCCGCGCTTGAGATCGAAACCGATGCCCAAAGCTTCCAGGACACCGCGCCCGATTTCGTGTTCCATGGGGTCATAGCCGAACAGGGCCAGGTGACCCGGACCGCTTCCGGGGGTTACGCCGGGCCTGATGGGAACGCTCAACCCGCACATTCCCTCAGCCGCAAGCTTGTCCAGGTTCGGAGTGGAGGCGGCCTCAAGTTCGGTCGGGCCGTCCGGCGTCATGGGCAGGCCGCCCACGCCGTCCATCACCAGCATCACAAGCTTTGTTTCGTTGGGTTGACTCAGCGATTTCATTAACTGGATTTGATCCATGGCTGTAACCTCATCTCGTAAATTCATACCGCGCGGCGACGCGTAGGTGATTCAATGGAAAGGAGCCCTTTGCAAGAGGACCAAGATGGTATGTTAGCTTACCCATATTGATTCATTATATCCAGCTTGAAATGATAACGCCGAGCGTCTAATTTGGATATCCTGCTGTCGCTCATTTATTTAAAGGGCTCTTATTGGTGAGAAAAAAGGTCTTTCATGCACGCAAATAAAAACCGTTGCTGGGGAATCTCTTCCCCTACGCCCCCTGAAAAATGCAGGGGGGAAAGGTTTTTGTCCTCTACAGACAGGAAACCACATTGGCTAGCCTGGGAGTCGATAACTGGATGTCGATAACGTCGAGACCTATTCGGGCGCCAAGGCGCAAGCGACTTATTAAAAATTCAAATCAATCTCAAAATCGACCGTCTCGCGGAAACGGAGCCGGTTTTGCAGAGACTTTTCTTGTATAACCGGGTATGGTTGTCATAAATCAATTCACATGAACGGAATCGTCGGCGAAAATTGTTTGAGCGGGAAAAGGAATAGGGTTCGCAGAGGAGGTTCATCCTTTATGAGAAAAAAAATATTGATAGCCGTGGATAAAGGGCCGAACACGTACAGAATCCTGGATTACACGGCGGAAATTTCATCGGTCGTCAAGGATCTGGACTATACCCTGATGTATGTGCAGCCTCCCATCAACGATTTTATGTCTGAAGAGGCTAAACAGGACCCGAAAGTGTACGCGCAGCTTACCTCGATGAAGCGACGAAATCAGAAGGAATCCGAAGAAACGTTGAACGCCTGCAAGGACCGGCTCATGCGCAAGGGCGTCGAGGAAGAGCGAATCGAACTGTTTACCCGTCCGAGGAAGCTCGGGGTGGCTCGCGACATCCTGGAAAAAGCCGAGCAGGGGCTTTATGATGCGATCCTGATGGCGCGTCGAGGGCTGACTAAAACGCAGCAGCTCTTCATGGGGAGTATTTCGGCCAAAATCGTCAATAATGCGGCTCAGATCCCGGTATGGATCGTGGACGGCGAAGTAACTTCAAAAAAGATCCTGGTGGCGGTCGATGGCTCGGCCGCGTCACTGCGTTCGGTGGATCATCTCGCGTTCATGGTGGGCGGAAATCCGGGCGTCGAAGTTTTTTTGTTCCATGTGACCCCAAAACTGGTGGATTTTTGTACCATAAATTTCGATGAAGACCCGGCCAACGAACTGGAATCCGCGTTTCTGGAAAAAGATCAACAGTGTATTGATAATTTTTACGCCCAGGCGCAAAATATCCTGCTGAACGCCGGTCTCACCGATAGTCAGGTCAGAATCAAGACCAAGAAAACCACCTGGAGCGTGGCGCCCGCCATCAGAGACGAGGCGCGGAGAGGCAAGTACGGTACCGTTGTGATAGGACGCAGCGGTATGCATAAATCATTTTTCATGGGAAACACTTCCGCCAAGGTAATACAGGCGATGACTAACTGCGCCCTCTGGGTGACCGTGTAAGAGACGTAATGAAAATAGAACTGTTGACGCGAGATACGCTTTTTTCCGAATCGGGCCGGCTGCAAAAGCCCTGGCATTCAAAATATCTGGCCATGTACTCCAGCGTGTACGGCGGCATCGTGACCGACCCCACGCTTATGATGATCCCGGCCGACGACCATGTGGTGCATAGAGGTGATGGCGTCTTTGACGTGGCGAAGTGCGTGGAAGGAGGAGTGTACCAGTTCGAGGGCCATCTGGACAGATTGTTCAGGTCCGCGTCCGCCATTTCGCTGAATCCTCCATTCGAACGGGATGAAATCAAGCAGATCGCCCTGGAAACAATCCGCGCTGGCGGGGAGCCGACGTGCACCATTCGCATTACCCTTTCTCGAGGTCCCGGCGGTTTTTCCGTAAGCCCTTTGGAGTGTCCCGGATCGGCGCTCTATATCAATGTATATCGGACAAAAGTTTTGCCCGATGAATACTTCACTGAAGGGGTTCGCGTTTCCTTCAGCAAGGTGCCGATCAAGCCTTCCTATTTCGCTCGGGTGAAATCGTGCAATTACCTGCCCAATGTGCTTATGGCGCTGGAAGCGAAGGAAACCAAGGCTCATTACGCCGTGGCCCTGGACGAACAGGGCTTTCTGGCCGAGGGTTCCACCGAGAATGTGCTTGTGGTGTCGCGTGACGGCTTTCTGCTGTTTCCGGAATTCAACAGGATACTGAAGGGCCTGACCGTCAGCCGCGCCGTCGAACTCGCCGAAAAGCTGGTCGATGAAGGCGTCATAGCCGGGATACGATTCGCAAACATCACGCCCGAGGACGCGTACGAAAGCCGGGAAATGATGCTCCTGGGCACTTCGATCGACGTGGTTCCGGTTGTTTATCTGAATGATCGGAAAGTAGGGGAGGGCAATCCGGGGCCGGTGTCCAAAAAGCTCAGGGCGCTGTTCCGGGAGGATATGACGTCCAATCCGGAAATGATAACCAGGGTGTCCGCGTCATAAAAAAAGCCCCAGGATTACTCCTGGGGCTTTCTCAATTCGTAAGGTATTCGGGTCAGACGCTCAATCAAGCTGCGGCGGCCATTTTGTTTATGTAGTCGGTCACCATTGAATCGCGATCTTTAGCGGTGATCTTTTTCGTGATTATCTCTTCCGCCTGAGCGAAGGCCATGTCGATCAGTTCTTCCTTGAGTTTCATACGGGCCTTGTTCAGTTCGTACAGGGAACGGTTTTTCGCATCCGCTATGATCCTCTTAGCCAATACCTCGGCTTCCCGGATGATCCGTTCTTTCTGCGAGTCACCCTGGTTTTCAATAAGCTCGGTAAGTTGGTCGACATTGGATTCCAATTCGGTCATCTTCAGCTCGACTTGCTGGTACTCGTTTTCGGATTCCTGTTTGACATTTTCGGCGTCAATCACCTCGGATTCGATATTCGTGAATCGGTCGGCCAGCAGGTTCTTTAACGGCTTTTTGGCGATCTTGATCAGCAGGAAGAGAAGGATGAGAAAATTGATAATTTTCCATCCAATGTTCCAATAGGTCCAGAATTCACCGGTGCGTTCATCGGCCGCCCATACGATACTGGTGGACGAGAGCGCAATGATGAATGTAAAAGTTGTCAGCGCGGCAGATTTCCATCTCATCGTATCGCCCTGCCCAGGATTTTACTAGTGACATCCTTGCTGAGACTGTCTGCGTATGATTGAATGTCCCGTTTGGCCTTTTCCATTTCCGATGAAATTCCGCGATGAATTTCTGACAGTATATCGGCTTCCTCTTTTTTGGTGGCCTCTATGATCTCGGAAGCTTTCGCCATACCTTCATCACGAATTTCGGCTTGCTTGGACATTGCCCTATTTCTGGCTTCCGCCAGAGCCTGATCGTACTCCCGCAATTTTTCCTCACCCTTCTGGCGCAGTTCGATCGCGCGGGCCTTCTTCCCCTCAATCGCCAGTTGACGAGTCTCCAATCCCCGGAGAATCGGCTGAAACAATATCTTGTTCAATATGAAGAGAAGGATGAGGAAATTGATGATCTGTATAACGAGAGTTGCGTTAATACTGATCACGGATTAATCCTCGCTACTGCTATGGTTATAATTAGACCACAAAAATCAAAAGAAGCGCGACGACCAGAGAATAGATACCCGTGGACTCTGAAACGGCCTGTCCAACCAGCATCGTTCGGGTCAAAAGACCGGCTTCACGCGCATTCCGACCGATGGCTTCACAAGCTTTTCCCGCCGCGAAACCTTCGCCGACTCCTGGTCCAATAGCTCCCAAACCCATCGCAATACCGGCTCCAAGCAGAGCCGCGGCTCGTACCAAATCAGCGCCTTCTACCATGATAAAAACCTCCTTACTTGTATTATAACAGTGAACCTGTTTGATTATCTTCCAAGAGGGACAAGCCCATTAATCACACCACAAAAATCAAGACCAGCGCCACGACCATGGCGTAGATGGCGGTGGACTGGGCCACGGCCATACCAACCAGCATGGTTCTGCTGATGACACCGGAGTTTTCGCTGTTTCGCGCCACCCAGGCGATGGCGTCCTTGGCCGTATATCCGTTGCCGATTCCGGGTCCGATGCCGCCGAATCCCATGCACAGACCGGCGCTCAACAGGGCGATGGAATCCGCCAGAGTGGTCGCTTCCGCGTGCGACTTGAACAGCAGGATAAAGCTGACCAACAGCCCGAAAATGGCGGGTGTCTGCGCGACCGCTTGTCCAAGAAGCATGGTGACGGTGGTGGGACCGGCGTTTTCAGGATGTCGGGCTATGCCCTCGCACGCCGCGCCCGCGGCCATGCCGCCGCCGTAACCGGAACCGATCGCGGCGAGGCCGGTGGAAAGACCGGCGCCGAGATAGGCCGCCCAGTAGGGTGAAAAAGGATGGCCGGTGACATTAAAGAACAGGAGAATGAACGCGACGACCATCGAGAAAATCGAAGGAGTCTGACAGACCGCCGATCCGACCAGCATGCTCGTCGTCAGGCGTGAAGACAGTCTCGGCTGCCGCGCGATGCCCATGCACGTTTCCGCCGCGGGGTAGCCGGACCCCACGCCGCTGCCCAAGGCGCCGAAGCCCATGCAGAGCCCGGCGCCAAGAAGCGCCGGAGCGGTAAGAACGCTTCCGCGATCAAAGTTGACAAAGATGAGCAGCATGGAGACCACAAGAGCGAAAATTCCGGCGGTCTCAGCCATGGCCTGGCCGATCAAGGCATTTTTGAAAATATCCTTTGCTTCCTGCGGACGGTAGGAAATGGCCTCATTTGCCCGGCCGGCGGTGTAACCTTCACCAATCGCGGCGCCGATGGCGCCAAAACCGATGGAGATGCCAGCCGAAGTCATCGCAGCAATTTGTACCCACGTGAACTCTTCCAAAACGATTCACTCCACTACTCAGTTACTTTATTTGAACGGAAATATACACCAGCGTCAACATTGTAAAAACGAAAGCCTGAATTGTCCCAACAAATATGCCAAAGAAGAAATTAAGGAAAGGAGGAAGAACCAGATAATAGAGCAGGTGCGACACCACGAGAATGATGATGGAGCCGCCCATGATATTTCCAAAGAGACGAAAGGAGATGGAAACAACCTTGGCGATTTCGCCGATGATGTTGAGCGGCGCGAAAAAGATGATGGGATCACAGTAGCCCTTGACGTACTCCTTGATTCCCTTGGCTTTGATTCCCGCATAATGAGCCACCACGAAGCCCATAAGACCCAGGGCCAACGGTGTATTCAAGTCCTTGGTCGGTTCCGAGAAGTAGGGTATTACGCCGATCCAGTTACACAACAGGAGAAACATCATGAGCGCGCAGATCATCGGAAAGTATTTGCGATAATCCGGTATTTCCAGCGCGTCCTTGACCAAGTTGTCGAAGGCGTCGATGATCAGTTCGGCGATACTCTGATAACCGTGCGGTAGTATACCAATTTTCCGGGTCGCGGCGATACTGAAAAGGATGAGAGCCGTCATGACAATCCATGTCATGATCAGCGTCTCGATATTAAAGGTAAAGCTGTAATCGCCGACCTGAAATCCCCACTGCCATATTTGGGTCATCTCATCCATAATACTAACCTTGAACTTCCGTGCCTCTCAGTTTCTTCAGATAATCATATAAACAATCGGGTATCCCTAATTTTTCGAACGAGAAAACCGAAGCCAAATAAAATAGTAAAAAAGAATGCTACTTTGAATGCAGAACAAACCGGCGATGGTGGCCGGCAGATTGAAAGCCTCCCTCTTTTTAAAGGCTACCAGCAGAGGCAGGGCAAGTACGGCGTATCTTACAAGGATAAATGCGAAGCCTTTGACTTTCGCCACTTTTCCGCTCTGTCCCAATCTTTGCCGAATTCCATACCTTAAAAGAGCGAAATTTAAAACACTAAATAAGCTTCCAAGCGCGAATCCCTTGGCCCAGGATATCTTGTCCAGACCGAAGAGTACCACACACCCGAAGACGGTCAATATTAATGCGGTTTTTGTGAGCGCCAGAAAAGTATCATTTTTGTCCAACGTCGCGTGTGTCCTTGTCCTCGGCGTCTTCGAAGGCCTCATTTATCTGGCGGTAAACCGTGTAACCGCCGCCGCCTATGCCGAACAATAAAAACAAAGTGATGAAGATGCCTTTAGTCCCCAGCCATTTATCAAGGAAATAGCCGATCGCGAAACAAAACATGATCGAACCTACCATGGTCAGCCCCAGTTGAGTGACCAGATTGAGGTTCTTCATGAGATAGCTATATTCTTTTTTCTTCACCTCTTTGTATACTCGAAAAGCCCTTGATTGCTTGCGCTTTTTATCACAATGGCGACAGTTAGGCGAACCTTATACCTCTTTAGTTCCTTTGTCAAAAAAAAAATAACGCTACAATATGACTACAATAAAGCTGTAAAATAGCTATATTCGAGCTGAGAAGCCGCATTATCTCTTTGACATTGCCCATGTCATGGCGTTATGATATTTCGAGTTAAAACACATAAGGAGGGTAGAGTATGGCTGAAAAGCGCGTAGCGCGGGTCACGGAAATTATTGCCGCTTCGCCGAACGGCTTTGACGATGCGGTAAAAGTCGGGTTTGAACGCGCCTCAAAAACCCTGCGCGGAATCACCGGGATGAAAGTCGTCGAGCAGCGTGTCGCTGTTAATGATGGAACGATAGATGAATATCGGGTCCGCCTGGAAGTTATATTTGTTCTGGAATCCTGATACTACGTTAAATACTTGCCCGTTATTGTGAAATGGCCGGGGAACGATGGTTTCTCGGCTTGTTTTTTGTGAAAAACCTACGGAATCCCCGTGAAAAGAACCGATCAAACCATAGAAACTCCCCGAAATCCCTATCAGCGTCTCTTCGTGTATCAACTTGATGGAGACCCGGACCCTTCGCCGTGGCTCGACGATCCCTCGTTTCTGGGTTGCTGGAAGGAAGACGGCTACGGGTTCCTTTTTTTCTCCCGGGACGCGCATGCCGAAGTCCGGCGGGGCTTGGTGGCGCAGTCGGGAGCGAACCTGGTCGATCGGTATGAAATGTCCTACGAGGAATGGCAGGGCGGTCTGGAACTGGCGCCCATTCGGATCGGGCGACTGGTCATCGCTCCTTTCTGGATGGAGATCCCCCAAGACACCGAGCCCGACGCCCTCGAGTTGCGCATCGACCCCGGAGTCGTCTTCGGCGGCGGGCAACACCCCACCACGCGGGATTGCCTTTTCGCGCTCAACCAGGTCATGTCCTCGGAACATATACAAACCTGTCTGGATTTGGGAACCGGAACCGGAATTCTGGCCCTCGCGGCGGCGGCGCTGGGCGCGGAAAGCGCGCTGGCGGTGGACAACAACCCGCTGTGCGTCCGCACGGCCCTGGCCAACATCGAAAGGAACGGACTAAAGGACGTCGTTCGGGCGGTCGAGGGAGACGCGCTGTCCTTTCTGGGGCCCAAGGTCGATCTGATCATCTCCAATATCCACATGGCCGTGGCGGAAAAGATGGCGCAATCCGACGACTTTTACGCCTGCCGGTGGATCATCCTGTCGGGTCTCATGCGCTCGCAAGCTCGGGACATTGAACGCATCCTGGACCGTAAGCCGGTTAAACTCATACGAAAATGGGAATCGGAAGGGATCTGGACGACCTTCCTGGTCAAAGTAGCGGACCGTCCTCGATAGTCCGGCGACCGCGAATTTGCCTTGGTCATGCAACAGCACGTCACCGAAGGCGACGCTTGCGCCTCGTTTGACGAGACATTCCATGATTACCGGTCGCCCATGAGTAGATTGAAATTGACAGAGAGCTCAATCCTTGCATACAGTGCACGGGAATAAAAACGATCGTGGGGCCTGATGGAAGCGACCGGAAGTCGTCCTTCAATGGCGTCCGATTCTCCTCAACCGATTCAGACTTACATGCTGGCAAAACTTAAAAGGGCGCTTCCGTCCATTCTCAGAGATGAGCGATTGGAGGACCTGGAGTACACGGTCGTGGACGTGGAAACCACGTGCCTTGAGTTGCCGCCCAAAGCCTGCATTTTCGAAATTGCCGCCGTGCGGGTCGGGTTCAACAGCCGGCCGCGCCACGTTTCTTCATTCGTGCGGCCTTCGTCCAACATCAATCCCGAGGTTGAACGACTGACGGGGATTTCGAGCATTCAGATTCAGGCGGCGCCGCAACCGGAGGAGACGTATCCACGGATTTTCTCCTTTATCAATAGTTCCATTTTCGCGTCGTACCCGCTCTTTTTCGATCACCGGCATGTGAATTACGCCTTTAAACAGGCCTTGGGAAAAAGCCTGAGCGTTAAAAAGCTGTGCATACGTTCGCTGTTCGAATTTCTGTACCCCGACCCTCAACCGCGCACCCTGGATTACGCGCTGATCACCCAGAGCATTAATATGCCGGTGTCGCATCGGGCGCTCGATGACGCGCTGGCCGAAGCTCAGTTGCTCCTGAGTCTGCTCAGGGTCGCCAAGAATCGGGGATTCTCTCATTTTTATGAACTGAACCGCGAAGTTAGCGCGTATATGCATAAGCGGGGACTGGGTCCTTACGCCACTTCTTGATGAATTCCCACAAGACGAAACGGCGGGACGCGTAACATATAGATGTGGTGAGGCCGCGGCCACGCCGTGAGCCTGATGAGCGGAAAATTCATACGGAAAGGGGTCCACTATGGCGGTGCTTTTCACGCAACACTGGGAAATCGTCCATGGGATGGAACGGGAATACGCCAAATTCGCGGTTGATCAGTACATACCCCGCGCGGCGGAGCTGGGATTGAGCATCGTGGGCGGTTATTACGTGGCGATTGGAGAGGGCCCGCGCGTGACCGCCGTGGCCACCGCCGACAGCCTGGATGAAGTGGAACGCATCCTGCGCCTCAAGAGTATGAAGGCTCTTCAAAACGAGCTGATGGATTATGTGTACGATTACGATTACAAGGTCATGGCGCCCACGGGAAGGGTGTCGCCGGATGAGTACATCATCCGCAAAGGTTCCTGGAGATTCAATCAGTATTGGGATTTGCTCCCCGGGAAGATAAAGAAATACTCCGAATTTATCCATAACGAGTACCTTCCCGCCATAGAAGAAATGGGACTGGTGAAAACTATCGGCGGCTGGAACGTCGTGCTGGGACGCGGACCTAAAATACTGGCGGAAATGTCCGCCCCCGATCCCGCCGCCATAGGCGAACTGTTTGAACGCGACCTGTTCAGAAAGATCAGCAGAAAACTCAGAACGGAATACGTAATCCGCTACAGCAGCAGGCTGCTTTCGCCCACCGAACGATTTGGGGGACCCGAACTGACCCCGCTCGGAAAAAAATAGCGACATAACGCCGTAAAACTCCCTCAGGGACAAGAAAGGCCGGCCGTCGAGTCGGCCTTTCGTTGTTTTTGACGGGCCGACGGCGAATCGTTTCCAACGCCCAAGCCGAATATAATATAATATGATATGCTCTGAGAGCGCCTATCGAAAAATGCGGGGAAACGGAATGGAGCTACACCATCGCGTTTCCGGGGTTCGAGGAAAAGAATACGATTCGGGTTGATCGTTCAGGGGGAGATCGTGGCGGAAGACGATCGGATGGTTGAAGCGCTCGTGTCGGCCGAAGGGCTGACCAAGACATTCAACTCCTTTAAAGCGGTGGATAATGTTTCCTTTGAAGTTCGAAAGGGTGAATGTTTCGGGCTCCTGGGCCCCAACGGAGCGGGAAAGACCACCACGGTAAGAATGCTCTACGGTTTTTCCCCGGTTACCAGCGGCCAGCTCACCATATTCGGCACGGACGCCCTGCGACATCGACGGGAAGTGAACGCGCGGATTGGCGTATGCCAGCAGGAGAACAATCTCGATCCGGATTTGACCGTGCTCAAGAACCTGGAGGTTTTCGGCAGATATTTCAATATGGAGCCCGGTCTTCGCGGCAGCCGGGCGAAGGAGCTTCTGCGATTCATAAAACTGGAACATAAGGCCGCTTCTAAGATACCGGAGCTTTCAGGGGGCATGATGCGCAGGCTTCTGATCGCTCGCGCGCTGATCAACGATCCCTACCTGATTATTCTGGACGAACCCACCACCGGCCTGGACCCTCAATCGAGACGGGCGACGTGGGAGCTTTTGACCGAACTGAAGGAAGGGGGGAAGGGCATCCTTCTGACGACCCATTATATGGAGGAGGCGGCCCAGCTCTGCGACCGTCTGGTGATCATGGACCACGGCCGTATTCTGATCCAGGGAAAACCGAGTCGGCTGATCGAGAAGATTATCGGCTCCCACGTGCTCGAAGTCGTGGACGCGTCCGAGGAATTCGTGAAAATAGCCGAGCAAAGATCCTGCTCCTCGGAAAAAATCATGGGCAAGACCATATTTTATGGTCCGCAGGTCAGGGAACTCTTCAACGAAATCGGAGCGCGGTGTCAGGAAGGCTGCACCTTTCGTATGGCCACGCTGGAAGACGTATTCCTAAAACTTACGGGACGGGAGCTGCGGGAGTGAAGCTTTTTCCGGATGGTCTGTCATGGAGATGGGTTCGTGTCTGGCAGCGAAATTGGACGGTTTATATAACGAGCCTGCCGGTGCGGTTTCTGACACCCATCATGGAGCCGATTCTCTACATCCTCGCCTTTGGCCTGGGGCTGGGGACTTTCGTCTCGGCGATCCCTTATCGAGGCGAGGAACTGACGTACATCCAGTTCATCGCGCCGGGACTTATTGCCATAACGGTGATGTTCAACGCCTTTTTTGAAAACACGTACGCCTCTTTTGTGCGCATGTATTATCAGAAGACGTTCGACGCCATGCTGGCCACGCCTTTGGTGATAGAAGAGGTGATCACCGCCGAAATCGCGTGGGGCGCGACACTGGCGCTCGTCGCCTCGACCGTGGTCATGACGGTGGTCAGCGCCTTCGGGCTGCTCGTCTATCCGTGCAGTTTCTGGATCGTTCCCGTCGCCGTTCTGGGTGGGATTGCTTTCGGCGCCATCGGCATGTGCATCACCGCCCTGATGCCCAACATCGATCTCTTCAACGTGCCCATGTTTTTGTTCATTACGCCCATGTTCCTGTTCAGCGGCACCTTCTTCCCCATCACCACGCTCCCCGCCTGGGCGCAGAACGTCGCGCTGATATTCCCCCTGACCCATCTGGCCATCGTCCTGAGGGCGTTGGGCAGAGAACAAATGGGCGCTCCGATCAGTGGTGGAACCTCGCCTACCTTGCCATCTTCGCCACCTTCTTCTATCTGCTGGCGCTGGTCCTGATGAGAAGGCGATTGATCAATTAAAGACGACAAAAGACTAAAAAATGTTTCAATGCGATAGCTTGCAAGGGAGACTTTAACTTCGTATTAATCTTCTCCGTCCGAAATAAAAAAGCCGCGATGCGTTCCTTTATGGGAAGACGTCACGGCCCTAAGCTTGTCTTCGATTAATAGTCCGGTTCAGGATGTTTTTCGCGCCACCTTGATTCCCAGCTCCTGCAACTGAAGGTTGTCCACCGGAGCGGGCGCGTGGGTGAGCGGGCAGGCGGCCTTTTGCGTTTTGGGAAACGCGATCACCTCGCGGATGGTGGGTTCCCGAAGCATGAGCATCACTAGCCGGTCAAGTCCCAGGGCGATGCCTCCATGGGGCGGAGCGCCCAGCCGAAGCGCTTCCAACAGAAAGTCAAACTGCTCCCTGAGGCTCTCGCCGCCGCTTCCCAGCAGATCGAGCAGTTGTTCCTGAACCTCGGGCCGGTGGATACGGATACTGCCGCCGCCCACTTCATTGCCGTTCAGAACCAAGTCATAAGCGCGGCTTTTGACCTTGAGCGGCTCCGTTCCGAGGAGCGGCAGGTCTTCTTCTTGTGGAGCGGTAAAGGGATGATGGACGGCCTTGAGCTGGTTCGTCTCGTTGTCCATTTCCAGAAGCGGGAAGTCCGTGACCCAGCAGAGGTTAAAGCAATCGGTATCGATCCGATGGAGTCGATGAGCAAGGTCTATTCTGATTCGGCCCAGCACTTCATTGGCCATCTTTTTCGGGCCGGCCACGAACACCGCCAAGTCGCCGGGTTCGAGCGCCATGGCTTCGGCCATGCCCTTTTTTTCTTCATCGGAGAGCATCTTAACCAGCGGCGACTGCCATTCGGTATCGCGGATTTTAATCCACGCCAGCCCCTGGGCTCCGTAACTGATAGCCAGGTTGATGAGGTCTTCCAACTCTCTTTTGGACATTTCGGCGCCGCCCTTGGCGTTCATGCCCTTGATGACGCCTCCGCCGTCGATGGTGGAGCGGAACGGGCGGAATTCGGAGGTCTTCAGGACCGGATTGAGATCGACCAGTTTGAACGGGATTCTCAGGTCGGGCGCGTCGCTGCCGTAGGTGTTCATCACATGGTCGTAGGTCAGGCGATTGAGGGGAATATCGATCTTGATGTTCAGCAACCGCTCGAAAAGCCGCGCCACCAATCGTTCGATAAGATCGATAACGTCTTCCTCGTCCATAAAGGACATTTCAATGTCCAACTGGGTAAATTCGGGCTGCCGGTCCGCCCGCAAGTCCTCGTCACGAAAACATTTGACGATCTGGTAATAGCGCTCCATCCCGCCGATCATCAGGAGCTGCTTAAAGATTTGAGGCGATTGGGGCAGCGCGTAGAACTCGCCCGCATTGAGGCGGCTGGGGACCAGAAAGTCCCGGGCGCCTTCGGGAGTCGATTTCGTCAGCACCGGGGTTTCGATCTCCACGAAATCTTCGCCCCGGAGAAATTCGCGCATAATGGCCGCAACTTCGCTGCGGAAAAGAAGATTTTTCTGCATCGCCGGACGTCGAAGATCCAGATAGCGGTATTTGAGGCGCAGCATGTCGCCCGCGTGAGCGTAGTCGCTGACGGTCAGGGGCGGCGTATTGCTGGTGTTGAGGATTTCCAGCTCGTCGGCCACGACTTCAACGGTTCCCGTGGGAATAGAGGAGTTAACGGTTTCCTTGGACCTGAGCCGTGCCTGGCCTCGAACCGCGATGACGTATTCGTCGCGCAGCTTGCGGGACATGGCGTGCGATTCCGGTGAGGTTTCGGGGTTGAAAACCGCCTGCACGACACCCTTTCTGTCTCTGACATCGACAAAGGTGACTCCACCATGGTCGCGGAGATTCTCCACCCAGCCGTTGACGATCACTTCCCGGCCGGTTTGGTCCTCAAAAATGTTTCCGCAGTACTGTGTCCGTTTTAGCATTCCTTAAAGCCTTCAAATAAAATAATGAGAGGAGTGCGGCGTTCTTGCCGCCCCACCGCAAAGATCCGCCGATCGCTAATCAGGTCCCGTGATTGAAAATTTCCATTCGAGTGGCTTGCGGCCGCCGGATGAGGACCGGGTCGGTGAAAATGCGGCGCATGGATTCAATTCATCGAAATACGGGGAGTCCTCAACAACAGAATCATGTATATGTACCAAAATTCGGCGATTACGCAAGAAAAAAACACGGCCGGGGCGGGTTGGGGGGGCCGGGAATCGGTACGTTTGGCGCTGGTAGGAAAATATTCCGGAGCAAGATGACAAAGGGGCGCCGTGAACCGGGCGGCCTCTTTATCATCTTGGAATGACGCCTATTGTTCCTTCCACTGGGGTTTGCGTTTTTCGAGGAAGGCGTTCAATCCTTCCTGCGCGTCGGTGGTTTTCATCAGCTCATTGAGATAAATGGACTCGATGTCCCGCAATCCCTTGGCGGGATCGTCGCCCAAGCCCACGAGGCAGGCCTTGCGAGTGGATTTCAAGACCACGCCGCTCAATTTTTTGAATTTCTCGATGAACTTGTCGACTTCGGCCGGGAAGACGTCCACGGGGAAGACGTGATTCACCAGGCCCAGTTCACGGGCTTCATTGGCGCCGATGGTGTCGCCGCTCAAAATGAGTTCCAGGGCTTTTTTCCGCCCCATGATGCGCGGCATGGCCAGCGCCGCGATGGGAGGGAAAACGCCCACCTGGATTTCCGGCTGCCCGAACTTAGCGCGTTCGGACGCGATGACCATGTCGCAAAAAATAGCGAGTTCGCATCCTCCGCCCAGGGCCGCGCCGTTCACGACGGCGATGGAAGGAACGCCCAGTTCGTCCATGCGGCGGAACATGCCGTGAAAAACCTCAATCATTTTTTCCGCGAGTCCGCCCATGTGTTCGGCGACTTCGACGCCCACCGAAAATGCCTTGCCCGCGGCCTTGAATACCAGCAGTTTTATAGTTTGACCTTTATAAGCGTCCAGTGCCTGGTTGATCTCTTCCATCATGGCGATGTTCAGCCAGTTCAACGGCTCCCGGCTCAGAACAATAGTTCCGACTCCTTCGTTCAATTCGGTTTTTATATGTTCGTAACCCATGCAAGGTTCTCCTCATTGTAATTCTTCTGTGAATCGAGGTTATGGTATGGGTCCAAAAAAGAAAAGTCCAGACCAAGCCTGGACTTTTCCTGAAGGTTTACAGGCGATGGAATTATCCTTGGGGTTTGCCAAGAACTTCCGAGAAGAACTCTTCGTCGAGCAGCTTGCCCTGAGCGACGAACTGGCGATACTTCACGAAGTCGATCACGTCCGAGCCGGTGATCTTCTTGGTGTTGAACGCGCCAAAGCCCAGGAAAGCCTCGCCCATCATGTTCGCGGCCAGCCAATGTCTGTTCGGTAATTTCATCTGATCCCAGAAGAATTTCTTCTTGGCTCGGATGCCGTCAATGGATTTCATCAGGCATCCGGGGAAAAGATTGGTGAACTTCCAGACGATGGCGTTTATTTCCTTGTCCAGCAGTTCGAAGTCGATGGAAAGCGTTTTCATCATTTCCTTGGCTTCCTTGGCTTCCGAACCGGCCTTGAAGTCGCCGTACACGATTTCGCCGTCTTTTACGTAGGTGTCGGTGTAGATGAGGGGATTGCGGATAAAGGCGCCGTCTTTCTTGAGCACCGGAACGCACTTGGTGATGAGGTTCTTGGCCTTCATCTTGTAGGCGCTCCACATCTCGCAGGAGACGCAGTTCCACATGGCGTCTTCCAGATTGAGCATCCAGGGCAGGAAGTCGGACGATCCGCCGTCGGGCGCGGAACCGTGCTTCGGGCCGGCCTGGCCGAAGATGGCGAGGTCGGAGCTGACCGCCAGGTCGCACGCCATGCCGATTTCCTGTCCACCGGCAACGCGCATGCCGTTCACGCGGCAAATCGTGGGTTTCTTGCAGTTCAGGATGGCGTCCACCATACCGTTGAACAGATCCATGTACTCGCCGTATTCATTGGGGCGACGGCTGTAGTACTCGGAGTATTCCTTGGTGTTGCCGCCGGTGCAGAACGCCTTGTCGCCGGTTCCCGTGAACACGGTGGCGACCACGCTCCGGTCGCCCGAAGAGGCGGTAAAGCCGGCGATAACGCCCTTTACCATCTCGGTGGTATAGGAGTTGTACTGGTTGGGGTTGTTCAGTCGAATTTCCGCGTAATAAAGCCCATCAACCGGCTTGCCTTGAGCGTCGAGAATAGGCTTCTTCTCATAGACCGTGCAGGGAGCCTCGGTTCCCCAATGCTCGCCGCCGATAAGGGAATGGTCCTTTAATTCATCGTCTCTGGGCATCCAATCTAATGCCATGGTTTTCCTCCTCGCGCTTTTTCTTCTTAAGGGTTTATTGAAAGACCGCAATTAAAAATCAGGCTCGAGAACCTGACGTCTGTCGAATTTACCGGCGTGCTGATCTTCAAATACCTGCTGAATCTCGCTCATGGGTTTGGTTTCCAGGAAAGGCTCGATCTTAACCTTGCCATTTTGGACCAGATCCAGAACCTTGGGATAATACTCAGGCAGACAGCCCCAGGTGCCGATGATTTCGGCGTCAAAGGCCATGAGTTTCGACATCATATATTGATTGGTCGTCAGTCCGAATCCCACCACAATCAGCTTGCCCACAAAAGAAAGGAGCCCCAGGGCGATTTCCTGACCTTGACCGGTGCCCGTGCATTCAAAAATCTTCCAGCCGTAGTTGGAGGGCACGCCGGCCTGCTTGCAGATGGATTTGAATTCTTCCTTGATGCCTTTTATGTCTTTGTCCTTGGAATTGATGACGTAATCCGCGCCATATTGCAGGGCTCGGTCGAGTTTGGGCTGGTTCCGGGCGATACCGATAACCGTCTTGGCCCCAAGGGCCTTGGCAACTTGCGCCTGATAGACGCCGACTCCGCCGGTGACGCCGATGATGATCACCAGATCGTTCACTTTCAGGTCCGCTCGCATGGCGGACTGATAGGGCGTGGTTCCCGCGTCCGCGACCACGGCGAAATGGGACAGGGGGGTGGCGCCTCTGTTTTCGATAACGCAGAGGTCACCGGCGGGCACGACGATATGGCTGGCGAAACCGCCAAGCTGGCCCAGGCTGTTGCCGGGCATCTTCTGGGCCAGGCATCGGTTTCCGCGAGAATCCTCGCAAATGGGGCAATTACCGCAGGGCATGACCGCCGGAATGATGACTTCCTTGCCGATCAGGTCCGCCTTGCCGCCGATCACGGTCCCGCTGATTTCATGTCCGAGCGTCAGCGGCGGTTTGTTTACCGTGGGCACGCCATCGTAGAAATAGCTCAAATCGGTGTGACATACTCCGCATCCCGCGACCTCGACCAGCGCGTCGCCGTCGCCGATTTCGGGCATGGGTATTTCCGTGCGTTCCAGCTTGCCCGGAATTTTCTCCCCGGTCTCTTTATTTTTCGACCAGGGTTGAACCATCTGCCAGCATTGAATTTTATCCGGAATTGCCGCCATTGGTGGTTTCCCTCCTTATTGCCTGTGAAATTCAAAGGTTGGAAAATCAAAAATCCGATGATTAAATCATACCATAGCCGCCATCGACGCAGATGACCTGGCCGGTGATGTAACTTGATAAATCGGATCCGAAAAATATGAACGCCGGGGTGATGTCATCCGATTCGGCGAACCGTTTTAAAAGGATGCGGTTCATATAGATGTCGCGCAGTTTCTCGTCGCTTCTGATCTTTTCCGTCATTTCGGTGGCCACGATTCCCAGCGAAATGACATTGGCGCAGACGTTGTAGCGAGCCAGTTCACGCGCCACCGATTTGGTGAAGGAGAGCAACCCGCCCTTGGCGGCGCTGTAGTTCATCTGGCCCACGGTGCCGACGAGACCGGCCACGGAACTCACGTTGATGATCTTGCCGCTGTTCTGCTCCTTCATGATCAGACCAGCCGCCTGCGTGCAGAGGAAGGCGCCCTTGAGATGGATGTCCACGACCCGGTCCCATTGTTCCTCGGTCATTTTCAGCATCAGGGAAGGTTGGCTGATTCCGGCGTTGTTGACCAGAATGTCCACCGAACCGAAATGTTCCTTTCCCGCGTTCACCAGACCCTTGGCTTCCTCGGCCACGGACACGTCGGCTTTGTACGCCACCGCCTTGGATCCGAGCTTTTCTATTTCAGCGACCACTTCGTTGGCGGGACCTTCGCTTCGTGAATAGTTAACGATGACGTTGGCGCCCGCTTTTCCGTACGCGAGAGCCACCGACCTGCCAATGCCCCGGCTTGCGCCGGTCACCACAGCGGTTTTACCTGTTAAATCCATACAGCCGCCTCCCATCCTTTATTGATCGAAAATTTAGAGAATGCAGTTCCTGACAGGCGGGGACTCCGCCTCGTGTGACGACCGCTCTGTTTGAGCGCGGGTAACGTTTCGAGTTACATCATAATTATATTGTAGTCACAATATAATTACATGAAAATACGCAAACCCCATGGTTGAAGTCAAGTGAAAAAGGAGGAAACTATTACCTTTTAAAAAATCTATTCGAAACGGGAGCCGCGCGCAAGAGACAAAATTGTTACATTTTGACCTCCCCAGGTCGCGTTTCCGTTCAAATTAAATTTCCGGTCGCCATCATGACGGTTATGACTTGATGACGAGGCGCTAAAAAGTTAGCATGGCCGCTGATTTTTCCATAAGGGGGGTTTCAGGTTTGAATCGGAAATACTGTAAGGGTTTGATAACGTTGGCCGGACTGGCCTTTTTTCTGACTTCATGCGGGACCGCTCCCCAAACGACCCACCCCCCCACGGAGCGCCCCCCCGCCGAACGTCCTTCCGGGGGCACGGGAAAACCCTATAAGGTATTCGGCAAGGAATACTACCCGCTTCTGTCCGCGGAAAAGTTCAAACAGACGGGCGTCGCTTCGTGGTATGGGGAGGACTTCCATGGGCGGAAGACCAGCAATGGGGAAATCTACGATATGTTTGACGCGACCGCGGCCCATAAGACCCTTCCGTTCAACACCCTCGTGAAGGTGACCAACCTGGAAACCGGGATGACGACAAAAGTACGAATAAACGACCGCGGGCCTTTCGTGAAAGATCGTATCATCGATCTTTCATACAAAGCGGCGCATGAAATCGGAATACATGACAAGGGCACCGCGACTGTCGAAGTCGAAGCGCTGGGCATAGAAACCCAGGTGGTCGAAAACGGTCATGTCAGCACGAAGCTGGTCCAACCGGAAAGTTACGACAAGGGCTCTTTCACCATTCAAATCGGTTCATTTCTTGTACGGGAAAACGCCGATCGCCTGAGAAACATAATGGCTGAAAATTATCAAAACGCCCATATCGTAGTGTACGATACAGGCGCGGATACCTTCTACCGGGTCAGAGTGACGCACGCCACAAAACTGGCGGAGGCGATGGAAAACCAGCGTGAGCTGGAAAACAGAGGCTATTCTGATTCTTTCGTGGTAGCCGAATGACCCGCGTTCATTTTTTTACGGAGAACGCCTGAGGTCTTGAAAATAACCACCTTTCGGGCCCTGAGAAGCAGGTCCTTTTTGGTTTGCGGATTGCGTCCCCGTCTGGTGCGTTTATTTTTGACCATGAATTTGCCGAATCCGCTGATGAGCAGATTATCCTCTTTTTCAAGAGCGTCCTTCATGATCTCGAAGAGCGTTTCCACTACCCGCCTGGCCTGACTCTTTCCCAATCCCAAATCTTCATGGACCCTGTTGATTATCCTGTCTTTGGTCAAGGCCATGAAACAGTCTCCTTTTTAAGTTTTAAAATCAGCAACTTAAACAATGATTTGTTTATGCCCCATGCCGTTTACAGTGTCAAGCTATTTTTTATAAAAATTTCAAAAGAATCAACAACCTAGTCGATTTCCTGCTTCGAGCCCCCGCAACAGGTGTTGCTGAACTTCTCCCGGAGTTTCCGGCACACATTGGGGGGCACCAGCCCGTCGATGGCCCCGCCCAGTTGAGCCGCCTGCTTGATGATGGTGGAACTGATATAAAACCACTTATAGTCCGTCATAAGAAAAATAGACTGAATATCCCGGCTCAAACGTCGATTCATGAGCGCCAGCTGAAATTCGAACTCAAAATCGGAAAGCGCGCGGATTCCCCGCAGGATGACGTGGCTGTTCTTGCCGGCCACGTAATTCACCAGCAGCCCCTGGAAACTGTCGACGCTCACCCGGTCCATGCCCGTAACCGCTTCGCGTATCATATCGAGCCGTTCTTCTATGGTAAAGAGCGGGCTCTTGTCGGGATTGATGGCCACGGCCACGATAAGTTCGTCGAACAGGTGCATGGACCGGTGAATAAGACTAAGGTGACCGTTGGTTATGGGATCGAATGAGCCTGGATACACCGCTATTCGAGTCATTTTATTTCTCCATCGCTTGAGTTAGAAGAGTCTCGCCAAGTCGATCGGCTTTGACCTTTTCAAAAAGAGATATAATCGTTTGCCCGTAAGCGCGCGCGGAAAGCAGAGACAATGTTTTAAAGGTCGCTCCGTCGAGTTCGTTCCGGAAATGTTCGACAACAATGACCGCCCCTTCGATCAATTCGGGAAGAGCCTCCAACCGCTGGAGAATCCGGGGCGCCAAATTCTTGCCGTAAGGCGGGTCCATAAACACCAAGTCAATCCGGGGCATCAGTTTGGTCACCGGGTTTAAACCGCGCGTGATGTCATGCCGCACCACGCGGGTTCGAGATTCGAGTCCCAGTGTGTTTATGTTTTTATTGATGATGGTAAGAGCTTTTAACGAGATATCGACAAAAATCGCCCGATCCGCCCCCCGGCTCAAAGCCTCCAGCCCGAGAGCGCCGGTTCCGGCGAATAAATCGAGAACCTGGTAACCATCCATTCGCTGTCCGAGAATATTAAAGATCGCTTCCCTGACATGCTCCGGAGTAGGTCTGATGGCTTTGCCGGTGAAAGAAGCGAGGCCGTGTCCTTTAAATTCTCCGCCGCTGATTCGCAAAGAGCGCCAATCCCGTTCCGGGGCGCGCCGGTTTATGGATCGCCGGACGCCCTCACGCGTTTGCTTCGCAACATTGTTCCAACTGAAGCCGGTCTAGTATATTTTTGCCGGAATGTCAATGGATCTGATAAGTTAGCCGATATGAAAGGCTCGTTTCTACGGTATGGGCGGCGTGGCCGGAGACGATCCGCCATCACCGAAAATCAGTCGCTGGAAATAATTTCTATCCGCAGGGCTCCGATCACGTTCATGAGGCGCGACTGGCGCTCCAACCCGCCCTCGATAAGCCTGATGTGGGAGACGTCCGCCGGAATCCGGTTGGTGGTGGAATCGATGGAAATCCACGCCCCCACGAATGCCTCGTTCCAGGAATGATAGAAAAAGCCGCCGTCGCTGAAAACCACGCCCGTGGAGACTCGCGTGGGAACTCCCACGGCCCGCAGCAAGGCGGCGGTCAATATCGCGTGTTCGTTGCAGTCGCCTCGACGAAGCTTTAATACTTCTAGGGCGTTGGGCACGGAAAGCACCGGTTCCTTTTTCAGGTTCTCATAAACCCACGCTGTCACCAGACGAACCACCTCGAGAGCGTCCCGTTCATCGCCGATAATCCGTAACGCCTGGCGTTGGATGGTTTCATCCCGGCTCTGAATGAACGGGTCCGGCCGCAGAAACGAGGAGAACTCTTCACCTTCATACGGGATCGTATACGAGGCGGTTTCGTCGATGTCTTCCAGGTCGATCCTCACCGTGTTTCCCCGCGCCGTCTGCCTACCCCCGTTCAGGTCATAGGAGGAAGCGTCCACGCCCCGCAAGAGCGCCGTCAACGAGCGCAGGGAGCGGGGATCATCCATGCGGCCAATAAGTCGAGGCTGGGTGATCCGCGCGAGATCGACCATGGGATCGCGTTCGCTCAATCCCGAGCGGGCCTTTTCCGGGGAGGCGCTGATCAGTTCCGTCAGGGGCGGGCTTAGTTCGCGCCGGATGGCGCCGCCGTCATCCATCCAGAGCGTGAGACCGTACGTGGGGTAGGTGATTTCGATCTTGTTTACCGGGCCGTCGAAGGTTTCCGTTTTCAGGGTTTCCCGGCCGTTTACGGTGATTTTTATGGTGTCCAGCGCGCGGGTGAGCGGGTCCAGGGCGCTGATGGAAAGTTCCTGGCCGGGCGCCGGCCGACCCTTGGCCACCAGCGCCGGAAGAATCTCGTTCATGTATATTTTCCCCGCGCAGGGCAGGAAGGATTCGCTCGCGCCATGCAGGGTGGTGGTGACGATCTTTATCCCGCCGGGAGCTACTTCTCCCTGAATTTCATAGTGGGAAGGGTCGGCGTCCATGGTAAAGGAGAAC
The DNA here is from genome assembly GCA_963821845.1 of uncultured delta proteobacterium. Classification (GTDB taxonomy): domain Bacteria; phylum Desulfobacterota; class Desulfarculia; order JACQYL01; family CAWGVV01; genus CAWGFI01. The sequence goes on from CAWGFI010000014.1 coordinate 66,616, forward strand.
GACCTGAGCGCCAGTTCCTCGTCGGTGAGTATGCGGGATTGTATGAGCACGGTTTGCGGGCGATTCAAAAGCATGAAACGGAGAAACGTCCGTTCCGTGAGTTGAAACCCCTGGTCCGTGGGAAGCAGGGTGGAGGTGTGATACCCGATCTTTGCGCCTCGGAACAGAACCGACATCCATTGCGGTTCTCCCAGCGGGAGCGTCGGCTGGGAAGCGTACGAGGAAAGCGCGGCGCAGAGCGAAATCAGGCAGATGAAAATGAGAAGGGCCGATACGCGTCGGAAAGAGGTTCTTCCTGGGCGCAAGGTCACCCGCCTAGCGCCCGCCGCGCGAGACGCCGCGATCGTTCCAGCATTTTCTCCAATTCTTCCTCGTCCAGACCCGCGCCTCGGACCACCGTCAGCCCGAATTCGCGCGTGATCAGATCGCCCGGGGCGTGCGAGTCGGTATTCAATATCAGTTCGGCCGAGGTTTTCCGGGCCATGCGAGCCACGTGACCGTTGGTGAGCGAATGCCCCTTGCGGGCGGTGATCTCCAGGAAAACGCCCCGTTCAGCCGCGATTCGGGCCTCCTCCTCGGTGATCAATCCGGGATGCGCGAGAAAATCGATATCCGCCTCCACCGCCGCGCGATTGGTGCCGGCCGGCACCGGCTCCACCGGGCTTTCTCCGTGAACGGCGACAATCTTCGCCCCCAGCTTGCGCGCTTCTCGCGCCAGGTCGGCGATGGTTTCCGGCGGAACATGCGTGAGCTCGATGCCGGGCAGGACCTGCACGCGCCGGTACTTGTTGAGTTCCTCGGCCACGCGCGCAATGCGCGGAATAATGAAATCGATATTGGATATATCGCCATGGTCCGTAATGGCGACGTATTCATAGGAGAGCGCTTCGAACCGCTGGATAAGTTCGGACGGCACGAGTTCGCCGTCGCTGAAAAGCGAGTGTGTATGCAGGTCAATCATGCTTTTTTCCTTTTCCACCACCACAGGTAAAGGAGCGCGCCCAGCGCGCCCCCGATGATATCGGCGCACAAGTCCCATGCGCTGCACGATCTGCCGGGAACAAACAACTGGTGCAGTTCGTCGCTCACGCCAAACAGCAGGGCGTAGACCACGGAGGCGCCGAGACCGTACAAAGAAGCGGCGATCATTCGGGTATTGAACCAAGCCCGCGCGAACAGAACGCCCAGGAGACCGTATTCGCATAGATGCGCAAGCTTGTCGGAAGGTTGAAACGGGGACTTGGCCAGTTCGTCGCCGGAGATTGAAGAAACGATAAAGATCATCGCGCAAAAGACGATCAAGGGGAGCCAGTACCCGAGGAAGCTCAGCTTTCTGGTCATGGAGCGGGGGAGCGCGCTATTATAGGGGATAACAGCCATTGCTTGGATGCGGGGAGGCGAACGGACGCCGCCGGTCAGTCGAGGAAAGGGTACGCGGCGAAATCGACGCGCGGAATTTTCCTACATTTTGTATTTTCCGAAATCATCCGAGTCCAGCCCCTCCAGGATTTCCGTCCACTTTTTCCCTTCGTCTGTCTTAATGGATTCTTCCACCCCTTTATCCAGCTCTTTCGATTTATCGATGACCGCCTGATCGACAAAAATCGGCGCCTTGCTTCTCAGGGCAATGGCGATGGCGTCACTGGGGCGGGCGTCGATGGAAGTCTCCTGTTGCTCCGACTCGAGATAGATCCGGGCGAAATAGGTGCTGTCGCGCAGATCCACGACTTCGACCTTGGCGACTTTAAAACCCAGTTCCGAAATGGTGTTTTTATAGAGATCGTGGGTCATGGGGCGGGAGAACTTGATCTGTTCAAGTTCGCACGCGATGGCGGTCGCTTCCAGCAGGCCGATCCAGATGGGTATGGCGTGCTCGCCGTCACGATCCTTCAGAATAATGATGGGACTATTGGTAAGCGGGTCGATCGTCAGACCCGTGACCGTCATTTCTCGCTTCATTCCGTCTCCTTAAGCAGCATCCCTTGCATGGAATGAGTGTAACAAGTTTCAAGACGGACCGGCGCCAGCTTTCCGATAAGTTCGTTCGAACCGTTAAAGTTCACTACGTGATTATAGACCGTTCTGCCGGTCAATTTGTCAGGCGTTTTTTTGGCGATTCCCTCCACCAAAACCAGTTGGGTTGTTCCCTCGTAGGACTTGTTGCGTTCCAGGGTCACCACATCCTGAAGCGCCTGCCATTCGGCGAGCCGGGCCGATTTGACCTGTTCGTCGATTTTTCCTGAAAATGTTGACGCTTTGGCGTATGGACGGTCAGAATACTTGAAGGAAAAGGAACTGTCAAAACGTACTTCGTCCATCAGGTCGAGCGTGAGTTGGAAGTCCGCATCGCTTTCCCCGGGGAATCCCACGATGATATCGGTGGAAATGACGATATCGGGCCGCGCGGCGCGGAGCCGGTCCACCTTTTCCAGATACTGTTCCCGCGTGTATTTGCGGTTCATTCGTTTCAGGATGGTATTGGAGCCAGACTGCACCGGTAGATGGATATGCGGGCAAAGCTTTTCCAGTTCGGCGAAAGCATGGATCAGTTCCGGCGACAGATCCTTGGGGTGCGACGTGGTGAAACGAATCCGTTCCAGGCCGCGGATGGCGTTGATGTCGCGCAGTAACTCCACAAACCCATATCCGTTCGAGGACCGGTAGGAGTTCACGTTTTGGCCCAGCAGGGTGACTTCCCGAACCCCGCCCGCCACGAGCGCTTCGGTTTCGGCGACGATGTCGTCCTTGGAACGGGAGTTTTCGCGCCCACGCACAAAAGGGACGATACAGTAGGTGCAGAAATTGTCGCACCCTCGCATGATGGTGACCAGCGCCCTGATGTCGGAGCAGGCGCCGGAGAGCTGGTCCGTGGGGTAGTCGAAATCGTAGGAAAAATCCGTCCGGCACAATCTCTTGCCGGTTTCATCGATTTCTTTCACCAGTTGGGGAATCTGGTAAATGAAGTGAGTTCCGAAAACCAGGTCCAGATGCGCCACGCGCCGTAGAAGTTTCGGCCCCTGTTGTTGCGCGACGCAACCGCCCACGCCGATAATGAGATCCGGTTTTTGCTCCTTGAGTTTCTTGAGTCTGCCCAAGTGGCTATAAACTTTCTGCTCCGGTTTGTCTCTAATCGAGCAGGTGTTGACAAGAATGAGATCGGCCGCCTGTTCGTCGGAAGTCAGCTCATAGCCCAACGGCGCCAGGATTCTGATCAACTGCTGGGAGTCATAATCGTTCATCTGGCAGCCGAAGGTTGTCACGTGCAATTTTTTCATTACGGTTTTTTCTTCGAGCGACATGATCCGGGATAGTAACAAGCTGAAAAGTGAATAACAATCACTTATGGATCGTCATACTACCCGACACGTAAAAATCAAACTTGAAATTATGTCGTATATAATAATACGATAAGGAAAACGGAATCTTCCATGGAAGCGGAGAGAGAAATAGAAAAACTGAATAATGATTCCCATTAAAGACGATAATCCGACTTTTTCCACGCCGTATGTCACCGTTGGGCTTATTATAGTCAATTGTCTGGTGTATATTTACCAGCTTTCCCTGGGCTCTTACGCGCAGGTTTTCGTCTTGCAGACCGGGGCCATCCCCGCCGAATTGACGACCCTTTCCCGCATGAACTCCATGACCGCCTCCAGCCCGGTCCCTCTCCTGCTGACTCCGGTAACGAGCATGTTCGTGCACGGCGGATTTTTTCATCTCGGTTTCAACATGCTGTACCTCTGGATATTCGGCAACAACGTCGAGGATCGGTTCGGTCACGTCGCCTTCCTGTTTTTTTATCTTCTCTGCGGAGTCTGCGCGACCATTATCCATGCGCTGAGCGATATCGGTTCAAAGTTTCCCATGATCGGCGCCAGCGGCGCCATCGCCGGGGTACTGGGGGCGTACATCATCATGTTCCCCAAGGCGAAAATCGTCACGCTGGTTATTCTGATTATCTTCATAACCGTTATCCGCATACCGGCCGTCGTATTTCTCGGGCTCTGGTTTTTGCTCCAGATCATGAACGCGGGCGGGGGCGGCAACGTGGCCTGGTACGCTCATTTGGGGGGCTTCATGGCCGGTCTGATTCTAACGGGTGTCTGGGCGAGAAGAATTTCTCATCCCAGGCTCGGGCAATCCAGGTACAGGACGTATCATTGATCGTACGAAGGAAGCGGATAAACAGGTATTTCCGGGGAAAGTTGATCGAGTATCAAAGTAATTTCCTCTTCCGCCCCCGGAGCGATGTACAATAGTACCACCGCCTCGTGCGGATCGAGAGTCGTCATGATCGACAGACCTTCGTAGCCTTCGAGAATAAACTTCAGGTATGCTATATGTTCGCGAGCTATCCTGAATGTTCTTTTTGAGCATTCCATGGGAGATTACCTTTGACTGCGGGCATCATACTCCTGATAAATAAATGAAACAAGAACAAGAACGAGCCGTTTTGGGAACAGATCTTGAAAAGACAATCGGTTACAATCCACCAGCTCAAAGTATGGTCGGGGAAAATGATCCGCAGAAGAATTCTTATTGTAGATGACGAAGAAGCCATTCGATCCATTCTCAGCGATTTGATGGAATATTTCGGATACGAATGCGAAACGGCGGCGGGCGGCATGGCGGCGCTTGAATTGGTGAAGCAGGAGCCTTTCAACCTGATCATCACCGATATCAACATGCCGGACATGAACGGCCTGGAACTGATCAAGCAGGTCAAGCAGGAACATCCCGAGACCGACCTCATAGCGGTGACCGGCTTTGACATGGAATATCGCTATACCGACGTCATCGAAGTGGGCGCGAGCGACTTCATCGTCAAACCGTTCCAGAATAATGAGCTTCAGGCCAAGATCAGAAGGGTTTTTCGCGAACGGGACCTGGTAAGAACCCTGGAGCGGCTATCCGAAAGGGATTCCCTGACCGATCTCTATAACCGGCGCTATTTCGAGTTGCGCTTGCGTCAGGAAATGACCCGGGCCAACCGGCAGAAATACCAGCTTTTTCTGATGCTGATCGATGTCGATAATTTCAAGTCCTTCAACGACACCCAGGGTCATCAGGTGGGGGACAGGGTCTTGCAGCGTCTGGCCAAGGCCATCAATCAATCCATTCGCCAGGACGTGGACATCGGGTTCAGATATGGAGGCGATGAATTCGGCGTTATCGCGCCCCAGGTAACTACGGAACAGGCGAAAATGATCGCCGAACGAATCATCGATCGGTTCTTTACCCCGGACGCGTCGAAAGCCACCTCCCTGAGCATCGGACTGGCCCAGATGACCCATGTCGACGGCTTGGATTCGGAGAGTCCCGACGACCTGATCAAGCGCGCGGATGACGCTTTATTTAAATCGAAGAATGTAAAGGGGGACAGCATTGAGATACTGTTCTAGGCGAAAAATGCGTTTTCCCATGGGCCGTCCGGCGTTCCTTCTCATGGCCATGCTTGTAGCGGGAGCTTTTTTTCATGTCCGGGCGTGGGCCGACGAGATACCGGTGGTGGAATGCGGCAAGGATTCACGGCAGGGTCTCCAGGTTACCGTCTATTCCGGCGGGCTTGCGCTGGTCAAGGAAACCCGCGAAGCGCAGCTTCCATCGGGAATGGTCGATGTCCGCTGGAGCGACCTGCCTCGAACGCTGGACCCCTCCTCGATCATGGCCGATTTTACCGGCAAGGGCGGGCCCGTGGAGACGCTGGAGCAGACCTATGCGTATGATGTGATCGACACCGGCAAGCTGCTGGAATCCTATCTCGGAAAAGAAGTGCTTCTGGTGGAACAGAGCGCGCAGACGCTGGAGGAAAAAAGAACCCCGGCGACCCTGCTTTCAACCAGAGGCGGCAACGTATACCGCATTGGCTCCGATCTGTTTCTCGGCCATCCCGGCTATATCGCGCTGCCTGGGTACAAGGACGATTTAAAACTCGAACCGTCCATCGACTGGTTGGCGCAGGCGCCGGACCAGGGAAAGCGAGTCGCGGAAATCAGCTATCTGGCCACCGGCATTTCCTGGACGGCCGACTACAATCTGCATCTTGCGGAAAACGATTCGATCCGGGAAATGCGTTCGTGGATTTCCATCGACAACCAAAGCGGCGCCGATTTTCCCAACGCCACCGTGTCGGTGGTGGCCGGGCAGCCCAATGTGGTTCAAACCCAACAGCCTCCGCGCGACATGCTGATGAAAGCCAACGTCCAACGTATGGAAGTCGCCGCCGCGCCGCGGAACGAAGTTACCGAACAGGCCATGTTCGAATACCATCTGTACGGACTTCCCCGGCCCGTGAGCCTAAAATCCGATCAGAAAAAACAAATCGCCTTCTTTTCGGCGAACGACATCGAAGCCGACAAGGAATTCATCTTCAGATCGCAGCGATATTGGGGATGGGGGCCATACAACGAAAACAAACCGGTCAAGGCGAGCATAGAACTGGTCTTCAAGAACTCCGAGCAAAACAAACTCGGCCGTCCGCTGCCGGCGGGGCTTGTCCGTATTTATAAAGACGCCGGAGACCGGGGGCTTCAATTTGTGGGCGAGGACGAACTCCGCCATACGCCCGCCGACGCCAAAGTTACCATCAAGGCCGGAACCGCCTTTGATGTGGAGATGATCCGCAAACAGATCGGCTATGAAAAGCTGAGTCCGGAAGTTTATCAGGAAACCTGGGAACTGCAAATCCACAACTACAAAAAGCAGGACGTGGAAGTCCGTGTCCTGGAACCGCTCTACGGCGACTGGAAGATCGCCAAGAGCAACCTCGACTGGAAGGAAGAAGACGCCCAAACCATCAAATTCACCGTCCCGGTAAAAGCCGGAGACGTTTCGGTGGTGACCTATACGGCGGTCATCAGACGATAAAACCGTGAAACGCCGGAGAAAAAGCGCGACACCGGTTCAGTCGGACCTCGATCGCTCCCGTTGCTCTGAATTTGCAGCCAGGATCTCGGATGACCAATCTCACGATCATACTTGCCGCGCTCGCGCTTCTCGCGTGGTTGCTGTTTCTGGAAAAAAGGGAAGAGGGGACCCTCAGACTGATCGTCAAGGTCGCGCTCTCCTTCCTTTTCATTGTGGCCGCCGTCACGCAATCTCATTTGCTCTACGGTTATTATAAATGGTTGCTGACGGGGCTCATCCTCTGCCTTGTCGGCGACGCGCTGCTCGCGGTCCCGCAATCACGAGCCTTTCAGGGCGGTCTTTTCGCGTTCCTCGCCGGGCATGTCTTCTACATCCTGGCCTTTGGAGCGGTGACTCCGGCGTCCGGCTGGTTCGGCATGCAATCTCTTCCGGTCTTGGCCGTCAGCGTCGGGATCTTCATCTGGTTGCGTCCACACGTAGGGGACATGCTGGTTCCGGTCATCCTTTATATAACTGTCATCACACTGATGATCATCGGGGCGTCGGGCGTCTTGCTCGGCTCCGGGGTTGAAAGCGGCGGAATGATCGTGGCCGTGGGAGCCATCTGCTTTTACCTCTCCGATATATTTGTCGCGCGGGACCGTTTCGTGCGCAAGGAATTCCTCAACCGCGCCCTCGGTTTGCCTTTGTATTATTGCGGCCAGTTTCTTCTGGCGTTCTCGGTGGAATTTTTGAAGTAAAACAGGCTCTTGATGGATTTCTCTGCGCTTCTACCCCTCCTACAAAAAATTAGAAATAAAATTCCGGCCATTGCAGACAACTTGTTTGTCTGCGTCGCGAAGCGACAAGAGGTTTTGCCGATGACATATAAGTATTAAGGTGAGGGGTGGCTTAGATTGTCTTTTCAATCCGCTGCCGGTTGTATCATGTCGTGGCGACGATGTTCACTTTCTCGTCATGCTCCGGCTTGATCGGGACATCCAGGTCTTTTGTTCTTGCTTCCCCTTATTCACCAAGCCTACTCATACCACCGCACAAAATAATCCAGACTGTCCCGGGCAGCCTTGAACCGGTTCACGGGGGAGTTGGTATCCTCATAGCCCAGGGCCACCGACAGGGCGATGATGTGGCTTTCCGGGATGTTCAGAGCTTCTTTTATGGTGTCCGCGTAATCGCAGATCAAGCCGATGGGACAGGCGCCGAGGCCGTGGGCGTGAGCCGACAGCAGCAGATAGCCGATGGCCAGCCCCATGTCCATGTATCGTTTTTCGGTAAAGGCGCGGTCAAAGGACACGATCACGGCGGTGGGGGCGTTGTAGAAATTGAGGCTGCCCTCGTTGATGAACGTGCCGGGCTCGACGCCCATCTCCTCGAAAAGCGGCGCCATGCCTTTTCCGGATTCGGAACGCCGCCGCTGCACCGCTTCGGGCAGGGGGCTTGTGGCGCCGGGGCCGCAGGTTATCTTTCTCTCCCCATAGGCCTTCATGAGTCTTCGGCACAGGCGGCGCTTCTCCTCCCCGGACACCACCGTAAAAAGCCACGGTTGCATATTGATGGCCGAAGGCGCCTGAATAGTGTCTTCAAGTATCCGCGTCAGAATTTCCTTGGGAATCGGTTTGTCCGTGAAGGCCCGGCAGCTTTTCCTGGTTCGCATGATGTCGCGGAGTTCCATGAACCATTCTCCTTTCGGCCTGTTAGCGATTCAGTCTTCGGATTCGACCCATTTTTTCAGTTTGGTCTTTACGACGACGCCCGAGCCGAGGGTGCGATGCACGGGGCAACGGTCGGCAATCTGGAGCAGTTTGTTGCGCTGGTTTTCATCCAACGGTCCGACCAGTTCCAGCTCCCGATCGATAACATCGATCTTGGCGTCATCGTTTTCACAGTCCTGGCAGTCGTCCGCATGAATCTGCTGATGGCGCAGATGCGCGCTGGCGCTTTGCAGGGGCCATTTTTTGCGGTCGGCGTACATGCGCAGCGTCATGGCAGTGCACGATCCCAGAGCGCCCAGGAGCAGATCGTAGGGGGTCGGGCCGGTGTTGGACCCGCCCACGGAGATCGGTTCATCGGCCAGAAGATGATGTTCGTTGGCGACTATCTCCGTTCTGAAACCGACGCCGCCGATACGAGCGACGACCTGTTGTTCGGTGAGAAGCGCCTTGGGCGTGTCATGGGGGAAGGTGTGGAGGTATTTCGCGGCCCAGGCCGCCAGCACGGAGCCGATATAGTGCGAATCGGCCTTGTTTGAAAGCAGGTGGTCGGCGCCGTCAAGGGCGATAAAGCTTTTGGGCTCCCCCGCCATATTGAATATCTTCAGACCCTGTTCGATGTCCACCATGGCGTCCTGCGGAGAATGAAAGACGATCAGGGGCTTGTTCAGGTTTTTGATGGCTTGGTCCATGTGTGTTTCTTCCAGGTCATCGACGAACTGCTTCCTTAGTTTAAAGGACTTGCCGGCTACATTGACTTCGGTTTCTCCCTTGGATTGCAGTTCCCCCCAGTCGGCGCCTTTCATGTCTTCCATGGGGTCGGGCTTGTAGGGAGCGGCGATGGTGGCCACGGCGGCAGTGGACGGAAGGCGGGATGCGGCCTGCAATACCGCCGAACCGCCCATGGAGTGGCCGATCAGCAGTTTGGGCGCTTCATACTGTTCTTCAAGGAAGTGGGCGGCGGAGATAATGTCGTCGACGTTGGACGAGAGATTGGTTTCGACGAATTCGCCTTCGCTTTCGCCCAGACCGGTGAAATCGAAGCGCAGCACGGCCATGCCCTGTTTGGTCAGGGCGCGGGCGATGTTCACCACCGCGTTCAGATTTTTCCCGCACATGAAACAATGCGCGAAGAGCGCGTAGGCGCGCGGCTTTTCGTCCAGGGGAAATTCAAGGCGCGCCGACAGCTTTTCGCCGTTTTTATTGGGAAAGCGTATGACTTGAAACTGCATGGTGTAACCGCCTTTATGAATTTCGCCGCGCGGGCGACCGTTCAGGTTATACGGAAGAAGGCCTCGTCGAATTCCGGTTTATCCTTGTAACGCCGCAGGTAGAGCGCCGGGAATTGGTCGATGTTTTCGAAAAGAGAGGCGTTGACGTCGATTCCCGCCTGCCGCAAGGCCTTGAACATCAGTTGGGGCGAGGGCGGACAGCCTTTCACCGCGATCATTTCCTTAATATTCGGATCGTCCTTGTTGAGGTCGTACATGCATTTCCCCAACAGGATCGTTTTGTGCTTTCCGGGCGTTGGTTTCATATGCTTGCCGGTCAGGATTTCAACCTCGTCCCAGGGTTGGCCCTTCCAGGCCTGGCTGATGGCCGTGAGCACGATCCCGGTCAGGCCAGAGCAATAGGTGCAGATGGTGAGATCGTACTTGGGGTAGGATAATCCTTTGATTCCCATTTTTTCCATGGGCTTGGGCAAGGTGCCGTCCTCGTTATAGGGAAATTGGTACTGGTGGAGGCTGGCCACGTCCTCGACGCGTTCACCCGCCACTTCCACATCGGACAGATCCTGGGGACGGCCATGCTCCGCCATGGCGTGCGCCAGGTACGGAATATCCTTGGGTTCATACCCCATTACCTTGGCCCCCACCTTGTCCACCGAAATGATATCCCGCGAGGCGATAAGGAGGTTGCTCCGGCGCATCTTGCCGTCCGGACCGGGACCGAATTCGGCGCTGAAAATGCCGTCCAGTAGGGTAAGCGTGGGAGGCAGCTTGTTGGCGAGCCGCGCGACCATGTAATGGAGGTTCTTCACGGGGTCGGCCTGATGGCATTTCTTCCTGGATTCTATGTCGAGCAGCCCCTTGAGATTTTTTATGCCCAGGCTGAGCACCGTCTGCGCGTGAGCCTTGAGCACGGGGACGTCGATGAAAAAGTCGCAGTTCAGGGCGTCGCTGTTCATGTTCAGGACGACTCCCGCGCCCAGATCGACCTTCTCGAAGGGCCTTTCGAAAACGCTGAAAACCTTGACTCCGTAACGCTGCTTCAGCTTGTTGTAACCCAGGGTTTCAAAGGCGTGACGAATGGTATCGAGATCCTTGGCCTTGCTGGTGACCGTGCCTTCGCATATGGAAATGTCATCGGCCCCGTGTTCCTTGAGCAGGATAACCAGGTCCTCGATGACGCGGGAGGTGGTGATCACCCCCCACTTGGGATAGGCCGCCTCCTTGGTCCAGAATACAATGTTGGGCTTGATGACGATCTTGCCGCTGACGGGCAGGTCATCAAAACCTTGAGCCAGAGAAACGGCGCGTTTGACCGAATCTCCGGGCTTTTCATAACGAACAATGGAAACCAGATTTTTTTTCATGACACTCTCCATCGAATTCATCTCTCCCACCGCAAGGCCGCCATCGCGCTACTGAAAAGCGGCGATCACTCCGCGGGTTTGAACAGGTTCAAGCCCAGTTTGGTCAAAAACAACATGGAAGCCATTTCTTCGGCCATATCGATGCGGTAGAAGGCTTCCCGGATGCTGAGGCCGCAGGAGATGACCCCGTGCTGTTTCAGAAAAAAGGTGTGGCAACCGGAAGCGGGATCGCAGAGCTTCAAGGATATATCGTCGGCGAGACTCTGTGAACCGGCCGGGTGAGGCCTTATGACACCGATTTCTCCAAAGAGCGCTTCCACGGAAACCGACGACGCATTCATGTCGACGTTCAGATTGGCCAGCGCCACACAGTGAATGGGGTGCAGATGCACGACCGCCTTGGTTTGCGGCCTGGTGCGATAAAAAGTCATGTGCATGCGCGTTTCCATGGAGGGTCTGAACTCGTCCGGGCCTTCCAGCTTGCGGGCGTCCCGGTCGACCAGCAGCACGGATTGTTCCGTTATGTCGCGCAAGGACAGTCCGCTGGGCGTGACAAAATAGCGATCGTCTCCAGGCGCCCGTACGCTGATGTTACCCCCGGTCCCCGCCACCAGCTTGCGGTCATAGGCGAGATGACAGAATTCCACCAGTTCCTGTTTTAACGATGACGATTCCAAGACTGCTCCTCCACCGGCCGTAGGGATAATCGAGCGTGAAACCGTCTCACCTTATCACATCGGACCCGGCGAAAAAAATATTAACTGTGTTCGGGGATCATTTTGCTTGCCTTATGCGGCGTCTATTTACTACATCCTGTAGAGTCGCGTTTACAATTCGGAACGAGAAACGGACCTGTTGATAATTTTTAGAACCCACGGCTCATCCGGTGAAAACATACATGGATACCTCCCGCGCTATTATCGAGCCTCGACGGGGCAAAAGGCCGGCCGCGCCGCCTGACGCCATAATCGCTTGCATCCGCCAGGACTTCGAATTGTTTCAGGAAAAACTCACGCCCGGCAATGTCAGGCTCAACCTATGGGACAGCCCGACCGTCTATGCTCGCACGAGCGGCGGGCTGGACGTGGCGCTTACCGGCCCCGTTTACGGCGCCCCGCACGCGGTCATGGCGCTGGAACAGCTTATCGCGTTGGGGGCCAAAAACATCTTTTTTCTGGGCTGGTGCGGGTCCCTGGCGGCCGAGGCGCACATAGGGGACATCGTTCTGCCATGGAACGCCTTGAGCGAGGAGGGTGTCTCAAAACATTACCCCACGCCCGGCAGGAAGGTCACGGCTAACCCGCGCATGTTCAAGCTGCTGTCGTCGACGCTCGGCAATCTGGGGCGCCGGCGCCATGAAGGAAAGATATGGACGACGGACGCCATATTCCGGGAAACCGAGGCCAAGGCGCGCGCATACGCCGCCCGGGGGCTGCTTGCGGTGGAAATGGAGGTTTCGGCGCTCCTCAAGGTGAGTTGCTATCGCGGAGTCGCTCTGGCCGCCGCGCTGGTCGTTTCCGACGAGATGGCTTCCCTTACCTGGACGCCCGGATTTCGCGATCCGCGCCTCAAGGAGGGACGATTGGCGGCCGTGGAAGCCGTTCTGATGTCGCTGGAAGAGTTGAACCGACCTCAGAACGCTTGACCAGTTCCTTCTATTTGTGTAATTCCCATTTGCTAACGACCATAAAGCCGGACCGGCGGTCAGGCCTCAAACCTTCTTGGACGGAGGAACGATATATGAAGAACATACGGGCGCGGGTTGTTGTGCGTGGACGTGTTCAAGGTGTATGGTTTCGCGGGTCTATGGAAGATGAAGCCAAAAGACTGGGAGTAAACGGGTGGGTGAAAAACCAGCCCGACGGATCGGTTGAAGCGGTTTTCGAAGGAACCGAAGATGCGGTTCATGAAGTGATCGCGTGGTGCCGCATGGGACCGCGAATGGCCGACGTGAGTGATGTGGATGTGAACTTCGAGCGATTTAAAGGCGATTTTGACGAATTTCAAACTCGTTACAGTTAAACGCTGAAAATAAATCTCAGAAAATCCGGTGGTGAACAACGTATGAACAAGCGCCAAAAATTAATCCTGCTCTGTTGCGCGCTTATGGCCTGCGCGGTGGTCGTATCTTGCTCAACGGCGAAAAAAGTTACAAGCATCGTTATCCACTCTTCGGAACCCAAAAAAAAGATCGGCTTCATCGGTATCGCCAACAAGACCGAATACGCGGTTGAAGACTACGCGCGATCCATACAGGATATTTTGTTCACCCGATTGCGAAAGTCGGGCGATCTGACGGTCATCAGCCCCGAGGAATTGAAGGAGAGCGGGTTTAATCCGCCGATTTCGCGCGACTTGACCGAATTGGAGCCCTTTATGCCCCAGGCGAAAGAATTGGGGCTCAACGCGCTGGTCAAGGGTGACGTTTCGGAGTTGGAGCTGAGCAATGAATTGCGCGGCATATACGGATTCAGAAAGGAAAAGCGAACCCTGAAAGTGATTCTCAGGGCGCAGCTCGTGGACGTCGAATCCCACACCATCCTGTACGAAGGGTATAAACGGGCCGAGGTGTCCCTGGATCTGCAGGAAGGCTCCACGCTCAAGGATTATCTGGCCGGGAACGGCAAAATCCCTCTCTACTTTGTGACCGACGCAGTGAAGGAAATGGGGAAGGACATGGTCGATATCATGGCCGACCAGCCGTGGAAAAGCTACATCACCAAAATAGAGTCCGGAAAAGTGGAGTTTCCCGCCGGGAGAGACGCCGGCGTTCAGGCGGGCTCCGTGATGCAGGTCTGGAGCCAAGGCAAGACGATTCAAAATTTCGCCGGACAATCGTTCATCATGCCGGGCGAACTGATCGGTTCGGTACGATGCGAATCGGTTGAAGACCATAAAACGGTCGCGCAAATTATCAAGGGAGAAAATTTTCAACTGGGTGACGTCGTAAGCGTCAACGACTGACACTCCTGAAAGGCGCCGATCACCCTTTGACGAAAGGGCTTTTATGCCGCCTGCCCCATAATCCTCAGCCGAAAAAACATGTCATAACTGGTTGAGAAGCCTGCCATTATTGACAAGGGGCGCTCATCGCACTATCTTGATTGCAGTATTTCGGGCGGTATCCGGTTCGCCCCGTATGATCGGTTCACGCGTTTGCCACGGTATATACGTTTATTTTATCGCCTGCCGGGGCGGTTTGGGCTTTGGTTGTGAAAAAATGAATTCATGCTTGCCGGATGGAGTACAAATTTAAAGGATCAAGGTAGATTTTTGGATAATATTCCGGATGAAGATTTTGAGCTCATCGATCAGTTTCTCGATGGGCATATTGAAGCCTTCGAAACCCTGCTGAAAAAGTACAGGGAGGAAATCTACTATTTTGTGCTGAGACTGGTCAGGCTCCCCCAGGACGCCGAAGACATTACCCAGATGGCGTTCGTCAATGTTTTTCGCTCACTCGACAAGTTCAAGAAACAATCTCGGTTTAAAACCTGGTTATATAAGATTGCCTTTAATCTATGTTTAAACCATCTAAAAAAAAGTAAGGTCAGAGAAACCGAAGAACTTGATTATACGATAGCCTCCGATGACGACCCCGCGGCCACGGTGATCGATCGGGAACGACACGAGCATCTGCAGCAGGCTATCGAGGAGCTTCCTCAGAAGCAACGTATGACGGTGATTTTACGCATCTATCAGGATCTGAGTTATCAGGAGGTCAGCCAAGTCCTGGGATGCTCGGAAGGGGCGGCCAAGGCCAATTTCCATTTCGCTTTGCAAAAACTTAAAAAGAAATTGGGAAAGGTATATGGATTGTAAGAAATTTTCTCGTCTCATTGGTGAAGTGGACGGTTTTGATGAAAATCTGCTTACCGGTCAGGCAAAATCGCATCTTTCGCAGTGCGTGACATGCAAAAAAGAGGTTGAGTGGCTCAACGCGGTGCAGGGAGATCTGAAATCGTTCAAGCTTCCCGATCCCGGCCAGAAATTTTTCGAGGACCTGACCTCTAGGGTTCACATCAAGCTCATGACGGGAACGGTTGAAAAAGAGAAGACGCGCAAGTCCTGGTTTGCCGGCGGATGGGATTGGTTCGGCAAGCCCTCCTTCGCGTATGGCCTCTCCGCCGCCGCCGTGGCGGTGGTCCTCCTGTTATGGGGCGTCCCGACGCAGCAGGGGCTTCATCATGTGTATTCATCCGCCGCGGCGCCCACGGCAGGCGGCTCCCAGCCGGTCGTCACCTACGCGTCCGCTCCTATCGGATCTTACGACCAGGCTGATTTGAGTTCGCTCTCCGAACCGGAGTTGCGGGCGGCGATGCGCGCTCTGATAAAAAAATCTTTCGACCGGAACGACGTGGAGAGTTTAGGCGAAGATCCTGTTTCCGTGGCTGAAAGGGACACCTATCTCAGCAACGATTTAAATCAACTGGACAGACAGGGACTCCGCACAGTCTCGTATCTTCTGAACCAGCGTTACCCACACTAGATAGATCTCAAGCAGGAGTAAGTTCGTATGCGATATGGCCTCGGCGTGTATGGAAAAACCGTTTTTATATATATCGCGCTAACCGTGAGCGTTTTCGGGATGTTAGGAATGGCGCAGGCTCAGGAAAAGTCAGAATGCGCCCAAAGCCAGGTTGCGGAGTCGGAATCCAGCAGATCGGCGTTTGACCAACGGGAATCGGTCAAGAAGGCCATTAACACGGAACGAGAGCGAATTCATCAGCGGATCGAGATGATTCGAATGTGGAGCCTGGTATCCATACTGAATCTGGATGAGGACACCGCAAAAAGCTTTTTCCCCGTTGTTAATGAAATTCGCGAACGTAGAGTCAGGCTTACCATCCAAATCAATTCATTGAAAAAACAGTTAGCCGTCGCCGCTTCAAAACCCGAAAGAGACGACAAGGAAATAGAACGCCTTATTGCCGAGTACAGAGCCAAAATGTCGGAATTAAACCGGCTTGGCGATGAGGAATTCGACCGCCTCTCAAAAATCCTCGACCCTGTCCAGCAGGTTCAGTACATTGTGTTTGGCGACCGGTTTCACCAGGATTTGCAGATCATAATCCGGCAGGCTCAGACGCAGGCCGAAAAGAACCGGACCAACGAAGACAATGAATCAGCTCCAACGCCCCAGGATCAACCCGATAACCCGAAAAATTAAGAAACTTCCATAGGATGACGTATCGGAACATCTCCGATAAGCGGTAGGCTCTGTCTTAAGGTCGAGTCGGAATGGAAATCAGGGCGGTCCGACGCCCATCAATCGGAACGGCGTCAGACCGGCTTGTTATCGCGTCGCCTTGGATGATTAGTCGCCGATCGGTTTTGCGCTGCAAAGGTGATCGGCTTCCATGGCCACTCGGCCGCACCCTTCGCACACATACTTCATTTTCGACAGTTTATCCTTGCACATATGATGAGTGTCCACCCCGGTAGCTCCGCAAAAGCTACACGCCTGAGGATCGTCGCAGGGATTACAGAGATGCCCCGGTTCGTCGGCTACCGCTCCACATGTTTTACACGTATAAGCCATGATATACTCCCTTCATAAGGTTTTATTGTAACAAAACAAACTTGTCCTTTCTATTTGGGTAAGTATATAAAGGGGCTCTGTCAATGGGAGGCCCGGAATGCGGATTTTTTTAAATGGAATATTCATAGTTTCGGACCATGGCGAAGGCAAGACGGTTACGAATATAAACCGCGAGGCGCCAGGGGAAGGCGCGAGCCGAGGTCGATTCCCTCGGGCGATACAATGGCCCGGTAGGGCCAGACTTCCACCCCCGCGCTCACCGATTCCCAAAACAGACGCGCGTAACTCGAATCGATGTAGTCGGCCGGCCCGAAACAACGGCCGTCTGGCCTCTGTATGAGATAAAAACAAGCTACCCTGATTCCTTGCGATCGCAAGGACATGAGCAGCGTCAGATGTTTCTGGCCCCGTTGCGTGACCGCGTCCGGGAAGGCCGCGATTTCGTCCTCCACCAGGGTCACGTTCTTGGCCTCGACCCACAACACGCCCGTGGGGCCCGACATGACGCAGTCCAGCCTGCTGTTTTCCAGTTTTGCCTCTTTCCGGAATACGTCATACCCTACCGCCTCGGGCAACCGTCCGTTTTCCCAGGCCCGGTTCAGCAAACGGTTGGGAGTCATCGTGTTTACCCCCACCCAGAATCCGTCTATTTTAATCAGTTCCAGGGTGTACGGCAGCCGCCGTCCCGGAGTGGTGGCGGGAGATATGTAGACTTCGGCCCCCGGCCGGAGAAGACCGAGCATCGAGCCTGAGTTATTGGTATGAATCCAGATGGTTCCCTCGTCGGTTTCCACTTCCACCAGGAATCGCTGCTTTCTTTGGATGAATATGGCCTTCTTGGCGCCAGGGGGAAAGGTTATCAGCGGTTGAGTCATCAGGCGTGTCCTCCCGGGTTTGAGTTTTCCGCGCGACGGCCGATTTTATGATTACGATCCGATCAGAAGCTCATAACACAATTGGTACGGCCCGGTCACGGAGTCGGACCCCCTGGCGAGACGCGGACCGTATATGGTAAGATATTGTAAGCGTCGGGAGGGGCGAAGCATGAAAACCGGAAAGTGTTTTTTACGAGCTGTTGGTTTATCGCTCATTTTGTCCATGGTCGTTCTCACCGCCGCGCTTGGCGCGGAAATCATCGCATCTTTTTCCCTGGATTCCCTCGACGGGGTTATCTCCCGGAATGGCGTGAGCCTCGATAAAGCCGTTACCAAGGATGGCAAGGGATCGTTGAGAATAGAAACCTCGGGTCCGGCGACCATCAGGCTGTTCGAGGTGAATCATCTGAACGTGGAAAACGCGCGGTTGATCTACCGGGCAAAGCTGCGTTCCGAAAACTTAAAAGGACAGGCTTACCTGGAGATGTGGCTGCGGTTCCCCGGATCGGGGGAGTATTTTTCGCGGGGGCTGCAAAACGCGATCACCGGAAACAGTGAATGGGCTTCGGTTCAGACGCCGTTTGTCCTGCTCAAGGGGCAGAATCCCGATCTCGCCAAACTGAATCTTGTCATTATCGGACCGGGCGTTGTTTGGATCGACGATATCGTCCTTGAAAAAGGGCCGCTCCATTAACCATTGCCCCAACTCCTTGCTTATAGATCGCGCGGCGTCCCTCATGTTCCCCTGCTTTGCTGATAAACCATATGAAAAACCTGGTGCTCTAAACTGGTAAACCCTCTTGATTTCCCGCCAGCTTTTTTTCTTTTTGAACGATTCCCGAGGGAGGACTCATGGATATCATGTATAATAGAGGAAGCGAGCGGCGACAAACGGAGGTTTCCTGCCAAGGAGGCGCCATGAATTCAAAGTCGACAAACAAGCGTGAAGGTTCCCTTTCACGGAGAAACATGTTGGCGTGGACGCTGAAGGCCGCGATCTTCGCCGCGTCGCTGACCGGAACGGCCATGGGCGCGGTTACCCGGGTATGGGCGGAAGCCAAGCGGTTTATTGTGCCCAAGGGGACCAATCCCCGAACGCTGGTCAACCGCAACCCGGCCGAGATCGACGCTTCCCTGCTGGAAATAACGCCGTTATCCAATTTCCAGACCATGGGGCTGAGCAACCACAAGGTTGACATCGACGCCTGGCGGCTGGTCATCAAGGGCGATGTCGAAAACCCCGTCAGCCTGACCTATGAAGAGCTTGTGGCGCTTCCCGCCATCGAGCGGAAGGTGTTCATGATCTGTCCGGGCGTCTTCACCAATCAGGGCCTGTGGAAGGGCGTATCGGTAAAATCGTTGCTGGATCTGGCGCGGCCCAAAAATGACGTGAAGTATGTCGATTTCCGAGGGCCCGCCACCCAATACCCCAAGGTTCAGTCCGCGCCTCTGGAGGATATCCTTTCGGATAAAGTATTTCTGGCCTATAATCTTAATGGTGAGCGGCTTCCCATAAGGCACGGGTTCCCGCTCCGCTTGGTGGCCGAGGATTACTACGGGCACGACTGGGTCAAATATGTGAGCGAACTGAAACTCAGAACCGACAAAAGCTGGTGATTGCCCCGGAAGGGCGATCTCGCGCGACAAGCGTCGGCCGCCGGGAAAAGTGCCTTGACCTTTTTCTTGTTTGTTAGATACAATTTTGCATGAATCGCGACTTCGGAAAATTCAGAAGTAATTGAGCCGGACCGGCGACCAGACCAAGGGATTTTCCGTCCGCGGGATAGATCGTTCAAGCTGAAAAAACAGTTGAGCCCGGCTTGACAGGGTCAGGGAGGAAACTTAATTTTCGAAGGATATTAATAATAATTATTATTATGAAGGGACGAACTTGAATAAATTGTCAATACTAAGAATGACCAAACAAAGAAGGGTTATTCTTGATACGATGAAGGGCGTCACTTCGCACCCCACGGCCGACCAGGTTTACCAAATGGTTCGCAAGCGTTTGCCTCACGTAAGTTTGGCCACGGTTTACCGTAATCTCGAGATCCTTTCCGAGCACGGGATGATTCAAAAACTGGAGCTTGCCGGCGCTCAACGCCGCTTTGATGGAAATGTCGCGTCCCATTATCATGTGCGCTGCGACCGTTGCGGACGAACCGATGACCTTCCCCTGAAAACCATACCCAATCTGAACGCTATGGTGGAGGGAATCACCGATTTTGACGTGGAAGGGCACCGGCTTGAATTCATGGGGCTGTGCCCGAGATGCAAGATGGAAAGTCAAGAAGCCCGATTTGAGTAAGGCTTGTTCTTCCCCAAACGGAATAACCGGAAATTTTTCCACCAACGCTTTAACGACCAAAACGAAATCATCATGGAGGATTTTTATGCCTAAAATAGCTGGAACCCAGACAGAGAAGAATCTCCTCACCTCATTCGCCGGTGAATCCCAGGCCAGAAACCGCTACACCTACTTTGCCGGCAAAGCGAAAAAAGAAGGTTTCGACCAGATAGCTTTTATTTTCGAGGAAACGGCGAATCAGGAAAAAGAACACGCCAAAAGGTTTTTCAGCCAGCTTGAAGGCGGCGAGATCGAGGTAAAATGGAATTTTCCCGCCGGCATCGTAGGGTCCACCGCGGAAAACCTGAAAGCCTCGGCTGAAGGCGAATATTTTGAATGGTCCACGATGTACCCGGAATACGCGAAAATCGCCAGAAGCGAAGGATTCGAAGCGGCGGCCAAGATCTGGGAAGCCGTCTGTATCGCCGAAAAGCATCATGAAAAACGGTATCGCGGTCTGCTCTCCAACATCGAAACAGGATTCGTCTTCAAGAAACAAGACTCCGTCATATGGCGGTGCCGTAACTGCGGTTTTCTGCACACGGGAATCGAGGCCCCGGCGTCATGCCCGGCCTGCGCCCATCCGCAAGCGTACTACGAGATTCTCAGCGAAAACTGGTAAGATAGTGAACTGAGGTTGCATTGACTGATTTGTCCAACTCATGACGTATAAGGGAGGGTACCAATGCAGGAACATACGGGTCTCGTAACCATGAAGGGGAATCCTCTGACACTTGTGGGGAAAAGAGTCAAGGTGGGCGAAAGCGCTCCTGATTTCGAAGCGCTGAACAACGATCTTCAACCGGTGAAGTTTTCCTCCCATAGGGGAAAAGTCATCATTCTTTCCTCGGTGCCTTCGCTGGACACACCGGTTTGCAGTCTGGAAACAAAGCGTTTCAACACCGAGGCGGAGAAGCTCGGTTCCAAGGTGGAGATACTCACCATCAGCATGGACCTTCCGTTCGCGCAGAAACGGTGGTGCGCGGCGGAAGGCGTATCCAATCTGCAGACGCTGTCGGATCATCGGGACGCGGCTTTCGGCATGGCCTACGGTCTGCTGATCAAGGAGCTGCGTCTCCTGGCTCGCTGCGTCATGGTCGTGGATTCGAAAGGCGTCATCCGTTATGAACAGCTCGTTAATGAAGTCACCGACGAGCCGAATTACGACGCCGCGTTGGATGCGGTGAAAGGGCTTTTGTAACTCAATACGATTACTTTCTGATAGCGGTTGTTAAACGTTCCAACATGCGCGGCCGATCCGCGCCGACTGAAAAGGAGGTTATTTATGCCAGCGAAATTGGAGATATACAAATGCGAGGTCTGTGGAAACATTGTTGAGGTTGTGCATGGTGGAGACGGTGAGTTGGTCTGTTGCGGGCAACCCATGAAGCAGTTCACGGAGAACACGGTGGACGCGGCCAAGGAAAAACACGTGCCGGTCATCGAAAAAACCGCCGATGGATTCGTAGTGAAAGTGGGCAGCGTCGCGCATCCCATGGAAGAAAAGCACTACATTGAGTGGGTGGAGCTCGTGGTGGACGGAAAGGCCTATCGTCAGTTTTTAAACCCTGGCGAAAAACCCGAAGCGACCTTCACCATCAAGGCGCAAAGCGTAACCGCCAGGGAATACTGTAACTTACATGGGTTATGGAAGGCTTAAAAGCATGATCAGTCAAAAATTAGAACAAGCCATAAACGAACAGATTAAGTGGGAACTGTTTTCCTCATATCTTTATCTTTCGATGGCCAGTTATTTTGACTCAATCAATCTCAAAGGTTCTTCAAACTGGATGAAAGTGCAGGCGCAGGAAGAGATGACCCACGCGCTGCGCTTTTACAATTACATCGTCAGCCGTGGGGGGAGGGTAAAGACTCTGCCCATTGACGGGCCCGAAACGGATTGGGATTCGCCCCTGGCCGCGTTCAAATACGGGTATGAACACGAACTGGTGGTAAGCAAACGAATCAACGATCTGGTTAATCTCGCCATGTCCGAAAGCGACCATGCGACAACCAATTTTCTGCAGTGGTTCGTCGCCGAACAGGTGGAGGAAGAGGCGAACTTCGACGAGGTCTCGCAGAAACTCAAACTCGTGGGCGAACAAGGCAACGGTCTGTTTATGATCGACGCTGAACTCGCTACCCGCGTTTTCACCATGCCCGCGGACATGCCAAAGGTATAAAAAGGCTTATATTACACATTAGGTTTGATGTGTTCCGCTCCCGTTTCCGGTGAAGGCTCTCTTCTTCACCGGAGCGATCGGAGCGGACTGGATGATGGTACTACAGCCGTGAGAAGCTGTGAAAGGGAAAGTGGAGGCTATCATGTCCGATGTCGATAAACGAGTGCTCGATTTGCTTTGCACGGCAATGGAACTGGCGGAGAAGGGTAAGAATCTGTACGCGAAGGCTCTCGATTCCTGCGAGAGCGATATGAGCAAGGAGATTTTTAACATTCTCAAGAAAGAGGAAACGGAACACGAAATAAGTATCCGCAAGACCTATGAAGCTTTCAAAGCCGGAAAACCGGCTGACGAATCGTGGTCATACTGCCAGTTGGACGAACGTGGGATCCGTCCTATCTTCGACAAAGTGGCTGAAAAATATGGCGTCACCCGGGCCTGCCTGAATGAAATCCAGGCGCTCGATATGGCCGTCGATCTGGAAGACAGCTGCGTGAAGTTTTACGAAAAGGAACTGTCCCAGGCGGCTACCCCGCAGGAAAAAAAGTTTTGCGAACTGATGCGCAATGAAGAGCGAGAGCACCGTAGAATGCTTACCGACATGAAGTTCTTCTTCAACGACCCGGAGTCCTGGTTCATGGAAAAGGAACATCCGCACATCGACGGCGCGTAACGGTAACAACTGGGAAAATTTCCCGGCTGGGGGGTAACTCGTTAATTCATGGCGCTAGGCCGGGCAGGGCGGCGCGCCGGAAGGCGCCCGAGGTAAAAGAAAGTGAGTCATGTCATGGCGAAACCAGAAGAAATGCGTCAATGTCAGACCGTGAATTGCGGTTACCTCTACAATCCGGATAAGGGTGATCGAAAAACAAAGGTTCCCAAAGAAACGCCGTTTGAAAGTCTCGATCCGGACTGGAAATGCCCTATTTGCGGAGCAAGCAAAAAGAACTTTCGACCCTTGGCGGGGCCTGGTTCAGCGGCTGAAGAGAAAACCTGATACGAATGCTGGGCGATAAAACCCCTATCCACATGGCACTACTCGCGGCGCTGGCGCTTTTCCTCGCCACGTCGGCGATACCGTTTCCTGGTTATGGCGCTGAAGTGAGCGCCACCACACAGGAATGCCTGGATTGCCACAGAACGGTGACTCCGGGAATCGTTGCCGATTGGGAAAAAAGCAGACATTCGCGGACGTCTCCGTCCGAGGCCCTGAAAAAGGACCCCCTGGAACGAAGATTCACCGCGAAATCAGCGCCTGACCAACTGGCCGACGTCGCGGTCGGTTGCGCCGAATGCCACACGCTGAACGTGGATCGGCACGCCGACCGGTTCGACCACAACGGCTACACCATTCAAATTGTCGTGAGTCCGGAGGACTGCGCCGCGTGTCACCCCACTGAGCGGACGCAATTCTCCAAGAATATCATGTCGCACGCTCACGCCAATCTATACGACAATCCTCTTTTCCACGGCATGGCGGATACTATCAACGGCGTGCAGGAGGTTTCCGATTCCTCGGTAACCCTGCAGCCACCGAAGCCGGAAAATGAACAGGATTCCTGCCTCTCATGCCATGGGACGGCTATAAAAGTCCTCAAGATCGAATCCCGCGAAACATCAATGGGAGATATGGAATTCCCGGCGCTGGAAGCCTGGCCCAATCAGGGCGTGGGAAGAATCAATCCCGACGGCAGCAGCGGAGCCTGCACGGCCTGCCATACCAGGCATCAATTCTCCATCGAGATGGCCCGCAAACCGGAAACCTGTTCGCAATGCCATAAAGGGCCGGATGTGCCCGCTTACCCGGTGTACGGCGTCAGCAAACACGGGAACATCTATCACTCCGTGGGCCATGAGTGGGATTTCAGCGCAGTGCCCTGGAAAATAGGAAAGGACTTCACCGCGCCCACCTGCGCGGCCTGCCACATCAGTCTGACGGTCGACGGAGAGGGCGACGTAGTCGCCGAACGCACGCACCAGATGAACGACCGGCTGTCGTGGAGAATCTTCGGGCTCTTTTACGCGAGTTCCCACCCTCAATCGCCGGACACCACCATCATCCGAACCGCTGGCGGCTTGCCGCTCCCCACTTCCCTGGACGGCGCGGAATCCTTGCCGTTTCTCATTACCCCGGAAGAACGGGATAAGCGAAGAATCGTCATGCAGCAAAATTGTCACCGTTGCCATGATTCGAGCTGGATCAAAGGGCACTGGGACCATTTTGAAGGCGCTATTGCCTACTCCAACGCCATGACGCTGGCTTCCACCAAACTGATACAGGAGGCGTGGAAAGAGGGAGTGGCGAAAGGGTTGGCCGATAATCAGAGTATCTTTGACGAGGCCATTGAAAAGAAATGGATGAACCAGTGGCTTTTCTACGGCAACTCCACCCGGTTCGCCGCGGCCATGATGGGCGCCGATTATGGGGCTTTCGCCGATGGGCGGTGGAAAATGGCGTTCAACGTACAAGCGCTCAAGGATTATCTCGAATTAAAACTTGCGACTAAAAAAGGGTTGATAAACAAAGAAACCGAACCCAAAAAGAATGCGCATTGAAAATTTTCTTTAAAATAACGCTTTTATTTTAATCCAGGGGATATATAGTATCAAGAAAGGAGAACCGTTATGTCGGAATGGAAATGCACCAAATGTGGCTATACCGTATCCAAGGAAGGCCCGCCTCCGAAGGATTGTCCGTCATGCAAGGAAGCGTGTGACTTCGTGGACGTCACCTGTTATGTGCCCGATTGCGGACAGACGGGATCGGACCCGCGGCTTGGCAACAAATAGTTTGAGTGTTGGACTTTCCTGCCTGTGAATCCGGGCGGGACGAGTGTCGAATAGGCTGTTGAAGGAGATCGCGATGTCAAAACGGAAATATACGGTACACGCGGAATGTCCTGCGTGCAGTTGTGGGGATGTTTCTTTTCTGGGGCCTGAAAAGTTGCGGGAAAAGTTTATTGGCGACGAAAAGGAAATCGAAATCACTTGCCCGATGTGTGGCACCAAGCACAAAGGGTCCATTGAAGAAAAAGAATAGCCAGCGCGTTCACGTATGAAAGTCCTCGGAATATACGGGAGTCCTCGGAAAAACGGCAATACCGACCTGATCCTGGACAAGGTTCTGGAAGGAGCGGAGTCCGAAGGGGCGGAGATAGAAAGGGTCTACTGTCGTAAATTGAAAATGCGCGGGTGCCTGGAATGCGGAGGTTGCGACGAGACCGGTGAATGCGTGGTCAAGGATGACATGCAGACGGTCTATCCGCTTCTTCGGGATGCGGATATCATTTTTATCGCTTCACCCATATTCTTTTACGATGTAACCGCGCAGGCCAAGGCGGTCATCGATCGCAGCCAGGCCATGTGGAATTGGCGCATGCTCAACAAAACGGTCGAACAGCGTAAAACGCACGACAGCGGCTCGGGTTATCTCATCGCCATTGGCGCCACCAAAGGACAAAAACTGTTCGAAGCCCCGGAACTCGTGGCCAAGTATTTTTTCGACGCCCTGGATATGGAATACAAGGGTAGTCTGCTGGTGCGGGCGGGCGAGTACAAGGGCGCGGTGACGGAACAACCGGGGTTGATGGATAAGGCTTTTGGTTTCGGTCAAAAAGCCGTTGCGGATAACAGGTCTACACGTAAAAAAGAGATCGCATAAGGAGTAACGGTATATGGCCATAGCGCTTGTTGTCTACACGAGCCGAACAGGCGAAACGAAGAAGATAGCTGAACTGATCGCCGAGGGAATGCGAATTTCCGGCGCCGAAGTAAAACTTGCCGATGTGGCGGAGATCAAGAGCGAAGCCGATCTGGAAGGTTTCGACGCGGTGATTCTTGGCGCCCCCACCTATCACGGCGAAATGTTGCAGCCCATGAAAACGTTCCTGTTCCTGGCTGAAAAAGCCGATTTGAACGGGAAGGTCGGCGGCGCCTTTGGAGCGTTCGGATGGAGTGGTGAAGCGCCGGAACGGATCTTCGAGACCATGAGGAATATTTTCCACATGAATATGGTTCCCGGGCCGCTCATGCTGAAATCGGCCTCTCTGGGAGGTGGACTGCAAATGGCCCATGACTATGGGAAACAGATCTGCAAGAAATTAGGGGTCGGCTGAAAAGCGATTGCGCCCCGAGACAAGCGGATTCGAAGCCGTTTTTTTCGTAAGGGCAAAAAGAGCCGTGACTTTCCGTTCCTCCCATGGTCATCGGATAAAAACGGTCCGGGAGAATGGAGGATGCGCAATGGAAAAAGAATCGAGCGAAAATCCAAAATATACCAATCGTCTTGCCGGGGAAAAGAGTCCCTATCTTCTCCAGCACGCTCATAATCCGGTTGATTGGTTCCCCTGGGGCGAAGAGGCTTTTGCAAAGGCCTCGGCCGAGGACAAGCCCATTTTTCTCTCCATCGGGTACGCTACCTGCCATTGGTGTCATGTCATGGAACGGGAGTCTTTCGAAGACGAGGAAGTGGCCCGACTGCTGAAGCGGGAGTTTGTGGCCATCAAGGTCGACCGCGAGGAACGCCCCGATATCGACAACGTGTATATGACCGCCTGCCAGGCGCTCACCGGGGGCGGCGGTTGGCCTTTGTCCATATTCATGACCCCTGACCGCAGGCCTTTTTACGCCGGCAGTTATTTTCCCAAGACAAACCGGATGGGCATGCCGGGGTTCATGGATCTTCTCTCCCAGTTGGCGAATCTCTGGCGAAACGACCGCGACCGTATTCTCAACGCGGCGCAGGAAGTCACCAAGGCCTTGCAGCCTCGCACCGGCTACGCCGACGCGACTTCGTCATTGAACGAAGAGGTCTTGCGCAAAGGCGCCCAGCATCTGGGTCGGAGTTTCGATCCCAAGTGGGGCGGGTTCGGGGAAGCGCCCAAGTTTCCTTCGCCGCACCAGCTTACCTTTCTCTTGCGTTGGGGCCAGCGTTCCGGTGAGGCCTTTGCCCGGCAAATGGTGGAAAAAACGTTGGACAGCATGCGCGACGGCGGAATTTTCGACCAGGTCGGATTCGGGTTCGCGCGGTATTCCGTGGATAATCAGTGGCTCGCGCCCCACTTTGAGAAAATGCTCTACGACCAGGCCACCTTGCTCATGGCGTACACCGAGGCCTATCAGGTCACGGGGTACGAGCGCTTCGCCCGGACCGCGCGGGAAATAGCGACCTATGTTCTTCGCGACATGACGTCGCCGGAGGGCGGTTTTTACTCCGCCGAGGACGCCGACAGCGAAGGAAAGGAAGGGCTTTTCTACATCTGGAAGCCGGAACAGGTGAAGGCTGTCCTGGGCGAGGAGTTGGGCGATCTCTTTTGCAAATTTTACGACATCCGTCCGGGCGGGAATTTCGAGGACGGGTACAGCATTCCGCATGTCCACACGGATCGTGCAGCGTTCGCGTCCTGGCAAGGCGTCGATCCGGCGGAGCTGGATTCCAGGCTGGAAGAGGCGCGCGAAAGGCTATTCCTGGCGCGTGAAAAGCGCGTCCATCCCCTGAAAGACGATAAGATCCTCACTTCCTGGAACGGGCTGATGATTGCGGCCCTGTCAAGGCTTCGAGAGCGATTGGCGTTCCGGAATACGCCGAAGCGGCGGAAAAAGCGGCAGAATTCATATTCGGCGCTTTGCGAACCGAATCGGGAACGTTCCTGCGCAGATACCGCAACGGACATACGGCGTATCCGGCGTACCTTGACGATTACGCCTTTTTCACCTGGGGGCTCATAGAGCTCTATGAAACAACTTTGAGGTCCGGTTCCTGGAACAGGCCATCTCCGCCACGGAGACCATGATCGATCTTTTCTGGGAGACGTGGATGGTGGTTTCTTTTTCACCGGCAAGGAGAACGAACAACTCATAGCCAGAAACAAGGAAATTTATGATGGGGCCATTCCGTCCGGAAATTCAGTGGCCGCTTTGAATTTGCTTCGACTGGGCAGAATGACGGGAAAAACGGAGTTCGAGGAAAAAGCCGAGCGCATGTTTCAGGCTTTCGGTTCCTCAATCGCGCCGATGCCTAAAGTCTACACTCAATTCCTCAACGCCGTCGATTTTCTCTTAGGGCCGAACAGGGAAATTGTCATCGCGGGCAACCCGGAAGCTGAAATGACAAGATCCATGGTCGAACTGATACAGCGGCGTTTCATGCCTCGAACGGTGGTCGCTTCTGGCCGATTTCCGGGGAAGTGGAAAGCTTCGAATCTGGCGCCTTTTATAAAGGATATGAAGCATCCGGACGAGGGGGCGTCGGCCTATATTTGTGAGCGGTACACGTGCTCACGACCGCTGACCAATCCCGAAGATTGGAAAAGGCCCTGAGTTAGCGGGTTCGGGTATGGGTGCTTTCTAAACAAGAAAGGATTAGGAACCATGGCGGAAAATAAAAAAGAAAAACAACCAAAAAAGGAAAAAAAGTCCAGTGCCCTCACTGTAAAAATGAAGTTACACTTGAAGAGAAAATCGTAAGCTGCCAATATTGTGGTAAAGAGCTTGACGAGTCCCAGTTCTGGATGGAATGAAATCGCTCCTGTTCGCACCCGTCCCGGCTCATTGTGGCCGGGTAGCGCCCATCAAGGTTTGAAGGAGATTTCCGTATGAAGGAACAGGAAAATCTGATAAAAATATTCGAATATGCCCTGAATCAGGAACAGACGGGCATGAGTTTTTTCCAAACGTCCATCCAACGCATGGGCATGGGGGCGGCGGTCAGCGCATTCAAGCGACTGGTGCAGGAAGAAGAAAAGCATATCGTATTTATCAATCGTATGCTTGACGATATCCGTAAGGGCGGCGACGTCCGGTTGGACGCCGATCTTGAAGTGGCCCTGAAACCAACCAATTATTTTGACGAACGGGCGGATTCCGAGTTTCTCCAGCAATGTGTCGAAGGCTCGATGATTCCCGACGTCACCGTATTCAACACGGCCTATCTTATCGAAAAGGATCTATCCGAATTCTACCAGGCCATGGCGGAAAAAACCTCGGGCAAGGCAAATGAGGCGCTCCGGATGCTGGCCTCCTGGGAACAGGGGCATGAGGAGTTCTTCAAGCGCTATCGGGACAAATTGTCCGACGTCTATGCTCACATGGCCTGGGGTGGATGATTCGATCATGATTCAGCCACAAATATCTTTGCGGTAAAATAACGCGGAAGATGTAGTAACATATCAAACCGAAATTCATTTGAAAAAGGAGACACAAGGATGGATAAGTATGTATGTCAGATTTGTGGTTATGTGTATGATCCGGCGGCTGGAGACCCTGACAACGGAGTAGCGCCCGGCACCGCTTTTGAAGACGTTCCTTCGGACTGGGTATGCCCGGTTTGTGGCGCGAGCAAAGACCAGTTTGAAAAGGAATAATCCCAGCTTGAATAGCTCATGCGCGTTTCGGCTGTATGCGTAAAAGTCCCGATACAAACAATAACCGAGTCGCGTTCCTCTGGAAGCGTGGCCGGCGAGGCGCGGCGATGCAAGGAGGAAATAATGGCGCAATCGATAAAAGTCTGGACAACGCCCACATGCCCTTATTGCAAAATGACCAAGGAATATCTGACGCAAAAAGGCTCGAATTCCAAAATTTTGATGTGTCCCAGGATAAGGAAGCGCTCGATGAGATGAAAAAGATCTCCGGAGGGTTGAGCGTGCCGGTCATCGTAGTGGACGGCAGCGATCCGGTGGTAGGTTTCAAAAAAGATGAGTTGGAAAAGCTTCATCGCCGAAAAAGCGATGAGACGATAGAACCCTCAGGGAGCGAGCTTGCCTGGGGGTTTTATCGTTATTTTACAGGTTGTCGCGCGCGGGTTCAATCGCTCCGGCTGTCCCTTAAATGTCAATTTTCATTGTAATCGTACGAGCCAAAGAATAGGACGAGGAATCCATATACCTCTGGCGTAAGTTGTAATCGATGGTTATTTATCTGTTCGAACGAGACAAGGAAAGTTCCTCACATGGCGCTTGTACATGATAAACATGCGGGATGATAGAGATCTGAAAATTCTCAGCGGCGCGATTGAAAATACCAATGAGGCCTTTGTTACCATAGACCAGAGACACCGGGTGATATTTTTCAATAAAGCCGCCGAAAGAATGTTTGGCTATAGCCGGGATGAGATTGTCGGCAAGGATATAGCGTGCAATCATGTCCCCGGAATGCAGGGACGGACATAAACGGCTGTGCAACGTTATCTCCTGACAAAACAGCCGCGACTGATCGGCCATGAAACGGAATTTATCGCCAGAAGGAAAAACGGGGAAAAGTTCCCGGCCAATATATCCTTTTCCGTAACCCAACTGGAAGGAGAGATATATTTCACGGCGATAATTCGTGACCTGAGCGAAACCAAGGAACTTGAAAATAAAGTTTCGCGCGCTGAGCGACTGGCGGTTCTGGGTCAGTTTGTGGCGGAGATTTCCCATGAAATCAAAAATCCCCTGATGACCATCGGGGGGTTTTCCCGACAGTTGATAAACACGAATGACGATCCGAAGAATCTGCGCAAACTGGAAATCATCGTTGAAGAGGTCGCGCGACTCGAAAAGCTGCTTTTTGAAATGCGTGAATATTATCGGCCGCGAGGCATCTCAATCGAACAGGTAAATCTGGACGAATCATCTGGAGGAAGTGCTGGACATGATGCGGCACGACGCGGCCGAGAGGAATATAGCCCTAAACTGATTCATGACGGGGCCCGTGATCGCCTTGGGCAACGGACACAAATTAAAACAGGTTTTCCTGAATATAGTGAAAAACAGCCTTGAAGCTTCGGAAAAAGATGGCAGAATAGTCGTCGAATCAATGAAAGTCATGATTTAGCCGAATCGTGTTTCGGATAATGGTCCCGGCATGAAACCGGAAGTGTTGGAAAAGGCCTTCAATCCTTTTTTCACCACCAAACCAAAAGGGAGCGGGCTGGGGTTGCCGCTTTCCAAGCGGATCATCGAAGAACATCCCTGCGGAACATTTAAGGTAAACAGCGAAGTGGGAAAGGGCACGACGGTCGCCATAACGTTGGCTCTTCCGAGGACCGCGCTTGAATGCATAGACAACAGGTCAGGCGCAGCTTTGACAAGCGAGTGGGAGGGGTTATATGAAGCCGATTAAAGTAACTGATGACATATTTTGGGTCGGAACGATTGATTGGAATATACGGGACTTTCACGGTTACTCGACATTCGAGGGAACCACGTACAACGCGTTTCTCATTCTCGATGAAAAAGTCACCTTAATTGACACGGTTAAAAAAGAATTCGCCGATGAGACGCTCGAAACCATAAGCCAGATCATCGATCCCAAAAAGATTGATTACGTGATTTCCAATCACACCGAAATGGATCATTCGGGCGGGCTCCCCCGGATTATGCATAAAATAGGGGAGGACAAACCGGTCTATTGCTCCCCCATGGGGTTAAAAAACCTCAAGATGCACTTCACTCCCCAACTCAACTATCAGGCGGTGGAGAACGGTCAGGAACTCAACATCGGAAAACGCACGCTTTCCTTTCTGGAAACACGCATGCTCCACTGGCCGGACAGCATGTTCACCTACTGCAAGGAAGACAAAATCCTTTTTTCCAGCGACGCTTTCGGACAGCACTATGCGGGCCCGGAAAGGTTCGACGATGAAATAGGCGACGCGATCATGCCGCACGCGGCGAAATATTTCGCCAACATCCTGCTGCTCTATTCGCCGCTTATCCTCAAATTATTGGAAAAAGTTCAGGAGATGGGTCTGGAACTGAACATGATTCTTCCCGACCACGGCATTATGTGGCGCAAGGACCCGCTCAAGATCGTAAACGCCTACGCCCAATGGTCCCAGCAGAAGCCTAAAAGAAAGGCTCTGGTGGTCTACGATTCCATGTGGCACAGCACGCAAGCCATGGCCGAAGCCATCGTGGACAGCCTGACGCGCGAGGGTATCGAAGCGTACGCGCGGTACCTACGTTCCTGGCATCGCAGCGACCTCATGACGGAAATTCTCGACGCCGGAGCGGTCCTGGTCGGTTCTTGCACGCTCAACAACGGGATATTCCCCACCGTCGCCGACTTCATGACTTATATGAAGGGGCTCAAGCCGAAAAACAAGATCGCGGCGGCGTTCGGGTCATACGGTTGGAGCGGCGAGGCCGTGAAGATCATCAACGACGAGCTGGAATCCATGCATTTCGAAGTCATCGATCCGGGTCTCAAAATACAGTATGTGCCCACCAAGGAGGGCATTCAGTCCTGTTACGACCTGGGAAAGAAAGTGGCCGACAGACTCAAGGAAGTCACCGATTGAACATGAAAAAGAAGATTCCCACGCTGGACATGAGCGAATGCGTCGATTGCGAGGCGTGCATCACACTCTGTCCCGAAGTGTTCCGACGCAACGACGCCGGGTATATCGAAGTCGTTGACCTGAAAGAGTACCCGGAAGACCGCGTTCAGGAAGCGATCGCCGATTGTCCGGCCGATTGTATCGCGTGGGCGGAAGTCGATGAATAGCGCCGGATGAATATTTCATACTAAAAGGGGACCGTCGATGGTCCCTTTTTTATTGGCGAAAGGCGAGCGCCCGGCTTCGCCGGGCCGAGCGTTCCTTTCGCTTAAGAGATCATGGAAACTATCACGGTCAGGAAATTAAAGAACACGGTTCTCGGGATTCTATCGGAGAAAAGCCTTGAAGAGGCGTTGCCGGCGCTCGCCGGTTTCCCGCTCCGCAAAACCCTGAACGCGCTGTTCGGTTTGCTGCTAAGTCCAGACGAGACGTTGAAGTGGAAAGCGGTCACGGTTTTTGGCGCGTTGGCGGCCAGACTGGCGGGTGAGGATATCGAAGCCGCGCGTGTCATCATCAGGCGTCTCATGTGGAATCTCAACGACGAATCCGGCGGAATCGGATGGGGAGCGCCCGAAGCCATGGGCGAGTCGCTTTCCCGGCACTTTGTCCTGGCCGAGGAATACACTCCCATGCTGATATCATACCTTCGAGAAGACGGTAATTTCCTGGAATTGGAAATCCTGCAACGCGGGACTCTGTGGGCCATCGGCCGTGTCGCCCAGATCCGGCCGGATCTCGCGCTTCCGGGCGTGCCCTACATGATCCCTTTTCTGCGCGCTTCCAACCCCGAATTACGCGGACACGCCGTCCTGGCGCTTTCTCTGACGCGGGACCAACAGGCCTTGAAAGAAATCCAAACCCTGGTGGACGACGAGGGCGTATTTACCGTCTTCCAGGATGGCGCGCTCGGAGCCGTGAGTATCAAGGAAGCGGCGCGAAAAGCGCTGGAACGCTAGTCGGCCCCCTCACCATTTTCCCCACTCGTCGCATTCAAACCTGAATTCCCCCCGCACAGGCTTCCGGAGCGCCTTGACAGGCGATCTCATTACCGCTAGATAAATTATGTCAATTTTGACATAATAAATATTCCATATAGACTCGTTAAACGCCATGGACTCGCCGAGAAATTATCGGTCGGCGCTCAGGGACGCGCGCAAGGAGTGAAAAAATGGACTGCCAATTCGTTCCCACGGTTTGTCCGTACTGTGGAGTGGGCTGCAAACTTATTTTGCAGGTTCAGGATGGCCAGGTTGTCGGTACGTTTCCAGCCAAGGATGGCCCTTCCAATAATGGACGGCTTTGTGTCAAGGGATGGTCGGTCCATGAGTTTGTCCAGCATCCGGACAGACTGACCAAACCGCTGATCCAAGAGAACGGTTCGTCCAAGGAGGTCGGTTGGTCCGAAGCGCTGAATTACGGCGCGGCCAGGATCAAATCGCTGAGAGACACCCACGGCCCCGAAAGTGTCGTATTCGTGGGTTCGGCGCGATGCACCAACGAAGAATGTTTTATTTTTCAGAAATTCGCCCGCGCGCTCTTCGGACACAATCATGTGGACCATTGCGCCCGTCTCTGACACGCTCCCACGGTGGCCGGGCTGGCCGCCGCCTTTGGCAGCGGGTCGATGACCAATTCTTTTGCGGAGCTGGAGCAGGTGGAATGCCTGTTGGTGATCGGGTCCAATACGACCGTCGCCCATCCGATAGCTTCCATGCGCTTGTTCAAGGCGTTGGAAAACGGCGCCCGGCTTATCGTGATAGACCCCCGGAAAACGCAGATTGCCGATCACGCGCATTTGCACATCCCCCTGAATCTGGGCTCCGATGTGGCCCTGATCAACGGGCTCATGCATGTGATTTATAAAAACGGCTGGCATAATGAAAGTTTCATCGAGGAGCGCACGGAAAACTTCGCGGAACTGGTCAAAACCATTGAAGCGTACCCGCCTGAACGGGTGGCGAAAATCGCGGGGGTCGAGCCGGCCGATTTAATCAAGGCGGCCGAATGGTACGCCACGTCCAAAAATAGCGCGATCGTCTATGTCCTGGGGATAACGCAGCACTCCACCGGCGTGGACAACGTCAAGAGTCTCGCCAACCTGGCCATGCTCTGCGGGCACATCGGCAGACCCTCCACGGGCGTGAATCCCCTGCGCGGCCAAAACAACGTTCAGGGCGCCTGCGACATGGGCGTGCTGCCCAATGTCTATACCGGGTATCAGGTGGTGACTTCCCCGGACGTCAAGGAAAAATTCGAAAAAGCCTGGGGAGCCAAACTGTCCTCCACACCCGGCCTGACCCTGGTGGAGCAGATGGAAGGGCTGCTGTCGGGCAAAATCAAGGGCATGGTCATTTTCGGCGCCAACCCCATGATGAGTTACCCGGATGTGAACATGGTCCGGCGAGCCATGCGGAAAGCCGAATTCACGCTGGCCATCGATATTTTTCCCACGCCTTCCACGGAGCTTGCCCACGTGGTTCTTCCCGGGACCTCCTTCGCCGAATCGGACGGAACGTTCACCAATTCGGAACGGCGCGTTCAGCGGGTGCGTCCGGCCATCGCTCCCCTGGCGGGAAAAACCAACTGGGCGATCATCCAGGAACTGGCCCAGCGGCTGGGCGCCGATTGGAGTTACGATTCGGCCGAGGATATTTTCAACGAAAT
Organism: uncultured delta proteobacterium; assembly: GCA_963821845.1. Classification (GTDB taxonomy): domain Bacteria; phylum Desulfobacterota; class Desulfarculia; order JACQYL01; family CAWGVV01; genus CAWGFI01. The sequence continues at coordinate 101,720 of CAWGFI010000014.1, forward strand.
GGCCGGACTCACCCCCTATTACGGCGGCATGAGTTACCAACGGCTCGGAAGTCGCGGCCTTTGTTGGCCCTGTCCCACCGCCGATCACCCGGGCACCATGTTCCTGCACAAAGACCGGTTCGTGCGCGGGAAAGGACTTTTCCACGTCATCGAATATCGTCCTCCGGCCGAGGCGCCGGACGAGCAGTATCCCTTCTGGCTGACCACCGGCACAATGTATTCCCATTACCTCACCGCCTCCATGACGAGCCGCTGCGAATCGCTCAACCTGGAATGCGATGAAGCCTATGTGGAGATCCATCCGCAAGACGCGGCTGACCTGAAGGTAGGAAACGGGGATCCGGTGGAGGTTTCAAGCAGACGGGGAACCATCGAGCCCGTGGTGAGGATTACCGGGCGGGTCAGACCGGGGACGCTTTTTATTCCGCTTCACTTTTTGAAGAATCCGGTCAACAAGCTGACCAACGCGGCCTTGGACCCCATTAGCAAAACGCCCGAATATAAGGTCTGTTCGGCCAGGATCGATCTTATCGGGAATTCCGGTATGAAAGCGGAGGAAAAGGCCGCCGCGACGGGTTAAGACGGAATCGTCGTTTCGGGAAACCGAAAAAGCTCCACCTTCCGGGAAGAGCTCCCGGAAGGCGGAGCGGGACGCCATCTTACTTCTTGGGCTCTTCCTTGGCGCATTCCTTGCACAGGCCGTTTTCATCCAGACAGCCGTCGCAGTGCATACGACGGCATACCACGCACTCCTGAATGGCTACTCTCACATCGCCTTCGGATTCAGCGCCGCACGCCACACACGCAAATTTCTCTTTAGCCATGTCTCTTCCTCCTTCTCAGGTCATAATGAAAGACGCTGGTTATTTCGTGTAACGAAGTCTTCCCTTCCGTCTCTTCAAAAATATCCTATGTATCTAACAGTATAGCATAGAAATGAGTTGTCCATGGGCTCTACTATATACCAATAAGTAAATTGATTCCCGGGCGCGGGGATTTATATTAGAAATTAGAAACCAAAGGAGAACCTCCCAGAAGTTTCAAAAGAAATGCAAAGGGGTTTCGAATGGCTGAAATTATGGAAAAGAAAAAATTGTCCGGCGACATTTATATGATGAAGGTACACGCGCCCATCATCGCCGAAAAACGAAAGGCGGGGCAGTTCATTATCCTTCGCGCCTCCGAAAAAGGGGAACGAATACCCCTGACCATCGTCGACTCCGACCCCGTGAAAGGGTCGGTCACCATAGTTTTCCAGGTGGTCGGACTGACCACTTCCCTGCTGTCGCAATTAAAAAAGGGCGATTCCATATTGGACGTCGCGGGACCTTTAGGAAAGCCGACCCATATTGAACGTTTCGGTCACGTGGCGGTCGTGGGAGGCGGAATCGGGATCGCCGTCGCCTATCCCATCGCCAAGGCCATGAAGGAAGCCGGTAATTTCGTCACTTCCGTCATTGGCGCCCGCACCAGGGATCTGCTCACGCTCGAAAAGGAACTGACCGCCATTTCCGACAAGATAATCGTCATGACCGATGATGGATCGTACCAAAGGCCGGGATTGGTCACCGAGGGTCTCAAGGAGACTCTGGACAACGAAAAGGTCGATCTCGTAGTGGCTATCGGGCCGGTCCCCATGATGCGGGCCGTCAGCGAACTTACCCGGCCCTACCAGGTGAAAACGGTGGTGAGTCTCAATCCCATCATGGTGGACGGCACGGGAATGTGCGGCGCTTGCCGGGTAACCATTGGCGGACAAACGCGGTTCGCGTGTGTGGACGGACCGGAATTTGACGGCCATGAAGTGGATTTCGACGATCTCACCATGAGGCTGCGATCGTACAAGGCTCAAGAGTTACAAGCGTTCAAGCGGATTCAGGAAAACGTCTCCCATCCGCCGGAGGAGCTGACGCATGTCTGAGAAAAAAGAAAAAAAGAATATACGGCTCGACAGGATTACCATGGAAGAACGGGCGCCGGAAATACGGGCGCACGATTTTCAAGAAGTTCCCGTCGGTTACAAATCGGAACAGGCCGTTCTGGAAGCCCACCGTTGTCTCGGCTGTAAAAACAGGCCCTGCAAGGGCGGTTGTCCGGTGGGGATAGACTGCGGGAGCTTTGTCCAGAAAATCTCCCAGGGTGATTTTTACGGAGCGGTAAAGCTGGTCAAGCAAACCAACCTGCTGCCCGCAGTGACCGGCAGGGTATGCCCTCAGACCGAACAATGCGAAGGCGCCTGCCTGCTGGGCAAAAAGGGCGAAGCGGTGGGGATCGGAAACCTGGAACGTTTTGTCGCCGATTGGGAAATGAAAAACGGAGTGGTGCTGCCCGACAAGGCAGACGCCACCGGTTTGAGCGTGGCGGTCGTGGGGTCGGGGCCCTCCGGGTTGACCGTGGCCGCGGATCTGATTCAGCTCGGCCATGAAGTGGTGATTTACGAAGCGCTCCATGAACCGGGCGGGGTGCTTATCTATGGAATCCCGGAGTTTCGCATGCCCAAGAAGATCGTCGCCGCTCAGATCGAAGATCTAAAAACCCTGGGCGTGCGGATAAAGCTCAACCACGTCATCGGCAAAACGCTCACCGTGGACGACCTGCTGGAAATGCACGACGCGGTTTACCTGGGCGTGGGCGCCGGGTCCCCGGTTTTTATGAACATTCCCGGCGAGAATTTTATCGGGGTATATTCGGCCAATGAATTTCTGACTCGTTCCAACCTCATGCGCGCGTACGAATTTCCCCAGTGGGACACGCCATTGAACGCGGGCAAAAAAGTGGCCGTGATCGGCGGCGGAAACGTGGCCATGGACTCCACTCGCACGGCTTTGCGGCTGGGCGCGGAAAAGGTTTATCTGATTTACCGGCGAACCAGGGCGGAAATGCCCGCGCGAGCGGAAGAGGTCCGGCACGCGATCGAGGAAGGCGTCGAACTTATGGAGTTGCGCAGCCCCACCAGGATCTTAAGCGATGAAGAATCCCGAGTGGAAGCGATCGTGTTGAGTCACATGCGGCTGGGGGAAGCCGACAAGACGGGCCGTAGACGGCCGCGGCCGGTCCCGGACTCCGAACACGCGATCGACGTGGACACGGTGATCATCGCCATCGGTCAAAGACCGAATCCGCTGGTTCCCGCGACCACGTTGGATTTAAGACTGAACGAGTATGGATATATACAGGTCAATCGTGATACCATGGAAACATCCAAGCCGGGCGTGTACGCAGGCGGCGACATTGCCGGGTTCGGAGCGAACGTGATCAGCGCCATGGGTGACGGAAGAAAAGCCGCCCAATCTATCCATCACTATCTTATCTCTTTAAAACCAATGAGAAAAGCAGCAAGCTGCCGATAAAGGCGGAAGCGGCCGCGCCGGGGCGCGGCCGTTCCAATGCGAGGAAACATGAGTCCCCCCAAAGCGCCCGTGATAGGGAAAGTCGTGCGGATCCCACGTATTACATGATTTACCGCCGGAGGGATGTTGCCCCCTCGTGACAGGGGCGATTTACCTCGCGCCGTTTCTTTGACCCAGCGCCAGCATGATCAGGCCGCCGAAATAGGTCCTGCTCCGCAGCATTTTCACGTCGTGCCGATCGAGAAAGGAAACCAATCCGCCTTCCCGGATGAATTCCCGACTGTTTTTATAGTGCCGTTTGCCCATGGATCGCTCGGCCAAGGCCAGAGCTGGTTCGAAAAGCGAAAATCGCGGCGCCGGCGCGAAATCCACGAACAGGAACCAGGCGCTGTCCCGCGCTACCCGCTTCATCTCCCGCATGGCGCGGTCGCGGTGGCCGGGATCCATTTCGTGCAAGGTCAGCTGCATGACGATGGCGTCAAAGGAAGCGGCGGGGAAGGGGAGAAGTTCGGCCTCGCCCTGAATAGGCGTCAGTTTCAGAGATCTGTTTCGGACGGCCTTTTCCCTTCCCTTGGCCAGCATGCCGGGGGATTTATCGAGCGCGTACACGGAGTGGCCGCTTTTCGCCAGCATAAGCGCCTGGGTTCCGGTTCCGGCCGCCACTTCGAGTATCCGCAGGCGTGTCGTTCGAGCGACTCCTGTCAGGAGATTCCGCGCGTCGCGCTTGAAATGTCGGATAAAAGGCTCGGTCAAAAGATCGTACAGCGGAGCGACCAGGGAGTAGGGGTCCCGGTCCGGGCTTAAATTACTACTCAATTCTTCGAACATGACGCTGATCCTTTTAGCCGGAAGACACTTGCATTATTTCCTATTATATAGGCTATGCTTGCCTCACGGCGCTTTAAAGAGGCTTCCTTCATTTTTGTTTACAAGATAAATTTTGTTTGCTATCAAATGTTCGCATGCAAACATTTTCTCCCCTTCCCAAATATTTCCTTTGTTCGCTTACTACCCACGCCGCGCGCAAGATCGTCTCCTATTATAATAAGTCCCTGGAACCACTGGGACTTACCGCTCAGCAGATGATGGCGCTGGGCGTTTTGTGGGGGGAGGAAAACATCAGCCTGGGGGTGTTCGCCGAGCGCGCGAGCATCGGCAAGGCCGCGGCCGTCACCATGATAAGCCGGTTGGAAACCATGGGGTTGGTGGTCCGGGAACCCCATCCCCAGGACGGCCGCCTGAACACGATCAAGCTGACCGACAAGGCCCGGTCCCTGGCGCCGCAAGTGGCCGAGCAAGTGGCGAAGCTTGCCGACGCCATTGAATCGACCATCGGAAAAGAACATCTGAAAATTTTGATTAAAGGGCTCACCGCCATTCAGAATCTGGAACTGTAGCCTTGCATCTTCCTTATACTCGTGACCACGGAGGTGAATTCATGGAGGCTCTCGACAGAACGATAGACCACGGCGCGGCCGCGCTGTCGGAATACGAATCGAAAAAACTTCTCAAGGAGTACGGGTTTCCGGTAACCAACGAGCGGCTCGCGACCACGGCGGAAGAAGCGGTGGAATTCGCGCGACGGACTTGGTTTTCCCGTGGTTCTCAAGGGATGTTCGCCCGAGTTGACCCATAAAAGCGAAACCGGAACGGTGAAACTGAACCTGAAGTCCAAACAGGAAGTCCTGGAGGCGTACGAACAGATCGTCGCCTCCAGGCCGGGTTCCCTGGACGGCGTGCTGATCCAGGAAATGATTAAGGGAAACCGGGAACTGGCGCTGGGCATGAGCCGCGATCCGCAGTTCGGCGTCATGGTCATGCTCGGGTTGGGCGGGGTCTTCGCCGAGGCGTTGGACGACACGGTGTTTCGCGCCGCGCCCGTTCATCCGCTGGAAGCGCGTGACATGATCGGCCAGTTGCGTTCGAAGGCCATCCTGGGTAATTTCAGAGGCCAACGGCAGGCCGATGTCGACGCCATATGCCGTTGCGTGGAAATAGTGGGGCTGATCGGACTGGAACACGAAGAGATCAGCGAGATAGACGTCAATCCGCTTATTGTTGACCAACAGGGGCGCGTGACGGCGGTGGACGCCCTGATCGTGATAAGAGCCTAAAACTATGGAAAATATCAGACAGAGTCCGCTGTATAAAATCCTGAACCCCAAAAGCGTCGCCATTTTCGGGGCTTCGAACAATTTCTCCTCCATGGGAACCACGCCAGCTCGCCGTCATGCAATCGCTCGGCTACGAGGGTCCCATCTATCCCATCCATCCCAAGGAAACGGTGGTGCAGGGGCTCAAGGCGTATCAATCCATCCTGGATCTTCCGGAAACGCCCGATCTGGCCATCCTGGTGCTTCCCACCGCCATCGTGGCCGATGTACTGGAGGAATGCGGTAAAAAGGGCGTCAAGCACGCCATCGTGGTTTCCGGGGGGTTCAACGAAGTCGGGGGAGAAGGGACCGAACTGCAGGAACAAGGCTGGTCGGCGTGGCGAAAAAATACGGCATCCGTTTTCTCGGCCCCAACTGTATCGGCGCGACCAATCCCCACACAAGCTGAACACCACCTTCCTCGAGTATTCGCGACGCCGGGATTTATCGGCATGGCCAGCCAAAGCGGCAGTTTTATCACCCAGATGTTCGATTATCTTGAAAAATCATGGGACTGGGGTTCAGCGCCGGGATCAGCGTGGGAAACGAGGCCAACATCGATATCGTGGACTGCATGGAGTATCTGGCCGAAGACCCCAACACCAAGGTTATCGCCCTTTATATCGAAGCTATTCGGCGCGGAAGGGAGTTTATCCGCGCGGCTCGAGCCATTTCGCCTCGAAAACCCATCGTGGCCTTTTATGTGGGAGGATCCGAAGCGGGAAGACAAGGCCGGGCTTTCCCATACCGGAGCCTTGGCGGGTCCCGATAAGGTTCTATGACGGCATCTTCCGGCAAAGCGGAGTCATGCGGGCCGGATTCGGTGGAAGAGCTTTTCGATTTCGCCTGGGCGCTGGGGTCCACGCCGCAAATAAAGGGAAACAGGGTCATCATACAAACGCATTCGGGGGGGCCGGGCGCGGCGGCCGCCGACGCGTGCGGGCGCGCGGGACTGGAATTGCCGCAACTTTCGCCGCAAACGGTGGAAAAGCTGCAAAAGCTCATCCCGCACACCGCGAGCGTCAACAACCCCGTTGACCTTACGTTTAATAAGAATCCGCTCGACTATTTTGCCAGAATCCCGGAGGCGTTGCTGCAGGAACCCAACTGCGACGGACTGCTCATATACTTTCTGGTCCCGGGACGGGCTCTTGAACGAGCGATGAAGAGCATGGGGGTGGCGGACGATCAGTTAAAGGAGCAAACCGGAAAACTGATTCAGGCGCAACTTGAGTCCATATCACGCCTTATCGAGGCGAACGGCAAGCCCCTGCTGGGATACTCCTTTCGTACCCGCGATGATCAGGTAATCCGAACTTTGCAGGATGGAGGCGTGTGCGTTCTGCCAAGCCCCGAACGGGCGGCTCGCGCCATGGCCTGCCTGGCGCTCTATACCCGCCTGAAGGACAAGGTGGTCAACACCGATTGGAACGATTGAGACCGGCGGTTCCAGCCGGAAGACGCTCAACCCGGCTGGAACCCTCTCCGCGTCGTCGGCGCCTAAGAAATCTCCTCCTAAAACCATAATCGAAAACCAATCATTCGAAGAACGAACGCTCACAAAAACCGATCATCGTATCGGTGTCTGTTTTTGAGCCCAACTCAAACTCCCGCTCTCCACATTACGCTTCTCCAAATTCAGCGGCCATGCTATGAAATTCCTACGAGCGCTTTCCGGAGCGCAAAGCAAGAAACCGTCTTAAGGGAAGGAGCGACGCTCCATGGGCATAGAGCGCCATATCCGTTTCAAAAATGGACTGCTGATCGGTAACGGCATATCGAACATCATCGGTATATCGGTCGTAAGCCTGCTCCATTTTATGTATGAAGAAGAAGTCGCGCCGAAGGTTCTCCACATGGGCACGATCGTGGACTCTTTTTTCATCCCGTTGTCCTTTATTATCGTGATGGCGCTGACCATTATGTATGAAAAGCCCATAAGGAACTATCTGAACTATAAGAGCGCAGGCGATGACGTCGCGGCCGAGCGTCTATTGCCTTTGGCGCGCAGAAGGTTACTCAATGAGCCCTACTATCTGTTGCTGCTGGACTTCATTGTCTGGATTTTGTCCGCTATCATTTATACTGCCATTCTTTCCATGGTCGACGCGCCTTCCTCGACACTGCAACGGGTTTTCATTATCAACCTGATAACCGGCGTCATAACAACCATAATCGCTTTTTTTGTATTGGAGCACATTCTCCAGCTTCGCCTGGCGCCATATTTTTTTCCCAATGGCGGTTTGTACGCGACGCCAAAAACCTACCGCATACGCATCAGTACGAGAATCGGCGCGCTGGTGTTCGCCTGCAACATCATCCCCTTCAGCGCCATGCTGGCGTCGGTCTGGACCATCGGAGAACAGAGTCAGGACGCTGCGGAAAAGCTCTCCGCGTTAAAAAGCGCGATTATTACCAACTCGTTCGTATTCATCGCGGTAGGAATATGGGTGGGCATCCTGGTGGCGGCTTTTCTGACGCGATCCATACTCGAAATCAGCAAAACGCTTCGGGAGGTGAAAAACGGCAACTTCAATCAAAAGGTGCGCGTAACCACCAATGACGAAATCGGCTATACGGGCGACGTGATCAATGAAATGACCGAGGGTCTGAAAGAGCGCGACTTCATCAAGGAAACGTTCGGCAAGTATGTTTCGGCGGAAATACGCGATGAGATACTGTCCGGGGCCATTCCCCTGGACGGCGAGAGCAAGGAAGTGACCATCATGTTCGCCGACCTGCGAAACTTCACCTCCATGGTGGAGTCGACCCCGCCCAAGGAAGTGGTCAGGATCATTAACGGCTATTTCAAGGAGATGGAGGACGCCATCAACGAGAACCATGGATTGGTGCTTCAGTACATCGGTGACGAAATCGAAGCGGTCTTCGGGGCGCCGATCTACCGAGCCGACCATGCCCACTCGGCCGTGCGCGCGGCTTTGGAGATGCGGGTTAGAATGATCGAGGTAAACAGAAGGCTCGTCGCCCAGGGCTTGCAGCCTCTGGCCCACGGGGTCGGAATTCATACCGGCGAGGCTTTGGCCGCCACCATCGGGAGCCCGGACCGGCTGGCGTATTCAATGGTGGGGGACACCGTGAACCTGGCGTCGCGGCTGCAAGGTTTGACCAAGGATTTCGGAGTGGATGTTATTGTGAGCGGCGCCACCCGTTCCCGGCTGGATGGCGCGTTCAGGCTCAAACCCCTGCCTGCGAGCGAGGTGAAGGGAAAGCAGGGGCCGGTCGAAATCTTTGCCCTGGAGTGATAGGGGCCGCTCGGAAAAACGTCTCGCCTTATTTGAAGGACCGGTGGCATTCCTTCATGCGGTTTGCCAGATCCTGAAGCTCATGGGTTATCAGTTCCATTTGCCCGCTCTGGACCGCCAGCTTGAGATTTTGCAAGTGAGCCACAAACTCCCGCATGGCCTCATCCCATTCCGGTTCGGCAAAACGCGCGAATGCGCGCGCGCTTTCTTCAAAGGTCGCAATGGAGTCCTGAGACGGCGCGGAGCCCGCGTCGACCGCCCGTTTGAGTTCTCCAAAAGACGTTGTCAGTCGCTTCTTGACCTGCTTCAGCGACTCCTGCCAGGTTTCAACTTCTCGTCTTTGAGCGGGTTCGTATTCGCCGAGCGTGGACCACTCCCATTTCAGCTTGGCCACCAGGCGTCCCTTTTTCTCCTTGAGACCGATCTTGGTGGTGAGCTGGTCGGGAATGGACCACGTTCTGCCTTCAAAATCCAGAGCCCCGCTTCGCAACTGTTGGGATAGCGAATCCAGGAAATCGGCCAATTGGATTCTGGACAGTGTCTTTTCATTTTCGGATGACATACTCACTCCGTCGGGTTATCGACTCACGCTTGTCATGAACAAACGCCCGTCAAGGCGTTTTTACGAGATTCGTTTAAACTGCTTGGAACTGGCCCCGCAAAAGGGGCATTTCTCGGGGGCTTCTTTTTCACAGGTGTAACCGCACACCAGACATACGTGATAGTCGACTTCTTCCTGACCCGCCATATTCTCCAACGCCTTGCTGAAGAGATTCGCATGAATTTCTTCGGCCGCGATGGCGTAGGTGAAGGTCAGCTCCGCGGCTTTCACTCCTTCATCCTTGGCCTCTTGGATCATGCCCGGATACATGGTTTTGGATTCGTGCGTCTCGCCTGCGATGGCGTCTTGCAGATTCGCGGCGGTATCCTGAACCTTGCCCAACACCCGCAGATGCGAGAGGGCATGAACGGTTTCGGCTTCAGCCGCGGCGCGAAAGAGCTTGGCGATCTGGGGGAGTTTCTCGTTCTCCGCCTGAACGGCGTACGCGAGGTATTTCCGATTGGCCTGTGATTCCCCGGCAAAGGCGTCCCACAAATTCTTTTCGGACTTACTCATGATTCCTCCTGATTTTTTCGCGCCACGGCGTAGTTGATTCTAGTATAGCTTATTTTACGGGCTTATTCCCAAAAACCTTAAAACGCTTCTTCAGGTATGTCCACCGCCGACGTGTCTTCCTGCTGCAACGCCATGTGACGCGCGAACACGTTGGTGAGGGTATTCCGGCAGAAAAAACGGACCGTTTCAATTTTGCCCCGGTAGAAAATACCGTCGGCGGATTGAGGGTCCAGGCCTTTCAGTTTTTCGCGGGCCACCATGCCCTGTTCGAGCATCAACTGCGCCATGTACGTCTCGGCGAAGCATTCCAGGAACCGGGTGGCGCTCAAGGCGATCAGTTTCGGCTGTCCGCTCTGGAAATATTTCATGTAGCGCATGGCGTAATCGCCCGTGGCCTGAGAGGCCTTGAAAAGCAGCTTGAAATCGGGCGCGAAATCCGGATCTTCCTTATTGTCGGCGGTGTACTTCATGACCTCCTGAATCCATCCCTGAAAAACCTTGCCCCCCTGGAGCGGCAGTTTGCGGCCGATGAGATCCAGCGACTGGATGTAGGACGTGCCCTCCCAGATGGAAACGATCTTGCAATCGCGCGCGTACTGCTCCACCGGGAATTCCTTGCAGTACCCCACGCCGCCCAGGATCTGAATCGCTTCCCGGGTCAGAAGATATCCGAAATCGGAGCAATAGGCCTTGACCAACGGAGTGAACAGTTCCACCCGTGAATTAGCATGTTCGCGAACCTTTTCATCGGGATCGTGTTCGGCCACGTCGATCAGGAAGAAGACCTTGGCGATCATCGCCCGCATGGCCTCGACACCCGATTTGAGATTCATGAGCATGCGACGCACATCTTCATGCTGGATAATGGGGACGCGGTCGGCTTTGCGATCGGTGAAGGGCGGGCCCTGCACGCGTTCCTTGGCGTAAAGACGGGCCGTGTCGTAGGCGCTGGCGGTCAGGCCGAGGGCTTGCACGCCGCAGCCCATGCGCGCTTCGTTCATGAGCTGAAACATTTTGGCCATGCCGCTGTTGGGTTCGCCCAAAAGGATACCCCGGCACCCGCCGTTTTCGCCCAGGTTCAACGAGGCCGTGGCCGATCCGTTCACGCCCATCTTGTGTTCGATGCCGCTGCACTGCACATCGTTGCTTTCGCCCACGGCTCCATCGGCGTTGACCCGGTATTTGGGGACGATAAACAAACTGATGCCTTTGGTGCCCTGCGGCGCGCCTTCGATGCGGGCGAGCACGAGGTGGATTATGTTGTCGGTCAGATTGTGATCGCCGGCGCTGATAAACCGCTTCGTGCCTTCGATTTTGTAGACCCGGGGGTCGCCCGCGTCGGGATCGGGGGTCGCCTTGGTTCTGAGGTAGCCCACGTCGGAACCGGCGTCCGGCTCCGTGAGGCACATGGTCCCGGCCCAGACGCCGGTGTACATATTCTGACAGAAAAGGTTTTTGTCTTCTTCGGTTCCGAAGGTTTCGATGACCCGGCCGGCGCCCACGGTGAGGCCCACATAGATCATGGAGGACATGTTGGCGCCGAAAAAGAATTCCAGGGCAAGTCCGCCCAGCGAAGCGGGGAGCCCCTGACCGCCGAATTCGGGACTGTTCATGAGCGCCAACCAGCCGTTTTCGCTCATCACTTTCCAGCACTCATGGAAAGCCTCCGGCGTTTTAACCGAACCGTCCTCGTAGACACATCCTTCCCGGTCGCCGTCCTGGTTGGCGGGTCCGAGCACTTCCCGGCACACGCGGAGCGATTCGTCAATGATCATGGCGAGATCGTCACGCTCAAAGTCCTTGAAAGCGTCGTACGATAATATCTGATCGAGGTTCAGGTATTCGAAAAGAACAAACTTTGCGTCGCGATCATCTCGGCGAAAAAAATTAACGCCCATCTGCGCTCTCCTTCTACTTTCGTTGGCGTTGGATACGTGATGTTTTACGCTTTTAAAGAAGATTGGATCGATTCAGCGGCAAAATACCATATATTACCGGATCTTAGTATAAATTAAATGGGGTTTGCGGCGCCTGGAGTGATCTTTTTTAGGAGGCCGCTCCAGACGACGGTTTATGAGGGCGGCCGGCGAAAACGCTTTAGCCGCCCCCTGATACAATGTCAGGCGTTTACTTCGTTTTTTCCAGCAGCCAGGCCATGTTGCGGCCGAGAGTCCGCATGGTATCCATGCCTTCCTGGTCCGATTGCACCTCTCCGACGTCTCTTCCGATGGCCATGTTCCAGTAGCTCGATCCGGGTATGATCATCTGGCTGATGAGGAAGAACAAGTTGAGTGAATTAAAGGCGTGGATGGCGCCGGTGCGGCGAACGGCGACGACGCCCGCGCCGATTTTTCTGCGCAGAAGACTGCCATTGGCGCGGGATACCATTCCGGCTCGTTCGATGAGCGCCTTCATGTTCGCGGTGATATCCGAAAAATAGACGGGCGATCCAAGAATGATTCCGTCCGCGTCGAGCATCTTGGCAAGGTGGCTGTTCAGCGCGTCCTTGGTGACCGCGCACTCGCTGTTTTTGTTCTCAAAGCATTTGTAACAGGCGATACAGCCGCTTAACGAGGAGCCCGCCAGGCTGATCAGTTCCGTTTCGATTCCTTCTTTTTTCAGTTCATCGAGCACGACATTCAACAAAATGGCGGTATTGCCTTCCTTCCGCGCGCTACCGTTAAAAGCTACAACCTTCATTCCGAACCTCCTGTGCTACCGTGTTTCCGGTTGCTCATATGTTTACAAGAAACGACGCCGCAAGGGCGTCTTTGATTACAGGGTTATTATAATCCGCGTTCGGTTTTAATTTGGTTATGCAGGGCGGAAAAGTTTTCCGGTCCCAGGTCGGGAATTCTCCGTTTGATGGAAATTGCTCCGGTGGGGCACACTCCCGCGCATACCCCGCAACCGATACACCAGTCCGTGTCCACCCGAGCGCCCTCCTCGGTCATGGCGACGGCGTCCACGGGGCAGATGTCCGCGCACTGGCCGCAACTCACGCACGCCTCGGCGTCGGTAGCTCTGGTGAAATAAACGGCCATCAATACATCACGCGGGATTTTCCGGCGTCGTATCACGCCCACGTTCCAGCAGTAATGGCCGCAGCAGTTGCAGGTGTGCTTGATATCCCCCTGGGCGTTATCCACCATGTGAACCAGCCCCTCCTTTTCGGACTTGTCCAGAATGCTCAGGGCTTCATCCTTGGAGAGCGGCCGGGCGATCTTTTTGGAAATGGTGAACTCCGCCAGTTCATCGTACTTCAGGCACACCTCCAGGCTGTGCGTGCAATCGGTCCTCCCCAGAATGGAAGCGGTTATGCGGCAGGGGCAATGCGCCACCGCTATGGCCGTGGCCGCATCAATGATAGGCGCCATATGCTCGTGCGGCATGACTCCCTGTTGGGGGGCGATAACCGACACGTCCGCCGGAATGTATTTAAAAGCTTTGGTCGGCGCGCCGCCGTAAATGGTTTTGTTGATAGGGATGGAAAAATATTTGATGACGTGTTTGGCCATGCGCCGAGCGGAGTCCGTGTTCCGGCCGCTCCAGAAAAAAGTTTGCGGCATGCCATAGCCCACCTGAAGCAGCGCGTACCCCGGCTTGCCCGACCGGCAGGGACCCGAGTAAATCAGGTTGCGATCGGCGAGCGATTCCAGAGCTTCAAGAACCGCGCTTTCCGGCTCGTCACACCGCTCGGCGATGGTTTCGAAGTCAGCCACGCGCAAGGGCAAAAGATCGTTGGGGATACCAAGCGCGACCTTGGCTTCGAGCGGGTTGAACATCTCCTTGAGCATGTCGATGAGCGCGTCATGGTAGGGATAGCCCATGATCAACCGTTCCAGATGCCCGGCCAGCCGCTGATAAACATCACCCATGGGAAGCTCTCCTTGTTTGTTCGCGGACCCTTATAATCTCGACGGCGACAGGTTCAGTGAAGGAAAGAAATCGAGCGCCCGCCGGTCCAGCCGTTTTCGCAAACCCTCGGAATCGGTCGGGGAGTTTCCGATCGCTTTTCTCCAGATTCCGTCGCTTTCCATGCATAGATAGACGAGAACGTCCGGCGCCGGTTCCTTGATTCGTTGATGGACGAAACCGAACATATCGAGACGGATGGGGTTGAAGTAGCGCATTTTACCATCGATACCGACAATGAACTCATCGTAGATGATCGGGGATTGGGGAAAGCGCTCCTTGACGACCCCTTTGAGCTGGGGCATGAACCGCAGACAACCCAGACTGATCCAGATGACGTTCGCCGGGTCGATGGCCTTGAAAAGATCCTCGATAATCTCGGCGTATCCTTCGCGCCAGCCGGGATAGTGGATCAGGGGGTCGAAATGAAACCCCAGCTTAAAGCCTTTGTCCTGCAGACGCCGCGCGGCTTCGAGCCGGGCGGAAACGCTTGTGGCTCGGTGTTCTTCCCGCTGAGATATCGCGCGGCCGTTGAGTGAAAAGGAGACAATGATACGGTCGACGTCATCGAGCTTGAGCAGATTTTCGATGTTGACGGTCTTGGTTTTGAACTCCAGGGTCATGTTGGGACTTTTTTGGATCATCGGAGCGATATGGTGGGAAAAGCCGGTGAGGTGGTCGGCGTACAGGCTGTCGGTGAATTCACCGGTTCCGAACCGGTACAGGAGGTCGGGGCGTGTCCGCGATAATTCCTCCACGGAGGAAATCAGGTAGTCCCAGTTGGTAAACACGCGCAATTCGTTTTCGTTGAGATAGGCCTGCAAGACGCAGTAGGAACAGTCCATGGGGCAGCCGGTCCCCACATGCAGGATCTGGTAGCCGCAGCAGATGTATTCCTTGGTGCCTGGGCAGGAGCGTATGGCGGCGCCCTTGTTGACGAGTAGACGCATGGTGGCCTTGGGATCGCCCGAGCCTTCGGGCGCCAAGGACTTCAACCGGCCGGCGAGCGGATAGCCCTCGGCTTCGGGGTCCGTAATCATGAAATCGGGTTTAAAGGCCATATTCGTCGTCAAACAGCGGGGCCAGCTTCCCGTTGTTATAGAGGTCCCATAACACACGCAAGGTGTCTCCCAACTCCTGGTGGCTTCTGGCGCTGAATTCCACTCGCCGCGTGGTTCCTTCGAAATAGGGGGGGTGCTTTACGGAAACGGTCCCCGCCAGACGCAGGGAGCGCAGCCACTCGTCAAACCGTTCCTCGGCTTCGGTCAAGCGGGGATACCGGCGCTTTTTCAGGAGTTCACGCACGCGAGCCGATTTTTGCGGCCGGTTCAGCTCAATGTCGAGATCGATGGCCTCCAAGTCCCCGCTCCGCAATAGTTCAGAGGCGTCCGTATCTTCGCGGCGGCAGATTTCAAACATCAACTCCATGATCTCGCATTGTTTATTGACGCCGAAGTTGAGCGTCGCCACAAAACCGGCCAAGGCTTCCACCGCTTCGGGATTGAAATCGGACAATTTGAGCGCCGCGTCAAGGGACAACTGATCTTGCTCGATAAGGGTTTTCACGGATTCGGGTAGATCGGCGATGGCCAGGAACCGTTTCAGATCGCGTTCATGGGGGTTGAGCGCAAGCAGGGGTAGAATGGAGCCGATAAGCTCGCGGCGGTCCATGCAGGGCAGAAACTTTTTCACGATCTCCGCTTTTTCCACCGCGCTGAAATCGGTCCCGGACAGATTGTCCCATAAAGCCAGGGAGAGACGCGCGGTTTCATCGAGATTGGTTTCCACGACCTGCGCGGGCGCGTATTCCAACCCCAAGTCCCGACAGGAACGCAGACGGCGAAAACCGCATATCAGTTCATGGCCCCCGGTTTCCGAGGGATAGATCAGCAAGGGGTTCAGAATTCCGTAACGCCTGATGGACTCGGTGAGGGAAGGGCAGCCGGGACGCCGGCGCAATCGGCATAGATCGTTGGTTTCGTCGATCCCGCCGAGCGCGAACGATTCATACCGCCGCAAGGAAAGAGCATTTTTCGCTGGTATCATAATTTCTTTTTTGGGTTGAAAAAGTTGAATTGGAACTTTAGCTTATAGCACAGAGACCCACCAATTTACAGTGGTTGATGCGCATGAAAACAATATGGATCATCGGTTTCGGATATTTCGGCCAGCGGACCGCGAAAGTTTTACGCGAACAAAAAGGGACCGTCTTAATGGCCGTGGATATTGACCCCGAACGGGCGCGGCTGGCGGAAACCATGGGGGCGCGAGGAATTTGCGAGGAAGGGGTGTCTTTTCTGGTGAACCGCCTTGAACGGGAAAATCCGGACTGGATTGTTCCCGCCTTGCCTCTGCACCTGGTGTTCAACTGGTTGCTGGCCAAGCTGGGCGATACCGCAAAGCGGGTCGAGCTTCCTTCGGATCTGGATCAGGGGCTGCCTCACCCGCTGCGAGGAAAAGAAGGCGATATCTACGTGACGCGCGCCACCTGGCGATGCCCGGAAGATTGCCCGGAACCGGGCGACATCTGCACGGTCACCAAGGAAAAACGGCCCGTGGATATGTTCAAACTTTTGGGGGACACGCGATTTCAGGATTTCCAACCACTGGTGATACGCAGCCATCAGCTTGCGCCAGGGGTAGGGGGGTATCGGCCCCAGGCCCTGCTGGAACTGCTGGAAGCCGTACGGCAAGCCGCTACTCCGGTCATGGTGTGCACCGCCTGCCGATGTCACGGCGTGGTGAGCGGCCTGGAGATGGACAGGGATTAAAGAGCCGTTCTATGACAGCGCGTCCAGCGTCCGTTGGGACGATCCTATCCGGATAGAATACTTCCCCGAAGCTTCATCGTATTCCAACAGCTCGGCGAACTGGTAATAGGCGGGCCGTGAAAACCGGGCCTCCAGGTTTCCGCCTCGCGTGGCGCAATAGAGCACATTGTCCTCGCCCATGCGCAGGGAATCGATATCCAGATCTTCCTGGGAGTGATCGTTCAAGGTCAACCGCACCCCATTGTTCGCTTCTTCGGAACCATTCCCTGAATCGACCCGCTGCACGATCAGGGGAACATCCTCGACGTCTACCTCGCAGATCTGTCCCCGCCACCGTATCAGATAGCGCCCCCATTCGTCCCGGTAGAGATGCTGGTAAAAGAGTGCGATTATTTCTTCCTTGATGATGGGTCTGTTTTCATGAAACCAGGCCCCTTCCTTGTCGATGGAAATCATGCATTTATCTATGGGCTGTTTGTCATTCATGGTCGTTTGTCATTTCGAGCGCAGCGAGAAGTCACCTGCAGGGGGTGTGGGGGAAGAAATTCCTCCACAAGTTTTTTCCGTAGTATCCCTCTTGGCCATGGCGCGTCAGAATGTTTTTTCGCTATCGATCGCGATGGTCACGGGGCCGTTGTTAACCAGGCTCACCATCATGCTGGCCTGAAAGCGTCCGGTGGCCACCTTCACGCCCATGCGCGTAACTTTTTGAACAAAATATTCGTACAGCCGGTTGGCCGTTTCCGGGTCGGCGGCCCTGCTGAAGGAAGGGCGTCTGCCTTTTCGGCAATCAGCCCAGAGCGTGAACTGGCTCACGATCAGCATGCCGTAGCCGCAATCGGCCAGCGATCGGTTCAGCTTTCGGGAGTCGTCCTCGAAAATGCGCAGGTTGACGAGCTTTTCGGCCAGATAATCGGCGTCGGCTTCGGTGTCGTTCCGCCCGACGCCCAACAGCGTCACCAGCCCCGGACCGATGGCGCCTACGACTTCATCGCCGATGGTTACTTCCGCTCTGGTCACTCGTTGCGCTACCGCTCGCATGGGGACGATCCTCAAGGTTGAAGTAAGGAAAAATACCATAGCGGCGCGCCAATCCAAAGAATTATTTCTCTTTTGTTTGCAGAGACAAAATCGAATGTCTAAGATGCGGGCTTGTCTTACCGAACGAACCAGCGCAGAGAATAAAGCATGAAACGACCTTCTTTCTTACTGATCAACCCTTGGATCTATGATTTCGCCGCATACGATATGTGGGCCAAGCCGTTGGGGCTGCTCTATATCGCGTCACATCTGCGGGCGCGGGGAGCCGAAATCCGATTATGGGATGCGCTTTCCCTCCAGGTAGCTACGGACGGGCGGGCTCCTGTCCGCCGGGAGTTCGGCGCGGGCAAATATATACGTACCAGGGTCTCAAAGCCGCCGCAACTCCGGCATATAGAACGGACCTACGCGCGCTACGGCAGGGGACCCGAGGATCTTCGGGATTTCATGAAGGGCATGGAACCGCCCGACGCCGTTTTGGTTACTTCTCTTATGACCTACTGGTATCCGGGCGTTTTTGAAGCCATCCAGGTGGCGAGGGAAACGTTTCCTTCGGTTCGGGTTATCCTGGGAGGGATTTATGCGACGCTGTGCGAGGAACATGCGCGGGTTAACTCCAAGGCGGACGCGGTATTGACCAGTGTGAGCGAAGCAGGCGTGTCGGAGTGGCTGGAATCGCGTCTCGGCGTTCATTTTCCCGCGTCGGGCCCAACAAGCTGGCGGAACCTCCGCCCGGCTTTTGAGGTCATGGCCCCACTCAATTATCTGTGCGTCATGACCTCGAGGGGCTGTCCCTACGGTTGTCACTATTGCGCTTCAAAGCAGCTTTGCCCCCGTTTCGAACAGCGGGACCCGGCGGAGGTGGTGGAAGAAATTGTGGAAGCGAGCGCCAGCCACGGCGTTCGGGATGTGGCTTTTTACGATGACGCGCTTATGGTAAACGCGGACCGACACATGGGGCCCATTCTCGAAGAACTGATACAAAGAAATTTAGCGCTTCGTTTCCATACCCCCAACGGGCTCCACTTGCGGGAACTGACCCCGGAATTGTGCAAACTCATGCGCCGGGCGGGATTCAAAACCATTCGTCTGGGATTTGAAAGCGCGGATCTGGAATGGCACCAGAAAACCGGGGGCAAGGTGCGGGCGGGCGACCTGGAGCGGGCGCTCGAGAGCTTGTGGAGGGCCGGGTTCACGCGCGGCGAGGTCGGAGTCTATGTTCTGGTCGCGCTTCCGGGACAGCGTTACGAGGAGGCGGAAGCGGCCATACAAATGGTTATCCGCATGGGCGCCCGCTGTTTTCTGTCCGAATATTCGCCCATCCCGCACACCCGGCTCTGGGAACAGGCAGTGGCTTCAACCCCCTACGACATAGCGCATGAACCGCTCTTTCACAATAACACCATCGCGCCGTGCGGCGGGTCCGAGTTTACTGCCGAACGTTTGCAGCGGTTGAAAAAACTGAGGGAAAACGAGGCGGCAGACCAACCTACGCCAGCAGGTTGATGGCCTCGCGGTCGCTGGATCGGGAGGATATGAGCTGGGAGCCGTAGGCGGACGCTTTTTCCGAATTAACGACGCCTAGGGTAATGTTGATAAAGGTATTGTTCCGGTCGGCGCGGCGCAGCCAGCCGGATATTTCGCTTTTGAGATCCTCTTCCAGCACGCGGTACGAAGACGGGGCTCCGAAACGGCCGCTGGAGTTCAGATACATCCATTGACCGTCCTTCCGATTGACGATTCCCGTATGCCCGAAATTGCTGGAGGAATAGGAGAGAATGGCGCCTTCCTTCAGGTGCGGCTCCAGTTCCTTATAGACTTCGTCCGCCGTTTTTAACTGCGCGTCGGTTATGTTGATGGTAACCGGATTATCGGACAGCAGTTTGGTGACGCCTTCGCCCGTCAGCAGCGAATAGGGGTTTTTCCCCTGGTTGCGGGCCATGGCGATCAGCTTTCCGGCAAGACCGTCTTTTCCGTAATAGTTGATGCCGTTTTCCTCCAGCATGCCCGCCACGAATTCCAGGCAGTCTTTTCGAGCGAATTGCGCCTGAAGCTTGCCGAGGTCGATGTCGCCGTTGACGTCTTGAGCGCTCTCTTCGCCTTTTGCCGTCCGGGTGGAGGAAGAGTCCGATCGGCTGGCATATTCAGCCGTCTTCGCGGCCGACGCTGTTGAGGACGCGTTGTCGATCGCGTCGGGAAAAACAGGGTCCCTGAACTGATCGCTTTTATAGAGGAAGACGCCTTCTTTCCGCAGGTCGTCGGTCAATTGATCGAACCGGAGGCGGTCCGCTTGGCCGGGAGCTTTATCGCCTGAAAGGTAGGCGTGGCGATCCATGACCAATTGGGCAATTTGCTCCGCCTTGGCGGGATCATTTTTCCGTATCGCGCTCCATTTATCGTATTGCCCCGTGGTTCGCAGCAGTTCGTCGGCCATCTGGACCGTGAATTGCCGGTTGGGAGAATCATTTGAATTGTTTGGCGTATCGGGCCTATCGACCGGATACGCGGAGGAACCACCTTGCACAAGCATCGTCAAGCGCCTTTTTAAGGATGGACATATTTACTTTAAAGAAAGCAAAAATAATGCCAATTGCGCTAAAAGAAAGATAAAGAGGCAGGATCGGGATATAAACAAAAAAACGAGTCTTGATATCAATCGTCGGGCAACGACGCGTCGTCTTCAAATGCCACGGCCACGACATTCCCTTCTATGCGAATGACCTTTCCTTCCAGTTTGACATTGTAGGAGGAAGGAAAATCAGCGTCGATACCACCGCCCAGCAGTTCCAGCTCCAGGCTGTCGCCCAGCGTAAAGTCAAAATCATCGCCAATTCGCAGCAAGATCCCGTTTCTACTGACATTAATCGTTACGGCGGCGATTTTTCGCGGCATGGGCCGCGGCGTTTGTTTTATACCCACCAAGACCGGTATGTGATGAGCCATGCGCGGAAATCGCCTTTTTTCAAAATGGACCGGAGCATTTCGCATGAGGGCGCCTCGATGATTATTTGTTAGCAACGTCTGATTCGATGAAGCTTCATATATTTATTTAGTCTATTATAATAACCTTGGAAAAGCAGGCGATTCAATAGCGGAAAGCGGCGATTATACGAATGGCTCGCATTTAAACATAGAAAAAATCCTATTTTTCCACTTTTTTATGCATTGAATATTTTTTTGCGTTATTCTACTCGCTTGAAGCTCGCCCGAATCGGTAACGGCTTATTATTTCAATGGGCCGATAGGCGATCCGAAGCCTCAAAGGGCTGACCGGATGTCCTTGAGCTTAATCCCTATCTTTTGCGCTCCTCTCCAGGTGTCCAGATACATCGTGTACGCGATGTCGAGCGGCGAATGCAGGTCCCTTTCCATCTCCGCCATGCCGAAACCGATAGCGGAAACGACCTTTTCGGGGCCGAGCCGGAAGGTCAGCCGCAGGTGTTTTTGACCCACCACCTTTGAATCGATCAGTGTCACTCCGCGAGACGCCCACACCGGTTCGGGATTGCCGATACCGAACGGCTCCATCGCCAGAAGCCCCTCCACATCCTGCAGCGTGACCTCTTCAAGCGCAATTTTCGCGTCAATTTTAAGACGCGGCTTGAGATCATCCTCTACAAGCTGTTGACGCGCGAGCTGCTCGAATCGTTTACGAAATACCTCAATATTTTCCAGGGAGACCTTGACGCCGGCCGCATAACGATGTCCGCCGAACGAGAGCAGATGCTCGGACGAAGCGTTGAGCGCCTCGTAGAGATCGAAACCGCTTATGCTTCTTCCCGATCCTTGCGCCAGAGCGTCCTCGATGGCGAGAACCACGGCGGGGCGGTTATATCGTTCCACCAGCCGGGAAGCCACGATGCCCACGACCCCCCGGTGCCACCGTTCGGAAGCCACGACGATACCCCTGATATCATCGTCCAATTGCCTTGCTTCGATGATTTGAAGCGCTTCCTCCACGATGGCGTTTTCAACCCGCTGTCGTTCTTCGTTGTAGCCGTCCAGTTTCCGGGCGATGGCGAGCGCTTCATCCGGGTTTTCACTGAGCAACAGCTTCAGCGCGAGGGCGCTGTCGCCCATCCTGCCGCTGGCGTTCAGCCGGGGGCCGATCTGGAAGGCCACGTTCCATGAAGTCAGGTCCTTGTCTTCCAGACCGCTCACCTTTTTGATGGCGCTCAGGCCGATTTTCCTGCTCCTGTTCAATATCTCGAGACCGAATTTGGTCAGGATGCGATTTTGGCCGCTCAGATGCGCCAGATCCGCGATGGTGCCCAAGGCGACCAGATCCAGTTCGTCCTTCAGATTCGGCTCTTCGCCGTTTTCCCAGTGATTCGACTCTCGCATTTTTGCCCGGAGCGCGGCGATCAGCAAAAAGGTGATTCCCGCGCCGCACAGATCCTTGGCCGGAAATTCGCAGTCGAGCCGACGGGGGTTGAGGATCGCGAACGCGGGAGGCAGGACGGTCGGCGGCAGATGATGATCGACCACGATGACATCCACACTCAGGCTTTTCGCTACGTGAACTTCCCGGATGTTGGATATGCCGCAATCGACACAGATGATCAGGCTCGTTCCCGACTCGGCCAACGCCCGAACGGCTTGTTCGTTCAGCCCATAGCCTTCGCGCAGGCGATTGGGGATGTACCATCCGGCGTTCGCGCCCATTCGTCGCAGATAGCCGAAAAGCAGGGCCGTGGAGGTGACGCCGTCAACGTCATAATCGCCGTAAACAATGATTTTCTCTCCCCGGCGGCCGGCGAGCAGAATTCTGTCCGTCGCCACGTCCATGTCTTTCATGGAAAAAGGCGGGGTGAGATCGTTCAGGGTAGGGTAAAGGAAGCTGGTCGCCGTCAGTTTGGTATCAATTCCCCGGTTGATCAGCGCGTGCGCGAGAGAAGACGAAAGCCCCGTCGCCGAGGCGAGTTGACGGGCCTGATCCCAGCGGGGGGAGGCGAATTCCCATATCTTTTCGTTACGCGGGGAAACCATTACTCCTCTTATTCGGTGGATGAAAATTTGGGACGGCAAACCGGGCCCAAGTCGCGTACGCATTTTATAGCAGTTTGGGCACAGGAAATGCAAAACTTAATGATACGGTTCCACGGGCTTTTTTCCCCGGATGTTGTCAAGCCTGAAAGAAAAGTCGAATCGCATACAATCGCTTGACACAAACAGCTCGCCCGTTTATCTCAATGTATGAGTCATGGGGTCGGAATGCCTTCGAGTATAAAAGCAGACAAAGAAACATCCTATAGCGGTCCCTTCAGGTTGGACCCTCTTTTATGGCGGACGCTCAACGAACAGTCCCCCCCGTCGGTTTGTTCAAGATGCTGGGTGGAAGCTCGGCGCGACGGCGCGTATACCTTCTCCTTTCTCAATCAGGAATGCTCGGTCTATCCGCGAGATGAAAAGATTCGAATCCGGGAGGAAGCAGAATTCCGGGAGGCTACTTTTCAGGAAGCTCTCGCCATCCTTACCTATCTTGCTCGCGCCTCCGATACGCCTCCCGCCGGAGTGCTGGTGACCGAAAAGGAATTAAAAGGCGGCCTGACTTTTTTTCAGGGCCCCCACGCGCTTCTGACCGAACCTCTGGTTGACAAATTCGGCAGGGCGCCGGAAGAATTAGTCCGTTCGGGCGAGGCCCTCGGTGGAGTGAGAATGGACCTGGGCGACGCGGCGATCAAGACGCGCCCCTTTCCCAAAATACCGCTCACCTATGTTTTATACGCCGCTGACGAAGAGTTCGAGGCTCGCGTTGTCATCATATTCGACCAGACTATTCAGGTTCATCTTCCGCTGGACGTGATCTGGGCTCTGGTCAATGTTACCTCGTCAGCCTTTTTAAAAACCCGAAGCTTATAAAATCCAAACGACTATCGTAAAATCAAACAGTGAACAAACGGCAAACCAAGTTTATTGATCGACATCCATATTCTGCGCCCCTTTAAACGCGCGAGGGAGGCAACCGCTTAATATTATGAGAAAATCAACGTTATTTTTATTGTTCGTGATCATCATCCTGGTTCCTCTGGCATGGCTGGGCTATACCAAGTTCGAAGGAACGGCGCCCAGACTGGATCTGGAGCCTCAGGTGGAATACATCGGCAAAAAAACACCCTTCCTGCTCAACATGGAAGACGCGGGCAACGGTATCAAAAGGGTGAAAGTCACGCTTAAGCAAAACACCAAAACAGCCGATGTACTTGAAAAAGACTTTCCCCTGGAAAGTTGGCTGGTCGGCGGCAAGGTAAAGAAGGAATCGATCAATTTTGATATCGAACCTCCGAGCATCGGTATCGCGAACGGCAAGGCGACCTTGACCGTAACGGTCTGGGATTACAGTCTGCGGGGCTGGTTTAACGGGAACAAGGCGACCCTCACCCGGGAAGTCACCATAGACACCACGCCGCCGGTGATTTCCGTCATATCCAACACTCGGTATCTGGGGCAGGGAGGTTCGGGGGTAGTGTGTTTCACCACGACCGATCAATTGAGCAAAGCCGGAGTTCAGGTGGATGACGTGTTTTTTCCGGCTGTTCCGATCAGCCCCTCCAGCAACACGTACGTCGCCTACTTCGGGCTGCCGTATCAGAAAGCGGACCCGAAACTGGAGGTGAAATGCGCGGATCTGGCTGGCAACGAAGCGTCGAGCGGATTCTATAACTCCATAAAGCCCAAGAGCTTTCGGCATGACACGATCGGGCTTTCGGATGATTTCCTGCAGCTCATCGCAGGCCGGGCGCAGCAACGGGATTCATCCGCGCCGACTGATCCGCTGGCGGCGTTTCTCATGGTAAACAAGGATTACCGAGTGAAAAACAATAAGGAAATAAAAGAGATTTGTTCCAAGTCCAACCCCGAGCGTTTATGGAGCGGCGTGTTTATCGCCATGCCCAACGCCTCGGCTCGAGCCCGCTTCGCCGATGAACGCACCTATACCTACAAAGGTAAAGATGTGGACGGATCGGTCCATCTCGGTCTGGATTTGGCTTCGCTCGCCAATTCGCCCATTCCCGCCGCCAATAGGGGAATCGTGGTCTGGGCCGATTATCTGGGTATTTACGGCAACGCGGTTATCGTGGACCATGGACAGGGCATTTTCAGCCTTTACGCGCATATGTCCTCTTTTAAGGTCAAGAAAGGCGATATGGTTGACAAGGGCCAGGATGTGGGACTGACGGGATATACCGGTCTGGCCGGCGGCGATCATCTGCACTTCGGCACGTATGTGTGGGGGATGGCGGTCAATCCCATTGAATGGCTGGACCCCGATTGGATCCAAAAGAAGGTGGAACTTCCTTTGAAGGACGCGTTGAAGACGCAGTAACCGAACTCAAGCAAATCCGGTTCATTGGAACCGCGGATATAACGGCGTATTTTGGGAGTGTGGCATGAATAAAGCTGTTTTGGAGCGTTTGGAACGCATCAACGATCTGCCGACCATACCGTTGGTCATACAAAAAATCGAGGAAGCCATAACGGACGAGGATGCGAGCGCAAAGAAGGTGGCCGCCGTAATACAGGACGACCCGGCGATCATGACCCGCATCCTGAAGGTTGTGAACTCGGTCCTTTACCGGATCGACGGACGGCAATGAGATCAACTCGCTTCCGCTCGCCATAGCTCGACTCGGCTTCACCACCATCAAGAACATAGCGCTCAGCAGCAGCGTTTTTTCCGCGTTCTCGGACCAGAAAGTCACGTCGTTCGACATCAATCAGTTCTGGGTTCATTGCATAGCGACGGGAATCATCAACAACATCGTCTTATGAAACATGCGGCGGCAACCTGACCAAAATCTACACCAAGGACGAGTTGCACCTGCTCGGTCTTCTGCACGATATGGGGAAAATCATACTGGAAAATTACTTTAAAGACGAATACGCCACGATACTCGAATACGCCAAGGAAAATAACGTCCATTCGGTCGAGGCGGAAGAGGCGGTTCTTGGCGTGAATCACGCGCAGATCGGCGCATGGCTGGCCAAGAAATGGAAACTGCCGCCGCTTTATGTAAGCGGTATTTTATTCCATCACAACACGCGATCCGCTCCCCCCGAATTCCTGGACGCCGTGGTCATTACCAACATATCCGATTTCATTTGCCTCAAAGGGAAGAATAGGCTACAGCGGTTCCGGGGTTTTGCCCGAATTCAGCGGAAGTGTTTGGAAACATCTGGGACTGAACAACAAAATGCTTGCGGATATTCTCGACCGGTCAAACGAGGAGGCGAAACATTCGGTGGTCATGCTAAGCCTTATGGAAAGTACCTAGGAACGAAGTTCAAGCGGAACGCGCTGGGATCGGCGGCCTCAGTTTTCGGGATTTTCCAGCCTTATTTCTATTTGCCGCCTCAATTCCTTTCCTTCGCCAAACCCGGGCTCAATTTCCAGGGCCCGTTCAGAATGGTTTTGAGCGCCTTGTTGTGTTCTTTCTTGGAATAGAGCGCCACGGCCAGATTGTAGTAAAGATGAGGATCGTCCGCGGCGATTTTTATTGCTCTGTATGTATTCGGCGATGGCGTCATCATATCTGCCCATTTTCCTGAACGGCGATTCCCAGACGATTGATTATCTGGATGGATTCGGGGCTTAAGGTCTGCGCTTCGCGAAATACCAGTTCGGCGTCTTCGTATAACTCATGGCTCAGATACTTGTCGCCGACATTCATGCGCAGTTCGATATCGTCGGGAAGCGAAATGAGGAGATTGATTAATCACATCCCGCGCGTCGTCGAATTTACCGCTGGCCAGGAGTTCAGTGGCCTTGGCCAGCAGATCTGTTCTATCGGATTCGTTATATCTCCATTTCCGCCGATATGAGCGAGTTCATGAAATCGTACATGGTCTTGTTATCGCCCTGGGCGAAGGAGACGGGGCCGAATCGTTGTTCGAATTCGGGCGATTTGGTGATGGCGGAGGCGATTCGGTGGATTTTCGCGTCAACTAGTTCCTGGTTTTCATCCCTGAATTCATGGCTGACGCGCAGTTTGAGGCTGTGGGTCAGGCAGACCAGGGAGCGCATGATATCCTGATTGTTCAGGCAGGCGCGGGATTCGTCCAGCTTTCTGAGAATGAGATTAACAACCGAGAAGTCAGTCCCCTGGGACATATCGGAACCTTTCCTTTTCTGGATTAGCTCGCGGGGAGCGGTTTTTGTGCCCGCCGCGCGACTATTACCACGCCAATTTGAATCCGATCGTATACCTCTTTCACGCCGTTTTGTTTGCTTATCATGAAAAACCGGCCTTCCGTCGGCTTAGTGTTGATTCGTTCGGCGGAGTAATGATATAAATTCCGTCATATGTAGCCTGAACCACGTTGAGCGCCGATTACGGCCGTACGTCGCGGGCATGGTCCTCAAACAAAAGACTAAACAAAGATTAAGGATATATTCTTGTCCCTCGCAAATAAAATAACGCTCGCCAGGATATTCCTGATTCCCGTTTTCCTCGGGCTTACCGTACCGGACACCAAGTGGACCCAAATTGTGGCCGCTTTCATTTTTATCATAGCGTGCGCGACCGATCCTCTTGACGGCTACTTTGCCCGATCGAGAAAAGAGATCACCGACTTCGGCGCCATTATGGATCCCCTGGCGGATAAGCTCCTGGTGATGACCGCCTTCGTGGTGCTGGTCAAGTATCAGACAATCGCCGCATGGATGGCGGTTGTTATCATAGCCCGCGAATTGATCGTCACGGCGCTGCGTTCGTTCCTGGCGCAAAAAAGCGATATCATTTTAAGCGCCAATATCTGGGGCAAGCTCAAGACGCTCACCCAGATGATCGGTGGAGGCATCCTCCTTTTGATCTCACCCTTTGGCGACTGGAGCGTAACGATCAGCCTTCACATGCCGATTGTTTCCAATATCATCATGATCATCATTCTGATCACCACCATCTGGTCTGGCTTTTTATATATCAGGATATTCCTCAGGGGCCAACCATTTCAGAACATGAAGATATAATTCGCGCGAAATTCCTCACTTTACGCCCTAAAGACTTTACATTTTGTCGGTCGAAATAACCGAGGCCGATTCAATGATGTTTTTCCCGAACAGGGCGTTCGCCTTGTTTTTTACAAGCTCGGAAAAATCATGGTTATTCTCGTCGTCGTGTACCTCCTGGAGCGTCCTGAAGATGTCCGCCCGGATTCGGTCTTCCTTTGCCAGGTAATATTCGTAAAGCTGAGCTTTAATAACCAATCGGACTTTATAGGAAACGAACGCGGCCTCCGCGTTATGAGTAACCGGCACGATGAAGTCCGCGAGCGTATGTTCATAGGTTGCGGGCATATCGAGTTGCGTGAATTCGATGCTTGCGGTTTCCGGCTGGACCGCTTCGCCTCCCGAGAAAAGAAAGACCATCATACCGATAGCCCCTGTGAGAACAACTATTATAATTCCGGCCAACATTAAAAATTTGGAAGTCAGGAAAAGACCAAGATAGCGTGAAAGCTTTGAAGCGGCAGCCGGTGATTTTTCGTCGACGTCATCCGAGGGAGCCGCTGATTTAATCTCGGGCTCTTCGATTTCTTCGAATTCAATCCGATCCAGTTCGGTTGTTTTGGTCGGAGTAGTCGCGGATGTCGCGGATGTCTCGGGCGGCGCAGTAGTCGCGGCCGTTGGAGTCATTGGAGCCGTTGGGGGCGGTGGAGCCGGCTCGGGAGTGGAGGCCGTGGCGGCTTTGGCGGGTTGGGACTGTTGGAGTTCTTCTCCCCACTCAAAATCGTCCTGTGTGAGTTGGGAGCTGGAGAAGTCCTCTTGCGGTGTGGTCGACACGGTTCACCTGTTTCAAAATGGTGTTCCCGCCGGATATTCGCCGAAAGCGCAAATATGCCTTGGGGTTTACTTTTAGTATCGGATTTTAACGCTTAAACTTAAGAGATGACAGGGAATAGAATGGAAACTTCTCTAAATAAATAGTCAAAACCGTCTGGTTCGATCCATTCTCGCGTAACTGGAGAAAACGGGGTTTCCTGCTTCAAGGGGAGAGGGTGTAATGGAAGAAGCGTTTGAGCGCAAGGCGCGAGGAGCGCGTATACCGTCGCCGCCGCGCTCCCTTCAATCGTTCGTTCTATTGGTGGGACGCCACCCGCTCCGCCAGACGGCGCAGATAGCCGCAACTGCGTCTTTCGATGGAGGGGTCTTCGAGGGCTGGAACCTCCAAGGGAATGCGCTCGGTGATATTCAACCCGAATCCTTCTATGCCGATTATTCTCTTGGGATTATTGGTAAGCAGGCGCATCTTGCGCACGCCCAGGTCGACCAGGATCTGAGCGCCGATCCCGAATTCCCGGAAGTCGGCGGCCTTGTCGAGAGGCTGGTGCGGCTCCTGCAACGGCTCACCCCGGTCTTCCATGGCGTAGGCCCTTAGTTTGTTGACCAGACCCACGGAGCGGCCTTCCTTATGGATATAGAGGATCACGCCACGTCCTTCGTCCTGCACCTTTTTCATCGCCGCCCGCAGTTGATCGCCGCAATCGCAACGATAGGATCGGAACACATTGCCGGTGACGCATTCCGTGTGAACTCTGACCAGTATAGGTTCATCGGGGTTTATTTCCCCTTTGACCAAGGCGAGGTGTTGCGCCTTATCCAGCTTGTTTTCGTATCCGATGGCGATGAAATCGCCATGAATAGTGGGCAGCTTGGTCTGCGCGGACCGGACGACAAAGGATTCCTTGTGCAAACGATAGGTGACGATGTCGGCGATGGTGACCAGCGGCAAATCAAACGAGCGCGCCAGTTCTTCCAGTTCCGCCATTTTGGCCATTTCGCCGCTATCGTTCATGATGGAGCAAACAACCGCGCCGGGCTTCATGCCGGCTATATTCATGAGATCGACCGCCCCTTCGGTGTGCCCTGTCCGGAAAAGCACGCCGCCCCGACGGGCCCTCAGCGGAAAAACATGGCCGGGTCTTGTCAGATCGTACGGTTTTGTTTCGCCGCTCACGGCGGTAAGAATGGTTGTCGCGCGGTCCGAAGCGGATATGCCCGATTCCACCCCTTTGCGGGCGTTTATGGATACGGTAAAAGCCGGTCCTTCGTTCGTTCCCTGAGGGTTCATAAGCGAAAGCCCCAGCTCGTCGACGCGTTCGGGAGTCAAGGCCAGGCATATAAGGCCGCGAGCGTTTACGGACATGAAATTGATGGCCTCGGCGTTGATTTTCTCGGCGGCCATAACCAACACGCCTTCGTTTTCGGCTTTGGCGTCATCCACCAGAATAATCATTCGGCCCTGACGCAACTGCTCCGCGGCTTTTTCAATTTTGACGATCGGCATCACCTTGCTCCTTCGCTATATCGGCTCACGAACCTCTCCCCTCCGGCCGGAAGGTTCATACTAGAGAATCCGGATTGTATTGGCAAGGAGAGTTGTAAGGGATTTAGCGTTGACTTGCAAGCGCCCGGCGTCATCGCGTATCTTGAAATTCGCATGAAATTTCATTATGTCATGGAAGACCGGAAAAGAGTTGCGTGTCCTGTTTCAAACATCCTACTATTGAGCATCGATGGCTAACTCGAGGTGTGGCATGTGGAAAAGAAGAGCATTGGGTATTTATGGGGCGTTGTTGGTCATGGCTCTGGTGGCATGCGGCTTCGCGGTTTCCGCCCACGCGGAATCCGACACGATTGTTTGCGCGTCGACCACCAGCACACAAAATACGGGTCTGTTTGAATACCTTCTTCCTTTATTTACCGCCAGAACGGGTATCAGGGTCAAAGTTGTCGCCGTGGGCACGGGGCAGGCTCTTGCGATGGCGGCCCGTGGTGACGCCGACGTTCTGGTAGTCCACGCCCCCGAAGCGGAGAAAGCCTTTATCGCCCAGGGGCACGGCCTGGAAAGAAGAGAGTTTATGTACAATGATTTCATCATTGTGGGCCCCCCTGACGATCCCGCGGGGATTCATGGCCAGAAGGACGCGATCGGGGCGTTCAAGGAGATCGCGGCCAAGAAGGTTCTGTTCATTTCCCGAGGCGACGATTCGGGCACACACAAGAAAGAGCTGAGCATCTGGAAAAAGGCGGGCATCGATTCGACCAAGGATTCATGGTACCAGGAGGCGGGGCAGGGCATGTCGAACACGCTCCGCATGGCCGATGAACGCAAGGCCTATACGCTTTGCGACCGTGGAACCTGGCTGGCCACCAAGGCGCGCCTGAACCCGGAACTGGAAATCATGGTGGAAGGCGACCCTGTGTTCAACAACCATTACTCGGTTATCGTCGTCAATCCCAAAAAGCATCCCCAAGCAAAGAGCGCGGAAGCGCAGAAATTTTCCGATTGGCTCGTATCGGAAGAAGGCCAGCGGGTAATTGGAGCATTCAAGGATAAAAGCGGCAATACGTTATTCCATCCTAACGCCCACTGATCGCGTTTCCGGTGATAAAGGCCGAAGAAGGGTTTCCTTTCGCCCCTCTTCGGCCAAATCGTCTCCGTTTTCGGCGCGTGGCCTCTGAATGGAAGTTATCCTGAAAGGCCTTGCGGACGGCCTGCGTCTGCTGGTTTCCTTCAATCCCGAACTCTATTCCATCATCGCGCTTTCCCTGGCCGTTTCCTGCGGCGCGGTCTTTACGGCTTCCATCATCGGCGGCGGGCTGGGAATCGCCGTGGCGCTCAACCATTTTCCCGGACGGAGGTTACTCACGAATCTCCTGAACACCTTCATGGGCCTCCCGCCCGTGGTGGTGGGGCTTGTCCTTTACCTGCTGTTGTCCAGGAGCGGCCCCTTCGGGTTTTGGGAGCTGTTGTTCACACCCACCGCCATGTTATTGGCCCAGACCATCCTGGCCACGCCTATCATCGCGGCGCTGACCGTTTCGGCAATAAGCGGCGTTCCGGCCAACGTGCGGGAAACGGCCATGGGGCTGGGCGCAAGTAAACGCCAGGCCGTATGGGTGGTTATAAAAGACGCGCGGTTTGCCATCATGGCCGCGGTCATCGCCGGGTTTGGACGAGTGATAGCCGAAGTGGGGGCGGTCATGATGGTGGGCGGCAACATCAGGGGCTACACCCGCGTGATGACCACGGCCATCGTGCTGGAAACGTCGAAAGGCGACTTTAAACTGGCTATCGCGCTCGGCCTGGTTCTGATCATGCTTTCTTTTTCGCTGAACATGGCCTTGCAGGCATTGCAGGGGCGGGTTGAATCATGAACTCGCAAGAGGCTCTGCTGGAAGCCCGCGACGCGGGATACACGATCGAGGGCTCCGAGCTGTTGCGCGACGTGAATCTGACGATCCATCGGGGACGGATTTGCGCGCTGGTAGGACCCAATGGGGCGGGCAAGACCACGCTGCTGCGATTATTGAG
This sequence comes from uncultured delta proteobacterium, assembly GCA_963821845.1. Lineage (GTDB taxonomy): Bacteria > Desulfobacterota > Desulfarculia > JACQYL01 > CAWGVV01 > CAWGFI01. The sequence goes on from CAWGFI010000014.1 coordinate 133,648, forward strand.
CCTGCTCATCAGACCTTCAAGCGGTAGGATCATAGTGAAGGGACAGGACGCCACGGCGCAATGGCCGGACGTTCTTCATATCAGACGCCGATTGGCCCTGGTCACCCAAACGCCCACCATGTTCAAGGGCAATGTTTTGGACAATGTTTCCATGGGGCTCGGGTTCAGGGGCGCTTCCGGGAAAGAAATCCGTGAAAAAGTCGACTGGGCCCTGGAATTCATGGCGCTCGGCCATCTTCGGAAGCGTTACGCTCCCAGTCTGTCCAGCGGGGAAAAGCAGATGGTGGCGCTGGCGCGAGCCATCGTGCTGGAACCCGAACTCCTGCTGCTGGACGAGCCGACCTCCAACCTGGACCCTGAAAATACCCGCGCGTGGGAAGATCATGTGGCGCGGCTCAAGAACCGGACGAGCGCCACGGTGATCATGGTGACGCATAGCCTGCGTCAAGCCAGGCGTCTGGCTGATGATGCGATTTTCATCCACAAGGGAAAAATCATCGAAACCGGGTCCACGGCCGAGTTTTTTTCCGATCCCCGTGAAGCGCTTACGCGCGGATTTCTGGGGGGCGAGCTTATCTCATAGCGCGTTCGAGGGGGGCGTTATTTTCCGAGCGCCCCTTCCAGTTCCTTTATTTTGTTGCGCATGAAATAAATGGCCTCGACCCTGCGGACCCTGGGCGCTCCCGAATCATAGCCATAGCGAGGCATCCGTTGCAGGTCTTCCTTGCTCAGGTATTGCGATACTTCATCGGGCGTCAGCCACTTTAACGCCTTGGTCTGGAAGGTGAGTTCAGCCTCTCGCGCCTTGTTCAGTTCGTTTCGCAGTTCCAGGCGCTTGCTTTGCGCCGGGGTGGGGGCCACCCGAGGCTGCGGAAGCGGTTCCAGTTCCGTGGTTCCGGCAGGCGGGAAGGATTTTTTCAAAGGTTGCGGCTGCTCCGGCGCGGGAGCTTCTTCCTGTTGAACGGGCGGCTCGAATTTCTCGACGTTCCCCTGCTTGGGAGTGTCCGCCTGAACATTGGTGTAATGCGTCACTCCGTTTCCATCGACCCATTTATAATAAACCGTCTCCCCGCTTGCGGGAACCCCGGCGGCTATCAGGAATAACAGCGACAACAGCGCAATAACCAGCGAGCTTCGTCGGCTCATCGCAATCTCCTCGTTTGAGGGCGAAAACATTGAAAATCTCTCCTGCACTCTATACAATAAGTTTTTTAATCGAACAACTTGGATGGTAGGATTAGCTCTTTTTATACCGGTATGGAAAGAAGAAATAAAACACCGAGGGAAGGGGTAGAGCTTGCCATGTACGGAAAAGGATTTGAATTCTCATGCCTTCGATAAAGAAGACCACCAATGAATCTATTTTAGAGCGAGACGTCATTCTCGTCCACATCGACCACAAGCCCGGTTTTTTTGCGCGAGTGGAAGAGATCGAGACCGATTCCAAGCCCGGGTGGTGGCAGGTAAGGCTGCTGCCGCTCGGCATGGACAACCTGGAATACAATACACTGGTCTGGATTCTGGACGATGACCAGATTCGCGGAGGCGCCTACACCATGTCCGGAATCTCCATGCGCATCGAAAGAGTCCCCTTTTACTTCAAACCCGAACCCGAAAAACCGTCCCAGAACAAGAAGCGTTCCTCGAGCAAGGTCGTGAACCTGGCGGATATGAGGAAATAAGCCCTCGCCTGAAATCATGGGATGTCTTTCGCCCGGACGCGTGATCGGCCGCTCTCGAGATGATTCGGCGAAGCGCGTTCGGCGCGGAGGATTTCAAACGGTCATTTACGGAGAAGAGGAAACTCGTTGAGGTAATGAAAAAAAGTCCGGATGGCGGGAAATGGTTTACCGATACGTCCCCGAAAGAATCGGCCGCCGGGGACGTATCGTATGTTCATCAATAAGGATGGAACTCGCGAATGCGATAAGGATCTTTATCGCCCGAGAAATCGGGGCTGTATTCGGTGATCTTGAATTTGCCGGTGAACTGGTTCACGAATTCGTGACCAGCCTTGGCCCAATCAACAACGCCGCCCTTGAACACGTAGACGTTCTTGTAGCCATACCTGTACAAGAAACCGGCCACATACTGGGCGCGATGAGCAGTGCGGCACCATACGTAGATTTCGGCGTTCGGATCCGGGATCCTCTTGGGGATGGTGTACATGTGTCCGGCGCTGATCATGTCCGAGCCCTGAATATGGAAAGCATAATATTCGGGATTCGAACGGACGTCGATCAAATAGATGGAGTCACGATAGGCCTTGTCGTCCATGGCCTTTTTCCAGACCTGATAAAACTGATCTACGTTCATGAATTTGTCTTGAGGAATCTTCGACGCGAAGTCTTCCTGCCACTGCTTCTTTTCCTGGTCCGCCAACGGGTTATCGCCGGCAAAAGACACCGCTGCCATGGCGACTAAAGCGAAGGCGCATAAAAAGAACACGGAAAAACGCTTCATATTTATACCTCCTGTTAGTTGAGTATAATGTAAGTGCGCACGTACATAAGCTTTAAGTGCTAGACAATATTACTTTTAACCGCGTCAGTCAAGGAGAAACATGGCCGATGGGGAGAGATCGCTCCATTAATCGAAGAGCGAGATTTTCTCCCACGAAATAAGCGATTTATTTGGCGCAAGTAATTCGGGACGCCGAATTCTAGTATCGGGAAATACGCGCGTTACCGTATCCCGAAGAGCGCCGCCACGGTTCCTTAAAGCTGAAAATACCTTTCGAGAAATAGGCTGGCCACCCGGTGGGCTCGAAAACCGAGTTTTTTGGTGTGCAGCATGACGACGGCGAACACAACCGACTTTTTCTCGCTGGGATGCTCGCAAAACCCCACGAACCAGTCGTATTTAATGGTGTTCGCTTCATTGTTTATGTTGCCGGTCTTTCCGCCCACATCGATTTCTCCGCTCGATATCTGTCTGCGAAACTTTCTGAAGCTTTTTCGAGCGGTTCCTTTCACCACGGTCCCGCGCATCATGGCGAGCAGTTCTTCCGAGGTTCGCGGCGAAATGATCTGTTCCGATTCGGTCGGCTGATAGGAATAGAGAAGATCTCCGTTTTCATCCTGAATGGATTCGACCATGCCCACCGAACGCGCAACCCCCTTATTGAGGATGATATGGCTGATCCAGGCGGCGTGAAGCGGATTGAGCTTGGTGGACTTATTAAATCCGGAGGCCAACTCGGCGATTTGAAAGTCCGTCTCCGGTGGCGTAAGCTCGCTCTGCGGCACGGGCACGTCGGAGGGCAGGGGGCGGTTGAACCTGAACTTTTCGCTGAATTCGCTCAGGGTGTCGCTTCCCAGACGATAAATACCGATCTTACCGAAAACCGGGTTGATGGATTCGGCGAACGCGTCGGAGAGCGATACGAAGTGCGTGTACTTGGTAACTTTGGTGGTCAGATTGGATCGATATAGCGTATGCTTTTGTCCATTATAGGATATTTGTGATCCGGGGTTCATATTGGCGCTTTCCAGGGCCGTGGCAGCGGTGATGATCTTAAAAATACTGGCCGCCGGAAAGGTCTGGAACAGCATGGGGTCTTCTTCCTGGAGCGGTTTTTCGGCGAAGCCCAGAATGCGGCCGTCGCTGGGATCGATCACCACGATGGCCCCGCCCGCCGCGTAGCTATGGTCCAATATGTCCCGTAAAGCTGTCTGAAGATCATTGTTCAGAAACGTATTGACCGTCAATTTTCGGCCGCCGCGATCCATCACGGTGAAATGCGTATGATCACCCGTGGAGCCTATGTGAGAATCGATGAGCTGGGCTACCTTTTGCCGGTCCAACGGACGATAAGGTTCGATCTGGTCGAATATTTTGTCATTCTTATCGGGAATCACGCCATGGGAAACCGAGTCCGCGAAGAAGAAACTCAGGGTCATTACCAGAAAAAAAGCGAGAAAGGGGACGAGAAAACGCGATTTGTCGCGCGTGGGTTTAGGGTCCGATTTCGGAAAATTAGGGTGTGACTTCGTCAGAATAGACTGATTTTTTAAAAAGGATGGGCGGTGGATGTTACGGATATGGTGGCTCATAGATTTTTCTTATATGCTGGTCTCGGTTAAAGATAAGATAGAGCTACATTGCGCTACAAATGTATATAATTACTATTAATTAAGAATATTCGCGTTTAATTGTCAACGGAAAAATTTGTTCCCCCGGCATTTTCTTTGCGGTGAAATAGCCGGCGTTAAAAAACGTCCCGGCGCCCGGGTTTTGTGACTGTTTTACGCGTCGAAAACGACTTCCGACATCGCGCCGATCCAGCGCGTTGGTTTTGAAATCCGCCGAAAAACGCTGAACCGCGAAATTTATCTGAAAAATACTATGAATTTCTCGTATATTTTTTTCTCGGCTACTTTTTGCTCCAGGAACCGTTGGGAAGCTGGACCCACCATCCCGACTGGCTGTATTGCTGCCAGAAGCGGGCAAATTCCTCGCTCACCTTACCGGTCTGCGACGGGTCGATGTTCAAGGCCTTGGCGACTTCGGAATACAGTTTTTCCCGATCGCTGTTGGCGGAAGCGACCAGGCTTTTCAATTGATTAGTTTGTTTCAGATCCAGTCCCTGCATATTCCTGATAACAACCCTGCCCGAACTGCCTTCGCCGATGTTGCCGCCCTGAAAATAGGGTCTCAGCTGCGGATCACGCTGTTTCAGTGAATTCTTGAGGGCCCTTATGGTAGGCGTGTTTACGCCGGTGGCGCTTTGCGCGTGAGCTTCGGTAACAAAAAGGGCGAACAGTTTGCTTCCCTGCAGGAAGCCCTGGTCATCGCTTTTCTTTGGCTTGGTCTCGCCGGTTTCTTCCGGTACGCGGATGTCCTTCACGATTTCATTGGCGGCCTGCTCTACTTCTTTCGCCGGAAAGTAGACATTGACGGTTACACACGAGAGCACAAACAGCACAAACACGCTCAACAGCGTCTTTTTCCAAATCCGATTTCGCATCCTACCCTCCATTATTCCAGGGAAAATACACTATTTTAGAAAATCTCTTTCCGCGTTTGAATCGAAAGGCCGACGGAGCCGAGAGCCTCTCAAAGTTTAGATGCATCGACTTTCATTGTCAACAGCGGCCGTTCGACCGCTCCCCCGAAATTGTGATCGTGGCGCCTGAAATATATCCTTGCAAAAACAGTCCCATAATTTATTCTACCTGCGCTTCACGTTTCTCCGCCACACGTTTCACCCGTTCCAACATGTCCTTAAAGCTGATCTGGTTGTTGGGATTGATATTGATCACGTCGAGGCCGATCAGTCCCGCCCGGGAAACAAAATGTTCCCTGCCGCCTTTCATGACAGTTCCGTTGATTCTGAACACATCGTTCCTCAACACGCAAGCGATTCCGATTTTTTCATAGGGCAGTTCGTCTATAAAAGCCTGTATGCCGAACGGGAGCTTTGGTCCGGGGCCGGCGCCCGAACTGATGGTTTGTATATCGTTGACCGCGTTGAAGCTCACTTTTTGGGGCACGCCTTTTTTGGGCACGGACCACACCTTCAGATCGAACGTCTCCGGTTGGCCGTAGGCGATGGACAGATTATGGACATAACCGTCCAAAGTTCCGGTGATGCGGCCAAAGGAGAGCGCGTTCGTAAGCTGTTCCAGATCGAAGTCTTTAAAATCAAGATTGCACAGGAAGCGGCGAAGGAGGGAGAAGGGGCTCTCAATGGCGATGTCGCTGATTAGAGCCCGTCCGTCGAATAGGGCGATGGCGACGTCGCCCGAGCTCTCGATGCGGTCTTGGGAACCCCGGAAACGCACACCGGCGCTGTCGATCAAACCCGATAGCTCATACGGCTTCGGGAGCAGATTAAGCTGCTGTAACTGAACGCCGCGCATGCCCATTGTGAACGAAAAAATCGGCGCTTCGGAAAAGGGGTTATCGCCGGTCACGTTGTTCAACGTCAAGATTCCGTCCGCGAGGGGAATCCGGATGGGGTCGAAATAATAGCCGCCCTTGGTGAACCTGAATCGAAAATCCTGGTTGTTGAGCCGGAACCATCCCGCCTGTAATTTTTCGATGCGGATGTCTCCGAAATATTCCTTTTGAGGCTCGGCCGCCGATTCCTTCAGGGGATAGAGGATGGGTATGTCGGCGGCCAGCGATTTCAGCTCCAAGCCGTTTGATTCGCTCAGCTCGTCGACCTTCAGGTTGATTCGTCCTTCAATCCGTTGGGAGGAGAGCGCCAGATCCCAGGAGCAGGAGCCGCCGGTTTCTATTTCGTTCAGCGCCGGATACAGAACCGCGAAGGAGGGTTTTAAAAAGGTTTCCAGAAATCCTTTCAGGTCCGGCAACGAACCTTCCATTTTCAGCGGCAGCAATGACGTATCGATGGAGCTGAAGGTCGTGGAAAAGCCGTTTTTCAGATCCAATTCGCCCTGTTTGACCAGCAGGGAATCCGGCCCCTGGGTGAGATTCAGGAGAACACGCAACGGGGTGGAAGAAAAATCGACATAAAACTTGTCGAACAGCGCTTCACCTTGGGGAATGTTCAGCGTGAGGTCGATGGTGTTTTCTTTGGACGACCTTGGAGATCGACTCGTAATGGACGCTTGCGCCTCCAGCTTTTCGGCCAGATAGCGGCCTGATGGATCGGAAAGCGAGGCAAGTTTGAGGCTCAGGGAACCGTGCGGAGGTTGGTTCGGCGCAATCTGCATGGACAGATCCAACGATCCGTCCATTTGCCAGTCTTTCAGTTCAGCCTCGGCGATTTTCACAAAATGGACAGCTTCATTTATTTTGACGCCGTCCGCTTTCATCTCCACCTGAAGCGGATCGAGCGATGAAGCCAGCACATGAATCGGCCCCGCTTTTCCCAGAAACAGTTCGGCCGATAAGGTTTTTAACTTTCGGTCCGCGATATCGACCACGCCGGTAAAACCGGCGCTGATTTCATCCATCACCCCCAAAGCCGCGTATGGGGTCTTCACCTTGAAAAGCTTCAGTCCCCCGTCGGAAATTTCCAGGTCGTTCAAATCGCCGTGAAACGCGAACGCGCCGCTCCCTGAATTGACACGTGCCATCGGATACTGAACGGAAAGCTTTTCAAATGCCAGATTTCCATTCAGGCCGAAGTGCTCGTTGCTTCCTTCCAGCAACACATCCCTGCTCACGCTGCATGCGACCTTCCGCTCCCCCTGAGCATAGGACACGTTAAGGTTCTGAAAATGCGTCTCGGCGCTCCAGGACAAGCGGAACGTCTCCAGGAGTTCCGCCTCGAATTGTCCTCGCGCGTTGAAAGCTCCCTGCGCCGAGATTCCGGCGGCGCCTCTTTTTCCAGAAGCGTTTTGATGTCCTTGCGCGCAAGAATCTCGGCGACTTGGGGGCTTGGACCTCGAACGAACCCGACCAGGAATCATTGTTCTTGGCCTTTACCGTGGCGTTGATGGAAACAAGGTCCTCCACCTTCAATGTGGCGACAACGCTGGAAGAATAGGGCGGCTTGAGCGAGAAGGCGGCGGTTTCCAGATTCGCGGCCACGCGCAACGGCTGCGTTTGAGGTATGGAAGGGGCTGTTGATTGGACACCGGCTTCCCAGTTTCGCGAGCTTCAGAGAGGCGAGATTGTCTTTTATATGAAACGGCAGGCTCGCGGCCATTTCCTGAACCCGGATTTGGGGAGAATTTACCGAAGCCGATTCCAGCTTGATCAACCCCGAGGCCTCTCCGTCCCGATTGATGGTTCCATCGGCGGTCACGGTGGCCGAGAGGTCCAACGGGTTATCCGGCGTCAACGACGCGCTGGTGGTAAAGCTCGCCTTCAGCTTGCGCTGAAGTATTTCCCGATCGCCCGGGGAGGGGGCTATGGAAACCAACAGGTCGTTGAGGGTAAAATCCGATCGGGCGCCGCGAAATTCCAGGCGCCGTGCGTCCAGATCGACGGTCTGGAACTGGAAAAGCGCGGCTATCAAGGGGCGTGGATCGACCGGGGCCGCGGCTTTTTTTTGCGGTTGTTCCCGAAAAACCACATCGGCGTCATGGGCTTCCAGGGAGATGAAATCAATAATGCCGCCGGACAGCGGGTTCCCCCAGGAACATACCAGGGAGAGTTTTCCACCTTGCCCGCGAGTTCTTTGCTGTCCTTGGTATTCAGGGTAATCCCAGCCAATACGATGGATGGCTTGCCGAGCGAAATGTCGATAGAGTTCACCTTAACCAGATAGCCGGTTTCTCGTTCAATGATCCGGGGCGACCTGTCCATTTCAGAATATCGGGCAGATACAACACGCAGGTTGCAAAAACGAGAAGCGTGAAGATCGCAATCGTGGAAAAGATGAAAATATAGGTCTTTTTTTTCGTCATTATGGCGACTGGTTTCCGGCCGTAGAAGGTGATATCCGGAACGCGCGGAAAATCTATTCATGGGAGCGCGCCGTTTGAGCGATTCTGTTATCTTACGCGCGGTTTTAGCTTGAGACAATAAGTAAGATAAACCATAGTGCGTGGCGGGGAAACCTGATTGCCGCTTTTTGAGTGGCGTGAGTTTTATTGTGAAGGAAAGCGGCATGGATGATTTGTTACAGATAAGAGCGGGCAAGGACGCCCTGCGCCTCATCCGCGACGAGGGGTTGAGGCCGGAGCGGATTGGAGCCTTGATCGGTCCGGCTCTGGGACCTCGCTGGATCGCCACCGCGGGCGTCGATTTGCTTCTGGCCGAGACCGGGTTTCTCAAGACCACCCGCAGAATTCTTCTGGCGGGAGGTTCGGCCGGAGCCTGGCGGATGGCGGCTCTGGCGCAAAGCGATCCGGCGGCGGCCGTGCGCAGGTTTTGGGACGCGTACCTCACTATGAACTTCCACTCCCGGCAGAGCCCCGAGGAGCGCATGTCCATTGTCGAGAACGCCTTGTCGGAGATGCTTCCCGCGCGGGAGATTCCGTTTCTCTCGAAAACCCGCATTTCGATATCGGCATTGATACCGTGCGAGTATCCGGGATTCTGGGGTCCGAGCGTCCTTTTTGGTCTTTGGCCGGATTTCTGACGGCCGGAGTAGCCAATTTGATCCATCCCGCCTGGCGCAGGTTTTTCATGACCTCGGTCCGGTTTTACGCCGGAAACGGGAAAATCCCGGCACACGCCTTCGACGGACTTACGCTTCCCCTGACCAAGGATAATATTTTCCAATGCCTTTTGGCCAGCGGGGCCGTGCCGCTGGCGCTCAACGGCGTCAAACACATCGAAGGAGCGCCGCCCGGCGTCTATTTCGATGGGGGGCTGGAACGGTATGTGTTTAACGAGTCGAACGATATCGATTCGGCGGACATTACGCTGTTGATCTATCATGGCGGTCCGATCATATCGACCTGGTTCGACCGCCGGGTCCTGAATCCGGAAAAACGGACGCCGGTTCTTGATAAGGTCGCGATTGTGCGCCCTTCGGAAGCTTTCATCAGGAGCCTGCCGTACGGGAAGGTTCCCGACCGCGCTGACTGGAAGAAATTCGAAAAAGATCCGGCCCGGAGAATAGCGGTTTGGCGCCGGGGGATCGAACAATCCCGAATCCTTGGCGAACGCTTTATGGAGATGGTTCAAGGCGGCGCGATAAAACGGCTGATCGCGCCGCTGGAAACGCGTTGAGGAACGTCCGATCAGTCAAGCGTGAAGAATCGGACCCTCAGGCTCTATAATGAATTTACGATCACCAATGGGAAGCGGTTGTTCATTTTTTCCACACCGGGGTTCTTTTTTCAAAGAAGGCGCTTATCCCTTCGACGGCCTCTTCCATCATCGCGTTGGCCGAAATCATTTCCTTGGCGTAATGGTAAGCCTGTTGATCCGACAGATTCACCTGCTGGTAGAAGGTCTGTTTCCCCAGTCCCAACACGGTGAGGCTGTACTGGGCGATATCCTTGGCCAGAGACCAGGTTTCTTCTTCAAGCCGCTCGTCGGGTACGACCCGGTTTATCAACCCGTTGGCCAGCGCTTCCTCGGCGCCTATTTCGCGACCCGTAAAGAGCATTTCCAGCGCCTTTTTCCGTCCCACGGCGCGGACCAGAGCCACGGCCGGGGTTGAACAGAAGAACCCGATTTTCACTCCCGGGGTCGCGAACCGAGCTTTTTCAGAGGCGACCGCTAGGTCGCAAGCCGCCACAAGTTGGCAGCCCGCGGCGGTAGCCAGGCTATGAACCTGCGCGATGATGGGCTGCGGCAGAGATTGCATCAGCAGCATCATATCCACCGAACATTGGAACAGGCTCCGGACGCTGTCGATGTCCGTGTTGACTACTTCACGGGTGTCGTGGCCGGCCGAAAAAACCGGACCCACGGCTTTTATGATGATGGCATGGACCGTCTTGTCCCTGGCGGCGGCTTTCAGACAACTGATTATTTCTTCCTCGAACGCCAGACTCAAGGCGTTTCTTTTTTCCGGTCTGTTCAAGGTCAGAATCCCGACCCGTTCTTTTTCTTCGTAGGTGAGAAATTGGTAGGCCATGCGCGCTCCCTTGTTCAGGTTGGTGTTAAAGATAGCGACAGCCCCTTTTTATCGGATATTCGCCGCTTTGACAATGAGTGGAGCGCGTTTTATCCTGAGAAGGACAAGAAGGAGAAAACGCATGAAAAGCGCTCTGGACTACCATACGGCAGTCAGTTACGATCGGTTCGACATGCGGGGCGGGTCCATGGACTGGTCCAATCAGCCCTCCGTTTTTAAGGATTATCCGGACGCGCCCTTGATTGTCGCGCCCGCCGGGGATTCGCCGCGCTCCGTTCCAATCGGCGATGTCTTCGAGGGGCCGCGTGCGACTGCCGGCGATTCTTTGGACGCCGTGGGGTTGGCGGCCGCCCTTGCTCTGGGATATGGACTGACGGCCCGCGCCGCGTATGGGTCGGGATTCTTGTATTACCGCTCCGCGCCGTCCGCTGGAGCCCTGTATCCCGTGGAGATATATGTCAATGTCGAGGACATGCCGGGGCTGGATGATGGATTATACCATTATTCCGTGTCGCGGGCGGGCCTGAAACAACTGCGGCAAGGTTCCTATAATGGACACATCGCCCGTGACATACTGGACGATCCTAAAGTCTCACCGGGCCGGGCGACCTTTTTCCTCACCGCTCTGTACTTCCGCAGTTCCTGGAAATATCGCGATCGCGCGTATCGATATCATCTGTTGGACACCGGACATGCTCTGGAAAATCTCGTGTTGGCGTTGCAATTCGTGGGACATGCGCCTCGCATAGCCCTTGATTTCGACGACGCGGCGACGGCCGCTTTCCTGGGGCTCGATGAAACCATGGAAACCCCGCTTGCCATGGCGTATTTTGAAGGAAAAGGGCCGATTGAACAAGGTTCCGATTCCAAGCCCCGACCAATCTCCTTGAAAACAAGCCAATTGGCGCCCAGAATCGAACGATTCGCCCCGATCGAGGAAGTAAACCGGCTGTGCGCTCGCGTATCGAGTCCTTCGGAATCGCGCATTCCGGAACCATCCTTCCTGCGAAATTCAGTCTCGCGTTGGGTCAAACTCGAAGGCGAGAGCGATGACGAGGCCCTGGGCAGGCGGGATTTCGCCGAAGTGGTCATGAACCGTCGATCCAAACGAAACTTCGTTAAGCGAGAATTGAAGCAAGCCCAACTGGCGGAACTGGCGCGCGCCCTGCGTAAGCCGCATAACGATAATCGTGTGGCCGGCTTTGGTTCGTCCTTTACCGTGGGCGCGCTTCTCGGCAACGTGGAAGGCCTGGAAGACGGTTTTTACCTCGTTGAACCAGAAGAAACAAGCGTGGGATTCATCAAGAGCGGCAATTTTCAGACCGCCATGGCCCAGGTGTGTCTGGACCAGATGTGGCTAATGAATTCAAACGCGCTGTTTGTATTTCTGGCGGATTTACAAGACCTTGAAAACCGTTTTGGCCCTCGCGGGTATCGCTACGCCATGATCGAAGCGGGAAGCCTGGGGCAGCGGCTGTATCTCGCGGCGGGCGGACTCGATTTGGGGTGCTGCGGAATAGGCGCCTTTTATGATAATGAAGCCATGGACCTGTTGGACCTGTCCGGCGGACAGCGGATGTTCTACCTGGTCGCGGTGGGAACCATTAAAAAGTGAGACGAGACTGATAGGCCGATCACATGGAAAGCTTTGTAAACGCTCTGGCGTATGAAACCCCCACACCCGGTGGCGGCGCGGCCGCGGCGCATTGCGCGGGGTGCGCTACCGCGCTCATACTGAAGGTTGTCGGTGTGTGGGCTTGTCGGGAAACGGTGAAGGGGGGGATCGATTTTGAAGGCCTCACGAAAAAGATTGAACAACTGACCCTTTCATTGGACGGTTTGGTCGATGGCGACTCACAGGCCTATCTGAACCTCTCCGCCGCGAGAAAAACCGGCGACGCGGGCCGGATTGAACAGGCGATTGCGGCGTCCACGGATCCACTCCTGTCGATGATGATGCTCGTTCAGGAGGCGGCGGAAATTTTGCTCGCGCTCGGCTCCGCCAGTCCAAAGTACCTTCGGGCCGATCTGATGGTGTCCATTGAGCTTCTGAACGCGTCCATGACGGGCGCGCAGGCGATTGTCCGGGCCAATCTTGGACTTTGCCACGATAAACGTTTTATGCGCGATGTCCAAAAACAGGTTGAACAGCTTGTTTTCAAGGTCGGATACCTGCTGGAGCGGGCGAAAGAAAACATATCCTCCCGAACACGTTACGTGTCTCCCCGATAAAGCCCCTACATTCTCACTTCTCCGGCGACGCAGGCAGACTATTCCGAAGGCTTGCGCGCCGAAAACCGACATGCTATGTTAGCAAATGTTAATCGTTAACGCGAGGTTCTCGGCATGAACTTGGACGAATGTACAATCTATTGGGACTCCGTGGTGGACACCATGGCCGAAGGGCTGTTCATTGTGGACACCGAAGGGACCATACTGAGCATGAATCCCGCCGCTGAAAAAATCACCGGCTACAAGCGTGAGGAAGTTATCGGCAGGCAGTGCACGGTCTTTGAGAGCGACACCTGCATGATGGCGACCGAACGGGGTCCCATTAAGCGGTGCCGGCTTTTTGAACAGGGAAAAGTGAGCCAGAAACGGTGTGTCCTGCGGAGAAAAGACGGATCGCACGTACATCTTCTGAAAAACGCCACCGTGCTGAGAAGTAAGAACGGTGAAATCATCGGCGGAGTCGAGACGATCACCGATCTTTCCGTCGTGGTGGAAAAGGAACTGGAAATAACCAATCTCAGAAAAGAGATAAACCGCGAAAACGGGTTTCACGGCATCATCGGCAAATCCCCGGCCATGAGAACGCTGTATGACATGATCGAGAGTTCGGCGAAGTCATCGGCGCCGGTGATCATCTACGGCGAAAGCGGGACCGGAAAGGAGCTGGTCGCGGAAGCCATCCATAATCTGAGCCCTCGAAAGAACAAACCTTATTTTAAGGTCAATTGCGCGGCCATCAGCGAATCGCTGTTTGAAAGCGAATTGTTCGGACATGTGAAGGGCGCTTTTACCGGCGCGGACAGTAATCGGATCGGGCGCTTCGAAGCGGCCAATGGCGGCAGCCTGTTCCTCGACGAAGTCGGCGACATTCCTCCCATGGTGCAGGTCAAACTGTTGCGCGTGTTGCAGGAACAGGAACTGGAACGGGTAGGGGATCACCGCCCCATATCCATCGACGTGCGGATCATATCCGCGACCAACAAGGACTTGCGGGCGCTGGCGCGCGAAGAGCGTTTCCGCGAGGATTTGTTTTATCGGTTCAACGTGGTGCCGCTTGAAATACCGCCGCTTCGGGAGCGAAGCGAAGACATTCCCCTGCTGGTGCAGGCTTTCACCAGACGTATCGCGCTGAGGAGCGGAAGAGAGACACCCGGAGTGTCGCAAAGCGCGTTGGAAAGTTTGCGCGCGTATCACTGGCCCGGCAATGTGCGCGAACTCATCAATGTGCTTGAATACGGCTTTGTCACCTGCAAGGGGGATCTCATCGATCTGAGTCATTTGCCCACCTATCTGAATTCCGGCGGGCCCAGGAAAGAGCGGCGGAGTTCAAAATCATCAGCGGTCGATCCCAGGGAACGCGAGAATATTCTGCGGGCGTTGGAGATGGCCAAGGGAAGCAGAACACGGGCCGCGGAATATCTGGGATACAGCCGTGTCACTTTATGGAAGAAAATGAAGCGACACGGTATCGCCGCGAATTACCGGGCCTGAATAGTGTTTTTTTCGGTCCTATCATGTCAAGTCAGGAAGTATCTTCAATTTTTCAGGTAAATTGTTTGGTCAAGGTCGGAATATTTTACGCAATGGCCCGCTCGACGACCTTCCGCTTCATAACCTGTTCCCCTGTTTTATCGCTTCCTTCGCGGAAATCCACGCTATCCTCCCTCTCGTGTGTCGCTTGATTTTACAGTTTGGAAAGAACGTCTCCAAGGGAAATTGTAACATACTGTAATTACAAGATAAAAAAAGAGGTACGAATTTTGCTTTCTAGAAATCGTCGTGTATAAATGAAAACTCGAATCAAGGTTGACGTTACGTCCGGAAAGGTCAGGCGCGATGATAGCATCTCGTTCGCAAAAGAAAACAGTGGTGGCGCTTTCTGTTTATCGGTGCGCCACCTGCGCCACGGAATTCAAATTCCTGAAACAGGATTCCGAGGGTATTCATTGCCCTAATTGTCTGGGGACCCTCGAAAAGATCAAGGAAGAGCCCGGTTTTCCATCCGAACTGGAAGGATGGGGAGCCTTAAATTTCGATCAACACGAGCTATCGGCTCTATGGGGTAAGTTCGTTTATATCTAAAACAAACGCGCTTCCCTCTGGAGTGTTCTTTCAGACACACCTGATAGGAAAGGGAGATTCGGAACCGCGATGAGGCTGTGGCCGCCGTTCCGGGTTTCTTTTTCCCGACGCTTCCGAAAGACTTCTTGGTTAAAATCCGTCGTCCGAGAATTAGGATACCATTAATTTACCGTCCCCTGACCTTCGCTTTTTCAGCCCCTTTTTTCTAATGCTCCGTAACAATTACGAATAACGCAATTCCCTCCTTGTGATCGAAAATATGCCGATTTGACAAATACTTGCAAGGGATCGGATCCGGTGCTATATTTAATTCGATCATATAGTACGGATGGATATTTCTACTATCCAAAAAGGAATAAAAAAGGTTTTTAGGCCAGAGTTCGAATATTTTCGGATATTAATTTTCTCCTTGAATTGGGGGCGTTTGAGGGGAAGCTTATGATATTATGGCTGAACACATACGCGAAAGTTATCGTCGCCTTTTCCATTGGGTGGGCGCTTGTTTTAGGTGCGCCCGGAGAAGGACGGGCGGCTTTCGCGTTATTGCAGTGGGATCCGGTCAGCTCTTCGACGCCTGTAGGATATAAGATACATTACGGATCGGTAAGGGGCGTTTATGACCACCATCTCGACGCGGGCATTCAAACGGAAGCCTACATCCCTTTTCTTGAACCCGGCGTCACCTATTATTTCGCCGCAAGCTGTTACAGCGACGGCGTCGAAAGCGGATATTCCAACGAAATCATTTACACACCCAGCACATCCGACCTGTACTGGACCATCGGAGACGCCAGAAAGGATATCGGCGGATGGTGGTACAAGGCCAATGAACCGGGTACGGGCTTTGCGATAGAAGTGCAGGATCAGACGGTATTTCTGGTCTGGTACACCTATGACCTGTTCACGGGCGAACCCACCTGGATCTCCGCTCACGGTCAGATGGTTGACCCGTATCGCTTCGATCTCCAGGCTTTTCAATGGAGCGGACACCCCATCAACTCTTCCTACGAACCGCCAACCTCCCAGGCAATCGGCTCCATACAATTCGAACTGGTGTCGCAAAACAGCGCTTGGCTGAGCTGGACCATTGGGGATGAGAGCGGCTTTTACTCGCTGTCCAAATTTCTCCCGTCGGTTTCGCAGTATTATGGCGCCAACTCGAACCTTTCGGGATGGTGGCGCGATCCTGACTATGATGGAACCGGAGTATTCGTCGAAAGCGGCGGGGACTCTATTTTCATCGGATGGTATCTCTACCGGGATGACGGTGAGCCCTTGTGGTATTCGACCGGGGGATCGTTCCCGGACGGCTCCCTGTCGTTTCAAGGTCTTTTTGAAGTATGGAACGACGGACAGTGCATCGGCTGTCCCTACACCTTCCCCACCTATTCCTCGGCGAGTGGCGATATGTATCTTACCTTTTTCAACGATCAGAAAGCTCAGCTGGAATGGCGAGGCCTGCTGCTGCATCTCCAGCGGTTCAATTTCGAGAGCGCGCTCCCCTGATAGCCGACCAATCTTCGTAGGCAAGATGTAAATTCTTCGACATCATGAATTGATTCAAGATCGCGGCGGTGAAACCTTTCCGGTCAGCGAATCGAACTGAAGGCGTATTATAGTCACCTTGTTTGCCTCGTCTTCGCTGAAATCGTGGAAATGGCCGGAATACTGTTTGAAAATAGCCGCCAGCGCCTTTTTCTTTTCCTCCAGGTCATCCACAAAGGTCGCCGAACCCACTCCGATCACACTCTCATATTCCACTCCCCACCGGCAGGGGTTTGCGCCTTTAATCAGCGTGACTCCCGCTTCCACCTGAAAGCAGACACGGTTATTTTTCTTAAGCGTATCGATTTTCATTCCCTCGGAGGCGGAATGAATATAGACAAAGCCGTCGCTATAGCCGTAATTGACGGGAACCACATATGGCGCATCGTTGTCCGCAAGACCCAAATGCCCTATCTCCGCTCTTTTGAGGATGGAATCGATATGGGCCCGGTCGGTTATTTCCTTTTCTTTCCGCCTCACGCGCGCTCCTTTTCTATTCGGCTGCGTTCAAATTCCAGTTATATTCGTAATGCAGGCCGCCCTGATATTGTTTCAACCGTCCGGCCAGGGGGTCCTCGGCGTAGATCAGCAAATGGTCGATGACTCCGCGCTCGCTGTTTCCGAAGTCGACTTGATACCAGTCATAGATGCTTGAAACCACGAGCCGGTCCTGGTCGAAACGAGCGCCGCGTGGACTGTTGATGTAATCCCGCGCCGCTTTTTCCAGCGCTTTTTCCATGTTCTCGGCCGTATAGGCGGTAGGCGCGAGATTGGGGCAACCGATGCTCGCGCAGTTCAAGGCGTAATGGACACGATTATCCTTCCAGATTGGCCTCAGGATACGGTGTTCGATATCATCGAGCGCAATGGCCTCGCCCTTGATGACGACCAGTTTCTTTTTCCAGGGGCCGTCGCTGAAAATACCCGGAGAAATATCGATATCGCGTATTGATTTTACCGGATAATGATCCAACACGACTTTCACGGTGAGCGCGTTATACAGATTTATCCAGTAAGCTTTTTGTTCGGCGCGGTCAAGGGTATCGACATCGAGTTGCGTGAGTTTGTTTATGTAGTCGTTCAGATCCCTGCGATCTTTTTCCGAAACGGCGCCATACCTCACGAGATTTACCCCGGATGGGTCATTCATGAGATACTTTTCGAGAAAATGATCCCATACGCCGTGGTCCACGGTTATCGAGCTGTTGGGATCATTTTTTTCCCAAAACGGCCAGGCTTCGGGCGCCGGAGCGCTTATTGACGGCGTGGAGATAAGCAGAAGAACGGCGCCCAGGAATACAACAATAATCCGCCCATGTTTTAGTTTCATGACGCTCTCCGACTCATTGTAAACGATCGGTTCATCATAGCGACGGCGCCCCGCCAAACGGAGGCGCAAGGTCGAACACGCGATTTCCCGCGCCGGACTGCGCAATCATTTCAGGCTTTCGGAGCGGGCTTGCTCCCCCTGATGTTCCAAATAAGGTCTCCGGCGGGCCTGACCATGGCTGCGGGATATTTTTTAGCCGCGTCTTCGGGGCGGCGAACGATGAAATTCAATGTCTCCGCCTTTTTGTCTTGCGCAACCACAAAAAGGATTTTCCGAGCGGCGTTGATAAGCGGGAAGGTGAAGGTGATGCGCGGTACCTTCGGGGATAAGCCCGGATGCTGCTCCGTTACCACCCACGCCGAGCGTTCCCTGAGGTTGGGAGAATCCGGGAAAAGAGACGCGGTATGGCCGTCCTCGCCCATGCCCAGAAGGATCAAATCGAAACTAGGAATTCCCCGGTTGGTGGCGTCGCTGAATATCGCTTGCAATTCCCGTTCGTACTGCTCGACCGCCAAGGCCGGTGGTCGCCATTCCGCCTGCAGGCGATGAATGTTTTCCTCGGGGACCGGCGCTTTGGACAGCAGAGCTTCATAGGCCATGCGGAAATTGCTATCCTTGTGATCGGGACCGACACAGCGTTCATCCCCCCAAAAAAAATGAGTCCGACGCCAGGGAAAGGTTTCCCGGTAAGGCGGCTCGGCCAGCATTTCATAGATGGGGCGAGGCGTGGAGCCCCCGGAAAGCGCGATCGTAAAAAGGCCGTGCCTGTTGGCGCTCTCTTCGGCGCCGGCCGCGATGAAATCGGCGCTTTGTTTGATAAAGTCGTCTGATTGGGGAATGAAGTTAAAAATCGGTTTCATCGGCTTGTGTCCCTTCTTGCAAAGCTTTTTCCAAAGCTCCGGTCAGTGGCGTATTTAGCGGGCGCTACTCGGCATTTTCAGCGTTTCGTTTGAATTCGGCCATCGCGGTCGGTCCCCAGCTACCGGCCTTGTAGGTCTTCAACCGCTGATCCGGCCACTGGCACGATTCGCATTCTTCCAGGACCGGATCGAAAAAAGACCAGCAAAGCTCGACGCCATCCTGCCGCCAGAACAGCGTGCGGTCGCCGATCATGCAGTCCAGCAACGCTTTTTCATAGGCGTCCAGGGTAGGTCCCTTATAATTCTGCATATAATTGAAATCCATGGTCACCGTGCGCAGGCACACGTGCGCTCCGGGATTTTTGGTTTGAAAATCCAGCGTAATGCGTTCCTCGGGTTGAATCCCCAGAATCAGACGGTTGGCCGAGATGGTGTCGCCTAAAACGCCGCGAAACATGGTGTGCGGCACGTTCTTGAATTGAATGGCGATTTGGGTGAGCTTGCGCGCCATCCGCTTGCCCGAGGTGATGAAAAAAGGAACGCCCTGCCAGCGCCAGTTGTCTATGAAGATCTTCATGGCGCCGAACGTGGGGATGTTGGAATCGGGCGCCACGCCCGGTTCCTCCCGGTAGGAGTGGACCTTTTTCCCTTCGATCACGCCGCCGCCGTATTGTCCCATCAGGAGGTTCTTGTCCAGGTCCTTGATGGGGAAGGGGCGAAGCGAACGAAAGATTTTGACCTTCTCATCCCGGACCCGGTCCGCTTCGAACTGGGAAGGCGCTTCCATGGCGGTCAGGGAGAGTAGTTCCATCATGTGATTCTGCAGCATGTCGCGGATAACGCCGGACTTTTCATAATACCCGGCCCGATTTTCAACGCCAAGAGTCTCACTGGCGATGATGTCCACATGATCGATGTACCCGCGATTCCACAACGGTTCGAATATGGTGTTGGCGAAACGGAACATCAGGATATTCTGCACCGTTTCCTTGGCCATATAATGGTCGATCCGAAAGATCTGACTCTCTTTAAAATACCTTCGGATCGTATTGTCCAGGTCCTGAGCCGTCTTGAGGTTCGACCCGAACGGTTTTTCCACCACCAGCCGGCTCCAGCCGACGTCGTTTTCCCGTTCCCGGGACAACCCCGCCTCCCCGATCATGGAGGCCACGGTTTTATACTGGAACATGGGCAAGGCCATGTAAAAGATCTTGTTGCCCTTGGTCTGGAAGTCCCGGTCCAGACTTTTCAGATAGGCGGCCAGGTCGTGGTAGGAAGAGGGCTGCTCATAATCAAGCTTGAAGTAGAATAACCCCTTTGAAAAGGCGTTCCACTCATCTTCCTGAAAGCCTTCCACTTGGGTCGCGAATTCGCGCATCGACTGGAGAAACGCGTCCTGGGAGATGTCGTGCCGGGAAGCGCCGACAATGAGCGAAGGCTCGGGCAAGGCGCCTTGCAGATAAAGATGAAACAGGCCGGGTATCAGTTTGCGCTTGGTGAGATCGCCCGACGCTCCGATGATGATTATCATGCATGGTTCGGGCGGCAGTTCGAAAACGCACTCATTTTCGGACGTGTCCGGCTTGAGAGCGTGACTCTTAACGGTGGTGGTCACTGGTTCCGTCGCGTTCTTGACTTCGCGCATTACGTTATAGTCCTTTCGCAAGCCTTTTTAATAATTGTTAAAATGAAGTCTTGCCGTTCACCTGTTTCCCACCGACATTCGGCCGAAGGTACGGTCGGGACTAATATCCGCCGAATACAAACAACTCCTCTCATAGGATAACGCGACTACGGCGCCTGAACAATCTTTTTTCAAAAACGCCGGACGTTCCGGGCAGGCGAGCGAAAAAAGGGTGACGCTTGTCCAATCACGAAGCTTTTTCCCTCTCGCTCAGCATCGAGATCAGGAGCGGCAGGAAGGTGTTCACATCTTCCACGACGCACACATCCGAATGGTTGAAGATAGCGGCGTTGGCGTCGGTATTGATCGCCACGATGAATCCCGACGCGCGCATTCCCGTCAGGTGCTGGGAAGCTCCCGAAATCCCGCAGGCCATGTAGAGTTTGGGCGTGACGGTGGCGCCGGTGAGCCCTACCTGCTGGTTTCCCTGGAGCCAGCCGGAATCGCATATGGGCCTGGACCCGGCGACCGCGGCGTTGGGGAAGAAACGGGCCAATTTTTCCACATTGACAATGTTTTCCTTTTTTCCGATACCCCGGCCCGCCGCGATAATGACGTCGGCTTCGGCCAGGGCGGCGCTCTCTTCCTTGCTCCGCTTGATGCCCTTGGCGATGATCCGGTCCGGTTTCAGGCTCATCGTTCTGAGATCGATCGCGGTTTCGCCGGGTTGTGGCTCGGGCGCCTGAAAGGCTCCGCGCTGCGCTGTAACGATGGTGGTTTCGGACAGACCGCAGACGCCCGTTTCGATCTTGCCGTTGGCCACGGGCCGTTTGAAAACAATCCGGCCGTCTTCGCGCGAAACCGATTCGATGCCGGTTATGAGTCCGGCGTCCAGGCGAATGGCCAGGACAGGCGCAAGTTCCCACATGTTGGCGGAGTGCGGAAGCAGGATAAAGGCCGGATTTTCTTCGCGCAGGATCGGCGTCAGAACGGTCTTGTACGCTTCGGCGTTGTATGATTCCAGTTGATCCACTTCCACGGCGATAACGGCGCTCGCTCCCAACGTGGCCAACTCTTTGGCCACCGGTTCGATATCCTTTCCAAGAGCGAGGCCCTTGACGGGATATCCGGTGAATTCGCGCAGTTGCCGGGCCAGTTCGAATAATTCGAATACGCCCGGAAGCGTCTTTCCACGGTCATGTTCGGCTATGATGAGAATGCTTTTATCCATCGATTGAGTTCCCGCTTTATTATAAAAGAGCCTTTTGCTTTAAGATGGCGATGAGTCGCTCCGCTTTTTCCTCGGGCTTTCCTTCCAGAACTTGCGCCGCTCGCGCCTTTCGGGGAAACGCCGCGCTTACGTTCTCGACCAGGGGATCGACCGGAGGCAGCGAGGAGGCGTCGATGACCTCCAGTTCCTTTTTCTTGGCCTTGAGAATATTGGGCAGGGCGGGATAGCGAGGCTCGTTTATTCCGGTCTGAATGGTAAGCACGGCCGGCAACAGCAATTCCAGCGTATCGCGCATGCCGCCTTCGATTTCCCGTTCCACGTAAACGGTTTTTTCCGCGAGGTTGATCTTTTCAAGCACGACCGATGTGGCGCAGGGCAGGGAGAGCAGCTCCGCCACGAACGGCCCCACCTGGCCGTGCATGCCGTCTTCGGACATGACGCCGGTGAAAATAAGGTCATATTCTTTTTCTTGCGCGATAGCGGCTATCCAGGACGCGATAATGCGCGGCGCCAGATATCCCGCTTTGGCTGTTACCAGGTGAACCCCCCGGTCTCCGCCCATGGCCAGCGCTCGCTTGACCGCCGCCGCCGAGCTTTCCGGGCCGACGGAGAGCGCGTCGATGGAAACGCCTTCCGATGATTCCTGAATGCGAACGGCTTCCTCCATGGCGCATTCATCAAAACGATTCATGCGGAACGAGGCGGAAGGGTCGACTTTTATCCAGGCGTTTGGGGAGTCCAGACCGACAGCGGTTTCGGTGTCGGCGAACCTGTTTAACACATACCAGAATTTTCATGAAAGATCCCCAAGCGTGAGTTAAAAATCAATAAATAAGTTAAAACACGGCGATCGAACGCTAGGACCAGGGCGACCGCCGCGACGTTTGTTTTAATTACGCTATAGGTTATCATCAAGCCTGCATGAATTTGGGACATACATCAACTTATATCTTATCAAACAGAAGGAAAAAAGCATGGCGTCGCCTTATGTGTTGGCCCTTTACGGAAGTCCGCGACGAAAGGGCAATACCGCTCAATTATTAAAACGCTCGGTGGAGGGAGCCCGCGCCGCCGGCGCCGAGGTCGAAGAAATAATGCTCCGGGATCTGAAAATGTCGCCGTGTCTGGAAATATACGGCTGCAAGGAAACCGGCCGCTGCATAATCAAGGATGACTTTCAATCCGTCTACGATAAGCTCGCTTCGTGCCAGGGGCTGATACTGGCGTCGCCGATTTTTTTCTATACGGTGAGCGCTCATACCAAGATGCTGATGGACCGGTGCCAGTCCCTGTGGGTCAAAAAATACTGGATCGAGAAACCCCCTTCGGAAAATTGAACCCCGCCAAAAAGGCGATGTTTATTTCCGTGGGAGCGACAAAAGGCAAGAAGCTTTTCGAGGGGACCCTGCTTACGGTCAAGTATTTTCTGGACACGCTGGAGATGGAGCTTTGGAAGTCACTGCTCTATCGGGGGCTGGATTTTGAAGGCGATGTCCTCAAACATCCCGAATACCTGGATGAAGCCTATCTGGCGGGAAGAGAATTGGTCGAAGCCCTCCAGGCGGCCGGAAAGCAGGAGTGATTTCGGCGCGCGTAGAAAAGAGAATAGCGCGAGGGAATTTCTTCGCGCTCCCCGCGGAGATCTCTCGCTGCGCTCAAGATGACTGGCGGCGCCTGAGGGCAAATGGATGATAGCGCGAACATAGGGTTCGGGGTATTCAAAAAAAAATCATTCAGCTTCTTTCGTCATTCCGCGACTTGAATCGCGGAATCCAGTAAATTCAAATACTTCTGGACCCCGGCTTTCGCCGGGATGACGTTAAGGGAGGTTCTCAACGATCTGATCAAATTGTCGGAGGTCCGCAAATTTAAAACCGGAGCCTCGAAGTTCATATTTCAGGGCGCTAATATTGCGCCCCATGATCCTTTTTGATTTTTCGCGGTCCACGGCGCCGTCGTCGGTTTTGGGCAGGGCGTCCACAAAGACCACATGCTTGGGCTTTTTATAGCGGGCGATCTTTGAAGCCACGAAGTCGATGATTTCCTGCTCCGTCGAGTCCGCTGTCGCCTTTTTTCACGCAAATGGCCTTGATCGCTTCACCCCATTGTTCGTCGGGCACGCCGATGACCGAACATTCCGGTAACATCGGGATGATCGATGATCGCTTTTTCCACTTCGGCCGGGTATACGTTTTCGCCGCCCGGCTTGATAAGCTCCTTTTCCGCCTTGCGTTTTACGTAGAACAGGTAGCCGTCCTTATCGAGCCTGCCCACGTCGCCCGTATGGTGCCATCCTCCGCGAAACGCGTGTTGCGTGTCTTCTTCCAGGTTCCAGTAGCCGTTAAACACCATATGACCGCGTATGCAGATTTCTCCCGGTTCCCCGGCCGGTGTTTCGTTATCGTAGTCGTCAACCAGCCTGACGGCCGTGGTCGGTCCGGCTTTTCCCGCCGATCCGGGCCGTTCCGAATAGGGGCTGAAGGTGGTAAAGCCCATGGTTTCCGTTTGTCCGTAACCCACCCAGAATCGAGCCTGGAATTGTTTTTGAAACGCCTCGATATTTTCCGGCGATTCCAGACCTCCCACATGCCGCAGTGATGAAACATCATACGACTTCTTGTTCAGTTCTTCCAGAAGACGGGCGATGATGGGAGGAAAGCTGAAAAATACGCTGACTTTTTCCTTTTCGATCAGTTCCAGCGCCTGATCGGCGTCAAATTTGGGCATGATGACATTGACGCCTCCGCAATGAACCATGGTGGTGGCGATAACCAGCCCGGCGATGTGAAACAGCGGCAGGACGTTGAGATGCGCGTCACTCTCATCCAGCAGCATGGTTCCGATCCAGGCCTGGTTGGTAGCCACGAAGTTTTTATGGCTCAGCGCGGCGCCGCCGGGGTTTTCCCGCCACCGCGGCGGTATGAATGATCACATAATCGTCATGATCGTGGACTGGGCTCGAAATGGGTTTGCCTGTCTGTTTCAGGGCTTTTCAAAACCAATGAAACCGTCGCCGGCGGCTCCCAGGGAGATTTTGCTCTGCATAAAGTCCAGTTTTTGCGCCAGCGCGGAGGCCGTTTCCAGGAAATCGGGATGGGCGAAAAGCGCCTTGGGCGCGGTGTCCTGCAGGACGTATTCTATTTCTTCGGCTTGAAACCGCCAGTTAATGGGTACAGTGATCGCGCCCAATTTGGCTGCGGCATAATAGGCGACCAGGTAACGCGCGCAATTTTGGGACAGAATGGCGACCCGGTCCGCTTTTTCCACCCCCAGGTACGCAGTCCGGCGGCCAGTCGGTCCACCAATTCCAGAAATTGGGCGTATGTCAGCCGGGCGTCGCCATCGACAACGGCGGTTTTGTTCCCGTGAATCGTAGCGCTGCGAACCAGTGTGTCATATACGGTGAAATCGTATAGGGGCATGCGACACCTCCATCAACCGGCCAAGCGGGCCGCCGGAAAGCGAATACGCTGATTGTGAGAACCGAATTATCCTCTTGATTGTATACCATCCAACCTCTTGGTAATCAATGTGAATTCTGATTTTGCCATGGGCGCGTGGATTTTCGGAGTCGATTCCGTGAACCGGCCTTGCGCGCTTGATGGGAAAACCGATGGTTTAAACATTGCACCGCATCATCGACGGCGATGTACGGATTATGATACAGTCCAGTGGCTTCGACAGGCGACTACGAGACGAATGTTAACTATCCGGTAAAGGAATGGAGGCTCTTCATGGCCGAAAAGCAGCTGGTACGATATGAGAAAGAAGGGTTCGTGGGAGAGATCGTCCTGGATCGGCCCGAAAAAAGAAACGCGCTGAACCTCAGACTGTGGCGCGATCTGGAACGAGCGGTTTCGCTGGCGGAAGAGGACACGGATGTCAGGGTGTTCATACTCAGAGGCGCCGGTCAATCGTTCAGCGCCGGTCTCGATCTTTCGCCGGAAAACGAGCTTTTCGAAATTCTGAAAGCGCCCATTAACGCGGCTTCCAAAACGGTGTTTTACCGCGAAGTGCGGCAGATCCAGGATATCTATACGCGACTGGAACGACTTACCCGTCCGACCATCGCCATGATCCACGGCCATTGCCTGGGAGGAGCGCTGGAAATGGCGCTGTGCTGCGATATCAGGCTGGCGGAAAAAGACGCCCGGTTCGGCCTCCCCGAAGCGGGGCTGGCGGTCATCACCGACGTGGGCGGTCTGCAACGGCTCCCCAAGGTGGTGGGTCCGGCCAAGGCTCGCGAAATGGCTTTCCGCGCGAACCGATTTCGCGCGGCGGAGGCCTTGAAGATCGGACTGGTGAACGAGGTGTATGAAAGCGTGGAAGGGCTGGAACAGGGCGCTCGGGCCATGGCCGATGAAATCGCCGCCAACGCGCCGTTGGCCGTGCAAGGGGCCAAGGAAGTGTTTCTGCTTCAGGAGCTTCATGGCGCTGAAATGAGCTTGGCTTACAACGCGGCTCGATCGAGTATGGTCATGCCTTCCGTCGACCTGTTCGAAGCGGTCGCGGCGTATATGCAGAAACGGAAGCCTCTTTTCAGAGGCGAATAGAACGCAAGGGCCGGAAAACAAAAGATTATTTTGTCCCCGGCGCCCGTTGTTTTTTTGAAAAAGGACGCGGTCGAAAACTCGCGTCTTTTCAGGTTCAAACGGCCTGTTTCGCCTTTCGCCACCCTTGTTCGTCCAGGAAGCGAACACGGTCCAGGCCCCAGGATTTCAGCCGTTTAATGAATTCCAGCGTGTTGGAGCCGCATGCGGCGCGGATTTCGTTCCGTTCCCGCAGACTTTCCTCGAGTTCATAGGGGGTGAAGCCGTTCCAGGATGAGTACCCGCGATCGAACAGGAACAGGGGATCTATGGAATGACGTTTATCCCCGAATTTGCCAGCCAGTATATTTTGAGCCATATCCATGCGATATTCGACTACCCAGCCGTTGTCTTCAACCATTTGTTTGGGGTCGAAAGACAGGGAGGAAGAACAGTCCGGGCACCACACGCCCCTGATCACTTCCACGGGCAGGATGTTGTCCCGGTTCATGAAATTCGCGGTTTGCTTCCCGCACGAACAGCGTAGTTTTACGTTGATACACATAAAAATGAATCCTTTTCGGTTGTTCCGGCGTAATAACATGATCCTAACCATCGGCAAAAAAATCGTCAACTCGCGGACTTAGCCAAAGCGACCGACCGTCTTGCGGCTATGGCCCCCCGGCGGGCTCGGGATTCCCGATCGACGACCAGCGGGACCGCTTCGGCGGCGCCCGCTAAGCTATTGACAACAAACATATTCTTCATCCATACTAAGCAAGTCCAATGGTATCATTTTGATCGCGCGCATTCATTTCATTAGCGCCGGCGAGCGGTAGCTCGGCCGGTTTTCTATTCTGAGGCGCCGGTCGTTTTTTCCAACCCTTTGGCGCAGGTCTTCGGATATGAGTATAAAAGCGCAGAGAAAGCAAACGAGACGTATTTACGTTGGTTCGGTTCCCATAGGCGACGGCGCTCCCGTGGTGGTGCAATCCATGACCAACACTTCCACGGAAAACGTGGAAGCGACCGTCAACCAAATCAAGGAGCTTGCTCGAGCCGGCTGTGAAATCACACGAGTGTCCGTGCCCAACGACGCTTCCGCCGAAGCGTTCGGCGCGATAAAAAAAGCTTCCCCCATCCCTGTCATCGCGGACATCCATTTCGATCATAGGTTGGCTCTGGCAGCCATTCGATCCGGCGCGGACGGCATCCGGGTCAATCCGGGCAATATCGGCGGAGAACAGAAATTCAAACTGGTCCTGGATGAAGCCCAAAAGGCCGGAACCTGTGTGCGAGTGGGCGTGAACGCCGGATCGCTGGAAAAGGACCTTCTGGAAAAATACGGATCGCCGACTCCACGGGCGATGGTAGAAAGCGCTCTCAGATTCGTGGCCTTCCTGGCGGAGGCCGATTTTTCCAATTACAAGATCGCGCTCAAATCATCGGACGTCATGAACACCATCGAGGCCTACCAGCTGTTCTCGCGGGAGTCAGACGCGCCGCTGCATGTGGGGGTCACCGAGGCGGGGTCTTTGGTTCAGGGTTCAGTGAAATCCGCCCTGGGGATCGGCATGCTTCTGGCCGAAGGAATCGGCGACACGATTCGGGTTTCGTTGACGGCGGACCCGATCTATGAAGTGCAGGCCGCCTACGCCATTCTAAGAGCGCTCAGGATACGCGAACGGGGCGTGGAAATTATTTCCTGTCCCACCTGCGCCCGCACCGGCGTCAACATCCTGGCTGCGGTTGAGGAAGCGGAGCGGCGGCTGGCGTTTATCGAAAAACCGCTCAAGGTGGCCATCATGGGATGCGTGGTCAACGGCCCGGGGGAGGCCCGTGAAGCGGACGTGGGTGTCGCCGGCGGAAAAGGGCAGGCGTTGCTCTTTAAAAAGGGACAAAAGGTCCGGAACCTCAAGGAAGAAGAAATGGTGGACGCGCTGGTCAGTGAAGTTATGGAAATGACGGCTGACGAGAGTTGAAAATAACTTTCTCGAACGAGACAAGGTCATAAAAAATATCGGGGAGAATTCATGCGATTATCAAAGCTGTTTATGCCCACGTTACGCGAAGTGCCAGCGGACGCCGAAGTAATAAGCCATCAACTCATGTTACGCGCCGGAATGATCAGAAAGCTGGCCAGCGGTATTTATTCTTATCTGCCGGTAGGTTTGCGAGTCATCAAGAAAATCGAACAGATCATCCGTGAAGAGATGGATCGGGCGGGCGGGCAGGAAGTTCTGATGCCGGCGGTCCAGCCGGGAGAATTGTGGGAAGAAAGCGGCCGCTGGCAGGAGTACGGCAAGGAACTGCTCCGTTTTGTGGACAGAAAACAGCGGCCCTACTGCATGGGTCCGACTCACGAAGAAGTGATCACCGCTCTTATTAGAGGCGAAATTCGTTCCTATCGCGATCTGCCCATGAATCTGTATCAGATACAAACCAAGTTTCGCGATGAAATACGGCCGCGCTACGGGTTGATGCGCGGCAGGGAATTCATCATGAAGGACGCCTACAGCTTTGACGCCACCAGGAAGGGGCGGAAACCAGCTATCGGTCCATGTATGAAGCCTACCGCCGTATTTTCAAGCGTTGCGGGCTGGAGTTCAGGGCTGTCGAGGCGGACTCCGGAACCATCGGCGGCAGTTTTTCCCATGAATTCATGGTCCTGGCCGACACCGGGGAGGATACCATCGTAAGCTGCGGGTCATGCGAATACGCCGCGAACCTGGAAAAAGCCGAAATCATCATGGAAGAATCCAACGATCCGGACGAATCCCTGTTTCGGGACATGGAAAAAATGCACACTCCCAACATGCGGACCATTGAAGAGGTCGCGGACTTCCTGAAGAATCGACCCTTCCAAGCTCATCAAGACGATTATTTACTACCACGCAGGAAGGCCCGGTGGCGGTGCTCGTGCGGGGCGACCACGAAATCAATGAAGCCAAGCTGCGAGCTTACCTGAAAACCCAACTACTGGAATTGGCCGATCCCGACGTCATCGAAAAGGTAACCGGCGCTCCGGTCGGTTTCGCCGGAGCCGTGGGATCTGAAGATACGCGTGCTGGCGGACCAGAGTGTAAAGGGCATGGTCAACGCGGTGATGGGCGCCAATGAACAGGATCACCACTACCTCAACGTCAACCTGGGGCGTGATTTTCAGGTTAATGAGTTCGCGGACCTGCGGGTCATTCGGGAAACCGATCCCTGTCCGCGCTGCAAGGGCGAAATAACCTTTTTCAAGGGGATCGAAGTCGGCCACGTTTTCAAGCTGGGCGAAAAGTACTCCAAGACCATGAAGGCGAACTTCCTGGATCAGGAAGGCGTGGAGCGCCCCTTTATCATGGGGTGTTACGGCATCGGCGTGGGAAGGACCGCCGCCGCGGCCATAGAACAGAACAACGACAATGACGGAATCATATGGCCGGTTCCCATCGCGCCGTTTCATGTCTATATTCTCCCCATACACCTTAATGATGAAGCGACCATCCAGGCGGCGGAAAACCTGTACGCCGAATTGACGAAAAGAGGCGTGGAAGCGCTGCTTGACGACCGGGACGAGCGTCCGGGGATAAAATTCAAGGACGCCGATCTCATTGGCGTGCCGTTGCGGGTTACCATCGGACCGAAAACCCTCAAGGCCAACATGATGGAGATTCGGTCGAGGTTTGACGGGAAATCCGGCTCTGGCCCATGGACAAGGCGGTCAATGAAATCAACGACTGGATCAAGGGACAAATGGAAGCTTCGCTTTCCTGAAACCCGGTAAGGCTCATTTTTGTGATTAGAATAAACGATGTCATAGAGGAAGTATATTCCTACCATCCCAAGGCGGATGTCTCGACTTATCCAGAAGGCGTTCGTCTATTCGGCCAAGGCCCACCACGGCCAGATACGTAGCTCCGGGAACCCTATCTCTCCCATCCCCTGGAAGTGGCCCATCAGTTGCCGAAAATGAAGCTGGATGTGGTCGCCATCTGCGCCGGGCTGCTGCACGACACCGTGGAAGACACGACAGCCAACCTGAGCGACATTGAAGAAATGTTCGGCGCCGAAGTCAGCAAGATCGTCGACGGCGTCACGAAAATCAGCCAAATCGAATTCCGGCAGCGGGAAAAACAGCAGGCTGAAACCATCCGCAAGATGATCGTGGCCATGGCCACGGACATACGCGTGCTGCTGGTCAAAATCGCCGACCGCCTCCACAACATGAGAACCCTGGGCTATCATGCCCGAGGAACGCCAGCACCGAATCGCCAAGGAAACCCTGGACATCTACGCGCCCCTGGCGGGCCGGCTGGGTCTGGGAAGAAAGAAGTCGGAACTGGAAGACCTCGCCTTCTATCTATCTGGAGCCCGACAAGTATCGGGAAATCAGGACCGGGCATGGCTCAGAAGCAGGAAGAGCAGCGGAAATATTATTCGACGAAATCCAGAACGTCATCGCGGATAAGCTGCTGGGGAACAAGTATCAAGGGCCGGGTCAAGGGCCGGCTCAAGCACATGTACAGCATCTACCAGAAGATGGTGAAACAATCGCTGGCCCTGGACCAGGTGTACGACCTCATGGCCTTCCGCATCATCGTGCAGACCGTGCGCGACTGCTACGCGACCCTTGGCGTCATCCATCAAAAATGGACGCCCATCCCCGGTCGTTTCAAAGATTACATCGCCATGCCCAAGTCCAATATGTACCAGTCGCTGCATACCACGGTGCTGGGGCCGTAGCGGCCAGCGCATGGAAATCCAGATCCGCACCGAGGAAATGGATCGGGTGGCCGAAGACGGCATCGCGGCGCACTGGCGTTATAAGGAAGGCGGCGGCATGGCGCGAAAAGGAAGGGGAGCGCTTCGCCTGGCTCAAGCCGCTGCTCGACTGGATGCGCGATCTGGAGGACCCGCGTGGACTTCCTGGAAAATCTGCGGCGTGGATCTGTATCCCGGACGAGGTGTACGTGTTCACCCCGCAGGGCGACGTCAAGGCTTTCCCTCGCGGCGCCACCCCGCTCGATTTCGCCTATGCCATCCACACCGAAGTGGGGCATACCTGCACCGGCGCCAAGGTGGACGGCAAGCCTCGTTCCGCTCAAATATGAACTCAAGAACGGCGAGATCATCGAAATCATCACCAGCCCGAATTCAACGCCCAGCAAGGACTGGATCAACATTGCCAAGACTCCAAGGCGCGCGCGAAAATCCGCCAATGGTTCGTCAAGGAGGAACGGGAGCGGAGTCAGGCGCTGGGCCGCGAAATGCTGGAAAAGGAATTCAGGAAGAACAAGCTTTCCTTGTCCCAGTTTTTAAAGAACGGTCGGCTCGAGGAAGTGGCCAAGGAATTTTCCCTGCGAAACGTCGACGATCTGGTGGCCACCATCGGGTACGGGAAAATATCCGCCAAACAAATTGTCGGCAAAATTCTTCCCCGCGAGGAAGCGCATGACGAAAAGCAGGATGAATTCGAAACCGTCGTCCGAAAAACCAAACGTCACGGATCGCAAACCGCGATCACGGTCAAGGGGCTTCACGATGTCCTGGTCAGGCTTGGCAAGTGTTGCAACCCCTTGCCCGGAGATCATATCGCCGGTTTCATCACCAGGGGCAGGGGAGTAACGGTTCATTCCTACAAGTGCCCGGTGATAGCCTCCTCGGACCCCGAACGGCTGGTGGAAGTCTCCTGGGACCGTTCGGAAGACGGGGTGCATCCGGCTCGCCTGAAACTGGTTTGCGAGGACAAACAAGGCCTGCTGGCGTCCATTACCAATGTTCTCAGCAGCGGTGAAACCAACATCGTGAAAGCCCGAGTGGACCGTTCGGAGGATCAGAAAGCGGTTCTGGATTTCACCATAGAAGTGCAGGGACGAAAGCACTTGGACAAGGTCATCAATTCCCTGAAAAGAATAAAAGAGGTGATCGGAATCGAACGCGTTCGCGTTTGAGTTGTTATTAAGCCCCTCAGCGCACGATCACGCGAACTGTTCCCACTTGCCGGGACTTGATCGCGGAATCCAAATCGCGCGCCCGGCCTTCTCCAGACAAAAATTTCGCTGTTATCAGTTAGAAAGGCTGAATGAAACGTTTTGGGGGTCAGAGGCCATGCGGTCGATCACAAGTCCGGTAATCAGATTGTTACGGACGACATAACCGTCGAATTGAAGTTCCTCGTTAACGGTCTGATCTTCCGATCCTTCGCTTGTAACAAGGCTAATGATCGATAAAGTACCGGTCACTTGCCCCGTATCGTTCACGGAAAGCTTGCCAGCGAAAGCGGTAATTACCGCATTGCTATCGGGCGGAGGGGTGACTTCGATAAGATTCCCCCCGGAATCGAAAGTAAGATCCCCAGAATCCACCAAAGGAGTTCCGGTCTGAAAGAGCCAGGTTCCATTGAGATTACCGGTGGTGAAATCGCTATCGAATGTGTTTTCGCCACACGCCATCAAAGCGGCCATCAACATGAAAAGCGTCGAAACAGCGGCGAATCTTCTCATCACCATCTCCTTTGGCTATTTTCAGGCAGGCTTCTTTTGAACCTTATAAATACAGAAAGCCCATTATCATAATCCAACCATTTGAGGACCCATGGTTTTGATAACGGGCTCTGTCACGCGCAATCATCGCGTTGGCGGCGGAAACGCCATCAGGAGGGTTTTACGACGCTCCCTGAACGGATGCAGCGGGTGCAAACTTTTATTCTTTTATTCTCGCCGTTGACCACCGCGCGAACTTTTTGCAGGTTCGGGTTCCATCTGGTCTTGGTCTTGTTATGGGCGTGGCTTATGTTATTGCCCGTTTGGGGGCCTTTTCCGCAGATATCGCATACGCTTGACATGATAGTTCCTCCTGGCGCGTCTTTATCGTAAAATTTACCTCATGCGTCCCTGGCGCAAGGGAATCACCAATCATACATAAAATAATTGAAATTGCAAGGAATATTTAGCTCTCCTCGGAAAACTCCACGGGAGGCCCCTGCTCTTCACGCGCCTCTATTTCACCGATGATGAACGCGCCTTCCTTCAGCGCCTTGGCCCGGTTTACGATATCTTCCGCCTGCTCCTCCGGCGCCACCAGAATAAGCCCCAGGCCGTCGTTGAACGTGCGAACCATCTCCAGGTCGCTCAAGGCGCCTTTGTCCTTCAGGTAATCGAAGATGGGCGGACGGGACCAGCTGTTCTTTTTTATGACCGCCTTGCAGGGTTGAGGCAGAATCCGGGGCAGGTTTTCCACCACGCCGCCGCCGGTAATATTGCTGATTCCCTTGATGTCGAAATCCCGCAACAGGTTGCTTACCAGATCGGCGTATATTTTGGTCGGACGCAGCATTTCCTCGCCAACCGTGCAACCCAACTCCTCGACCTGGTCCGAAGGCTTCAGTCCGAGTTCGTCGAACATGATGCGGCGGGCAAGCGTATACCCGTTGCTGTGCAGTCCGCTGGAGCTGATCCCGATGAGCGAGTTTCCCACGGCGATTTCCGAGCCGTCAATGATGTGATCGTTGTCTACAATACCGACCACGAAACCGGCCAGATCGTATTCTCCCACCTGGTAAAAACCCGGCATCTCGGCGGTCTCGCCTCCGATCAGGGCGCATCCCGCCATTTACAGCCGGTCACGATACCGGAGACGATATTGGCGCACTGTTCAGGATCGAGTTTGCCGACTGACAGATAGTCGAGGAAAAAAAGAGGTTTCGCGCCCTGGACCAGAATATCGTTGACGCACATGGCCACCAGATCGATACCCACGGTATCGTGCACGCCGGTCATCTGGGCGATGCGAAGCTTAGTGCCGACACCGTCGGTCGAAGCCACCAACACCGGACGGGCGTACTCCTCGGCGTGCAATGAAAAAAGCCCGCTGAATCCGCCAATGTCGGTGATGACCCCCGATTTATAGGTTTCCTTGACAAGGGGCCTTATCTATCGACGAAGCGCCCCCCGGCGTCGATATCGACCCCCGCTTCTTTGTAGCGGTTAGTTCATATTATTGCGCTCATTTCGATAACCCCCCAAGTGCGTCCGCGATTATGCATGGGCGCCACCATCTTGTCAATAATGGCAGTGGTAAATAAGTAACGGATCAACCATAGGGCGTCAATAAATCCTCGGAAAGAAAGCCCGCCCGGTTCTTACTCTTCATTGATCGCCATGGTTTTCCCTGACTGCAGTATCACCCCTTCTTCCTGCATCCGATCGAGAATGCTCTCGACACGGCTTGCGGGGGTCTCGAAGTTCTTGATAATATCGCTTTTCTTCATGCGCGGGTGTTGCAACAGGAGCCTCAACACGGCGCCCCGGATCTGACGGTCGGAACCTTCGAAACGCGATTGTCGAGCGTAATGAGCGCTCCGTCGATTAGGGTTTGGCGTACTTTTTTTTAGCATGAATCCGTAGTCCATTAAAGCATAATACCAGTTGCGAGGATCGCTCCGGTCGAGCGACTTCTCGATGAGGGGCAAAATATCCTTGTCGTTGATGTCGGAACCGTCATTGAAGAAGAAGTAAATATAGACGGACCGTATGTTGGTTTCGATGACCACCGTGGGGACATTGAATGCGAAGGCGGCGATCTCCGCGCTGGTCGCGGCGCCGATGCCCGGAAACTTCTTCAGGGTTTCGGGATCGGACGGCAGGACGCCCCCATATTCCTCCATCACCATGTTGGCCGTTTTCTTGAGCGCCAGCGCCCGGCGATTGTAACCGAGCCCGGACCAGGTCGCGAGCGCGTCATGCGCGGAAGCCCGGGCGAGCGCTTCGAGCGTGGGAAAGCGATCAATGAACTCGGCGTACTTGCTCCGCACGCGCTCGGTCTGGGTTTGCTGCAGCATGAACTCGGAAACCAGTATCTTGTAGGGGTCCGATTCATGCCTCCAGGGAAAATCGCGTTTTCCAAGACGGTAATAATCGTAGATGATCTTTCTGAACAGGCGCGCGACCTCGTCAGTGAAGCCTTCCGCTTCAAAGAGGCTTTTCAGATTTTGAGCGTCGTTCGTATCGGTATCGATCTCTGTCATAGCCATTAGATGAGCGTCGGCCTTTTCCGGCTGAAACTCCTTGTTCCTTTCTGTCGTGTCATCCGATCTGCAAGCGTTTCTGGAAACGCCCGTCGCTGACGACATCTATACGGTTTTGCGGGCGACAAGCCGGGCCACGGCCCGGGGCGGATCGTCCAGCAGTCCCTCGAAATAATGAAGTATCTCCCAATCGGCGAAGAATAGTTTCAACTCTCCCGGCTGCAATAAAAAGTCTGGATTGCTGGGTTTTCCGAATCGGGCCTGCTCGGCGGTAAAGGTCTCGTAGACGATTAAGCCGCCCGGAATGAGCGCCTTACGCACACATGGGATCAGGGGCCGATGCAGGTAGCGAAAAATCATGATCCCGCCGTACGCGTTTTCGGGCAAGGGGTTTACCCCGTCCTCCTCCAGATCCACCCGCCGGAATCGCAGCTTGACCTTTTCTTTTTCCGCGGATCGGCGGCCCTTGTCGAGGGACTCCTCGGAAATGTCGAAACATATGACGTCGACGTTTTCCTTGGCCATGAACACGCTGTTTCGGCAATCGCCGCCGGCCGCGTCCAGGATGGGACCGAGGCGAGCCGCTTCGACCAGCAGGGGCCGATAGGCTTTCAGCAATTCGTTTGGTTCGTCACGATCATGCTCGTTCGTCATGATATTCGATCCCGCGTCGCGTCCACATGACGCGCATGTCGGGGGCGCCGTTCGCCTCACGCTCCCGCGTGCTTTCTCTATTAGTCGGTCCACACCCGCGAAACTTGAAGTATTCCACCTTGTCTTAGAGAAGGCGAGGATCGAATGCAATTTTTTTTTCGAGAAAAGGTTGACAAGAATGTGGGTCGATTATATAAGACAAATATAATCTTATTAGTCTTGTATTAAAAAGGAGCGGCGATTTGAAGCTCACCAGGGCAGGGGAGTACGCGATCCGATGCGTGTTGTATCTCTCTCAACATTACGGAAATTCCGTAGTCAGCAAACGCGAAATCGCTGAAGCCATGGAAATACCGGCCCAGTTTCTGGGAAAAGTCGCCCAGCAGCTTTCACGCGCCAATATTCTGGAAATAACCCAGGGAGCGCGAGGCGGATACCGGTTGCTTTGCGATCCCCGCGATATATCGCTTCTCGAGGTGGTTGAAGCCGTGGACGGCCCACTCTTTCTCAATCAATGCGTTCTCAGACCCGACTCATGCCACCGCAGTCCGCTTTGCGCGGTACACATGGTGTGGGAAGAAGCGAGGAAAAATCTGCGAAGCACGCTATCTGGGGCAAATTTCGCTGAACTATCGAATAAAGATTACTGTGGTCGGGAATAATCTCGACTCACACCGATATATTCTATTAACAATATAAAAGAAAGGAGAGGCCGCGCGTATGGACGCCACCGTACTATCCAGGCTTCAGTTTTTCGTCGCCACGTTTTTCCACTTCTGGTTTGTGCCCCTTACCTTGGGGCTCTCGCTGTTGCTGGCGATCATGGAGACGAAATATGTAAGAACAGGGGACAAGGTCTATCTCCGGATGACCAAATTCTGGGGCAAGATCTTCCTGGTCAATTTTGCGCTGGGGGTGGTTACCGGCATAACCCTGGAGTTTCAATTCGGCACGAACTGGTCGCGTTACTCGGCGTTCGTGGGAGACATTTTCGGCTCCCTGCTGGCCATTGAAGCTCTGGGCTTTTTCTTTCTGGAATCGACCTTGCTGGGCGTATGGATTTTCGGCTGGAAAAAGCTTTCGCCCAAGGCGCACGCCTTCTGCATGTGGCTGATCGCCTTTGCTTCCACGGGATCGGCGGTTTGGATACTCACCGCCAATGCCTGGATGCAGCGCCCGGTGGGGTATGTCATCCGAAACGGCCGCGCGGAGCTTGCGGATTTCGTCGCCGTGGCCACCAATAAATTCGCGGTCCTGATGTTTCTCCACACCGTATCGGCCGCGTACGTACTCTGCGGTTTTTTCGTCATGGGCGTCAGCGCCTACCATCTGATAAGAAAACAGCATTTGCCGGTGTTTAAACGGTCCTTCAAGACCGCTGCGGCCATGGCCTTGATTTTCTCCCTTTTCGTGGCATTTGAAGGCCACTTTCACGCGGAAGACCTGGCCGAAGTTCAGCCAGCCAAGCTCGCGGCTCTGGAGTCGCTCTGGGATACCCAAAAACGAGCGCCGGTCTATATGTTCGCCATTCCCGATCCGGAGAACGAGCGCAACAGCGTGGAGATCGGAGCCATGCCGGGGCTGTTGAGCTTCCTGGCCCACGCCGACGTAAACGCGGAAGTGAAGGGTCTGAAGGATTTTCCCAAGGACGAACGGCCGCCGGTTCTGATCACCTTCCTGGCCTTCAAACTGATGGTCGGCCTCGGAGTTTTGCTCATTTTGATGTCCTTTTTCGCCTGGCTCAAGAGAAATAATCCGGAAAACAGTCCCAGGTATCTGAAACTGCTGCTATACGCCATTCCCTTGCCGTACATAGCCATTCAGCTCGGCTGGATAGTGGCCGAGGTCGGAAGACAGCCCTGGATCGTGTACGGAATCATGAAGACATCCGACGGTGTTTCGCCCATAGCCGCCTCTCAGGTGGGAGTCAGCCTGGTGGCGTTTATCCTGATGTACGGTCTGTTGGCGGTCGCGGGAATTTTTCTGATGGTCAACTTTATCAAGAAGGGCCCGGAAGAGGCCGAACCCGCGAAAGCGAAACCGAGAGCGTAGAGGGGGTGAAGAAATGGATTTAGCGACTGTATGGTTTTTGCTGTGGGGCCTTTTATGGGCCGTGTATTTCCTTTCCGGCGGTTTCGATCTGGGCGGAGGCGTTCTGCTGCCTTTTCTCGGTAAGAACGATGAAGAAAAACGGTTGGTTTATAACGCCACGGGTCCTTTGTGGGATGGCAATGAAGTTTGGCTGCTCACCGCGGGCGGCGTGACCTTCGCCGCCTTTCCCAAAACGTACGCCGTATTGTTCAGCGCGTTTTACTCGCCGCTCATGATAATTCTCTTTTCGCTTATCCTGCGCGGAGTATCGTTCGAATTCAGGAGCAAGGTCGAGAATCCCGCCTGGAGAAAACTGTGGGACGGATGCCTTTTTGTGGGCAGCTTCGTTCCGGCGCTTCTGTTCGGCGTGGCTTTCGCCAACATCTTCAAAGGCATCCCGGTGGATGGGAACAACGTGTATCAGGGAACGTTGTTTACGCTGTTGAATCCTTATGGATTGGCGGGCGGATTGCTGTTCCTCATATTTTTCATCCAGCATGGAGCGCTCTGGGTAGCCATTCGCACGGACGGTCCGGTGCATGAACGCGCGGTCGGCGCAGCGACCAGGTTGTGGCCGGTTCTTCTGGCGCTTGCGGTCATCTTCCTTATCGCCAGCGCGCTGGCCACTAATCTTTACGCGAACTATCTCGCCAGCCCGGCCCTGTTCATCGTGATCGCCATCGCGGTGGTCGCTCTTCTGGGAATCAGAGTATTTTTAAGTAAGGCAGCGTACGGCAAGGCGTGG
Organism: uncultured delta proteobacterium; assembly: GCA_963821845.1. Classification (GTDB taxonomy): domain Bacteria; phylum Desulfobacterota; class Desulfarculia; order JACQYL01; family CAWGVV01; genus CAWGFI01. The sequence continues at coordinate 172,040 of CAWGFI010000014.1, forward strand.
TTCGCTTCGGCCCTGTTTATTTTGTGCGCCACCTTTTTCGGAATCATAGGTCTTTACCCCAATATGTTGCCGTCGACCATCGATCCGGCGTATAGTATCACCATCAGCGCCGCCTCGAGCCCTCTGACCCTCACCATCATGCTCGTTCTTGCCCTCATATTCGTGCCGGTCGTGCTTATTTATCAAGGGTGGGCGTATAGATTATTCTCGCACAAACTTACCAAGGAAGATCTGCTCTACGATGAGTCTTATTAGGAGCCCTTGGAAGCCGGAGGCGTCTGAAAGCTTTTTCCGAGGCTTCCATATGTACTCGCGATCGTAAATGGTTACTTTAAAGCGGCTCCCGGAGGTTTCCGGGAGCCGAGTTTTTTTGCCTTTTTTGCGGCGTCTGGTCGCTCTACTGGAGCGCTTTGGGCTTCAGCGCGCGCAAGGGAAGAAATATTTGTTCTTTCGTGCTTAAGCCTGGTTCTCATGCGTATGGGGGAAAGAGTGGCGCTACTGGAAAAAAAAGCTTGAAAAAGCTTTTCAGGGTGCTATAAAACGCGAAATCATCAGTGGAGCGATGGGGGGAGAAAATAAATGGGGATTTCTCATTATCGTTGTGAGGGGTGCCGGGAGGAATTCAATTTTATTAAAGCATGCGGCGCCGAGCGTTGGTGTCCCATCTGCTCTTCAAAGCTGATACAGGTATCGGCCGCGTCGGATGACTCGACGGCGCAAGGTTGGTTCGTCGAGGATTATCGTAAGGGAAGGAATCATGAGGATTCCGTCCTGAAGCGTTGCTGATCCATGGAGACATTTCTTTAGAATGTTGTTCCATATACCTATTATCTAAGGGAAATGCGAGATGGAAGAATACCGTTATACAAAAGAACATTTGTGGGCTCGTCTTGATGACGATGACCGGGTAACCATTGGTATATCTGATTTCGCCATTCAAGAGTGGGGAGAAATCGTTTCCGTCTCCCTTCCCGAAGAAGGGGACGAGTTGGTGCAGGACGAGATTTTCGGGAACCTTGAAGCTTCTTCCGACGTGGATCTGTATTCGCCGCTTTCCGGTGAAATAATAGAGATAAACGACGAGCTGAGAGAAAATCCCGAGATCATCAATGAAGATCCCCTTCAGGACGGCTGGCTTATACGAATGGTGATTCCTTCTCTTTCCGATTTCGATGAACTGCTTACGGAAGCCGAATACGAAGAGTACCTCAAAGAGGAACTGGGCGAGGAAGTGGAAGACGTCGAGGACGTGGATGACGTCGAAGACCTGGAAGAGGGCGAAGAAGACGAGGACGAGGATGAATACGACGACGACATCGAAGATCTGAAGTTTGATGACGATTGATGGCGATCGCTTTTTCGCGAAGATCGTACTCTTCCAGGGCTCTGGAACAACATCCTAAGTGATGATAGGTTAGAAGGAAAAAGTCAGGTACATTATCGATAGAGGAGGAACCGACTGACCGGTCACCGGCGGTCTGGAAATCGTTCTTCCTGGCGGCTTCGGCGAATCGGAAAGGCCGGTCCCGAAGATCGCCGACGCCATGGCGACTTAAGAAACGCGCTACTTTTTCTCGTCGGGATTTTTTACCCACCAGTGTTCGTTTCCCTTAAACCACCAGTCGGTATGGTCGGAACTCAGTATGGCTTCGGCCAATTTTGTCCCCGCTTCGGTGTGTAGACGGCGCAGCAGGTTTTCAATCCATGATTTGGCGTAGGGATTGTTCAGATCGCTCTGTTCCTTCAGAACCAGCAGCAGATCAAGCTGATCCGCGTCGTGCGCCAGCCGGGCCTCTCTTGACTCGCCCGCGTCATACTCGGCGATCAGCTCGGCCACGTCGTCTCCGAACGGGGCGTCCTTGGTCAGATGCTTTATGGCCTTGGCCTCGTCCACCCGCACATACCGTTTATATACGTAGTTCTGATCGCCGGTGCGCGCTTCGACCGCGTCATGAAACAAACAGAGCTTGAGAACCTTGGATTCGTCGGCCTGGGGATCGAGCCCCGCGAGAACATAACCGATAACCGCGACGCCGTACGTGTGATCGGCGACGGATTCACCGCCAGAACCCAAAAAGCGGTATCCGGTCCTCGGCGTTTTTTTTAAAAAAGCCAACTGAAACAGAAAATCGGCTATTCGTTTCACAAGCTCCAAAACCTCCCGACCGAGATGAAGCGTTAATTTAACATCTTTGTCTATGCTGGTTCGCCAGGGATAAAAATGGCGAAATTGACCTTCCGAGGACCTAGACTGTTAGCATAGCCGTACCCGTAAGTCAAAACAATGCTTACAAAAAATGAGCTTGACTCACCCTGGGGAGGGTGTTAGTGAGACTTGACACTATTGGGTGACAATGCTAGCAAGATAGATGCGTCTTATGGGGTGGAACGCATCTTAAATGGTCGCAAAGCTATGAACGACAATATTATCATTCTTGCCGAGGAACTCCGAAAAGCAAAGCGGGTCATTGCTCTGACCGGCGCGGGCATTTCGGTCGAAAGCGGCATCCCCGCGTTCAGGGGGAACCAGGGACTTTGGGCCAAATTCGACCCCATGGAGTACGCCCACATAGACGCCTTTATGCAGAATCCCGGCAAGGTATGGAAAATGTTGATCGAGCTCTCCGAACTGGTCAAGGCGGCGAAGCCGAACCAGGCCCATTATGCGCTCGCCCGGTTGGAAAGCGTCTGCAATTTCAGCGCGGTCATCACTCAAAACATAGATAACCTCCATCAGGAGGCGGGGAGTTCGCATGTTGTAGAGTTTCATGGAAACAGTAAAAGAATCAAATGCCTGAACTGTGGCGATTCATATCGTCAGGATATGATTTCCACAGACATTCTCCCTCCGATGTGTTCGTGTGGAGGAGTGCTCAAACCGGACATCGTGTTCTTTGGAGAGATGATACCATGGCGCGCCAGCATTGAAGCGGCCGCCGAAGCGCAAGCCTGTGACCTGATTCTGGTCATCGGAACCTCCGCAGTAGTAGCGCCTGCCAGTTCTATTCCCATAACCGCAAAAGAAAGGGGCGCCAAGGTGATGGAAATAAATCCCGAACCAACACCCCTCACCGACTATGTTGCCGATATTTCCATTCACCTCTCAGCGAGTGAAGCGCTTTCAGAGGTTGTGAGGTTATTAGAGTCCTGATTACTCTTTGACTCGAGAGAGCGCTTTATTTCCGATTGAAGCACAAATAAGGTACTAATGATTCGTTATCTCTAATGACATGCGCTATTAAACCATATTGGCGGCGCGCAAGTCATTTTGGAAAAAATTAAGCGGCTTTTAGCCTATAAAGAATGGTTGATGTAGATGAATTTCATGCCTCAGATGTTTGTACAGTCCACGGTCGATTTGGGAGGCCATTTTCAGGGTGGCGTCTTCGACATGATCCTTGGGTCGAGCGGCATTATTCAGTTGGATATGCTCATTCTAGCCCTATTTTCCATCCTCAGTTGGGCTATCATAATTTGGAAGTATAGGATATTTCGCAAAGCGAAGGTAGAGAGCGACATATTTCTGGAGGCGTTCTGGGAAGGGAAAGGGCTGACCTCCGTATTCGCGGAGAGTCGCCATCTTAAACACAGTCCGCTGGCGGCGCAGTTCAGAAGCGCCTTTATCGAACTGAATAAGCTCCAGAAGAACCAGATGGGAAACCCGGTTCCCGAAGCCGGCGTTCCCAAGGCCAAAGTAACGTCCGGTAAGGCGCTTCAGCATCTGACCAGGGCGCTGGACCGTTCGTCCATCGCGGAGATGAGCCGGTTGGGCAAATCGATGACCTTTCTGGCGACCATCGGAAACACATCGCCGCTTCTGGGTCTCTTCGGGACGGTTTGGGGAATTATGAACGCCTTCAGGAGTATCGGCCTGAAAGGTTCGGCGAATCTGGCGATTGTCGCCCCCGGTATCGCCGAGGCGCTGGTCACTACCGTGGCCGGGCTTATCGCGGCGATACCCGCGCTGATATTCTATAACTATTTTGCGAGCGTATTGGCCCAGCAGGAAGCCGAGATGGAAGGCTTTAGCGCTGATTTCATAAATAAAGCGGACTTATGATACACTGAGAATGCTTCTTCTAACGAACAACGAACTATTCGGTTAGAAAATGGCTGTAAGAAAATACAAGAAAGCGCTGATATCGGAAATCAACATCACTCCCTTGGTCGATGTGATGATGGTTATCCTTATTATTTTCATGGTGACCGTTCCCATGATGAAACACGGTATCGATGTGAACTTGCCCGCTACAACCGCCAAGCCCATTAAAATGGACGAGGAGAGGCTTATCATCACGATAAATAAAGACGGGAAGGTTTTTATCGATGAATTGGAAACTCCCTTGGAGACGCTCCAGGAAAAACTTCAGTATATATTCGCGAACAGGTCGGATCGGGAAGTATTTTTGCGGGCGGACGCCGATATTCCATATGGTCTTGTCGCTAAGGTAATGGCCGAACTCAAGGGCGCCGGAATCGCAAAGCTGGGGATGATTACCGAGCCGGCGGAAAAGAAGAAATGAAACATCGTAAAACATCCTTCTATACGCTGAGTGAAGATCCGGCGTTGAAGTGGATGATCATTGTTTCGGTAGTCGCGCACGTACTCGTGCTGGTCGGAGCGCTGGTGATTCCCAATCTGGGGGCTGAGTCGGCGCCGTTCGAACCGGCGTACTCCGTTGAGCTTGTCGATCCGCAGCCCGCGCCGCCCGCGCCGCCCGCGACCAAGGCGCCCGCGCCTGCTCCGAAAGCGGAGAAGGCGCCTGCCCCACCCACGCCTCCCGAACCGAAGCCCGATCCCACACCGAGGGTCGATACGGTACCGGATACGGTCGAGCCCGATCCCATACCGATCGTGAAGAAGCCCCGTTCGCAGAAGGTGGTGGTGAAAAAGGAATCCACCGAGGACAGGATCACGGAGCAATTAAAGAAAATCGAGCAAAAGACTGAACAAAAGAAGCAGGTGCAGTCTGAAAAGAGAATCGACGATGTGATCGCGAAACTTCGGAGCAGCAGCGAGACGACCGCAAGCGATTCATCGGCGGAAACGAACACCTCGGGCAATATCGGCCTGAAATTGCAGTTGTACAAGACCAGAATCTGGAATAAAGTTCGAGGAAATTGGTCCTATCCCGATATTTTGGCGGCCAAGAAAGGCCTGGAAGCGGTGGTTTTGGTTTCGGTAAGCAAGGACGGAAAAATTCTTAGTCAGAAGCTGATAAAAACATCAGGTGACCCGCTGTTTGACCAATCCGTTATCCGGGCGGTGAAACTCTCCGATCCGCTGCCTCCCTTTCCGGACGGGTACGTCAAGCGATACGAAGAATTGGAATTGAGGTTCAACCTGGCCGAATTGGCGAGAGTTTCATGAAGCCTGGAGCGTGTATTTAGATATGAACAAGAGATTACAGCATCTTATCCTGGTTTTCGTTATTATTGTACTGATTCCCGTGACCGGTTCGGCTCTCATCAGAATCGACATCAATTCTCCGGGGCTCACGCAGTTTCCCGTGTCCGTGGCGCCATTCAAGGCCACGAGCAACGCTTCCCTGGAAAGGGACAGAGCCTCCGAGCTGTCGAAGCTCATGGAGAAGGATCTGACCTTCACGGGGTATTTCCGGCTTATCAACCCCGGCACTTCCCTGGAAGATCTGAGCCAGATGGGTATTGAAAAAGAGGGCGTCAAGTTCAAGGCCTGGTCCCTTATCGGAGTCGAAATGCTGGTGACCGGCGGGGTATCCGTCAGCGGCAATGAACTCTCCCTGGAACTCCGGCTGTTCGATGTCTCGGACCAGAACCTCATCATGGGCAAACGATATACCGGCGATATCGATACCGGCCCACGAATGGTTCATAAGTTCGGCAACGAGATTCTTCGTTTTCTCACCGGGTTCGACGGATATTTTCTCTCTAAAATAGCCTATACGGGCGGCGACAACCGTTCCAAGGATATTTACCTAATGGACTTCAACGGGGATAATGCCAAAAAGCTGACCAATTACGGGTCCATTACCATTACCCCCCGCTTTTCGCCATCCGGCCAGGAACTGGCGTTCGTTTCGTTCAAGGACGGCCAGCCCAACATCTATATGAAAGCCTTGAGCGGCGGCAAGGTCTCCACGCTGTCCGCGCGCAAGGGTTTGAACATTTCCCCGGCATGGTCCCCTTCGGGGACGGAGATTGCGCTCACCTTGTCGAGTGAAGGCGACGAGAACATCTTCCTGGTAAACCGGACCGGCAAAATGATCCGGCAGATAACCAAGAAATGGGGAATTAACGTTTCACCTACATGGGCGCCCAACGGGCAGAGAATGGCCTTTGTTTCAGACCGTTCGGGCAGTGGACAGATATACATAAAGGATGTTGGATCGGGCGATGTTGAACGATTGACGCTGGAAAGAAAGCGCAACCTCGATCCCGCGTGGTCGCCTCGGGGAGACCGCATTGTTTTTTCCGGGGCCGGCGATACTGGCATGGAGATCTTCACCATCAAACCTGACGGCTCCGACTTGCGTCAGCTGACTTTTACAGGAGGACTGAATCTGTCGCCAGCCTGGTCCCCGGACGGTAGCATGATCGTTTTTTCATCGGACCGCGGGGGGGAGAAAGCGGTTTATGTAATGAACGCTAATGGCGCGAATCAAAGACGTTTGACATTTACGGATGGGGCCCAGGAAAGCCCAAATTGGTCGGTTAATCTCGAATAGATTTAAGAGCCGGAAAGGCTCGAACAGCGAAGCATTTAACTAATCGTTCAATTACAAAGGGAGAGTAGAGTGATGAGAAAATTGTTGATGATGATTCTTGCTTTAACGATGCTCTTTTCAGGATCGGTTATGCTGACTTCCTGCGCCAAGGATCAGATGAAAGAAGACCAGGGATTGATGTCCGATGAGAAGGCCAGAAAAGAAGCGGAAGAAAAAGCTCGCCTGGAACGGGACCGTATGGCGCGTGAAAAGGCCATCCAGGAAGAGCGTCTGAAAGGCGAACAGGAACAACAGCGTCTTCGCGAAGAGTTCCAGAACAAGAAGATCTACTTCGCGTTTGACTCGGCGACCTTGAGCGAAGAAGCTCAGGACGCGCTCCGCGAAAAAGCTGATTTCCTCAAACAGCACACCGATAAAACCGTTCTGATCGAAGGACATTGCGACGATCGCGGAAGTGTGGAATACAACTTGGCGCTGGGTCAGAGACGAGCCGAGACCGCGATGAAATACCTGACCCTGCTCGGAATTTCCTCCGACAGAATCAGAACCATAAGCTATGGTAAGGAACGGCCCGCCAACACCGGTAACAACGAAGAAGCGTGGGCGCAAAACAGACGAGATGAATTCGTCCTTGAATGATCGGTTAGTATTGTTTTCATGATAATTGCTCCCCGGGTCTCGTCCGAGACCCGGGGTTGTTTAAAGAGAAAGAGGGGGAGCCGTGGTATTTTTTCGATTTTTCAGCTGTTTTTCGATTGTGTTGGTGATCTTTCCTTTTCTTCTGACCAGTTGCGTATCGGAATCGGACGTGATCATGGTCAAACGTGATCTCAACTCGCGAATGGATGTGATGGACGATCGTCTTTCGCAGACCGAAAGCAAGGGGATCGCCGATATCAAGAACGAGATTGAAAGCCTACGGAAGCGGCAGGTCGAATTGCACAACAGCATGGAAGAAATACGGGAAAACACCCAGGATATAACCGGCTCGCTCGAAAGCAAGGTCATGCGGATGCAGCGCACGGGCGGCGGGCCGGCGGCCGGCGGCGATGTCGAGACGCTGAGACAGGAAATCGAAACGTTGTCCGCCCGGGTAAGTGAATTGGAAAGAATCCTGGGGACCGGAGGCAAAACGCAAAGGAGTAGCAGCGCTACCACGTCGACCGCCAGCGCGGCGCCGACTCCCGCGCCCGAACGAACGCCGGTCGCCGAAACCAAGACATCGTATGAAACCGCGCTTGATCTTTACAAGGACGGGCGATATGAAGCCGCTCAGAAGATGTTTGAACGGTTTATCGCCGAAAATCCCAAGAACGCCAACGCGGATAACGCCCAGTTCTGGATAGGAGAGTGTCTTTTCAAGCGTGGCGACTATGGAAAGGCCATCCTGGAATATCAGAAGGTGATTGAGAAGTACAGCTCCGGCAACAAGATTCCGGACGCGCTGCTTAAACAGGCGCTGGCGTTTAAAGAGATGGGCGACAAAACGAGCGCCAAGATACTCCTGGAGAAATTGATCCGTCAATTCGCCAATTCTCCGCAGGCTCAAACGGCGAAGACGGAATTAAAAAAATTGTAGACTCCGCCCGATTATGCTAATCGCCAGTTGCGGCGTTTCCTTGTGCGGCGCGCTTTATGTGCGCCTTTTTTATCTTTTTTACGCTATAAAACCGAAATGGGGCTCACTTCGCCTGAATTTCGAATTCAAAGGCGGAAGCTATGAAGCTGTTTCTTGCGGCGCTCGGACTGGCGCTCATTATGGAAGGTCTTCCTTATTTCGCTTTTCCGGAGAAAATTAAAGGGACCTTGATCCGGATGATGACGATGCCCGCGAAGCAACTCCGCATTTTGGGCTTTTTGACGATTTTTATCGGCGCCTTGCTCATTTACCTCTCGCAACGCGGTGGGTTGTGAATGAAGGAATTCAAGAGCGCTCTCCCTGTGTAATTTTGCCGATGGTCGCCGCCGTTCCAAAGGCCGACGTACGAAATAGATGATTGGACGATGTTCGATATAGAGCTTTACGATTACCCGCTTCCCGAACGGTTGATAGCCCAAAGGCCTCTCGCCCGACGGAATGAATCGCGGCTTCTGGCGTTGAAAAAAGACAGCGGGAAAATTGCGCATTTACGTTTTATGGATATTCTCGACTATTTGGGCGCCGGGGATATCATCGTTCTGAACAATACCAAGGTCATTCCCGCTCGGCTGTTCGGGGTCAAGGAATCGGGCGGCAGGGTGGAGACGCTTCTGTTGGAACCCCTTGCCTCCACGGCCGATGGAGGTCGGAACGAAGCTCGCGACTGGCGCTGTCTCTTCCGCGCATCGGGTAGAGTACACGAAGGGATGATTATTCGGTATAATGATTCCTTGTCGGCCGAAGTCATGCGCGCCGACAAGGAAGGCGTGGTGGAGGTAAGGCTTACTTGCGCCGGGGATCTGTATGAAACGCTCGACGAGATCGGCCATGTGCCGCTGCCTCCCTATATAAAACGCGGCGACAGCCCCGATGACAAAGACCGGTATCAAACTATCTACGCGAGCGAGCCCGGTTCCGTGGCCGCGCCAACCGCGGGATTGCATTTCACGCCGCCGGTCCTCGGCATCTTGCGGGACAAAGGCGTCGAGATCGCGCATGTTACCCTGCATGTAGGGCTGGGCACGTTCAGGCCGATCAAACAGGCGGATATACGCGACCATGTGATGCACTGTGAACTGGTGGAGGTGAACGAGGAAACCGCTCGAATCATCAACCAGGGCAAGCAGGCGGGCGCCGCATCGTGGCCGTGGGGACCACGACAGTCCGGACGCTTGAATTCATGACTCGAGGCGGTAGGCTGCAAAGCGGCAGGGAACAATGCGATTATTACATTTATCCCGGTTATCGATTCAAGATGGTGGATGCCATGCTGACCAATTTTCATCAGCCGCGCTCGTCGTTGGTGCTGCTTTGTTCCGCGTTTGTCGGAAGGGAGCGGCTTCTGAAGGCTTATCGTGAAGCTGTGGAAAGGGAATATCGTTTCCTGAGTTATGGAGACGCGATGTTGATCATATGAGTTTTTCATTCGAGCTATTACAGGGGGAGTCAAGAACCTCCGCGCGTCTGGGGAGAATACACACGGAAAGGGGAGCCGTCGACACTCCCGTTTTCATGCCCGTGGGCACCAAGGCGACGGTAAAAGCGCTGACTCCCGAGGATCTGAGGGATCTGGGCGTGGATATGATTCTGGCCAACACCTATCATTTATATCTGCGTCCCGGACACGACATTATCCGTAATCTCGGAGGCCTCCATTCGTTCATGAACTGGCCCGGTGTCATTTTGACCGACAGTGGAGGATTCCAGGTCTACAGCCTGGCCAAGCTGAGAAAAATCGTGGATGAAGGCGTGGAATTCCAATCCCACATAGACGGATCGCGACATTTTCTCACCCCGGAAAGCGCGGTGGCCATCCAGGAGGACCTGGGCGCCGATGTCATCATGTGTCTCGACGAATGCATTCCTTATCCCGCGGAGCGCGAGTACGTTCGGAAATCGACCGAAACCACGCGAAAATGGGCGCTGAAATGCGCCCGGGCCAAGAAGCCTAATGGCCAGGCCCTGTTCGGGATCGCCCAAGGCGGCATGCACGAGGATCTGCGCGGGGAAAGCGCCCGGCAAATGGTGGAGATCGGATTTGACGGGTACGCCGTCGGCGGTTTGAGCGTGGGCGAGGACAAGAATCAGATGCGGGAAATGGGAGGAATCGCCCTTTCCGAATTTCCCGAAGACAAGCCTCGGTATATAATGGGAGTGGGAGCGCCGGAAGATTTGCTTGCGCTCATATCCTTGGGAGCGGACATGTTCGATTGCGTGCTCCCCACCAGAAACGCCAGAAACGGCCATCTTTTTACCAACACCGGCAAACTGCTCATCAAGAACAGCCGGTACGCCGACGATCCCCGGCCGATCGAAGAAGGTTGCGAATGCTACACGTGCCGACACTATTCGCGAGCTTATTTACGACATTTATACATGGCCAACGAGATTCTCGCCATGCGCTTGAATACAATTCACAATATATTTTTTTTTATGGACTTGATGAAACGAATCAGATCGCGTATCAAGGGTGGAACCTTTGAGACATTTCAAAATGAGTTTTTGAAAACCTATATAAACCATGGAGGTGATTGATTTGTTCAACGTAGCTTACGCGCTAGGAACTGGAGGCGGTGGGGCCGGCGGAAGCGGTGGAGGATTTGCCGCATTTGTGCCGCTGATACTGATGTTCGTGATCTTCTATTTCCTGTTGATCCGACCACAGCAGAAGAAGCAGAAAGTGCATCGTGAAATGCTCGGGAATCTGAAAAAAGGCGACCAGATCGTTACCAGCGGCGGATTGTACGGAAGAATCACGGGTATAACCGATACGGTCATCACACTGGAAATAGCGGATCGCGTCCGCGTGAAAGTCGCTCGCAGCTTTATTTCGACGGTCACCCCCGGTACCGGAACGACTCCCGAACCGACCCCGGACAGCGAATAAGAGAAAAAGGTTTCACCGCGCCGGTATCCTTTCCTCCGGACCGTACGGGTTGGAGCGCTGAAACCGCAATGTTTACTTTTCATAATCGCCATTGTCATTGAACCGACGGCTATCCGAAATGCATCCGTGATAGCTCCGAAGTTCATATGACCAGATGCTTTTGTTTGTCTAAGGAGATAATTTGTGGAGAAAAGGCTGGGCTGGAGAGCGCTCATTGTTCTCGCGGTTGTGATCGTTTCTTTGGTTTATCTGGTCCCTTCACTGGTGAAAACAGTGCCATCGTGGTGGAGCGCCGCGCTGCCGACGGATAGAATCCACTTGGGATTGGACCTTCAGGGAGGCATGCACCTTATCCTCGAAGTCCAGACCGACAAGGCTGTCGAAACGGGTTTGGAAAGCTTTAGCAATGACATCAAACAGATATTACGAGAAAAAAAAGTTTGGGTCTCATTCGCTCATCCCGTGGGTAAAAACGGCATTGTGGTCATGCTTAAAAGACCGGAGGACCTCGAACAGTTCAAGGACGTGATCGGCAGTCAGTTTGAGGTTCTGAGCGTGGAGAGTTCCACCCCCAAGGATTCCGGTCTTGAGGTTCGTTTGACGCTTTCTCCGAAAGAGGTCGAGCAGATAAAGAGAATGGCTGTGGCCCAGGCGCTGGAAACCATAAGGAACAGGATAGATCAGTTTGGTGTCAGTGAACCCGATATCGCGCCACAGGGCGATGATCGGATAATCATTCAGTTGCCGGGTGTTGACGATCCGAAACGCGCCATAAACCTCATTGGTAAAACGGCGTTGCTGGAATTTAAATTGGTTGATGAAACCGCGGAACTCAAAAAAGCCGAGGAAGGAAATTTGCCGCCCAACCGTGAGTTGGCCTACGAGATAAAAGTAGACAAGAACACGGGGCGGAAAACCAAACAGCCTTTTGTCCTGGAAAAACGCGCGGTGCTCACCGGTGGATATCTGACCGACGCCCGGGTTCAAATCGACAATCAATTTAATGAACCGTACGTAAGCATAAGTTTCGATAAACAGGGAGCGCGGCTTTTTGAACGCGTAACCGGAGAGAACGTAAAACGAAGGCTGGCGATCGTTCTGGATGGCGTGGTCAATTCGGCGCCGGTGATCAACGAAAAGATCGCCGGCGGCCAGGCGCGTATCACCGGCAGCTTCAATATGGATGAAGCCCGGGACCTCGCCATCGTGCTTCGAGCTGGCGCGCTTCCCGCGCCGGTGAACATTCTGGAAGAAAGAACGGTCGGGCCTTCCCTGGGACAGGATTCGATCAACAAGGGGATCGTGTCGGTCACCGGTCGGTTTGATCCTGGTCGTCTTTTTTATGCTTATCTACTACAAAATCGCGGGCTTAGTAGCCGATTTGGCGTTGTTGCTCGACATTTTGTTCATCATGGCTGCGCTGTCTGCGTTCAGAGCCACGCTGACGCTGCCCGGCATCGCGGGCATCATTCTGACCATCGGTATGGCGGTAGACGCGAACGTGCTCGTTTTCGAACGAATACGTGAAGAAATCCGTTTGGGAAAAACTGCGCGAGCGGCTGTCGATGGCGGTTTTTCAAAGGCGTTGGTGACCATTCTGGACGCCAATATCACTACCTTGATCGCCGCCCTGGTTTTATTTCAGTTCGGAACAGGCCCCGTGCGTGGCTTCGCAGTCACTTTGAGCATCGGTATTGTGGCGAGCGTTTTTACCGCTATTTTCGTTTCTCGCCTCATGTTCGATTATCTCATCGTGAAACGGGGCATGAAAACGGTTTCTATTTAGCAGCCAAGGAAGTACGCGATTATGGAATTGATTAAACCTGGAGTTAATATTGATTTTATCGGCAGACGTAAGTACGCGTTCGCCCTATCAGGTCTGCTGATCCTGATTACCATCATATCCCTTCTGGCTCACGGAGGCCCCAACTACGGCATCGATTTCGCCGGCGGTATCATGGTTCAGGTGAAGGTCTCCAAATCCACCAAGGCCGGTGATATCCGCGAGGCCCTTTCCGCTTTGAATTTGGGCGATCCGATGGTCCAGCGCTTTGGCGGAGAGGATACAGACGAATTTCTCGTCCGGGTGGAACGCGTCGAAAATATGGACCTCAACAAGCTGCGCAACGACATGGAGAACGCCCTCAAGACCAAGTTGGGAGGGGGTTCGGTGGAGATCAGGCGAGTCGAGGTCGTGGGGCCGAAAGTCGGGAAGGATCTTCGCCAAAAGGCTTTGTTCGCCATCTTCTACGCGATTCTTTTGATCGTCATTTATATTTCGGGCCGGTTTGAGATGAAATGGATGATGAGCATCATCACCGCCGGTTCGCTCATGGTCGCCGTGTATATTGTCTCGCTGGTCGGGTGGAGCGTCACCGCGCTCATCATTGTCGCGCTTCTTGTCACCCTGGCGCTCTGCTGGTTCCTGAGATTGAAGTATGCGTTGGGCGCTATCCTTGCGTTGATCCACGACGTCGTCATTACGGTGGGCGCGTTTTCCATTATGGGAAAAGAGATCACTCTGCCCATCGTGGCGGCTCTGCTTACCATCGTCGGGTATTCGCTCAATGACACCATCATCGTCTTCGACCGCATCAGGGAAAATTTGCGCAAGGTCAGGCGCAAGGATTTCGCCTTGACCATGAACGGCAGCATCAACCAGACCTTGAGCAGAACTATTCTGACCTCGGGCACCACGCTCATCGTTGTTGTCGTGCTTTTTCTGATGGGCGGCGGAGTAATTCACGATTTCGCGTTCGCGCTGCTGGTCGGAGTGGTGGTCGGTACCTATTCCTCGATTTTTGTCGCCAGCCCGATTTTGCTTACGTGGCAGGAACGGTTTGAAGCCGAACGGGCCAAGAAGAAAGCGTGACCGTTCCGGACAGAGCATATTTTTTTGAAACGTTACTGGGTTCAGAGGTATACGAAAAGGATCTGAAAACCAATTTCCGCAATTAATATGCCCGCGAACGAAGCGTTTTATTATCTTGCCCTCAAGAGTGTGCGTGGTGTGGGCAACGTCACCGCGCGCAAACTTCTCCAACGTTTCTCCACCGCCCGTAGGATATTCGAGGCCAAGGTGAGCGAGCTGGCCGAGTTGGGAGTCCAGCCCGGGATTATAAGCGCGATTCGTTCGTTCGATAAGGAAAAAGAGACGCTGAAGGAACTGGAGGCCGCGCGGCGCGCCGGTTGTTCGATCATCTGTTGGGATTCGGAACACTATCCTCCTTATCTCAGGGAAATACACGACGCGCCTCCCTACTTTTATATGTATGGGGAATTGACGCGCGAAGACGGCAAAGCCATGGCGGTCGTCGGCGCGCGGAATCCCACGAGGTATGGACTCGATATAACCAAGGAATTAACTTACGGGTTGGTTGACCATGGCGTCACCATCGTAAGCGGGCTGGCCAAGGGCGTGGACGGGGCGGCTCATCGGGCGGCTTTGGATAGATCGGGCCGGACAGTGGCCATCCTGGGGTGTGGCGCCGACAGGATCTATCCGCGAGAGCACGCCTCGTTGTACAGGGAAATTTGCAAACGGGGCGCGGTCATCAGTGAATTCAAGCTGGGCGCTCCGCCGGAAGCGCATAATTTCCCCGCGCGTAACAGAATCATAAGCGGTTTGTCGTTGGGTGTCCTGGTGGTGGAAGCCGCTCAAAAAAGCGGCTCGCTGATCACCGCGAAATTCGCCAATGAACAGGGCCGCGAGGTCTTCGCCGTTCCGGGGCCGCTTAATTCGTTGAACAGCGTGGGAACGAACAGGCTCATACAAAACGGAGCCAAGCTGGTAAATCGGGTCGAGGACATCCTGGATGAGCTGCGGCAACATCTTACGCCGCGAAAACCGATTCGAAAGCAGCCTCTCTATGATGATTATTCTCAAAATGAACACGCTATAATCGGACTGATGGACAGCAATGAACCGGTTCATTTTGACATTCTGGTAAGAAAATCCAACTTAAGCGTGCCCGAGATATCGGGAGCGCTGCTTACGCTTATTATTAAAGGCGCGATTTACGAGCTTCCCGGTAAGCTCTATATGAAAAAGACAATGTTATGAAAAAAAACCTTCTTATCGTCGAGTCTCCCGCAAAGGCAGGCACCTTAAAAAAATATCTAGGTCCGAATTTTGATGTAAAGGCGTCGGTCGGCCATGTAATGGATCTTCCCAAAAGCTCCCTCGGCGTGGACATCGAGGATGATTTCAAAGCAAGGTATGAAATCATAAAGGGAAAAGAGAAGATCATACAGGAGCTGAAAAAAGCGGCTCGCAACGCAACCGAAATATATCTGGCCCCCGACCCCGATCGCGAGGGCGAGGCCATTGCCTGGCATATCGCCGATCAAATAGGCGTCGGTGAAAAGCCCCTTTACCGGGTGCTTTTTCACGAACTGACCAAAAAGGGGGTGGAAGAAGCCATGGGGCATCCCACCTCCCTGGACAAGTCCAAATACGAGTCACAACAGACCCGGAGAATTCTGGACCGTTTGGTCGGATATCAGATCTCTCCCATTCTTTGGACAAAGGTCAAGACCGGACTCAGCGCCGGCAGGGTGCAATCGGTGACCGTTCGTCTGGTCGTGGAACGGGAACGAGCCATCCAAAAATTCGAAGCCCAGGAATATTGGACAATTACCGCGCTTCTGGAGAGTAAAAAGCCACCCCTGTTCGAGGCCAACCTTTTAAAGCGTCACAACAAGACGGTGAAAATAAACAATGAAGAAGAAGCGCAATCCATTGTCAACGATCTGAAGGACGCCGTTTACACAATCCAGTCGATCAACCGAAAAAAACGAAACCGGACGCCGGAGCCTCCCTTCAAAACAAGCACGCTTCAGCAGGAGGGGGTCAGGAAACTGCGATTTACCGCCAAGAAAACCATGGCGATGGCTCAAATGCTCTATGAAGGCATAGAAGTCGGCGACGAGGGCCAGGTCGGGCTTATCACCTACATGCGTACCGACTCCGTCAGAATCGCCGATGACGCACAGCGGGAAGCCCTCGACTATATCTCCGAAAAGTTCGGCGCCGACTACCGGCCCGCTCGACCCAATACCTATAAGAACCAAAAGAACGCCCAGGACGCGCACGAGGGCATACGGCCTACGTCCATACTCAGAGATCCGGAATCCATCAAAGGCTTTCTTACCAAGGATCAATACCTACTGTACAAACTGATCTGGGAGCGCTTTCTGGCGAGTCAGATGACCGCCGCGGTGTACAATATGACCTCGGTGGACATTTCCGCCGCTGATTACATCCTGCGCGCCACCGGTTCAACGCTTCTGTTCCCCGGATTTATGGCCCTCTATGTGGAAGGCCGGGACGATGAAAAATCGGATGGCGAATCCGACGACAAAAAGACCGACGCAAAAAACGCCGATGGTGACTCCGGCGCCAATCTGCCGCCTTCGCTGCAAGAGGGCGAAAAGCTCAAGCTGCAAAACCTGGATCCCAAACAGCATTTTACCAAGCCGCCGCCGCGTTACACGGAAGCGACCCTGGTCAAGGAACTGGAAGAGAAGGGCATCGGACGACCTTCGACCTACGCGGCCATTTTGTCCAATATCGTCGATCGCGGATATGTGGGCAAGGAAAGGCGCGTTCTGTTCCCCACTGAGTTGGGATACATCGTCAACGACCTGCTGGTCGGAAGTTTCCCCGAAATTCTCGATGTTACCTTCACGGCGAACATGGAAGAGCAACTGGACGGTATCGAGGAAGGGAAGAATTCCTCGCTGAAGATTCTCTCGGATTTCTACGAACCGTTCAGCGGCGATCTCAAACGCGCGGGCAAGGAGATGCCGTCGGGCATCGAGACCGATGTCATGTGCGAGAAGTGCGGTCTTCCCATGAGCGTCAAGTACGGGAAAAACGGGCCGTTTCTGGCGTGCACCGGCTATCCGAAATGCAAAAACACCAAGGATTACGAACGCGACGAGAAGGGAAGTATCCATATCAAGGAACTGGAAGACACCGATGAAGTCTGCCCGCAGTGCGGCAATCCGCTGACCGTCAAGAAAGGACGGTACGGGCCGTTTCTGGCGTGCACCGGCTATCCGGACTGCAAATTTACCAAGCCCATGGGCGGGGAGGATCAGGCGACCGAGAAAGCGGAGCCCGAAAAGACGGAGGAAATCTGCGAAAAATGCGGGGGGCATATGGTCATACGTGTCTCGCGTGGCGGGTCCAGGTTCATGTCCTGCGAAAATTATCCGAAATGCAAAAATACGCGCTCCATTGGTATCGGCGTAAGTTGTCCAGTGGAAGATTGCGACGGCGAAATCACGGAAAGAGCGTCCAAAAAAGGGCGGCGCTTTTACGGCTGTACAAAGTATCCCAAATGCAAGTTCGTTTCGTGGTATGAACCGGTCAACAAGCCCTGTCCCGAATGTGGATCTCCTTATTTAGTCAAAAAAGACACCAAACGGGACGGTCCGCACATCGCTTGCCCGGAAAAGGGTTGTTCCTATAAGGAGTCCGCGCCGCTTGAATGATACCGCCGGGCGCCAAGCGCTGACAGTCATAGGAGGCGGGCTGGCGGGTTCCGAAGCCGCGTGGCAGGCTGCGGAGCGCGGAATAAAAACGCTTCTTTACGAAATGAAGCCTCGAAGGTACTCGCCGGCGCATACGTCGCCGCTTCTCGCCGAGTTGGTCTGTTCAAATTCCCTGCGGGCAAAGGCGATCGAGTCGGCGGTAGGGCTGCTCAAGGAGGAGCTTCGCCGCTTGGGATCGCTCATTATGCAAGCGGCGGACGCGACCGAAGTCCCCGCCGGCAAGTCCCTGGCCGTGGACCGTGAATCATTTTCCGGTTTTATCACCGAGAAGATACAAGCCCATCCCAACATCGAGCTTATCCACGAAGAGGTAACCTCCCTTTCCCTCGGCGGACCAATGATTATCGCCACCGGTCCGCTCAGTTCCGACGAGATCGCGCACGAGATCGCGAACCTGACCGAAGCGAACGATCTCTACTTCTATGACGCCATTTCTCCCATTGTCCAGGCCGACTCTATCGATTATTCCAAGGTGTTCAAGGCATCTCGCTGGCAGGAAGATGAGGGCGATTATATCAATTGCCCCATGAACGAAGAGGAGTATCGCGCGTTCTACGATGAAATCGTCAAGGCCGAGCAGGCGCCGCTTCGCGAATTCGAGGACCGCAAGTTTTTCGAGGGGTGTCTGCCCATCGAGGTCATGGCGGGCAGGGGCTTTCAAACCTTGCTGTTCGGACCCATGAAGCCGGTGGGCCTGACCGATCCGCACACCGGCAAGCGTCCGTTCGCCGTGGTCCAGCTCCGCCAGGACGACCACAAGGGCTCGCTCTGGAATATGGTCGGATTCCAGACCAAGATGAAATATCAGGAGCAGGAACGAATATTTCGCATGATTCCGGGGCTGGAACAGGCGCGATTCGCGCGTCTGGGATCGATCCACCGCAATACTTTCATCAACGGCCCGAAATGGCTGACGCCGTATCTCAATCTCAAGAATCGCGAGGATCTGTTTCTGGCCGGTCAGATGACCGGCGTTGAAGGGTATGTGGAATCAACGGCCATGGGCTGGCTGGCCGGGATCAACGCCGCGCGTCTCGTCTCGGGCGGTAAAAAGCTGACACCGCCGCCTCAGACGGCCTTGGGCGCGCTCGTGTCTCATCTAACGACCGAACAAAAGGATTTCCAGCCCATGAATGTGAATTTCGGACTTTTTCCCGACCTGGAACAGAGAGTCCCCAAAAAGCAGAAACGGGGTCTTTTGGCGGAAAGAGCGTTGTCGCTGCTGGATCAATGGCGGCGGGAATGGGAAATGGACTGAGGGTGAGTTTTCAAACCCGCCTCGCAAAAGCGCATCCAAACGATCCGCTACTCCTGAATCGGCCATCCTTCGCCGATAAATGAAATACCGTACTGGGACCGGGTTCCTATCATCATGGCCTCCATCCGGGGCCTGTTCACTTCCTTTTCGGAAACCCATTTGACTATGACGCTCGCGCCGAGCCCCTCGCCGATCGACATCTCTCGCAATACGATTTCCCGGGAAGCGAGCGCCGCGAGACTGAACGGCTTGGAAATCAAATCCTCGGTTTTTTTCCCGCTGGAGTTATAGAGCCCGACCGACAGTATTTTGATAGGCGAGTGGAGGTCCGTATTTCTTATCAGCACCGTCGCGCCAAGCGATTGCGTGATTCGTTTTGCACTGGAGAAATAATGCGTATAGACGGGGACATATATCGTCTCGCCCGTGGACAGTGGGATGGCGTTTTCACCGGAAGCGGCCCCCGCGCTCAGTACGACAAGAAGCAGAAAAAATAAAAGAACCGTCAGACCACGTTTTTTCATCGATGCCATTGATTGTCCCATTCCAAAGTCTATTGCAAATTAACCGTATCGCCCGGAGAGGCCACGTTCATTTGGCAATCTTCCGCAGTAGGCCATCCGGCGACGCTATAGCAGTAACAAACCGGATCGGGTCCCAGATTCCATCGGCGGAATTCGCTCGATTCCATAAGAAAGCGCTTATTGTACTGCTTGGTCGCGCATGTGCCGTCGGACGAGGGGCCAAATTGCAGATAGACGAAAACCTCGCGGGTGGTGTTATTGATGAAGGTTACCTGTTCCTGGGCCGCCGCCGTCGATGGAAAAGCCGTCATGGCCATGGCCGCCGCCACGAGCAGCGAGCCGATCGCCGTTACCCTGAAGGATCTTAACCTGCCGAAAATGGTTTCCATGGTCTGAACCTCGCGCGTGTTGATCGGTCGGAAGAAAAATTCGGTGAGAAATATTTATTCAGATTAGCAGAAAACAGGAACGCTGTACAAGCCAAGAGAGAGGCTTTCGGCGGAATTCAGTATGGGCCGGATGCGCGGCGCTTAAAATTATTGTTCGCCGGTAAGCGTATTTCTGAAACGTTCGGCCACGCGTCCGATTTTCGGGAATCGGGATTTAAGCTTTACGACCAGGCGCGCGAAAAAGGGAATATCCCGCGAAAGAAAAAGAGCGCCCAGGAGCAGGAAGAATATTCCGATGGGAAGAGGAAGCAGATAGCCGGCCAAGCCCAGGATTATCATAAGGCAGCCCAGCGAGATTCTGAGTATCGGCGGCATATTTTTTAGCATGGGGAGTGCACCAGTAGGGTATGTCCTCCCGTGACCGTATAAGAGTTCTCTTCACGGAATGTTTGCGCAACATTTATTTTTGGCTTGGTTCAAAAGTAGTTAACCGGATTACCTAAGAGAACTTCGATTAGGCCGGAAGGGGGAAGGGATCGCCTATTCCGCCTTATGAGCCTTGAGACGGTGGAGCAGGAACCTGATTAACCAGAAGGTCAGACCGGCAAGCGCGACCAACGCAATGACCAGATGTTCATAATGTTTTAAATCGTCGAGAACGAGTTCGAGAGCCTGCCCAAACACATAGCCCGCGCAGCCCACCAGAACGGCCCATAGGAGCGCTCCCAGGGCGTTGAGCAAGAAGAATTTGGTTATCGACACCGAACTCATTCCCAGCGCGAACGGGGTAATGGAGCGCATTCCGAGCATGAAACGAAATCCTACCATAATCGGTGTTTGAAAGCGGGTCAGGAGCCTTTGCGCCTTCTCCACGCGCGGTCGCCAAGTCGGGAACCGCTTCATAATCTTATATCCATGGGCGCGGCCCAGATAAAAGAAAACCTGATCGCCCAGAAAGGCGCCGATAAAAGCCGCCGCTATGACTCCCGATAGCGCCATATACGCTTGTGAAGCGGCGAAACCGGCAAGAATCAGGACCGTCTCTCCCTCGAAGAATGTTCCCACCAGAACAGCGATATAACCGAATTGATCTATGAATTGTTCCAGATTCATATGTCTCGTTCTAGCGGCTCACGCGAGGCCTCGATTGTACGTTTCCGTCAAGCGCAAGCTATTGTTATCGATCTCAAGTAATCAGCGAGGCGCCAACCGGCGGACTCCGGGCATGGTAGCATTAAACAAGTTTTAAAAATTAAAAATTATGCTATAGCTCAACCATGCGCGATTCCGTCGGCGCTATCCAGAAGAGTATAACGATCTAACGGAAAAGCGGTTATCCTTCAAACCAAATCGGGAATCCCGCGCGGTTTTGAACGGGAAAGCCGATTGAAGCTGTTTGAACGGGCGTCAAAGATCTCAATTTGTTCTCATGCGCTCTTTAAAGAAACAATTCTAATTCGAGCGACACCGGAAAGGAGAGGGGATCATGGATGTATTTACCGCAATCAAGGAAAGGCGCAGCTGTCGCAGCTTTTTACCCGAACCGGTAACGGAAGAGGAGACACTGAAAATTCTGGAAGCCGGTTCCTGGGCGCCTTCGCCGCTCAACGTTCAGCCCTGGGAATTCGTTGTCGTCACCAGCGACGATCTGAAGGAAAAGATATTCTCCGAAGGTGATCGCTGCCGCCGCTGGGCGTTCGAAAAAAGCGGTTGGAAATGGATGGATAGCTACAAGGTTGATTTTCTGCGCTCGGTTCCTTGCATAATCGCGGTCATCGGTGACCCCAAAAAGACCGGGGCCGACATGTTCTTTGAAGAAGGAGGCGGGGTGGCCTATCAGCACGCGTGCGCCGCAGCCATACAAAACATGCACCTGGCGGCTCACGCCCTGGGACTGGGCACGCTGTGGTACACCCTGTTCGATCGATCCCGCATACGGGACATTCTGGGCGTTGAAGCGGAAAAGGATCCCCTGGCCCTCGTCCTTCTGGGGAAACCGGACGGAGACCCGCAAAAGGCCCCGCGAAAGGATGTCGCGAAAAAAACACGCTTTATGCGTTGATTTTTCAGGCCGGAAAAGGAGAGCGGCGGAGCAAAGGGCGCTCGGCCGCTCGATTTCGGAAAACGGCGCTCGCTTAATTATGCGAGCTGTGGTTCACCGGAAGCCAGATCTTTACGGTCGTTCCCTTGTTCGGCTCGCTTTCGATATCGAGATGCCCGTCAAGCCTGCGGATAATGCCGAAAGCGAGCGTAAGCCCGACTCCCACCCCCACGGTTTTCTTGGTCGAAAACAATGGATCGACCGCTCGCTCCAGGGTTTCCTTATCCATGCCGCGCCCCGTGTCACGCACCTCGATGAGGACCATTTCGGCGCCGTCAGGCGTCTTGGCGGGCCATTGCCCGCTTATGGTGATTTTACCGTCACGATCCAGCGCCTCCATGGCGTTGAGCAGGATCTGAATGATCACGGCTCGTATATTTTCAGTGAGATATTTCAACTGCGGACAGGAAAAAGGTTTGTAAATGACCTCTATGCGCAGTCCTTTTTCGCTCATGCGCTGATCCAGCGCCGGCTGGACCAGGTCGATCGCCTCCCTGATACTGGTATCGAGATTCTCCGCCAGTTTGGGGTTCAGCGGGATCGGCTCCATCATTCCGGTGAAGGCGAGCATGTTCTGCACCAATTCGGTCATGCGCGAGCCTGAATTGAGTATCTGGTCCAGCAGCCGCGAGAGTTTGGCGCCGTCATAGGCGGGAGCGCCCGCGGAGGCCTTCAGCATTTGAGCGCACCCCATTATCGACCCCAGCAGGTTGTTGAAGTTGTGCGCCACATCCTTGGTCAGCTCCGCGATCGCCTTGAAGCGAGTCGCCTGGAGACGCCTGGTTTCGATTTCTTTCTGGCTGGTGAGGTCTTTTACAAAGGTTATCCGGGCCGAGAGCGCTTTTAAATTGTTATAAAGGGTATAGGCGCTGAGAAGCGCGGGGAAGGCCGGGCCTTGTTTTCGGGGTAACTCGGCTTCATAGCTTCTTTCTTCGTCGTTATCCTTCAGCGAAACCTCGGACAACTTGTTCCACGTTTCCTCGGGAATAAGCAGCATCACGTTCTTGCCGGCCAGTTCCTTGCGGGAATAGCCGAACATGGTCCGAGCCGCATCGTTGGCGAAGGCGATGTGGTTGGCGGAATCGGTGACCAGGATGGCGTAGTCGTGCGGCGCGTTTAGTAGCGCCATGAGGAAGGCTTCCGACTCCTTCAATTCCTTCAGGATCTGGGCGCGTTCGTCCAGTTCCTGCACCAGACAGAATATTCCTTCGGGAATGGGGGAGATCCGCACGGCAAACCGGCCTTTCCGACCCCCGGGAAGCGTGAGCCGGCCGATTACCCTGCGCGGCGTTCGGTGTTCCATGACATATTCGTATTCTTTGAGAATGGAAGACTTGACTATGTCCGGGAATACGACCCGGATGTCCTGCCCCAAAACTTCCTTCCGCTTCATGCCCGCAAGAAGTTCCGCAGTGGTGTTGAAAAAGATATAGCGCCATTGGTAATCGATGCCGAAACAGGCTTCGGAAAGGCTATCGATCAAACATTGAAACCGTTCTTCAATGGTCCGTTCGGAGTCGTTCTTATCGGAATAAAGGTGGTCCACTGGTTTCACTGTTCAGTCCCAACCGCGCGCATTTTCCGCGCCCACAGGCGTAGTTTTTTACTGGTGAAAAGCATCTCCCACATATCAATTTTGGTTATCACACCTTATGCATGACTTACAATAGGTAATAATGGATCTAAAAATGGGCCGGTTCGATTTATTTCTTCATATTCCTGCGAATGGAGCCGTAGGCTTTGCATTATGAAAAAATTTAATTTTCAATCACCGAATGGTATCGTAAGATGGAATCCGGCCATGAAATCTCTCCGAAAATGTCGCGCGGCGCCGTATCGTCCAACGCCGGAAACACCGACGAACGAGAAGCGGGGAAGGGGACGGTCCGGACAGATGTTGATGACCGGCTCCTTTCAAAATAAAAGAGCTGCCTGGCGTATATGTTTGGGGACCACACCGCGAGGCAGCTCAAGGAAGGGAGAGATATGAGGATCTCACTCACCCCCCTACATTATTATTATCGGTAGCGTATAGGGGAACTTAAGCGAATTTAAAAAACGCCAACACACACTTGGGGTAAGCCGGACCATCGATCTGAGTGACGCTTTATCAAATGCGTCGAACCGGCATGGAGTTTTCGAAGATTATTGTAGGTTATTTCGGATAGCAGAACCATTAAATGGTTTTATTCAAGTAAAATAAGTAGCCTGATTCAAGCAGGCATAAACTCGGATTAACCTTGTATAAAGGTATGGTTTTGCTTGACACAATCGGACGAAATACCTATCATCTGACATTCAAAATGATTTCTTACCGTCCCGTTCATACAATGTCACCCATCAACTCGCTTATTGAAAGCAGAGTTACATAAAAGCGCTGAACCTTTTACAAAATTATTTTCAACGATCTTTTAAACCCCAGTCCTTGCATATAGCTTATAGGCATATGTGTTAGATATTTTGTGACAGTTTAAGCTTTTTTTAGAAAAGATATTTTGTTGCAAATGTTCGTTGCAGGGTTTGTTGAAGGGTGTCTTCGTCTTTTCTGAAGCGACATCTCATTAATCTCCTATAGCTTATTACTCTTGATTAGTAAAGATAGAAGTTTTGTCATGCTTTAAGCGTTTTATTATAACCGCTCGGAGCCGCATCGATACCCGGGGAATGGATATATTGCGCGTAAAGCGCCCTGACGTACGACGATGAGCTTTCCGTAAGGAGATTCCGCTTATTCGGTGCTTTTTTCCACCGATGAGCATCGACGCATTAGTGATCATTCATAGAGCGATCCCGAATCAAGCCAAGGGGGCGTCGATCCGAAGCCCCCATAACGGCGATAGGTTTTCGAATCATTACCGGCTCCTTTAAACGTTGAAACAATAACATTTTGTTTTTGTTACTAACCAGAGGCAAGGAGGGTGAGGTATGAAGAGAAAGACAGGGTATGCGGTATTGGGATTACTTTTGGTGGTTCTCGCGGTCGCCGCGCAACCGGCTATAGCCGCGGAATCCAAGGTTTTGAAAATCGGCGCGGTCGATTCACTAACCGGATGGATGGCTGCGGGTGAGCAGCCTACCAATGACGGCGCCAAACTCGCCGCCGAATGGATCAACGACAAAGGCGGCATTACCGTAGACGGCGTTCAGTACAAGATCGAGCTTATCACGGAAGACGCCAAGAGCGCGCCCGAAGGCATGGCCGCCGCCGTGACCAAGCTGGTGGAAAAGGATGAAGTAAATTTCATCATTGGCGGCGTCAACCCGGTCATGAACACGGCGGCGAGTTCCATTACCGAACCGGCCGGCGTGTTGCGACTCTCCAACTACACCTGCGCCACCCCCGAGGAATCGGGCGCGAAATTCCCGCTTACGTTCTTCATGAACAGCAACATGCAGGGCGCTCGGGCCATGTTCACCTGGCTGAAGAAGACCTATCCCGACGTGAAAACCATCGCCCTTTCACACCCCGGCGACGGTGGCGGTGAAAATCGCAAAAAGCATCTCGAACCCATCGCCAACGAATTGGGAATGTCCATCGTTTTCAGCGGCGAGTGGCCGGGCGAAACCATGGATTTCACCCCCTTTGTAAAAAAGGCTCTCGACGCCAAACCCGACGCGTGCGTGTTTACCGACGGATGGGCTTATCATGCGGGCGCGCAGATAAAGGCGCTGCGCGGTCTCGGGTTTAAAGGCCCCATTTTATCCACCGATTCGGAGATCGTCTCCGAGGTTCTCCAGGTTTCCGGCCCCGAGTTGACCGAGGGTTACGCGGCGGCGTCATGGGAAATGGCGAGCCCTGACATGAAGCCGGTCTTTAAAGAGGATTTCCTGAAATACACCACCAAGGCCGGAAACAACAACGCCTGGCTGGCGTGGGGATGGAACAACCTGTGGGTGCTGACTCAGGCCATCGAGAACTCCCAAAGCCTGGATCCTCAAAAAGTGGCCGAATACCTCCATACCAGGGGGGAAAACCTGGAAACCCTTTTCGGACCGGCCATGGTGTCCGGCGCCAAAACCCTGGGCATTAAGGCCGCCATCTGCGCGCCGCAGGCCATTTTCGTAGCCAAGGAAGGGAAACCCGTTTTCGTGGAATGGGTTCAGGTCGAAACCCCGTAAGCTCAAATACATCCGGCCGGCCGGTCCATCGCGACAAGAATTCCCGCGCCGCGCCGGCCGTTCCAATCCGTAATAAACTGTTTGGACGCCTTGTATAACAAAAGGACCGGGAGAGAACTGTGGCTTCAGAGGTAATAGGCCATGTGATCAATGTCCTCATGGTTTCTTCCATCTACATCTTGGTGGCCTTGGGCTTTGCGCTGGTGTTCAGCGTCATGCGCATCATGAACTTCGCTCACGGCGCCATTTACATGATCGGTGGCTTTGTCTGTTTCAGCTTTTGGGTTCCGTTGGGGCTGGGACCCTGGCTGGCCTTGCTCCTTACCATGGTGGTGACCGGTATTTTCGGTCTCGCGCTGGAGAAGTTCTGTTTTCGCCCCTTCCGCAAGGACTTCGAGAAGGCGACGATCATGGCCATCGCCCTGGTGATCATCCTCAAGACCGGGGCGGACCTTACCGTCGGCCCCCATGGCCGAAGCATGCCGCCCATCGTCTCGGGCAGCATACACATTGGCCCGGTTCTTTTCGGCGCGGACCGGCTAATCGTGCTTCTGATCGCCTGCCTGCTCCTGACCGCGATGATGCTGTTCGTCCGAAAGACGCAAATCGGCCAGGCCATGCTCGCCATAGCCCAGGACCCTGACGGCGCCGCTCTGATGGGGATTAACACCGATCGCATATCCGGGCTGGTCTGCGCCCTGGGGTGCTCCCTGGCCGGGCTGGCCGGAGGTCTGGTGGGGTCGGTCCTGGTTCTGCATGTTTCCATAGCGGACATCATGCTGGTGAAGGTGATCGGCGTCGTTATTCTCGCGGGAATCGGTAGCATAGGAGGCATCTGGGCCGGAGGGTTGGCCATGGGAACCCTGGACGCGCTCGGCCCCTATTTCCTTCCGAATGTCGTATCCGACCCCCTGGGACTAGCGTTGGTTGTCCTTATTCTCGTAATCAGGCCGCAAGGTTTCTTCGGGCAGGAAGCCTAGGCCAAGGTGATTCGGCGCCGCAAGGAATAAAAGAAGAAGCGATGGGTAAACAAACCAAGATTTTCTGTACGTTGGGGTTGATAGTTCTCCTCTTTCTGGGTCCGCTGTTCGTAGGGAACTATTACCTGCACCTGGCTCTGTTGACGTTTATCTATATCATCCTCACCAGCAGCCTGCGGACCATCTACATTTCGGGGCAGATGTCCCTGGGCCATGCTTCGTTCATGGCTATCGGAGCGTATATTTCGGCCATACTGGCCAAAAATTTTGCGCTTCCGCTCTGGATTACCATACCCCTGGGAGGATTGGCCGCCGCGCTCGTCGGCGCCGGTATTGGTTTTCCTTTCTCCCGGCTTCGGGCGATTTATTTCTCCATGGCGAGCCTGTTTTTCGGAATCATGGTTTCGAGTTCCGTGGGGCTGGCGCCGAAACTAACCGGCAGCTACACGGGGCTGTACGGCATTCCCAAACTGTTCGGGCGCGCCAAGGCGCCCTATTATTACTTCTTCCTGATCCTGATGTTGGTCTGCCTCCTCATTATGTATCGGATCGAACATTCACGGATCGGCTTGACCTTCAAAAGCGTGTCACAGTCCTATCTGGCCGCGTCAAGCAGGGGCATCAACGAAGCCGGAATCAGAATTCTTGCCCTCGGCATCGGCGCCTTTTTCGGAGGCATCGCCGGAGCGGGCTATGCGCATTACGCGGGATTTATCGCACCGGCAACCTTCGGGGTGATGCCCAGCATTCTGCTGGTGGTATACCTGCTCGCCGGGGGCAAAAAAAGCTTCGCCGGACCCATCGTGGGAACGGCCATCCTGTACCTGATTCCCTACGTGATGGGTGGTTTCGAGGGATACGCGCCTTTCTTCCAAGCCGGGGCGCTTATCGCCGTGGTGTTTTTCATACCCGAAGGCATGATCAGCCTTCCCGCCCAAGTAGGAGCATGGGCGCGGGAACGCGCGCATGGCGAGGAGGCGCAGAGCTATGCTGCTTCAGACCATTGAGCTGACCAAACACTTCGGTGGGCTCGCCGCCGTGAGCGAGGTGGACCTGGGCATCGAGGAAGGGCGGATCGTGGGACTCATCGGTCCCAACGGCGCGGGAAAAACGACCCTGATCAACCTCATCAGCGGGTTTACCCTCCCCACCCGAGGAAGCATCGTTTTCAACGGAACGACGGTCACCCGGAAAAAAGCGCACGATCGCGCCCGGATGGGCATTGGCAGGACCTTCCAGGTGACGCCTTTTTTCTCGGAATTCACCACCTTTGAAAACATCGTGTCCTCCTTCTATCTTTCCGCGGACCAGAGCCTTTGGGGCTCCTTGTTTCATACCCGGAAATATCGGGAAAGGGAAAAGGACATACGTAGGCAAGCCGAAGAAAACATGGAGTTCGTGGGATTGAGCAAGGTGCGGAACGAGCTGGCGAAAAATCTCTCTCATGGACACCAGAAAGTGCTCGATCTGGCCGCGGCCCTGGCCATCAAACCAAAGCTGCTCCTTCTTGACGAACCCATCGGCGGCATGAGCCAGGAGGAGACGGATCTTGCCTTGAACGCCATCCGGCGAATTCACGAACAGGGCACGACCATCCTGCTGGTGGAGCACAACGTCTCCATCGTGATGGATCTCTGCGATCATATCGTGGTGATCAATTACGGTCGAAAGATCGCCGAGGGGCGCCGGAAGAGGTGAGGACCAATCCGGAAGTCGTCCGCGCCTATTTTGGTGGTGAATATGCTGCTTAAAACCAGAAACATCACCGTTCATTACGCAAAAGCCAAGGCGGTGGACAAGGTTTCCGTGGAAGTGGCCGAGGGCTCGCTGGTGGCCTTTATCGGCAGTAACGGCGCGGGAAAGACCACGATCCTGAAGGCCTTGTCGGGCCTTCATCCCCTCACCTCGGGGGAGATATGGTTTCAGGGTGAACGGATCGACGGAATGCGGATTCATGACATCGTGAAACGCGGCCTTATCCACGTTCCCGAAGGCAGAAGACTCTTTCCCGATCTCACGGTGATGTCCAATCTGAAATTGGGGGCGTACCTCCGGAAAGACAAAGCCGGGGTGGCCAGGGACGTGGAGGAGGTTTTTAAACTCTTTCCGCGTCTGGAAGAACGGCGCCTCCAGAAGGCGGGCACCATGAGCGGGGGCGAACAACAAATGCTGGCCTTGGCGAGGGCGCTGATGAGTAAGCCCAAGCTGCTGCTCATGGACGAACCTTCCCTGGGGCTCGCGCCCCTGATCGTCAATGAGCTGGCCCCGATCATCGGGAACATAAACGCCTCGGGGGTAGGGGGCATCCTGGTGGAACAGAACGTTCCGCTCGCCATGAAGGTCGCGGAATGGGGCTACGTCCTTCACTTGGGCAAGGTGGTTCAGGACGGCCCCATCGATGAATTGAAAGACAGCGAAGTCGTCAAACGAGCCTATCTGGGGGGCTGAAACCGCCTCGTTCCATTTCCGTGGCCAATTGAATTCATGAGATTGGATCACGGGCGGCGCCCGTTCAGGCCGGTAGGATAGTTTCCGATATTCTGATATACTATGGTCATGAGAACTTCACATAGGTTTCAGCGTCTTGTTTTCGCTCTCCTGATGATGCTCGCGGTAATATTCGGTGTCCAAACCGGGCCGCTTGCGCGGGGAGGCCAGTCGGCGAGCAAGGATCAACAAAACGGAAGCGCCTGGAATAATCGACTCTACGGGCAGTACGACTATAAAAAGTTCGCCACGTTCAAACCCGCCAACCAACCCATCATGCGCAAACGAGTCGATCGTCCGCTCATGGCGGCGGCCATTTTCTACGCCACCAATGAGCAGCGCGTCCAACACGACCGCAAGGCCTTCAAGTTCTATAGCGCGCTGGCCGACGCCGCGGCCGAACACTCCATGGCCATGGTGCGGGGCCATTTCTTCTCGCACATCGATCCTTCGGACAAGGCTCGCCGGACTCCGGATGACCGCTTCAAGTTGCATAATGTTCCCATGGTCGCGTGGGCGGAGAACATCGCCAAAACCTTCGTGGATGAGCAAAACGGGGAAACCTATCTTCAATTCGCCCGAAAAATGCTCAAACAATGGATGAATTCAAGCGGCCATCGCAAAAACATTCTGAACCCCGCCTTCGGTTACCTGGGCTGCGGCGTCGCCTCCGACCTTGAAAAGGACGGGTTCTTCTATATCTTCGCCACGCAGGGTTTCAGCGCGGCGGCCTCCGCTCAATAGATGCGTGGGACTTATAATGAGTGTCACGTCGCCCGGCTGAAGTTCTTCCTCCCGCCGTTTTCCCTGTCCAGTTTCTTCTTGAAAAGCGTGGCGCCAAAGGATGTGTCCCTGATGGATATTTACAAAGGTACTTTTCCCTTTCTGGTCATCCAGACCGTGGGCCTTATTCTGGTCATCGCTTTTCCCGCGCTGTCGTTATGGCTCCCGAGACTGTTGTTTTAGGCAGGCGATTTACTATCGTCAAAGCATGTTAAAACGTATAAATACGAGAAGAGGTGTATAATATGGCGGTTTTCGATCATATACCATTGGGAGAGGAAGGTTTACGGGAGGTCTACTCCTGGATAGATACTTTCGTGAAAGACAACTCCAGCGTCGCGGAGAAAATCGTTCTCGGCAGATCCGAAGACGATGCGTGGGAGATACCGGCGGTCGCCATAACCAACAAATCCATCCCGAACGAACGCAAGCAAACCGCGGTGGTGACCCTGGCCAGGCACGGGCAGGAACTGGGGACGCGGGTCGTGGGACCGGAAATAGTGCATTACCTGGTCTCGGATGACGCCGCGGCTATCCGCGACAAACAGCTCGTCATCGTGGTTCCGGTGGTAAATCCGATCGGGTTCATTCTGGGTGAATTCCACTCCTCCATGACCAGCCTCACGAAAACCGAAAGGCTCGTCCTGGGGGGACTCTTCAAGGCCAATCCCCCGGACGCCATTATCGACTACCACAGTCTGGGCAAGCAGGAAGGGTGCAAGTATGACCGTGGCGATATGGAAGTCATTATTCCGGCCAACACCACCAAATGGGCCATGGACGAACAGATCCACCAGCATGTCGCCCAAGCGATGAAGGACGCCGCCGAGGCGGCGGGCTGGCCTTATGAAATCCACACCCTGGAGGATTTGGCGTCCTATTACTTTGGTGGCCCCGAGATTGGAAATATGCCCTGGAGGTATCTGCAGGAAAAGGTTTACCTGCTCCATACGCAAGATTTCCATGACAACTACGATATCCCCGAGGAAAGCGCCTACACCAATTATACCTGCGGTCCGGCTTACCTCAAATGGCATTCCGTGGTATTCGGGATGGAAACGAACCATTTCGGCCTGTCACGGCCGCAAGACATCGCGGCCAGCGGCCTGGCGCCCTGTGTCGCTTTATTGAAAATGGGTTGCAAGCGGTTTGGTTGGGAAAAAGACGAGGGATATCCCGTCAATATTCTGCATGGCGATTTCCGGATTTCCCTGCGGCCCATCGGCGAAAACGCGGCTGAACGGCGAGCGTCCCGGGTGAAAATCTGGAGTGAGCGGCACAATTTCAGCTTGCCGCATCGTGAAATGGTCGACCGGGAAACCACGGTCGCAAAGGCGCGGTACTTCGGCAATGCGACTCCCATGGAGTTCGCGCTGTGCCTTCGCATGAGGCAGGACACCATCGAAAGCATTACCATGGAGGGCAGGGAAGTTTCATTTACCACCTTCCGCGATAATTGCTCGCGGTTCATTCACATCCCCCTGGTAATGGAAAAGCCGGGGACTGTGGAAATCACCATAAAGCATCCAAAAGGCTGATCACAAACTCGGTTTACGCGCCGGCGAGGGCAGGGGGCCTGAACGGCTTTCCCGCCCCAACAAAAAGGACTTGGCGGTCTACGCCAAGTCTTTTTATAATTCAGTCCTTCCTTCTTCAATCGCCCGCAACAGGACACTTCCGCCCCGCAGCACGTGTCTGCGCACACATACGGCCCCCAGCGTCTTCTAAGGCGTCGGCGGCCAGAAGTCCTTTCAGAATGCCATGAACGGTGCTCTTGCCAAGGCCCAGAGGCGGAACCCCCTTGCGGCTCTTTTGTGCGAGCGAGAAGATTGAGGATCGCGAACGCGCGATCGACGGCCGGCGCGGGAGAATCGTTCCGTGGACTGAACAGGTTCTTCATACCGAACGTGTACTATATGCACGTCATTATGTAATGTTTAACATAAATTAGAAGAGATATGAAGTTACGATCTTAAAAATAAAAAAGGACTCACAATCTCTTGTGAGCCCTCTATATTCTTTGGTAGGCAGGACAGGGTTCGAACCTGCGACCCCCGGCTTGTAAGGCCGATGCTCTCCCAGCTGAGCTACCCGCCCCAGCCGTTTTACCGTAAAGACGTCAAACTACAGGATCAAAGGAAAAAGGTAAAGCCTAAAATCGCCTTTTTCCTTTAATGCGCCGCGGTTCCCTCGGGCGTAGTGTGTTTCGGCTCCGGCACGATGTAGGGAATCATGATGTTTTCCGGCTCGGTAAACAGGGAGTCCGGGGAGTCCACCACAATGGCGTGCTTGAGCACGTCGTCCACGCTGCTCACGGGTATGATTTCCAACGCCTTGAGGATCTTTGCCGGAATGTCGCGCAGATCCTTCTTGTTCTCGTCGGGGATGATCACTCTTTTCATATCTCCCCGGTGAGCGGCCAGAATCTTTTCCTTGAGTCCGCCAATGGGCAACACCCGGCCACGCAGCGTGATCTCGCCGGTCATGGCGGTATCGGCGCGAACAGGCAGTCTCAGCAACGCGGACACGATGGAGGTCGCCATGGTGATGCCGGCGGAGGGGCCGTCCTTGGGAATGGCGCCTTCGGGCACGTGAATATGAATATCGATGTTCTGGTAGAAGTCGCGCGGCAGATTCAGGTGCTGGGCCCTGGATCGCACGTAACTCAACGCCGCCTGAGCCGATTCCTGCATGACTTCGCCCAGCTTGCCGGTAATGTTCACCTTGCCGCGGCCGGGCATGATGGTGGTTTCGATCATGAGAATCTCGCCACCGGTCTCGGTCCACGCCAAGCCGTTGGTCAAGCCCGATTTCGTCTTTCTTCTCGGTCTGTCCATAGCGGAACTTGCGGCGGCCCAAGATATTTGTCCACAGCGCCTCCGGTGATCCGGATGAGTTTCCTTTGCCGTCCTTGCCCGCGCGCACCACTTCCTTGGCCGCTTTTCGGCAAACGGAAGCGATTTCCCGTTCCAGATTTCGCACTCCCGCTTCACGGGTGTAGTAGCGGATGATATTGAGAATGGCGTTATCGGAGAAGGTGATATCCTCTTCCTTGAGTCCGTTCGCTTCGATCTGTTTTTTCACCAGGAAGTCTTTTCGCGATATTGAGCTTGTCATACTCGGTATAGCCCGGCAACCGGATAATCTCCATACGATCCTGCAAGGGCATGGGGATGGAGTACAGCGTGTTCGCCGTGGTGATGAACATGATCTCCGAAAGATCGTAGTCCACGTCGAGATAATGGTCGTTAAAGGAGAAGTTCTGTTCGGGGTCGAGCACTTCCAGCAGCGCCGCCGACGGATCGCCGCGGAAATCGGCGCTCATCTTGTCCACTTCATCCAGGCAGAACACCGGGTTGTTGGACTTGACCTTGCGCAGCGACTGAATGATCTTGCCGGGCATCGCCCCGATGTAGGTTCTGCGATGGCCTCTGATTTCGGCTTCGTCGCGAACCCCGCCCAGGGACAAACGAATGAAGTTTCGCCCCGTGGCTCGGGCAACCGATTTGGCGATCGAAGTCTTACCCACGCCGGGAGGTCCCACCAGACAAAGGATAGGCCCCTTCATTTTCTTGACCAGGCTTTGTACCGCAAGATGTTCCAGGATACGTTCCTTGGGTTTTTCCAACCCGTAGTGGTCCTCGTCAAGAATCTTCTGGGCTTCGTCGATATCCAGTTTTTCCTGGGTCCGCACATGCCAGGGCAGGGACAGGAGCCAATCGATGTAGTTTCGCACCACGGTCGCCTCGGCGGACATGGGCGACATCATTTTGAGTTTTTTCAGTTCCGCTCGCACCTTGGCGCCGGCTTCCTTGGACATCCTTTTGCGCTTGATGCGGCGCTCAAGCTCCTGGATCTCGTTCTTGAAATCGTCTTTCTCGCCCATCTCTTTCTGGATGGCCCGCATCTGCTCATTGAGATAATATTCTTTCTGGGTCTTCTCCATCTGCTTCTTGACCCGAGACTTGATGCGTTGTTCGATCTGGAGGATTTCAATTTCCGAGCGCATAAGCTCGTACAAGCTTTCCAACCGTTTTACCGGATTGATTTCTTCCAGCAGTTTCTGCTTGTCGAGCAGCTTGAGCGTGATATGCGCGGCAATGGTATCGGCCAATTGCGATGCGTCTTCGATATTTCGGATCGAGTTGAGGATCTCCTGGGGGATTTTCTTGTTGAGCTTGGCGTATTGATCGAAGACTTCGAGAATGGTGCGAAGCAACGCTTCTTCCTCGAGTGACGGCGTCTTCAATTCGTCAAAAGGCTCCAGTTCCACCAGGAAATATTCATCATTGGAGAGATACTGTTTTACGGTCGCTCTCCGTTTTCCCTCAACCAAGACCTTTACGGTTCCATCCGGTAGTTTTAAAAGCTGCAGAATGGAACCCACGGATCCTATTTCAAAAATATCCCGCTCCGAAGGCTCATCAATCTTCGGATCTTTTTGCGTGGCAAGAAATATCATTTTCTCCGAAGACATGGCGTGCTCAAGCGCGTTTATAGAGCGTTCGCGTCCTACAAAAAGCGGCGCTACCATATGCGGAAATATAACAATATCTCGGAGTGGTAATAGAGGTATAATCATTTTATTACTCCGTAGATTTTTCAAAGGATTACTAAACATTCTTTTAAAAACGTTCCTTTTGATTTTAATAACTATTTTCTTCTCCGCAATGCGTTATCAGGCTGATTCAGCTTGATTTTCATATATTAGAATGGGAGTCGAGTTTTTCATGATGACTTCTTCGTTAATAACGCATTCACGCAGGTTCTCTATACTGGGCAGATCGTACATGATATCGAGCATCACGTTTTCCATGATGGCCCTCGAAGTCCGCGGGCGCCCGATTTTCTTTTCAGCGCGTCGGAGGCGATAGCCGCCAACGCTGATTCGCTGAATTTCAGGTTTACGTTTTCCAGTTCGAACAGCTTCTGATACTGACGGACCAGCGCGTTTCTGGGTTCCTTGAGAATACGAACCAGCGCTCTTTTGCTCAATTCATCGAGCGTGGCGATGACCGGAAGCCTGCCGACGAATTCGGGAATGAGGCCGAACTTCAGGAGGTCTTCGGGCTGCACGTCCTTGAGGATATCGCCGAGCGGTCTGTTGCGGCGTTCGTGAATTTCGGCTCCGAAACCCATGGTCTTGACGCCGATACGCGATTCGATCAGCCGTTCAAGGCCGTTAAAGGCTCCGCCGCAGATGAACAGGATGTTGGTGGTATCCACCTTCACGAATTCCTGCTGCGGATGCTTGCGTCCGCCCTTGGGGGGCACGCTCGCCATGGTGCCTTCGATTATCTTCAACAGCGCCTGTTGCACACCCTCGCCGGAAACGTCACGGGTAATGGAGGGGTTTTCGCCCTTGCGGGCGATCTTGTCGATTTCATCGATGTAGACAATGCCCCTTTGAGCGCGCTCAACATCGTATTCGGCGTTCTGCAAGAGATTCAGAATGATGTTCTCGACATCCTCGCCCACATAGCCGGCTTCGGTAAGTGATGTCGCGTCGGCTATAGTGAACGGAACATTCAGAATCTTGGCCAAAGTCTGCGCCAGCAGGGTTTTGCCGCAACCGGTGGGGCCGATCAGAAGGATGTTGCTCTTCTGCAATTCAACCCCGTCCATGTCGATGTTGCTGTCGATGCGTTTGTAGTGGTTGTGAACGGCCACGGAAAGGATTCTCTTCGCGCGTTCCTGGTCCACCACGTATTCATCGATAATGTTCTTGATTTCAGCGGGCTTGGGGATTTTTGCGCCGCCCTTTTCCGCCTCTTCGCGCTCATATTCTTCAGCGATGATTTCATTGCAAAGCTCTATGCACTCATCGCAGATGTAGACGGAAGGTCCGGCGATGAGTTTCTTCACCTCTTCCTGGCTTTTGCCGCAGAACGAGCAAAGCAAATCACTACCTTTTCCATCACTTTTTTTGGCCATCTATCTTAACTCCTCGACGTCGGTAACGCCTTTTCGAAAAATAATCTATCAATCATCTATTTTTGATAGTTGTCTTCTGTCTATTACTTCGTCAATTAAACCATAATCCCTAGCCTGCTTACCGTCCATAAAGAAATCGCGTTCAGTGTCCTGTTGGATTTTCTGGAGTTCCTGGCCGGTATGTTTCACCAGGATTTTGTTCAGTTCATCCCTCATGCGAAGTATTTCTTTCGCCTGTATGTCAACGTCCGTCGCCTGTCCCTGAAAGCCGCCCATGGGCTGATGGATCATGATGCGGGCGTGGGGCAGGGCGTATCGTTTTCCGTGAGCGCCGGCGCCGAGAAGCAGGGCCCCCATGCTCGAAGCCTGTCCCATGCACAGGGTGGACACGTCGGGACGGATGTACTGCATGGTGTCGTAGATGGCCAAGCCGGCGGTTACCAACCCCCCGGGGGAGTTGATATAAAACTGTATATCCTTTTCCGGGTCCTCGGATTCGAGAAACAGGAGTTGAGCGATGATCAGGTTTGCGTACTGATCATCGACCGCGGAACCAAGGAAAATGATTCGGTCCTTAAGCAGGCGAGAATAGATGTCGTAGGCGCGCTCGCCCCTGCTGCTCTGTTCAACAACGATGGGAACCAACATAAAAAGTTTTATCCTTCCGATTTATTTGAACTTATTCGTTCGTTTCCGGAGCTTTTCCTACTTCTTTAAGAGTAGCACTTCCCTCGATAAACTTCAATGTCTTTTGCTCTGAAAGCTGCTGCTCCAAATTGTCTATCATATTGTTTTCACGATAGAATTTATCGATGACCTCCTTGCTTTGCCCAATCTGGAAAGCGATCTTCTCCAATTCCTCGTCGATTTCCGCATCGGTAACTTCAAGGCCTTCTTTTTTGGCGATGCTCTCCAAGATCAAGGCGCTCCTGACATTTTCCTCGGCCGGAGCGCGAAAATCTTCCGCCAGTTTCTCGGGAAACACGCCCGCGGTCTCGAAGGTAAGACCCTGCCGGCGAATATTCTGTTCGGTGTTATCGATCATCCGCTGAATCTGGTAATCCACGAGACTCCCCGGCACTTCAAAGGTATGGGACGCAACGAGCTTCTTGCGTATATCGTTATATAACTTATTTCGGATGCGTTGCTGTTCAGCTTGATCTATTTGTTCTCTCACCTTGTTGCGAAGGTCGTCCAGGGTCTCGAATTCCGCGCCCAGATCCTTCGCGAACTCGTCATCGAGTTCCGGAACCACCCTTTTCTTTATATCGGTT
Source organism: uncultured delta proteobacterium (assembly GCA_963821845.1). GTDB lineage: Bacteria > Desulfobacterota > Desulfarculia > JACQYL01 > CAWGVV01 > CAWGFI01. The sequence continues at coordinate 209,683 of CAWGFI010000014.1, forward strand.
ACCTCGACCTCGAAGCGAAGCCTTTTCCCGGCGACCTCCGTGTTATTGAAATCTTCCGGGAAGGTCACTTCCACGTCTTTTCGCTCGCCTTTGTTAACGCCGACCAAGGCCGCTTCCAGATCTTCATGAAATCTTCCCGATCCGAGGACCACCGGAAAATTATCGTTTTTTACCTCGTCCAGCGCCTGCTCACCTTCATACCCTTGATAATTAATAATGGCTACATCGTCCTTCCGCAAGGGGCGCTCTTCCTCGAGCGCCTCCAATTGGGCGTGGGCCGACCTGATGCTTTCGAGTTGCGAGTCGACGCTTTCGTCGGTTACCTCGAACTTTTCCTTTTCAAGTTCCATCCCCACGTAACCTTCGGGATCGATCTTTGGACTGACATCGACGGTCGCCGAAAAGATAAAATCCTTATCGCGGGCCAGCTTGCCTTTTTCCAGCGCCGGCATGCCGACAGGCTGCAGGTCCTGTTCTTCCAAAGCCTTGGGATAGCTGTCGTTAATCAGGTTATTAATAACCTCATTTTCGACCTCTTCCTTGTACATTCGCTCCAAAAGCGAACGCGGCGCCTTTCCGGGACGGAAGCCTCTGATGCGGGCCTGCTTGCTGAGCACGCTATAGGCGTTGTCGAGATCCTTGGTCACTCGATCGTGCGGAATGATTACTTCGATTTTCTTTTTGATGGAACTGATGTCTTCAACTGTCGTTTTCATAGCTTTCCTCGGAGAATCGAATTGGTGCGAGAGAGGGGACTCGAACCCCTAAGGGAAATCCCGCTGGATCCTAAGTCCAGTGCGTTTGCCAGTTTCGCCACTCTCGCACATGCATTGACCTTTATATAATTTCAACTTCTGTGCGGATTGAACTTTGCGAGTAATAACTTCAGCAAATGCGCCTTAACAACTTGGTTATAGTAAAGTCCCTTGCCGTAGTGTACGCAATCCCGTGATAAAATTCATTTTTCTGAGAATGAGAGACGCTCGGAACAACCGGACAATCCGTTCGCTATAATATACCGCGCAAGCAGTGTCAACTCTGTTTAGATGGGCCTGCTATTCATAAACTAACAAGTTAAGATAGAAGACACTTTTCGTCAAGTTCCGTTCAAAATTGCCTTGACACTTTCAGGAGCCTTCTTCTATTTTGCATCCACGCCGTTAAACGGCGAATCACGCGGAAACAGAGGAGCGATGACTCCTTAAACCATTGGGAGGCGTCACTTTTTCATGGGCATCAGAAATCAGGGCAGAGCGTACAATAAGCTGCGGCAGGTGGATATTCAAACCGGCTATCTGCCTCACGCCGAAGGTTCCGCGCTCATTAAAACAGGTTCAACCGCCGTTATCTGCGCCGCGAGCGTGGAAGAGAAGGTTCCGAAGTTTCTGGAAGGCACGCAAAGCGGTTGGGTTACCGCCGAATACGGGATGCTTCCCCGTTCCACCCATACCCGAACCAGCCGTGAAGCTTCCACCGGCCGTCCCAGAGGCCGGACCATGGAAATCCAAAGGCTCATCGGGAGATCCATGCGGGCCGTGGTCGATCTTGAAAAACTGGGACCCTTCACCATCCATATCGATTGCGACGTCATCTGCGCCGACGGCGGAACGCGAACGGCTTCCATCACCGGCGGCTATGTGGCGCTCTATGAAGCGTTGCGCCATATGGTAAATCAGGGTACCATTAAAAGCAATCCGGCCCGGGATCTCGTGGCGGCCATCAGCGTGGGCATCGTGGGCGGCGAATTGCTGCTGGACCTCGAATACCAGGAAGACTCAAAGGCCGACGTGGACTTGAATATCGTCATGACCGGAACGGGCGAGATGGTGGAGATCCAGGGTACCGCCGAACGGGCCGCTTTTTCGAGGCGCGACCTGGACGCCATGATCGACATGGCCACCGAGGGGATTCGGGAGATCCAGACCCTTCAGAAAAAGGTTCTGGGGTTCCCTTCATAACAAAAGCATATGCGGGGCGTAGCTCAGACTGGAAGAGCATCGGCTTTGGGAGCCGAGGGCCGGAGGTTCAAATCCTCTCGCCCCGACACAATAAAATCAGGGACTTACAAGAAATTGTCGGTCCTTTTTTATTTTTTATTTTGAGGATTTCCAACCCTATTTCCAACCTTGAGGAATTGATATTAAGGATGAGGGAGTGAGACGGCCCGCAAGGAAAGGGCCGGTTTCCCGGCCCCCTGGTGTTAACGCTTCGATCATGCCGGGCCATTTTCTTTCTGGTGCTTCCCAAGTCGGGCATCGATGAATTCCATCGCCTCATTAAGCGCATCGCGGGCATCCTCGATGAAATAGGCCATGCCCTTGCCGACACAAAAATCCTCGCTCATATTGGACCAACCAGCCTTTAACGCCTCTTCCAGGGCCAGGAGCTTACAGGCGGCTTTGAAGAGCCTTTCGGAAAGGTCCTGGGCCTTTTGTTCTTGCGTTCATACCGTACCCACTTCCGAGAGAACTGTTTCCGCATCTAAAAGAGCGCTTGCGGCGATGTTGAACGCCACGCCCAGGCCAATAAAAAAAGTATCGTCGGGTGGGGACTCTCTTACGAGCTCCGCGTCCGCCTTGTCGCAAAGGTATCCGAGCGCTGAAATAAGATTCATACTATTGTTGATGTTCCGCTTCGTCCTGGTCAGGTCCTCTTTCAAAAATCGATAATGCTCCTGAACAGTTCCCGTACCCGTGCCGCTATGTTCCTTGCTATCCATGCTTCGCCTCCAAATAAAAAAATCCCGGGGCGTGCTTACGGTCTATCACAACCGTTCCGGGCCTTGCGGCTACCGGCGCCCCAGGATGGTTTTATCCATTGGTAATGAAAATAAAAATAGACCACTGTCGCGGGCCTCTTTGCGGTGATAGAATTTTAAGCAACTCCAATATACAAGAAGGGGTTCAAATATATCAAGAAAAAACTGATCTCCGCTTCCGCCCCATGCTCACCTATGCTTTTGCCCTCTATCGCCTCCCCAGCGCCGCGTATGGCGGTTTGTCGTGATGTTCTGCCGTGGGCAGGTTACGCGTTTCCGAAAACCGGGAAGGTCGCCAGGTCAACATATTGATACTCGTTTTGTTTTTCCCGGCGCCATGGCGAATCAGCTTCAATACCGCCTTAACCTGGTCGGGGGTGACTCCGATATCCACCAGCACGGCCAGCTTGGCGGCCGTCTCTTGCCAAAATAAGCGGAACATAACTGCAGGATCTGCGCGCATTTCATGCTGGCGCCTTCCGATCGTATGCCCTCCGCCGCCGCAAGGATGGTTTGCGCTTGCAGCTTGACCACAAGCTTGTGATAGGCGCGCCGCAATTCATCGATGGTTGTAATTTGGGAGTTCATGTTTTTTAAATAGTCTGCATGTCCTTTAAAATGCTGTCCAGCGTTCCAATGACGTCACTGAATCCGGCGTCAAGCGCCTTTGATCCTATGAAAGTTCGTCCGTCGGCCATGTCCTTGACCACCGTTTCAGTGCTTACTCTCCGGTTGCGGGCTACGGTGTCCACAAACAGCGTATAGTAGGTGTCAAGCTTATCTTGAATGTAGTCGCGGGCTTCGCTGGTCAAAGGTTCGGTGTCGTTTCCCATAACCTTGTACTGGCCGGAATAGAGCAAGTATAGTTTTACGCCGTGCTTTTCATCGAATCCTGAACGATCGAAGTGTGCGCTTATAACCCCAATCGAGCCGACTTGTGAAGTTTGGCTGGCTATGATGATATCCGCCGCGCTGCCGATCAAATAGGCCGCGCTGGCCATCATACCGTCCGTTAGCGTAATGATAGGCTTTTCCCGCGAGCCTGATAAATTACATCAGACATTTCAAACGCGCCAGGGAGGGTTCCGCCTGGGCTATCGACATCCAGGATGATGGCCGACACCACGGGGCTTTCGATTGCCGCTTCAAAATCGAATTTTAGAAAATCCAGGGTCGCGCCTGCGAAGAGGCTTGAAAAGAAATCCGCTCGTTTGGCGATGGTTCCGTGTAGAGGTATCACCTGAATCGTTGTTTCAGGTAAGGCGGCGCGGACTGCCTTGACGCGCGCAGGTTTGGGCTTTCATGTTCGCCATGGGGGAAGAAGATAACCCGAACCAATAACTGCTGGATCGCCGTGAGATCTTCGGGAACGATCGCCCATTCGCTTCTATGGAACAACATGATTTTTACTCCTAGTTTGGCCGCTGGGAGAGAAGAGTTAACAGCCTTTTTTTATCCCGCGGGCGACCGCCCCAGCCGCGGCTATGATCGTGAACGCGAGCTTTCTCCTTTATCGAATGAGCGTAAGCTGTTCTTTCCTCATTCGTCCCCGTGCTCTCGCGCCGGATAACATCGCGCCTTGGCGTTAATGCATTCCTGGCCGATCAACTTTCGCCATGCGTCTTGTTCTACTTGGTCCGAATATTTGAGCGCCCATCCCGCGGATTACACGGGGCTTCACGCGGCCTTGAATTGATCGCCGAGTGATCGACAAATTCCGCCCAAAAATCTTTGCCCGTGCTTCCGCCCACGAATTTATATCTTTTCTCCGGGCAGCATGGTTCAATCTTCGCGCGAAGGTCGGCAAGCTGCTTGTCGATCGCGGCGATCTTGGCCGCGCGCTCTTTTTCCGTTGAGTTTTCCTCGAGGCGCTTTATGGCCTCTTCGTGATTTCCCACGGGAGCCAGCAGCGGGGACCAGGTCCCAGACTGTCGAAACGGTGAAAACTCGGGCTCTCAAAGGAGCTGTTATTGTTGAGCGCGCCCCGAAAGCTTGAAAGTGCTTGGTGAGCCACGAAATGCGGATCTCGCGCCATTCGGCGTATGCGCGTTTAATGCGTTCCATAAACTCCGTTTTCGAAACGCATGCATGCTCGACGGTATGACGCTCTTTTTCGAGTCGCTTGATTTGCGGCGCAAGACGTTCCCACTCGAATATAGCGGCGCCCATTAACGGTAATTTTGGGTGAGGTGTGGATGAGGGATAAAATGACTCGGAATCGGCTGAAATGGTTTCGTGATACCTCCCATAAGGTCTCCTATCCGTGCCTGTTCGCCGCGTCGATATAAGCGGCGTATTCCTGGGGGAATGCAATCCGGCAAGCAGTCATGGCGGAGCCTTTCGAGCAGGAACGTTGAGCCTGATAGACTCCGACCAGGGCCATGAAATCAGCGCCTTTCGTTGGGGGGGTGTCTTTCTGTAGAGGTTTTGCTGATGTTCGGGTAGGCCTGGCGCGCCCGCAATAAAGCTGCGGTGGGATTCATGCCGCCCTGGGCTTCAAAAAGTTTTTGAGCTTCCTGTAAGGTTTGAGGTCCCTGGGGAGTGTCCCTTTCCGATTGCGCCTTTGTTGATTGAAACTCCGGATCGGCAAGACCGTTCGCTTCTTCGATGAATTGCTGGTGTAATGCCGGAAAACGCCTGGCAGCTTCCGGTAGCGCGTCAAGTTTGCTCATGCCGCGCCGCTCTTGAAGCATCTCGACGGCTTCCATGTACGTTTTGGGATAATCCATTTTCTGCTCCTGTTTTTTTGTTTTTTTAAGGCCGCCGACTGTCACGCCGGCCTATTCCGACGCCGCCGGCGGCCAAACCCAAAGGAGTTATGCTGCGATCATCGCATTTAACAGTTATAAAAGGCCAGCCGAGTTGTCAGGAATTGCCGTCCGTGCCGAATCTGTCCATTTCATTTCGCTCAGGAACGCCGTTTTCCCGCTCAAATTTTACGATCTGACGCCGCATATACTCCCGCAGGGAAGATTCAAAAACTCGCACTGAGCATTTGACCCGAAAAGCTCGCAACTCACCATCAGCACACAACCGGCTGACGGTTCTTTCGCGACTCAGCCTCTTCGCGACCTTGGCACAGGTCAAGAGCCTGTCTTTTTGCAAGTCTAGATTTTCCACAGTTTTTTTCCTCCTCGGGATTTGTAATGAATATGGCTTCCAGGAGACGCCAGCATGCATCCGCATCGGCTTTCATCTGGTCGTAATCGTAAAATCGCTCTTCCCTTCGCGTACATGACGAGCATTTCAAAAAGGGCAAGTTTTCAAGCGCCGCCGTGGTTAAACACTGATCATATTTCGGGCAGAAAATATTTCTCATTCGGTTCTGGATCCGCGTCGTAAAGATTTGAAATTAACTTCCGCGTTGCAGCAGTTCAGCAGTTGCAGTGGTTTTGCCGTAACTTTTTACATAGTGTTTTTTTATTTTTTACTATGTTTTGTTCTTCCGTTTAACTGCTGTAACTACTGTAAAGATAATGTAACTAATTGAATATATTGTATATATAAAGAGCAGCAGTTGAAAATTGATTGCTGCAAAACTACTGCGACTGCTGACGCTATGTATTGCATAAGTGGAACGATGGTTGCATTTTTGCAAACCTTCCTTCCACGCTGTTTTCTTAGCGCGTAAAAAAGCATCGCGCCGCCAGCTAAACCTGCATTTGTAAGGGTGTCGGAAGGACCCGCGAGCCTTTGCGCTCAGGTTCCAAGCTTTCGCTGTTATTTCCGCGCGTTGTGTCAATTTCAGGACGTTCATGTGAGCCTCTTCCGTGGAGCCTTGTGGAGGCTTGTGGAGCCTTTCGAGCCTTTACGCGAAAATGACTTATGATTTACGCTCAAGGTCCAAGCTTTCGCTGTTATTTTCGCGCGTTGTGTCAATTTCAGGACGTTCATGTGAGCCTCTTCCGTGGAGCCTTGTGGAGTCTATTGAGTCTTCTATGAAGTCCCTAATAGAGAACGTAAAATCCCTATATAAAAGTTCTTAGAAAATGACTCCAAGCCTCCTAAGACTCCATCATTTTTTCAGGGCCAAGCCTATGTAGCAGCGACCCGAACTCAATTCAGCGCGGATCGAAATCCTGCAACATGCGCTCGGCGAATTTGTTCACCCACACGGGCCGCAGACCGCTGGACTCGGCCCATTCCAGGTACGCGCTATAGAGCGCGCCCGCCGGTGCCTGGAGGGTACGCGCGGTTTCGCACCGCTGCTTCGATGAATTGTGAGATCAGGTCTTCTGACCGGCGGTATTGATCGGTTGCGGCGGTCACCACGTCGGGCGGGTTCAAGCCCTCGGCGCGCCACATGCGAAAGCCCTCGACAAGCCAATGCAAGATACCCGAAGCTTCGGCTTTCAATTTTTCGAACAAATTGACGCCACCGCCGCGGTTGGTTCGGCCGGCGTGGATCATCTACGAAAACTACATTGAAGGGAATTAATTGGAGCCGAGCCCAAAGCGCGAAATCGCCAGGGTTGACGCGGGGTTTGCTGTTGAGTCAGGAGACAAAGTGTGTGAGTTGGCTCGAACGTGATCTCGCGCTTTCCATAAGGGTTGCGACCGGCGAGGGTGTCGCCGCCACACAAAAGTTTTACCCGCCCGGCGTCCAGCCGCCGCGTTTCGTTCGTTTCACTGGCCCAGGCCAGACGCCGCCCGCGTAGGGCCATCACATCGGAATTTGGCCCCGCGCTGGATCGATTTATTTTTTGCTCGAGAAGAAGTTCGGCTTGAACGGGACCGGCCAGCGGCCCCAGGATGAATGCGAAAAGTTGAAGCAAAGTGCCCTTGCCGTTTCGCCCGTCGCCGTGAAGGATCGCAAGGAGGTGCTCGACTGAAAGCCCGGATATCGCATAGCCGAAAAGCCGCTGAAGATAGTTAATTAAATCGTGGTCATTATTAAAGGTATCATTTAGGAATGTATTAAATATATCTAATTTTGGAGTTTCGGTTATCCAAGGCGTTGGGGCAAAAGTCTTGATAAGATCTGCTGGGCGGCCTGGTCGGAATTTTCCGCTTTCGAGGTCCACGACGCCATTGGAGACCGGGAGCCATGTCGGGCAAACGTCCCATTCTTCGCCGGAAATGCCCAAACCATGGGGACCCGCCGCCGCGCGCTTCAATATTTGTCCCTGGCGGAAAACGCTACCCAGGTCCCGCGCGCGCTTCGAAAAGGCCAGGGCCTTTGTTTCAAGGCTTTTCGCCGCCTCGGGCGATTTTTTTTTGCGGTGCCAATTGGCTTGCTCGAATAGGCGCCGGGCCTCGGCCGCGTAGACGTCGGCCACCTCATCAGTCGCCGCCAAGGCGTGGTTCGTCACGTCCGGTTTCCAATGGTGGGCGTCCCACCTGTGCCACTCGGCGGCGCTATGGTCGAATAAAAATTCGCCGCGAAAGAGCTGGGCGAAAATCGCCGCGTCGCCGGTCTCGCCCATGCTCAAATACTCGGCCATGCGGTCGGGTTCAAAGCCGTCGGGTTGCTGCTTCTTCGGGTCCGGCGCGCGGTCGGCCCGCCATGCATTATTTACCGGCTGAGAAGGCGTAGTTTTCACCGTCGGCGCGCCGCCTCTTGTTTTTTCCAAAGCCAGCAGACCAACCGGCGCAATTCATCCTCTGTCACGGTTTTAGGTATCAGCAGCTTGAACATTTCTGTAAATTTCTCCATGCGATCGACAGCTTGCGCGAGGCGGGGCGGGAGCCTATCTAGGCTCTCGATAAATTCTTGCAGTTCAACGATTGCCCAGCGCGCTTCGGCGCGGATCTCGTTAGAAGCGGCGCTTGATTTTTTTGAGGGCGCGCGCAAGGAGCTTTCCGAACCGCAACTTCGTATTGCTGGCGATGGTTTGACCGGCTTTTTTGAGCACGAAACGCTGTGCATCTAAGACGCGCGGACGCGCTTCGAGAGGCGCAATCACCTTTTCCAAGTCTGGATGGTTCATGCTTCGCCCGTGTCGTTTAACCGAACCTTGCGTGCGTTCATGAACCCGATCACGTCCACTAGATCGTACCTGACCGCCTTGCCGATTTTACAATACGGAATTCCGCGAGACTTCCACCGGTCATTCCTCAGCGTTGATAAGGCCATGCCGGTTATCTTCGATACCTCGACCTCTGTGACATACTGCGGCGCCGTGTTTTGATACATGTTACCGGACCTCCGACGCGGCGCATTTTGAACGCATCCACTCATCCAGGTCGATTCGTCGCACGCGAATAATGCGGTTTCCGATGCGAAAAAAGGGTAGGGAATCGTGCCGACTGTTTAGAAGGTCCCAGACCTTGCGGCTGGAAATATTGAGGGTTGTCGCGACATCCCGAATGCTGAGATATTCAGATTCGGTTTCATGCTTCTGCTTTTGCATGGTTTCAGCCTCCTTCAGTTTCGTGCGTGATGATTCAAAACTAACCGAGGCTTCAAAAAGAAGGGCTTCAAATTTCAATTAAAACTTTGAAGCACTTTTAGTCATCCTGTGGGAGGGTATGGGGAGTAACTATCTTTTTAGAATTTTATCAATCGTGTCTTTTTTTATATATTTACCTGTTTCACGTAATATGATTTCATTTAGTAAAGACAATTTCACGTCTCGTTTCCCATCTTTGCCTTCAAAACTACAAATCGTTCCTTTAATATTGTCAAGTGTGATATATCTAATCGAGCTATTTTGTTTTATATGAGCGTAATTATCTATAATAAATTGTTTTTTATTGCGTTTGCGCCTCGCTCTCTGGAATAGAATATCGACCTCTGATTTAATTTGAAATGCTATCGAAATCGCTTGGGGGGGGATATAATTTATCCATCCATCCTTGAAGCTCTTTGCCCGTTCTTCAAAATCAGTAGTCTGAATAGGCGCATCAAGCGCGCTTATGGTGCTTGCCAACTGGTTAAAATTGTATGCAGCTTCTCTCAAATCCGATGAAATTAAAATCATATCAAGCCAATTTATAAACATTTCCTCATTTTCAAGAATCAAATCCCGAGGTTCTTTATTAAAATCATACCAGCTTTGTCGTATATTTTTAATTTTATGTTCAACATCATTTTCTATTATATATAAGTTTTTGAGAAGCATCTTTCGATAATTACTAGTATAGTCATCAGTCCACAATGGAATGAAAGTAAACTCAATCGGATCATTTTTGTTGGCAACCCATAATTGATAATCGTCTTGATCAGGCAAATGAATTCCAGCGGACATTATGAAAAAAGCGGGGTCCATGTCTTCTTGGAAGGCAACCGGTATCTCTCTCTCGTGTATTTCAATAAAGGCTTTTAAATCATTATCAAAAAGATCAGTCATTCGATCCAGATAAGTATTGATAGTATCAGCGCCATAATTAACGAAAATATTTTGCAATATGTATAAAACGGGCATGGGGTTAGAACTCTCAATCTCACGCGGCCTCGAAATTGTTACCGGTCCTTTATTACCGAATACAAGATGGCTGAGGAGATAATGAGTTAAAATCTGATGATTCATCATTAAAAGAAATAATTCCATCGATTGTCGGACTACAAAGGCGGGTCCATAAAGAGTAAGTAATTTTAGTTTTTGTATTGTATCGTTGGCTATCTGAATCAGCTTATCTCGGCTGTATCCTTGGCGCTGCTTTATGCCGCCTTGAATCAAATCAATGAGTTCATTTTTTTTGGCGAAGATGAAAAGCAGCTCAAGGATTGTTAAAAAAGGAATCTTGTATAGTGGGCTTAAATGTTCGGGTTTGAGAAGGTCGAACCTGATAACAGGCTGATCGGATGAAGGGCTGGGATAGGCGATTTTATTGATTACTTCATGAGTGCCCTGATAATCGAATTTGCTGCTCACGTCCGCGCCTCCCGTAGCGCTCCTGAGGGTATCCAGGGCAGCCGGTCAGGAAACCGGCGTTCGGGAGCGACCCTAGCCCTGGAAACTGGCGTCAATCTGTATTTGCTGCCTCTTTTTGGGCTTTATTCGCTGCGTTCACCGCATTATTCACCAGCTCTCCCGCGAGATTAGAAGCCTTTTTTAAGGTTTCGTCTCTCAAATGAGCGTATCTTTGCGTCATTATGGGGGTTTTGTGCGTGAGCAGCTTTTGGAGGGTATACATATCTACTTGGCCGGAAGAGGCGAGCATCGAGGCGTACACGTGCCGCAAGCCATGAATCGGCCGGAAATCCTTGGGCAGCCTTGCGGCCTTTTTTATGCGGTTCACCTGGTGCTTTATTTCAATTCGCTGCTGGCCGCGCCGCCCGAAGAAAACATAGGGGCTTTTGGTGCGGATATGCGAATGCAAAACTTCCCTGGCTGGATCGTTCAGCGGGATCGTCTGGTTTTCTCCCCCCTTGGGATCACGGATCTTTATGAAGCCACGTTCAAAGTCAATATCATCCCATCTGAGCCGGAAAAGCTCGCCGCGCCTCATGCCGGTAAAAAGGGCCATTCTCATGATATTGGCGGCATGGATGCAGGGGTCTTCACTGATGGCTTTGAGTAATCGTGCAAGCTGTTCCGGCGTCAAGTCCTCTGTCTTCTCATTTCGAACCTTGGGCATATCCATTTGAAAGGCGAGTCCTTCACATAGCCCGAGCTTGACGCCGAAATTTACAATCCTCTTGAGAAGCACCAGGACGTGCTTTACCGTCTGTGGCTTCCGTTTTTTCAATAAATTGATTCTGAGCCTGTCCACATCCAGCGGCGCTATTTCCTGCGGTTCCTTGTCCCCGAATGAAGGCTTGATATAATTCTGAAAGCGGTTCTGATCGGTCACTATGCCTTTCAGGTTTCTGCTTACCGTGTACTTTTCCCAAAGCCTTTCAACGGTCCATCGGTTCGATTCAGCGTCCTTGAGGGCTTCTTGCGCCTCCCTGATCGCCTTGCGCGATTCCCGTTTGCCTTCTATGCGTTCAGCGCGGATACTGGCGGCCTTGGCCGGTGTCATGTCATCGATGAACTGTTTACCGACCTTTTCTTCAAACACTTTTCCGTTCTGCTTGAAGACGATGTAATAGACCTTCTCGGTTCCTGGCCCGCCTACTCGCTTCGTTTCCCGGTAAAAAACGCCTGGATATTTAGTCTTTTCTCGCTTTGGCATTTTCCAACCTTTTCCAACCTGGCTATGATATCATCGCCCATGAAAAGCCGAAGACTGATATTTTCCAACCCTATTTCCAACCTTTTTGGTATAATCCATAGAAGCAGAAAGAAAGTCAAGGAAATTATGCGTATTTATAATGTACGTAAAATCAATATATTAGAGGTGTTTTAAGAAAATGAGGGAAAGTCACAGAAAGGCACTTCTTAGGCTTTGGGAGCCGAGGGCCGGAGGTTCAAATCCTCTCGCCCCGACACAATAAAAACAAAGACTTACGATAAATTGTGAGTCTTTTTTTGTTTAAAGAGTTTTCCCGCCATACTCCGTTTTGCCTCAAAAGGAACTCCGACCATGAACGCGCCTCTGCTCACCGTGGACGTCCTATGTGTGGGCTTCGCATGCTACGATCTCACCTTTTCGGTTGATCATCACCCGGCGCCGGACGACAAGATCTTCGCTGACGGTCTTACTCAGTGCGGCGGCGGACCGGCGGCCAACGCGGCCGTGGCGGCGGCGCGGCTGGGGAGGTCGGTGGCCTTCGCGGGCTATCTGGGGAACGATGTGTACGGCGACCTGCATGTGGAAGAGTTCATCCGCGAAGACGTTTCCACCGAACTCATTGCGCGCGGGAAATCTCCCACGCCGCTTTCGGTGATACTGGTCAAGCCGGACGGAGCGCGCACGGTGGTCAATTACAAAGGCGGCGCGGAATATTTGCCCGAATGCGGTATCGATTTTTCCCGTGTTCGGCCTCGCGCTATTCTGTTCGACGGTCATCAGCCCAACCTTTCGTCCGCTCTGGCCTTGTGGGCGCGTGAAAATTCGGTTCCCACGGTTCTGGACGCCGGGTCCGTGCATAAAGGCAGCGTGGACCTGTTTCCGCTGGTGACCCACGTGGTGGCGTCCGCCAAGTTCGCGCGACAGTTTTCAGGACAGGATGACCCGTACCGCGCGTTGGACATGATGGCCCGGTCCCACCCGTCGGTGGTCGTAACACTGGGCGACAAGGGGTTGATCTGGAAGACCGGCCGGGGCTCCGGCCAACTCGACGCCCCAAAGGTGGACGTGGTGGACACCACCGGCGCGGGCGACGCGTTCCACGGGGCGTTCGCCGCGGGGTTATCCATGGGTATGGAGTGGGATGATTTGCTGCGTTATTCCAGCGCCTACGCGGCCCGATGCTGTACGAAGATGGGGGCAAGAACCGGGATGGCCTACGCGCTGGTGGACTGATGGAAAGTTCGTTCCACCTCAAGCGGCGTGTTGGCGCGGCTGGACCTCTTTCTTAATTTTCTCTTCAAGCTCATCCTTGGCTACATCAAGGTCATAGTCGGCCTGCAGGCCAATCCAAAATTCAGCCGAGTTTCCGAAGTAACGCGAGAGTCTCATGGCTGTGTCGCCAGTAACACGACGCTTTCCATTAACGATTTCGTTAATACGCCTGGGAGTAACCTTAAGAGCGCGACTCAGCTCATTTTGGCTCAATCCGAGTGGCTTCATAAAATCTTCGAGTAATATCTCCCCTGGATGTATCGGCGGATATTTTCCCTCGTTTCCCATGTTTTTAGACTCACTTGTGGTAGTCGATGATTTCAACATCATAGGCGTCTCCTTGTTCCCAAGCAAAGCAGATTCGCCATTGTTCGTTAATACGAATGCTGTACTGTCCTGCTCGGGCGCCTTTTAATGATTCCAATCGATTGGAGGGTGGAATCAGCAGGTCATTGAGCGATTGAGATCTGTTTAAGGCGCGTAATCTGCGTTGGGCGGCTCGCTGGATATCAGGCGGTAATGCTTTTGAACGCAATCGCTTGAACACTCGTTCCGTGTCTTTATCCTTGAACCCCTTTATCATAGCGAATCGTATAGCGCCATAGGGTATAGGTCAAGCAAAGGATTGCTCAAGCTATTAAAATGGCGAGTAAAAAATAATTATTGGGCTTAACTTAGGATGCGGAAAGAAAAACTGGCGCTGGAGAATCTGAACGGCATCAGACTTGCGCCATCGAAATTCCCTTCAGATAAACCGTCACGAGCGCGTCAAGTTGTACTAGTATGTAATAATGGAATGGGTTACCATGATGAAAAGGGATCGCTCAAGTTCGGGCGCCGTGGAAGATTGAGAAGGATAGGGCGCTGAAATGCTGACGGAAACCTTTCTGGTTTTTCTTTTTGTGGTGGCGACGGCCGTGGCCATGGCGGTGCAACGACTGTCGATTCCCTACACGGTGGCGCTGGTCCTGGGCGGCATTATTCTGGGGCTGACCAATGCTTTCAAGCCGCCGCAACTGACCAAGGAACTGCTCTTCAACGTTTTCCTTCCGGGACTGCTCTTCGAAGCCGCGTTTTACATCGAATTCAAGCAATTCTGGCGAAATCGCCTCGCGATCAATTCACTGGCCTTGCCCGGCGTGATAGGAGCGATCGCGCTGACGGCCCTGATTTTGACGCCGGTCGCCAACACGCTGCATTTTGTGCAGAATTTTACCTGGAAAAACGCGCTGGTGTTCGGGGCCATCATCTCCGCCACCGACCCCATCGCGGTGGTGGCCATCTTCAAGAGCCTGGGGGTTCCGCAACGCCTCTCCGTGCTGCTCGAAGGCGAAAGCCTGCTCAACGACGGCACGGCCATCGTTTTTTTCACGCTCAGCGTCTCGCTGGTGGCCGGAACCGTGGTGACGGCCGGCGACCTGGCCCTAGATTTCGTCATGATCGTCGGTATTGGCGCGCTCATCGGGGTGGGATTCGGTCTGGGGGTTTCACAAGTCCTCAGGCAGGTGGACGATCCCATGATCGAGATCACCCTGACCACCATCGCGGCTTACGGTTCGTTTCTGACCGCCGAGCATTTCCATTACTCCGGGGTGATCGCCACCGTGTCGGCGGGCATGCTGTGCGGAAACTACGGCGCCCGGGTCGGCATGTCGCCGTCCACCCGGATGGCGGTGGAGAGTTTCTGGCAATACGTGGCCTTTGCGCTCAACTCGATCGTCTTTCTGCTGATCGGTCTGGATGTGGATTTCGAGGAACTGGTCGCTTCCTGGCAGGCGATCCTGGTGGCGTATGCCGTGGTCACCGGGGGCAGGGCGCTGATCATTCTCGGCGTGTCCGCTCTGTTGCGCGGGTCCCGGGAACGAATCCCCTGGTCGTGGAGCGTGATCCTTACCTGGGGCGGCCTGCGCGGCGGGTTGCCCATGGTGTTGGCATTCAGCCTGCCGGGCGATTTTCCGCACCGGGGATTGCTGGTTTCCATGACCTTTGGGGTGGTCATCCTTTCGATTCTGGTCCATGGTTTGACGATGTCGCCCCTGTTGCGATGGTTGGGGATCGTACGCGGGCATCAGGAACACACCGAGTACGAGCTTACACGCGGCAGGCTGCAATCGACGCACGCCGCCTTGGAGGAGATCGACCGGATGTCGCACGTCCATTTCGCGCACCAGGATGTGCTGAGCAGCCTCCGGCAAGAATATGAAGAAAAGATAGAACAGGACAGCAAGGCGTTGAACGAGATACATCTGGACAGAGAGGAGCTTCACGATGAGGAAATGCAGTGGGCCAGGCGGCACCTGCTATTGTCGCAGAAACGGTCGGTGACCGACGCCTTTCATCGCGGAATCCTCAATCAGACCATCCAGGAGAGGCTGCTCGCGGACATTGACGCTCAACTGCTGCGCCTGGAATCGGGAGAAATGAACGAACCCGCTGACCGGAAGGAAGAACCGGAAGGCGGCGACGATTGAAAAGCGGACGAAGGGTTCGGAAAAAATTCCGAACGGAACGTTTTTTAAAATAGACCGTATCGTCTTCCATCCTAACTCTCTAGTATTTATCATAATAATAGTATAGTATCGGATCTGCGTGACCCGTGACGGCGCCGGAACAAGAGCGCCCCAGGAGCGCCACGCCGTTGCTTCGGTTACGCGGGGGAGCCCTAAAATGGAGAAGAATCGCAAAAAACAGCTGGCTCTGTGGTCTTTAGGCGTAATCGCGCTCATGCTGATCGGTTGCGCGACCCCCCAGCAGAAAGCTCAAACGCTGACCATGGACCATCCCGACTGGCCCGAGCAAATGATCCAACAGGTGGCGGCGGGGCAGGTGGCGATAGGCATGACGCCCGACATGGTCGCCGCGGCGTTGGGGAAGCGGGGTGATTCGAGTTTCGACGACAGAACCGGTGAGGAGGTCTGGACCTATTATCGGGGATACTACGAATACGAATATGGGGCGGTATGGGTTCCCGTTTATTGGGTCTATTTTAAAAATGACCTGGTAGTGGGCACGGAAGGCGACCGGAAAGAGGTTTTTACCTGGTGAAACAGCTTCGCCATCCCCGAAACAATGATCTTTATCCGCCCGCGGCTTATGATGAGATCCCGTAAAAAAGAAGCCATGCTCGGGTTGGTGAGCGGCGTCGCGGGCGCTCTGGCCAGGCTCTGGTTTTCCACCTGCCGGATTACCATTTATAACCGCGACGTGTACCGTGATTACCTGCTGAATCCAAGCCGGAACATGATCGGCGCCACCTGGCATCGGGGCGCCATCTTCAGCGTCTACTTTTTTGGCCCGGCTCATCCTTATTTTCTCATAAGTAAAAGCGACGACGCGGAATACCTCGCGCGGTTCGCGCGCCGCATGGGCGCTTTTCCCATTAGGGGATCGAGCAGCAGGGGCGCCGCGCCGGCGCTTCACAGGATGACGCGCCTGCTATCGGCAAAGGGAGGCAAATTCGCCACCGTTCCGGACGGCCCCCAGGGCCCTCGGTTTGAAGCCAAGCCAGGCCTTATTCTACTGGCGCAAAAAACCGGGGTTCCCATTATTCCTATGGCCTGGTCGGCGAATATGGTGTACACATTCCGGAAGAGCTGGGACCGGACCATGGTGCCGCTGCCTTTCAGCAGAGTGCGGGTGGCCTTCGGGGAGCCGATCCACGTGCCCAGGGCAGGCGGCAAGGCTGGCGCGCTTCTTTATACCCGGAAGGTGCAGGAAGTTCTGAATAATCTTACATTTTTTGTCGATAAGGCGTGCGGATATGATGGGTGACGGCGGGGGGCCCTTAAAATGGTGGTCGTTCCATCTTTTGGTTATCGCCGCGTGCCTTTTTTTCGGTTTTTTTGGTATAAACCTTTTAATCGCGTCCTATAAGCTGTCGTCGCCGCATTATTTTGTTCTTACGTTTTTCGCCTCGAACTTCATTATATTAATCAGTGGCGCGATTCTGACGGGCTTCTGCATCCGGGTCTATCAAAGAATTAAAGGAACGTCCGATTCTTTTCATGAAACGCCTCCGGAACGCGAGAATGAGCGGAACGAAGAGAAAGGGTGATTATTAATGATAAAAATTGGCGTATTGGGAACCGGGTATGTCGGATTGGTCACGGGAGCCTGTCTCGCGGATTTTGGAAACAACGTCATATGCGCCGACATTGATGACGAAAAAATACGGATGCTGGAAAGCGGAGGCTTGCCCATCTTCGAACCCGGCTTGCAGGAACTGGTGGAAAGAAACCGGGAAGCCAAACGCCTTAGTTTCACCACGGATATCAAAGCGTGCATCAACGAGTCGCAGGTTATGTTCATCGCCGTGGGAACGCCTCAATCCATGAGCGGCGACGCCGACCTTACGGCCATTGAAACGGTCGCCAGGGTGATCGGAGAGAATCTCAACGGCTACAAGGTGATCGTGACCAAGAGCACCGTTCCGGTCGGCACCGGCAGCCTGATCGAAGGAATAATCAAGCAGAACAACGCCGCCGGGCATGAATTCGACGTGGTCTCCAATCCCGAATTCCTGCGGGAAGGCGCGTCGGTCAAGGATTTCATGTGGCCGGACCGCATCGTCATCGGGGCCAGCACGGAACGCGCGGTCGAGGTCATGCGGAAGGTTTACCGGCCGCTCTATATCCGTGAAACGCCCATGGTGATCACCAATATACCCACGGCGGAAATGATCAAGTACGCTTCCAACAGTTTTCTGGCCGTAAAAGTATCCTTTATCAATGAAGTGGCCAATCTCTGCGACGAAACCGGGGCAGACATTCACGAAGTGGCCAAGGCTATGGGACTCGACGGCCGCATCAGCTCCAAGTTTTTGCATCCCGGGCCGGGGTATGGCGGGTCATGTTTTCCGAAAGACACCAGGGCGCTTGTGGAGATGGCAAGAAAAGTTAAGGTGAACTTGAACGTTGTGGAGGCGGCCATTCGCGCCAACGATTATCAGCCGCAACGCATGGTGGAAAAGCTGAAAAAGCTTGTGCCGGAACTGCCGGGCAAAAACATCTCGTTCCTGGGGCTGTCATTCAAGCCCAACACCGACGATATCAGAGAAGCGCCGGCCATTCCCATAATCAAGGCGGTCATGGAAGCCGGAGCCAAGGTCAAGGCGTTCGATCCGGTTGCCATGAGCAACATGGAGAAAGTCTTGCCGGACATTGAATACTGCGGCACGGTTTTTTCGGCCGTGAAGAATGCGGACGCGCTGGTGATTCTGACGGAGTGGAACGAGTTTCGAAGTCTGGATCTGGAGGAAATCAAGAGTCGCATGCGGACTCTCAGGATTCTGGACACCCGCAATATCCTGGACACCAAGACGATGGCGGAACTCGGTTTTGAATATCTGACCGTGGGCAGGCCGGCGGCTTAAGTGAAATGTTCCGGAGAGGGAATCGAATTGATGTGGTCGCCGCAAATCGACAGAGCGTATGATCGAGCTGTCGGTTTGCGCCGTATCATTAGTTTACATAATATATATTATCGGACGTATGTGATGGAGAAAACTTTTATTATTGAAGAAAATACCGTTGCTCGATCGCCCGGCGAAACCGTGGCGCGTAAATGAGGTCAAACGTCTCCTCCTTGCCTGGGAAAAGCCGCATGGCAAAGCTGAAGACTTTTCGCTCCAGGTCATACGCTTCTTCCACGGTCAACGAGCCTAACCTGATTTCCAGCAGGCTTGAATCGACTACATGCCGCAAGTGACCGATTTTTTTGTTTTCCAAATCCAGTTCCCGTTTTTCGGCCATAACGCTTCTTCCTCCGGGCGTCGATGGTTGCCATGCTAATTAATGCTTAAAATCGGAACCCGTTTTCAGTATAATGCCGCGCTTATGGAACCTATCAATCTATCCAACATAACTATTATACTACATAGACCTCGTTTCCCGGAGAATATCGGATCGGCGGCGCGCGCCGCCGCGAACATGGGACTGGCCAACATTCGCGTGGTCGAGCCCGAGGACTATGATCTGACCAAAATTCTGAAACTGGCCACGCACGCGGTCATGCCCATTGTGCAGTCGATCGAGGTGTTCGACAATCTGGCCGACGCCGTCGCTCCTTATCAGTACCTGATCGCCACCACGGCTAGAACGGGACGTTTTCGCCACGCATCCGTCAATCCTCGCACGGCGGTTCAAAAACTCGCCCCCATTTCCCTGAACAACAGCGTGGCCATCCTTTTCGGCCCCGAGGACCGTGGGTTGAGCAACGATGAAATGAAATTCTGCCAGGACGCCATGGTTATCCCGACGCTCGGCTTCCATTCCTTGAATGTGGCCCAGGCGGTGATGATTGTGTGCTGGGAGCTTCGAATATTCCTGCTCAATGATAATAACCAGGAATATGTCGCAGCCCCGCACCCAACTACGGAACTGGCCGCCAGCGAAGATGTGGAGGGCCTCTACAATCATTTGCAGGAAACCCTGGTCCGGATCGAATTTCTCGATTCCAAAAATCCCGACCATTGGATGCGCAACATACGGCGTATGCTTAACCGGTTTCCGCTGCGCAAGGTGGATATCAACTTTTTCCGCGGGTTTTGCAGACAAATCAATTGGTATATCAATAATCGGATGCAATAACCTATGAATCTTGTATTTTTAGGCACGGGAAGCGCCTGGACGGTTCCGGAGTACGGGTGTGACTGCGTCATATGTAAACGCATGACGCAGTTGGGCGAACGAAGAACCCGCAGCTCGATTTTCCTGGACGGTCTGGAGAAGATCCTTGTAGATTGCGGTCCCGACATCCGGGAGCAGATGACGCGACATCGGCTTCCCAAAATGGACGCGGTCCTCATCACCCATGAACACGGAGATCATTATCTGGGGCTCGACGAACTGCTCTCGTTCAGGCGCTGCGCGGACAGGGATCGATGGCAAGCCATCCCCGTGTACGCCACCGAGGAAACCTGGAAAAGCGTGGAAGTTCGTTTCGGGTATCTCCTGGACACCCTCGTTGAAAAGCGGTTGGCGGTCCCCGGTCTGCCGCTCGAAGGACTCACGACCCGTGTCATACCTTTTAAAACGGATCACGGCCCTTTTCCCAAGGGCGCGGTGGGATATACCTTTTTTTATGGGGAATGGAATGAAAAGAAACTGGTGTATACTTCCGATTTCAAGTCGATTTCGTCGAATGAAGAGTTGCTGGGCGCCGCCGACACACTGGTCATGCAGGCCAACTGGTTCAACGAGCCCGAATTCAACCGGCCCAGCCACATGAGTTTGCAGCGCGGCCTCGAGCTGCTCCGGAAATGGGCGCCAAAGGGAGCGGTATACCTGATCCACATTTCCGATTCCGATTGGGTCGAAGGCGACCCGGCCAACAACTGTCTCAAGAAGCGCCCTCCCCTTGACCCGTTAAAGAATCCACGCACGGGACAAGCCTACCCTGTCCCCACGTGTCAGCGGGAATGGGAATCGGTCGCGGATCGGATTGTCCATGACTATGAATTAAACTTCCCCATCAGAGTCTCTCATGACGGATTGATTGTTCCTTTGGATTGAAAAATGGGATCAGGTTGGTAATAATAGGTTATGGACTCTGCATGGGCGAAGCGGCCGATGGGAAACCGCGCGCGGAGGGCCATCCTTGATGAGCGATTCCTTATTGATTACAGGGGGATGGAGATGAAATTCTCTGTGTTTTCACGCAAGATCCCAATAATATTGTTTCTATTCGCGCTTTTAAGCCTCGGCTTTTCCCTTTATAACGCGTTCGCGATCGATCGCGTAAAGTACGGCGGCGGCAATCCACACATTCTTTCCGGCAGGCAGACCGAAGCCGACCCTGAGGGCAAACCGGACCCCGAACATGGCGTTTTCCTGGGAATGGGCGATATCGCCGAAGGCGGTAACGCCATCGAGTTGTCCGCGTTTTTTCCGAGATTTGTGGATTCGGATGGAAATTATGTCGCGGTGAATCTGTATCTGATGGTTCAGTTGCCCGAAGGCTTCCTCTATTTCCTGAAGGCGGACGGCGGCTTTTCTCCGGGAATCGCGGCCTGGAGAAAGGATGTCGACTATGTCGTGGACGAGGAGGTAACCTCTTCCCTGCCCTTGGTCAATCCGATCACGGGAGAAGCGACGCTTGCGCCGGGAGATTACATTTTCAGCACGCTCGTGGTGGACGCGCGGACGGCCGAGGACCTGTCGGATCTGGACTGGAACAACAACCTTCTCGACCTGTGCTTTTTCAACGTGGAAATAACTCCTTTCTGGTTCCCTTCCTGATAGTGAAAAGCGGTTAACAGCCGGAGAGAAAATGTGAAAATCGAGACGCCCGGCCAGGGCCAAATTACCATCAATCAGCTGGTGTTGGATTTCACCGGCACGCTTTCCATCGACGGAGAGCTTATCCCGGGAGTTCGCGAGCGAATCCTGGAACTCTCCCAAACCATCGCCATCTACGCGCTTACGGCGGACACGTTCGGTAAGGCGAAACAGGCCCTGGAAGGGCTACCCATCCAGGTGACCATCCTGAAGGTTTCCGGCGAGGACGAAGCCAAACGCGCGTTTGTCGCCTCGCTGGGCGCCAACGAGACGGCGGCCATGGGGAACGGAAACAACGACGCCCTCATGCTGAAACAGGCTCGCCTGGGCGTCGCCGTTCTGGAGGGTGAAGGTTGCTCGGCACAGGCGATCCTCAACGCGGACATGGTGGTGAAATCCATCAACGACGGACTTGACCTGCTTTTGAAACCGTTGAGAATCAAGGCGGGGCTGCGAAGGTAATCCCTCCCCGCGGCTTCATTGGTAACCTGTTGATTTGAACTCATTCATTTGATAGGTATTGGCGACTTACGTCAGGACGCATGCTTTTAACACTCCGGGGACCATCATTTAATCATTACCGACTCTTGAACCCTCTATCCGGAACTCCACTCTGGCTTCAATTCGGAAATAGCTTTGACTCTTGGGCTGGAATGAGATAGAGACGCTATGTCCTAGCGGCGCGAATGCCAATTAAGAGAGAAAGTGACATGCAAAGCGACAAGCTTCTGGAATTATTCAAGAAAAGGACAAGACACCCGCTGCGGCCCAGATCTTCGGACATCATTAACGCGGTGTTTGGGAATTTTAAGGCCTACAAGAGCGCCAGTCCCGCCCTGATCGCGGGCGAGACGGATTTCATCGACAGTAAGCTGTTCGTCATTGCGCAGCAAAAGCCCCGCCCGGAAGATCTTCGGACCAAGGAAGATTTAGCGAAACTGAATCACGGCATGCTCAACGCCGACGACCATTCCAAAATACTGGATGTGCTGGCCTACGCAAAAAAGCTGGAATTGGACAACGCCTATGTGGTGACGTTCATCGACACCTATGGCGCCGATATTTCCATGTATTCTGCTCAACGGTTTCAGGCGTATTTTATCAGTCACCTGATCCGCGAATTCCTGGTGGTTCCGGTAAAAACCATTTCCATTGTTCTGGGCGAAGGCGGAAGCGGCGGCGCGCTCGCCATTCAGGTCACCGACCGGAGAGCCCAGTTGGAGGACGCCCTCTACGCCACGGCGCCACCCGAAAGCATGGCTTCCATCGTTTTCCGGGACGCGACCAAGATAGGAGAAGCGCTCTCCATACTGAAGCCGACAGCGTCCGAACTGCGGGATCTCAACGTGATCGACACCATCATTCCCGCGCCGGAAAAAGTAACGGACATTGATGGTTACGCAAAAAACATACAGTTATATCTCGAAAAAGCCATCAAGGATCTCTCCAAGATCAAACTGAAAAAGCTCATCGAACAGCGAGCCCTTCTGGCGGAAGGGTTCGGTCTGGCCAAGAAACACCGCAAGTTCTACAAGATCCGAAAGTTCATTGAAAAACCGTTTAAGGGCCGCCTCATGGAGCCGCCGCCGGACATTGAGGTCATTAGCTACGAGAGCGCGGTCAACATCGCGGACGATTACGGCAATGGACAGTATCTTGATCCCGATCAGGAATACGTGATCTGCGGCGGTTCGGCGAAGTCCGAGAAAAAGGACACCGCGTCGAAAGGCTGTGGGATGCTCGTCCCCTTGCAGGAATATCTTTCCAATTATCAGGTTTGCCCGCATTGCGGAAAAACGGACGTCATGGGCGCTTCGGGCTGGATCGACCTGCTGTGCGACGCGGGGAGCTTCCACGAGCTGTACCGCAACATGACCGCGGAAGAAGTGCTGGAAGAAGGGGTGATCACCCAACCCTACGCCGAATTTCTGGCCAAACAGCGGCGGCGCACCAAATTCAAGGAATCGCTGGTCACGGCAGTCGTGCAGATATATGGAATTCCCTGCGTGGTCGCCATTTGCGAGTTCCTGTTCAGCGGCGGTTCCATGGGGGTGGTTTTTGGCGAGAAGTTCAAACTGGCGGCCAATTACGCCATCAAGAGGAACCTCCCCTTCCTGAGCGTTTGTTGTTCCGGCGGCGCCCGATTATATGAAGGTATATCGGCGCTTATGCAGATGGTAAAAACGGTCAACGCCATCAATGAGCTGAAGAAAAACGGCCTGCCCTATATTTCGATCCTCGGCGACCCCTCGACCGGCGGCGCCATCGCCAGTTTCCCGGCGCACGGTGATGTCATCATCGCCGAACCCACCGCGCTTATCAGTTTCGCGGGTCCGCGCGTCATGCAGTCACGGGGATTCGATGTCGACGAAAAGCTGGTGCGGGCCATATCGTTGAGTGAAAAGGCCGCGGAAATTTATGATAAGCTCGATTATTACCACGACATTCGGGGCATTCATGAAATCTGCGAGCGGAGAAATATGAAGCGGGCGGTGACGAAATACCTGGAGTTCTTCGACAAGGGGCTCCGCGGTCGGTCAACAAAACGAGGCGTTTAGCCGCTTATCACGGTTTGAGCGTGGGGGACGCCGGTTGTTCGGAGTCGTCCCCCGCCCTTTTGCCCTCCGCGATTTCCCCCCCGTTCTTGACGCTTTTTCCTTCCGACGCCGCCGCCGCTTCCAACCTTGCCAACCGCTCCGAAAGCGCGGCCAAGCGACCGTTCAGGCTTTCCACGTTCGCTTGAAGTCTCTTGAAATCGTCGCGCGGGCGGGAAGCTCCGGGCGAAGAAGGCTCCGAGCGGGCCAGGGCGGTTTCCAGGTTCTTCAGGGACTTATCGATTTCATCGAGCCGTTTGGCGGTGAAAGCTTTTTCCTGCTCCATCTGACGTTGATAGGCCTGCGTCTTCTCCGTGAGTTCAACGGACCTTTTCTGCAAACCGGTGATCAGATCCGTAATTTCCCCCTGGGAAACGTCGGGTTGTGAAAATATGGTTTTGGCCATGAACGCGAGCCCCACCAGCACCACAGCCAAGAGAATTATCTCCAGCGGTGAAGCCCTGAACGCCCGCTTTTCCTTGTGAGTATTATAATCCGCCGCCATTGTCGATCTCCAGTCAGGAAGAGATGTAATCCGTAGCGTAACCCCTTACACGGTGTCCGTCCAGTACATGGAAGGTTCTCATTTTTCGCAACGTCGTGGGAGAAAATGTTCCTATGGGGATATAAAGAATCCTTTTTCCCAATTTGTCGGCAAAGCTCTTCATGTTCGAGGGAGGCGGCGTCGCCGCGACATACACTACGTTTCTTTCGAGGTTGTAATCCAGAGCCGCCATGAGAAGACGCTCCGGCTTGGTCCGGGCCCAATCGAAAAAGGGATCGGACCATATATCGAGAAGACGGAACGGCGGATAGGTCAACATGAATCCACCATGATGGCAGCGCGATATTCCCGGTCCGACCATCACTTCGCCCGGTGGGGACGCGTATAACGCCATGTCCGATTCCTGATCGTGTTCGCCAAGCCAGGTCAGTTTCCACGGAAAGGATTCATCCCGAGGATTTTCCTTGCGGTCCTCGTCAAAAATGATGACCACCGCGCCCACCTTGCCCAGCGTCGGGCCGTTTTCATTCACGTAGATTTTGCCTTCGTTCCAGTTGCGAATGGTCTCCCGCAAGTTCAGACCGTCCATGAGCGAGGTAGTAAAAGGAACAACCCTTTGATTTTCTTCCGAGAGGATTTTTACCGCCTTCTTCTTCAGGTAATGGCCGAACCCTTCGATGGCGATATCCTCCGGGGGGTACGAGCAGATGTTCACGCCGGTCCACTGCTCTTTCCATTGTCCGGATCTTTTTTCGCGCGGCCTTTTCCGCAGCGGAGCGGGAACGAGACGGCGCCTGAAGTGACGAAGCCTCCGGTGAAAGTGGATTCTCTTGTTATTGAGAAAAAGATCCTCTCCGCTGATGCGAAGTTCGGGCAAGGAAGGAGAATCGTCCTGCCAGGGATAGGTGGATCCGATTTCCCAAAGTTCATAGGCGAAGTTGTCGTCGACCGCGCCCCTCGCCGCGATGACGAGCTGGTAGAAATCGGGCGCCAGATAACCTTGTACGAGGCTGTAATTTCGCGCGAACTGATGGAACACGATTTTCTGTTGCGTGGTCACCCGCTCCTTGGACTTTTTCAGGTGAGCCGCCACGGCCGCTTCGAATAATTCATGGTGGACGTTCAACCGGTTGAGGCTTTCCAGCTTCCGGGGAACCAGACGCGACTTCTCATATTCCGCGCACAGGAAGGGCGGCTCGGATAACACTTCGCGGCTGGAATCCTCGTGGAGTCGCGCCAGGGTCACCCGGCTCGTTTGCGATTTTGCCAATGGCGCGGCTTGAGGCTCAGAGAGGATGTCCGCCAGCCGGGGATAATGGGAGATACCGAAGACAAAGGCGATGTTCTCAAACTCGGAGGTCAGCCGATGAACCTGATACGCCATGTAGCGTTCCCGGAGGCTGTCGAACCGGTCGGCCTCGAGTCCGGAAAACTCTTCCAGATAGGCTGTTACATAGGCCTCGTACCCGATGCTGTTCAGAGCCAGAGGATCGGGCATGGACTGGCGCTTCCGGGGATATCCTTCAACTTCCAGATCCACCAGACGAAGCGGAATGTTTTCTTCTTCCGCGTAACGGGCCGCCTCGATCAACGCGTCCTGCGGTTCGATCAGGAGATAGAGCGGATCGTCGTGTTCATTTTCGCACAGGAGGACACTCAGAAAAGGCAGCCTTTTTACCGCCCTTTTGAGTCCGTCCGAAAGCTGAAAAGGCAGCTCGATGGCCACCACGTCCGGTTTGATGGCGAGCAGCTTCCGGCGGACCGCTTTTGCAAACTCCATGCGACCGTGCAGAACGGGAAGCGGATGAATGGAACTATCGTTTACCCTAATGACCATTGGAATGGGCGGGGCTGAATGTAAAGGGAAACCGGCTCATCAAAGAAAAATCAGGGCTTCTTCGCCCAGGATAAGACGCACGGCGGTCCGCAGTTTGTCCACGACCGCATGGGGGGCGGTCGCGTCGTCGGCCTTAAGCAGTTTCAGGGCGTACCGGCCGATATTCACGCCATCCCTCGCCGTGTATTTTTCGTCCGCCTGATGGGCGGCCTGCAAAAAGCCCACGACGTACTCCAGGACGATGTCCGGCGCGAACGGGAGGTTCTGGGCCAAAATCAGCTTTTCTTCGTCACGCTCCGGAAAATCGATAAAAATCTGGGGCTGAAGGCGTGAGTGGATATATTCCGGTAATTCAAAGGTGCTGGCGTCATCGTTCATGGTGGCGCAAAACCGGAAATCGTGGTGAGCCTGTATCTTGATACCCGCGACGATCGATTCCACGTAGCGTCGGTTGTCGAGCAGCGGCGCGAGGGAGGCCCAGCTCTTCTCGCTCATGCGGTTGCCCTCGTCCAGAATGCAGACACCGCCTTTTAACATGGCGGTCACCAAGGGGCTGGCGGTATAGCGGATGCGATTGCCTTCGGAAATAACCGGCGTGACCAGTAGATCCTCGGGCCTGGTGTCCATGGTCGCCTGATAGAGGTAGACCGGCTGTTTCATTCGTTTCGCCGCAGCGTAGGCAAGGGTTGTTTTTCCCACTCCGGGCTTTCCGATAAGGCGGGGATGAAGCGGCAGATCGTCTTCATTGACCATCAGCCATGCGGCCAATACCTGATCGACCAGTTCATGTCTGCCGATCCAGGACAAACGCAGTTCATCCGGATGGCTGAGATGCAGGGTGATTCCTTCTATGACGGTTGTTTCCATATCGTTAATCAGGTTGTCTTAATCAGTATGGGTTTGAGCCGTGACCGGCGATCAAAGCTGAAATATGATCTTAAACCGGGAATAAGTCAAATACTGCGGTCAGATTACCTCATCGACGCGCTTCATAACAAGCGTTCGCACTTCATTGACACCGCCTCGGCCGTCTGTTAGGTTTGCACAAAAAAAAGGCCAAGGAATAAAGTATATGAAATCAAAAGTCGAACTCAAAGACTCATATAAATCCTATACATACGATCAGGACAAGGCGAGAACCCCCACCGAGACGGCGGAATGGGTAAAATCGCGTTTTCAGGAAGCTCAACTCGATATTTTGCGCCAGACGGTGCGGATCGATTCGGGTCGACTCGATATTCCGGTGTTTATCAGTGTGTGTGGCGCGGACGCGTCTCTCATGACCGGAACCAAGAAACAGATGGGCAAAGGCTGCCACCCCTGCGCAGGCCGAAGCCAGCGCTTTGATGGAGCTTTCCGAACGATATAGTTTTTTTTCCTATCTGAAAAACAGACACTTCACGCAGGCCACCTACGCCGAACTCGATGATTCGGCCATCGATTTCGACGACATATTGAAATCGGTGCATCATGATCCGAACGACCGCGACCGGGCTCTTCGGGTTTTCAACAGGGTTCCCCTTTCATGGACTTGGGCCCGGGGCATAAACAGCGGAAAAGAGGTCCTTATACCGCTTTCCTGGTTTTACGAGATAAACCAGTTTAACGGTCCCGCCGCCGGAAACACGCTTGAAGAGGCCATTGTCCAGGGGGCGAGCGAGGTTGTCGAACGCCATGTTTCGGCCCTGGTGGATCGGGAAAAACTGGTAACGCCCGATATCGATATCGACAGCATCGACGACGAGGTCAGCCTGGCCCTGATCGACAAGTTTCGGAACGCCGGAATCGAACTGTATATCAAGGATTTTACCCTGGGAATGGGAGTCCCCACCATAGGCGCCTTGGCCTGGGACCCCACCACCTTCCCTCAAGCGTCCGAAATCGTTTTTACCGCCGGCACCTCCACCGATCCGGCCAAGGCGCTTATCCGCGCGTTGACCGAAATCGCCCAATTGGCGGGAGATTTCAACACCTCCGGGAAATACATCGCCTCGGGTCTGTCAAAACCGCAAGACCTGCAAGAAGCTTCCTATATTACTTCAAACTCTTCCAAGGTCGCCTTGAGCGCCCTCCCCTCGCTCACGGACCACAACTTCAGGACCGAGGTAACCCGAATCGCCCGGAGTCTTCGTTCCAACGGCATGGAGCTATACGTGGTCAATGTCACGCACCCCATTTTGCAGATCCCGGCCACCTATAATATCGCTCCGGGCTGCCTGTTCAGGGAACGGGCGCGGGCATCGAGCGTGCCTTTTTTCGCCTCCAAAATCCTGGTCCATACTCTTCCCACGGAGGAAGCGGCCAAGGAACTGGAATTGATCAGCGAAATTTATCCGGATCAATACTATCTGGAGTTTTACCGGGGACTCCTCGATATGGAGATGTCGAATTACGAAAGCGCTCTGAGCCGGTTCAGAAAGGCGTTGACGCTCGATCCCCAAAGCGAGGACATTCCCACGATCCAATGCCAGGTCGGGGCTTGCTACAAGGATATGGAAGACTATACGCGCGCCATCGCCGAACTGGAAAAAGCGGCCGTTCTCGATGGAGAGCGGAAGGAAGTCTATAACGCGCTGGGGTTCTGCTATTTTAAAAGCAAGGAACACGAGGAGTCGATCCGCTGTTTCGAAAACGCGATCAGGCTGGACCCCGATTCCGCCATCGATTACGCCAACATCGGTTCAAACCTTCGTGAGCTGGAACGCCCGGAAGAAGCGATCCGTTTCTACAACATGGCGCTCGAACTCGATTCAAGTATCGAATTCGCTCGCGAAAACGTGCGCCGCCTGAGTGAAAAACTCAAACAGGACAATTCATAGCTCCCCCCGGCGTGGCTGTTGAAGACTATTGTTTTGTTACACATTTTAATATAAATTCGTGGCCTAATCGGGTTTTGCGATACTTCCATTGACGAACTAGAAATGATGTAAGCGGGTTTAGATATGAAAAAAGGGATGATTCTTCTTGGCGTTTTGTTGGCGTTGGTCGCTTGCGATTCATCGCGAAATGTGGATAAGCCGGTTGTCTACAGCATTTCTCCTGAAGCGGCTCAGGTCAAATCACCCATTCTGATTACGGGCGATCATTTTATAGACACTTACAGCCGGACCTATGTGCGATTCAACGATGAGAAAGCGGACGGTGAGGATTTTAATTCCGTGACCAGCACGGAGATCAATCTGCTCGTACCCAATATGGGCACTACAGGCCCTCTGAATATAAAAATAAGCGATGAAACCAGCAACTCACTGCCCTTTACCGTATTCGGACCGTGGGCGTATGTTGTGTATCCCCAGGGCATAATCGTGCCGGTGGATACCTATAACAATAACCTGCGGCCCTCCGCCGCCCTGGATTTTACGCCCGACCAACTGGAGTTCGCTCCGGAAGGCGACAAAGTATATCTTATCAATTATGAAGTCCCGATGGTTGTCGTGCTGAGCGGTCCCACCAACACACCACTTACGACGATTCCTCTTCCCGGCAACCCGGTTGATATCGCGGTGTCGGTGCAGGAACAGCATCGCGCGTTTGTTACCTTGGGCGCCACCGGAACTGTGGCGACCATCGATACCTATTACGACACCCTGGAATTTATCATAGGGGCCGGTTCCGATCCGGGCCCGGTTGTTGTTGACCAGTACGACAAGGAGGCCAAACGCGCGTATATCGTCAATCGGGGAGATAGGAACATCATGGCGTTCGAGATCGCCTCGCTGGAACTCAAGGGCACGAGCGCGGTTCTGGGCGGCACGCCTGACCAGTTGTACATAAGCCCCGATAGCTCCGACCTGGCTACGATCAATCCGGATACCAATACCGTCTCGTTGGTGCATGCTGACGATAACGTAGGTTTCAGGGCTGATGTGCCGGTCGGAACAGCCCCGGCAAAGGGCGCGTTCACTACCAACAGCAATGATTTCTATGTGACGAATTCGGGCGACAACACGGTCAGCGTTGTTAGCGTTTCCAACAAGAATGTTGGCGATGTTGTCCAGGTGGGTATGTCGCCCTATGGAATCGCCGTCCAGCCGAATAACGAGTACATGTATGTGGCCAACACCGGCGACAACACGGTCTCCATAATCCGCACTTCCAACAAAAGCGTGACCTCGCTTCCCACTGGAATCGCGCCGACCGATGTCGGGGCGGTGGCCGGACCCGAGGATAACAACGAACTCGATCGTATATTCATTCTCAACATCGGCTCCGGAACGGTTACCGTGATCCTCACGGACACCAGGGAAGTCGAAACGACTGTCGATCTGGGCTTGGCCGGCCCCATATTCATGAAGGTCGAAACGCTGGATACCTATCCGCCCGACGAGCAGGATATCCGTCTGCCCTTGAAGTACTGAATCAAGGCGAGGTTCATCGGCCTGACAGGAGCGTTTTAAGCTCCAATAGCCGTTCGATGCGGAAATGAGCGCGTAAATCGGGGTTATTGTATGACACGAAAATTACGCCGCTCTTTTCCGCAGCCAATTCATCCAGCTCGGAATCGCCCACATAGAGGGCTTCCTCGGGTCGCAAAGAAAAAAAACGCAGAATCTTGAATAGCGATTCCGGGTGCGGCTTGGGGTGCTCCACATCGAGCGCCGTGACGATCAGATCGAATTTTCCCTCCAGCCCGAACTTTTCGATAACCAACGGCATGGTGGTCGAGCGGTTGGTGGAAATGGCGGTCGTGTATCGCGGTTTGAGCCAGTCCAACGCCTCCAGCAGACCCGGTTCCATGATCATATAGGGAATAAACGACGTGTAATCGAATTCTCGCCCCGCTTCCATGGCCGCAGGCAGCAGCCGTTCTCCCTCCGGTCCCCTGTTTTTAAATAAATGGACAATACATTTATTCACGGCGTGCATGTGCACAAAAATGCGCTCTTCGGCGGTGAGCGGACTCTGAGCGAAACGTTCGAGAAGTTGGTTATAGAACACCGTGTTGGCTTCAATGGAGTCGAACATGACGCCGTCGCAATCGAAAACCACGGCCTTGATAAGATCCAGGTTTACTTCGGGTTTGGTATTCATCGTGGTGTGGCCGCCACTACCAGGACCTGGCAAATATTGTCGGTGTGATTATGCAGCGCGTGCGGCACACCGCGCGGAAGCCAGATGGCGTCTCCGGGTTTGACTTCCCTGGTTTCGTCTCCCACGCTCATCATCCCCTCTCCTCCCAGCACGAAATAAATTTCTTCATAGGGGTCAATATGGCTTTCGATGCTTTTTCCCGGTTCCAGATAGGCGAAAGCCAGGAAATCCATGGCTTCGAGTTCCCTGTAGGTCAGGATCATGCGGGCGACAGCGCCTTCATGCGCTTGGTAAGTGGTGTCCAATACTTCAGGATCATTGATATTTCTCACGATCATGTCATTTACTCCACTCGGTTATTTATGGTCACGGTTTTAGTTTAAATACTTGATTTTAGGTTATGTATTTGTTAGTGAAGAACGTGCGAAACGCATGGTGAGTGTAGCTCAGCGGTAGAGCACTAGGTTGTGGCCCTGGTGGCCGTGGGTTCGATCCCCATCACTCACCCCACCCTGCAAAACAAAGGTCGACCGGAATACGGTCGGCCTTTTATTTTGCCCGAACGGCGTGGCTCTTTTCAGTGATCCGCGGTTTCACGGATCAATCGTTCCTTGTGCCTTGCCACAAACAGTCCCAGATCCTCGCGCCAGTCCCTCATGATGTTGATATCCGCCGCCTTGAGCGCCCGGTTCTCCAGTATGGAGTTGTGAGGCCGGGGCGCGGGCCGAGGGAACTCCTCCGTGGTACAGGGACGGATTTCCTTGTTTATTTCCATCTCGGCCAGGAACGCCATAGCCGCCTCGTACCACGAACCATGCCCTTCCGCCGTGGCGTGAAAGAGCCCCAGAGCATTGTTTTGGATAATCTTTTCAACCTGCCGCGCAAGCCGATGTGACCAGGTGAGCGAGCCTACCTGATCGTTCACCACCTTGAGCGGGGCGTTATTCTCCGCAAGAGCCAGTCTGAGGATGGTTTTCAGGAAATTGGCGCCGTTTGCGCCATACACCCAGGCTGTTCGTAGAATGGTGGATCGCGCGCCGGAATCCCGGATGGCGCGCTCACCCTCCAGTTTGGTGACCCCATAAAAAGAAAGAGGCGCGGGTTGATCATCTTCATAATAGGGTTCGGGGACTGTTTTTTTGCCGTCGAAAACATAATCCGACGAAATATGAATCAGCCATGCATCGCGTTTGCGCGCCGCTTCCGCCAGGTTTCGCGGGCCGTCGACATTGACCGCCCAGGCCTTGTCCCGTTCCCGCTCGCACGCGTCAACATTGGTAAAAGCGCCGCAATTCAGGATGATATCGGGCTTTACGTCGCTCATGGTTTGGTCGACGGCGGCCGCGTCGGAAATATCGAGATCGCGCCTGGCGATCGCCGTTACCTCATGGCAGACGGGCGTTCCCAGAACCGCCACGCAATCGGAGCCGACCTGCCCATACGCTCCCGTGATGACTATTTTCAATCCCCGCCCCTCGTCATTTTTTCAGTCGGCCCGAAAGCCCTTCGGATGATCTTTAACTTTTTTTCAGACGTTGGGCAAGGAGAATAAGGAAGATTAACGCCTGCTTGCCCACGCTTGACCCGGCGGCGTGGGTTCATTTTAGGGCCGATATTCATCCCCTTGCCCTGTTACGAAAAAATAGTATATCATCATGATGTTCGTAACGGAGTACATGCGGTCGCCCATTCGGGCGCATGCGCAAGCGTCCGTTTACCCCAACGTCAGGCTTTCATGGATCATCATGCATAAAGTGAAAAATATTTCATCCCGGCGGCCTGGTGAAAACGATTACCGGTGAAATAGGCATGATTGTCAGCAGGGAACATACGACCTCATCAAAAATCGACACCGAAGGCCGGCGGCCCGGTCACTTTTTTTCCGGGTGTTGCGCCAACCCCGATTACGTGCTGCAAGCGCCCGTTCTGTTTCGCAGGATGGAAGCTATGACGTCATGCGTTCTTTTCATATTAAGAAGGTGGACGTTTCCGATGAACAGCGGGAAGAGCTGGAGCGCATCCTTTCTTCGATTTTGGAAACGATACAAACGCGTTCTTCGGAAGAAAGGAAACCGGAATGAATGATCGGCAGCCATCCGATAGCGATCCGGATGAAAAATCGGCTCAGCTTGCTAACCTACTAGTGGATTCCTCGCTATACGGTCACATTGACCGGGGCCGGGCCAGCACGGAATCCGGTATTCCCGATTTTCGCAGCCCGGGAGGTATCTGGGACCACTACGATCCGGAGGATTTCATCTTTCCGAAATTCATGGCCACGGACGAATCCCGGAAAAGATATTGGCGCATGAGTCGGGAATTCTACGCGGTCATGAAGGAAGCAAAACCCAATCAGGTTCATAGGGCATTGGCCGTCTTGGAACAAGAGCGAAAAATGGAATGCGTGATAACCCAGAACGTCGACGGGTTGCATCGGAAAGCGGGGAGCGGGTCTGACCGGGTGATAGAGTTACACGGGACCGTTTTTACGGTGTCGTGTCTGAGCTGCGGGAAACAATGGGAGCGGGACGCTGTCGAACGCATGCTCGACAAGGGCGCCGAGGTTCCGGTGTGCGACGAATGCGACGGGTTTCTGAAAACTGACACCGTATCGTTCGGCCAATCGCTCTCTTCCGATCTGCTGAGATTAAGCTTCGATCACGCGAACAAGAGCCGGGTGTTTCTCGTCATCGGCTCTTCCCTGGTGGTGAATCCGGCCGCGCAGCTTCCCTGGAGCGCGCTTTCGCACGGGGCGAAACTCGCTATCATGGGCTTGCAGCCCACGGCTCTGGATTCCAAGGCCGACCTGGTCATCAGAGGCAAAGCCGGGGATGTAATGTCGGCCGCCATGCGGCGCCTGGGGTTGGCGCTCTAACCGGCGCTTTAACGGCCCTTACTTTCCGGAAGTCTTTCCCAGCTTTTTTTCCAGGACCTCGGGCGGGATGGCGCCGGTATAGGATTGACCGTCAATAACATAAAATGGCGTGCCTTTAATTTCCAGCTCCAACCCATCCAAAACATCCCGTGAAATTTCCTTGTACATTTCATCGTCCTTGAGGCAGGCTTTGAAGGCCTCGAAATCCAATCCTATTTTATCGGCCAGCTCCCGAGCGTTTATATGGCCTTCGCGCTTCCATTCGTCGAACAGCAGATCGTGCATTTCCCAGAACTTGCCTTGCTTGCCCGCGCAGTTCGCCCACAACGCCAGTAAGCAGGCGCCGGCGTGCCTGTTCTCCTTGACCGCCGGATTGCACGCGCTATCCAGAGGATAGTGGTGATGAACTATGCGAACTTTCTCGGGATTTTCTTCCAGAACCTTCCGCAGCCAATAGTGGGCCTTTCGGCAGTAAAAGCATCGATAGTCGCTATATTCATTGATGGTGAGGACCGGATTAACCGCGCCGATCCAGTGATGGCCGTTTTTGGTCACGCCGCTATGGAAGCCGGAAGAAGTTATTCTTTCCTGCGTCCGCCAATAAGGGGGAAACGTGAGGGGAAGCGCGATCGAAATGACGAGAAAAACGACGGCCGCGCCGATGACGGATCTTTTCCGGGAACCCAAGTATCGCAGATCCTCCTTGAACCCGGCCCCGAGAGGAACTTTCCTGGAAGATCTGAGATGCATGGCCAGCGCCAGGAGCGCGAAGTTCACTCCATACGTGATCAGGCACATGATGCAGTACGATTTGAGGATGACCTTCGATATTATAAATAAGGCGATCGACAGGGAGCAAAAAACGGCCATGAGGACATACAGGATCATCCACATCCGTTTTCCTTCGGCTTTGGGACGCAGCCCCAGCCAACACACCACCCCGATCAGCGTATAGCCCAGCATGCCCCATACAGCTACGGGAACTCCCAGGAATACGGAGAAAACGGACTCCGCCACCGTCTGGCAGTTCATGACACGGCTTACGGCGCAAAAGCTGGTGTAGGTATAATCGGTATGGACGGCGTAATGGAGGTGAGCCAGGTAGAGCGAAACGCCGAAGCCGATCGCGGAAAGCGCTAAGACGATGTACCAGGGGTATTTTTTAAAGGGGGCGTGTGGAGAGTTCATTCCTTTGTCTCTTTATAAGTAGGGTATTCATTTGCAGCATAATCCGCTTCTCTCTAGCGGGGTGTTGAAAGTCATTTTACCGCCTCTCGTCATTCCGCGACTTGATTGCGGAATCCAGGAAAAGTTGGTTCCGGCCCTCCGCCTGTAGTTTATCCCGCGATGAGGCTGTCAATTTTGGAATTCTATTTTCTGGATACCCCGGTCAAGCCGGGGTATGACGAGGTGGTTGTTGGTCGTCATGCCCCGACTTGATCGGGGCATCCAGTCATTTTTATCGCTTTTGGCGCGAAACTGGCGCAGGCCCCCGGTATCTCTCGAAAAGTCACGAAGCAAAATCGATACCCTCTGATGCGGGAGGCGACGGTTGTGGGGGCTTGTTCAACACTTTGCTAATGGTTTCATCGGGCGATCGTCTCGCTTCCTTGAATTCTTTTACGGCTGTTTGCCTTTTTTTGGTACGCCTTCTCCAAAAATTGTCCAGCCGCGCAAAAATGGTCCAAAGTGCCCAAACCCTTTCCCGGCGCGGGAAAGCGTCTTTTTAACCGTTCTTGATGCTTCCGTATACATAAATCATGAAATATCCTGTCAGCCCAATAAATAAGCCGTAAAAACAGTACGTTACAAGATAAAAACAGTTTTGGCACGCTGGTTGCTATATCTCGGTGCGAACACGAACAAAAAAAAGAAACTAACGGATTCAATTTCCCCCTTCGGGGACGACATTTCAAACCAAAACCATTTTAGGAGGAAGTGCAATGAAAAAATTCCGTAACAACAACAAAGGCTTTACCCTGATCGAATTGATGATCGTTATCGCGATCATCGGTATCCTGGCCGCCATCGCTCTGCCCCAGTTTGCCGGTTACCGTGAATCAGCCGCTTGCGGCGCGTTCCAGTCGGACTTGAGAAACGCGGCTGCGGCCTCCTTCGCCTATAACTCCATCAATAGCGCTTGGCCTGCGGACGCCGCTGCATTAGAGACCGCGCATCTGTTCACGGCCAGCCCGGGTAACACCGTTACCCCCGCGCTCGACGACACGGGCACCGGCTCCGTCACCGGCACAAGCGACAAGTGTACGGACGCCAACAAATACAGCTGGGATCAGGCTACCGGACAGCTCGTCAAGAACTAACCACTGCTAACATGCTAAAACAAGAGCCGGGTCTTTATCGAAAAGGCCCGGCTCTTCGGGCTTACCCGACATGACTTTGATAGAGAATTATCACATCCCATAACAAATAGATTTCCGGGAAAGTGACAGCGAGATGAAACAATTAGTTTATACAAGCCGTAGTGGTTTCACGCTGGTCGAACTGATGATCGTGATCGCGGTTATCGGTCTATTAGCGGCTATCGCATTGCCGAGCTATCAGAAATATCGCGAGGAGGCTACCTGCAAAACCATGGCTTCCGACGCCAGAAACGTCGCCATGGCGGCGACTACCTACAGTATGAATACCGGGGACTGGGATATGGGACTCGGCGATATACAAAGCGAGTTTCATCCATCAACCATAGGCGGAACACAAACGAGCGTTACTTTTGGACTTAAACCGGAAGGCGACGGCATGATTCAGGTTTCACATCCTCTGTGCGGCGTCCCTTTTACCTTCTGCCAGAAGAGAGGGACCGTGGTGCGAGGCGCCGACTGTAGCTGATAACTTCGAGGGAACAATTCAAGCGAGCTTTTATTTACTCCCCACCGTCCTTTATATCCAATTTTTCCAGACGATAGCGAAGCGATCGCAAATTGATGCCCAGCAGGTCGGCGGCTTTTTTCCGGTTGCCGTGGGCCATGTCCAGGGCTTTGAGGATATACTCGGATTCCAGCGCGGCCAGTTTTTCATCCAGATCGACCCCTTCCGGCGTTATTTCAATTTCCCCGACGTTGGACTTCTCCCGGTCCCCAAATTTTTTGAACGATGAAAGCTTCATGCTTTCAGGCAGGATGATGTTGGATGTCTCCAGGGCCACCGACCGTTCCACGATATTTTCCAATTCCCGCACATTTCCCGGAAAGGTGTATTCCCGCAGAATCTCGATGGCGTAGGAAGAGATCTTGCGGATATCCTTGTTGTGCAGCTTGGAATATTTCCGCAGGAAATGCTGCGCCAGCAGCGGTATGTCTTCCTTGCGCTCACGAAGCGACGGCATCTTGATGCTGATTACATTGAGACGGAAATAGAGGTCCTCGCGGAAGTTTTTGTCCATCACCTCTTTTTCGAGGTCCTTGTTGGTCGCGGCGATAAAGCGTACGTCCACCTGAACGTCGTTGACGCCGCCCAGCGGCTTGAACATCTTTTCCTGGATGATGCGAAGCAGCTTGACCTGCATGGTCATGGACAGCTCACCCACTTCGTCCAGGAAAAAGGTGCCTCGGTCCGCGGCTTCGAGCAATCCCTTTTTATCGACGTTGGCGCCGGTGAACGCGCCTTTTTTATAGCCGAAGAGTTCGCTTTCCAGCAGCGTCTCGGGGATTCCGCCGCAGTTTACCGTGACAAAATTTCGCTCTTTCTGTTCGCTGTTTTCGTGGATGGCGCGGGCGACCAATTCCTTACCGGTGCCGCTTTCACCCGTAATCAGCACGTTGGTGTTTGTTTTCGCCACACGTTCGATGAGGTCGTAAATTTTGGCCATCGCCGGCGCTTTGCCGATGATCCGATGGAAACCGCTGGCTTCGGCGGTCCGCCGCTGAACGGTTTCCACGTTTTTTTGCGAATGGACGATATCGCCGATAACCTCGGTGAAGCGCTCGGTGTCGAACGGCTTTGGAAAGTAGTCGTAGGCTCCTTCGCGCATGGCTTCAACTGCGGTTTCCGGTGAAGCGTAAGCCGATATCATAACCACGGGGAGGTTCGGATTCTGGTGTTTCACCGTCCTGAGCACTTCCAGGCCGTCTACGTTCTGCATCCGGATATCGGTAACCACCAGATCGAAAGACTTCTTCTCGGCGAGTCGGATGGCTTCCGCGCCCCCCTTGGCGCACATGACTTCGTATCCCTCTTTCATGAGAAGGATTTCGAGCATGTCCCGCATACCTTGATCGTCATCGACTACAAGAATATTAGGCATAATGTTTTTATCAGGATTAAAAGGTTAACGGATTGCGATTATCGTTGGGGTCTGAACGCCTCCTCGACCTTCCACGTTATCGCGCCCGCGCATATGGTCATGACGGCTCTGCCCGTAAGGCCCCGTCCGTCAAATGGCGAGTTTTTTCCCTTGGACTCGAACTTCGCCGCGTCAACGGTGTACGGCAAGTCAGGGTCGATGATAGTAATATCGGCGGGATTTCCTATTTCTAAAGATCCACCTTTAACTTTTAATATCCTGGCGGGATTGGAGCTTAATTTTTGAAGAACGCCTTCAAGGGTAAGGATATTCTGACGAGCCAGTTCCATGGTCAGGCCGAGACTGGTTTCCAGACCCACGATTCCGAAGGCGGCCTGGTCGAATTCAACGTTTTTTTCCAGTTCGGAGTGAGGAGCGTGGTCGGTCGCGATCGCGTCGATGGTTCCATCCTTCAGACCTTCCTTGATGGCTTCGACGTCTTCCGCTTCACGCAGGGGGGGATTCATTTTGGCGTGGGTGTTGAAGCCTTCGACGGCTTCATGGGTCAAAGTGAAATAATGAGGAGCGGTTTCCGCGGTGACCTTGACGCCCCTGGCCTTGGCCTCGCGTATGATCCACACCGCGCCCTTGGTGCTGACGTGCGCGATGTGAAGCCTGGAACCGGTGAGTTCGCAGAGCGCCACGTCTCTGAATACCGCGATATCTTCCGCTGCTCGAGGGATTCCCGAAAGTCCCATGCGGGTGGACACGAACCCTTCGTGCATCACGCCCGTGCCGCTCAGGGAGCGATCCTCGGCGTGGGAGATGATCAGGGCGTCAAAGGCCCTGGCGTATTCCAGCGCCAGCCGCATGACGTCGCTGTCCCCTACCGGGCGGCCGTCATCGGAAAACGCGATCGCGCCGGCCCGAAGCAGATCCCCGAACTCGGTCAGCCGTTCCCCTTTGGATTCGGCGGTTATGCTCGCCACCGGGTATACCCGGCATGAAGCCACGGATCTGGCCTTATCCAGAATTGACTGCGTGACGGAGGAATTGTCATTGGGAGGAGTGGTGTTGGGCATGCAGGCGACCGCGGTAAAACCGCCGGCCGCGGCGGCGCGCGACCCGCTTTCGATCGTTTCCTTGTACTCCTGACCCGGTTCGCGCAGATGCGTATGCATGTCGATCAGACCGGGCGCGACAATCATGTCGGTCGCGTCTATGATCCGGTCCATATCGGCCCGTTTTACCGCCGCCGCCTCTTCGGCGTTCAGGATACCCGCAATAAGTCCTTCATCGATGAGGATAGCGGCGCGTTCGTTCCGATTTTCCCCCGGATGAACAAGGAGACCGTTTTCAATCAGCAATTTCACTTTTGTCTCCTCCTAAAAGCAGATAAAGCACGGCCATTCTGACCGCGACCCCGTTGCTCACCTGATCCAGAATTACCGATTGCTTTCCGTCGGCGACTTCCGAGACGAGTTCGACTCCTCTGTTTATAGGGCCGGGATGCATGACTATGGCGTCTTCCTTGGCCCTTTTCATTCTTTTGGAATTCAAACCGTAAAAAGAAGCGTATTCCCTGAGCGACGGAAACAGCGGCCGCTGCTGCCGTTCCAATTGCACCCGCAGCATCATGATCACATCGGCGTCTTCGATAGCCTCGTCCAGGTTATAGGTGACTTCCACGCCGAGCGATTCCGCGGCGGCGGGCATCAGGGTCGGGGGACCGGCCACGGTGACTTTTGAACCCATCTTGGTGAAACCGAGAATGTTGGAGCGCGCCACTCTGCTGTGGGCTATATCTCCGATGATGGCTATTTTCAGGCCGTCCAGCCGCTGTTTGTGCAGCCGTACGGTCAGCATGTCCAAGAGCGCCTGCGTAGGGTGTTCATGCTGGCCGTCTCCCGCGTTCACGACGGCGGGCGATATCTTCTTGGCCAAAAGATGGGGGGCCCCGGCGGATGAATGACGCAAGACGACGATGTCCGGCCTCATGGCTTCGAGATTACGAGCGGTGTCGATCAACGTCTCGCCCTTGACCATGCTGCTGCTGGATGAGGACAGGCTGAAAGTATCCGCGCTCAGCCGTTTCGCCGCGACTTCAAAAGACGTCCTGGTCCTGGTGCTGGGTTCATAGAAGAAATTGATTACCCCTTTGCCTCGCAGCGTCGGGACCTTCTTGATGTCTCGGTTGGAAATTTCCTTGAGCGACTCCGCCGTGTCGAGAATCAGGGTGATTTCATCCGGCTTCAGCTCTCTGATACCGAGCAAATGTCTGTGTTTGAAGGATGCCATAGAAAACCTTTGCAAAAAAAAAGCCTCCCCGTTTTTTAACGAGGAGGCTTGTCCATACGCGATAAAACAGCACTCATAAACGTCGCATCTCTTCGAATTCAGTAGAATTTTTCACTCCCTATCACCATTCGGAAGTATCGTCAAGAATTTTATGGTCGAGTGTCATCTTTGCTCAACCAAGGACGCATTTGTACTCAGTGTACCAACATTCCGACACGGTCCCATCTAATTATAAAAGGATTGAAGTTCCAGGACCAGTAAATTATGAATGCCTTGCCCTTGATGGCGTCCCTCTTGACAAACCCCCAGAATCGACTGTCGAGGCTCCTGTCGCGATTGTCTCCCATGACGAAATAACTGTCCTCCGGCACTGTCACCGGCCCGAAATTCGCTCCGTTCCCCGACATGCCGCCGTCGGAGCCTCCGTCGACAAAATGGCCATAAGGATCTTGGAGCAATTCGCCGTCGATAAATATCTTCTTCTGAGCCACCTGTACGCGTTCCCCCGGCAACCCTATGATCCTTTTAATAAAATCCTTGGAGGTGTCGACCGGATAGATAAAGACGACAACGTCGAATCGTTCGGGGTCCGAAAATCGCACCAGATATTTTTGGAAGAACGGAATCTTGACGCCATAGATGAATTTGTTCACCAGAATATGATCGCCCACCAATAAAGTAGGCTTCATGGAACCGGATGGTATTTTAAACGCCTGCACCACGAAAGCTCTGACAAAGAGGGCCAACAATATGGCCAAAGCTATGGCCTCGACATACTCACGCACCGAAGTTTTTGATATGTTTTTCATTTCCTTACAGATATTCCTTTGATCCAAAAGACGAATCGATCAATAGCGCATAGACAGCGCCGGATTCCAATTGCGGGATAATAAACTTTGGGCGCCGAATTTGCAATTTAAAAATGCCGTAGGCTTTCCGCGAAAACGATGAGTGGCATGGGAAATCGTTTCGCCGCCACGGCCCCAGGGGGTTGAGGCCGCACTGAAAGCCCGCGCTGGTAATGAGGCGAATCATTTTTTCAACCAACGCTAGGTTTTTCATTCACCAAGAACGCTATATTTTGTGTCGACAGGTTGCGTTCAATGATGCAACTTAGATTTCAAAAGAGTATAAATTAAAATTAATTATATAAAAATGTTGACACAATTATCCAAATAGTGTTTGATCTATCAGCGACAATGGGTGAATGGAGGCTGACACCGATGGGTAATCGTTTGAGGCAAGCTAGAGAAACACTCTTGATGAGTAAAGCGGAGTTGGCGCGGAAGGCGGGTGTCTCCCCTATTACAATCGATCGTATCGAAAAAGGGAAAACGTGCCGCATGGAGACAAAGAGGAAAATCCTTCTGGCGCTGGGGCTAACATCGGCGGATAAAAACAAGATCTTCAATGATTAAAGATAGGGGTGTCCCTTGGGGGTCTTTCAGTCCAAGAAGAGCTTGGTCGGCCTTGATATCGGTTCCGAGGTAATCAAGGTAGCGCAGATCAATGAAAGCAAGGACGGGTATGAACTTATCGATTTCGGCATGCTTCGCCTGCCGCCCGAAGGAGATTTTTCCAGCCGCGGCGATCATGCGGAGGAGATAGCCAAACATGTCCGTGACTTGCTCGACAACCTAAAGATCAGAAACAGGCTGGTCGCCACGTCGATTTCCGGATATTCGGTTATCGTCAAGCAACTCAGCCTGCCGTATCCCACCAAAAAAGATCTCATGGCCAATATCCAGTGGGAAGCCGAGCAGCATATTCCGTTCGGCGTGCAGGATGTCACCCTGGATGTTCATGTGGTCGGCCAGAGCAAGGACAATCCGGAAGCGACCGACGTCATCCTGGTCGCCGCGAAGAACGACGTCGTCCAGAGTACCATCAATCTCTTGGATTTGGCCAGGCTCACGGCGGGCGTTATCGATCTGGATCTGTTCGCGCTCGAAAACTCCTATGAAGTCAATTACCCGTATGAAGAAGGATGCGTGGCGCTGATCGATATCGGAGCGAACCAGCTCAAGATAAACGTGGTGCGCGACGGCGTTTCGATCTTCACGCGGGAAGTTTCCCAGGCGGGAAAAATCATAAGCCAACGCATTCAGAATAAATTCTCGGTCACGCCCACGGACGCCGAACAGATCAAACTGTCCGGAAAAGCTCCGCAACGGGGCGCCGTGGAAGATCTGAAGAAGATATTCGAAGACGCCGCCACGGTGTGGGCTTTGGAAATTAAACGCGCCTTTGACTTCGTGCTCAGTTCGACGCGCGGAGTCGCCATTTCCAAGGTTTACGTGTCCGGCGGCTCTTCCCTTCTGCCCGGTTTCGCAGGCTTTCTGCAAGACAAGATAGGCGTCGAGGTCGAGTTGTTCGACCCCTTCGCGAATATTTCATATGACCCCAAGAAAATAGATCCCGAATACCTCAAAGCTGTGGGCCCGCAAGCGGCGGTTTGTGTCGGGTTGGCCCTCAGAAAGGTTGGAGACAGTTGATACGGATCAACCTTTCCCCTCAAAAGCAGGTAAAGAAGAAAGAGAACGTAAGGCTTCAGGCGCTCATCTTTATCCTCGCTCTTACCGCCACCCTTGCGGGATGCTTTGTCTTCTATTCGCAGCACTCGGCTGAAATCGACAGGCTCAATCAGATCGTGAAGCAGAAAGAGGCCAATCTGGCGCCCTACCTGCCCGACGAGAAAAAGCTGAAGGAAGTTCAATTTAAAGAAACCGATCTGGAAAACAAAAAAGACATTATCAAACAGATCGTGGCGCGCCGGGACCTGCCCATCCGCATCCTCGATGAACTCAGCAAAACCCTGGTTCTCGACAAGCTGTGGTTGTTCAACATCAACCAGGAAGGCGCCAAGTTAACGCTCGAAGGATACGCACTCGATAACCAGACGATCGCCAAATTTATGAAGGAGCTGGAGAATTCCCAGTTCTTCACCAAAGTGGATCTCGTAAAATCGGAACAAGAGTGGCTGCAGAAATATCTGAAGAATCTGGAGAGCCTGGTAAGTAAACGGGTGAGCAAGCTGGGCATCAAGAAAGACGATTATTGGGCCGACACGTGGGCGCCGCTTCTGGAACGGCAAAAGTGGGCTCAGTCTAAATTGCAGAAGTTTATCATAAACGCGGAAGTGAACTCATGAGTCCGACATCGCTTGACGGTTTTTTCGATAGGATCGAACGAGTTTCCTACAAAGTTAAATTGCTTGTGGGTTTCGCGATTATCATCGTGGTCTGTCTGGCCTTTTATTTTCTGGTTTACGCGAGCCAGACGGGCAGAGTGGCTCAGCTCAACCAGGAAGTGAAAGATCTGGACATAAAAATGGTGAGCTTGCAAGCGACGAGGCAGAAGATCAAGAATATCGAACAGCGCAATGAGGAACTCGATGAAGAACTGAAACAGCTCTCCGTATTGCTGCCCAAGCAAAAAGAGGTTCCGGAGGTGTTGCAAAAGATTTCCGGCGCGGGTCGGCAATCGGGTCTGGAATTTCTTCTTTTCGAGCCCTCTCCCGAGGTCATGACCGATCATGTGGTGGAGATACCGATCTCCATGGAAGTCGAAGGGACTTTTTTTGACACCGCAACCTTTTTCTATCGACTTTC
This sequence comes from uncultured delta proteobacterium, assembly GCA_963821845.1. GTDB lineage: Bacteria > Desulfobacterota > Desulfarculia > JACQYL01 > CAWGVV01 > CAWGFI01. The sequence goes on from CAWGFI010000014.1 coordinate 254,043, forward strand.
CCGTCTCTCCCGCGTTGTCAACATAAGCAAATTTGAAATGAAAGAGCCGTTGCCGAGCAGGGAAGGTTTTATCGTCACCACCAGCCTCACCGCGAAAACTTTTCGCGAGCTGACGGAAACGGAAAAGAAGGCCTTGGAACAGAAAAGGCAGGAGCAGGAAAAGAAGGACAGCACGAAAAAGAAGAAAAAGTAACTTTTTCTTTTTTTAACCGCCTTTGAAGAAGGGGCAATCAGCATGCGTAGTTCTACCTTAATGACTAGAGCGGGGATTATCATGGCCTCGCTCTTTATTCTTATGTTCTTAACGATCCCCGGTTATTCAGCGCAGCAACAAACGTCGGGTACGGGTAACGTGACGGAAAGCGCCGACTCTCAGGCCGCTGAAAATGACAAATCGAACAGCGACCTGCCCGCTTCCGATCTGTATGTGTTTACGCGAGCGGGTAAGATTGATCCGTTCAAACCGTTTATAGAACTCCTGGCCATCAAGGACGCGCCCAGACCTGAACTTCCCAAGGAGCCTTTGCAGAAATTCAATCTCAGTCAGCTCAAGGTGGTGGGGATAATAGAAAGCGCCGACGTTACCGAAAGCTCTCGCGCGCTTGTGCAGGATCCTTCCGAGAAAGGATACATCATCGCGGTCGGCACCAAAATCGGTCCCACGGGTGAGGTTATTGAAATCACGCCCACGGAAGTTCGTGTCAGGGAAGCAGGGCAAGCGGAGCCAACGGTAATGCCGCTGCGGACTTCGGACAATCAATAGAGCAGGTAATGAAACGCCCATGCGATTGAGTTCTGTCGAGCCATGACGCGGGGGCTCATCGTGGAATGTAAGACTTGTTGAAAAAAAAGGTGGGGGTTATGCGTAACATTTTAGCCGTTCTTCTTTCGTTTTTGCTGCTGTGCATGTTGTCAGCTTCGTGCGTGCAAAAGAATGTCAAACCGGCCGCTGATCAGACGGCGACACAAATGGCCGGAGACGATGGAACGCTCATCACTATTTCGTCCATCGAACTGAAGCCACAGGATCAAAATGCGGAAATAGTCATATCGGGTTCTTCGGCTCCAAAATATACCGCTTTTCTCCTGCCCGATCCTCCAAAGCTTTTGATCGAGCTTCAAGGCGTCAAGCTTCAGGACTCCGTGCCTTCCACCATAAGCGGTGGTGGTCTGGTCCGTGAAATTATCGTCAAGCCACCCGTCCAGGCGGACGAGAGGACGGTGAAGCTGGAGGCGTTGCTGAACGAGGAAGTGACGTACGACACGACAGGGGGGGATACGTCGATTTCTTTCGTTTTAAAACCCATGAAAGAAGCGGCGCGATCTTCGGAACCAATGGCTTCGGACGGTAACACGCTCAAGGAAGAGACGCTGCAAGCCTCGTCCGCCCCATCTCCCGCCCCGGGCGGGACGGAATCCCCTTCCATAGAGATACATAACGTCACCGCTTCCGACGATGGCCTGAACATTACCTATACCGTGCAGCCTCCGCTCACCAGAGTGAAAATAACGTTTCCGCAAAAGCCGACAAAGGTAAAACATTTTTATCTGGACAATCCGGCCCGTCTGGTAATCGACGTGTACGAAACCAGGGCGGGAAAACAGCAGGAAATAATAAAAGTGGATCGCCCCGAACTTTCCGAGATTCGTGTGGGCAGCCATCCCGAGTACACGCGGATTGTGCTTCAATTCCCTGAAAACAGTTCGCCCAATAGCCAGGTTCTGGAAAGCGACGATATGGTGCAGGTTTTCCTGGCTCATAATCCGAATGTGGATATAACGTCCGCCCTGACGGCTCCTTCAAGCGCCGCCATGGCTGGGCAGGCCCAACCGGCGCCCGCTCGAAAGCCCGCGGAAGAGTCGAGTATCGTCGTCACACCCGAGCCGGCGCCTCCGGCCGTTCCGATTCCCACGGAAACCGTCAGCTCCAATACGGTTATTCCCACGGAAACGGCGGCCCAGCCTCTGCCCGTGGTTCCCGTTCCGCCCGCGCCGCAGGCGATAGACGAGCCGATCCTGATTGACTTCGACCAGCAGTTCCTGCTGGGAGCGTTCAAATTCATTGTAATCGGCAACCGGCCCTTTCCCCCCTTTCCTGATCCAACCGGGGTGTATTACAGCTCCGAGTCTAAAAAAGTGCCTCGCGAATTCGTATTCACCATAAAGAACGCGCGTCTGTTCCAAAAAACATTCATGTTCCAGATCGGCGCTCCCGCTCTTACGGCCGTCGCCGTTTCGGAGGATCAGCAGCGCAATCAGGTGAAACTGCGATTCGTGATTCCTTCCGACATTCCCAGCGATCCCATCGTCTCGGTCGATGGCAAGACGGTTTCGTTTCAGTTCAACGAACCCATCAAGGAAGTCGAATATGGCGTGAAGGTGAAAAAAGAGTACAGCGGCCGCAAGATATCGCTGGACTTTGAAAACGCCGAAATCACCAGCGTCCTTCGCATCATCTCCGACGTCAGCGGTTTCAACGTGATCGCTTCCGATTCGGTAAAGGGAAGCATCACCATGCGGTTGGAGGACATTCCCTGGGATCAGGCTTTCGACGTCATTCTTCAAGCCAAGAACCTGAAATCGGAACAGATAGGCAATGTCATCCGGGTCATTACGCTCGATGAATATCAACAGCAGATAAGTCAGCGAAGCGCGGCCAAGAAAGCTCTGGCGGAAGAAGCCAAGGAACGAGCGAACCAGATTCAGTACGAACTGGAACTCAACCAAAAAGCCGCCGCGCTGAAACCGCTCGTTACTCGAATCATAGGTCTGAACTACATCGATGCTTCGGATACCGCGGCGATGATCCTGTCGGCCTGTGAGGAAAACCGAGTCGTCGCCCGGCCGACCGGTGGAGAAGCCCTGGGTGCGGGAGTCGCCGAAGAACGCAAGGACTGTCTGCTGAGTCAACGCGGTTCGATGATGGTGGATAAACACAACAACGCCTTGATCGTGAACGATACCCTCGAGTTCGTGACCAAGTTGAAAGATCTTATCAGCCAGATCGATCGACCTATCGCCAGGGTTCTTATCGAAGCGAGGATCGTGGAAGCGCGTACCGACCTTACCCGTGAACTTGGTGTGAAATGGGGTGGAAAGATAGAACGCCCCGACTTCACGATTAACGGCCGCGCAAGCAGCTCTTCAACCACGGATGGAACCAGTGATAGTGGCGGTGACGGCACGACTGTTGGGGACGCCGTGTCGTCTCTGCTCTCGGGCCCGGTGGTCGATCTTCCCGTTGATCCCTCTTACGGCGGCATCGGCCTCAATTTTGGACGGGTTTTTGGAAAAACCTTGTTCGAAATCGACGCGGAAATAACGGCGCTTGAAGAAGCGGGCAAAGCGAGAGTCATCTCCTCACCGCGCATCATGACCATGGATAATCAGGAAGCGATCATTAAACAGGGTCGTGAATTCCCGGTGACCACGAGAACTCCGGACGGAACCTTCAAGACCGATTATCGTGACGCCGCCCTGAAACTGACGGTCGTTCCCCGCCGGGTCCCGAACCTGGATCGCTTGAGCCTGGTCGTCAAGCTGGAAGAAAAAGAAGTGACAGAAACCACCGACGTGCTGGGAAACCCGCAACTGCTGACCAAGGAAGCCAATACCATTCTCCTGCTGGATAGCGGTGAAACCATGGTCATCGGCGGCATCGTCGCTTCCGACAATTCACGAAACGAACGCCGCGTTCCTTGTCTGGGCACGCTTCCCATCGTGGGATACGCGTTCAAGTCAACACAACGCGCTGATGATGAACGAGAGCTTCTCATGTTCATAACGGCAACCATTATTCCGGACGAAAATGATAACAAGACGCAACTCAATGTGCGTTCCATACGTTAATTTCGGGGGAAAACATTTTGGAGCTTGCTATGAATAAAAAGGGCCTCCTTACACTATTAGTATTAATGGCGATTGTTCTTTTCTCCGGTATTGTCTACGCCGCTGAATTACAGGGACCGGGTGTCACCGATCCGTTCGAGAAGCTTAAGATCGATCCTGTTATGAAGCGACCGGATCAGTTCTTTGGACGGATAATTTCCGGCACGTCGGATAAGCTGTTGCTGGCGCTGTATGATTCGGTCGTTACCGACTTTGGACACGACAAGAATGTGCAGGTGGGCGACGTTTTCAGCGTCTACGCGCAGAACATGACGGTCAAAAAAGACGATCAGGGGCGTTTCATCTTCGAAAAATATGGAGAAATCACGCTCAAGAAGGTTTTCGACGAGAAATCGGTGGCGTTGATCACACGTTTCTCCCGAGAATTGTACATGAACGGAGAAAGGATATTCTTTCTCGATAGAGCCAAGGAAACGGAACCACCGATGACGGCGCCTCCGGCCGCTCCCGTCATGGCTCGTCCCCTACCGCCTGTCGTGACGCCGGCCAGGGAAGAACCGATCAAAGAAGAAACCAAGATTGATCTTGCCAAACAGTTTGAAGAGGAACTCATCTATTTCGCTTTTGACGACGCGGGACTCACGGACGATTCCATTGAGGTTTTGCAAAGAAAAGCTGATTACTTGAAGTCTCATCCGGAAAAAAAGACCCTGATCGAGGGGCATTGCGACGAACGTGGCAGTGTCGAGTATAACCTCGCGCTTGGTGAACGACGAGCGGTGTCCGCGCGCAATTTTCTCATTTCTGAAGGAATCGATCCCGAAAGACTGAGAACTGTTTCCTATGGCAAGGAACAGCCTTTGGATCCGGCTCACAATGAAGAAGCGTGGGCTAAAAATCGAAGGTGTGATTTTGTTTTGGAATGATTTTAAAAACTTGGAGATGGGAAGAATGAAAAATGATATCGGTTTAATTTTACTTGTTGTTTTTTCAATCGCGATTTTTAGCTGTGGCGGTGGCGAAACCAGCGGCACTCCGGGAACAGAGGGCGGCTGGAACCCCATTATCGTGGTAAGCGGCGGTTTCTACTGCAACAATGAGTTGAGCGATAATAATTTCTTTGAAACAAACAGCCAGGTTGACGCGTTCTATCAGCCGTTTGTTGACTGCAATCCCAACACCGTGCCGATCGAGCCCGAGTTCTATGGGGATCACTTCCTCTATCTGGTAATGTTCAACGCCGACTATCCGGGACGCCCGGGTTCGGCCAGGGTCGTTACCATAACCGAGATCGACCTTGAGTATCGCAGACCCGAAGGAGCCGTGCCGGGCGCGCCGGTGCTCCAATCCAAAAAGATCTTCACCAATTTCAGTCTTCCGCCTGTCACCGACGCACAGACGCTCGATCTCAGCCTTGCCTCTCAATGGGCGAATGTCGTTCTGGTTTCGATAGCGACGAAAGAAGAGTTCAGGACCCAGTATGAAAGCGGAGAACGGGTGCCGCCCGACTTTCCGACCGCATATGAAGTGGTGGTCACGATTAAAGGCGCAAATATTTTCGATGATGATCTCGAAGTGACAACCGTAGTGCCGATTTTTATTGGCGATTATGACTATTGTATTTGTGTCGAATAAGGATGAAGGAGTTCCTGGCATGAAAAATGGCAAAATTCTATACTTTCTTATAGCGCTTCTCGTTCTACCGTTGATTTTTTCCTGCTCCGGCGGTGGTTCGTCGGATGGGGCGAGCAAGCCTCCACAGGGCAGCAAAGATCCCGCTGATATCGTCGCTTCCATACGTTATCAGCTCGCGAATGTCAGCTTTTCCCAGTCGGCGTCGATCATCGCTAAAGTGTTCGATTTCAACGGAGATCGTGTTCCCGATGGAACGCCCGTCCGTTTCAGTATCAATGATGTGAATTTTACAAATGTGTCGTTCGCGCAAGCCGGTCCCATCTTCAGTAATGGACAGACGGTTTTTGACACGGTCACCGCCAATGGATTCGCTTCGGTGATCCTGAGTTACCAGGGAGTGATCACCAATCCGTGCGAAGTCGTTTTGGTAACCATCAGGCCGATCGGATACATTCAGGTTTTTGAAAATGTGCAAGTGGTCTTCTTCAGTAACGCCAGCGCCAGCTATGGACTCGTTCTGACGGTCGATGACTCCACGTTGCCGGGTGACGGCTTCAGCAGCACCACGATACGGGCAAAACTCATCAACTATTTCGGCCAGCCCGCTCCCGTGCTGAGCACGGTTACCTTTTCCAAGAATCCCACGGACGTGGGACTCTTGAATGGAAGCGCCGAATCAGTATCCGTGCCCACCGATGACAACGGCGAAGCGATGGTCGTCTTTACCAGCACACAGGTAGCCAACCCCATTTCCGTGCTTGTAACGGCGGACGCGCAAATAAACCTGAGTTGCGGTGTCGCGGTATTGGCCACCTCGGTAACAGACATTATCTCTATAGGTTTGACTCCGCAGAATATAGGCTCGATCACCGTTACCGCGGAACCTCAAACAATCTTTACGAACGGCATCGAAGACAGTGAAGAAACTCCCAATAATTCGAGAATCACCGCCACGGTCGACGATATAAACGGATTCCCTCTGATCGCCAATACGCTCGTCAAGTTTACCTCCGTCGATCAGACTACCGGCGATCCGCTGGGTATCATCGATCCGTTTGGACTGACCGATGAAAAAGGCCAGGCGATAGTTCAGCTGAAAGCCGGCTTTGTTGGTGGGGTGGCGCTGGTTACCGCGACCGATTCTTCAGGAAACGTATCGGGTGAAACGGTGGTACTCATCAAAAGCGATCTCGAAATCGTCACGGAATCGCTTGGAGAAACCACCAATGACGTCACCTTCTATGAAGCCTTTGTTGAAGCCACCGGAGGTGTTCCCCCGTATACGTGGTCGGTTTCTCCCGAAAGTGTGAAACAGCCGGAGGATATCGGTTTTACTTTCACACAGGTTGAAAACATTGGTTCCTTCTCCGGAAATCCGTCAGCCGCCGGATTTATCGGTAACATTGGGTTCGCCATAGTGGTCGAGGACTCGGTGGGCAATACAACCACAAAGATCCTCAGTTTCACCATCACGGAAGCAGAAGAGACTCCATAATCACCATGAACCCGGACGCGCGCATACCGCGCGTCCGGGTTTTGCATTCCGAAGAGACGGATCGATTTATCAAGGCGTTGTTTTTTGGAGTGACCAATGAATGCAATCGCGTCGTTCGCGGGATACATCGGTTCCGCGGTGGAATCGTTAAAGAATATCGAACTCTGCATTCCCTATCTGTATGTTGTTATCTATGCCCTCCTCCTGCTGCTGGCGATTATGTTCAGCTCCAAAAAAGCCCTCATGGGCGTCGGCGTCATCATGGCTTTTTACCTCGGCGTGTTAAAAGGATACCCCTACATCGCCGCCAGTCTGGAAGCGCAACCACTGCTGTGGATATTGTACCTGATTCTCGGGCTGCTGTTCGTGGTGGGGATCGGTCTGGGGTTTTTTCTCGACCGATAACGCGGATTCAAAAACTACGAGCGCCGCCGGCGTATCTGTTCGCCGCGTAAAAACCCGCCGGATTTCCCGCATCGAATGCGGCTCCATCCAATTTGACTCCGAATAATCCGCCCTTTCGAGCCATGGCCTGGTGAATTGGAACATCATCCAGTTCACCCGATTCGCTCGGGCGCGTCGTTCTAGCGTAATCGAAATAGTCGGGAGCGTAAATTCCGCCCGCAAAGCCCTTGGCGCGTAACGGCTCCCGGAAAGATACCTTGCCCTGTCCTTTATCGGATAACTCATCGATTCTATAGAGAGGTCCTTTTTCATGGCGTACCGTCAGCAAGCCCACATTTCCGAATTGAACCGCCCTGCCCTTTTCCAGCATAAGAAAACCAATGGTCCCGTCGGGCTTCGGACGGAGCGTTATTGAGTGTTTGGCGAGAAACGGCTCCCTGGAAAACAGGAGACAATCCGGCATGACCAAGGCGAAGGGCTCGCCAGCGACAAAATCACTGGCCAACAGCGCGGCCGACACCACGCCGGTCCGCTCCCGCTGATAATAGAACCGTATCGAGGCGCGCCGCAACATCCCTCGGAAATATCCTGGAGCCCTGAAAAGCTCCCCGCCGGGGCCGCGCGTGACGCCGTTTTCGATATATTCCCTGATTTGATTTTTTTCAGGATGAAGAATGATGGCCAGTTCGCGAAAGCCTGACAGGATGTGCATCTCGACGGACCACTGAATAAGCGGCTTGGAACCCACCAGGAGCAATTCCTTGGGCCATCCCCGGGAAATTGAACGCATTCGCGTTCCCGAGCCTGCGGCGGGGATGATTGCTTTCGTGGGATGGGACGCCGCCATGAATGAGATCGAACGTATCAGGCGCCGACGCTTTTGCGTAAGGCGTCGCTGATGAGAATGAACTGGCTTTCGGCGCTCGCGATGAGCGCATCGTTGCCGACGGCTCTTATTTCGGCCAGGGCGCGTGCGGCTCTTCTGTTTTTTTCGGTTACGCGTCCCTCTACTTTTATATTCTCCCCTACCCGCAAAGCCCGGCGTAATTTGATATTCAGCGATGTGGTGACCGCTTCTCCCACATGGCTCAGAACGGCGTAGGCCATCGCTTCGTCCAGAAGGGTCGCCACGATGCCGCCATGGATCACGTTATTGAATCCCTGATATTCTCGGGGGAGCGTCGTGTGAGTAACAGCGCCGTCGGGAGTCAGTTCGAATGATAATCTTAAGCCTATGGGATTATCCGCCCCACAAGCGAAACAATAATCGTCACGCTCAAACGAGGACATACCTGCGCTCCTGTCTCATCGGAACTCCAAACTTCATCATCGGAAATACTATATAGGACGTTTATCGGCCGCGCGCAAGAGCGGATGCCCGAGAAATCAACGGAAGACCGCATAAATGAGGCAAGAAAAAGGGCCACGCCAGACAAGGCGTGGCCCGAAGCTACTTGTATATAATCGGTTTTATTCTTTCTTGAGGGCGTACTTTTTCTCGATCAGATCGTAGTAGGCCTTTTCGGAAACCTGTCCCCACGTACCTACCTGCTGCTGCATTTTCGTAAAGTCGTCATTGACTTTTTTGGCTATGGGGTCCTGATCGGTAATTTCCTGAAGCACCTCGGCGGAAAGAGTCCTCAAGCTTTCCAGCACGGGTTCGGGGAACCGAATGAGATCGACGTTGTGTTTGGTTATCAACTCTTCAAGAGCCGCTCCGTTCTGTGCGTCGAACTGGTTCAGATCCCAAAGCTGACTTTCCATGCAAGCGGCGTCGACGATGGCCTGAAGATCCTTAGGCAAGGATTCGAGGGCTTTTTTGTTGAAGAAGTACTCCAGAACCGTCCCCGGTTCGTGCCATCCGGGATAGTAATAATATTTGGCCGCCTTGTAAAAGCCCATTCGAAGGTCATGCAACGGGCCCACCCACTCCGTGGCGTCGATTACACCGCGTTCCAGGTTGGTGAAGATTTCTCCGCCTGGTGTAAGTACGACTGTGGCGCCGGCTTTGGCGATGACCTTGCCGCCCAAGCCGGGGATACGCATTTTGAGACCCTTGAAGTCATCGATGGTCTCGATTTTTTTGTTGAACCAGCCGCCCATTTGCACACCGGTCGAACCGGCGGGACGGGGGATCAGGTTAAAAGGAGCGTACACTTCTTCCCATAGCTTCAGGCCGTTTCCGGCGTTGAACCATGCGAACATGCCCTGGGCGTTCATGCCGAAGGGTACCGCTGAAAACCACTGAGCGGCGGGCGATTTTCCGGCCCAATAGTAGGAGGCTCCACAACCGCTTTCCACCGTGCCCTGCGATACGGCGTCGAAAATTCCGAAAGCGGGCACCAATTCTCCTGCCGCGTAGACCTGAATCTTGAGTCTGCCGTCGCTCATTTCTTCGATTCGCTTGGCCATCCGTTCGGCGCCGGTCTGGAGCACCGGCATTTTCGGAGGCCAAGTCGTAACCATTCTCCATTGATACTTTTTCTGAGCGATGACATTGGGCGCGTTGACCGTTGTGGCCACGGCTGCCGCGGCGGCGCCCACCCCGATTTTCTTCAGCGCGTCTCGTCTTTTCATATCAACCTCCTTCCGTTATTCTGTTTGAAAGATAATCTTTAAGAAACGCCATGCGCGTCGATAATACCCATCATTTATTAGAAACAGTAAGGAGTGAACGGTTAAATTACGGTTTTTTGCAAGCTATAAAAGATATAACAAGAAGTTCTGTTATATTCGTGCCGACAAACCGCCGCGTCGAGGCTGAAATCGTCGCCGTTTCAATCGCCAAACACGACTTTCGGCAGCCAAGTCACCAAAACCGGGAAGAGCGCTATGATAAACAAACCGAACAATTGGCATAAAACGAACGGAATAATACCCCGGTATATGTTACCCGTCGTCACCTCCGGCGGGGTGACCGCTTTCAGGTAAAAAAGCGAAAATCCAAAAGGGGGCGTCATAAACGATGTCTGGAGGTTTACCGCCAGAAGCACGCAGAACCAGAGCGGGTCGATGCCAAATTCTATCATGATCGGAGCTAGGACCGGGACGTGGATGAACGTGATCTCGATAAAGTCCAGGAAAAAACCGATGATGAAAATGAGTCCCATCACGATGGTGAAAACAAACCATTTTGAATAGTCTTCGGCCAACGCTCCCAGGAATCCGCGTACGAGGCTGTCTCCGCCAAGGCCTCGAAAAACGAGGCCAAAAGCAGACGCGCCGACCAGGATGATAAAAACCATGCACGTCAGCCTGGTCGTGGTGTCCATCACCTGGCGCAGAATTTTTATGCTGAATTTCTTTTTGATTACTGTAAGAGCGGTAGCGCCGATAGCTCCGACCGCGGCGGCCTCCGTCGGGGAGGCAACGCCGGCGAATATGGATCCCAACACGGCGACCATGAGGAACAGCGGCGGCACCAGCGCCCGGCCTACCTGTTTGAGGAGCTTGCCTCCGCTCATGGCAGCCAATTCTGATTTTGGAATGGCGGGCGCCATTTCCGGCTTCAGCCAGGCCACGATAATGATGTAGATGATATACAGGACCACCAGCACAAGGCCGGGGAACACCGCGCCCATGAACAGGTCGCCAATGGGCACGCCGACAATGTCGCCCACGAGCACCAAGACGATGCTAGGAGGTATGATCTGCCCCAGGGTTCCCGCGGCCGAAACCGTGCCCGTGGCCATTTCTTTTTTATAGCCGCGCCTGAGCATGGTGGGAACGGCCAGCAATCCCATGGTTACGACCGTGGCGCCGACGATGCCGGTCGAAGCGCCCAATAACGCGCCCACCACCACCACGGAAATGGCCAACCCGCCGCGCATAGGGCCGAAGAGCATGCCCATGGTGTCCAACAACTCTTCGGCCAACCCCGAACGTTCCAGCATCACTCCCATAAAAACGAAGAGCGGGACAGCCATGAGCGTGACGTTGTTCATGGTGCCCCATATGCGCAGGGGAAGCAGGTTGAAAAAGTCCCATCCAAAGCCGATCAATCCAAACGCCAGCGCTGTTCCCATCAGCGTGAAGGTGACCGGAAAGCCGCCCATGAGCAAAATGGTCAACGCCAAAAACATCCATGCGGGCATGTATTCCATCAGACCCGTTGCTCCTCGCCGTAATCCGCAAGCGCACCCTTCAATATCAGAATGCTTTTCAAACCGAGAGAAATCCCCTGAAGGGCCAGTAGCACAAAACCCACGGGGATGGCCGACTTTAAGACATACCGATAAGGAATGCCGCCGGGATCGGGGGAGCCTTCCATGATGGAGAACGCGTTTACCACGAAGGTCCAGGAAGTATCGATGATCAGCGCGCAACCAGGCAGAAGAAAGAAAATGACACCTATTAGATTTACCCAGGCCTGCTGTCTAATAGTGAGCCGCTGGTATATGATGTCCACCCGCACGTGCCCATCCTTTAGGAGCGTATAGCCCGCGCCGATCAGGAAGATAAACGCGAAGAGATGCCACTCCAGTTCCTGGGTGAAAACAAAACTCGTTTTGAACGCGTACCGCATGACGACGTCGACAAATACCACCAGGACCAGAACAAAGGTCACCCATGATACGAAATGGCCGACGACTTCATTGATCCGATCAATCCATCTCGTTAATGATTTAAGAAAATTCATAATTACTTGGTATGGTAAGGAAAAAGGATTGGATGGATGGGATCGGTCAAATGAAAGCGGTAAAGAAAGATGGATTTAAAAAGTTCAGGTTTGTTCCCCAAAATTCTGCGCCCCCAAACTCCGCTTTTCCGCCTGATAGCGATTCGCGGGTATTAAATCATGTGAGATTGCCAAAAATCAGGTTTTCTTATGCAGGGGCGTTTTATCTTTGGATTCGTCGGTGGAATCTTTCTTCGCGACGTGACTACCCCTTAATTCTTGTATACAAAAAAAACGTTCTCATAACAAGCCATAAATAGGATACTTCAGGCTTCGAATCAATAGTCCGTTCAAAAACCGAATATCGGTCAGTTTTATCAATTATTCCGATTTAAGGAATTACCTGCCGGGCGGTATGTTTCCGCTTTTTCCCTCTTTTTCGCCCCGCCCTTCCGAGGCTTCAATCTAAGCCTCGAACATAATTAAAAATTTATTGACCCGGCGTTTTAGGGCCGCTAACATGAAGCTGAAAGTCACTCATGCAAGCAATATACGGCTCTGAAATGGAAGGCGGCCAGGCCGAATTTCAGGAGGGAAAAACGTTGACGGCCATTTTCAGCGATCGCGATCTGGAATCAATACACGCGCAAGGCATTGATGAAGCCCGGGCTCTCCAACATCTGGAACTCATTTCAAAAGGCGCAACCTACGCGCGTCTGGCGCGGCCCGCCAAGGTCGGCGACGGAATCGTACGGCTGACGGAAAAGGATCAGGCCAATCTTGTTCAAAAGCATCAACAGGCCGCGGCCGAGGGACGCTTGATGAAATTCGTCCCGGCATCCGGGGCGGCGACCAGGATGTTCCGCGACCTCCTGAAATTCCTGAACGAGGGCCCAGAAACCATGACACTCGAGGCCTTGGAAAAATCGTCCGTAAAATCCGATCGCTTCCTGTACACTTTTTTTCATTCCATCGAGAAGTTCCCGTTCTTCAAGGAATTGCAAGCCACGATGCGCGCAAACGAATTGGACATCGCCGCCTTAATTTCTTCGGGAGAACTGAAACCGATTTTATCGTTTCTGCTCACGGACGCGGGGCTGAATTACGCTCAACTGCCCAAGGCCCTGATAAAGTTTCATGCGTACCCCGAAGAAACAAGGACCGCGCTGGAAGAACATCTGGTCGACGCCGCGCTCAATCTGGCCGATAAAAACAGGGAACTCCGTCTCCATTTCACGCTCAACGGCGATCATATAGCGGGCTTCAAGAAGCTGATCGCCCGCAAAAAGGATGAATACCAGCGTAGGTATGACGTCCTGTATGAGATTTCCTATTCGACCCAGGATTCATCCACCGACACCTTGAGCGCGGATCTGGACAATCAGCCTTTTCGCGACGAAAACGACTCCCTGTTCTTCAGGCCGGGCGGACACGGCGCCTTGCTGAAGAATCTCGAGGAACACGGCAAGGACATCGCGCTCATCCGAAATATCGACAACGTCGCTCCCGACTACCTGAAACCCCCGGCTCTTCTTTACGAAAAGTTGTTGACCGGCTACCTGGTCGAGGTTTCGGACCGCATATCCTCGTTTTTGAATGAATTGAACAGCGGCGCGGCGACCGATGAATCCGTGAACGGGATTGAGCGATACTGCGTTGAACGGCTGAATATCGGCGCCCCGACGACTACACTGAAATGGCTTTAAAGGCGCGGATATCCTTTTTTATAGATGCTTTGAACCGGCCGGTCCGCGTCTGCGGAATGGTCAAAAACGAAGGCGAACCCGGCGGCGGACCGTTCTGGGTTCAAAAAAAGGATGGTTTCGCATCGCTGCAGATCGTGGAAAGCGCCCAGGTCGATCTGAGCGATGATGGACAAAAGGAAGTATGGAACGCATCGACCCACTTCAACCCGGTAAATCTCGTGTGTTCATTGCGGGACTACCGGGGCGAGCCGTTCAAATTGAATGACTTCGTCGATCACGAAGCTGTTTTTGTGTCGGAAAAGTCTTATCAGGGCAGAAAACTCAAGGCGTTGGAACTTCCCGGACTATGGAACGGCGGCATGGCCAACTGGATTACCCTATTCATTGAAGTTCCCCCGGAAACCTTCAATCCGGTAAAGGTCGTCAATGATTTGCTGCGAGGTTCGCACCAGTCGCGATCCGAGGGGTAAGCGAACCGGCTGGCGGTTATCAGCTCTGGGCGCCCGCCGCGCCTTCTTTCTCGAGAATCTTGTTGTGCACTTCACGCAGTCGGGTACTCAATACGCGACCGATGTTGAGCGCGATCTTGGGATACTCTTCCACGAGATCCTCGAACTCCTCTTTATCCACATAGAGAAAGTGGCTGGGCGTCATGGTCCGGATAGTCGCCGATCGGGGCTTGGCCTCAAACAGGGCCATTTCGCCGAAATACTCACCGGCGGCCAGCGCGGCCAGCGTGACTTCGTCATCTTCCCCGTACCGCTTGATGACGGCCACTTCTCCGTCAATCAGTAAATAGAATGAATCTCCCAAATCGCCTTCCGCCATCACCGTTTCATTCTGTTCGTATTTTGATTCCTTGGCGATGGACGCGATAGCCGCCAATTCATTGATTTTCAAGTCCGAGAAGATCTGAATTTTTTTAAGATGGAGTATTTTATCCATTATGGAAAGTTCGGCGATTTCTTTCTTTGCGCTGGCCACTTCCGTGCCCTCCCGGTCTATTTTATTCAATAAAAATTTGGCCGATTCATGCAACGCGTCAAACGGCAGTTTTTCAACAGAGGAAAGCGTCTGTTCCCATTGCTCGTCGGGATAGACCCTGACCGCGTAATTGATGACGCAGCCCACTAGAACCGGATCGCCCCAGGGCAGAACAAAATCCACCATGCCCTTGATGTCTTTGGCCGGTTTATCCGCTATGGGGAAGAACTTTTTGCCTCTCCGTCCCTTTTCCTTGTCGGGAATTTCATCGATGAGCGGCACCATGCGCTGCGCCAGGTTCGAACTCAGCATGCCCTCCAGGGCTTCCACGGAGTTGGACCGGGCCCGGTCCCCGTGATACAGATAAATTCTCCGGATTCGCCGCAGGTCCAAGCTTTCATATTGCAATTCCAGCGTGTAGAGGACGGAACCGACGATTTCGACGGTGTCTTCCTGAAGTTTCCGGACGATGATGTCCCGTATGGGATCTTCCTTCAGCTGCCGGAAACGGTCCAGCGTGAACACGTTCCGGTACGCTTCGTACAGCCGCTCGTTGACGAATTCCTGTAATTCGCGTTCGCTGACGCCTTTTTTCCTGATGATCTCCAGCACCTCTTCGCGAACGTCACGCTTGGGTATGGTCATGCAGGACAACAGCGCCTTGGTGCTCGCGGCGTCGGTTTCGGCGATCTTCGGCAACATCAGCCGCCGCACTTTCCTGTGCCGGGATCTGAGAAGCTTGATGGCTTCCTGCATATCCTTTTCATTATGTATCTGGAGCGCCTGGATGGCCTTTTTCCTGAGCAGCGCTTTCACCGGAGTGGAAGATTCGATGATGGGCACGACCAGATCGTTCAGCTTGGGATAGCCAAGCTGGGAAAGCGCGTCCAGGATATACGCTTTTTTGAGGCTGTCATCGGACTCTTCAAAGTATTTCAGCAGGGGTTCCACAAAATCCTGATCCCCTGTCAAGCCAATGACATTCATGAGCTTTTGGATCTCCTTGCCTTCAACCTTGGGGATCAGATCCAACAGGGCCTGACGGGCCTCCCGGCGGTCTTTGGCGTCCGGGCTTTTACTCAAACCGAGAAAAGCGGCGTAGCGGAGACTTTCAGCTTCGGGGTCGTCGATAATCTTGCCGAAAAACGACCCCTTGGTGTCATGCGGTATGGCCGCCATGACTTCCATGAATAACGGCTGCGCATTGGGATTTATGCTTTTCCAGGACGATTCCATCAGGGGGAAATGTTCCTGCCCCAGATCGGGTCGGATGAATTGTATCAGCCGCTTTTGCGCCCGTTCTTCTTTTTCGGGCATCGATTCAATAATAACCCGCGGAAGATCGGGAACACCCGCAAGTTTCAGAAGTTCGGCGTACCATACCGAGGAGTCGCCTTTTTCATCGTGAAAGCTTTTCAGGAGATTATCGGTCACACGCGAATCCCTGAACAAAGCCTTCAGGTCGGTCTGGCCGATCGCGTCAAAATCGATTCGCTTTTGCAGCAACAGATTCAGAACAATTTCGACATAGTTGCGGCGAAGATAATAAACAGCCCCAAACCAGATGATCCCGAAAGCCGCGCCCAATATGGACAGGTACTTGGGACTGATAATATCGGCGCAGCCGATAAGAATCAGCGACCCGGCGAACGTGCCGATCCTGACGATCGTGCCGCGCAGGAGCGGCCGTACGTTGTTGCCCACATCCCCTGGAAACAGTCCCATGATCGCGGCGAGGGAAGGCGCGTTCAGGGCGCTGCGCAGCACGTTGGTACTCACTCTCCCGTAAATGACGCTGCCGACCTTGAAATGAAAAAGCACCGCCAGAAAAACGACGATGTAATTGGCGGGATGAAAGATAACCGCGGTGGTGAGGCCGAAAAAACTGAAAAATCGGCCCGTGCCGAGTAGCAACAGCACGAAGGAAATGCCGTTAAACGCAGATCTGAACCACGAGAAGAAATCGATCAGGCTGCTTTCTGAAACAAAGGTTCGGTCCACGACATAGTTGAACTGATAGTTGAACAGGGGAATCATGAGGTTCCCCATGAGCGTGATAATGACCAGGATCTTGAAAAGCTTGTATTCCCGGGTAAGCGGCCCGATGGCCTTGATTTCTTCGATGAAGTTGGATTTTTTCTTCTTCGATTTCACCATCCTCTGCGCGCCGAACACGGTGAACCGACGTTCCAGATAAACCGTGATGAGGCAGGACAAAAAGAGCATGGCGCCGTAGACGAAGACGATGTTGTCCATCTGTACCAGTTTGGCTATTTCCTGGGTGGAAAAACTGCCCGTTATGCGACCGAGCACACCTCCCGCCATGATAACCGGAAATATTCGTTTGGCCTGTCTGGTGCTGAACAGCTCGTTGCCCATATTCCAGAACATGAGCAGCAGCAGCGTTTCATATTGGGTTTTCAGAATATAGTAAAGCGGATAGACGAACTCGGTGTACGGAAGAACGAACCGCAAGGACATGACCGAGATTGGACATATGATGAAAAGCAGACGCAACAATCTGATGGTGGATATACGCTTGAGCACCATCATGATGTAGTTCATAAGGATGAACGTAATGACGGCGTTGATGAGATAAATATTGGGAAGCTTCTTGACGCCGTAACGTTTCAGAAATACTGTTTCGGCGTAATTGTTGAGGAGCATGTCCGACGCGGTCAACGTGAAAAACAGAACGGTAACCCAGAGAAACAAGGGGAGCTCGTCGGCGTATATCTTGAAGAATCTTTCGAAAAAATTTTTCAAATAATGCTCTCTCGGGAATCGCCCTGTTCGAGGCTCTTAATCAAAATGTTGTGGAATGCCCTACTAATAAGGAATTTGCGCTTCAATAGTCAAGCGAGAAATGGGCGACAAAAAGGCACAGCATAAAGCATGCCCGTTCACTGCGAACGGCCACGTATCACGGTTGAACGCTCGGGGATTATCGAAGCATATCGATGAACGCTTCGATGCGAATCTTGACCCTGCTGTTTACCGGACCCGGCTCCTCACCTTCCAGGGTCAGAATCGGAATCTCCAGCTTTTTTCTTAATACCAGGTCCTGTATCTGCCGGTGACAAAAACTCTGGGTGTAATGGATCAGGCCTCTGATCCCTCTTTTTTGAACTTCTTCCCGGATGTCGTCGATACGTCCGAAAATATCGTACGGGTAGGTATAGCGAACATACTGTTCGACAAGGTCTTCTCGGTAGTGGGGCATGGAAAACTGGCGTTGGACTTCGTTGAAGACCACCCGCGCTCCGATGGATTCGACATAATCATAAAAGTCGCTGAAAACCGGAGGTACGCCCAGAAATCCCAGGCGGACTTCTTCCCTGAGAGGCTCGCGTTCACGGGCTTTTTGTAGAAAAGTATCCAGGTTATTTTCGAAATAGTCGGGATCGGAATCAAAGTCGGAACTGGAAACCAGAAAGAGATGGTTTTCTCGGCCGTGGATCTTGTTTTCCGCCCAGGTCAGGGTGTCCAATTCCACCAGTTTGCGGCGGATGGCGTCCAATCTCTCTTTTGAGGAATCCATTCTTTCCCTGGACACGCCGAACCTGTTCATCAGGCGTTCGATTTGAACGCGCATTTCGGTTTTGTCCCGATCCAGCGGGTAACTGAAGGGAAACGTCTCCTTGCCCCACAGGCTCAGTACTTCCATAAGCGCGTGCGTGTTGCTGCAATCTCCCTGGGTGACCGCCACCACGCAGTCCAGGAGGGGATCGTTTTTCGCCACCGCGAAAATGCCCTTAATCCAGGCGCAGACGTTTCGGGGAAACCCTTCCTCCTCGGCCTGAGCGATAAGCGCGGACGGATTTTCATTGGTGATGAATATGTTGTTGAGATCGACGGGGATATGACCGGCCGCGTAAATCACTTCCACGGGAATGGATGAGGTCATCCCTATGCGCGCGGAGGTCATTGTTCTACCCTGATCCTGATATCCAGAGCGTT
Organism: uncultured delta proteobacterium; assembly: GCA_963821845.1. GTDB lineage: Bacteria > Desulfobacterota > Desulfarculia > JACQYL01 > CAWGVV01 > CAWGFI01. Next base: position 272,695 of record CAWGFI010000014.1, read on the forward strand.
TCCTCCGGCGCCTTCGGCGTTCAACATCAAGGGGTTGATGTCCAGCTCCTTGATCTCGGGGAAATCCGTCACCAGATGGGACAGGCGAACCAGAAAATCCGCCAGTGTTTTGACATCGGCAGCCGACTGGCCTCGCAAACCACCGAGTATGGCCTTTCCCTTCAGCTCCTGAATCATGTCCAATGATTCTCGATGCGTAATGGGCGCCAAGCGTATGGTTATGTCGTTGAACGCCTCCACGAAAATACCGCCGAAACCGAGTACGACCAACGGTCCGAATTGCGCGTCGTGTTTGCCGCCCAGTATCATTTCCCGACCGGGTTGCGCCATTTTCTGGATAAGCGCCGGCATGCCCGATTCTTGGGAAAACTTGTCCGACATTTCCTTATACGCTTTAAGCAACTCATCGCGATTCTGGATACCCAGCCTGACGGCCCCCGCTTCGGTTTTATGGACAATGGACGGCAGATCGGCCTTCAAAACCACCGGGTAACCCAACTCTTCCGCGGCTGATACGACCGTTTGTTCGTCACGCGCCTCCTTCCACGGAATGGTATGGACACCGTAGGTGTCGAGCAGGCGAAGGGCGTCGGCCATGCTCATCCATCCGGGAGTCCGGACGGCGCGATCCATGATGTCGCGGGCGGTGTCCCGGTCCGCCGTTATGGCGGTAACGGGGTCCTCGTGAGCCTTGCTCCACCATTCCTTCATATAAGATAGATACAGCGCCTCGGAAGCTTCTTCCGGGCTGGTAAAAACGGGATAATCGATATGCTGCTTCAGGTAGGAAACTTCCGAATCGGAAGTGACCACGCACATGGCCACGGGCTTTTGCCACTTTTTTACTAACTCCTCCACCTGTCTGATCAAATTTCTGGACGGCTCCCGCTCCTCCCACGAATAGGCGTGCACCAGGAGAACGCCGTCCACGTCGGGCATGGACAGCATGGAGTCGACGATCTTGACGTACAGCGGAAGTTCGAACAGGTCTCCCAGGTCGAGCGGGTTGTCCAATTTGATAACGCTGGCGCGGAAATGTTTTTCGATGGAAGAGAGGAATTCACGTGAAAAGGAGGGCAGCGTAAACCCATGTTGATCGCACGCGTCGGCGGCTATTACCGCGTGTCCGCCCGACCTTGACACGATCCCTAGCCGGGCGCCGCCCAAGGGAGGCAGTGACAGAACCTTCACGTAGTTCATGGTAGCCTGGAAACGCCGGACCCGTATTATGCCCGCCTGGCGAAAAGCCGCGGACACCACTTTATCGTCGGAGGCGAGGGCGGCGGTGTGAGACGCGGCGATGCGTTTGGCGGCTTCTCCCACGTTGGCCTTATGGATGAGAATCGGTTTAGAAGACGATCTCGCGAGATCCACCAGTCGACGTCCTTCCTTGATGTCTTCCAGATACATGATGATCATGTGGGTTTGCGGATCGTGTATGAGATACTCGAGCAGGTCGCATTCGTTCACGTTCAGCTTGTTGCCCATGCTGACAAACTTGCTGAGTCCCAGATTTTCCGCGCGCAGAAAGTTCAGATAACTCAGCCCTACTCCGCCGCTCTGGGCAAGCACGGCCACGTGGCCCTTCTGGATTTCTCCTCCCACGGGAACAAAAGGCAACGCCACCCCGTTATCCGAATTGAGGACCCCGATTCCATTGGGGCCGATGAAACGGACGCCCCATTTTTCGGCCGTTTGGATGGTTTGCAGTTCCAGCTCTTTCCGTTCTTCGCGAAATTCCGTAAAGCCGCTGCTTTCGATAACCACACGCTTTATCCCCTTGCGGCCGCACTGATCCAGAATGTCGGGGATCGTTTTCGCCGGAGTCAGGATAACGGCCAGATCGACGGGGCCGGGGATGCTTTCCAGACTGGGGTAAATGGATTGACCAAAAAGCGCGCCGCCCCGGGGGCCGACCGAATAGATCAGGCCCTTATAAGAAGCCTTGATGAGATTGGTGACAATCGACTGCCCCATATTCGTGGGATTGTTGGAAACGCCGATAACCGCAATGCTTTCGGGATAAAAGAATTTTTCCATGACTCACTCTCAGACCTGAATCAGGTTACGTGAAGGAAGTTCAACACAAGTCAATTTACCGCCGTACACGGCGCCGGTGTCGATACCGAGTTTATTCCCCTCCATGAAGGGCTCCGCGAACGGCGTATGGCCGAATACTATGGTTTTATCGAACGGGAAGGAAACGTAAAGAAACTCCTCCCGAATCCATAAAAGATCGCGAGGCGATTGGCTCTCCAGAGGAGCGCCGGGTCGCAATCCCGCGTGAACGAATATGTACTCTTCGGTTTCAAAACTGTACGGCAGGTTCTCAAAAAATGATCGATGCCGGCCGGGGATGATCTCCGATGCATCCGCGCCGGCGGCCACGCTGTATTCTTCCAGAGTCCGAGCGCCGCCGTTCAACAGATAATACCTCCGATTTTCGCCGCTCAGATGATCCAGCAGCATCTGTTCGTGATTGCCGCGCAAACAGACCGTCCCCGGGCGCTCTTCAACAAAATCGAGTATCGTGTCCACCGTCCCCTTGGATTCGGCGCCGCGATCTATGTAATCACCGATAAAAACGACAGAATCCGTCTCGGGCTCGAAATCGCGGAGCATGATTTCAAGAAGCCGTTCGAGACGGCCCTTGCAGCCGTGGATATCGCCGATGGCGAAAATGCGCCCATTCATGGTCAATCCCACCCGAACATAAAACGCCGCTCCCGGCGGTCGAGCCGGGTTATTCCTTCTTCGCGCGCGATCCGCAGGGCTTCCTCATATTCACGGTCGGTGAGCGGACGATCGATCTCCGGAAACCGGTGGGCTTCATGGCACGGCCGATATTGAGGCATGATATTGACATAGGTGTCGGCGGACAGCTCATCATGGATAAAATGCATGATTCCACGCGTGCCCGCCTTGCCTTCGGGCATGACCAGATGCCTTACCAGCAGCCCCCGTTGGGCGACGCTCTGTTCATCCAGGGTTAATACGCCGACCTGGCGACTCATTTCCCTGAGAGCCTCCCGGGCGCGTTGGGGATAGTCCGGCGCGTCCATGTAACGCTCCGCCGGTTCGGCGTCCCAGAATTTGAAATCAGGCATATAGATGTCGAATACGCCGTCCAGAAGTCGGAGCGATGACGCCTTGTCGTAACCGCTGGAATTATAGACCAGGGGCAGGTTGAGGCCTCGTTCGACGGCCAGGGGAAGAGCTTCGAGAATCATCGGCGTCACATGGGTGGGCGTTACAAAATTGATGTTGTGGCATCCCTGGTTCTGGAGCCGGATCATGATTTCCGCCAGACCTTCGACGGCCAGTTCTTCGCCCCGAGCCTGATGGCTGATATCGTGATTCTGGCAGAATATGCAGAGCAGATTGCAATTGGTTATAAATATGGTTCCGGAGCCGCCCTTTCCCACCAGGGGATCCTCTTCGCCAAAATGGGGACCATAGCTGGAGACAAGGGGCCATCTCCCTGTTTTGCAGACCCCGGTTTCGCCGGCGAGCCTGTTGACGCGGCAGTCGCGGGGACAGAGCGAACAATCCGACAGGATGGCGTACGCCTGTTCGATGCGTTCGCTGAATCCGCCTCGTTCGTACAAATCCAGGTAAGCGGGACGAAACACTGCCACCTCTTTACCGGTCTTTTCCCTGCATAGTATGTGAATGACGCCCGAGATGCAACCGCTCGGCGCGCTCCGGTTTGTTCGGCGACACGGGAGGTTAGACGCTTTCCGATTATTCGTCGAGAATAAAATCGGTAATGTAGGGATTGGTGTTCATCTCTTTTTCAACGGAGGAGATGGGGGTGTCGCCATAATCATGGCCGGGCCAGATGGTGGTTTCGGGCGGCAGTTCTATCAGTTTTCGAAGCGAGTTCAGCAGCGTCTCCAAGGAACCCCCCTTGAGATCGGTCCGGCCGGCCGCGCCCACGAAAAGGGTGTCGCCGGTAAACAGGTTCCCTTCACCATAAAGACAGATCGATCCCACGGTATGGCCGGGTGTGTGGATCACCGTGAGCCCGGTCCGGCCCAGGGCTATGAAATCCCCGTCCCGGACCAAAAGATTCGCGGGCGGCGACGGACGCTTGCCGACAGCCAGGCTGAAGGCCTTATTGAGCGCGCCCCCCATGTCGGGGGCGTCAAGCTCGTGAATGACCAGCCGGGCGCTAGTGCTGTCCAGTATTTTTTTATTTCCGCAGGTGTGATCAGCGTGCGCGTGCGTGTTGATGACGTAGAGAACTTCCAGGCCCAACGCTTTCACACGGTCCAGGATCTTATCGGTATCTCCCGCCGGGTCGATGAGCGCGCATTTCTTTTCGATCTCGCATCCGACCACATAGCAGAAAACGGCCAGGGGCCCTACCTTAAGCTGTTCGACGATCATCGCCCCCTCCCCTCGCCGTTCACGATCCGGCGTTCGCCGTACGAGTTGCTATTCGCTAGTCAGGATACGCGCCGCCTCTTCGTATTTTGCGCGCGTTTTTTGAATGATATCCGACGGCAGTTTGGGCGCCGGCGGCTTCTTGTCCCAGTCGAGCGTTTCCAGGTAATCGCGCACGAATTGCTTGTCAAAGCTCGGTTGCGGCCCGCCCGGTTTATATTGATCCTTGGGCCAGAAACGGGACGAATCGGGCGTCAGCAATTCGTCGATCAGGATGAGTTCTCCTTCGAACATCCCGAATTCAAACTTGGTGTCCGCGATGATGATTCCCCGCTCGAGAGCTATCTCGGAGGCTTTGCGGTAGATCGCCAGGCTGACGTCTTGGACCTGCTTCGCCAAATCGGCGCCGATGATGTCGGCGGCCTTTTCGACGGTAATGTTTTCGTCGTGAAACCCTTGCTCCGCCTTGGTCGAAGGCGTGAAAATCGGTTCGGGCAATCGCTGGGACTCGACCATTCCGGACGGCAAACCATAGCCGCAAATCGAGCCGCTTCGCTGGTAATCCTTCCAGCCCGATCCCGATATGTAGCCCCGCACGATACATTCAATGGCCAGGGGCTCGGCTTTTTTTACCGACATGCCGCGGCCTTCCAGGGAATCCAGGAAGGGCGACAATTGGGATGGAAAATCCTTGGTTTCAAAGGAAAGCACGTGGTTGGGAATGATGTCCTGCATTTTTTCGAACCAGAACCTGGATATGCGGGTCAGCATTTTGCCCTTGTCGGGAATGGGATCGTCCATAATCACGTCAAACGCTGAAAGACGGTCGGTCGCCACGATCAGAAGGCTGTCGCCCAGATCGTACACGTCGCGCACCTTTCCTCTGCGCCACAGGTTCAATCCCTTGAAATCGGTTTCTTTCACCACGTTCGCCATAGTCGTCCTCACTCATTCTGAAAAGCGTTGTCACTCATTCATTACGGGAATGCAATTCGAGTGATTTCAATCGATTCAGCCTAGCACATCGCGCGATCGCTTTCAATTCCCGGTATGGCCGGGGCTGGTTTGGGCGTCAAATTTCCGAGGTTTCAAGATGGCTGAAATTCGTAAATCGTTCATGGGTAAAAATGTGACTATTACATATAATTGAACAACAATTTACTTAGATTGAAACAAAACTATTGACACTTGAGTTCAATTCTGGTTTAAAAATGTAGGATTGTTATACTTTTGCGTTGTACCAGAAGATGAATGGATGGCGCCGCTTTTGCAAATTTACTATGCGGCGCGTATGGTCCGACCAACGCTTCCGGACCATACGAACTGTTGGCGCGGCGCTCTTTCCTTGAGGTCGTTCTGTTTCACGCAAACCCGTTCAATAAGGCCTGTTTGGAGGACATTCCATGATCCGCTTTTCCAGGATACGCTGGACATTGTTAATTGTACTCGTAGTCTCCCTTTTTACCGCTGCCGGGGCTTCAGCGGCGTATATGAGCAAGCTGTCCCCCGACCTCAGACTCACGCTGAGCGAAGGATTTTCCAAAGCGCCGCTCGATTACTCGAAAACCGTAGCCGGTGAAGGTGAGGCCAGCGTCGTTCGCTTGGTGGTTCGAGCGGAATGTTCCGCCCAGACATTGCGCCAGGCGGGCATGAACGTCATCTCGCAGGTCGGCGATGTGTTCTCCGGCGTGGCGCCCCTGAGTTCGGTGGCGGCCATCGCTTCCATTCCAGAAGTTATCGCGGTGCAAACGCCGAGCCGGATGAAATCCTACCTTGATTACGCCGTCCCCGCCGTTGAGGGAAATATGGTGCGTTCCGGCGTATCCGGTTCCTACACGGGCTATACCGGCAACGGTGTCATTATAGGAGTGATCGACACCGGCCTCGATCTCGCGCACCCGGATTTTCAAAATCCGGACGGCACAACGCGCGTGCTATATTACTGGGATCAAACCCTGGACGGAACGCCGCCCTCCGATTTCACCTTTGGCGCCGAATGCACGCAGGATCAGATTAACGCCGGACAATGCGATCTGACGGATACCGACGGTCATGGTACCCAGGTCGCCGGAATCGCGGCGGGGAACGGATCGGCCACCGGCAACGGATACCCCGCGTATCGCTACGTGGGCATGGCGCCGGACGCCGAGCTGATCATCGTCAACGCGTATGAGTCCAACGGGGGGTTCTTCACCGACCGCGTTATTGACGCCATCAATTATATCCAGTCCCGCGCTCAGGCGCTTGGCAGACCCGTGGTCATCAATATGAGCATGGGGACGCAAGATTGTGCGCATGATGGCACGTCGCTCCTCGCTCGTTCCGTGGACGCCGCTTCCGGGCCCGGAAATATCTTTGTTATCTCCGCCGGAAATGAAGGAAACAACGCTCCCGTAACGCAACCACGTCCTTCCATACATGCGGACGGAATGCTGGTGAACAACGGCGACACCGATACCATAGCCTTTGTCATTCCTCAGGATCAGTGTCGAAATACCGGAGCCCTGAACGATTATATCGAAATCATCATGTGGTACCAGGGAGGAGACGCCTTCTTGATCCGCGTCACCTCGCCCCATGGGTATGTGGCCGAGGCGAGCAGCGGACAGATCAACCCTGAGGACACTCGAAATACCCAGGACGGCTATATTGTCATCAATAACGCTTTTGGCGGAGTCGATCCCAGCAATTTCGACAATGAGGCCAGGATATCCATACAGGATTTCTTCGACAAGAACAGCTCTGGACAGAGCCTGCCCATCGGGGGAACCTGGACCATTGAAATCATAGCACAGGGAACCAATCGATTTGGCGACTATGATCTCTGGATTCCTTCCAGCCAGTTCTGTAACCGGGTCGACAAGGTCGGCTTCGCGACGTCCTCTTCAGCTACCAACGTATTCAACCGCAAACTGGTCGGTTCGCCGGGCACATCCACTTCGGCTATCACGGTCGGCGCGTTCGTATCCCGGAATAGCTGGGTGAATGAAAACGGAACCACCGAAATCCGGCCTCTGGACATCGTGGGAGACATCGCGTTTTTCAGTAGCCCCGGCCCCACCCGTGACGCGCGAAGTAAACCGGACATCAGCGCGCCCGGCCAGAATATCGGCTCCTCTTTGATCGGGCCTCCCGAGTCGACCTTCGCGTTCCCCATCGTACAGATCCTGGATGATGGTGTTCATGTCATCAGCCTGGGCACCAGCTTTTCGGCGCCCATCATTACCGGTATGGCGGCTCTTTTCCTCCAGGACAATCTGATCAAGACCGGCGGAGCCGCGACGCTGCAATCTTTTCAACTCAAGAATCAGATGGCGGCGTCCGCGCAGGCGGATAGTTTTACCGGCGCCGTGCCGAACAATGTCTGGGGCGCGGGCAAGTTGGACGCTCTGGCGGCCATGACTTTGACTCCGCCGCAGGCTCCGGTTCTCGAGCTTACCAAACGCAGTTCCTCGCAGATGGACATCGCCTGGACGGTGGCGCTCGATCCCACTTCCGTCATCATCGAGCGGCAGGTCGGCGAAGGCGGACCTTTTACGGTCCTGGATCAGGTAAGCGGCGTGAGTTCCTACTCCGACCTCAACGTGGTGAAGGACACCTTTTACGGATACCGTGTGACCGCGGTGTACGGCGAGCTGAGATCCGCGCCTTCCAACGAAGTCGGCGGCGTGGCCAAGAGCAGCGGCGGCGGTGGCGGCGGTTGCTTTATCAGCACCATACTCCCCTGACCTGTGAAGTCCATTCCCAGAAGTCCTTCCATCCTGGATGTGCCCGGCTTTAAAGTCGGGCACGCCCAGGATTATTTTTCCAAAACCGGCGTTACCGTGACGCTCTGCCCTCCTGAAACGACGGGAGGCGTGGAAGTGCGCGGTTCGGCGGCCGGAACCCGCCAGATAGACGCGCTCAAACCCCATCACAGCGTTCCCTACATTCACGGCGCCATGATTGTCGGCGGCAGCGCGTTCGGCCTCGACGCCACCGGCGGAGCGATGCGGTTTCTGGAAGAACGCTCCATCGGGTACAACGTGCTCGTCACCTGTGTCCCCATTATCCCCACCGCGGTCATTTTCGATCTGGCGTTTGGCGGATCGGACGTCCGGCCGGATTGGAGAATGGGGTATGAAGCCTGCGAAAACGCCACGGACCGCGATCTGCCCGAGGGAAGCGTGGGCGCGGGAACCGGCGCCACGGTGGGTAAATTCTTTGGTGTCAAAAACGCCATGAAGGGCGGATTGGGCAGTTGGAGCGAAACCTTGCCCGGTGGTATCGTGGTGGGCGCTCTGGCGGTGGTCAACGCCTTTGGGGATATTCTCGATCGGGGCGGATCGCGCATCATCGCCGGCGCGCGACTGACTCCGGAGAGCGTGGAATTCGCGGACACGGTCAAGCTCTTTCGGGAAGGGAGAAAGCGGGAGGCCTTCGCGGTCAGCAACACCACCATCGGTGTCATCGCCACCAACGCGCGACTGGACCGGGAAGCCGCGTCAAAGGTCGCGCGAATTTGCCACAACGGCCTGGCGAAATCGACGGCCCCCGTCCACACGACGTTCGACGGGGACACGATTTTCGTATTTTCCGCGGGAGATAAGGAGTGTGACCTGAACGGCTTGTGCGTCACCGCCGAATCGGCCATGAGAACGGCGATCGACCGAGCGATTATTCTGGCTCACGGATTCGGTGTACTGCCGGCTTACCGCGACATTTTCCCCTATAGATCCTGAACCGCGTCAAACCGGGTTCTTAGCCCGTGACCCGCTCTATGTATTCTCCGGTTCGCGTATCGACCTTCACGACATCGCCTTCATTCAGAAAAAACGGTACCTGAACGATAGCGCCTGTTTCCAGTTTGGCGGGTTTGGAGCCGCCGCTCGCGGTATCGCCTCGCACACCGGGTTCGGTTTCGGCGATCGCCAACTCCACAAAGTTGGGAAGTTCGATGGCGATGGGGGCTTGCTTGAAAAGCAACACCTTGATGTTGGTATTCTCTTTCAGATAATCCTTGCCGTCGCCCATTTGATCTTCGCTCAGGAAAGTCTGTTCGTAGGTCTCGTTGTCCATCATGCAGAAATTTTCGCCTTCACGATACAGGTATTGCATATCGCGTTCATCGAGGTCCGGCTTGTCCACTTTTTCACCGGCGCGGAACGTTTTTTCAAGGACTTGACCGGAAGCCAGGTTTTTCATTTTGGTGCGCACGAAGGCCCCGCCCTTCCCCGGCTTTACATGAAGAAATTCCACAATGACAAAGGGCTTTCCATCGAATTCTATTTTCAGCCCTTTTCGAAAATCTGAGGTCGAATACACTGCATGACTCCTTTTTCTAAGTAACTTAACGATGTTCTATTGATTGTCGCAATTTGATGATTTTGTTGAGCGCGTATTTCTTTTTTTCCAATGCGCCACTTTTCGGCTCGCTCGGCGGCTCTTGTTGTTCATCAAGCTCTTCCGTTAGGACCGCCAATTCCTCCACCGGCTCTTCCGCGGAAGTTTTCCGCTGTGAGAACAACTCCTGAAGCTTTTCATGAGACAAGAAAACTCGGTAAACCGCGACAGCTTCATCCTGCCTGCCCTGACTTTTGTAAATGCTCGCCAGTAACTTGAATGAATTCAGCTTATCGGAGAGATCGCTCACCGATTGTTCAAGCTGAGTAACCGCTTCACTCAGACGGCCGGAACTTTCGAGGGCCAGGCTCAGATCGTAAAGCATGCCGCCGTGATTGGGGAAGGCGTTGAGTCCGAGCTTTAAAATGGCGATGGCCTCGTCGTACTGACCGTTCCGCATATGCCCTTGCGCCAGACGTAGATAGTCTTCCGGACTGGCCTGCGAACCCTGAGCGCGCTTGTCGTGAGGGGTTTCGTCTTTCATGGAGGGAATTCCGATATTTTTAGATTCGCCCGGTCAAAGGCTTATTCAACAGGCTCAAAGATATAAACTAATTCGCCGTCCCTGACAAGGCCGAGTTCTTGGCGGGCGCTTTTTTCTATGTATCCCAGGTCGCTTCTCAGGAGTTGAATCTGTCCGTAAAGAACACGATTCTTTTCCCTCCATTCGTCCCTTACTTCCAACAAGCCCTGCTGTTCCTTTTCCATCCGCAGAAGATGGAAGAATCCGTTTTCTCCATAGAGCACCATGCCCGCGGAGCCGCACACGAGGACGCTCAAGAGGACAATGGTTAACGCAACTCTTGTCTTAAGGGCGGAGGTACGATTCTGAGTCCCAACCATTTGATAGCCATCCAGAACATTCGATTGTAGTTACCTTCTCCACGTAAAATGGAGAAGAGCATTTCTATGCCGCGAGGCTTAAGCACGAGCTTATGATAAAAATAGCTCGGGCAAATGAATGCGAGGAAGGAAAGCTGCGCCGCTCGCCTGAACTCCTGGTAAAACTCGCGCGCGATCCGCCGCTCATATTCCGCCAGCGCGTCTTGCGCCCCCAGCAGGAAATCCGAGATACAGCGGGCCGCGATCTGGCCGCTTCTGATCGCCTGAAAGATGCCCTCGCCGAGAAAAGGATCGGTCAGGCCTCCCGCTTCTCCCACCAGGACGATGTTGTCATGGACCAATCGCTGGTCGCGGCCGATGAAACTATGTATGGGGTGCGCGTGGGTCAGCGAAGCGCCCCCCTTCATATCGACTTGGCGCAGGAACTGGGTGAGCGAGCTTTTCAGCGGATTTCCCGGGCTCTTTATTCTGGCGATCCCGGCGGATAGATAGTCGCTGTGCGGGAAAATCCATCCATACCCCTTAGCGACCCTGCCCACGTCGATGAGGACCTTGTTCTGCAGCCGCTGAATAAAAGCGCTGTCATCTATTCGCTGTTCCACCGCCACGTATTTGCGATATTTGGAACGCGACGCGACCAGGCTCCTGGTAATTCCGTAAACGCCGTCCGCGCCTATGACCATCCGCCCTTCAAATTCTTCCGAACCCGTCTTGACCCGCAGAACGCCGTCTTCTCGACGTATCTCCTTGACCTGGCTCCCTTCCCTGACTTCGACCCCGGCCGAACGCGCCCGTTCGCACAACATCTGATCGAGCCGCATTCTATCGACCATGTAGGCCACGGCGCGGGGAGAAGTGTAACTATACTCTTCCCGGGCGCGGTAGGTAAAGGTCACTCCGTTGATAACGCGTTCGATAACCCCCAGGGAATGGATGTCAAAATAGCGATCGATTCGTTTGGATATGCATCCTCCACAGGGTTTGGTTCGCGGATGGACTCCCTTTTCCAGGGCCAGCGCCTTGAATCCCGCCTCGGCCAACATCGTCGAGGAAACCGATCCCGAAGGCCCCGTGCCGATCACAATAACGTCGTAGAGCATAAAACTTCCATGAAGCCGAAAGCGAGCATGAAAGCCGCGTCTGTTTTCCTTGTAATGACGCCGAGAACATGGTACCAGTAGCTTCCAGCGCCATTTTAATGTATCATAACTTGTTGATATTTTCAAATAAAAGCGTTTTCAGGATGGATAAAAAGTCATGCGCCGCGATATCAAGATCGAAGCTCGAACCATCCTGACCATCGACGGTACGGATACCATTGTCCACGATGGGGCCATCCTGATTCAAGACGGAAAAATAACCGATGTGGGCCCGGCAAATCAATACCATCATGTGAGCGCGGAGCAAACCTTTTCTTTTCCCCGGGGGCTGGCCATGCCGGGGCTAGTCAACACTCATACCCATCTCCCCATGTCCCTGCTTCGAGGGTTGGCCGACGACCTGCCGTTGGACCGATGGCTGAGGGAGTATATTTTTCCCGCGGAAGCCCACTTCATGGACCCCGACTCCGTCTATTGGGGATCGTTATTGTCGACGGCCGAACTGGCGCTGTCCGGCGTTACCTGTTTCGCGGACGGTTATTTCCATGAAGACACGGTGGCCAAGGCGGTCGAAAAATCGAGGCTGCGCGCCGTTCTGGCTCAGGGGGTGATCGATTTCCCCGCTCCCGGCGCGCCCAACCCGGCGGAAAATATCAAAACGGCGCAATCATTCATTCAAACCTGGCAGGGGCGAAACGGCCGCATAAAGCCGGCGCTTTTTTGCCACTCGCCCTATACCTGTTCTGACGAAACCCTTGTCGCGGGCAAACGGGTTTCGCGTGAACTGGAAACGCTTTTCTTTATCCATCTGTCGGAAACCAGATCGGAAGTGGAACAAAGCCGGCGGGAACACGGCGTGACGCCGGTGGAGCGGCTCCATTCGCTGGATATCCTCGATCCTCAAACGGTCGGCGTGCATTGCGTCTGGCTCGATGAGGAAGACATGGACGTGATGGCGCGCACGGGCATGAAAGTGAGTCACGCGCCCGAAAGCGAGATGAAACTCGCCTCCGGCGCCCCTCCGGTCCCCGACCTTCTCAAACGGGGGGTGACGGTTTCACTGGGGACCGACGGCTGCGCCAGCAACAACGATCAGGACATGTTTCAGGAAATGGATGTGGCCACCAAGCTGCAGAAATTGCATCGCCTTGATGGCGCCGTTCTTCCCGCCCGGGACGTGGTGCGGATGAGCACGATCGAGGGAGCGAAAACGCTGGGGTGGGACGCCCGAATCGGTTCCCTGGAGCCGGGGAAACAGGCGGACATCATTATTCTGGATATGCGCAAACCGCATCTCGTTCCGCTCTATGACCATTATTCGCATCTGGTATACGCCGTTAAGGGTTCGGATGTCCGAACCGTGTTTGTCGACGGAGAACTCATTGTTCATGACGGCGCGTTTCTGCCCTTCGATCTGGAAGAAGCGATGGATCGCGTTACGGACATCAGCGGCGGGATAAAAGATCATATCGATAAATCGAAAGCCGAGCGCCCGAAATAGCCGATGGGACGTCTTCGGGGTCATGCGGCGGATTGAAGCCCCGCAAGGCTCGTAAATTCCTGTCGCTCCGAATGTTCCGTCCGTATCAATGCCGTTTACCGGGCGCGCCGTTCGAATCAAAGCCAAGTTTAAGCGCTTTATGAGCTAACTACGCAAAATCATTGTTATACCATTGACTATTGCGGCCATTTACACTATAGAAACCAGATGAATGTTGTCGTGCGGTTCAGGCGAGGACCGCGCCGCCTTATGGGTGGATGCGTAAAGTTTTTTTCCGACACCTCCGTTTGGGCGGCCTTGGCCTCGGATTCACAGGGATATAGCAGGTGCGCTGTATGCTCGGATTAATCAATAAGCTGGGTGAGCTTACACTTTATTACGTTAATTTGCTCGGCAGAATGGGCGTGTTCCTCGTTCTCTCGATCATCGGCATATTCCGTCCCCCATACAAGCTCTTCCCCATTCTCAAGCAGATCAATTCCATAGGCGCCCAGTCGATTTTTGTTATCGCCTTTACCGGCGCGTTCACCGGCGCCGTCCTGGCGTTGCAGGGGTATTACACCTTGCGCCAGTTCGGATCGGTAGGACTGCTCGGCAGCGCGGTCGCTCTGTCGCTTATCAGGGAACTGGGGCCGGTGCTCTCGGCGCTCATGGTTACCGGCCGGGCGGGTTCGGCGATCTGCGCTGAAATCGGTATCATGCGCATTTCCGAACAGGTCGACGCTCTGGAATGCATGGCCATTGATCCCTACCGTTACCTCATCGCGCCGAAATTTGTCGCTTCGCTCATTTCGCTTCCGGCGCTCAACTTCATTTTCAACGTCGTTGGAATCTTGGGCGGTTATGTGGTCGGAGTTCTGATGCTTGGTGTGAACTCGGGCGCTTTTTTAAGTAGCATGGAAGCAAATGTGACCAATGACGATATCTTCATGGGAGTTCTTAAGCCGTTCGTTTTCGGACTGCTCATCGTTTGGATATGTTCCGCGCGCGGTTTTTATGTTCACCTGGACAGGGCCGGCGGGTTCGGCGCGGAGGGAGTCAGCAGGGCTACGACAAACGCCGTCGTGCTCTCTTCGGTCGCGATCCTGGTCTTTGATTATCTGCTTACGGCTATTCTGATATGAGCGAAAACCCAATTATCAGACTGATCGACATCCGAAAAAGCTTCGGCAAGCAGATCGTGCACAAAAAGGTCAATCTGGACATCTTCGAAGGGAAAACCACGGTCATAGTCGGTGAAAGCGGCCAGGGAAAGAGCGTAATTCTGAAGGAAATTCTCGGACTCATCAGGCCGGATCAAGGTCAGGTGATCATCGAGGGCCACGACATCACCAAAATGAAAAAGAAGGATCTGGAAAAAATACGGAGCCTTTTCGGCGTATTATTCCAAAGCGCCGCGCTTTTCGACTCGCTCAATATTTTCGAAAATGTCGCGTTGCCGCTTCGCGAACGAACGAATCTTCCGGAAGAGGAAATAGCCCGGCAGGTCAACGAGACGCTGGCCGTCGTCGATTTGGGCGGCAGCCAGGAGAAATTTCCGGCGCAAATCAGCGGCGGCATGCGTAAGCGGGTCGGGCTGGCGCGAGCGATCCAGTTGAGCCCTAAAATCGTTTTGTTCGATGAACCAACGACCGGTCTGGACCCGGCGAAGACTGAAGAAATTTATCGTCTTTTCTACAGCACACAGCGAAAACTCGGTTACACGGCGGTCATCGTTAGTCATGATGTTCCCAAGGTTTTCAAACTCGCGGATTATATTGCGGTGCTTCATGACGGGTATATTCAGGAATTTCTTCCCCCCGAAGAACTGCAACGATCTGAAAACCCCATTATCAGGGCTTTTCTGGAAAGCACCATGGGTAAGATTTATTCTAGTGAAGCAGAAATGTTGGAGTAGGACATGAGAAAGTTTACCATTGAAACAGCGGTAGGAATTTTTCTGATTATAGGATTTCTCTGTTTCGCCTATATTTCGGTGCGCCTTGGCAACATCCCTCTTTTCGGATCGGATGATTATCCGTTAAAGGCGCGTTTCAGTTCCGTATCCGGTCTGAAGGCGGGCGCGAGCATTGAAATCGCCGGAGTGCCGGTCGGTAAGGTTTCTCAGGTAAAGCTGGTCGATTACGAGGCGATCGTGGTCATGTCCATTAAAAAAGATGTAATGATTCCCGACGACACGGTGGCTTCCATCCGCACGCAAGGGATCATCGGCGACAAGTATATAAAAATCAACCCTGGGGGATCGGACAAATACTTGAAGCCCAACGCTGAAATTATTGACACCGAGTCCGCCATCGATATCGAAGAACTCATCAGCAAATATATATTCGGGAAGGTATAGAACCGCCTACGGCGCCGAGAACGGCTATTGACGCGCCTACTTCGGGCGCCGTTCGAAACCGCGCATAACCAGGAGAGCCGAAGGGGTATATTTCCCGATCGGCTCGATGATTCTCCAGCGAATCGCATCCATCGGTTGAAGTTATTCATGAAACGAATACTAAAAGCCATTCCTTATTGCGCGCTTTCCCTCCTGTTGTGGGCGGCCGTCAGCTTGGGGGCGGAGCCCAACCATGAGCCCCTGGAACAGCTTCGGGAATCGATCGAAGCCATTGTAAAGCTCCTGCGGGACCCCGATTTAAAGCCCCCTGAAAAACGGGAACAGCTCAAACAGGAAATATCCGAGATCATCAGCGTCAGGTTTGATTTCGCGGAAATGGCTAAGCGTTCGCTGGGCCTTCACTGGCGCAAACGGAGCGCGGCTGAGAAGAAAAGTTTCGTGAAAATATTCTCCGAACTGGTGCAGGAATCATACATCGGGAAGATTGAAGATTATACCGATCAAACGGTCATTTACGGCGACGAGGATATTCGCGATAATTACGCGGCCGTGCATACGGTCATCAAATCATCGCAAAAGGCCGACCTCCCCATTATCTACAAGCTGAAACTCGATGGCGGCGCATGGCGCGTGTATGACGTCGATATAGAAGGCGTCAGTCTGGTTAGTACGTATCGAGATCAGTTCAATAAAATAATAAGCGAGGACTCCTACGAAGACCTTGTGGTGCGGATGAAAAACAAACTGGACAAAATCCGATCGCAGGACAATGAAAAGGCTTCGGCCTCCTAAATAGTACAGGGACGCCTTATGGATATGATCCGCCACGCCATTCTGGATATCATCGATGACGTGGATATTTTTCACTTCTTGAACAAGGAAGAAGTAGAGCAGTTCGTCCCCTACCTGAAACTGAAAAAGTATGCGGCCGGGGAAGTTTTATTCAAGGAGGGGGAACCGGGCAATTTCATCTGTTTTATATGTTCCGGCAAGATGGAGATAAAAAAAGAAACCGACTTTGCCGGTAAACAGGTGATTCTGGCGCTGCTCGCCAAGGGATCGTTCGTGGGCGAACTCTCCATTATCGATGGAAAGCCGCGTTCCGCGACGGTGGTTGCGCTCGAGGACTCCGAGACGCTCATCCTCCATACCGAAGAGTTCGAAAAGCTTATCGAACGCTACCCCACGGTGGGCGTCAAACTTCTGCGGGGCATAGCTCGTATCTTGAGTATTCGACTGCGGAAAGCGGGCGACCGGCTAGCCGCCGTTTTCTAAGAACGATAAAAGATATTTATTGACGGTTACTTGGGTAAAATACCTCACCATGCTTAAACCAAAACTTTGTGATGGTCGTCTTACCTATTAAAAATCAGGAGACATACAATGCCCATATATGAATTCAAGTGCGCGCAATGCAATGAAGTATTTGAACTGCTGGCGGTTAAAAGCGATGACACGGTCAACGTGACCTGCCCTCACTGCAAGGGGGAGAATCTGGAACGTGTGCTCAGCAGGGTGAGCATAAACGTGAGCGGCGGGGACAAGGGGCACAAAACGTCCGTCACCGAACGATCATGCGCGGATGGCTCCTGCCAAACCCTCACGCTGCCGGGCCACAGCCGATAAAAACCCGAGGTAAGTCTGTTGAGGGCTCACCGTCCGCTCAGCAGCGCAAAAGCGGTATCGACGGCCTCTTCCGGGCTTGATACGTGCTCAATTCCGGGAATATTTTTCCAGGTATGGAGGCCGACAACCCTCTTCCCCATTTTTAGCGCCAACGCTATTTCCGATAACGTGCCATACCCGCCGGATATCGCTATGGCCACATGGGCGGCTCGCACCAGCAGCACGTTTCGAGCAGGCCCCAGACCCGTGGGCATGGGCAGGGTGATGTACGGATTCGCGTCGGCTTCGTTTTCACCCGGCAGTATGCCTATCGTTACACCGCCGGCTTCGTAGGCGCCCATGGCCGCCGCTTCCATGACGCCGCCCAGACCGCCGCACACCAGAACCGCCTCACGCTCCGCCACCGCCTTGCCCACGGCGTACGCGGCCTTGGAAACCTCCTCGGAACAGGAACCGGCGCCCACTATCCCTATTCGGATAGGCCTCATTCGTTCCATCCTTGTTCTCCTATAAGGTCCACGAATCGGCACCCTCCCAGGTTGGATTTGCGGAAAAAATCGCCGATACGATCGATTCTTATAAGATCCTGCGAGTATCGGTCTCCCACCGGGACCACAAGTCTGCCGCCATCCTTGAGCTGTTCCATCAATGCCTGCGGCGCTTCGGGAGCGCCCGCCGTAACGATGATGCCGTCAAAGGGAGCGTATTCCTTCCAGCCCATCGTTCCGTCGCCCACTTTGATCAGGACATTCAGATAACCGAGCCTTTCCAGGGTCTTTCTCGCTTTGGACACCAGTGAGGCTATTCTTTCAATGGAATAGACCCTGGCGGCTATTTCCGCCAGGATGGCGGTCTGATAACCGCACCCGGTCCCCACTTCCAGAATGATGTCACCGGACTTCGGTTCCAGCGCCTCGGTCATCAATGCCACCATGTAAGGCTGCGATATGGTCTGCTTCTCTCCTATGGGTAACGGGTGGTCGCTATAGGCCTGGCTCTGCAGGGCTTCTTCGACAAACACATGGCGGGGTACGGCTCGCATCGCTTCCAGAAGGGCCGGATTTTTGATTCCGCGAGCCCGGATCTGACTGACGACCATATTCTCTCGCGCTACGCGGTAATCGTTTTTTTCATCGATAGTTCTCAAGATAGAGCGTCCCTCGGTTTCATAACTTTAAAGCATGGTATCGTAGGTGACAATATTTTGTCAAAACCACGGACTGTCATACCCACTATATTCTTGCAACCGCTTCTTCAATAAAAATATAATGATCCGGTCATCTTTTGCATGAAGGAAGAAATCGCCAACTCTCGGAACGCATAGTACGTTCCGACGGATCGATAGGTATGCCACGTAGAAAAAAAACACGTCCGGCCAGCCAACCGGAAAGCATCGCGTCAATCCTGCGCAGCGAACAGCGGGATCTGAGCAAGTACCAGCCGATCTGGAAAAAATGGCGTGAAGCAGTCGGAAAGGAAGTGGCTCTGCGCGCCAATCCCGAGAGTATCACCATTTCCGGCGTCTTGACGGTGGGCGTCAACTCACCGGTGTGGATGCAGGAGCTTCAGTTCCTGAAGCCGAAAATCGTTGAAGCCGTAAACAAGGCCTGCGGCGCGACCCTGGTAAGCGACATCTTCTTTCGTCCCCAACACGAAAAGGAAACGCGTTCGTCCGGCGCTCCGACTTCACGCCCTTCGAAACCCGCCGGCCTTCCCCCCCTGGACAGGGAAAACCTCTCGATCATCGGCGAAAGGATCAATAACCTGCAAGATTCCGAACTGAAGGATACGCTCACGCTTCTCCTGCAAAAGATGTCCAAATAAACGATACTCGGCGCTTCAAAGCGTGTACATGCGGGAAGTTTCTTCGGTGTATTCACCGCTTAGCTCATAAAGGTAAAGTGGCTGCGGTATTTTCAGCTCCTCCCCTCCTCCCTTCAAGCACTCGATAATGACCAGTTGGGCCGCTGTTTCCCGGCTCGTGTGGACCATGCGCAAGGTTTTGGGTTCCAATCCGGTTTTTTTCAGGAGAAAGAGCAATCGGGCAAGTTGCGGAACCGGATAGATCAGGTGGAACCTTCCCCCTTTTTTTAACAGATAAAAGGCCGCTTCGATCAGCTCTTCCAGGTTCAGGAGCACTTCATGCCGGGCGATGGCTCTCTGCGGATTGGGGTTGACTCTTCCTCCGCCGGATTTCCCAAAGGGAGGGTTGGAAACGGCGACGTCAAAAGATTCCGCGCCGAACCGGTTTTTTACCTCCCTGATGTCCAGTTCGACGATGTGTATTCGTTCGGTCTTCTCGTTCAGTTGAACATTGCGGGCTGCCAGATCGGCCAGATCATGTTGTATCTCCACACCCGTGATGGGGCCGCAGTCGCCCTGCGACGCAAGAATCAGCGGGATTATTCCACACCCGGCGCCCAGATCGACGACCCGATCGTCCTTTTTGGTTATGACCGATCGCGCCAAAAGGACCGCGTCCATGGAAAACCGGTATCCGCGCTTTTTCTGTATCAACCGGAGCGCCGCGTTCATAATCGCGTCGAGCGTCTCGTCATCGTTGATTTGTATCGATCGTGGTTCAGTATTCGCCATCTTGCAGCCGATTCTTTTCCGCCCAAAGGGCAAACCGTCCCTGAATGTGTTCATCCCCTCTATAGATGTCCTGTACATGATGTTCAATTATATTATGATCGTGAGAATACCATGACGACCGGCGCTTGATGGAACAGAGGGCGGGTTTGATGAGATTGGGCGGCTTCGGGAAAATAAAAAAAGACGGACGATCATGAGTCGATCATCCGTCTTAACGTAGGGGGGTGTGTGGGTAAGGTAACAGTATATAACGATCCGCGTCGGTTTTGACGCTCGGAGAATGTCTTTATTAAAATATCATGTACGGCCGTGGTAAAGCATAATATGTGCCTTGATCAGATATCGCCGCTTTATCAGCCGGTTATAAGACACACAGAAGCCTCCGGCGCAAGCGACTCCCGTTTATCGTAAACAATGTCGACGCTAAAAACGTCTCTTTGGCTGGCAGCCGAATTCCATTACCGCTCTCTTCCTCCGCGTAATTAATCCAATCGAACGTAAATGAGCCTTTTTAAACTATACGGATAGTAAAGATCGCCGACGATGGATGCCCCTTTACCACCCCAAAACGCCTGATCGGCGGTTTTTACCATACCGCTTCATAGCCGGGCGGCAGGAGATTCCATTTGGAACCGTACACATGGACCCGATGGGTTTCGCCTTGCCGGTCATACACTTTCCCGCCTTCATGGATCCACGCCAGCATGCCGCCTTTCAGATTGAACATTTTTATTCCGTTCTTGCTCAGCTCCTGAGCGAACTTGCCGCTTCGATAGCTGATGGTGCAATAACCGATCAGCGTGCGATCTTTATACTTGTCTATGTTTTTCAGGAATTCCTGGTACGGAATGGCGTCGGGCAGCATGGAAACTTCTTGTTCTTCCTTGTCGCGCACATCGATAAACAAAACCTTCTCGTCGCCGGCCATACGCAGGGCGTCTTGCGCGCTGATTTCCGCTATGCCCGGAAAATCCTCCCGATATTCGTCATACATCCGCATGACGGTCTGCTTGTTTCCTTCCGCGCCCACGCTTTTCTCCTCCGATGAACCCAAAAGAAAAAAGAGCGCCACCCCCACGGCGAGAAACATGACGCCGAAGATGAATGTGGCGCGAATACCTTTTCGCGATCGTTTCAAAAAGACCATTTCCTTATCTCGAATGACGGGTTCTTGGCGCCGCCGCGTTTATGGTTGCGACGGGCGTCATCATTCGTTCTCCCATTCCACGATTCCCCCATCAAGCACAACCGAGCCGTCCTTGGCGTTCAGCGTTCGGAAGCGACCTTCATGATCCGAAATTTTCCATATCTGGGTGGTTATGGGAACGCCGGGGTAAAGGGTCTTGGAGAATCTCACGCGAAAACGTCTCATTTTTTCGGGACGTCCCGGAAACAAATCCTTGATCACGGCCCGGCAGGCATACCCGTGCGTGCAGAGACCATGCATGACCGGTTTTTCGAAACCAGCCGCTCGCGCGAATTTCGGATCGATGTGGAGCGGGAAGAGATCGCCGGAAAGACGATACAGCAGCGGCTGGTTTTCCGAAGGCGTTTGCGACTCCTCGAAATCCGGCGGCCGATCCGGCATGGTCACGATATCCGACGGCCCCGGTTCGCCGCCAAACCCTCCGTCTCTGCGGCAAAAGACATTGAGCGTGGAAGAAAAGAGTTTTTCGCCCCCCTCCAGAGCGGTCACGGCTTCCGCGACCACCAAGGCGCCCTTTTGTTTTCCCTTGTCGTAGATGTGGGTTATTTTCCCTTTGGTAACGAGTCGGCCCGAAGTGGGCATCGGTCCGTGGAGAACGATATCCTGCCCGGCGTGCAGTATGCCGTAAGGATTCGCCTTGGAGGCCATCCCCACGTCGGCGAAAAAAAGGAATACGCTCGCGACGGAGAAGCTGGGAATAACCTTCAAGCCGTTTTCATAGACGTATTCCAGTTCGTCAAACCCCGCCCCCACGCCGAGGGCGTACAAGACCACATCCTTCCAGGTGTATTCCTTGATTTTCGGCCCTATCGTCTTACCGATAGACTCCAGATCCAGAGCCATGCTCTCATTCTCCTTCCTCTGCCGCGGCTTGAGTCGATATTACAAAAACCGGAAAATGTAATATCCTCTATCCAGCATGGAAATTGCATGTAATTTATGAGCCAAGATAGGTTCATCGTAGCGTTTTCAGAGACGAACTCTCAAAATCAAACGCCATCGAGGCTCTTTACCAAATACCTGTTTTTGAGACAATCGACAACAAGATGCGTTTGAAGCGTTCGTGAACGATAGCGTATTTATCGATAGCGCCCAATCTTCGCATGCTCAGGGTCGAAAATAATGACCTCGGGCGCTGTTAAGGGTCAAGTTCGTAAATTTCTTTTACAATTATATATAGTTTTGCTAGAATCGCACGATATTTATCCATAGGGGTCCTGGAAACGTTCCTTCCGCATGCGGGAAAAGCGCCGCTGTGGCGGGGTTGCCGATATTTCGCCGCGATCGATTCGAACGCTCGTTTTTTCGAGCCCTCCGCGATCTTGAAGGAGCCGGAGTGTGATTTGGAGACGGCGCGGGTGTCCCCCGAGCGACCCGACGGCTCTTTACGCCGGCGCCTACATTCCATTTTTCTTTCCATGGGAGGGCATGAACGGAATAAAATCGACCGGAATATGTCGACCAAATTTACAAAAATTTATCTTTTTAAAATCAATAATAGCTAACTTATTGTTATGAAATGATATTTACATCTGGCACACAACGTGCTAATTAAAATATCAAACAACGAAAATGGATTTCAAGCAGAGAGAGGGGCTTATCATGAACGCGAATCTAAAATTGCCCATACTTTTTTTAATTGGCTTTTTATCAATGATGCTGTGGTTCTCAAACGCCGAGGCGTCGAGCATCACTAACACTGACTGCAACGGAAGTGAGAGTGAAAATAGCGGGAAAATTTGTTATAAATACCAATCAAACCCCGTGCCCAATAATTTTTCCGGACCTTCCGACTATGCGTTTAGAGACGAATCGATTTTTAAACAAGCGCAGGGTTCCGGCGCCGAGCTCATTCTGAAAGGGAATCACTCAATTAAACCGAGAGCATACAGTCTGATATGCAAAAACCCTCCATCCCCTACCCCTCCCGAGGCGGTGACGCCGGAACCGGCGACCATAGCCCTCTTAGGAATGGGATTGATGGGAATGGCGGTTTGGAGGCGAAAAAGGGGCCCGGTAAACGTGGCCCAGCAAAAATGAACGGCTGTCCGACATAAAAATTTCGGATTTAAAGAATAAAGCTCCCGGGCCCGGTCGCTCGGGAGCTTTCATTTTTTGCATGACCGATGAAGAAAAAAGATCTAACATCGCCGATCCAACGACTTCTGAAACGGCACATGGTGAGACCAATTGTCGGAACAGCATGAAACACGGATCGGAGTTTTCTACGCGCTGGGCGCGTTTACCATTTGGGGGCTGTTTCCCCTCTATTTTAAAGCCACGGCCAACGTGCCGCCCCTTCAGGTTCTGGCTCACCGCATCGTATGGTCCATACCGTTCACGGCGCTGCTTATTGCGGTAAAGCATGACTGGCACGCGCTGATAGCCGCCGTATCCCAAAAAAAAGTCCTTTACACCCTGATCGGGAGTTCGATGCTCATCGGAATCAATTGGCTCTTATTTATCTACGCCATTGTTTCCGGCCAGGTTTTACAGACAAGCCTTGGATATTTCATGACCCCGCTGTTCAATGTGGCCTTGGGCGTGATCTTCCTGAAGGAGAAACTCCGACGCGCTCAACTGATGGCCGTTATCTTGGCGGCCGCGGGCACGTTGAACATGAGTCTTTTCTATGAGAAAACGCCCTGGATATCATTGGTGCTGGGGATCTCTTTCAGTTTTTATGGACTTCTGCGCAAAACGGTTAAAATTGAATCGGTAAACGGCCTTTTTGTCGAGACGATGATTCTTTTTCCCTTTTGCGCGGCGTATCTCATCTATGTGGGTGTTCAGGGAACCGGCGCTTTCGGGACGATCAATATGGGCACCACCGTACTGTTGGCGCTCGCCGGAGTCATAACCGCCCTGCCCCTGGTCTGGTTCACCAGCGGCGCCCGCCGGCTGCAATACGCGACAGTGGGAATATTTCAATACATTGCCCCCAGTGTCCATTTTATGCTGGCCGTCTTCCTGTACCGGGAAAAATTTACCGTTATCCATCTTATCACCTTCATCTGTATCTGGACCGCGATCGGCGTTTTCATGACGGACACCGTCCTGGGCCAGCGAAGAATGAAAAAGGTTTTCACGCGAGCGTAAAAACATCGCGCGGGAATTTCTTCCACCGCGCTTCCCGATGAGATTTCTCGCCGCCTCGAAATGACAATCAATAGGCCAACCGCCAAGAGGCCGGGCCTCTTGCAAGCGTTTTACTCCCCTGCATCTTTTTGATAAAAAAACGGAATGGAAAATCAGATCGTGATAATCGTGAATGGGTTTGAGGAGAAAGTCCCTCCGGGAAGCAGACTTTCAGACCTCATTACATTGTTCGGTGAAGGGCACAAGGATTTGGTCACCGAATTGAACGGACGGTTCGTGCACCCTCGGGACTATGATTCCGTTGAAGTGTCCCAGGGCGCCCGCATTGAATTTATTCTTGCCGCTTTCGGCGGTTGAGCTCTGCCCAAAATGGTTATTGCCGGAATGGTTTACACTTTCCGCGTCCCGCCTATCTTTGGTATCGATAATCTAAATAACCGAGGGCGCTCCGAATAGCTTGAGCAGATGAAATCCGGTCGAAGGGTCCAAGACCCTGCCGCTCTCGATACCCGTGATTTCAATAATGGTGACCTCGTTGACCAGGAAAACCGTGGCGCCTTCTCGCGGGCAGCCTACCAGGGCCTGTTTTCCCCGGCCTATTCCGGCGTGCAGATGAAGAGACGGACCTGTTTCGGTCCAGAAGATGGTCCCGACTCCCACATATTCCCTCGCGTCCTTGAATGATTCCACGTGCGCCACAACGGGGCCGTCCGGATCTTCCGGTCCGGTCACCACGTTGGCGGACCTCAACCCGCCAAGGCACAGGACCAATCCCGCCTTGATATTCTCTCTGCTCGCCAACTCCTCGATGCGGGGATACAATTCCTCGCCTTCTTCCAGCCGCGCCAAGAAAATCCTTCCCATGCTTCCCTGTGTATATTCCATGTAAATCTCCGTATCCATGATTTGATCCGGCCATGATATGGTTCTCATGGCTTGCGATCAAGCTTCAAATAACTTTAACAAGTAATCGTAAGGCATTCACTTGCAAGATATTAAAATATAAAGTTTGGTTATTTTACCGGCTTGGTGAAGGGCATGACCAAAAGCGACCCAAAGGTCAGCTTTTCGGGGCGGCCATTGTAGTCGCCGATGCCGATGACTATGGACTCCTGCTCGACATCGGTTACCAGCGTTCCGAATATCCGGTCCCATATCGATAAAATAATGCCGTAGTTGGTGTTCCGTTCCCGGATTTTGACCGAGTGGTGGATTCTGTGCATGGAGGGAGGGGTAAAAAGCGCATAAAAATATTTTTCGAATCGTTCGGGGACCCGGACACTGGAATGGTGGAATTGAGTAGCCAGAATCACCAGTGATTGAAAGATAACCAGCGTGAACACATCAAGGCCGAGGAACAGCGTATGCCAGGCGGTGACGACCAGGGAGATAAACAGCTCTCCCACATGAAAACGGGTCGCGGTGGAAACGTCCATATTGATGTCGGAATGGTGCGCCCGGTGAAATCTCCAGAGAAAAGGCAGCATGTGGGTCAGGAGATGCCACAGGTAGAGCATGAAGTCTAAAAATAAAACCCCTATCAAGACCTTGGCCCAATACGGGAGATCCAGTATGTCCAGGTTAAGAACGCCGATGTTTTTTTCTTGCGTCAGGTTCAGGACCGGAGCGATGATAAGAACCGCCGCCAGAGCCAGAAGGGCATTATTAAGGACGGTCATCCCCAGATTTATCAGCCACCGTCCGGTTTTCGAAACCGTAGGCGCGCGGTAAGGCCTTCTGATCTCGGCGATGAGCAGTATCGTTAAGCCCCCTAAAAATGCGACAAGCCGCGCAATCCCCGCTTCCATCATTTCCTCCCGAGCCTATGTCGTGAATCAAACGGCATTTTAAGATATTTTACGGATCTTTGTCCAACACCGGAAGCTTTGATGATCGAAAAGTTTCCTTTCTTTTTATTAAAAACGCGTTTAATTATGTAAAACTTGTCTTTTGACACTTCGCGCAAGTTTTTCTATAACCGCCAAAAACGAGACACTCAAGTTTCATACAGCGAGGAGACAGCCATGTTGGGAACACCGATCGATCGTCTGAAGGTGGGAGATTCCGCTGAGTTCTCAAAAACGATAAGCGAATCCGATATTTACCTGTACGCCGGGATCACCGGCGACCTCAACCCCGTTCACGTGAATCAGGAATACGCCAAGAACAGCATTTTTAAAACCAGGGTGGCTCACGGCATGCTGGCGGCCGGGTTTATTTCCACGCTCCTGGGGATGCGCCTGCCGGGTCCGGGCACGATATACGTGGGGCAACAACTCAATTTTCTGGCTCCGGCGCGTATTGGAGACACGGTTACCGCCCGGGTCGAGGTCATAAACATCAGCGTGGAAAAAAAACGGGTGACCTTGCGCACGACCTGCGTGAACCAGGACGGCGTCACGGTGATCGATGGCGAGGCTACGGTCATTCCCCCCCGCCCGGAAAAAAAGTGATCCGGTGAGGACTCAGGTCCTCAAAATAGTAACCCCCTATCATCAAACGGAAACGTAAGTTGCTGGAGGCGCATTTATGGATATTATGGAACCGGAAATCAGAAAAGAGGATCTGCTCGTTATGCATGATCCCGATTTTAATGAAAAGAACCTTTGCATCATCACCGGCGCCGGCGCCGGCATCGGTCGGGCGGTCGCCCTGGCCGCCGCGGCAAACAACATAGGCGTCGTCGGACTGGATATCGATGAGGAGCGCGGAGCCGAAACCGTTGCAATGGTCCGTGATCTGGGCGGAACCATGAGATTCGTCAAAACCGACCTGACCGACGACCAACAGGTGGCGGAAGCGATCGACGTCGCGGCGAAGGCCGGAACCATCAAGTATCTTGCCAACATAGCGGGCATTCAGCACATCGACCCCATCGAGAAGTTTCCCATGGAACGGTATGATCTGATGATGAACATCATGCTGAGGGCCCCTTTCTACCTGTCCCAACTGGTTATTCCCCACATGAAAAAAAGCCCCGACGGGCGTGGGGTGATCGGGGCGATGGCCTCCATTCACGCCCATATCTGCACGCTCAATAAGCCGGTTTACAACATGACCAAGTTCGGACTTCGCGGTTTGACTCAGTCCATCGCGGCCGAAGGCGCGGGAAAAATCAGGGCGTTTTCCGTAAGCACGGGATTTGTCAAAACGGTTCTCGCGCTCCGGCAAATACCGGCTCAGGCTCAACAGCGCGGGATCACGGAGGAGGAAGTGGTCCAGAATGTCATGATGGGCGCTTCTCGCGTCAAGGAAATGATGTCGCCCGCCGACGTGGCCAATGTCTTTATCTTCGGCTTTTCACGCTACTCCAAATATTTGGTCGGCGGCGATCTTCTCTATGACGGCGGCGTGGTCTTAACATATTGATAAGACTACTTTTCATGGCTTACGAGGCCCCGGCTGTACTTGCATTTTCGCGTGTCGATCGCGGGGCTCGAAATAAATAGCCATATATTTCTATTATTACAATTTATCCATTGACAAAGACTATGACTCCTGTATACAAAGAAAACATACTTACCAGTAGAAAACCAGATAAAAATATGTTTAAAACAGTTCCGCGAGATAAAATCTCGTTGTACATAGTCCGCCAGATGCGAGAAGCGATCCTGGACGGCAGGCTTCAGGCCGGCGACCAACTTCCTCCCGAAAGCGAGCTGCTGACACAATTCGGCGTCAGCAAGCATACTCTGCGCGAAGCATTGCGAGCCCTGGAAAGCATGGGCTTTATCCAGATCCGCAAAGGCGCGGGCGGCGGTCCCATTGTCATGGAAATTGAAATTGAAACCGCGCGCAACTCCATCGCCAATTTTCTCCATTTTCAGAATGTCTCCATCCACGATCTTTCCGAAGCCAGAAGAATATTCGAACCGTACCTGGCTCGTCTCGCCGCGGAGCGTCTCGGCCAGAAGGGGCGGCAGAAGCTCGAACGGTTGAACAACGCCCTGGAAGAGGCGATCGGACGCGGTGAAGACATTACCGGCGGAAAAGACGAGATCGACTTCCATGTGACGCTCGCCGAAGCCGGTGATAACCCCGTCCTCATATTAATACTCGACTTTGTGAACAGCCTTCTGGTGGATATCAAGTATCGCCTCAAGCCGGACTTGAATTTCTCCCGGCAAGTCTTTGAAGCTCACAAGAAAATTTATGCGGCCATTAGCGCCGGAGACGGCAAGGCCGCCGCTGACGCTATGTACGAGCATGTTTGTCAAGTGGAGCAAGGCTTGGAAGAACTCCAGGCCCAGAAAGATATGGAAGACAGGCTTTTAGAACCCCCGCTCGCGAGCGGCGAAATAGAGGCGCCATAGGAGGAAGACTCATGATCAACGCGCGACCTTTTCGAGTTCCGGCAACAATACAATTCGGTCTGAATGCGGCGGACGAGGCAGGAGCCGAATCAAAACGCCTCGGCGCAAGCAAGGCTATGGTGGTAACGGATTCCATGCTCTTTTCCGCGGGAGCGATCGATCCGGTTATCAATTCGTTAAAAAACGCCGGTGTGGATACGGTGGTATTTGATGGCGTCAACAGCGAGCCCACCTTGGATCACGTGAGCGCGGGGCTCGACCTGATAAAGAAAGAAAGCTGCAACATCGTGGTCGCGTGCGGCGGAGGCAGCCCCATCGACGCCGCCAAGGCCATTTGCGCCATGGCTACTAACCCCGGGAAAATCGAAGATTATATGGGCCTCGGGAAGATCCAGAACCCCGGCATTCCTCTCATAGCCGTGCCCACCACCGCCGGCACCGGCAGTGAAGCCACCATATTCACCATCATTACCGACACCAACCGCGACGTGAAAATGCTTATCGGTAGCCCGTTTGTAATGCCCGCCGTAGCGCTGGTGGATCCGCTCCTCACCCTGAAGATGCCGCGCGGCATAACCGCGGGAACCGGATTGGACGCCCTTACCCACGCTATTGAAGCCTATGTTTCGGTAAAGGCTCAACCCATGAGCGATGTCATGGCGCTTTCCGCGATCAGTCTTCTCAGCGAATATCTCCCTCAGGCTTGGGCCAACCCGGATAACGTTGAAGCCAGGTCACAGACGCTCCTGGGAGCGCTCCAGGCGGGTATCGCGTTTTCCAACTCCTCGGTCGCGCTGGTTCACGGCATGTCCCGACCTATCGGAGCGAATTTTCATGTTCCTCACGGTGTATCCAACGCCGCCCTGTTGGGTGTAGTCATGAGGTTCTCGCTTATAGGCGCGCCGGCTCGATACGCCGATATCGCGGAAGCGATGGGTCTGCAGATCGAGGGTCTCACCGACATGGAAGCCGCGCTCACCGGAGCCGAGGCCGTCCAGGATCTGATAGAGCTTCTTGAAATACCGACCCTGTCCAATCTCGGAGTTTCCCAGGAGAAACTCGATCGCCTCGTGTCCAAAATGGCCGAAGACGCGATTGCCAGCGGAAGCCCCGGCAACAACCCGCGCAAAGCCACCAAAGAAGAAATCATTCATCTGTATTACGACGCGCTTTAGTCGCGTCTGAATTACAGCATGAGAAATTCCTACAGGAGGGAAATGTATGTCCGGTCAGATGATTAAAAACTACATCAACGGAGAATGGGTGCAATCCAATACTTCTACCTACGGCGACGTGTGGTGCCCGGCCACTGGCGAGAAGATCGCCCAGGTTCCCTACGGCACGAAAGAGGACGTCGACAAGGCCGTCAAGGCCGCGAAAGACGCTTTCTGGGATTGGAGAAGCACACCGCCATTGTCCAGAGCGCGTTACCTGTTCCGTATCAAGGACCTGCTGGAAGAAAATTTCGAGGATATCGCCCGGACGCTGGTGCGGGAACAAGGCAAGGCCATTGACGAGTCTCGCGGTGAAGTCCGGCGAATGATCGAAAACTGCGAACACGCCACCGGCGTGACCACGATGATGACCGGCTATTGCCTGGAAGACATCGCCAAGGGTATCGACTGCTACGCAGAACCGCAGCCCATCGGCGTATTCGGCGCCATCGTGCCCTTTAACTTCCCGGCCATGGTTCCCTGGTGGTTCATGCCCTACGCCATTGTTTCCGGAAACACCTTTATTGTGAAACCTTCCGAACAGGTGCCCATGACCCAGACCAGGATCTTCGAAGTCATCGAAGACGCGGGACTTCCCGAAGGCGTCGTGAACATGGTTCACGGGTCCAGGGACGTGGTCAACGCCATGCTGGATCATCCCGACATCGAAGGCATCTCGTTCGTGGGCTCCACTCCCACGGCCAAATACATCTACGAACGATGCGGCGCCACCGGTAAACGCGTGCAGTCCCTGGGCGGCGCGAAAAACTGCGTGGTGGTTATGCCCGACGCCGATCTGGACGCGGGACTTCCCTCATTGATCACCTCCTTTTACGGCTGTTCGGGCCAGCGATGCCTTTCCGGCTCCATTCTGGTGGCGGTTGGCGACGCGGCCGGTCCGCTGAAGGAAAAATTCTCCGCCGCCGCGGCCGCCTTGCGGGTTGGCGACGGATTGGATGAAAAAACACAGATGGGTCCGGTGGTCAGCGAAGCGCACAGAAAACGCGTGCTCGGCTATATCGAACACGGTATCCAGGAAGGCGCCGATCTTATTCTTGACGGACGTGATATAAAAGTGGAAGGCTTAGAGAACGGCTTTTTTGTCGGACCTACCATGTTCGATAACGTAACGACGGAAATGAAGATCGCCCGGGAAGAAATATTCGGACCCGTGGTGAGCCTGGTTCACGTGAAAGACCTCGACGAAGCCATCAAGCTGGTCAATTCACGCGGTTTCGCCAACGCCGCTTGCATCTACACCAGCAGCGGTCCCGCGGTTCGCGAATTCAAGTATCGTGTCAAACCCAGCATGGTTGGTGTTAACATCGGTATCGCGGCCCCCATGAGCTTCTTCCCCTTTGGCGGCGCCGGCGACTCCCTGTTTGGCGACGTAAAAGGTCACGGTCGGGAGATCTTCCAGTTCTATACCGACAACAAGGTAGTTATTCAGCGCTGGTTCTAAACGCGAGAATAAATGGCGTAGCCGTGGCCGCTTAAGTCGCGGCTACGCTTTACGGGAGCTTTTTTAATGCCACTGGAAAATTTTGGAAGCATTCTCACTTTCGCGGCTCAATTGGAAGAGCTGGATAGCGCTTTTTATTCGGCGGCGGCGACCAACCCGAATTGCGCGCAACATAAGGATCTTTTTGCCGAACTCGCGGGGAACGAGAAAAAGAATGAAAAAAGTGTCTTGCGTGTTCGCCGTGAAAACGTTACTGAAATGATTCTGGAACCGATTACAAACTTCACCAGGGACCCTTTTACAAGACGATAATCTAACCAAGTAGGTACAAAAACA